>CAWDGE010000006.1:0-223839 GCA_963801755.1 uncultured Nitrospirales bacterium | reverse complement strand
GCAGTAGCTGGATTTGCAGCGGCGAAGGCATTGTCCAGGAGAAATGATGAGCCGAAACGGGCTAGTCGGCCTTTTGATAAAGACCGGGACGGATTTGTCATTGGCGAAGGTGCCGGTGTTTTAATCTTAGAGGAATTGGAGCACGCCAAATCTCGGGGTGCGCGCATTTATGCCGAGGTGATCGGCTATGCCATGAATAGCGATGCCTTTCATATTACCGCTCCACCCGATGATGGTGCAGGTGCGGTGACTTGTATGGAGCGTGCGATTCAAGATGCGGGAATCACCAAAGAATCTGTGGGGTATATTAATGCCCATGCCACATCCACATTTGCCGATCGGATTGAAACGCAGGTCATCAAAAAAGTCTTTGGGGACCGGGCCTATTCCATTCCTGTGGGTTCTACCAAATCCATGACCGGCCACTTATTGGGGGCTGCCGGGGGAATTGAAGCGGTTTTTTCTATAATGGCCATGCACCATGGCGTCCTTCCTCCGACCATCAATTTGGAGACGCTAGACCCCGAATGTGACTTGGATTATATTCCGACTCATGCGAGGTCCTGTTCTATCGATGTCGCCATTTCCAATGCATTTGGATTTGGTGGTGTCAATGCGTGTTTGGTATTCCGGCGTTGGAAAGGCGAATAGGCAGCATTGTCCCTTTCCGATTAGATTGTTTCGAGAGCTATGCCTCTCCAGAACTTCAGTACCTGTTGCCCCAACCTCGCCCAAAAAATATATGATATACTGCAATGTTTTGGTCAAGAGATAAGAGAAAAACGATCATGCGTGTCAACATTAGCTTTTCTTTGTAAATCTCGTGGCTGCTCTTGCATTTGAAGTGATTCAGGAATCTTTGGAGTATGTCTTTAAGCAGCAAGCTTTGCTGTGTGAGGCTCTCACCCACCGTTCATTTTCTCAAACTCAACCCCAGGCGGTGAGTCCCCACAATGAACGATTAGAATTTTTAGGGGATGCGGTGTTGGGATTGATTGTGAGTGAAAGTCTTGCCGCGATGTTCCCAAGTGGTACAGAAGGCGAGCTCTCCAAGATTAAAGCAGGATTGATCAGCCGATCCACTCTCTCGAAAGCGGCAAGTCGTCTCCAGTTGGGGCAGTGGTTACGATTGGGTCGGGGGGAGGAAGCCACAAAGGGGCGGGAAAAATTATCGCTGTTAGCCAATGTCCTTGAAGCAATCATTGGTGCGGTGTATCTTGATGGTGGGTTGGAGGCCGCAAGAGCATTTATTCAAAAAGTCTTGACCACGGAATTTTCTTCCTTACAGAACAGTTCTGTGGCATCAGTCGGGTGGGATGGGAAAAGCCGTTTGCAAGAATGGACGCATAAACAATTTGGGGCAAGTCCGCAGTATCGACTTGTTCGGGAATCGGGCCCTGACCATCAAAAGGTTTTTGCTGTCACGGTGGAAATCCAAGGAGAAATTATGGGACAGGGAGAAGGGCGGACAAAAAAAGAAGCCGAACAATGTGCGGCAGCGCAAGCGATCGCACAAGCTGGACTTGGTGTTTCAGTCGAGCCAAGTCATTCAATCAAGAAATCAACAGATTAGCCATGGAGGAGGAATTATGAGGGTTGTGTCGCAGCCACGGACTTTAGCGAGTGCTCTACGTCAATTCATGATGGTGATCGGACTGTTCACCATTGTCACCGCAGGTGGTTCTCTCGTCCCCACCGGGGCGGCTGCGGAAGAACCATCGAAGGCTGATACCAAGGCACCTCACGTTCTGATCAAAACGAAATTTGGGGAAATGGAAGCCGTGTTATTCCCGGACTTAGCACCCAAGCATGTAGAAAGTTTTCTCAAATTAGCCAAGTCAGGGTTTTATAACGGAACCATTTTTCATCGGATCATTCCTGGATTTATGGTTCAAGGGGGGGATCCTTTGACCAAAGATCCAGCTAATCGAAGCCGGTTTGGAACCGGTGGACCGGGATATACGGTTCCAGCAGAATTTAACCGGGTTGCTCACGAAAAAGGTATTCTCTCTGCGGCGCGCACGGCAGATCCCAATAGTGCAGGATCGCAGTTTTTCCTTATGGTGGATAAGGCGCCCCATCTGGACGGCCAGTACACCGTGTTTGGTGAGGTAGTGAAAGGCCTTGAGGTGCTTGATACAATTGTGAGCCAGCCTCGCGACTTGAAGGATAATCCACTAGAGCGGATTGAAATGACGATAGACGTGTTGCCGTAACTCGGGAGAGGAAGGCCTGGAATGTAGATGGAAAGTGCCGATCAGCTGACCGGTTCGGTCGAAGAGTGGTCGGGTGCGTAATCAAATCCACTAGGAATAATGATGCGCCCACCCGCCCCGGTTTGGCGGGCGAGTTGTTCTGCTACATCGGGATGGCGTTCTCGGATATAGCCGAGTAATCCATGTAAAAAACGATGAGAACGAAGCCCTGATCCGGAAAATTCTTGAATGAAGGTATGGGCCTGGTCTAAGACGTTTGTGACCAAATGAGATTCTAAAGGTTGGCGCTCGCCGAAGACCTTAAATTCCTTTCGTAATTCTTCACCGAAAGCGGGCATTCCTGAGTCTGGTATATGGATCAGGCTGAAACTTCGTCGGAGGCTTTGGAGGCCTTCCAACACCTCGGCGTCTTGCGCATCACGCCGGTCTTGGAAAAATCGATAGGCCAGGGCCTCAAAGACATAAAATATTTCCGTCGCCCGTTCCCCCCCGAGATCCAATAATTGTCGATAAAAACCTCGACGTTCGAGTTCAAACCGATTTCCCACTCGTTTTTGTTGATAGTCATCATTGCTCTCGAGAAAGACACAGGATGTCGGGCAACTGATATTCGTGATGCGGTTAGTGCCGCAACATTGGCTGCAGATCATGCCTCCAAGTGCGGGACACGCCCGTTTGCCCTTACGTTGGTGACAATAGAGGCACTTACTCATTCCCCGTCTCTTTCTTAAGCCAGCCCATTCCATAATCAGACCAGGATCGGCGCTTTTTGTTGGGGTTATCGTTAGAGGGGCGCTCAAGACCATTAATCTCTGCGCCGTTCACGTACAGGTAGGGGACCATGATCACATGATTGACGCGGTCGATCCCGATTCCCGATGGGGACAACAAAAACTCGGCAATCACCTCTTTTTTGTGATTAGCCAAAATTCTCCAGACTTTCCCTGCCGTCAAATCAGATACATACATGGTGCCATATTTGTCGAAATCAATACCGTCTAAATTATAGAACCCACCGGTAAAAAAGGTGTTGGCAAACAGCTCCTGAATCGTCCCGGTTTCGTCAATTTCAAAAATCTTCCCATCCTCCCATCCGACACCGACCACATGTCCATTTCTGGGATGAATAGTGAGGCCGCGTGGATGCGACAGGCTTTCATGCTGGACAAAAACCTTCACGGTATGATCGTGGGCGGGGTCATCAATGTGATAAATGGTATTGGAATCGGCATCAGAAACATAAAGCCCGCCTTGAGGATCCGCTACCAGCCCGGCAAGCGATTGACTGTGAAAGTGTGTGAAGGGAATGGTATGCAGGGATTGTCCGGTGTTTTTGTCAAATCCCCGGACCATATCCAGGTCGGCCACATAAAGGATTGAGCCCATAAGAGCCATCCCTTTTGGTGAGTTTAAGGTGACCGAATTTTGCCCGCCCTGGATAAAGTGGAGGTCAATCATCTTACCTTCAGTCGTCACCTTACTGATAAAGCCCTTATTTTCCCGTGTTCCAGGGTCTCCGTTGGCATTGGCGATGAAATAGACCTGCCCTCCATCGGCAATCATGCTTTGCGGGAACGCTAAATTCGTCACCTCCTCGGCATAGATGGTCGTCCAACAACTCAGCATCAACAGACTGGTGAGGATCGCATTCCGGAAAGAGACAACAAAGCAATTTGGCTTCATGGAAATAACCGAACTTTCACTGAGACGATGATGACGATCAGAGCGACAAGAGATGCCTGGAGGAAAAGCTGAAGTGGCATGGTAAGTGACGTTTTTATAGGGTGTCAAGGAAAGATGAGGCAGCCATTTCGTTGACGAAGATTTTCCCTGCCTGATATCGTAAAATCACCTTAATGAGCTGCATAACCATTTCAATGCAAGGGTCTGTTCAATAATTGAAATATTTTGCAATTGATCCGCCTGGGAGTAACCGAGAGCAAAATAATGGAGTGTTCAAAAATGTCCGCCCAGTCCTGCCCTGAGGCCTCTCGAAGGGAAGGCCGCAGCCAATTGGACGGGCGGAGCGTACGAAGGAGTACGTGAGCACGGCCAAGGGGCGAGAACGCCGCTGGTGGCATTTTTCAACACTCCAGGAGAAGGAGTCGACGTGCCCGCACAGATCATTGATGGTAAAGCATTGGCCCAGTCGATTCGAGAGGGCATTGCAGAAGACGTGCGCCTTCTCGAAAAAGACACGGGAATTAGGCCCGGATTAGCCGCAGTGCTGGTGGGAGACGATCCGGCATCGGCCGTCTACGTGCGGAACAAGAAAATAGCCTGTGAAAAAGCCGGCCTCTATCCCCAAGAACATCTTTTGCCGGCCTCGGCCCCCCAAGAAACATTATTGAAGCTGATCCATCAGCTCAATGCCGATTCTCGTATCCACGGCATTCTGGTCCAGCTTCCCCTGCCTCCGGGCATGGACAGTCAAGCGATCTTGCAAGCCGTCTCTCCCGAGAAAGATGTCGATGGATTTCACCCGGTCAATGTCGGGCGTTTAGTGACAGGGGACCCGAGGTTTATCCCTTGTACGCCTAAGGGGGTCATTCAGATGATCGATTCGACCGGACAAGATATTGCCGGGAAACGAGCCATCGTGATTGGTCGGAGTAATATTGTGGGAAAACCTGTGGCCATGTTGCTCCTGCACCGGCATGCCACTGTCACCATTTGTCATTCACGCACTAAAGATCTTCCAGCGGTGGTTCGTGAAGCCGACATCGTGATTGCGGCAATCGGGAAACCTCTCTTCGTCTCCTCAGACATGGTGAAAATGGGGGCGATCGTGATTGATGTGGGGATTAACCGATTAGCCGATGGAAAATTAGTCGGGGATGTGGATTATGACCGGGTCAAAGAAGGAGCGGGATGGATCACACCTGTTCCTGGTGGTGTTGGCCCGATGACGATCGCCATGCTGCTTCAGAACACGGTGGAATCAGCCAAACGGACTGCCGGTACATAACGCTCACGTCACACAGAAGTTGGCAAACATGACGATTCCAGATTTTAAACAACATAAGAAACAGGGCAAAAAGTTAACGGTCGTGACCGCCTACGATGCGCTATTCACGCGGATCGTGGAGCAGGCTGGACTGGACGTCATTCTCGTCGGCGATTCCCTTGGCATGGTTGTGCAAGGCCGGCCCAATACCTTATCGGTGACTATGGATGACATGCTTTATCACACGAGGTTGGTAGCCCAGGCAGCCAAACGGGCCATGGTTATTGGAGATATGCCGTTTATGTCTTACCAGGCCAGCGTGGAAGACGCGGTGCGGAATGCGGGGCGCTTTCTGCAAGCGGGGGCCGCTGCTGTGAAACTTGAGGGAGGAATATCAGTGATTGATCGGGTGGAGGCCATGACTCGTTTTGGCATTCCTGTCATGGGTCATGTGGGCATGACACCGCAGTCGGTCAATCAATCTGGCGGGTATTCGGTTAAAGGGAAAGCCCAGGAAGAAGCGGAAAATATTGTAAGCGATGCCAAGGCCCTGGAAGCCGCCGGGGCGTTTGCGGTGGTCTTGGAATGTATGCCGACCGAGCTGGCGAAACGCATCACTGAAGCCCTTGCAATACCGACCATTGGTATTGGCGCCGGGCAGGGGTGTGACGGGCAAGTGTTGGTGCTTTACGACCTGTTAGGCCTCTTCGATGACTTTGTCCCGAAATTTGTCAAACCCTATGCCCATCTGAAGGCGGATGCCTTGCAGGCGCTCCGGCGGTATAAAGAAGAAGTTGAATGCGGAAAATTCCCCACCGACGCTGAAAGTTATCATTAACACATCTCACGCGTCGTACTTTTCACGATCTCTGGACTGAACGTTTTTCGCATCCTGCAGACCTTCAATTGTTTCAAGCTAACCGCAGCCTATAACTCCCGCAAGATTCCCTGCCGTTTTTTATTAATTGTCCTCCCTCGTCAGCAATCCTGTCTTTTGCAATGGCTTCAACTCCGATCTCCCCATCAAGGATACCCCAATTTATCCAGACCAATAGGCATGGTCAAAAGGACCAGCCAAAGAAAACTGAAAATTTGACTTCTTTCGTCAGTTGACCAAAAATCCTCCCAGGGCCATTCCAAAACATTGGTTTTGGGTGACTCTCCTGGGAGATCGGTGGGCGTTTGCAGTCCGGCAGTCGGGCTATGAAACCTTTCCAGAAGGTGGTGGGATGCGGATCCGCATCAGATTGTGATAGGTCGCTGGACAGGTAGTAAGCTATTCAATGCAAGGGGTTCACACGCATTCAGATAGGAATCCTGCCGTCTGGAGGGGTAACCGGAACCGTGCATTTGAGGGGAATCAGTTTAATTTATATAGGTACTAAAGACACAGTTGTAAACCCATATGAACGCTTGGTTGATCACTTGGGATTGGATGGGGGATGCAGCGGCTGTCGCTGACGCAGTGGCCGCGATCCTTAACCCACGCTACTCTCCCGAGCGTGTTGCTGGTATCCTTGAGTTCCTGTATGCGAAACGTAATTCGACTGCTTCTGAGCTTGCGGCCTATGCTGGTCGCCCAGCCAGGAATCCCTATCGTTCGGAACGGCAGTTCAATGGGGATATCACGTGTGGACATAATCCGTGGTTGCATGCCCGTATCGTTCATGAACTATGCGTGTCCAAAGATGAAGAGACCGGTATCGAGACGATAGCCTGGAAGGAACCGCCACTTTACAAACCTAATGATCACGGTTTCCCTGAGTTGGTTCGAGACCGTATGCCTGCCCAGTGGGTGAGACGAATCACAGGCCCTTTATCTGACGATTTGATTTGGGATCGCAGCAAGGGACAGTTTAAGACGGGATGGGAACCGAGTAGAATGCGTCCTGCCGTGCAAGAGGGAGGGGATGCGCGGGGTGGCCACCCGACATAAGCGTAGGAGGACGACAACAAAGAAGAATGTTGATTGAGACTATTAACGCCATTGCGACGACTGTAATAGCATTCTTGGTAGCGGTGATCACATGGCGACAGTTGAGCACCGATCGTTCTAGGCTGCGTCATGAGCTATTCGATCGCCGGTATAAAATCTACGAGGGACTCACTGGTTTTCTTGCAGACACTTTGGTAACTGGAAAAATCCCGCCTGGGGCTGAGATAGAGCTTTTGCGTCAGACTAAACGGGCTTATTTCATATTCGGAGGCGACGCTGAAATTCGCTCGCTGATCTCAGAGATCTATTCTGGTGCCGTGGAACTTGAAGGTCTTGTGTTAATGGAAAGTGGTCTCTATGGGGATGATCTCCAGGAGAACATGCAGAATCAGCGTCGGATAAAAGATCAATATAAGGTGACATTGAATTCCATGGAGAAGAGGTTTGGGAAGTACTTGTGCCTCAATCATTGAGGTCATCCACGGCTTATGATGCTTCGGCAAAAGGGAAAAAATTCTTTACCAGCGGGGAAAAGGAGTGGGGACTTTTTAACGCAGCAGTATTATACGGCTTTCTTTGAATCTAGACATGACTAAATCCATCTGTAGGTATTCTTCGTGCCTGGCGCGTAAACATAACCGGAGTGTACGAGCAGACTAAAAGGTTTACGAATTATTTTTCAGTAGCCTCTTGCGGTGCCACGAGTGTGGTACAACTTGGCATTCATAGGTCTGGCTAATCTACTATTTGTCGCCAGGGTTATATTCCCTATGTGGTAGCCAGGGGTTTCAGTGGACCGACTTACAATTTGGTCAACGGTCTCAAGAGGAAATTGAATGTGGATCATGTTCAACAGGCGATGAAAAATTTCATTAAAAAAATATTAAAACAATATGGGTTGAAACTGGTGAAGGAACTTCCATCCGCGTTTTCCGTGTCCGTGAGTGTGGATGCCACCAAAGACCATATGTTCGGGTATATTCAGGAGGTCATGCGTGCATTGGAGAATGATCCAGGGGTGGTCACTCGTCAGAATGCCATCACCCGCCTTCGTCAACTCAGTCTTGATGAATTCGGTCTGGTTTTATTGTCCATGCCCGACCCTGAGTACCCCAAGCTTTCACAATTACTCCCTTCTATGGCGAGTGATGAGGTGCAGCGAAACTGGACGGGGAACCATGGAGTGGCATTGCTCAAGCAAACAACAGCGTTCGTGCGTGCGTTGAGTTACAACTACGCGCGCGTGACCGGGCGGTCTCTGGATGATGCCACTGTCTTGGATTTTGGATGCGGCTATGGCCGTATCGCCCAATTGCTTTATTATTTCACTGTCGAGGAAAAAATCTTCGGGGTTGATCCCTGGGAACAGTCCATTGAGCTATGCCGGGAGTCGGGACTGTGCACAAATTTCGCCGTATCCGAGTATTTGCCTACGTCCCTACCGGTTGGGGAGACAAAGTTTAACCTCATTTATGCCTTCTCTGTGTATACTCATTTGTCCCGTAGGGCGATGACGACGTCGTTGCACACATTGCGGCAGCACATTGCAGTTGATGGTCTTTTGGCCATGACCATTCGTCCTGTCGAATACTGGGAGCATGCCCCTCATGCCTCACAGGAGCAAAAAGATGCTCTTGCCCTTCGACACCGACAGGTGGGCTTCGCCTTCAATCCCCACAACTGGGCGCCGATCGACGGTGACGTCACATACGGGGATTCCTCAATGACCTTGGACTGGATTTCGGCCACCTTCCCCGATTGGACAATCAAAGCGACCGATCGTTGTTTGAATGACCCTCTTCAACGATATGTATTTCTGGTGCCGCGCTGACCGGGAAAGCCTCTGTGTTTGTGGTCGGGAAATGTGGCCTGTTTATGGAGGAAAGCCGCAAGCCGAAAGGGGGAAACGCTTGCTTGCCACAGCAGGGTATTCCTTGTATGCTCCTGCCTAAATTGCAGATTTTCCAAGATATAAGGATGAGTCTCGTGGAGCTTTCAGAGGATATGCAACAATGTCGTCAAGAGATCGACCGGCTTGATGACGACATTCTGAACATATTGAATGAACGATCCCAATACGTCATTAAAATCGGGCATCTGAAAAAACAACAGGATTCGTCTGCCCATCTTCACACGCCTGGTCGGGAAGTGGCGATCGTGGAACGGTTGATGCGCAAGAATCCAGGGCCGTTTCCTAGTGAAGCTCTGCGTTATGTTTACCGGGAAATTATGTCGGCGTCCCTCTCTCTGGAGGGAACGCAAACGGTCGCATATTTGGGACCTCCTGCCACGTTTACGCATCTGGCTGCCATGCGGAAGTTCGGGGGATCGGCCGACTATGTGTCGGTCAATAGCATTAAGGATGTGTTTGATGAAGTGGAACGGGGACGTATGCGATTTGGCGTGGTTCCCATAGAAAATTCGACGGAAGGGGTGGTCAACCATACGTTAGATCTGTTCGTGGACTCACCCCTGTTGATTTATGGTGAAGTGATGCTGGAAGTTTCCCATCACTTTCTTTCGAAAGCGGAAAAATTAGAAGAGATCAAGACGGTCTATTCTCATCCGCATGCCATTGCCCAATGCCGAAAATGGCTGGAAACCAATTTGCCTTCTGTGAGTTTTGCGGAAGAGCCCAGTACGGCTCGGGCCGCTGAGCGGTGTGTGAATGATCCAACCGCCGGGGCCATTGCCTCCGAATTGGCCGCTCAGTTGTATGGGTTGAATATTCTGCGATCACGAATTGAAGATAACATTAATAATTTCACCAGGTTCCTAATTTTATCCCAAAAGGGAGCTGAACCAACCGGTCGTGATAAAACGTCGATCATTGTCTCCGCGAAAGACCGGGTTGGCGCCTTGTATGACCTGATCCGCCCGTTTTCATCGCACGGCATTAGTATGACCAAAATTGAATCACGGCCTACCAGACGAAAAGTCTGGGAATATTTGTTTTATATGGATTTGGAAGGTCATCAGGACGATGATCGCCTGAAGAAGGCCTTGGAGGAAGTTCGGTCACGTTGTTTGATGATGAAGATTCTGGGATCGTATTCTTCTCATCAGTAGGGTCTGGCGCAAACGATCGGCCCAGGTAGACGTGAAATTTTCTTGATTTTTCCTTCATGCGCACAAGAGAAAGAATGTAAACCCATGCCATTGCGTGTCCATCCCACAATTGCCTCGTTAACCTCGTATTCTCCAGGAAAACCCTTGGACGAATTGGAGCGGGAACTGGGAATTACTCAGGCAATTAAACTGGCATCTAATGAAAATCCTTGGGGTCCTTCGCCGAACGCGCTGCAGGTATTAGCGGGGGCAGCCGCGTCGCTTCACCGGTATCCGGATGGCGGGGCTCACTACCTTCGGCAAGCGTTGGCCGAGCGGTTGAAGGTTCCCGATGATCAGGTTCTGGTGGGCAATGGGTCAGATGAAATCATTAGTCTCTTAGTCCGCGCGTTTCTCTCACCGGGTGATGAAGCGGTGATGGCCGATCTGACGTTTGTGATGTACAAGCTCTCTGTGTTGGGAGGGCATGGTGTGCCGGTTGAAGTGCCCTTGAAAAATTGGGTCCATGATGTGTCGGCCATGGTTGAGGCGGTCACCGACCGCACGCGGCTCTTTTTTCTCTGCAATCCGAATAACCCCACGGGCACCATGCTGACGGCACGGGAAATAGACGGATTTCTCTCCCGGCTTCCTGATCATGTGGTCGTCGTATTTGATGAGGCGTACTATGAGTACGTGCGACATCCTGATTTTCCGGACAGCTTGCAGTATGTTCGTGACGGGCGGCCGGTTGTGGTACTCCGGACGTTTTCGAAAATTTATGGACTGGCAGGATTGCGCGTGGGATATGGCTGTACGACCAAAGAAATCGCCGGGTATGTGAATCGGGTTCGCCCTCCGTTCAACGTGAATAGCTTGGCTCAAGAAGCCGCACGAGCAGCTCTTTCGGATGACGACCATGTGGCGAAAAGCCGGGCCATGAATGAAGCCGAAATGACGTTTCTGGAAGAAAGACTAACTACCATGGGCTTAGCGCCTGTTCCCAGTCAAGCCAACTTTTTGTATTTCAATGCAGGTATTGACGGAAAACGTGCGTATGACGCGTTGCTTCGCGAAGGCGTGATCGTTCGGCATATTCGTGGGTCAATGCTCCGAGTGACCATTGGCCAACCGACCGAAAATCGCCGCTTCCTTGACTCTCTGAGTCGAGTGCTCTCCACGGTGTTGTAATGCAAGGATTCTAATCCATTTATGGTTATTGTCTTAAAACCCGAAGCCACGGATCAGGATATCGATCACTTGATCGATCGTCTTCGTTCGTTGGGGATGACCACTCAAATCACGAAGGGGAAAGAACGGACTATTGTGGCAGTGCTTGGCGATGACCGGGTGTTACAAGGACAACCATTGAGCGTGTTTCCCGGTGTGGAAAGCGTGACTCCGATTCTAGCTCCTTGGAAGTTAGTGAGCCGTGAATTTCAAAAACAGGATTCCGTGATTGACGTGGCCGGCGTGAAAGTTGGGGGAAGCCGGATCGTGATTATGGCTGGTCCCTGTGCGGTGGAAAAATTGGAAATTACGGTTGGTATTGCTCAAGAAGTGGCGAAGGCCGGCGCTACCATTTTACGGGGCGGGGCGTATAAGCCTCGCACGTCGCCTTATTCCTTTCAGGGTTTGGGACAGGAAGGATTGGAGTTTTTGGCTGCAGCCAGGCAAAAAACAGGTCTTCCGGTAGTGAGTGAAATTTTGGATGCACGTGATCTCGGACATTTTTTGGAAAAAGCGGATGTGATTCAAATTGGCGCCAGGAATATGCAAAATTTCGAACTCTTAAAAGAAGTCGGGGCCTATGACAAACCCGTCTTGTTGAAGCGTGGGCTGTCGGCCACGATTAAAGAGTTACTCTTATCCGCAGAATATATTATGTCCCGTGGCAATCGGAATGTCATGCTGTGTGAAAGGGGGATTCGCACCTTTGAAACTCAGTATCGCAATACGCTTGATCTGAGTGCGGTGCCCACTCTAAAGGAAATGACTCACCTGCCGGTCATTGTTGACCCGAGTCACGCAACGGGCAATTGGAAACTTGTGGCTCCTATGGCCAAAGCGGCGATTGCAGCTGGAGCTGACGGCTTGTTGATTGAGGTGCATTCCAATCCGGAATGTGCCTTGTGCGACGGAGAGGAATCACTGAAGCCCAGCCGGTTTACCGAACTCATGAATGATTTACAAAAGGTGGCGCAGGCTGTCGGTCGGGAACTTTGATTCTCCTCTTGTGAATCCGACACTTTTGCCTTCCATCATGTCGACTTTCCATTCAGAACCCCTATTTCAACACGTGACCATTATCGGGATAGGCTTGCTCGGCGGATCTCTCGGCCTTGCGCTGAAGAAACAGGGCTTAGCCAAGACGGTTGTGGGGATCGGTCGTCGACAAGAAAATCTCGAATTAGCCGTTCAAATTGGTGCAATTGACCAATTTTTTCTGGAGCCTCATGACGCAGTGAGCCAATCGGATTTAATTGTCCTGGCCACTCCTGTAGAGACCTACCTCCCACAAATTGACCTGTGGGGAAAAGATCTGGCCCCGTCCGCAATCGTGAGTGATGTGGGGAGCGTGAAGGGTCAACTGGTCTCAAGGATTGAAGCCCGGTTGTCTCACTCGACGTTTTTTGTGGGCGCCCATCCGATTGCTGGAAAAGAGAAATCGGGAGTGGCTCACGCCGACTCGCATTTATTTCAAGGCGCTCGATGTATTCTGACTCCGACTTCCCATACGAATGCCCAGGCCCTGGAAAGGGTTCGTCATCTTTGGGAAACTGTTGGATCGGTGGTGGCGTTGATGGATCCTATGGACCATGACTGGGTCTTCGGTGCGGTGAGTCATCTGCCTCATATCGCAGCTTTTTCTCTCATGCACACCTTGGAGGCGTTGCAAGGACGAACATCTCAGGCCGCGGACTTGCTGAATTTTTCGGGCGGAGGGTTGCGCGATACTACAAGGATTGCAGCCAGTTCGCCTGAAATGTGGCGGGATATTTGTGTGGCCAATCATGAAAATTTAGTGGAGATGGTTGATCGGTATATCCAAGAGCTACAAGACTTTCGGGAGTTGTTGAGCAAACGGGATGCACCCGGACTGTACGAGGCGATTGCACGGGCCAAAGCCTCAAGAGAACGGTTGATATGAGCCAGTTCACAATTCTTCCGACTAAAAAACCCCTTCGTGGCAAAGTGTCCGTGCCAGGAGACAAATCTATCACGCATCGCGCCCTCATCTTTGGAGCCTTGGCGCAGGGCCAGACACGTATTACAGGCTACTCTAAAGGAGAAGATTGCCTGAATACCCTTAGTGCGATTCGTGCTTTAGGCGCTGATGTGCAGGAAACGCCTGAGGGACTAGAGGTGAATGGCAAGGGACTCTGGGGTCTGCAGGAACCTTCGAACGTTTTGGATTGTGGAAATTCCGGGACAGGTTTGCGCCTATTAGCTGGCGTCTTGGCCGGGCAAAATTTCTTTTCCGTTCTCACAGGTGATGCTTCTTTGAGAGGTCGTCCGATGGGCCGGGTGGTCACACCTCTTCGTCAAATGGGAGCCATCATGTCGGGAAGACGTGGTGGTGAGTTGGCTCCTTTGGCTATTCAAGGGAACGGACTCAAGGCGATCCTCTACGAATCTCCTGTCGCCAGTGCCCAAATTAAATCGTGTGTCCTCTTGGCTGGTCTCTTTGCCAAAGGGACGACTATTGTGAAGGAGCCTAGAAGATCCCGAGATCATACGGAGCGTCTCCTGGACTATTTCGGAGTCTCCCTCCAGGTTGATGGGTGCACCGTGCAGCTTCAAGGTCGACCCTCTTTTGATGGAAAGCCGATTGCGGTCCCCGGAGATATCTCCGCTGCGGCGTTTTTCATGGTTGCCGCATCTATCGTTCCCGATTCGGATATCTTACTCACTGATATAGGGTTGAATCCTGAACGAACCGGCATTCTGGATGTTCTGCTCGAGATGGGGGCTGATATCACCATTGTCAATCAACGTGAAATATCGGGGGAACCCGTCGGTGACATCCGTGTGCGGTCTGCTCCGCTGAGGGGAATGACCATTGGGCCTGAACTCATTCCCAAAACGATTGATGAATTGCCTATATTGTGTGTGGCTGCCGCTTTGGCCCATGGCCAAACACGCATTACCGGAGCACAAGAACTTCGGGTGAAAGAGACCGATCGCATTCGAGCTATGGCGACCGAATTATCGCGTCTCTACGTTGAAGTTGAGGAACAACCGGATGGTTTAATCATCAATGGAGGTTCACTTCTTAAGGGAGCGATTTGTCAGAGCTATGGCGATCATCGGGTTGTGATGTCATTAGCGATTTGCGGATTAGTGGCAGAGTCTCCGATTACCATTGAGGATGTGGCCTGCGTTGAAACCTCCTTCCCGGGGTTCAAAGATAAACTGTTGGATTTATTGACAAATTTTTAGCGACCATTATAATGCTCCAGAAATTAGTTGGTAAGAGGAGAACAGGGCCGTTCAACGTCATCGGTTAATGATCACTATTGACGGTCCAGCTGGAGTCGGGAAAAGCACTGTGGCCAAGTGTTTGGCTACCCGTCTCGGCTATGTTTACCTGGATACGGGTGCTTTGTATCGAGCGATTGCCTGGAAAGTTCAGGAAGACCAAATAGACCCGAACAATCTTGGTCACATCCAAGGACTTCTTGCAAGGACAGATCTGCGACTGATGCTGAGTCGGGATGGACTTTCTGTTTGGGTTGATGGACAGGCCATAAACCAAGAGGCCATCAGAACTCCAGACATTAGCCAATTGGCATCCTGCGTTGCGGCAATTCAGCCTGTGAGGGACTGGTTACTCCCGATTCAGCGAAAAATTGGTGGTGAGGTTGGGGTTATCGCTGAAGGAAGGGATATGGGGACACGGGTGTTCCCAAGTGCTGATGTGAAGTTTTTTCTTGATGCGGAATTGGAGGTTCGAGCGAACCGGCGCCAACAAGAATTGGGTCAACAAGGGAAAGCCATTGATCTGGAGACGGTGCGTGATGACATGGCCGTCCGAGATGATCGTGACCGGACCAGAACGGTTGACCCGTTACGTCCGGCGCCTGAGGCGATCATGATCGACACCTCTCGACAATCTGTTGAAGAAGTTGTTGGACGTATGATGCAAATCATTGCGGATCGTTTGTGAGTGGAGCGGCCTATGGGCTGTTATGGATCCTGTTTAATGGGTTGGCGCGCCTCCTGTTTCGATTTCGGACAGATGGTTCCCAACACTTTCCCAAGACAGGCGGAATCATCATTGCGGCTAACCATGCCAGCTACCTTGATATTCCCCTGTTAGGGTGCGCGATTCCGCGGCGGGGTTTTTTTTTAGGGAGAGCGAGCTTATTCCCCAATCGGTACATGAATTGGGCCTTGCAAAAGCTTGGGTGGATCCCTCTGAAAACCAACAGACTGGACAGGAAAGCCTTTGGGCAGGCACTCTCTCACTTGCAGGCAGGGGAACCCGTAGTTATTTTCCCTGAGGGAACAAGAACGGAGGACGGGTCCTTGCAGATCGGGAAGCCTGGCCTAGGCTATTTAGTGGCTGAATCAAAATGCCAGGTGATTCCTGCTTATATTTCTGGTACCTTTACAGTTCTTCCCATTCGGGCAAGGTGGCCACGGTTGTTTCCGTTAAGGGTCAGCTTTGGAAAGCCATTGAAATTTTGTAAAAAAGATGATGGGGAGAGTGTCAAATCATTTTATGAGGACGTATCGATAACTGTGATGAATCATATTGCTCAATTGGGTGGCGTTCCCTCTCCGACCCGGCAGGCGTATGAGACAGATTTAAGAAGCAAATTGTGAGACTAATCATGGCAATCACCATTTAACCCGCCAAACTCTGCTGGAGGTATCAAAAGTCGGATGAATACTCTTACTCAACAACCTGAAAAAATTGATCGCGAAACTCTTGCCGCATTATACGATGAAACGTTTAAAAATATTGAAGAAGGAACGATAACCGAAGGCAGGGTCATTGATATCCAGCGAGATCGAGTGGTGGTGGATATTGGCTATAAGTCTGAAGGCATGATCCCTGCCGACCAATTCTCTCCGGAAGAGTTGGAACAGTTGGCGGTCAATGATCCGGTTCAAGTGTATATCGAGCAATGCGAAGATGCGGATGGTAATTTGCTCCTTTCCAAAGAAAAAGCCGACAAGATGAAGGTTTGGGAGGATTTGGAAGTTGCCCACAAAGATGAAAAGCAAGTGCAAGGGAAAGTTATTTCGCGTATTAAGGGCGGCATGATCGTTGATATTGGTGTGAAGGCCTTTTTGCCAGGATCGCAAATTGACTTGACGCCGGTCAGAGACCTGGATGGGCTGGTCGGGAAAACGTATAACTTTAAAATTATTAAGATTAATCATCGTCGGGGAAATGTGGTGGTCTCCCGACGGGCTCTTCTAGAAGAAACCCGCGACAAACGAAGACAATCGACTTTGTCGACGTTGTCTGAAGGGCAGTTGATTGAAGGGACTGTGAAGAACATAACGGATTATGGGGCATTCTTGGACTTGGGTGGCATTGATGGTCTATTGCATATCACCGATATTTCCTGGGGCCGTGTGGGGCATCCATCCGATATGTTCTCCATTGGAGATCGTGTTGAAGTCCTAGTATTGAAATACGACCGGGAAACGGGTCGTATCTCCTTGGGCGTTAAACAAAAATCTCCAGACCCTTGGACCAAAGTTGAAGAAAAATATCCGTCAAGAAGTCGCGTGAATGGTAGGGTTGTGAGCCTGACCGATTATGGTGCGTTCGTCGAATTAGAGCCAGGGGTTGAAGGTTTGGTCCATGTGTCGGAAATGTCCTGGACCCATGAAGTTCGCCATCCCTCAAAAGTTGTGTCCGTGGGCGATACCATTGAAGCTCAAGTGCTTCATGTTGACCAGCACAGCCGGAAAATTTCTCTTGGCATGAAGCAAACGGCTCCTAACCCTTGGGATATTATTGAGGACAAGTACCCTGAAGGCACAGAGATTGAGGGCAAAGTAAAAAGTGTGACCGATTTTGGTGCCTTTGTAGGTTTAGATGAAGGTGTCGATGGGTTGATCCATATTTCTGATATGTCTTGGACTAAACATATTAAGCATCCTTCTGAGCTGTTCAAAAAGGGGCAATCGGTCAAAGCCATTATTTTAAAAATTGATAAAGAGAAAGAACGGTTATCTTTGGGGTATAAACAGCTGATCTCGGATCCATGGGTCTCTGATATTCCCCAGCAATATCATGTTGGCGAAGTCACCACCGGCAAAGTTTCCAAAATCGCCGATTTTGGTGTATTCGTGGAATTAGACGGCGGGGTAGAAGGATTGATTCATATCAGTGAGATCGGGCCGGATGTGCAGGAGCGGCTTGAGGAAAAATTTGCTGTTGGTCAGGAAGTCGCCGCGAAAATCGTCAAGGTTGATTGTGATGATCGGAAAATTGCTTTAAGTCTTTGGGAGCATATGAAGGATCTGGAGCAAAGTGAGGTAGAAGAGTTTAATAGCTCTCAAGGCAGTGTCGACCAGAGCCTTAGGCGAGTTGTCCAAAAGAAAGATCAAGGGGATGAGGGGGAATAGGCCTCCTGGGAAGGATGGTTGGATGAATATGGGTCTTTATGGCCAATCCCAAATACTATGAGTAATGGGTATCCTCGATGGAAACGGGTCTTGTGGATGATTCTCGGAGGCCTTGTCCTGTTTAGTGTTGGGAAAAGCTTCATTCCTGAGTTGTTGTTAGCAGGTAAGGATGGTGTGGCCATCGTTCGGGTTGAGGGTCCCATTCTTGATTCGTATCAGACTGTCGAGGAACTGAAAAAATTTGCTGACGATCCTTTGGTCAAAGCGATCGTGGTGAGAATAGATAGTCCTGGTGGGGGTGTGGCGCCCTCGCAAGAAATTTACAATGCCGTCAAGAGAGTGAGAAAAGAAAAGAATAAAACGGTCATCGCATCCATGGGCACGGTGGCAGCCTCCGGAGGCTATTACATTGCCGTGGCCACCGATCGCATTCTGGCTAATCCTGGGACTTTGACGGGAAGCATTGGCGTCATTATGCAATTGGCGAATTTCCACGAGTTACTTGAAAAAATCGGTGTCAAAAATTTTGTGGTCAAAAGTGGAAAATATAAAGATATTGGATCTCCTTTCCGTCCCATGAATGATGAAGATCGCAAGGTATTGGAGTTGGTGATGAATGATGTCCATCGTCAATTTATCGATGCAGTGGCTGAGGGGCGGTCTTTGGATGTGGCGGAAGTCGAGCAGTTAGCAGATGGGCGAGTCTTTACGGGGCAGCAGGCCAAGTCCATTTTATTGGTTGATGATATCGGCGATTTGCACGATGCCATTAAGTTAGCTAGCGAATTAGGCGGGATTGAGGGGGAACCACGGGTCATGGAGGTGAGCAAGCCGTTTTCATTCAGAGATTTACTTGAAAACACATTCCTTGGAAGCGTTCGCACCTTTGCCACGACTCATTTTTCCACCCCGTTGCTGTACCTTTGGGTGGCTTGATCCGGACAAGCAAGATGGATCAATTACTCCTATTGAGGAGCTGTACTCATTCGCAAGATTCAAGTTTGGAAAAGCGAGTCTCTGTGAGAAGGAGGATCGGATGACAAAAGCGGATCTCATCGAAAAGTTGGCGGAAAAGGCTCCCCAATTGAGTCGAAGACAAGCCGAGTTGGTGGTCAATACCATTTTTGATTCCATCCGTGATTCCTTAAAGCGCGGAGAAAAAACAGAAATTCGCGGGTTTGGAAGTTTTCGACTCAGGCACCGCCAGACCAAAGAAGGGCGTAATCCCAAAACTGGTGAATCGGTGTCTGTCCCAGAAAAGCGTATGCCGTTTTTTAAAGCCGGCAAAGAGATCAAAGAATTGTTAAACCCTGAATTACCCTCTGTTTAAACCATGTCTACTGCCGAGCCATCTCAAACTGACCAAGAAATTCCCTGGACGGAAGAGGCTTCGTCTCGACTGGAACGCGCTCCTTCGTTTCTGAGAGGTATGGTGCGCCGTCTTGCAGAAAAAAAGGCCAAAGAATTGGGATATGCAGAAATTTCGGCTGAAATTTTAGACCAATTTAAGCAGCAAATGATGGGCTCAATGGGGGGGGCGGCAGGCATGACTCAGGCTGTCGAGGATATGGCTCAAGGCAAACTCCCCTGGACCTCCGAGGCACGGAAGCGACTAGAGGCCGTTCCAGAGTTCATGCGTAACATGATTGGCAGGATCGCTGAAGATGTGGCCAAAGAACGTGGCCATATGGAAGTAAATGTGGAATTATTTGAAAAGGTCGAGGCCTTAGGTGATTTTCCGCAGGAGAAAATCGTGCCTTTGGAATGGACCGATGAAGCTTTGGCATTGTTGAATAAACGCATTGAGGATTCACCTCCGATTGCAATGGAATTTGTGACGGATATGTTAAAGCGGGACGCTGAAGATTTAGCCCGTGAGCAAGGGATTGTGATGATTGATGCAGACATTTTGATTCGTCTCTGGGAGGCCCCGCCCACACAGGTGGCATGGACGGATGAGGCCTGGAAACGTCTTCATACCTCACCGGATTTTGTCCGAAGCGGCATTCGAAAAGCTGCAGAACGCCGTGCGAGAAAACTCGGGCTAACCACTATCGATTCTGAACACCTCACCACTTTTCGAAATGAAGCGATGATGAAAGCCGTCAAGCGGATTCGAAGTTTTGGCTATCAGGAACTGACTTTTGATGCGTTTGGTGATGCCATGCAAAAAGTTAAACGGTTGAAGGGGAATGAGCAGGCAGAACATCGCTTGGATGAGATTAGGGATTACATGAAGAAAAAACCCGATGTAGGTTTATTGGGTGATGAACTGATGACCCGCTTCAGGAATTATTTAAAAGGAGAAGGCAAGCTGTAGCTGGTTTTTGATTCGTCCTGTTTGGTTGTGACGTTGGAAATCCTCCTGAAATGGTTTTCTTCTTACTTCCCCTGAGCCCCTTCTTTCGCGAGTTGATCGACTAGATCATTTTCCGGATTACCTGAGTGAGCCTTCACTTTGACCCAGTGAATTGAGATGCCTGATTCGATGACCGTCTGTGCGTAGCCTTGGGTAAACGGCAGTTTGGTGCGCCAGGCTCCGGTTACCCAACTTTCCAATCCTTGGTAATCAAAGTAGATCGTCATTTCTGTAATCCCTTGGGATTGACACCATTTGATGGCTTTGAGGATGGCAAGAATTTCGCCAGCGACATTTCTGTGGCTCATGGCTGAGTGCGGAATGTCGTTCCCCTTGTCCCGGTGAATCTCTACACCATTTTTTTTGGCCAGTAACCCCCATCCCAGCCGAAGTGAGCCATCATCTTGCGGGAAGCAGGATCCATCTACCCAAACTTCGATCATCGAGCCCGATGTTGCTGCTGCTGGGTTCTTCTTGATTGGTTTACTGCTTAAATGAAAAGAAAGAAATGCTTCGGCTTCTTCTCGGGTAGGGAAAGCTTTATATTCGGCTCCTGGGAAATGATGTACTTGGGCACAACAGGCATCCCAACTCTCAAAGATGCCAATTGTGCGGCCGCGGCGAACGGCATAGAATTTCATGAAGACTTAGCGTGTGAGGTATTCACAACGGAGATCCTTTTTCTACGAACACTGGTTAACCCGGGTATTTCCCATAACGATTGATTTTAGATTGGCTACTGTCTAGCTCCGCCTTGTAGGGCTTTGATTCTATCTTTAGCCCGGTCAACTTTTGTTATTTCCTCAGGATTGTCCTCTGCCAGTATCAGGAAAGTTTCATATTCTTGAATGGCGCGTTTGGGGTTATGGGATTCATAAGCTTCAGCCAAATTGAATCGGGCCTGAGCATAGTTTGGCTGCAAGGCCAAAGCCTGCTCATAAGTTTCGATAGCCTTGGGTAATTTTCCAAGTTCCGCCAGGACTGAGCCGTAACTATTTAGGATGACTGCTGAGTATGGCTGGATGGTTAGGGCCTGCTCCAAGGTAGTTGTGGCTTCTGGAAGTCTGCCCATGGTTCGTAAGGCCAACCCAAGACGATGGTGGGCTTCCGCTAACTGTTTCTGATCAGATAACCCATATTGAATAGCTTTTTGATAAGCGTCCAAGGCTATTTCTGGCTCCTTGTGGCCGCACGACGCAAATAAGGCAATCTCCCCTCTGGCAAATTGCTGAAGTCCTAAAAATTCATTTTCGGACTCTAATTGTCCTCTGGGGCCTGGGAGCTCATTTTCCGTGGAATCCGGATCTTTAATGTAGGAGAGAAATTTTGAATGACTGCCATCTAAAAGCGTTTCATAGGGATCAAGAACGAAAACTGCCATGACTAGTTGGTCCTGTTTCCCATGGGTGTGTCGCATGAAGTATTGATGGGTGGTCGTGGCTTCTCCCGTCCGATGCAGTGTGCCAGAATCGGGGGTTTGTTCTTTTAGGAGTTGGGAAGAATGAAAAAAGAATTCCCGTGCCGGGGGTAATTGCGTCAGAGTATGGCGGAGGTTCGGATAATCTTCTAAGGAAAGACCAAGCGGGAATACGGTGATGACCCCCACCAGGGTCTGGTCTTCATTAAACATGAACCATTGTACTTGCTTATTGGGTGATGCAGTTTCACGAAAGATTTCGTTCCCTCCACCCCATGGAGATCCCTGCAACCCTGGTTGCAGCCAACTCGTTTGAGCCTCTGCTTTGGTTTGGCACAATGTGGCCTTTCCTAAGAGATTGAGGTCGCTGTCGGAAGGCGGAAGGTTGGAGGGAGGGGGAGCGCTGGCGCAATGTGGGAGTAAGCAAAAAAGCAGAAACGCTTTGAGAAAATTTGTCCTCTTTTTGAACAGTCGATTATGTTGGTTGATCGTTTTTACCATTATCACCGTCTCTTGGGGATGGATGGTCGATTAGTCGAAGAGAAGTGTAACTTGGGTACTAGAGCCCGAGTTTGGTAGTGGGTGACAAATGCACAATCAAGAAGGCCTTCATCATACTTGCGATGACGCGACCCACAACCGTGCAGAAAATTATTTATTCAGGAAAGCTTCAATCCATGGTGGGCGATACTGGGATCGAACCAGTGGCCTCTTCCGTGTGAAGGAAGCGCTCTTCCACTGAGCTAATCGCCCGCGGGAGGCAATTTATCACAATGCTAGAAATGGAGCAACGAAGTCCGATGGTGCGGCAATGCTTTTCTTGACGGTTGGAGAAAGTGTGGAGTAGGCTGAGAAGAGGTGTTTCATCGACCTAACCAAGGAGGTGCACCATGGACAGGCAAGAGCGCAAATATGAATCTCGAAAACCAAGCTCCCCCAAAGAATCAGAGGAGGTTCAGGCTGATCCGAATGTTGCGGAGACCGGCCAACGCTTAAAAGAAGAAATGGATGAACTGGTTGATGAAATTGATAAAGTTTTAGAAGAAAATGCAGCTGAATTTGTCAAAAACTATGTACAAAAAGGTGGAGAGTAAATGCGTAAGATTCGTTGATTTCTAAAAATTCTCCCCTGCCCTCTTTCACTCGCCAGGTATCCTAAAGCTATTGCTGTTCCCTGTTCCTTTCAGAGTCATTTTCAGGTGAGGTTCTCCGGCCTCTCAACCCCTCACATATTATTGCTAGCTCGGTGCGATGAATGCGCCTCTTGAATGACATGTCCCTTTATGGGGAAATTGGGCCTCTTCCTTTTATTCCACCGGGTACCGATCACCGCCTCTGGAATGAAAAAACAGCATTTTTCTCTCTTTTTTGTTATGATTCATTGGCAATGCCGTGAGACACTTTGATGAAGGATTGAAAAAATGGGCGTGACGCACTTGACGGATATTGAACAGCTTATGGACCAGGTGAAAGCCTATTACCCGGAGGCTGATACCAACTTCATCAGACGAGCTTATGACTATTCCGCGAAAGCGCATGATGGTCAAACTCGACAAACGGGGGAACCCTATGTTCAGCATCCATTAGCAGTCGCTGGGATATTAACTTTTTTGAAATTGGACGTTCCCGCGATTGTCGCTGGACTATTACATGACACTCTCGAAGATACCGTAGCGACCAGAGCCGAGTTAGAAAAAGAATTTGGAAGTGACGTGGCTCGTTTAGTTGAGGGCGTCACAAAAATTGGGCAAATTCCTTTTAAAACCGATGAAGAGAAACAAGCGGAAAATTTCCGTAAAATGGTTCTCTCTATGGCCGATGATATTCGAGTGGTGTTTATCAAATTAGCAGATCGACTGCATAATATGCAGACCCTTGAAGCTTTGTCGGACGAGAAACGAAAAAAAATTGCGCAAGAAACCATGGAGATTTATGCGCCCTTAGCCAATCGGCTTGGTATGAGTTGGATTAAGCAGCAGCTAGAGGATTTGTGTTTCCAGTATTTGGAACCGGATGCCTGGTCTCATTTGAAGTTACGTTTGGCAAAAAAGGATGAGGAGCGACAAGAATACATTCAGTCCCTGATTCACCTGGCTCAGAAGGCACTTTTGGACGTCGGGCTGCCAGGACAGATTGATGGGCGACCCAAGCATCTCTTCAGCATCTATCAGAAAATGGAGCGCCGGTCCGTATCTTTTGACGAAATCTTTGATTTGACGGCGGTTCGCATTGTGACTGATACCAAAATGAATTGTTACGCCATTCTGGGCTTGCTGCATTCCATTTGGCCTCCCGTCCCTGGTCGCTTTAAAGATTACATCGCGACTCCCCGTTCAAACTTGTATCAATCGTTACACACGACGGTTGTTGGCCCACAAGGTGAGTATGTGGAATTCCAAATTCGAACAGCGGATATGCATCGAATTAATGAATACGGTGTGGCAGCCCATTGGCTGTATAAGGAGCCTGGAAAAGTTGGCGGACGGGACGAACAGGTGTTCAGTTGGCTCAGACAGTTTGTGGAATGGCATAAGGACCTTGCCGATAACCGCCAGTTTATGGATTCGGTTAAATTGGATTTATTCCATGACGTCGTGTTTGTGTTTACGCCAACAGGGGAAGTGCGGGAGATCCCTGTCGGGGCCACCCCCTTAGACTTTGCGTATGCAATTCATACGGAAATCGGAGATCATTGTGTCGGGGCAAAGATTAATGGGAAGTTAGTTCCGCTTCGTTATCAGTTAAGCAGTGGGGATATGGTTGAGATTCTGACTTCCCCGTCGCAGGTGCCTCATCGCGGTTGGTTGAAATTTGTCCGGACTTCACGGGCCAAAACGAAAATCAAGCATTGGTTTAAGGTTGAAGAGCAAAAGCGGGCATTGGACCTTGGTCGACGTTTGTTGGAACAAGAATTTCGGCGACACAATCTTCCCGTCGCTCAATCTTTGAAGTCTGATCGCCTCGCGTCAATGGCTAAGGCAAAAGGCAGTGAAACGGTGGACGAATTGATTCGGCAGGTTGGATTTGGCCGTTTGTCCCCGGATCAAATCGTAAGCCATTTTTACGAAGGGGCTGAACAAGGGCCTTCGCATTCCACGAAAAGTGCCCCTCTCTTCCCTCAGCAAAAAATGCCTGGTCTTCTTCGGGAAGGATCTGTGAAGTTTGGGGGAACCAAAGATGTCTTGATGCAACTCTCCAAGTGTTGTAAGCCTGTTCCCGGTGAGCCGATTCGTGGATATATTACCCGTGGGAGGGGGTTGACTATTCATGCGATCGATTGTCCGAACTTTCAATCATTAGAATGGGATCACAATCGATTGGTGGAAGTGGAGTGGGATTCAGAGCTTGATGGCACCCATTCGGTTGAAGTGTCAGTTTTAACCCTGGATCGAACTGGAGTCTTGGCTAAGGTTTCCGCTGGAATTTCTCAGTGTCAAGCCAATATTACCAGGGCAGAGATTTCTACCAGGGAGGATAGAAAAGCCGTATTAGATTTTGTCATCGAAGTTAAAAATACTGCACACCTTGAACTTATACTACAGGAAATCCAACGGGTTGACGGCATTCTTTCTGCTAAGCGGGTGAGAGGATGGTAGGTGAATGGTTGGGGCAGTTAAGAGGGACTATGGTTCTGGGAAGGCAAGGAAATTGTTAGTCGGCTTCCGGGTAGGAGTTGGAGCTTTTCTGCTGTTCCGGCATTGAGTTCAAGGACCTGCCATGACTGTTTGTACGAATAATGGCGTGGGCAGTTGTCATCTACCCTCGTGCAAATAGGGACGTTTGCTTCAATGTGGATGATGGTTCCCTTCTGGTCCAGCCATAATATATCGAGTGGGATCTTGGTGTTCTTCATCCAAAAGGTCCAATGCCCCGATTTTGGAAAAATGAATAACATACCATGATTTTCCTCCATGGCAGTCCGGTACATCAGTCCTTGAGCTCTTTTATCTAGGGTGTCTGCCACCTCGGCGAAAATAATTGCTCCCTCGGGTGTCGCGATGCGAGCAAGTCCGTTATCCTGTCGGTTATTTATTTCCCCCAAAGCGTTTAAGTGCAATCCAAGGATTAACCCCAAAAAAGGCCCGATGACCATCCAAGCCCAAAAATGAAAGTTCCGCCGGCTTCTCTGCTGGTTTGGTAAGAGTAGGTGAGGGCGCTTCATGAGGGTAATCATTTTTTTGAATGTGGCTTGGGGAGAGAGGATTTGTCAAATTAGACATTCTCCTTTCTTGAAAATGCAGGACGAGGGTCTTGACCAGACCATCTCTGGAAATTATAATGATTCGTTTACAAGAAGAGTGAATTTGTTCCGCTCCTGTTTTTAGAACAAAACACGAATGTTTTTTGTTGATGATCTGTACATGCAGGGGCTAATTTCTGCCTTGTTTGTCTTCACTTCAAAAAGATCTGCATCTTAATAAATTCCATGATGTAATTCCAAAGCGGGTTAAGTAGAAGACGGTCCTACTCATTCAAAGGGCAGGTACCCAAGCGGTCAACGGGGGCAGACTGTAAATCTGCTGCCATCGGCTTCCAAGGTTCGAACCCTTGCCTGCCCACCATGACTGACTGAAAAGGACGTGATCTAGATCTAGTGGTTACGATGAAATTTTTTGTAGAAAGTAATATTTTTCAATATATAGGGATTAAACCAAGCTGCGGGCGTAGCTCAGTGGTAGAGTTCCAGCCTTCCAAGCTGGCTGTCGCGGGTTCAAATCCCGTCGCCCGCTCCATTGTTTTTGGGTGGGCATAGATTTGAGTGCCTTTTCGAGGCGAAGATCTTCTCGAGTAGTGATAGAGCCCATGTAGCTCAGTTGGTAGAGCACGTCCTTGGTAAGGACGAGGTCACGCGTTCGATCCGCGTCGTGGGCTCCAGCAACGATAAAAATTGGAATTATTGCATAGCATTAAAGAAAAAGAAGAGGTAGGGCATGGCGAAGGCGAAGTTTGAGCGGAAAAAGCCGCATGTCAATGTGGGGACGATCGGGCATGTCGACCATGGCAAGACGACATTGACCTCGGCGTTAACCAAGGTAATGAGTGGTGCGGGTAAGGCCAAGTTCGTCCCCTACGATGAGGTGGCCAAGGCCAGTGAAAGCCAGGGCCGACGGGATCCGACTAAGATTCTCACCATTGCCATTTCGCATGTGGAATATGAAACGGACAATCGGCATTATGCGCACGTCGACTGCCCGGGGCATGCCGACTATGTCAAGAACATGATCACGGGGGCGGCGCAAATGGACGGCGCGATTTTAGTGGTCAGTGCCGCTGATGGGCCGATGCCGCAAACGCGGGAGCATATTTTATTGGCGCGGCAGGTGGGCGTGCCGTTTATTGTGGTTTTTTTGAATAAAGCGGACAAGGTTGAGGATAAGGAGTTGTTGGAGTTGGTGGAATTGGAAGTGCGGGAGTTGCTCACGAAGTATGGCTTCCCGGGCGATGATGTGCCGGTGATCATCGGGTCAGCGATCAAGGCGATTGAAGGGGATGAGAGTGAGGTGGGGGTCCCGTCGATTATGCGCTTATTGGAGGCGGTGGATAGCTACATCCCGACCCCGCAGCGAGCCATTGATAAGCCGTTTCTCATGCCGATTGAAGATGTCTTTACGATCAGCGGTCGGGGGACGGTGGTAACGGGCCGGGTGGAGCGCGGGGTGGTCAAGGTGGGCGATGAAATTGAGATTGTGGGGTTGAAGCCGACGCAGACGACGATTGTCACGGGCGTGGAAATGTTCCGGAAGGTGTTAGATGAGGGGCAGGCGGGTGACAATATCGGGGCGCTGTTGCGGGGCACGAAGAAAGAGGATGTGGAGCGGGGCATGGTGTTGGCTAAGCCGAAGAGTATTACGCCGCATACGAAATTCAAGGCGGAAGTGTATATTTTGACGAAGGATGAGGGCGGGCGACATACGCCGTTTTTTAATGGGTATCGTCCGCAGTTTTACTTCCGGACGACGGATGTCACGGGGGTGGTGCAATTGAACCCGGGGGTAGAGATGGTGATGCCGGGGGATAATGTGTCGTTTGAGGGCGAATTGATCTCCCCGATTGCCATGGAGCAAGGGGTGCGATTTGCGGTGCGAGAAGGGGGCCGAACGGTTGGAGCCGGGGTGGTCACGGAAATCGTCGCGTAAGAACATAGGGGTGTATCGATGAGAGTCATTATTTCTCTAGCGTGCGGAGATTGCAAACGTCGAAATTATTCGACAATAAAAAACAAGAAAAACGATCCAGATCGTTTGGAAGTTAAAAAATATTGCCGATTTTGTCGAAAGCATAGCCCTCACAAAGAGGTGAAGTGATTGATGGTATGGGTCACAATTTGGTTGCGTGCAGGTTGGAGGGGCATGGTGTCAACGGCTAGCACGTCGGTCTCCAAAACCGAAAGTCCGGGTTCGAATCCCTGTGCCCCTGCCATAATTGTTCATGGATGTAATGTGCATAAAATGTAAGAGAGATCTATTGTTGGGGTTTTGAAAAGACTTAGGGGGTAGGTCGTGTTTAAGAAGGTATGGTTTTCCATTACGGAATTTTTATCTGACGTGCGTGGGGAACTTAAAAAAATTTCTTATCCTACTAAGTCTGAGACGATCGGATCGACCACGGTGGTTCTGTTGTTTTGCGTGATCATGTCCCTGTATCTCTCTGTGGTGGATTCATTTCTTGTTTGGTTAATTAGCAGGGTTATTTAGCATCTTAAAGAAGGGAATTCATGTCGAGTCATTGGTATGTCATTCACACCTATGCAGGATATGAGGGGCGGGTTCGGGCCGGAATTGTCGAACGGGCGAATCAATTAGGTATGGCGGATTCTGTGGCGCAAGTCCTTGTTCCAACAGAAGATGTAGTGGAATTTAAAGAAGGAAAACGCCGTGCCTCTAAGAGGAAATTCTTTCCCGGGTATGTTTTGCTTGAAGCCAACGGCCCACTTGGGGATGAGGTCGTTGCTATGATCAAGGAAACCCCCAAGGTGACTGGTTTTATTGGCGGTGGAACTAGGCCAATCCCACTTGACCCCGAGGAGGTGGCCACGCTCTTAAAGCAGTTGGAGTCTGGTGTGACGGCCCCGAGGGAATTGGCAAATTTTTCAAAAGGGGATAATGTCAGAATTGTGGATGGCCCATTTTTGGGTTTCAATGGATTAGTGGATGAGGTGGATCAGGATCATGGTCGGGTTAAGGCGCTGGTCAGTATTTTTGGTCGCTCAACCCCGGTGGAATTGGCGTTTTCTCAGGTTGAACGGGTTTAGAATCAAGTGGAGTAATCCTTTTTTATTTTAAGTATTACGCAAGTCGATGCAAGGTAGGTGAAGGCATGGCCAAAGAAGTAACAAGTCAAATTAAATTGCAGATTCCAGCTGGAAAAGCCAATCCTGCTCCTCCTGTTGGGCCTTCCTTGGGGCAGCATGGAGTGAACATTATGGAGTTTTGTAAACAGTTTAATGCTAGGACCCTGAAGCAAGAGGGAAGCATTATCCCTGTGGTCATTTCTGTTTATAAGGATAGAAGCTTCAGCTTCGTGACCAAGACTCCTCCGGCTTCAGATTTACTGAAGAAGGCTGCAGGTATCATAAAGGGTTCAGGGATTCCTCATAAAAATAAAGTTGGGACTATCACTCTGGCGCAACTCGAGGACATTGCTAAGTTGAAGGTAGAAGATTTAAATGCCAATGATATCCCAGCTGCGATGAATGTGATTGCAGGAACCGCGAGAAGTATGGGCATTACGGTTGAGGGGTAATAATATGTTGAGGCTTTTAACAGAGGGTATGCGCCGTGGGAAAGAAATTTGAATCGGCTTTAGCGAAGGTAACAAAGGCCCTGTATTCGTTGGAGGAGGCGAGTGACCTGGTTAAGCAGGCTGCTTTTGCCAAATTCGATGAAACGGTAGAGCTGTCACTTTGCCTTGGGGTAGATCCCAAGCGTGCGGATCAGATGGTTCGCGGGACCACAGTCCTTCCTCACGGAACGGGGAAAAAAGTCAGGATTTTAGTGATTGCAAAAGGAGAAAAGGAACAGGAGGCCAGGGAGGCTGGAGCCGATTTTGTAGGGAGTGATGACCTTTTGCAGAAAATTCAAGATGGATGGCTGGATTTTGACTCCATGATTGCGACCCCAGACATGATGGGGGCTGTCGGAAGAATGGGGAAAGTTTTGGGGCCACGAGGTTTAATGCCAAATCCCAAAACTGGAACGGTGACCTTTGAAGTTGGGAAAGCCATTCAGGAGATCAGAAGGGGGAGAGTTGAGTATAAGGTGGATAAGGCAGGCAACATTCATGTTCCTGTTGGGAAAGTGTCTTTCCAGGTACAACAAATTAGAGAAAATGCCCAGTCAGTTTTTGATTCCATCATGAAAGTTAAGCCCTCCTCCAGTAAAGGAAAGTATGTGAAAAGTGCGACATTATCCAGCACGATGGGACCGGGTATCCATCTAGACGGAGTCGCGATTGCAAAGCAGGTCAGTTGAAACTTTAATCTCAGCAGGTGAGTTCGAGGTATGAAAAAAACTGATAAAAATGAAGCTGTGGCAATCATGCATGAGCAATTCGCTCGAGCGCGGATAGCCATTGTAACGGAATGCGCAGGTATGCCCGTAAATCAAATTAATGATTTGCGAAAAAAACTTCGGCAGGCGAAGTCGAATTTTCATGTGGTGAAGAATACCCTTGCCGTGAGAGCTATTGGGGGAACGGACCTTGTTCCTTTGCAACCATTTTTTAAGGGGCAATCGGCATTGGTTATTGGGTACGATGATCCGGTTTTGCCGGCGAAAGTTATTCGGGATTTTATTAAAAATGAAAAATGTGAAGAAAAATTGCAGCTCAAGGGGGCAATTCTTGATGGAGTCGAGCTAAATCCAGCTCGTATCTCGGCTGTGGCGGATTTGCCGTCAAAGGCAGAATTGTTGTCAATGTTGTTGTCGGCCTTCCAGGGGCCAATTCGAGGGTTTGTTGGGGTATTAGGCCAAATTGTAAGAAGTATTGTTGCGGTATTAGCCGCAATACAAGAAAACAAAACGCAGAAAGGAGAAGGGGAGATGAGCGCAACAGAGACTAAAATGTCAAAAGAAGATTTCATTAAGGTTATAGAGGGCATGAGTGTCCTGGAACTATCTGATCTTGTTAAGGGGCTAGAGAATCGATTTGGTGTGACGGCAGCGGCGCCAGTTGGGGTCATGGCTGCTGCAGTGGGCGCTGCCGCTCCTGCCGCTGAAGAACAGACGGAGTTTACGGTAGTCCTGGGTGCTGCCCCAGCGGATAAAAAGATTCAAGTCATCAAGGTGGTGCGAGAAATTACTGGGTTGGGTTTGAAGGAAGCAAAAGACCTCGTTGAAGCGGCCCCGAAGGCGGTGAAGGAGGGCGTGTCCAAAGAGGAATCGGAAACTATTAAGAAGAAACTTCAAGACGTTGGGGCAACCGTAGAAGTAAAGTAGTGTATTCCTCATTTTGAGGACTCAGAGTGGAGACTTAGGAAGGTTTCGAGGGCCAGCAGGAAGCTGAAGTGGCCGTTAATCCTTAAGGAGACAGGAATGGGACAACCAGCCTTTGAGGGCAGTGTTCAGCGACATAGCTTTTCAAAAATTCGCTCACATATTGAAATTCCGGATTTAGTTGAAGTACAGCGCCGATCCTATGAGGAATTTTTGCAGGCGGAAACATTGCCGGATCGTCGTGAGGACAAGGGTTTGCATGCAGCGTTTAAAAGTGTGTTCCCCATTATGGATTATAACAATTCGGCCATTTTAGAATTTTCCAGCTATTCTTTGGGAACTCCAAAGTATGACACTAGGGAGTGTATTGAGCAGGGAATGACCTTTGCTGCACCTTTAAAGCTTCGTGTGCGCCTGGTCGTTTTCGATCAACAAGATAAAAGTGTAAAAAACAGGGTGTTGGATGTTAGGGAGCAAGAAGTCTATGTCGGGGAGCTGCCTTTGATGACCGACCGCGGCACCTTTATGGTGAATGGCACGGAGAGGGTGGCAGTTAGTCAGTTGCATCGATCGCCTGGGCCATCATTTGGTCATGATAAGGGCCGAACACACTCAAGTGGCAAGGTCTTGTTTTCTGGTCGGATCATCCCCTATCGAGGGTCGTGGCTCGATTTTGAATATGATGCCAAAGATATTTTGTATGTACGAATTGATCGCCGCAGGAAGATGCCTGCTACTATTTTATTAAAAGGTTTTGGTTTTAGCACTGATGATCTTCTTAAGATGTATTACCCCATAGAGGAAGTGCGCGTCGATAAGGGTGCCTTGCTCCGCAAGCTGGATCCCGACATTCATGCAGGATTGAGATCACCTGCCGACCTCTTTGAGAAGGGATCTGGCGAACTATTGGTCAAAGAAGGTGCCAAGCTCAATAAAACACTCATGGGTCGTATCCGTTCAGCTGGCATCAAAGAAATTCCTATCAAGCAGGAAGATTTGGTTGGTCGAGCCGTCTTAACCGAACTGGTGGATCCTGGTACTCAGGAGGTAATTTTAGAGAAGAATCAACGACTCACGGCACCGGTGATGGAGCGAATTCTGGAAAGCGGAGTTGAAGGATTTAAGGTGATTTACCTGGATAGTCCTACCACCAGTCCTGTCATTCTGGATACCTTGGAGGCCGAACGGACCAATTCAAAGGAAGAGGCCTGGGTTGAAATTTATAAACGCCTTCGGCCTGGGGAGATGCCATCCATTGAGTCGGCAAAATTATTGTTTGAAAATCTCTTTCTGAATCCGAAGCGTTATGACCTTTCCCCTGTTGGTCGGTTGAAAATGAACAAGCGATTTAACCTTGATTTGTCAATGGAACAGAGGACGTTATCCGCTCAAGATATTGTCGAAGTGGTGAGATGTTTAGTGGATCTTAAAGCTGGAAAAGGTGCAGTTGATGATATTGACCATTTAGGAAATCGTCGTGTTCGTTCGGTTGGTGAGTTGTTGGAAAATCAAATCCGTATTGGTCTGGCTAGAATGGAGCGAAGCATTAAAGAGCGGATGAATCTGTTAGATATGGAAACCGTGTTGCCTCATGACCTTATCAATGCGAAACCTATAGTTGGTGCCATTAAGGAATTTTTTGCCGGTAGTCAGTTGTCGCAGTTTATGGATCAAACTAACCCGTTGGCAGAGATTACCCATAAACGAAGATTGTCTGCATTGGGGCCAGGTGGTTTGACTAGGGAGCGTGCGGGTTTTGAGGTACGAGACGTTCATCCGTCTCATTATAGTCGTATTTGTCCTATTGAAACACCAGAGGGACCCAATATTGGGTTGATTACTTCATTAGCAACCTATGCTCGGATCAATGAGTTTGGATTTATTGAAGCTCCGTTTCGGAAAGTTAAAAAAGGTCGGGTAACGGACGACGTTGAATTTCTCTCGCCGTTGGATGGAGATCAGGTAGTTATCGCTCAAGCTAATTCAGCGATGGATAAGGATGGGATGCTCACGTCGGAAACGATTACGGCCAGAGAAGCAGGGGAATTTGTGACCACTACTCCAGATAAGGTGGACTATCTTGATGTATCTCCTAAGCAGGTGGTCAGCGTGGCGACTGCGTTAATTCCATTTCTTGAGCATGATGACGCCAATCGGGCGCTTATGGGTTCGAATATGCAACGCCAAGCAGTCCCCACAATTAAAAGTGAGGCACCTTTGGTCGGAACGGGAATGGAAGCTGTCGTAGCAAGAGATTCAGGATATTTGGCTATCGCTCAACGAGATGGGATTGTTGAGTCGGTAGATGCGAGAAGAATTGTAGTGAGAACCGGACTCAAGGAAAAGGATGACAAGAAAAAAGGATCTCGTATCCTGGATACCTATGATTTGATCAAATTTCAGCGGACGAATCAAAATACGTGTATCACCCAAACCCCCATTGTTCGCATTGGGCAGCCGGTCAAGCAAGGCCAGGTGCTCGCAGATGGTCCAGCGATGGATCGGGGAGAATTGGCCTTGGGCAAAAATGTGCTCGTCGCCTTTATGCCATGGGGTGGCTACAATTATGAGGATGCCATTCTTTTAAGTGAAAAAATGGTTAAAGAGGATGTGTTTACTTCTATCCATATCGAAGAGTTCGAAGTGGAGGCGCGTGATACGAAGTTAGGAAAAGAGGAAATCACTCGCGATATTCCTAACCTTGGGGAAGAGGCTCTTCGAAATTTGGATGAAAGTGGCATCGTACGAATCGGTGCCGAAGTCAAGCCTGGCGATATTCTTGTTGGAAAAGTCACGCCTAAAGGAGAGACCCAGCTGACGCCGGAGGAAAAATTGTTGCGGGCAATTTTTGGGGAAAAAGCAGGGGATGTGAAGGATACCTCGCTTCAGGTTCCCCCAGGCATTGAAGGAATTGTCGTGGACGTCAAAATTTTCTCGCGAAAAGGCGTGGACAAAGATGAAAGGTCTCGGACAATCGAGACGGATGATCGCGTCAAAGTCGAGCGGGACTATCAGGAAGAATTGCGAATTATTGAAGAAGAGCGAAATCGTAAGATTCGAAAGCTATTGCTTGGGCAATTTGTCGGGCGAGATTTAATGGATCCTGATAGTGGAGAAGTGATTCTAAAGAAAAAAGGGCGGATTACCGCTGAAGTCCTTCGCAAATTATCTGATGATGATGCGCGTCGAGTGATTTTGGCGGACGCTGAAGAACAGAAAAAACTGGATGAAATTGAGCGGGAAGCAAAAGACCAAATCGAAATTTTGCAGACGCAATACGATGAAAAGGTTGGTCGACTTCGACGTGGCGACGAATTGCCTCCTGGTGTCATTAAGCTTGTTAAGGTGTATTTAGCGATTAAGAGAAAAATTGCGGTTGGCGATAAAATGGCCGGTCGCCATGGAAATAAGGGTGTCGTTTCTCGAATCATGGCAGAGGAAGATATGCCGTATCTCCCTGATGGCACGCCCGTTCAAATTGTCTTGAATCCGCTTGGTGTTCCCTCTCGAATGAATGTAGGGCAAATTCTGGAGACTCATTTGGGCTGGGCGGCCAAGGCTTTAGGAATTCAGGTTGAGACCCCTGTTTTCGATGGGGCATCGGAAAAGGAAATTAAAGAGTTATTGAAAAAAGCAAAACTCCCGGAATCAGGACAGTCGGTTGTGTATGATGGCCGGACAGGAGAACCGTTTAAAAGTCCAGTCACGGTGGGGTACATGTATATGTTGAAGCTCCACCATTTGGTGGACGATAAGATTCACGCCCGCTCAATAGGGCCGTATTCATTGGTTACGCAGCAACCGCTTGGAGGAAAGGCTCAATTCGGAGGTCAACGCTTAGGAGAGATGGAGGTCTGGGCTCTTCAGGCGTATGGGGCGGCTTCCACCTTGCAGGAATTTTTGACGGTGAAATCGGATGATGTGCCTGGACGGTCACGAATGTATGAAGCGATCGTGAAGGGAGAGAACTTCCTTGAACCGGGTCTTCCGGAGTCCTTTAATGTTTTAGTAAAGGAATTGCAGAGTTTGGGGTTGGATGTGGAGCTGATCAAATCTGCTGATTAGACGGGTAGTCTGATTCTGCAATCCCATCATTCAACATAATCGGAGGAACGAACTTGGACAGTATCTATTCGCTTTTTGAAAAACCTCGTGACGCAGTTTCGTTTGATGCCATGCGGATTCGTATTGCCTCGCCCGAGAAGATTCGCTCGTGGTCTTACGGCGAGGTAAAAAAGCCTGAGACGATCAACTATCGGTCCTTTAAGCCTGAGCGGGATGGGTTGTTCTGCGCAAAAATATTCGGACCAACGAAAGATTGGGAATGTAATTGCGGTAAATACAAGCGAATGAAGCACCGCGGTATTGTGTGTGATAAATGCGGAGTGGAAGTTATTCAGTCAAAAGTTCGACGCGAGAGAATGGGCCATATCGAATTGGCTGCTCCTGTTGCTCATATTTGGTTTCTCAAGGGTGTGCCAAGCCGAATTGGGATTCTTTTGGATATGAGTTTAAAGCAGCTGGAAAAGATTCTGTATTTTGAGGCATACGTGGTCCTGGATCCTGGCAATACGAATTTGAAAGAACGAGAGCTCTTGACTGAGGAAAGATATCGTGAGTGTGTTGAGGAATATGGGGCCAATTCTTTTAAAGTAGGTATTGGAGCTGAAGCAATTCGTGAGTTATTGCGCAAGGTTGATATAAATGCTTTGTGGGATGAGCGGCATGTCAAGATTAAAAGTACGACCTCCGCAGCTGTAGGAAAAAAACTTACGAAACGCTTGAAAGTCATTGAGGCCTTCCATAAGTCAGGAAATAACCCGGAATGGATGATTATGGATGCCATTCCTGTGTTGCCACCTGAACTTCGGCCTTTGGTGCCTTTGGATGGGGGGCGGTTCGCAACATCGGATCTTAATGATCTCTACCGGCGAGTGATAAACCGCAATAACCGTCTTAAGCGATTGGTGGAATTAAAGGCTCCCGGTGTCATTATCCGCAATGAGATGCGTATGCTTCAGGAGGCGGTCGACGCGTTGTTCGATAACGGTCGTCGGGGTCGGGTCATTCGTGGTGCCAATAAACGTCCTTTGAAGTCTTTGAGCGATATGCTTAAAGGAAAACAGGGTCGATTTAGGCAAAATCTTTTGGGAAAACGGGTGGATTACTCTGGGCGTTCGGTCATTGTGGTTGGGCCTGAATTGCGGCTCAACCAATGCGGATTGCCTAAAAAAATGGCTTTGGAATTATTTAAGCCCTTTATCTTCCATAAATTGGAAGAACGTGGTGCGGCAACCACAATTAAAAGCGCCAAGCGTTTGGTCGAAAAGGAGCGTCCTGAAGTCTGGGATGTCCTGGATGAAGTCATTCGGGAGCATCCGGTCATGTTGAATCGTGCTCCGACGCTTCATCGCCTTGGAATTCAGGCCTTTGACCCTATTTTGGTTGAAGGGAAGGCTATTCGTCTACATCCCTTAGTCTGTGCTGCCTTCAATGCTGACTTTGATGGGGATCAAATGGCTGTACACGTTCCGCTTTCGGTTGAAGCCCAAATCGAGTGTCGGGTATTAATGATGGCGGCAAATAATGTCCTTTCACCTGCCAATGGCCGACCCTTGTCAATTCCATCTCAGGACATGGTGTTAGGGTGCTATTGGCTGACGAAGGATCGTGAGGGGGCCCGGGGAGAAGGGAAGATCTTTTCGTCCACAGAAGAAGTTCGGATTGCCTATGATTCGCAGGAAGTGGAAGAGCAGGCGAGGGTAAAAGTACGAATTGATGGAGATATGATCGATACCACGGTTGGGCGAGTGATTCTTTCTGAGGTTCTGCCGGCCAGTATGCCTTTTTCGCATGTGAATCAACTTATGACGAAAAAGGAGCTGACGAAATTGGTTGATCGTGTTTATCGTCAAGCCGGCTTACATGAAGTGGTCGTCATGCTTGATCAATTGAAGGATTTAGGGTTCTCCTATGCAACTAAAGCTGGCGTTTCTATTTGTATCGACAATATGCATATTCCCTCTCGCAAAAAGGAATTGATCGAGCGGGCAAAAGGAGATGTTTCTCAAGTTCATGAGCAGTACAGTGAAGGCTTAATTACCAATGGGGAGCGATACAATAAGGTTATCGATATTTGGGCTCATGTTGGTGAGGAAGTCGCCATTGAAATGATGAAGGAAATTAAAGAGGGGGGCGGACGTGGTGCAGCAGAAGGCCTAAATCCTATCTTTATGATGGCGGATTCAGGCGCCAGGGGAAGTTCGCAGCAGATTCGGCAATTGGGAGGAATGCGCGGTCTTATGGCAAAGCCCTCAGGGGAAATTATTGAAACTCCTATTACCGCTAATTTCCGAGAGGGTCTCACTGTTCTGCAGTATTTTATTTCGACTCACGGAGCACGGAAGGGGTTGGCCGATACAGCACTCAAGACGGCAAATTCCGGATACCTCACTAGGCGCCTTGTCGATGCGGCCCAGGATGTCATTATCAGTGAGCCTGATTGTTTTACAACCGACGGAATTATTGTTTCGGCGTTAGTAGAGGGAGGAGAAGTGATTCAACCCCTGGATGAACGCATTCTCGGTCGGTTAACAGCGGAGGACCTGCTCGACCCTGTCACGCAAGAAGTCATTGTTAAAGCGCATGAAGAGCTAGAGGAAGAGCTTTGTAAGACTATTGTTGAAGCAGGAATCGATCACGTAAAAATTCGGTCCGTTCTCACATGCCAATCTCGATGGGGGGTGTGTGCCAAATGCTACGGTAGAGATTTGGCGCGCGGTCGCCTGGTGGAAATGGGTGAGCCTGTTGGGGTCATCGCCGCTCAGTCCATCGGAGAGCCAGGGACTCAGTTGACGATGCGGACCTTCCATATTGGAGGCACGGCCAGTAAAGTTGTGGAGCAAACTGTTTTGGCATCGAAGCATGATGGCACGATTAAATTTTTAAGCTTTGACGCGAAGAAAAATGCGGATTTTTATAATCCCAGCATGGCGGTAAAAACCCGACAAGGTGATTGGGTGGTCATGGTAAGAAATGGCAAAGTTGCAGTAATTGATGAAACTGGTCGAGAACGTGAAAAATATCCGGTGGTGTATGGGGGTAAGATAAAAGTCCCTGATGGAGGAAAAGTCGAAGTTGGGCAGAAGTTTGTGGAGTGGGATCCGTATTCACTCACCATTTTGACTGAAGTAGGGGGAAGGGTGGCTTTCGGTGATATTGCCGAAGGAGTAACCATGAAAGAAGAGGTGGATGAGGTTACAGGTTTATCCCGCCGTGTGGTCATCGAGCAAGCAGGGACCAATTTGCGTCCACGATTGTCTGTGAAGGACGAATCAGGAAAGACCGCAAAGCTTTCTTCTGGATCGCCTGCACGATACCTTCTGCCAGTGGGAGCTCATATTTTTGTGGAAAAAGGCTCAATTTTATATCCTGGTGATGTGTTGGCAAAAATTCCTAGAGAAACCACCAAGACAAAGGACATTACCGGAGGGTTGCCTCGAGTGGCCGAATTGTTTGAAGCAAGAAAGCCCAAGGAGCATGCCGTGGTCACCGAAATTGATGGAGAGGTGTCTTTTGGCGGTTTTGTGAAAGGCCTACGAAAGGTCGTCGTGGATAACAAGATGTGGTGATGTGAAGGAATATTTTATTCCGCGTGGCCGTCATGTAAATGTTCATGAAGGGGATTGGGTAAGGGCTGGTGAGCCCTTAATGGATGGGTCTGCTAATCCGCATGATATTCTAAGCGTCTTGGGACCAAGGGAATTGCAAAAGTATTTGGTTGATGAGGTGCAAGAGGTTTACCGCCTTCAGGGGGTTGTGATTAATGATAAGCACATTGAGGTAATCACCCGGCAAATGCTGAAAAAGGTGAGAATCGAAGATGCTGGCGATAGTTCTTTCTTGCCTGGCACACAGGTCAATAAATCTGTTTTTGATGATGAGAATGAGAGGGTCCTTTCTGAAGGTGGACAGCCAGCGTTAGGTAAGCCTGTCTTGTTAGGAATCACGAAAGCCTCTCTGAGTACTGACAGCTTTATTTCTGGTGCTTCGTTCCAGGAGACAACGAGAGTTCTTACGGAGGCTGCTATTAATGGGCGTACGGATGACTTGCGTGGATTAAAAGAAAATGTGATTGTCGGCAGGCTTATTCCGGCGGGAACTGGTTGGGGCGCGTACCGCGAAACTTTTGTTCCAAAGCGAACGGAAGATGTCGCTCTGTCTTCAGAGGATCAATCAAGTTTAAATAAAGTTCATTCGTCAAGTGATAAATGAAATTAAATGATACCGTTAGGATAAAAATAATCTTGACATAAGGTAAATGAATCTATAAGATCATCAGGTTCGCCTCAATGTTTTTTGTTTTTAAATTTCTCAAAATTAAGATGTAATTGGAAATCAAATGCCAACAGTCAACCAATTGATACGAGTCGGCCGTAAGGCAATAAAAGTAAAAAGTAAAAGTTCTGCTTTAAATCAGTGCCCTCAACGAAGGGGCGTGTGCCTTCGGGTATATACCACGACACCAAAGAAGCCGAACTCGGCATTAAGAAAAGTGGCAAGGGTGCGATTGACGACAGGGCTTGAAGTAACTGCATATATACCAGGTATGGGCCATAATCTTCAGGAGCATTCTATTGTTTTGGTGAGGGGTGGTAGGGTGAAGGACCTTCCGGGTGTCAGGTATCATATGATCCGTGGGGCGTTGGATGCCGTCGGGGTTGCTAACAGGAAGCAGGGGCGATCAAAGTATGGAGCAAAGCGCCCCAAGTAGCAGTTTTTTTCGCTTTTACCTTCGCTTATTTAATTTAAAACTCGTTAATTTTTAGGGGAAAAAATGCCACGTAGGCCACTCGTTCTTCGTCAAAAAGTAGTACAGGATGCCAGGTATAAGGACCAGGTTGTTGGGAGATTTTTAAATATTCTCCTTCAGGACGGAAAGAAGAGTACGGCTGAAAGGGTTTGCTATGGGGCCTTTGATATTGTCAGGGATAAGACTGGGGATGAGCCGCTTAAGGTCTTTCATGCCGCGCTGGGAAATGTCAAGCCAATGGTTGAGGTGAAGTCGAGGAGGGTTGGTGGCGCATCTTATCAGGTGCCTGTTGAAATCCGTCCTGTGCGGCAGGTGGCGTTGGCATTGAGGTGGATTAAGCAAAGTGCTCTGGCCAGAAGTGGTAAAAGTATGAGGGAGAAGTTGGCGGCGGAACTTATGGATGCTGCTAATAATAATGGTTCGGCGGTAAAGAAACGGGATGAGACGCACCGGATGGCTGAGGCAAATAGAGCATTCGCTCATTACCGGTGGTAGATTTTGTGCCTTGGTGTTGCAGGGGGGTGTCGTTCTCTAGGTAGACGGTTCTCTTTTCTGTTTACTGTTAATGATCCGGGCCCTTGTCGGCATTGTTGTGTGAGGAATTTGTGTCTGCAGAATTTATTTTAAGTCGAACTCGGAACATTGGGATCATGGCCCATATTGATGCCGGGAAGACTACGACTACGGAGCGGGTCCTCTATTACACGGGGGTTTCACATAAAATTGGTGAGGTCCATGAGGGTGCAGCAACGATGGATTGGATGGAGCAGGAACGGGAGAGGGGGATTACGATTACTTCCGCTGCCACAACCTGTTTCTGGAAAGAGAATCGGATTAACATTATCGATACTCCTGGTCATGTGGATTTCACTATTGAGGTAGAGCGGTCGCTTCGAGTTCTTGATGGGGCTATCGCTGTGTTTGATTCGGTTCAGGGTGTGGAGCCTCAATCCGAGACCGTGTGGCGACAGGCAGATAAATATCAGGTTCCACGAATTGTGTTTATGAATAAGATGGATCGAGTTGGGGCTGATTTTTTTGCAAGCGTAAAGTCTTTGGTTGACCGGCTGGGGGCTAAGCCAGTTCCCGTGCAATTGCCATTAGGGAGTGAGGATGGGTTGCGTGGGGTCATTGACCTTCTGATTATGAAGGCCCTGGTTTTTGATGATGAGACTCTTGGTGCTGCTTATGCTATTCAGGAAATCCCGGATGAGTATATTGAGGTCGCGAATGAGTACCGCGAGAAATTGTTGGATGCAGTGGTTGAGTTTGATGAAGTGGTGATGGAGCGGTACTTAGCTGGAGAAGTTCTTGGAGTAGATGAGGTTAAACGGGCAATTCGGGCAGGGACGATAGGATTGAAAATCAACCCGGTCTTTTGCGGGTCGGCTTTTAAGAATAAAGGTGTTCAGCCGTTGCTGGATGGTGTGGTTGATTATCTTCCTTCCCCAGTTGACCTTCCTCCCGTTGTTGGTGTTGATCCTCATACTGAAGGGGAGATTACCCGAAAACCTGAAGATAGCGAGCCTTTTGCTGCATTGGCATTTAAAATAATGTCTGATCCTTTTTCTGGTCAGTTGACGTATTTTAGGGTGTATTCAGGTAAATTGTCGGCTGGATCCTATGTTTATAACGTCGCAAAGGGGAAGAAGGAGCGAATAGGGCGATTGTTAAAAATGCATGCCAATAAGCGAGAAGAGATTGAAGAGGTCTCGGCTGGTGATATTGCGGCAGCCGTGGGTCTCAAGGATACTCGAACGGGTGACACTCTTTGTGATGAAAAGCATCAAATATTGCTGGAAGTCATAAAATTTCCTGAGCCAGTTATTTCATTGGCGGTTGAGCCAAAGACTAAGCAAGATATGGATAAGTTGGGCTATTCTTTGGAGAAGCTCGCTCAAGAGGATCCTTCTTTTCAGGTGAAATCGGATGAGGAGACGGGGCAAACTATCATTTCTGGAATGGGTGAATTGCACCTTGAAATCATTGTTGATCGTCTTCTTCGTGAATTTAAAGTACAGGCGAATGTTGGGAAACCTCAGGTCGCTTATCGCGAAACTATTAAAGGAAGAGCAGAAGCTGAGGGAAAATATGTAAAGCAGACAGGTGGTCGTGGTCAGTACGGCCATGTGTGGCTGAGGGTTGAGCCAGCTGAATCCGGTGTCGGTTTAGAGTTCGTTAATAAAATTGTTGGAGGAACTGTTCCAAGAGAATATATCGCTCCGGTAGAAAAAGGGGTTCGAGAGCGGATGGAGAGTGGGATTCTTGCCGGGTACCCATTGCGCGACCTTAAGGTTACTTTGTTTGACGGCTCTTTCCATGAGGTGGACTCGAGTGAGATGGCCTTTAAGATTGCGGGGTCAATGGCGCTAGTGAGTGCTTGCCAGAAAGCTGACTTGGTTTTGTTGGAGCCAGTTATGAAGGTTGAAGTTCTTGTTCCTCAGGATTTTATGGGGGACGTGATAGGTGATTTGAATAGCCGGCGTGGAAAGATTCACGGGATGCGGGCAAGGGGAACTTCTCAGATTGTTGATGCTGCGGTTCCTTTGAGTGAAATGTTTGGGTATTCCACGGACTTACGTTCCAAGACTCAAGGGCGTGCTACTTATAGCATGGAATTTGAGTCTTATGAGGTGGTGCCAAAGCTCATGGCTCAGCAAATAATAAAAAAGAACCAAGGGGAATAGTATTTCTCCGGTAAATTATCTAATTCGGTAAGGCAAGGATTTCAAGAGGAGGTAGGGCATGGCGAAGGCGAAGTTTGAGCGGAAAAAGCCGCATGTCAATGTGGGGACGATCGGGCATGTCGACCATGGCAAGACGACATTGACCTCGGCGTTAACCAAGGTAATGAGTGGTGCGGGTAAGGCCAAGTTCGTCCCCTACGATGAGGTGGCCAAGGCCAGTGAAAGCCAGGGCCGACGGGATCCGACTAAGATTCTCACCATTGCCATTTCGCATGTGGAATATGAAACGGACAATCGGCATTATGCGCACGTCGACTGCCCGGGGCATGCCGACTATGTCAAGAACATGATCACGGGGGCGGCGCAAATGGACGGCGCGATTTTAGTGGTCAGTGCCGCTGATGGGCCGATGCCGCAAACGCGGGAGCATATTTTATTGGCGCGGCAGGTGGGCGTGCCGTTTATTGTGGTTTTTTTGAATAAAGCGGACAAGGTTGAGGATAAGGAGTTGTTGGAGTTGGTGGAATTGGAAGTGCGGGAGTTGCTCACGAAGTATGGCTTCCCGGGCGATGATGTGCCGGTGATCATCGGGTCAGCGATCAAGGCGATTGAAGGGGATGAGAGTGAGGTGGGGGTCCCGTCGATTATGCGCTTATTGGAGGCGGTGGATAGCTACATCCCGACCCCGCAGCGAGCCATTGATAAGCCGTTTCTCATGCCGATTGAAGATGTCTTTACGATCAGCGGTCGGGGGACGGTGGTAACGGGCCGGGTGGAGCGCGGGGTGGTCAAGGTGGGCGATGAAATTGAGATTGTGGGGTTGAAGCCGACGCAGACGACGATTGTCACGGGCGTGGAAATGTTCCGGAAGGTGTTAGATGAGGGGCAGGCGGGTGACAATATCGGGGCGCTGTTGCGGGGCACGAAGAAAGAGGATGTGGAGCGGGGCATGGTGTTGGCTAAGCCGAAGAGTATTACGCCGCATACGAAATTCAAGGCGGAAGTGTATATTTTGACGAAGGATGAGGGCGGGCGACATACGCCGTTTTTTAATGGGTATCGTCCGCAGTTTTACTTCCGGACGACGGATGTCACGGGGGTGGTGCAATTGAACCCGGGGGTAGAGATGGTGATGCCGGGGGATAATGTGTCGTTTGAGGGCGAATTGATCTCCCCGATTGCCATGGAGCAAGGGGTGCGATTTGCGGTGCGAGAAGGGGGCCGAACGGTTGGAGCCGGGGTGGTCACGGAAATCGTCGCGTAAGAAATACTGGTGTTAGTGGAAAGGGTAGGTTTTTGTGGATCGAGACCGCAGAATACGAATACGCTTAAAAGGGTTTGATTATAGGGTATTAGATCAATCTCTTCGTGAGATTGTGGATACCGTTCGTCGGAGTGGCGCCCGCATTGCTGGGCCTGTGCCTCTTCCGACGAGGATTGAGAAGTGGACGGTTCAGAGATCAACTCACGTGGATAAAAAATCACGGGAGCAGTTTGAAATTCGTACTCATAAGCGATTGCTGGACATTATGGAGCCAACACCTGAGACTATGGACGCTCTGATGAAACTGAATCTGGCTGCCGGTGTGGATGTGGAAATTAAGCTGTAGGCTTTGCGGTCAAGGCTTTCCTTAGTTACAGTCAACTTAATTTAGGTAATTATTGAATTATGGTTAAAGGGTTGATCGGTAAAAAATTAGGTATGATTCAAGTGTTCGATGCGGAGAGACGCCTTATCCCTGTGACGGTTATTGAAGCGGGTCCATGCGGAATTGTTCAGCTCAAAAAAAAGAGTACAGATGGCTATGAGGCCGTACAAATTGGATTCGGTGAGGTACCCGAACGAAAACAGACAAAACCTCAGTTGGGCCACTTGAAAAAAGCAGGAAATAAGGTTTGGCGTCATTTAAGAGAGTTTGGCTCTACCGGCGATGCTCAAGTTGGTTCCCTGTTGGACGTAAATTTATTTTCCGAAGGTGAAGCAATTAATGTTCAGGGGATTTCTAAGGGAAAGGGATTTCAGGGAGTTATTAAAAGGCATAATTATGCTGGTGGGCCCGCATCCCATGGTTCAATGTTCCATCGAGCCCCTGGGTCTATCGGATCGAGCTCTTTTCCTTCAAGGGTGTTAAAGAATAAAAAGCTTCCTGGTCACATGGGAAATAAACAAATCACAGTCAGAGGTTTGAAGGTTTTCGGAGTAAAGTCAGAGGAAAATATCCTCTTAATTACAGGGTCCGTCCCGGGTCCGGTTGGTGGGGTAGTCATCGTAAGGAAGGTTGGCTGATGCAATCTATTGATGCTTTTCCCGTATTTGGCCAAGACTCTCGGCCTGTAGGTAAAGTTGATTTAACTGGTGGTGTTTTTAGTTCAACTGTCAATCCTTCATTGGTTCATCGCGCTGTGGTTATGCAGCGGTCAAGTACCAGGCAGGGAAATGCTTCTACGCTTGGGCGTGGAGAGGTAAGGGGTGGTGGGAAGAAGCCATGGAAGCAGAAGCATACGGGGCGTGCAAGGGCTGGATCAAGTCGTTCTCCTATTTGGAGGGGTGGTGGGACCGTTTTTGGGCCGAAACCAAGATCCTATGCTTCCACCTTGCCGAAAAAAATGTATAGGGCCGCCTTGAGGGGGGCTTTGGCAGCCAAAACTGGAGATGGATTGGTGGTGTTGGAGGATTTGGTTCTGTCTGAAATGAAAACACGTGAATTGGTTAAATCCTTAGTGAGTGTTGGGGCGAGTGGAAAGGTCCTATTAGTTATTCATGAGGGTTTAGCTGATATTTTCCGTGTTGGAAAAAATGTAAAAAACTTAAAAGTCCTTCATGGCAAGGACCTTAATGTGTATGACGTGCTTTGGTGTGAAAAATTAGTAGTAACCAAAGTAGAGCTAGAACGAATCCAGGAAATTTGGGTGTAACGTGAATCCACATGATGTATTGATCCGTCCTTTGTTAACAGAAAAAATTACCGCAATACGCGAAATGAAGAATGCAATTGCGTTCTCCGTGCATCGTCAGGCAACTCGAATTGATATTCGCAGAGCCGTGGAGAAGGTATTTAGCGTTAAGGTCACTTCCGTGAATGTGATGAATGTTAGGGGCAAAAAAAAGCGACAAGGTCGCTTTACCGGTAAAAGGTCAGATTGGAGAAAGGCGTTCATCACATTAAAAGAGGGCGAAAAAATAGAATTGTATGAAAGCGCCTAGTAGGGATTCTTTTTGTCATTTAATGAAATAGAGAGAATTAGGTTATGCCAATAAAAGAATATAATCCAACGTCACCTGGCCGAAGGGGAATGTCGGCTGTTACGGGTGAGGGGTTGTCGCGTGAAAGGCCTGTAAAAGCCTTAACCAGCTTTAAATCCAAGTCTGGTGGTAGGAATAACGCCGGAAGAATTACATCCAGATTTAAGGGTGGTGGTCATAAGCGCCTCTATCGGAAAATTGATTTCAAGCGGGACAAGTTTAAGATTATAGGAAAAGTGGCCAGTTTGGAATATGACCCTAATCGCTCGGCTCGAATTGCACTGCTGCACTATGCAGACGGGGAGAAGCGGTATATTCTGGCTCCTTTTGGTTTGAAGGTCGGCGATTCGGTCCAGGCCGGTACTGGAATTGACGTGAGGGTTGGGAATGCTTTGCCACTTATGGAAATGCCTCTTGGCATAGTGGTGCACAATATTGAATTAAAGCCAGGCAAAGGTGCCCAATTGGCGCGGAGTGCTGGGGCTTCGGCCCAGGTGATGGGTCGAGATGAAGGCTATGTCCAAATTCGTTTAACGTCAGGGGAAATGAGGAAGATTTTAGGAACATGCATGGCTACCATTGGGCAGGTTGGGAATACCGACCATAATAACGTAACCATTGGGAAGGCCGGTAGGTCCAGATGGTTGGGGCGCAAACCACATCAGCGTGGGGTAGTGATGAATCCAGTAGACCATCCGCATGGAGGTGGTGAGGGAAAGTCTGGTCAAGGTAATCCTCATCCGGTTTCACCGTGGGGGCAACCGACAAAGGGTTTTAAGACACGAAAGCCGCGAAATCAAAGCTCGCGTTTTATCATTGCAGGTAGAAAGAAAAAGTCCCGTTAATATAGGGGGGAATCGATGCCAAGGTCAGTTCATAAAGGTCCATTTGTCGATGACCATATTGCAAAAAAAGTAGAAAAGGCCAAGGAGGGAAGAGAGTCCAAAGTCATAAAAACCTGGTCCCGTCGGTCGACAATTATTCCAGATATGATCGGTTTGACTTTTGCCGTCCATAACGGGAAGAAGTTTATCCCAGTTTTTATTACCGACAATATGGTTGGGCATAAATTAGGTGAATTCGCCCCAACAAGATTTTTTAAAGGACATGGGCATGCCAGGAGTGAGAAGGCAGTTGCGCTAAAGTAGGGAAATTAACCGACCACATAAGTCAGGAAATACTTGAGAAGGTAGAAAAAAGATATGGCTGAAGGTAAAGCAATTCTTCGACATGTAAGACTGGCCCCACGTAAAGCAAGGTTAATTGTTGATATGGTGAGGGGAAGGAATGCGGCTGAAGCATTGGCCATATTGAAATATACGCCTAGGTCAGCTGCCAGGGTTGTTGAGCAATTACTCTTTTCTGCAGTTTCTAATGCCGGGCAGAAAGATTTGGGTGATCCAGAAAATCTCAAAATTGCCAGGGCTTATGTGGATGGTGGGCCAATTTATAAGCGCTTTCGCCCGCGATCAATGGGAAGGGCTAACCCTATCCATAAGCGGACGAGTCATATAACGATCATTGTAAGTCCAGCTGGTTAGAAGTGCCGATATTTTCAAAACTTGGAAGTTAGGGGGAGACAGAATACATGGGTCAAAAGACGCACCCGTATGGTTTCAGGTTAGGTTATACCCGTACATGGCATTCGCGATGGTATGCAAAAAAAGACTATGCGAAGCTTCTTCACCAAGATCTTTCTATACGGGACGTGGTTAAAAAGCGATTGTATCATGCCGGCATATCCAGTGTGGAAATTGAGCGTTCGGGCAACCAGCTGAAATTAATTATTCATACTGCTCGTCCTGGTATTATCATAGGGAGGAAGGGCGCTGAAGTTGATAAATTGAAGGCCACGCTTGAAAAAGAATATGGGAATGAGGTTTTCGTAAACGTGAAGGAAATTAAGAAGCCGGAGTTGGATGCTCAGCTGGTTGCTGAGAATATTGCTACTCAATTGGAGAAGCGGGTCTCCTTTCGGCGTGCGTTGAAGCGAAGCGTTGCTTCTGCTCTACGGCTTGGTGCCTTAGGAATTAAGGTGTATTGTGCCGGTCGACTGGGTGGACATGAAATCGCAAGAACGGAATGGTATCGGGAGGGTCGTGTGCCTCTTCATACTCTTAGGGCAGACGTGGAATATGGATTTGCCGAAGCGAAAACCGCCATGGGCCAAATAGGAGTTAAGGCTTGGATATTTAAAGGGGATGCTCAAATTCCTTCCTTGGAAAAGTCGGAGCCTTCATTAGGTTTTTTATAAAGAATGAAAAGATTAAAGTGATTGGAGTAATTGAAAGATGTTAGCTCCGAAAAGGGTTAAATTCAGAAAGGTTCAAAAAGGCCGGATGCGTGGGAAGGCCTACCGCGGTGGTGAAATCGCCTACGGGGTATTTGGCCTTAAGGCCATGGAGCCGGGAAGAATTACGGCCAGGCAAATCGAAGCAGCTCGTATCGCGATGACCAGGCATGTAAAAAGGGGTGGAAGGATTTGGACCAGAATTTTTCCGGATAAGCCTATTACGAAGAAACCTGCTGAAGTCCGAATGGGAAAAGGAAAGGGAAACCCGGAGTATTGGGTTGCCCCAGTAAAGTCTGGAAGAATTTTGTTTGAAATGGATGATGTTACGCAAACCGTTGCAGAAGAGGCTTTGCGTTTAGCAGGACATAAGTTACCTGTGGCAACAAAGTTTGTTATTCGTGGCGAAATACCAGTTTTGTAGGTATTGGATATGGAAATGGACGAATTAAAAAATTTAGAAAAGAGCGAATTGTTTGAAAAAATCAATAAATTGAAACAAGAGTTGTTTCATTTTAGGAGTCAATTGGCATTAGGGCGCATGGAAAATCCAATGCGAATACGCGAGACAAGAAAAAATATCGCCAGGGTTCAAACGGTTCTTCGCCAAAAAGCTGATTAGTCAACCACGATTTTGAAGGAAAGTTATTCAACTATGACACAGACCAGGGCTCTGCCTCGATCTCTTACGGGAAAAGTAGTCAGTAATAAAATGCAAAAAACCGTAGTGGTTGAGGTTGTTCGCATTGAGCGTCATTCTCTTTACGGAAAAGTTATGAGAAAAAAGACAAAGATAAAGGCTCATGACGAAGTGAATCAATGCCTAATAGGTGATCAGGTAAATATTGTTTATGCGCGCCCTTTAAGCAAGAGTAAGCACTGGCGTGTTTCGGAGGTTTTAACAAAGCGAGTAACCACCTAAGATTCAGGAAGATTGTGTTTTAAACATTTCTTTAGTTTGTAGGAAATAGAGCTAACAAATGATACAAAATTATACTTATCTTGATGTGGCCGATAATTCAGGCGCAAAAAATGTAATGTGCTTTCATGTGCTGGGTGGAACAAAGCGTCGGTATGGATCGTTGGGTGACATCATTGTGGTGGCCGTGAAAGAGGCGATACCGAAGGCATCGGTTAAAAAGGGTGACGTTATGAAGGCCGTGATTGTGCGAACAAAAAAAGGCCGTCGCCGGGAAGATGGTTCTCACATTAAATTTGACCGGAATGCTTGCGTTTTAGTTAATGCTCAGGGGGACCCGGTTGGAACTCGTATCTTTGGGCCGGTTGCAAGAGAATTACGAAAGAAAAAGTATATGAAAATCATATCTCTGGCTCCAGAAGTCATTTAGGATAGGGTGTTATGGCTGAAAAATTTCGAATAAAAAAAGGCGATATGGTGATGGTTATCGCTGGCAAGGAGCGTGGAAAGACGGGTAAAGTCCTCCAGGTCCAAACAAAAGATGCCAGAGTCACAGTTGAAAAGCTCAACATATTGAAACGTCATACAAAGCCAAACGCAAAAAACAAGCAAGGTGGAATTCTTGAACGGGAAGGTTTTATGGCGATTTCAAATGTCATGGCCTTTTGTGAATCCGTCAAGAAACCTTCAAGAATTAAAATGAAAACTTTTGATGATGGACGGAAAGTCCGTGTTTATCAAAAAGCTCCAACTGAAGTTTTGGATAAAAGCTGATGAAATCAAAATCTGTAACAAAGCAAGCACTTAAAGCAAAAGAAAAGGCGGTAGGTTCAGCCGCGGTTAAACCTGAGAATTATGTTCCCCGAATTAAGGCGATGTACCAGGAAAAAGTTATCCCTGCCATGATGAAGGAATTTGGTTATGGTAATCCTATGCAGGTCCCTCGAGTGGAGCGGATTGTCTTAAATATTGGCATGGGGGAAGCGGTTCAAAATGTAAAATTATTAGAAAGTGCCGCCGCAGAACTTGAGCAAATTACGGGGCAAAAGCCTGTTCTGACTAGGTCAAAGAAGGCCATCGCGGGATTTAAGTTGCGTGAAGGAATTCCGATCGGAACGAAGGTTACCTTAAGGGGCGCCAGAATGCATGAGTTCTTGGACCGATTGGTTTCCGTGGCTTTGCCTAGAATTCGTGACTTCCGTGGGATCTCTCCAAAAGCTTTCGACGGTCGTGGGAACTATACGCTGGGGTTAAAAGAACAGCTGGCATTTCCTGAAATTAAATATGATGATGTTGCATCAATACATGGGATGGATATTACGTTTGTTACCACCGCTCAACGGAATGATGAAGCCAAATCTTTATTGGCCCACTTGGGAATGCCTTTTAGAAAACCCTAGAGAGGGAAAGGAGCGTACGTGTCAAGGTTAGCATTAAAGAATAAGGCTAAGCGAAAGCCCAAATTCACATGTCGCCACTATAATCGCTGTGCTCTTTGTGGGCGGGTGAGAGGTTTTTTGCGTCGCTTCCGTATGTGTCGAATTTGTTTTCGTTTCTTAAGTTTGCGTGGTGATATACCTGGTGTCACTAAATCCAGTTGGTAGACTTCTTGTGGTAAACGGTTTTTGTTAGTAATTGGCAAATAATTCAATACGAGGTTTTTTAGCATGTCGATGACTGATCCTCTCGCAGATTTATTCGTGCGAATTCAAAATGCGGGACGCCGTGGACACGATTTGGTTAAAATCCCATCTTCCCGTGTTAAAAAAGATATCCTGCGAATTTTCAAGGAAGAAGGATTTATTCGTGACTATAAGGCAGCTACCGGTACCAATGGGCACCCAGTTATTGAAGTATCACTTCGATATGCTCCAGGTCGACAGAAAAAATCCTTCATAACTGGGATAAAAAGAATCAGTAAGCCTGGATGTAGAGTCTATGCCGGGAAAGAAGATCTTCCACGGGTAATGCGTGGATTGGGGTTGGCTATCTTGACCACTGACCGTGGGTTATTAACAGATGAGCAATGCCGGAGTTCCCAGGTTGGCGGTGAAATTCTATGTCACGTGTGGTAATTTTGGATACCTTATTTATTTGGAATTTTAATTAATAGGTAAATCATGTCTAGGATTGGAAGAAAGCCGATATCAATTCCAAAGGGCGTTGAAGTGCGCGTTCTTGATGGGAACGTTTTGGTGAAGGGCCCGCTTGGTCAGCTGAAATGGGGTTTGAGCCCAGGAATACAAGCCAGTATAGAAAATGAAGAAGTTTCTTTATCCAGAAATAACGATTCCGCAAAACTTAAGGCCTTACACGGACTAACAAGGGCTGAGCTCGCAAATCAGTTTAAGGGAGTGAAGGAGGGTTTCCAGGAAAACCTAGAAGTGATGGGAGTTGGGTACCGTGCCCAAATTCAAGGAAGTGAATTAAGCTTTTCTGTTGGATACGCTCATCCCGTTTCAATAAGTTTGCCAAAAGGAGTTGAGGCGTCTGTTGACAAGCAAACTTCAATTTCTCTTAAGGGTATTGATAAACGAATGGTTAGCTTGGTTGCAGCTCAAATCAGAAGTATGAAGGTTCCTGATGTGTATAAGCAAAAAGGTATAAAGTATGTTGGTGAAATCCTTCGTAAAAAAGCTGGCAAGGCCGGCAAAAAGTAGGTTGAACTTGTGAATATACTTGAAAAACAAAAAAGATTGAATAAACGGAGTCGGCGCGTGCGTCTGCGCATTGTGGGATTATCTTCTCGTCCACGATTAAGTGTTTTTAGAAGTAATACTCATATCTATGCTCAGATTATTGATGATTCTGTGGGTCGCACCTTGGTTTCCGCGTCATCCTGTGACCCTGGTTTAAAAGATAAAATAAAATCTGGTGGGAATATTGAAGCGGCGAAAATGGTGGGGCAAGCAATCGCTGAACGGGCAAAAGCCATACCTATTGATTTAGTGGTCTTTGATCGAGGTGGAAGATTGTATCATGGTCGGGTAAAGGCTTTGGCGGATGCCGCTCGTTCGGGAGGACTGAAATTCTAATCGGGCCCAGCCTTAAATTTTGCTAAAGGGAAGGATTCACTTCTGTGAGGGTTAATGTTGAAGAACTCAATTTAAAAGATAAGCCGGTTGTAATTAACCGAGTAGCCAAAGTAGTGAAAGGTGGAAAGCGTTTTTCCTTTTCAGCTTTGGTGGTTGTGGGCGATGGCGATGGTTGGGTGGGTGTGGGAAAAGGTAAAGCGACTGAAGTTCCATCTGCCATTGCGAAGGCCGTGGCTCATGCAAAAAAAAATCTTATCAGGATCCCCCTTAAATCAAACACCATCCCCCATGAGGTGCATGGATATTTTGGTGGGGAGCACATTGTCTTGAAACCTGCAAAGCAGGGTACTGGGATCATCGCCGGAGGAGCGGTACGCTCGTTGTTGGAGGTGGCTGGTGCTCAGAATATCGTTGCGAAAACCTTAGGCCGTGGGAATCCGTTTAATGCAGTGAGGGCAACTATTCAAGGTTTGAGCCAACTTCGTGATCCCCATGAAGTACGGGAGATGCGTCGAACGGCTGTCGGGATAGAAGATTAATTGATATCAAATGACCAGTCAGGAAACCTGGAAATCATGGTGACACCAACCAATCTCTCAATTACATTAAAGCGAAGCACAATAGGCCATCCAGATAAGATGCGTGTGGTTTTATTGGGGCTCGGACTTAGGAAAATTGGACAGACCGTCAGTCGTCCGGATACAGAACAAGTACGAGGATTAATTTATAAGGTCAGGCATCTTATTGAGGTTGCAGTTTCATGAAGCTACACGATTTACATCCGTCTTCAGGTTCAAGAACCAAGAGGAAGCGCCTTGGCCGTGGGCCTGGTTCAGGTTTAGGCAAGACAGCTGGAAAAGGCCATAAAGGGTTATTAGCCCGTTCTGGTCGAGCTAATCAAGCTGGTTTTGAGGGAGGGCAAATGCCACTTGCCCGCAGATTACCTAAGCGTGGGTTTACAAACATTTTCCGGATACAATATTCCGTTATAAATATTAAGGATCTTGTTGCCCAGGAAAAAACTATGAACTTTAACCCAACCGTTTTTAGGGAAATTGGGTTAGCTAAAGGGCGAAATCCACAAGTTAAAATACTTGGTTCTGGGGAAATCGACCGTCCAATTGTCGTTGAAGCGCATAAATTTAGTGATACCGCCAGACAAAAAATTGAGAGCGCCGGTGGGCAAGCAAAGGTGATCGGCCGTGCTTGAGCGGCTTGTCACAAGCATTCAAAATATTTTTAAAATTCCGGAGTTGCGTAGCCGGGTAATATTTACCTTGTCCATGCTCGCAGTATATCGGATTGGGGCTCATGTTCCCACCCCCGGAATCAATAACGAAGAGCTTTTTAAGTTTCTTACCGAACGAGGTGGGGCCCTCATGGGCTTCCTTGATATTTTTTCGGGAGGAGCTTTATCGAGGTTGACGATTTTTGCCTTGGGCATAATGCCCTATATTAGCGCCTCAATTATTTTACAGCTTCTCACGGTAGTTGTTCCCCATCTTTCGAAATTAGCAAAAGAAGGAGAGCGAGGAAGAAAGACAATCATTCAGTATACCAGGTATGGAACTATCGTTATTGCCTTAATTCAGGGGTTTGGTATTGCTCTTGGCCTTGAAGGAATGAACGATGGTGCATTTGTTCTTGACCCTGGTTGGCCATTTCGATTGATGACTGTGATTACGTTGGTAGCTGGAACGGCCTTTCTCATGTGGTTAGGAGAGCAGATTACCGAACGTGGTGTTGGAAACGGGATTTCTCTTATAATTTTTTCGGGGATAGTGGCTAGTCTTCCAAGTGCAGTGGTTCAAACATTTGATTTATATCAGGTTGGTCAAATCAGTCTCCTTTTACTGTTAATCCTTGGTGTCGTGATGCTGGCAGTTATGGGGGCTATTGTCTTTCTGGAAAGTGGTCGGAGAAAAATTGCTGTTCAATATGCCAAGCGAATAGTTGGGCGACGCGTATATGGTGGGCAAAACACTCATATCCCACTTAAAATAAATACGGCGGGAGTTATCCCCCCAATTTTTGCTTCATCAATTATTGCTTTTCCAGCCACGATAGCAAGCTTCATACAGGTGCCGTGGGTTCAAAGCATCGGGGCACAATTAGCTCCGGGTTCTTTACTGTATACGATGCTATACGTTGGAATGATTATTTTTTTCTGCTTCTTCTATACAGCTGTGGTACTTAACCCTGTTGATATGGCAGACAACATGAAAAAATATGGGGGATTTATCCCAGGGATACGACCTGGACAAAAAACCGCAGACTTTATTTATAAGGTTCTGACAAGGATTACATTTGCTGGAGCTATCTATTTAGCAATTGTATGCGTCATTCCAGAACTACTGATTTACCGACTTAATATGCCATTCTACTTTGGAGGTACCTCACTTTTGATTGTCATTGGAGTGGGTTTGGATACCGCGCAACAAATAGAAAATCATATGCTCATGCGGAATTATGAAGGTTTTCTTGGAAAAGGTTCCTTAAAGGGAAGAAGTGGTTAAGAGCATGAGGGTAATTTTTCTTGGTCCTCCAGGAGTGGGAAAAGGGACTCAGGCAGACTTTATTGCCCAAAAATTCGGTATTCAAAAACTTTCAACAGGAGATTTGCTTAGGGAAAGCGTTGATAGGCATACCACGCTTGGAAATGAAGCTAAACTTTTTATGGAACGTGGTGAATTAGTTCCAGATAAGGTGGTGATTGGTTTAGTTGAAGAAAAATTGGTATCTCCGGAATCCCGCAATGGTTTCTTATTAGATGGATTTCCTCGAACTGTAGCCCAAGCCGATAAGTTGTCTTCGTTTTTGGAAGGGAATGGAGGGCCCATTAATCGGGTTGTATATTTTTCTCTTCCCCAAGCGGACATAATCGAACGAATAAGTGGGAGACGGAGTTGCCCAAAATGTAAAGCAGTATATCATCTCAAGTCCATACCACCAAAAAAAAAGGGGGTATGCAATGAATGTGATGTGCCCCTTATACAGCGAAATGATGATAAGCCAGAAACCATTCAATCCAGATTGGTTGTATATCAAAAACAAACAGAGCCCTTAATCCAATATTATAAGGATAGGGGAATTCTTTCCGAATTGGATGGGTCAGGGGTAGTTTCTGCAGTTCAGGAGAGATTGGTAGCTCTCCTAACCCAGTCCAGATAGAATGATCATCATAAAAACGGCTGAGGAAATAGAACTCATAGCTCGGGCCGGTAAAATTGTGACTCAATGTCATCAATTGCTGGTTCATGAAGTGAAGCCCGGTATAACTACTTTGGAATTAGATAGACTTACAGAGGAATGTATTCTTGATTTGGGTGGAATTCCAGCATTTAAAGGGTATAGGAATTATCCCAATAGTCTCTGTGCATCTATAAATGAAGAAGTCGTACACGGAATACCCTCAAAGCGTGAATTGAAAGACGGAGACATCATCGGATTAGATGTTGGAGCCATTGTTGAGGGGTTTTATGGAGATGGAGCCGTGACGGTTTCAGTTGGGCCGGTTCCTGAAAAAATTCAATTATTGATTGGAGTCACTCGGGAGGCTCTACATAAAGGACTCGAACAGGCTGTTGTGGGTAATCGTCTCTCGGACATTTCTTTTGCAATTCAAACTCATGTAGAAAAGCATGGGTATTCGGTTGTTCGTGATTTTGTGGGCCATGGTATTGGGCGGCAGTTGCATGAAGAACCGCAGGTCCCAAATTATGGAAAACCAGGACAAGGCCCCCGTTTAAAACCTGGGATGGCTCTGGCCATAGAACCAATGGTTAACCTTGGAGGATCGGCAGTCAAAATCTTGAAAGATGGCTGGACGGCAGTCACTTGCGATGGATCACTTTCTGCTCACTTTGAGCACACAATTACAATTGAAGCGAATGGTGCGCCTCGCATTTTAACGGGATAGTCCTAGGTTGGAGGTCAGGTAAATTTCCTAATGGGAAAAGAAGATATTATCGAGGTTCAAGGGGCAGTAACTGAAACCTTGCCGAATGCGATGTTTCGGGTTCAGTTGGAAAATGGGCATAAAATACTAGCTCATATTTCTGGGAAGATGCGGATGCATTTTATTAGAATTTTGCCAGGAGATAAGGTGACAGTGGAATTATCTCCATATGACCTGACTCGTGGACGGATTACCTATCGGTTTAAATAGAGGTTGTTATCGTGAAAGTTAAATCATCGGTTAAACCAATCTGTGTTAAATGTAAGGTCATTCGCCGCAAAGGGGTGGTAAGGGTGCTCTGCACAAACCCCAAGCACAAGCAGCGACAGGGCTAAGGTGCGTTAATGTGTGTTGTGGATAGATTAAGCCAATCCCTAGAGAGAGGAAAGTAAGAAATGGCTCGTATCGCAGGCGTAGAGTTGCCGGTAGGAAAACGGATTGATGTTGGATTAACCTATATTTTTGGAATTGGTCCGGCCAGTTCACGGGATATATTGCGAAAGACAGGAGTTTCTCCTGAAACCAGGGTGAAGGACCTTCAAGAAGATGAGGTGGTCCGTTTGCGTGAGACAATTGACAAGGAATACGACGTAGAGGGTGACCTTAGAAAAGAGGTCACCATGAGTGTTAAGCGTTTGATGGATATCGGAACTTATCGTGGGTTACGACATCGGAAAGGTCTGCCTGTGAGAGGCCAAAGGACGAAAACAAATTCACGAACAAGAAAAGGCCGACGGGGGGCGATTGGGGGAAAAGTTAGGAAATAAGCTGCTGAAAGGGATCTTTCATGAGTGTTAAAAAGGGAAAAAAGAAGGATAGAAAAGTTTTCCAAGTTGGGATCGTGCATATCATGGCCTCATTTAATAATACCATCGTGACGATCACAGATATGACCGGTGGGGCTGTAACCTGGGCTAGTGCAGGTAGCCAGGGATTTAAGGGGTCGAGAAAGAGTACTCCCTTTGCTGCTACGCGTGCAGGTGAAGTGGCTGCAAAAAAAGCAATGGAGTTTGGCCTTCGACAAGTGGATGTCTATGTGAATGGACCTGGGTCTGGACGAGAAGCCGCCGTGAGAGCCCTTCAATCCGCTGGTTTGCGAGTCAATCTTATTCGTGATGTGACGCCGATTCCCCATAATGGATGTCGGCCTCCAAAACGAAGACGAGTGTAATTTCTGAGAGAGGTTTTTGTAGATTATCGGTTTTTCGTGAACTGGAGATAGGGGGAGAAAGTCCATGGCCAAATATACTGGTCCTGTATGTCGGTTATGTCGGCGTGAAGGAGTGAAGTTGTTTTTAAAAGGGACCAGGTGTATGACTGAAAAATGCGCAATTGAGCGCCGAAGTTATCCACCTGGACAGCATGGGCAGTCACGGCGAGGCCGTGCGACGGAATATGGCACTCAGCTTAGGGAAAAACAAAAGCTTCGGCGTGTGTATGGTATGCAGGAACGACAATTCCTCAATACCTATCACCGAGCTGTTAGACGTAAGGGGATCACCGGCGAGCATTTGTTGAGCCTGCTGGAGCGAAGACTTGATAATGTGGTGTATCGACTAGGATTTGCCTCATCACGTGGCCAAGCCAGGCAGTTGGTGAATCACGGTCATGTGATGTTGAATGGCCGAAAAGTCACGATTGCTTCCGTGACGGTGAACGTCGGGGATATTATCGAAATCAGGGAGAAAAGTCGCCAGCTTGTCCCGGTCCAAGCCGCCCTGGAAGTTTCTAGTGGCCGAGGAGTGCCGAATTGGTTAGAGATGGAGCGGAATTTATTAAAGGGTACCGTCCAAGCCATTCCCACTAAACAGGACATTGACGTATTAGTCAATGAACAGATTGTAGTGGAGCTGTATTCACGGTAAATTGTCCTGCCGGAGATAGAGCAGATGTTGCGAATGGATCACATACATGGCCTTGGGACCAAGAAAGGGAGACGCGATCCTTATGATAAATAGCATGAAGGATTTCCAAATACCCACGAAGCTGGAATTGGAAAAGGAAACTGCTTCACCTACCTATGGCAAGTTTACGGCCGAACCATTTGAGCGAGGTTTTGGAACCACCATGGGGAATTCCCTCAGGCGGGTCTTGCTCTCTTCGCTTCCTGGGGCAGCTGTCACTTCCGTAAAGATTGAGGGAGTATATCATGAGTTTTCGACCATTCCCGGTGTGACCGAGGATGTCACGATTCTCATTTTGAACATAAAGGCTTTACGGTTGCGGTTACATTCCGATAAGGCTAAAGCGATACGCCTGAAAAAGAAGGGGCCTGGCGAAGTGTTGGCCGCAGATTTATCTGTAGATCCGGACGTGGTAGTTTTGAATCCAGATTTTCATATTGCCACTTTGGATAAAGATGGGATGTTAGATATTGAACTCATTGTGAAGCCAGGTCGTGGGTATGTTCCTGCCGAACGGAATAAAGAAGAAGGTTTGCCAATAGGGGTCATTCCGGTAGACTCTGTTTTCTCTCCCATTAAACGGGTTAATTTTAGTGTGGAAAGCGCTCGGGTTGGTCGGATCACGGATTACGATAAACTGATTCTGGAAGTGTGGACGGACGGAAGCATATCTCCCCAGGAAGCTGTCACCTCAGCAGCGGGAATTCTTCGCAACCATCTTGATATTTGCCTGCCATCTGAAGAGAGGGGGGAGCCAGCTCAAGAAGAGGGTGGAGATGAGAGCAAGATGTTGATTAATCAACATTTGTTTCGAAGTGTGAATGAATTAGAGCTGTCGGTCCGCGCTGCAAATTGCCTAAAAAATGCTAACATTAAATCCATCGGTGATTTAGTTCATAAAAGCGAAAATGAAATGTTGAAGACCAAAAATTTTGGGAAAAAATCATTAAATGAAATTAAAGAGGTCTTAGCGGAAATGGGGTTGACCTTAGGAACCAAAGTGAGTGAAGTAACAGAATCCCAAACCTGAACTTTTTTCAAAGGACGTGTATTGTGCGTCATCGAAAACGCGGAAGACAATTAGGACGAAACAGTAAACATCGTTTAGCTTTATTTAGGAATTTGGTGACATCTCTCATGGAACATGAGCGAATTGAAACCACAGAGGCCAAAGCGAAAGAACTACGTGGGATCACCGATAAACTGATTACTCTTGGGAAACAAGGAACCCTTCAAGCCAGACGTGGGGCCTTGCGTGTTTTACGGACCAAACAAACGGTTCAAAAACTTTTTGATGATGTTGCCAAGCGTTTTCCTGAGCGGAACGGTGGCTATACAAGAATTATTAAAACTCGTCAACGCCCTGGGGACGCTGCAAAACTTGTAGCGATTGAATTGGTCGAAAAAGGCAATGAATCTGAGAAGGTTGTAGTTTCCTCCCCAGCCAGTTAGGAATACATAGAACTTAGTCTTTTCAATTTATGATTATTACTGCTCCAGTTTTTCCAGCATAGTTTCCTCTCTCCTCCTTCAATATTTCACAGGGTTAAGGTCTTTTATTTACTTGACCTGGACCCTGTGCTATTCTTTTTTTATGGGTCTTTTACCCTAAGGGTGGTCTTTCGACTGAGCAGGGATAAATGCAATTTTATGGGACGAGGACCATTTTAACTCTGCTTGTTTTAGGTATGGCAGTATTTATCGGATATCGTGTAGTGAATCATATGCAAACACGAAGCCAAGAAACAACTTCCGTAACTTTAGATGAACAGCAAGGAGCGGACGCTTGGATTCAGGGATTTAATTACCGCCAAACTCGATCTGGCTCCACAAAATGGGTTGTAAATGCTGATCAAGCCAAGGTCTTTGATAAAGAGCATGTAGCCAGGTTGGAATCGGTTCAAGTCCACCTTTTTGATGGAGAGTTCCAGAAGGAACAATTGAAAATTACCTCTGAAAAAGGCGTAATGAATACATCCAGCAATGATTTTGAGTTAGTAAGCAAAAATGAGAAAACTGTTATGACCTTTGAGTCTGGTTATCAAGTGTTTTCCGATAAATTAACCTGGAACGAAGATGCACGGCAGATACACACTCCGGATCAAGTGCTTATAAAAGGGGATGGATTAACCATTACCGGAATAGGATTAAAGGGAGACGTGGATAAGCATGAATTTCATTTGCTCAAGAATGTGCGTGCTGAGTTGGTGTCGCCATAAGAGTCCCCTTGCCGATCTCATTTGGTTGGTTGATATTTGTGATAATTTTGGTTCATGTTCCCATTGTGGGAATGGGAGAAGAGCCAAAAGTTTCTACGATCATTACTTCTAATACGATGACGGCCAGCAGCGAAAAAAACCTGGCCATTTTTCAAGGATCAGTCAAAATGGTCCAAGGCGAATTGGTGGTGCATTCTGATGTGATGATCGTGTATTTCAAAGGAAAGGCACCTTCAAATCCCTCTGCTGCCACAGGTTCAGGAGCCAAATCAGAATCTGGGAATGAAATTAGTTATATTGAAGCGAAAGGGAAGGTTAGAATTGAAAAAGGGGAGAGTCGAGCTACTAGTCAACATGCCTTGTATTACAAAGCGGAGGAAAAGGTTATCTTGACGGGTTCTCCCGTGGCCTGGCAGACCGGAACAAGGATTAGTGGTCCCAAGATGACTATGTTTTTAAAGGAAAACCGGAGTGTGGTAGAAGGTGGAACTCGGGTAATTATTGAAGGATCCGAGCAAAATTAGAATTTTCAGGCTTTTAATCCGACTGCCATCGTTTATCGTTATTTTCATCGTGCTCCCATAAAAATGAATTTTGGATTGTGATTGACAAGGGTAGATCAACCCGATCATGGTTTGATCGTACATTTTTTGACCTAATGATGAGGCATCCGGTGTGGTCACAGTTTTCTTTAAAATCGAGGTCTGCATGATTGACTCAAGGAATGCAAATGCCTGATCTACGGGGGCAATCTCTTCATAGAATTTCTGCCAAGGATTTAAAGAAGAGCTATAAAGGTCGTCAAGTTGTTAGGGGCGTCAGTTTGGAATTATTGGGAGGAGAAGTTGTTGGGCTCCTCGGGCCTAATGGTGCTGGTAAGACTACAATCTTTGATATGGTGGTGGGACTTTGTCAACCTGACCAAGGGAAAATATTTCTCAACAACGATGAGATTACTGCACTGCCCATGTACAAGCGGGCAAGGCGGGGAATTGGATATTTGCCACAAGAAGCTTCAATTTTCCGAAGGCTATCGGTTGAGGATAATGTATTGGCGGTCTTGGAGACATTGGATCTCCCTGCGTCTGGCCGAAAAGCGAGATTAGATGAATTGTTAGAGGAGTTGGATCTGACTCGGCTTCGTACACATGGCTCCTTTACCCTCTCAGGTGGAGAGCGTCGACGTTTGGAGATAACTCGAGCCTTAGCTACCAACCCAAAATTCTTACTCCTAGATGAGCCTTTTGCCGGGATTGATCCAATTGCGGTGGGAGATATCCAAGATATTTTAACCAGTTTAAAAAGGAAAAATATCGGCATTCTAATTACGGACCACAACGTCCAAGATACGCTTTCCATTACCGATCGAGCCTATATAATAAGCGAAGGAACGATTTTAGAAAGTGGTCCACCTGATGTCATTGTGAATAGTCCAAAAGCCAGGGCTGTCTACCTGGGCGAACGCTTCAAAATGTTCCAATAAAGAGGAATTGGGTTTCTGCAATGGATCTTCGGTTAGACCTTCGGTTATCTCAAAAGTTGGTGATGACTCCCCAACTGCAACAAGCGATTAAGCTGTTGCAACTCTCTCGTTTAGAACTTCAGCAAGTGCTGGCTCAACACTTAGTAGAAAATCCCCTCTTAGAAGATTTGGCTCTGGAAGCCCAGGATGAAGAAGCTTCAGTGGGGGAAGAGCCCTCAGAGCAGGTGAAAGAGCCTGATGCCGAAAGTGAGGTTTCAGGTGAGGTCGCGGAGGTTCAACCAACCATCAAGGAAGGCGAGCCGTTGTCCTCCGAAGAGTGGGACAATATTTTGGGGAACGATTGGCGACCTGCTCAGCGGGATGAGGCTTACTCGGGAGAGGAAGAATTTCCTTCCTATGAACAAACTCTCACCAAACCGACTTCTCTAGAGGAACATCTGGATTGGCAACTTCGTCTCTCCTCTCTTGCAGGGGATGACCGAGATATTGGCAGAATGATCATTGGGAATTTGGATGAAGACGGGTATATGCGCGTGCCTATTGCCGAATTAGCTGAAGACGCCAAATGCTCTGTTGAACATGTTGAGGGGGTGCTCCGTCAGATTCAGCAGTTTGATCCTCCAGGCGTTGCGGCTCGGGATTTGGCAGAATGTTTATTGATCCAACTGGATCATCTACAACATGATGAGACTGAACTAACCTCTCATTTGCAAGCAGCGGTGCCCATGCATGTGGTGGCTGCTATCCTGAAAGATCATTTAGTCGATCTTCAGAAAAAACGGTATCAGTCTGTAGCCAAAACATTGAGCGTGACTCTGGATGAAGTCTATGAAGCTGTTCGGGTGATAGAGAGTCTAGAACCGAAACCAGGTCGCCCCTATTTTTCGGATAGTAACTCAATTATTATTCCAGATGTCTACGTCGTGAAGTATGAAGGGGAGTGGGTCGTGTTGTTGAATGATGATGGCCTCCCTCGATTGAGAATCAGTCCGTATTATCGGCGACTTCTTTCCCACTCCGGAGAAGATGCTGGGAACACGAAAAACTATCTTGAGGAAAAATTGAAGGGCGCACAATGGATTATTAGGAGTATTGATCAGCGGAACAAAACGATTGTGAAAGTCGTCAAAAGCCTGGTGAAGTTTCAAGAAGCTTTTTTGGAAAAGGGGATTCAGTATCTTCGGCCATTAGTCTTGAAACAGGTGGCCGAAGATGTGGGTATGCATGAGTCAACAATTAGCCGGGTGACGACCAATAAATATTTGCATTGCCCTCAGGGTATTCTTGAACTGAAGTTCTTTTTCAATGCGGGGATCCAACGGGCTGACAACCGTGGAGAGGATATGTCCTCTGTGACTGTTCGTGAGATGATTCGGGAGATGGTGGCACAAGAAGAGGCAGCCAATCCGTTGAAAGATCAGGAGATCGTCTCTAGACTTCGTCATAAAAATATCCTGATTGCTCGTCGAACTGTAGCGAAATATCGGGCTGAATTACATATTGCTTCTGCTAGTCAACGAAAACGAATTCCCACATAACTTTTAACGGCGGACTTCAGGCCTCAGACCCAATTGTGAATATTGCAGATAACGGATCTTATTGAGTCTCAGGTGTCTGTTAGTCTGGTTGAAATGAGTCGGTCCATGCACGATGATTGTGGAAGCGTAATGATGCCGAGTGAGTCACCTCAAGCTTCTCTAAAAAACGATCCGTTGCCTCTTCAACTAATGATGGTGACGGGGACATCGGGATCTGGCAAGACCCAAGCATTAAAATGTTTAGAGGATTTAGGTTTTTTCTGTGTGGATAATCTTCCACCGGCCTTATTTCAAAAATTCACTGAATTGTGTATTCAACCCGACAAAGATGTGAGGAAGGTGGCCCTGGGGATTGATATTCGTGAACGGGCTTTTTTTGAAGATTTATTGAGTAATCTCGAAGCTTTGCAAAGTGATGGCTGTCACGTTGAATTGCTCTTTTTAGAGGCACATGATGATATTTTAGTCAGGCGTTTTTCTGAATCCAGGCGCCCGCATCCATTACTCCCCCATCGGCCGATTATTGAGGGCATTCAATTAGAGCGTGAACGCTTACAAAGTCTTCGGGCTAGAGCCCATCGCGTGCTGGATACGTCAGAGTTTTCCGTCCACGACCTCAAAGCCTGGATCATTAAACATTATCGAGAGCGGGGTGAAGGACAAGTCCTGAAAATTAGTCTCATGAGTTTTGGCTATAAATTCGGGGTGCCCTTCGATGTGGACATGGTGTTTGATGTCCGATTTCTTCGCAATCCTCATTTCGTGCCTGACCTTCAGCCCTTAACGGGGGAGCATGGCGATATTCAACGTTTTGTCCTTGACACCAGGGAGGCGAAAGTCTTTCTTGAGCATTTGAAAGAATTATTTGCTTTTCTATTGCCATTGTTCGAAAGGGAACAACGAAGTTATGTCACCGTTGCTTTCGGGTGTACGGGTGGGCGGCATCGTTCGGTGGCGATCGTCCTACGCATGAAAGATACTTTGAAGATATTGGGCTATGACGTTACGATTCACCATCGAGAAATATCAAAAGATAGGAATCCAGCCTAATTCCCCTTCCTCGTTGAGTAGACTTTTCGTCAGAATTAGTTCCCATATTTCAGAATTTTCTGCTTTAAAAGCTCTTTCTTATTCTCGCGGACTTTTCTTCAATCGACGGTTTTGATCTTTCACTTAGCATGCCTGGCATGATGGAGCCATTCCGAAGAGAAGGGGGAAAGCGATTGGCATACCTGACAAACGATGATGAGTGCCTCCAAGTGTTACGACCAACCGAATCTAGGTAAAAACACGGCATCATATTTGGGGATGGAATTTACAGAGAAAATCCGGATACAACCTCAATTGAGGTCAAGCGACATTTGGCGATTATCGTTGGACTAAAAAGATGAACACAATTTTGAGAGGCATAGCAGAAAGGGTCAGCAGGTATTCGTGGAAAAGCCAGAATGTTACAGGCGTGGATGTGGGGTCTCGATTTTTGAAGGCAGTGACACTACAGCCGGGTCATGGCTGTCCTGTCTTACAGGGTGTTGTAATTGAAGCTCTCGCTTCTAGATCTAATCTCGATTCTCAATCTGAACTTGAGCAGGACCGACATCTCGTCCAAGTTCTTCGAAAACAGTTATCCCCTTCTCCTCATACTGTGGGGATTACGGTTTCGAGTCCTCACGTGTTGTTGAAAAGACTGACGTTTCCCAATATGTCCGAAAGTGATCTTCGAGAACACCTGTCTTTGGAGCTTGACCGGTATATTCCTCTTGATGTTCAAGGTGCCGTATGGGACGTATATCGGCACAATGTCTCAGGAGCCTTGGGCAATGGAAAGGATCAAGCTGTTTTGGTTGTGGCGAAAAAAGAATTCATTGAGGAACGAATGCAACAATTTGAACAGCAAGGGATGAGCGTTAGTTTTGTCGATGTGGATGCTTTTTCACTCGTGAATATGGTTGCCTATAATTATGGCCACGAAGGTACGTGGCTGATCGTTCATCTTGGACCAACCGGCATCCTTTCGGTGGTGATGGAAGAAGGGCATCCTATGCATATGCGCCAAGTTTCCTACGAGGCGGATTGGTATGGGGACTTGCTTGACGGGGTGCAATCGGCTTCTACATCGTCTGGTAATGGCTATACAACAGGAGCCTCGGAATCTTTACTTCTCGAGCAACTTTTTAAGGGGACCATCGAGCAGATTATTGAAACTGTCAAGGGTATTTCAGAAATAACTGACAAGGAAGTGGTGCAGGGCGTGTTCCTGTCAGGGGGGTATTCGGTGCTGGATGGACTTCAATCGAGACTGGCTGATTTATTGGACGTATCCGTAACCCCGGTCAACCCCTTCAAAAAGATCGCGGTCCCTGAGGACATGCAACAGGATTGTCGATTTCAGAAAGCCATGCCGTTATTTGGCGTTGCCGTCGGAGCGGCATTGCGGGGGGTAATCCCTCATGATTGAAATTAATTTAGCACGCCAACTTCAGCGTCAAGTGAGTCCTCATGAGTCTTCCTGGCTGGTTTGTTTGTTGGTGGGCGTGGTGGTTTTTATGGGTTTTGGAGTGGCGAGTTGGTGGTGGACGAAATCTTTGCAAGAACAGGTTGATGCCTTGCTTCAAGAAAAGATAGCCAAAATGCAGGCTCTAGTTCGGATAAAGGAAAGACTCCATAAACTCCATAATGTGGAAAGTTATAATGAGCAAAAAGCGCTTCTTCTGACTTCCGTTGAGCGGTTCAGTGACCAGGAGAAAGAAAAGGCTTGGCCGGTTGCATTGCTGGATGGGGTCAGTCGAAATGTCGGAGAGCTTGCTATCTGGTTAGACCGAGTACAACTGGAATCAAGGGTGGTGGAATTGCACGGACAATCGTTGGCCCTGGAAGATATTGGGAAATTTATGGAGGCGTTAGAGAATGATCGGATCATCATGAGTCTACCTGTGGTGGAAATTCTCGAGCGACCAGAAGGAGAATCAGAAGCCTTTTCCTTTTTGATTCGTTTTGTATGGGATCAACAGGTGACCACATGATGGTGCAGTGGAAGGCACTATCGATCTGGCATCGATTCGGTCTCCTAGTGGGAGTGATGCTTGTCTGTCTGTTGGCTATTCACCTCGTTATGTGGCAGGCAATGAGTCACTCGCTTGAGGAGTTACAACGAGAAGTCGCTCGCCTAGATGAGGAGGGCCAGGGGCTTCTCCAGAAAACAGACTCTCTGAAAGCCATCGAAAGAGACATTAACGCCTTACGTGAAAATTTGTCCGCTCGAGTTCAACGACTTCCTGAACATATTGAATCAAAAGCCTTTCGAAGGGATGTCATGGGAATTGCGAAGCGAAGGAGTGTCACGGTTCGGGTGTGGAAGCCCGTAGGACCTTTGACGGGACTTCAGCGTTCTGAGTCTTCGATTCCGATTGCCGTGAGAGTTGAAGGGAATTTCCAAGGGACCGTTCAATTTTTGGATGACTTGCGTCAGCTTGCATGGGTTGAAAGTTTTTCTTCCATTGTCATGGCCGGAAGGTCAGAGAAGGAAGATTCATCTCTCCTCATCACGAATCTGGTGATGCATGGATTAACCCCCTTAGGTATTGAACATGTCCAGCAGCTGCTTAAAACATAATCAAGCCGATAAATGTCTGGCGGGCTTGCGAGATCAAGGTGGCATGTCCATGTGGGGTACTGTCCCCACGATGGCTGCATACTTGAGAGGGTGCGCGAGCTGCTCGGTCAGTGTTTGGGGTGTACTGATTTTTATTGGGTTAATGGGAGAGGCTGCCTCGGAAGGAACCTCCCTATCACCTCCTCATCCAAGCGGGCTAGTAAGAACCAGCGTGGCTCAGGACAATGCCCGACACACTGAGGTGAATCGTCGAGACCCTTTCAAACGAATACCTAAGCGCCTGCCAACTCCCAAGATTTCGACCCAATCACGTCCGGAACCGAAAACTGTTCCCCTGGGAGATAATCCAGGCTGGAGACTTCTCGGGGTGATGCATGGCCAAGATGGCCACCAGGCGGTCATTCAAGTATCTCCAACGGAGCGAGTTCTGGTGCAATCTGGGGCTGAACTTGCTCGATCAGGCTGGAGGATTAAGACCATCAATGAGGAGGAGGTGCTCCTTGAGCACCTCTCTTCAGTTTCCTCAGTGAGGGGGGCTTCACCGACAAGAACCTTCATTCTCTCCTTCCCCACCATTAAATAATCACCATGAATATTTTGGTTGAGAAAGCCTGAAAAAACCTTCATAATCCATACTCTCGAAGTCTAGGTGAGGACTCGTCGATCCGGGTGTGCGTGTCGAGAGGGGTTATGAAGCCTTCAACGATACCCGTCTCCCAAGCTCGCAGTTACATGCTTTGTACGTATGGGAATGGCTAAGAGTGAACATGCCGCTGGCATGAATGTTTAATCCGGCCAAAAGGAATGAAATGTTGAGATATTTAAATGCGGGGGAATCCCATGGGAGAGGTCTCATGGCCGTGGTGGAAGGAGTTCCGTCCGGTTTGCCGGTCACGGCCGAAGACATTAATGCAGATTTGATCCGCCGGCAAGGCGGATATGGTCGTGGCGGACGGATGCGCATTGAAAAAGACCGGATTGAATTTATTTGTGGAGTTCGAAAAGGGAAAACTTTGGGAAATCCCTTAGGGCTGTTGATCTGGAATAAAGATTGGGAAAACTGGAAAGACATCATGGCGTCAGAACCTGGTCCCCCCTCTACCGAACGCGTGGTGACTCGTCCACGACCGGGCCATGCAGATTTGGTTGGAGCCATCAAATATGGCCATCGGGATATCCGCAATGTGCTGGAAAAGGCCAGTGCCAGGGAAACAGCCATCAGGGTGGCCATTGGTGGCGTGGCGAAGTCGTTGCTCGCCCAGTTTGATATGCGGGTGGTGAGTTATACCATGGACATTGGAGGAGTTGCGGCCCCCAGCCCGAATGACCCGTTGATGGCGTATGAACAGGCAGAACAATCTGACGTACGATGCCATGACCCGGAGACGGCAAAAAAAATGATTGAACAGATTCGGGCAGCCAAACATAAAGGGGACTCCTTGGGCGGCATTTTTGAAGTCGTGGTCACAAACGTTCCAATTGGGCTTGGGACTTATGCTCAATGGGATCGGCGACTGAGTGCTCGCTTGGCATTTGCTTCGATGAGTATTCAAGCTATGAAGGGGGTCGAAATTGGAATGGGCTTTGAGTCGGCCCGCCGTTTTGGCTCTGAAGTGCACGACGATATTTATTTTGATAAAGCCACAGGACAATTTATCAGAAAGTCGAACAATGCTGGAGGGTTAGAAGGCGGCATTACCAATGGGCAACCGATTGTGCTGCGAGTGGCCATGAAACCCATCGCGACTCTCTACACTCCCAAAGACAGTGTGGATATCGAAACAAAGGAACCGTTTGAGGCCACAGTGGAGCGCTCGGATATTTGTACTGTTCCAGCTGCCGGTGTTGTCGGAGAAGCGGTGATTGCATATGAAATGGCCAATGCCCTAATTGAAAAATTTGGCGGAGATACGTTGGATGAAATGAAAAAAAACTTTGAGGCTTATCAAGAGTATGTCCGCACGTTTTAGGTATTTTGCCCTGAGCTCCTATCGTGGCAGGTTTTTTCATTGCTTGTAATGAGACCGTTTTGTGGTGACTTCCGCTAGATGAAGATCTCTGAACTCTCGAATCGCGTTCCGGTTTCTTTAGGAGACCGGAGCTACCAAGTTCATATCCAACCCCATATTCTGCCTCAGATTGGCCGTGTGCTTCAGGATGTTGGATTATCCGGGCAAGTTGCCATTGTGACCAATTCAATCGTCAATGAGCTCTACGGTCGGGTAGTTCTCCGGTCCTTAAAACGGTGCGGTTTTTCTCCATTTCTTGTGGTGATTCCCGATGGAGAAAAAGCCAAATCCATGTATTGGCTGTCGAAAATACTGGATGAACTGGTCACGCAAGGACTTGAACGCCAGGAAGTGGTGTTGGCGTTAGGTGGGGGGGTCGTGGGAGATGTGGCAGGGTTTGCGGCCTCTGTCTACCTGCGCGGTGTTCCCTTTGTCCAAGTGCCGACGACATTGGTGGCTCAGGTAGATTCGAGCGTTGGTGGAAAAACAGGGGTCAATCATCCAATAGGGAAAAATTTGATCGGCGCGTTTTATCAGCCACGTGTCGTTGTCGTTGATCCGCAGGCGTTGCAATCTCTTCCAAAACGTGAATGGGTCGCCGGGTTAGCGGAGGTGATTAAGTATGGCATGATTGCCGATCCGAATTTTTTTGAATATTTAGAACATCATGTTGATGGCCTACGAGAGCAAGCAGAGGATGTCATTCCGACAGTCATTCAGCGATGTTGTGAAATTAAAGCCGAAGTAGTGGGCGGAGATGAGCGAGAATCGGGGCGCCGCCGCATTTTGAATTATGGCCATACCGTAGGCCATGCACTGGAAACCTGGGGACGCTATAGAACATGGATTCATGGAGAGGCGGTGGGAATTGGCATGGTGCAGGAAGCTGCAATGGCGCAATTTTTAGGGATGTGCACGAAGGAGCTTGTGGAGCGGCAACGCGACTTGATTCAGGATGTCGGGTTGCCCATTGCCATGCCCTCAATGACATTTATGGATCTCTGGGGGGCCATGCAACACGACAAAAAGGTTGTAAAGGGGCAAATCAATTGCGTGGTACCCACCACAATCGGTACGGTCCAAGTCGTACCCCTTGTTCGCCAACGTATTCGTCAATGGTTTACCGCCAGTCAGTCCTCCCGTGGTAAACGATCAGAGCCCGTTCCACAGGCAGTAAGTCGTCCACGTCTATCCAAGAAAAAATAACATGGCTCCAATCCGTCCTTCGACAATAGAGGACCTCAGACATCTTGTTCGGGAGCGGACCCGTGAAGTGCAGATTCTTCACCGAATCAGCGAATCCATTAGTAGTACTTTGGAGCTTGAAACGGTATTAAAGCAAATCGTGGAGGTGGTTGTTGAAGTGACGAAGGGGGATGCCTGTTTGTTGTATTTGATCTCTGAAACAACCGACGAGCTTATTCTGCGTGCATCAAAAAATCCTCATCCCCGCCTCATCGGGCGGATATCTATTGGTCTTGGCGAAGGGATAACCGGATGGGTGGCACGAGAAAAAGTTCCAGTGGTGATTTCTCGCAATGCAAGTGATGACGCCAGATTTAAGTTTTTTCATCGTCTGCCGGAAGATCGCTATCAGGCTTTTGTGTCAGTTCCCATTACAAGTAAGGGGAAAATGGTCGGAGTCATCAATGTTCAGCATAAGCGGCCAAAGCGGTATGCCGAAGAAACGCTAGCCCTTTTACTGACCATTGCGAATCAAGTCGGTGGAGCCATTGCCAATGCCAGACTGTACGATGATATGCGGCAAAAAGCACGTCGACTTGAAACCCTTTCCCAAGTATCGGAAACGGTGGCTTCTAATCGACTGATAGAGGATGTGCTGCAATTAATTGTGACCATGACGGCTCAGCTGATGAATTCAAAGATCTGCTCGATTATGCTTGTCGACCAGGCTTCGGGGGAACTTCGGATTGCTGCCACTCAAAGCCTGAGTGATGCGTACCGGCGGAAGCCACCGTTGAAGGTAGGGCAGAGCATGAGCGGTCGGGCTGTGCAGGATCACCATCCGGTATATGTCCCAGATGTGAAGGCAGAAGACGGATATTTTTATCGTGATTTGGCGAAACAGGAAGGATTGCATTCCTTATTGTCCATTCCCATGCTCATGAAAGAAAATCCGATTGGGGTGATAAATGTATACACTTCCAGTTATCATGCATTTTCAGATGAAGAGGTTACCACGCTTCAAGCCATTGCGAATCAATCCGCCGTCGCCATAGAGCACACTCGGCTTATGGAAAAGTCGTTTGAGATGCAGGAGGCCCTGGAAGTGCGAAAATTGGTAGAGCGTGCTAAGGGATTTTTAATGGCGTCTAGGGGATTGTCAGAGCCTGAAGCGTTTCGTCTCATGCAACGACAAAGCATGAATCTTCGAAAATCCATGAGGGAAATTGCGGATGCAATTATTCTTGCGGAGGAACTTCAACGGGCGACTCAATAGGTATCCCTAGGACGATTCATCATGGACATAGGAATTTGGGGAGAGGTATCTTTGAACGGATTCTTCATTGCTTGTATAATACTCTGAAGGGCGACAACGACGTCTTCCTGTATATGTTAGCTCAAAGGACAATGGCGTCCTCGGTTCCGCTGGGACAGAGGACGTTTTTTTATCATGATGCTTCGATTAGCGATGGTGCAGATGAATGCGGTGGTTGGGGATCTTGAGGGGAATACGCGCACCATTTGCGGATGGATTCGCGAGGCCAGGAAAGCCAAGGCGGATGTGGTTGTCTTTCCGGAATTGGCGGTGTGTGGATATCCTCCAGAAGACCTTCTCCTCATGCCGAAGTTTCTCTTCGATATTGGTCGGATGAGAGACCGTATTGCCAAAGTCACAACGGGGATTATGGCAGTCGTGGGAAGCGTGATGGAATCTGATCCTCCTGCTCAACATCCCATCCGGGACTCCGGGCATGATCGAAGGAAGCCCTTGAATGCGGCGTGGGTTTTGGTCAATGGTCAGGTGAAAAAATCGTATGCCAAATGCAAGCTCCCTAATTATGGGGTGTTTGATGAAGAACGGTATTTTCAACCGGGACGAACCAGTCCGGTCTACTGCCTGGGCCCGTTACGAATTGGAATCAATATTTGTGAGGATATATGGTTTGCCGATGGTCCGGCCAGCCGGCAAGCCGCCTATGGCGGCGCTCATCTGGTTCTAAACATCAATGCCTCCCCTTATCACGTCGGGAAAACCCAAAATCGTGAACGGATGTTAGCAATTCGGGCGAAAGCTAACGATGTAATGGTCAGTTATACCAATATGGTCGGGGGACAGGATGAATTGGTCTTTGATGGGAATAGCCTCGTTATGGATTCCACCGGTCTTGTGCTTGCGCGGGCAAAAGCCTTTGAAGAAGATCTCTTGCTGACCGACCTCCAGATTCCGTCAAAACAAAAGCGGCTTGGAAAAGCATCTGGAGTTGATGGCGATGGTGTTCGGATTCCGATGATTCGCTTAGGCTGGACACCGACCTGGCCGAAGTCTGGAACTCCAGGTGTCAAAAGACTCACACCGGTAATCGGTGAATTAGAGGAAATATATCGGGCACTCGTGCTAGGAGTACGGGATTATGTGAGGAAGAATGCCTTCTCAAAGGTTCTTGTCGGGATCAGCGGAGGGATTGATTCGGCTTTGACAGCATTGATTGCCCGAGATGCCTTAGGCACGTCCAATGTGATGGGTGTAATGATGCCATCCCCCTATACCTCTAGGGAAAGTCGAGAGGATGCTCGCCAGTTAGGGAAAAAATTAGGAATCGCCATGCGGCATCTTTCGATTACGAGCGTGTTCAAGGTTTTTCTTCGGGTGTTGGGCAAATCCTTTCAGGGTTGTCAAGCTGATACGACGGAAGAAAATCTGCAGGCCCGCATCCGAGGAACCCTCCTGATGGCTTTTTCCAATAAGTTCGGATATTTAGTGCTGACCACGGGAAATAAAAGCGAAATGAGTGTGGGCTATGCCACGCTCTATGGGGATATGGCTGGTGGGTTTGCCGTCATCAAAGACATTCCCAAAACGAAGGTGTATCAGCTTTCTCGATGGAGAAGTGAGTATAGAGGCTCTGATTTTGATCAAGTGATTATTCCCAAAAGAATTCAGGTGCGTGCCCCTTCCGCTGAGTTAAGGCCCGATCAGACGGATCAGGATACCCTCCCTCCCTATCCGGTATTAGATGCCATCCTACAAGCCTATGTTGAGGACAATGAGTCAATGGGGAGGATTGTGAAGATGGGTTATGATTCTCATGTGGTTCGAACGGTCATGGGGATGGTGGATCGCAGCGAATACAAGCGTCGACAAGCGCCAGTGGGCATTAAAATTACTTCGAGAGCGTTAGGTAAAGATCGGCGAATGCCGATTACGAACCGATTTTTTTCGGGAGCTTGACCTGAATGCGTGACAAGATCAGCATTGCCGGGAGTCGTCCTCGATGAGTGAAGCCGACCTTTCTTTACCCCCTACCGGTTTAACGGAACACAAGGATTCCTCTCGGGGGCTTCACGTTCTCCAGGAACAGCGGGAAATTCTTCGGCAACGATTAATTGAAGGGGCGATGGGCAGTGAGATCACCCAGGCTTTTTCAGATTTCATGGACGCTTTACTGATCGCGCGGTTTCGTGAGGTCATTCAGCAAGGCAATGCAGGTGTTCGTGCTGGTTGGCAGCAGTGTTGTTTAGTGGCCATGGGGGGATATGGGCGGCGGGAGTTAGCTCCCTATTCCGACATCGATGTCATGATTCTCACCCAGGGCAATCAAGGGGAAGTCGCTGAGGCACTTTCTACTGGAGTTTTTCACCGGCTTTGGGATCTTGGGTTTCAAGTTGGGCATAGTGTGCGGTCCCTCGCAGAATGTCTGACGATTGCAGAGGCCGACCTTGCTGCCTGTACCTCACTGATGGAATCGCGATTTCTTATTGGCAGTGCTCCAGTGTTTCAGGAATTTCAACGAAAATTTGCACGTCGGATCATCAAGAAACACGCGCAACGGTTTGTGCTGGATAAAATCCAAGAGCGCGAGCGAGAATATGCCAAATTTGGTGAGACAGTCTTTATGCTCGAACCGAATATTAAAAAAAGTAAGGGTGGGCTTCGAGATTTGCATTTGCTCCAATGGATTGGCCAGGCTCGATATGGGGCGGGGACGATTCAGGAACTCTCGAATCGGGGAACCATTGCTATTCAGGATTATCAGGTGTTGCAAGAAGCACAAGAATTTCTTTGGCGAGTTCGGTGTTTTTTACATTTTGAAGCGGGACGGGCTCAAGATATTCTCACGTTCGACGATCAGGTTCGGCTCTCTGCGCTTTGGGGGTTTGTGGATCATTCTCATTTGCTGGCCGTTGAGCAATTTATGCAAGTGTATTTCCGTCATACCACAGGGTTGTTTGACCGTGGGCGGCGGTTTCTTGATCAAGCCAGGGAGGGAACGTGGCTGGACCGGGTTCGGCGATGGTGCCCTCCCCCCTTAATCGGGGGGCATTTCCGTATTCTAGAAAATCGGTTGACAATTCAGACCGATAAATTACTTGAGGTGATGGAGAGCCCCATGTTGCTTCTTAGGTTATTTATGGTCTCTCATCGTCAGGCAGTCCCCATCGATTCGTGTATTCTCAATGAATTGTCTCAGCACATGGGAATCCTCCCCAATGAACGGTTTCATACCAAATCAGTGAGTGGGATTTTTCGACACATTCTGTCAAACCCTGGTCGGATTTTTCAAACGCTTGAGGCCATGCATCAGGCCGGTCTACTGGAAAAATTAGTGCCTGCTTTCTCCCGAGTACGTGGTCTCATGCAGTTCAATCAATATCATAAATACACGGTCGATGAGCACAGTCTGCTCGCAGTGAGGGAAGCGGAGCGGCTCCAAAATCATCAAGGAATAATAGGAGAAGTCTATCGGAACATCCCTGATAAAGACATCTTGCATCTGGCACTGTTGCTTCATGATTTAGGCAAAGGGCGTCCTGGGGATCATAGTGAAGTTGGCCAGGAGATTGCCCACCTAACGGCTGATCGGTTGGATTTATCTGAGAAGGAACGGCAGGCTCTCGCATTCCTGGTTCGCCACCACTTGCAGATGTCTCATACGGCTTTTCGTCGAGACCTTAACGATCCCAAAACGATTGTCACATTTGCCCGAATAGTGAAAACCGTCGGGATCCTTCAGAAGCTGTTCATTCTGACTATTGCAGATATATCAGCGGTGGGACCTGAGGTGATGACGAAATGGAAGGAGTCCCTGTTAGGCGAACTGTATTCCCTGACCTACGCCGAGCTGGCCGGGAATACAGGTCCATCTTATTTTGGAAATGGGAGGGACAATCTTTCGCTCGAAGCTCGGGACGAACTTATCAGGATTTTAAAGGCATATCGGGGTGAAGGATATTTTTCTGAACTTGACTGGTCGGAATGGGTGAATGCCAAACTTGAACAACTTCCCGGCCGGTATGTTCAGTCAACACCGGTTGACCAAATGGCTGCGTATCTCTTAGCCATTCGTTCTCTATCTGTAAAGCCGACCCATGTGGAGGCCAGATTCAATCAAACGTTAGGTGTGTCGGAGTACGTGCTGATCACGCGGGAACAGACCAAGCCAGGAATTTTCATGCAAGTGGCCGGAGTATTAGCCGCCATGGGATTGCAGGTATTGGAGGCGCAAATTATGACACTCAAGGATGGCACGGTGTGGGATGTGTTTTCGGTCTACGATGCTGATTATGAAGGGCCGCCATCTGCTGATCGCCTAGAGGAGGTGGCGCAGGAGATTCAACAGGTCGTGGAGGGAAGGCAATCCGTGCACCAAATGGTTGAACGACGACGGCGCATGGCCTTTGGCCGTCCCTTTCCAACTGGCCGACATCCCACGGAAGTCCATATTGATCAGGGAGTTTCCGATGCTTTTACGGTGATTGACGTTTTTGCCGATGACAAGCAAGGGCTGCTTTTTGTGATCGCCAAAACGCTGGTTGAATTGGATCTCTCAATTCATATGGCGAGGATCGGGACCAGATTAGATCAGGTGGCTGATGTGTTTTATGTGACCAATTCCCAGGGAGAAAAAATTCTTTCCGGTGAAGACTGTGATCAAATTCAACATACTCTTCACGACGCTGTTAATCAATTTCTGGATGAATAATTAAGGTCCTTCTTGCGTACATGCACCATTTACCGGTGTGGTGAGTTATGGAAGAGGTCATTTTGGTTATAAACTACGGTTTTTCAGGTAAAAACAAGCCTTTGGACATTCAGCACTATTCCAGTTCATCCTCAGAGACTCCAAATTTCAGGGAAAAGATTTCCTGATTTTCTGATCCTCAGAGCCAGATAGGATGGTTTCCCGGCACTGGGTTTATTCCACTTAAAAAACACCTCGTTTGGCATCAGATTTTGCCTGGAATAGTGAGGTGAGCACCCGGTTAGGAGGAGGAATCCGGAAAAGCATTTCTTTACCCTGGAAGTAGTGTGTGAAGACACCATCCTGGTAAAAGATAGGTCATTGTGAGAATAGAGAAGCTGTCTCATCCAAGAGATCAGGGGGCGTCAGAGAACTTAGCTTCGGTCCTTCCCAGTTTTTATTCCACCATGGCGGTTGGCGATATGGGCAAATAACGGGAATGGTCGTGTTTAGGTATTGCCTGCTTCCGTATGGTTACCAGAGTCCACGGTGGCTTAGTGGTGTGGTGAACCTACCCTGTAAAATAACCCATTTTCGTCCTATAGAGCATTAACGGGTCTAATGGCCGAGGTGGGTGTGCCGAATGACTTTTGATTTTGGCGGACCCCCTCATGGCGGTTAGTGCCTGGGAGGTGATTGCAGATCCGCAATTCGTACAGCACCAAAATGCTCCGGTTGGTGCAAGGGTACTGTTCTGGCATTGAGGGCAGCGTTGGAATGGCATTATTGATCCCTTTCTTAAATTGAATGGTGTTCAAAGCCAACACAAAGTAAGTAGATGACCCAGGAGTACGATTGGTGCCCCCCTAGCTTGGAGAGGGGAGGAGCCCTCACCTGAGTGCGCGCGCAGTTGGGTGCAGTGGAGATCTCCAGGTAAATGAATATAGAGGTGGTTTAACAAGAACACGTTTGGGTAGTTTTGCCATCTGTCCGTCCTTATCCATGATTTTCCAATAGACTGCAAGAGTATCCCGAATCCACCTCTGAGTGATTGGAGAGCGGTTGAAGATTGACAAACAATGGAGAGGTTTTGGACTGAGGAGTTGGAGAAAATCATTCGTCCCGTGTTCGTTTGCATAAATCTGGTAACCACCACCTCAATTGCTTGACCGACCAGAGTGGCACCGTGGTCGACGACGACCATCGTGCCATCATCTAAATGTGCAATTCCCTGCTCCTGCCCCTGCCCCTCCTTGTGAATGAAGACACGAATGGTTTCACCAGGCAATACCAAGGGGCGTAATTTACGTTAATTCGTTCACGTTGAGGGAAAGCACGCCTTGAACCGATGCGACTTTTGCCAGATTCCAATCGTTGGTCACGATCTTGGCTTCACGGTTTTTGGCTATGGCGATGAGTTGATGGTCAACCGCTGATATGTCGGGTTCCCAATCCTCGATTATCACCACGTCCATATTTGGCAGTTGCTGCAGTTGGGATAAGATATCCAAGCCACGCTTCCCCTTAATTCGTTTAGAAGGGTGAGCGGAGTCGGCTAATGTTTGGAGTTCATGCAGAATACTTTTGGGAACCAGGAAAGGACCTTCCAGAAAACCTGTGGTGCAGAGAGGTAGTATTCGGCCATCGATTATGGCGCTAGAATCCAGCAATTTTTGAACGGTGTTCGATGGGATTAGCGAAGCGTGAGGAGAGGAATCTTTTGGTAGTTCCGCTTTTGGGGTCAGCGACAGTATGTTGGAGAGGTGAATGCCGACCGTCAGCCCGATATAGGGACATAGGAGAAACACAGGGAGCATGATCCGCGGGGTAAGGGAAGGCGTCTGGAGGAGACCTGTTCCCATTCCCATGGTCAATAAAAAACCAACACCTGCCAGTGCGACGATGAGGCCAAGGCTACCACCAATCAAGGTGGAGCGGTGGCATGCCATGAGTTGTCGTTCTATCCACAGGGCTACGCAGCCGATTGCCAAGCCGGTGGCTCCTAACAGAACGATGTCTGGAATGACATCGTTCCATTGAGAGGGAGCATGTCCAAGACCAGCATACATTCCCCCCATTAGACACAAAATGAGATACAGCCATTGGTGAATGAAAAGAGAGGGCGTTCTCGAAACGACAGGTAACGTGGAGGTTGGCGGAATCATCATATGAGAGTATCTCCTTCAAAGGTTGCTGCAGAATTCAGTTGATGGTGGAGGAGATTCAGCCCGTTGGAGCCTCAAGTGGTGAACAGTGAGCCAGGAAATGGTCGAAGGTGAGCCTCGACTTGAGAACAGCTTGGGCAGATCTCTGGCAGAAATCACTTTCTGCAATCTCAAGCACTGTGGTGATGCCTCGGAGGTTCAGATCATGGAATAGGCGAAATTGTAGGCAGCAACGATGGTCAAAAAATAATGTTTCGCATCGATGGGGTGGCAAGGAGGCGGTGAGGTGCAGGGAACGTTCCAATCGATTGAGAGGATCAGTCAAAAATGGAAGACCAAAGTCCTGAGGAGGACGACACCAAGAATGCCCAAGCAAGGCGTTGTCAGGTACTAAGACTGCGAGCAGGACTCCACCTGCATGAAACCGTTTGACTTGTTGTTCTAGCAACCAGGCATCGGTTTCAGTAAAGGCAGGCAAGCAGCACAACACAAATTGGGTTCCCTGAAACGCTGTCAGGGGAAGGTACTGCCATCTTCCCTTTAACAGGCAGGGGGTTTTCCACATTGGTGCGCGTGTTCCGATTTTCATGTTGGTCCCTCCTTTGGTATTCAGTGAAAAATCTTCCGGGTCTGAGCAAATCATTCATGGGATATGTTGCGTCCGAACATTTAAAAACACTCGTGTTGGAGTGCCCACGTTACCTTTGTATATTTTTATGATTTTGATATCCATTATCATTATCATTTAATATACCTAAAAATAGCAAGAATTGTCAATTTCACGGATACTCATTTGAAAAAGAATCAATTTAAGAAGTGAAATCAGGCTGTTCAAAAATGAAGGATCAGTAGGAAGCCATGGCGGGATGGAAATTTCGCCTTGTTTTTTGAATTGAGTGAAAGATTAATTGGATGAATATAAGGAATGTCGCCACCGGATGTGGCGCTGCTCTAGTTGTAGCAGCTGGCGTTCTTCTTCCAACCAGTCATCCCTTACCCGTGTTTTTTACCTCCTTTTTGGCAAATTTCATACGCCTGTTGCGCTATCGGTCTGTGCTCAACTTTGGTTATTTTTTGTCCAAGGGTAATTCCATTTTTTGATAGGTCTTTTTTTCCCTTGAACAACTAAGAATAGGACAAATGGTTAATCGGTCATTTTCATCGTTATACCTCCCATTCCATGATTGGGGATTCAAAAAGCTAATTTCCTTGTGGGAGCTTTTCCTGCAATCCCTGAAATGAGATGCGGTGCTGTGGCCTTCTATGCAGGGGTTTCATTATCTGTCGGTTCGCAAATATCTGATCATCCACGCACTCTCCACAATTAACCCACCGTAGCAGGATGACCGGCATGCCTGGGATGGCTGATTCACTCATGTCCGTTCCATCTTGAGTATTGAGTGAGGCAGAAGTTGGGAAAGTGAGAACCTTGGGAATACCCAGCAAATGGTTTCATGAAAGAATCTTGCTTTTGTTATTGGGTTGGGGTGGGGGAGCGCCGACGGGTTCTTCTCAGCCCTATGGTTTACTCGTTGCCTGGTGCAGACACTGATTGCGTAAAAAGCTTTATCTTGTTTTATTGGTTCGTTTGGTTAGGGAAATGGCTTTTGATGTTGCCTGGAGGCGCCAATGGGGAAAATTTCGTGGGTAGGTTTGCGAGCTGTCGAGTTGAGGTGTTGGGATACTTTCACGTCAGTGGGTCGCACCTTTTGAGCCATCCACCTACCTGTTTGTTTGGGATCATCTCCAACCAACACGGGCGTCTGTTGGGCAAAGTAGACGTACCGATCCTGGGCATACTCCACCATGAAGACCCATTGCTCATCCATACAGGCTTGACGTTCAATTTCTTCGATCCCTTGTGCTGACCATCCGGACACGTAATGGGGTGTAAAGTGAAATGGTCCGGAATGCCATCTCCCGTGCGATCCTAGGCCATGGAAATCAGGCCATTGGGGAGGGGCTTCCAGGCTATGGGATGATCCGGGGTTCCGGCTTGAACACTGTGAACGATTTGGGCTTGGCCACCCAAACAAATCAGAATACTCACAAGGACCTGCATCCAACGTTTTCCCATTCTTTAATCCTTTCCTAATGGCCTATGGCAATCATGAATTTAGGCCATGCCCACAGACCAATGATACTGAGAAAAACGAATCCCAGTGATATCAACAAGCTGATGAACACGGGTTTTTCGCCTTCCACGATAAAAGAATGCTCGTTCATGTGAAATCCTTCTGGAAATGGTTTTCTCGCCACAGGGTAAGGGAGGCAATGATTTTATTTTAAATAAAAATCAATCCCAATATCATTAATGTGACACTCTTATCGCTCCTATTACCATGATCAATGGTTAGAAAATGCATGTTTAAGAAATGCATTTCCTTTACCAGCGTGCTCAGGCATTCCCATGAAAATAGAATTATCGATGGAAGGTACTTAGACAGATTAATTTCCATGAGGGAGAGGGAGCTCAGGCCAACATCAATTTATGATGTGCCGTAAGGGAAAATTGGGTCAAAGCAAATAGGAATCTTAGTTAATGAATGCGGGCTGGATTAAAGGGTATGATCCGAGGTTGAGTTTTCGTTTAATCGAAAATGATTCTGTATCTCAATTTTAAGTAATTTTTATTAAATATTTATATTGAAATGGTTAAAATAACTTAGAGATAATAATCCCTCTTGCGGCTGTCACATGAAATGGCAGTGAGCCCTACGAGGCCCCGCCTCTTACGCGTCTTATTATTCTATTATTAACAGGAGGTGAGCGATGAAAGCCAAAAAGGGGGTTCTGGAGTTTCTGAATAAAATTTTAACCGAGGAATTGACGGTTATTAATCAATATTTTCTCCATGCCAAAATGTGTGACAACTGGGGATATAACCGGTTGGAGCATAAAGTGAAGGAACGAAGTTTTAGTGAGATGAAAGATGCCGACAAAATCATTGAACATATTCTGTATCTTGAGGGCGTCCCCAACGTCCAGCGATTGGGTACGGTGAAAATCGGCGAGTCCGTTCTCGAACAACTGAAGTCGGATTTAGCGAAAGAAAAGGATATGGTCACGCTCCTGACTGAGGCCATCCAACACTGTACAAAGGTTGGAGACTTCACGACGCGGCATCTGCTCGAAGATATGGTGGCAGATGAAGACGAACATATCGACTGGATTGAAACTCAGCAGGAAACGATTAAGCAGATTGGCCTGGAGAACTATTTAAGTGAACAAATCAAGAACGAGACGTAAGACGTTAACCATTAGGCGTCAGGCGAAAGAGGAGGGTATTTTTTCATCTGTCCCCGAGCTTTCCAATAATCTGCATAAGGCGAGGTGCCTGTATCTAACAGGCGCCTCGCGCATAAGGGAGATGAACCGGCTTTTTTGCTTGTCCCAAACGTAAACTATCATTTTATTTCGAGAGTGATGTCCCGTTGCTTCCAAAGAGAGAGCCTTCTCTCTTCCTTCGTTGTCCGTGGAAATCCGCTGTCAAGATTTGTGTGAGCCTACACCTATTATTATGTCACATGAAACAAGGCCTACATCCTTTTGTCGTAATGTTCCGGGACGTTACAGAAAAGGACATAACGGCCTGGATCCAGGAGTACCTTCTTTTCCCTGCTGTTGCAGGCGAGAAATTCCTCTATTTCTTCAATGAGCTTCACGGCAGCATGTTCTTCGTTCACGATGTGGCCGGTGACAGTTCCTTTATTATCCTTCTCCTCCATCCGCGCAAGGTTGGCCGGATTCAGGGCAGTACGGAGGATCACCAATTCATGTGCATCGTTCCGGCATTCATTGCTTGAAAGGTGATCCAGCCTGCTTTGGCCAATAATTGAAATGTTCCTTTGATTCGTCAACACAATTAAGGGGCATGACGGATGTTTTCCATGATCATACTTGATGGATGACGAACATTTTCCTCAGTGGCAATTGGAGGTTTCTGCGTCAGCAAGGCCGGGTGCCCTTCGAAACCCAGCGGTGTTTGATACCTGAGCTGCCATTCTAGTCATTTGCATGGCATATGCGAGGAACTCTTCTTTCTCAAAATGAAGAGTGACCGACTTATAGGTGAGATGAATTCGACTACAGTCGCAGACATTCAGTTTGAGTTGTTGACTTGGTGGCATAGGCGTCTCCTGATTGGTATGAGGTTGATTTGTTCGTGAGTGTCAACAGAGGCTTGGATTCAGGCCTTGTTCAGCAAACATGAAATTGTCGGTGGTAGGAAAGTCGATATGTTCTTGAGTTGGCTGAGGATAAAAAACTTGCCATTGCTTCAATATGCCCAAAAGGAGGGTCATGCAATGCCAATTGAACGAATGGATTAGTTTGTTTCTGACTACTACCTCTGGATCGAAGATGAAGCTCTGGCATTGGTTTATGTGAGCTTCACTCGATAAACCCAAGGCTCGACCTATGCGTTGTGCGGAGTCAGTCAATAAAGGGATGGAAAGGATTTTGGCTTTGGGGAGGTGGGGAGCGAAAAACGGGTAAGCTGGGTGTTGGATACCCAACAGGGCGGCACCCTGTTTTTGAACGGCTCTGCGAAACTGATTGAGAAACACCGCATCGCAAAATTCTAGGCGGGGCAGGCAACATAGCATGCCCCATTGTCCCTCCAGACTGGCTAGGTCCACATCGATCATATTCCCCTTCAATAGTGCAGGAACTCGCATACGTGACATGGTGGAATGTCCTATGGTCATGGGAATGGCCTCCCTTGTGTTTGTGTGTGTCCTCCAACCAAAAAGATGGGTTGGGCGCCCGGGAGGAGGGAAAGACGCCCAACCTTTTCGGGCGGGTACTGGGTAGCTCGCCCTGGAATTTAGTTTGTATTTATGGCTTTTAGTGTTCATTGGCATTTTGTGTGGGCTGGACTTCGGATACATCCTCAAACAGAGTCCGGAAATTTGAGTGAGAACAACCTACCGCATTCTTGAAAAAATGACTAAAGGCAAACTGATCGCTAAACCCAAGGGCCCTTGCAATTTCCATGAGGTTGGTCTGACCTTCTTGTAAAAGAAATTTAGCTCGTTCTATCCGAAGTGTTTTGAGATAGGAACGGAACGATTCACCAATAACAGTGTGAAAGAGTTGCGAACAGTACTTTTCCGAATACCCCAAAAAGAGGGAAAGGTCTTTGAGGGTAGGCCCCTGATGAAGATGTGAGATCATGAAGGTGTGAATCTGTTGATGGGTTGAATGCGAAAATGCCCGGGTGTCCTTTAACCCGGAGAGGAGATCTTGGAGAATTTTGCAAATAAATGAAGAGCGTTCTTTGACTGGGTTTGTTCCAATTTTGATGTGAGTCACTTCCTGCGCCAAACAGCGTAATTCCTCTATCAGCTCCTCCAAGTGATCTTGTGCGTTTTTATGTTCTTGTTTTTGGGTCATGGCTGGGCGTCCCGACTGGAAACAGATGGATGTGTTGGCATAGCGCGCATTGAACTTCAACGCTTTTGAGTGTAACTATTGGCAATAGGCCTGCCACAGTGGCAGCGCCAATCAGCAGGGTCTTGAGGTTAGTTGATTTGGAGATTGTCTCTTTCATTTTTTTTCACATAACATCACAAGTCTTACAAAGAATTATAGGGGAATTTTTAATTCCCGTATGATGATAATGAAAATCATTTATATTTTCAATAATAAATTTAAATAAATATTTTGAACATGTTCAATAAACAGAAAATCCATGTTTTTTTGTTTATAAACTATATTGAGAGATTCTCTTTCATTCAGTAGGTTTTTCCGATTGGAGCATTCCCAGTCAGCCTGCGCGAGAGCCATTGAGATGCCGAATCATGGAAACAATAGGACCCTTGGCGGTGATAAACGGGCATGAGACTGGTTCTCCATCTGTTGCTGCCAGGACTTGAACGGACGGTTTGACGGGATGAAATAACCGAGGAGGCTATGGGCCTGATGACATTTTTAGGTGGTGAGAATCGGCAGGGGCTATTGTCCCCGGTTCATGGCATGAGCGATTGAACGGTGGCCCTGACCAAATGGGTGATTTTAAAGGTGACCGGGTCTCTTTTCCGAATCGCCTTGGCGACAATTTCATTCACCATGGTCCGTAGGGTGGTAGCGTAACTGGTCACCGGAACAACAACTCGACCAACACAAACCTCCTTGAGAGACTTGTTCTCGGCCTCAAGGCGATGGACATCCGGGTCCTTCAGCGACAGCTGTTCTGCAGAGATGGCCGGACGCCCATCGGAAATTGCTGCTTCTGCTTCTGATAGGCCGAATGACAGAGCTGGTGTTTCGCCTACTCTTCTTTCACCGTCAAACAGATCTTGATGTTCTGAAACATCTCAAGCTTCTGGTCAGGTGTGGAGCCCTTCAGAATTCTCTTCACTTCCATGTCGTTCCCTCCTCCTGAGGACGCCTCACGTTGTACCCCATTGTTGTGTCACTATAAAGAGCAGGTCACTCCAATGATGAAAATCGGTCTGAATCGGATTGGGAAGGTCAAAGAACCGGGAGGACATCCTTTGACGAAAGTTCCTACCGTTGTACAGCCTCAGGCGATTTCTCAAATTCTCTGCTTTCGAAGTCGTGGGAGCGATAGAACGATCTTGCCAGGTGAGTCATTCAAAAAAAACAAGCCCACGGTGAATGACTCACCGTGGGCTAAAGGAAGTTCGGATTCTTCCAGTTGTTAGGATCACATGTGTAAGGTCTTGTCTCGACGATATTTTAGTCGTTTACTCGTAGTCTTCGTTTAAAGATCGTAAAAAAGCCGTTAAGGCCGGGATGTCTTCTGGGAGTAAGACGATGTCTTTGAGCTGGGAAGCACCATTGCGAAGTTTTCCGTTTCGCGCTAATTCCGAGTTTGTAATATACCCTTGAATCACCTCTTTGAGGGAATCGGCGATACTGGCGTGACTATAGGGAGCCGAATGACTCAAATCGCGGAGGCCGGGAGTCTTGAAAGTGCCAATAGCTCTTGGTAGGAGTCGATCTGGTCGACAGGCCTGGAAGCCACGAAACACACCAAAGTGTTCATTGAGGGCGTCCTCGCAGAGGATGGACCAAATGGGTAGCTGAGATGCGGGGAAATCAGGATTCCAGAAAATGTTCCAAATGCCCAGATCGGTCCATTGGGAGTTATCTGGCGAGGGGATAGCGCGGAATGGTTCTTGAGCATAAGGATGCTTTCCCGTGGCAGGTAGGTAGGCGTCGATATTTCTATTTCGTTCATCCAATCTTGGAATTTGAAGCATGGAAAACGATTCGGGACCATGAATGCGTTCATACTCTGTTTGGGCAATTCCAGTATTGTGAAATCGAAAATCGGTGAAATTGGGTGGGGTATGACATGCAACACAATTCCCAATTCCTCCCTGGGCCTGGTCACTGGGGCGAATCTGGTGACCTCTATGACGACGATGCCTGTGTCGGTTCGGTTGAGCGAAAAAGATTTTCAACCCTTTTAATTCCTCAGGCCCAAAGGTGAATGGTTGGTTATGAAACTGAAACTTGCCATCTGCCGTATGGGGATTTTTCTCAACGAATTGTAGGGTCGGGCTATCGGAAGAAGAGGTTGAGGGCCATCGGGAATAATTATGGGAATCGTATGATTCGAGAAATTGAATCTGTTGGAGCAATCGACGGGAATATGAATCTGGAGATTCCCACTTATCGGCTTGACGGGGCAAATCGTTAATCTCAAGAAAGACATCATAGGGAGAGAGATTGTAGTTCCCTTCGTCATCCTGTGAGAACAGGAGTTGATCCGTGTAGGCGGCGATGAGTTGTGAGACGGCTTGAACGAGTTGCAGATCGGTGGCTTGAGAGACCTCTACGCGGAAATCTTCAGGAATCAGAAATTCTTGAGGAATAGATGGATCGGTTCCGGTGAACAGGACACGATAGGATAGCCCACCAAATTCTTGCGCCAGATCTCCGGTTCCAGAGTCTTCTCGTATAATATTGGCAATATGTGCGATGGCGGCTGCCTCTTCGTTGGGAAGCCATCCATAGTTTCTTCCGGTGAGTGTGCCTTTGACCAAATCCACCATCGTTGGGAATTCTGCATCGGTATGAAGAAAAAACATTTGTCGCGGAAGAGCGGCATTGACCAGTGGGGGCGCGTTTCGAACCGACGTGAGTTTTCCATCTTCACGGGCTGGGATTGGACTCCGTCGTGCAAAATCCGAATAGGTATTCATTCCGTATTTCGGATTGTCGAGTAGTTCGTCTACAAAATGGCAGCTCCGGCAGTTGATAGATTGGCCGGCAAACGGGCCATCGACAAATTGATCGGATGGGAGTTGCCAGTTCGTCACTTTATCGAGAGCCGGATCGCCTTGGGGCAAGGGATCATTCACATCGCCCCCGTCATCCAAAAAGATTTTAAATAATTGAGCAAATCGGGTTTCCAGAAACAATCGTTCTCCGTTGACGACTTCCGGTGGATCGGCGTCTTCTGTTTCTTGTCCAAAGACGTGAGGGATGACCCATCCTCCTCCTGAGAAGGTCGTCAGTAGCGAAATAAGTAGGATGCGAATAAAGTGTGTGGAGCACATTGCTAGTATACTCATGAAAATTCCCCCCAGAAATGAATTAGGAATGAAAAATGATGGCTCTTCGGCCTGGTGGGAAAGGACATTCTTCTGTGCCTTCCCCCTTTTTTCTTGATGATTGCCCTCCCGCCTCTTGCTGAGAGGGGTTGGCGAGGGACCCAGTAGAAGATCCCCCGCCTTTGAAAGCGAACAAATGAGGGGTGCCCGCCTTCGAACTGATAAGCCAAAAACCCAAAGCTAAGGATAGAGGGACATAAAAAAAGCCCATGAGCGTACAATGGCAGCTCATGGGCTCTGGACTCTAAAAGTCTCGGGCCTTAAGAATGTGGTGAGACGTACCTAGTCGTCTGACTTTAAAATCATCAACGCGGCCTTTTGCGCCCGCATTTCATTCATGTGTACGACAAACATAATGAAAAACTCTATGTCTACTGAAAGATCACCGGTCAATCAGTTCAAGCAAACATGGGTGCATCTGGGTAATGAGCCAGAGCAAGGATCAGAATTTAAGGCTTTTGGGCCAAAAACCAGCCTTTGCTGTTCATGCATTGTGCTAAGGCATCATCCGTTATTCCTTTGCTGAATGGATTCAGTGAGGTTCCGGAATGAACGTCATTGATCAGAATTTCCCGACATGAGCTCAGGTCCTGTTCGAATTCACCCTCGCCTGCGTTTGGCTTTGCCCAATACAAATCTGGGGCGCAGGCAGAAAGAAATACGGAAAAGAGGCTGATGCCTATCCAAGTCCCATAGCCATGGTGAGTAAACCTTGACCAGGTCGATGTGCGATGTGGATGAGATGGCTGGCTTTTTCTCATGAAAATTTTGCCGTCTGATCCAATTGAATATGAAGGTTCTTGTCGCAGTCCATCATAAAGATTCAGTAGCCTTTTCAAGTCAACTTGGTTGTTGAAGTGACCCGTGTTTAGGAATGGGTCTGGGTAAGGAATGTTCTTCTAATCGGGGAATGAACATAAGTCAGTCATCCGACTCCGGCATCATAAATGCGGATTTTTGCCACCACATCTCATACATGGGTATGACGAACATGATGAGAAATCCTATAACCATCAGGATGTCTCCTGTCAGCATGGCGATGGTAAAGATTGGGGATAGATAGGCAATCATCCAAGGTGAAACCAGATCCAGGGTGACCCCGACAAAGGCTATCCATGTCGTAACTACTTTAAGTGTGGAACTGACCATGGTCAGATAGAGCACATGGACCAAAATCATGAATGTGACCGGCATGGTAAATAGATGAAAGTGCGTGGTCTCGGCCAGTTGGCCAAACGGCATGGGTTCACCAAAGGTCGCATCAGATCCTCGATAATGTTCGGCAAGGCCTTTAAGGCTTAACTCGGTCATGCTATGAGCCCAGAAGAAGGTAAAAATAAATCCTGCGAGCATGAGCAGGAGGAACCAGGTATAGACTAAGCGGATATGGCGATCGGTATCACGGAGACGAAAGCGGGCATTAAAATTTCGCATTCCATTGTTGCAGGAGGTTAGAACCCCAGCAGGGACTCCAAAAAGCCTTTTTCCGTTCGACTGGCTGTATTGAGGGCGGCGCTTTGGCTCTGGGATTGTAGGTAGAGTTCATGGGCCAGTACGAGGGCGCGTTTAACGCCGGCACTCATGGATCTTACGGACATGGTGGCGCCGGAAATGTTGAGGACATCCCGGTTGATCCGAATGGGGTCTTCAATCGTTTTACCATGGTATTGGTAATTGAAGCGTTTTTTTCGCACTTCGCTTCCCCGTGATTCTCGGTATACCAATACCTCAACGTTGGTGACTTCCCCATCGGGGTCAACTCCAACCATATAGGTCATCGCTTTATGCTTACCGATGGTATGCTGGATAAAGGCCCATCCATCGATTTTTCCATTCGTTTCTCCAATAAAACAATCAAAGGTCAATTCCGGAAATTGCCATCCGATTCGTTCTTCGATGAGTCGTTTTTGGTCTTGGGTGAGGGTGATGACCTCTAAGCGGATGGAATCGGATTCAGGAAATGTCAATTTGGCGGCGTCTTCCGGAGTCAGGTAGACATCCTCCTGGACCATTTCCTGTGGCGTGAGGTATCGGTTCAAGTCCTGATCCCAGATTTGCTCGTCTTGGGCCTGGCCTCCCGAGGTCAGACCAAGAAAAAGGAGTGTGTTGAGAAGGAGGATAGTCAGGATTCGACGAAACATCCTTCAGCCTCGAGTATCTTGGTTAAGTTGGTCATAATGAAATCAACGGCTTTTTGTGATGGCTCGACCGGATACCAATCATAAAGCCTGCCGCCGCCACGGAATCCCCAATGTTGTCTCCGTTCGGCAATTTGCAGTCGCACGGTATTGGACTCAAGAGGTTTCATCGTGAGGGTCAGTTGGGACCGCTCCTTGTCGCCCATGCCTTCCCGTTGGAAAAGGCCATACTTTTCGCCTTGCACATATTCCACCCGCCACCCGGTTTCGATCACCCCGTTGGGCTTGTCTTTCTTAGTCACGGGATAGGCTTTGAGCGTTTCCAAGGAGGAATTCCATACGGAATCAATTGGACAGGCCATGTATCGATCGACAATCAAGTCCTGACCGGAAAGGAAGCTGCAGCCCAGAAAAAGGGCTGTGCATGCTAAAATTGAGGTTCCACGAAGCAGAGAAGCAAGAGATAGAGCCAACATAAAAAACAATATGAAAGAAATATCGCGATTGATAAATTAAAAAACGAGAATGAATTTCGATTTATTTGAATTTGATTCTCATTATGAGAAATTGTAAGCCGATTATATCAGTGGAATTTGAAAGCGGTCAATATGGATGTTTATGTTGATTTTTCTCAGTATTTTCAGGATATTCAATTTTTTTGCAGATTTGCAGATTTGCAGATTTGCAGAGGCGGGGAAAAGGTTTAGGATCTTTTCCCCGTCTCTAATTCGAGAGATTTTAGAAATAAGTCGCCCAGGATGCCACAAAGGCTTTGTCATGAATCCTATTACCGTTGTCATCCAGGCCTACAGGCGTATACTGGAAGTCGGTTTTAAAGACGCTATCTTCCGTGGGACGGAAATTTAAGCCGAAGGTCCAACGTTGCCATTCCCCAGTTTTCCTGGCTTCACCACTTAAATCCTTTCCAAGTTGCGTTTCTTCCCACCTCACCACGGCGGTAAATGTGGAGACTTCCTTTTTGAAGAAGCTCGGGGCCATGTTGCTCAGCCATTCTGGAAGGAAATGGTAATTCCCTTGGATGTAGTATCCTTGCATTTTCTCTGGATTGCCGTTCTTCGTTCCGTCTTGATTTTTGTCGTTGTTTCCGATGTGAGACCAGGCACTTTCTCCAATTAACTCAAAGGGACCACGTTGGAAGGTCCAATCCAATGCCACAATGCCCAAATTATCACCCTTCCGGGTGCCATAGTTCCCGTAAAATCCAGAACCACCGATTTCTACTCCCAAAACGGGACTGAAGGCTAATCGCCCGGTTACGGATTTACCATTATTATTGTCAAACTCGGTATTGCTTGAGCGAGCGGAGCGGATTCCGTTTGTTTGGTTAATATTGGAAGTGTTATTAGGATTGTCCTCGCCTCCAAAGGCGTTGGTGAATCCATTGAGTACATAGAATTCGTAATCCAGCTTTGAGAGAGCTGAGGGATAGAATGTGCCGTAGGCTCCGATACCCGGTTGGTGAAGAGTTGATGGGAGGATCCGTTGGTCCACGATAGGGCGTTCGGTCAAATCACGAAGGGGGGCGTCATGCAGGAGGTTGAATTTTCCCATGGGTACCAGGATGATTCCTGCGCGAAGGTTGATGGGTTCCTGAATGAGATAATCGATCGTGGCGAATTCCACGGTCAGCTCATTCCCATGCTCAAATTCGATTTCTGCTGCGATTTTGACCCGATCACTGACATCTGCATAAATAAAGGGTACTAAGTGGTGACTGTCGAAGGCACTGTTCCCTTGGTTTTTTCGATTGAAGTATTCAATGTCCATGTATCCACCCACGATGGCTTTTGGGCTGGAAACGAAAGGCCGGGCATAGATCAGTCCGCCTGATCCTTGCATGGATGAATTGGGTTTTTGACTCTTACCAAAATATGTTCCGAGGTCTCGGACGTTCCTGCTTGTAGGAGAGACCGGTTCGCCGTCCATCTGTTTCGCGCTTCCGCCTCCCCTCATAAGCTCTTGCACCCTTTGATCAACGGCTTTGTTAATCGCCTCCTGCTCAGTCTGAGTCAGCTCTTCGGCGCCGGCGATGTCCTGAAACCCATACTGTCCGAACATACATGTTAAGGCTACAAGAGCCCCCATGAGCAATCTTGACTTCATTGCATTTCCTCCAATCAAACAAATGGGGACTCAAATGGTCCTCTGAGGTTATTGAGATTGAGCGGGACTCAAAGGCCCTCAGGTTAATCAAGACGACATGCTTCTCCCGGTTTCTTTATGAGGGAGTGCTGAATAGGTGGTGAGGTAGCGCACAGTTGGATGGCGACTTCGGAATGAGAGAGAGTAGAGAAAGGTATAAGGATAAGGCGTTTACATCGTTTGCACTTTACCTCAACTCCGTTAACTCCAAGCTTTGCAACCAACTGACCACATTCACACCGAGCTTCCGAACATTCTTCGATGATCCCTTTGACCATGGTGTAATTTTGGCTCACCTCCATAAATTTGATAAACGTTAAGGTTGGTAAAAAATTGAGAATATATTCCTTTTATTAAATCTATTTAATTTTGATAACTATTATTATTATCCATTTAAGCGGGAAGATTAATATCTCACTCGATCTCATTTGTCAAGCCTCCGTGTATGGGGTTTCAGCCACAATTCTATCGGGACTACCTACGTGGCTGTATAATCTTAAAAACTATGATCGGGCCTCCGGTCCCTATGCGTCGAGTAGCTGGACGCGGCACTCAGGGCGAAGGGATTCTTCCCCAGCGAGTGATGCGCTTTCCCTTTCCAATAGGTTGGTGCTGAGCAAGGGGCTGTTTGGCTGGATCTACCACAGGCTGGCGAGGGGGTTGAAAGGTGGGCGGGTTTTCATCACATGGATTGCCATATTTGGGAAAATGGTTGATGCAGGGACTGGGACCAAATATGATTGACAGATCAACGGGCAATTAAGCTGATGAGGCGGTAAGAAAATGTTTCCATGTTGCTATACATCTCGTCATTTTGTTTGGGGGGTTCATTTTTTTAACGTAATTTTGAGCATGTTCCTTTCAGGTTGTTTTACAGTGGGAACTCAGCATGTGACTGGTGAGCCAGGGGACCAATCACTGGTATTTGGCGGAATTGACATCGAAACCATAGGGCCGAATCCCCGGCAGTTTCCTGCCCGATTGCGTTTTTTTGATGTGATACATGTCTCAACGCAGGAACGAACTCGTGTCATGGTCGAAGCTGAAGGGCCAAACATTCTCGGTATTTCTCCTTCCTGGACAATATGAGGTCATTCGCTTGCAATTTAATGAAGGTCCCTTTAGAGCGGAGTCCTCTGTCACGATGAGGTTTCACATTCCCACCAATCAATTGACATACTTAGGCACATGGCAGTTGAAGGTTGATACACCCAGAACCCAGCGGATGGTCCGGATGGAGATTCCCGAGAAAAATCCGAATTGGGAGGAAGTCTTTGAAGCTGATCCAATCCTGAAGGGAAAATCTGTTGTGAACTCCTTCCCGGAGCTTACCACTCACCAAGTCAGGATGTTTGTCGTGGCTCCATTTCCAAAGGTCCCATACTTCTATCGCTGATGACCTGTTTGTTGCATTCTTCATCGTAAGCCAGGGGAGTCGCGTGGCTGTCATTGGGAATATGTGCCTATGAAACAGTCTTCATTTAATCGTTTTGGCATTGGTTTTTTCTCTGTTGCACTCACGCTTGTCAGTCTGGATGCCTGCCTGGCAAAAAATACCCTCATCAAGCGTAGCCAGTATTTAATGGGCACTCTGGTTTTTGTGACGGGAGTGGCATCGGATGAAGAAACGGCCAAAACTGCAGTGGCGGCCGGTTTGGCCGAAATTCGGCGCATTGAACACCTAATGAGTACTTGGATTTCAACCAGTGAACTCTCAAAGGTGAATGCTGCGGCGGGACGGGAATCTGTCCAGGTGAGTCAGGAAACGTTTGAGGTATTAATGCAATCGCTGGAAATGGCTAAGCTCACGCAGGGCGGGTTCAATATCGCCGTTGGTCCGGCGGTCAAGGCATGGAATGTCAGCGGGGAAGGCCATGTTCCACCACAGGAAGATCTGGTTGCGCTCCGCCCGCAGATTGATTTATCTCAAATTCAACTGGATAAAAAGAACCATACAGTTTGGTTGAGACTGTCGGGTATGCAAATTGATGTGGGGGGGATCGGGAAAGGGTATGCGGCTGACCTTGCTGCCAGGGTGATGCAGGCTTCAGGGGCGACAGCAGGTGTGGTTGCCCTGTCCGGGGATATTAAAACCTTCGGACGCATGCCGGACCATCAGCGGTTTGTCTTTGGCATTCAGCATCCTCGTAAAGAGCAGGGCGAGGTCCTAGGCCGGATCGAATTAGAAGATGAAGCGGTCTCTACGGCGGGAGATTATCAGCGCTATTTCATGAAGGATGGCGTTCGATATCATCATATCTTGGATCCGGCCACTCTTCTGCCGGCTCGCGGATGTCAAAGCGTCACGGTTATAGCCAAAGATGGCGTGATGGCCGATGGGTTGGACACCGGCATTTTTGTCCTGGGCCCCGACAAAGGCATGGCCCTCATTGAGTCATTGCCGGATGTGGAAGGGGTGATTGTTGATCAGGAAGGAACGGTATTGGTCTCATCCGGTCTGAAGGATCGGTTCAGCCTCGAGCCGTAATAGGATTCTCAACCAATCAATATAAAAAAAGGAGGCATGAAGCCTCCTTTTTTTATTGAGCATGGTTGTCGAGAGGACTGCTTAGCTTGGCTTGTCCTTGGAATGGTGGGAATACCCGCCTGGGTGACCTTTCGTCATCCCGCCTTCTTTATATGAGTCGAGCCGATCATGGACCGCTTTCATGCGAGAGCGTTGCTCATCCGTTAACACGGCCTTGGCGTCCCGCCCGGCTTTTACGGACGCCAGGTAAAGCCCGGCACGAATCTCATAAAGACTTTTCAGCTTTGATTCAACAGCGCCCAAGTCACCTTGGTCATCCCGCAACAACTCATGTAAATCCAAGCTGGTCAGTTGCATGTCAGCTTTCATTTTAATTTTTGTTTTTTCAAAATCGGTTTTAATCGTTTGAAGTTTGGCGACCTGATCATCGGTAATGGCCATGCCTTCTTTGAATTTCAAAATGTGTTCAATAAATTCAGAGGCACTTTGGTGAGGACCATGTCCTGATGCATGGGAGCTTCCTCCCGTGCCATGTCCACCGGACATGCTTGTGCCGTGTGGAGCCTGGGCATGTCCATAGCCTACCGTCCCGTGGGGGGACGTGCTGGATCCAGATGGGTGGTGTGCATCTCCTCCATATCCCGTGGCCAAACCCATTGCGGGGAATCCCAGAATTAAGGTTAAGACACCGGACCAGAGAGGAATCATTCGTGTGTGGTTCGTTCTGCCTTTAATTGTCATGTGAACAGCCTCCTTTCGCTATGAGGAAAAAGCTAGGGTTGAAAAAAAATAAGCTGACAGGTCATGATCCGTGAGGTCACTGAACCAGTTCTTATTATACACAGGAATGGGGGAAATGTGGTGCGTGATTCACTGACGTATCTTAAAAAAAGCCATGAAGCCAAACGACGCCGTTGGTTTGAGACCGTGCTCTGGCTGGAGGAAGGCGGGTGAAAGCGTGGGTGCTTCAGCATTTGCGCCGATAGGTGTGAGACACAGTCTATATGAGAAGTATTCGTTATCAAAAGGAAAAAGCTGTGGACGAAGGGAACGGGAAAGCCCGCTCCATTAGGCGGATTGGCAGGTATTGCAGAGACCGTAGAGTTCGAGTTTATGGGTTTGAATGGTAAACCCGTTAATTCTCGCAACCTCTTCTTGTAAATTTTCGATTTGGCAATTTTGAAATTCGACAATTTTTCCGCAGGAAGTACAAATGAGATGATCATGGTGACCCTTGTGGGACACATTATCAAATTGCGTTTGTGAGCCGAAATGGCGTTCCTGTGCCAGGTCGGTTTCACAGAATAATTTGAGTGTGCGATAGATGGTGGCGAGGCCAATATGCGGGTCTTTTTTGGCGAGGATATGATATAACTGCTCGGCAGTAACATGCTCCATTTTGAGGAAAGTCGTCAGGATTAACTCGCGTTGACGAGTCAGTTTGAGACTGTTTTTCTGGAGATGATGTTTGAGTGTTTCGAGTTCTTTGACCGGTTTAGGCATAGGAAAAACTTTCTTAATGAAAGAAGAAAGATATTAAACCCCAATCAGCCTAGGGGGTCAAGAATTATTTTGTCTGTTTTGGCATTGGTGAGGAAATTTAGGGAGAACGTATGAGAAAACCCTCAGAAGTGACCGGTGACCGCGCTTTGCTGATCTATACGTTATATTTGACCGAATCCATGGGTCTGATGAGTGACGTAAAGCTTCAGCAATTATTATTCCTTTGTGAATTGCAAATGTTGGGGAAAGGATTGAAAGGGTTGCATTTTGAATTCGTACGATTCCCTTATGGGGCCTTTAGCAAGGATGTGGATAATGACTTACTTTTCTTGCGTAGGAAGGAACGGATAGAGAATTTTGATGTGGCGGAACAGGCCCAGGGAGTCGTGAACTTGGTTGACCAGATGATGAAGGAACCCGAAGCCAATCAACAGGTCATGGAAATTATTCACACGGTAGTCGAGAAATATGGCCCTATGGATACCAGCGCCATTATGGGTGCCGTGGAGGCAGTGGAATTAGGTCCAGCTGACAATCCTGAGCAAAAATTGGCCATCCGAGATATTTCCTTCCATACCATCATGCTGGTGCCTTCGCGGATAGAAGTGACCGAAGCCATCACGCTGTCACCCGCCCAAGTAAAAACCTTGAATGCGGCGATGGGGTATTAAGGCCCAATCGACATCCGGATGACGGTGGATCCCTGCGGTGTGGTTTTGATCGATGATGAGAGGCAAAGAGGTCACGAGGCCGAACCCCTGTTCGGCCTCGGTCTTGTGAATCGAAAATTCTAAAATTATTTGGTAGGCGAGGTCTCGACAGGAGCGGCTGTTGAGCCAACGGTAAAGGTTTCCCGCAGCGTTTCCAGCCTGACTTTCCCCACGCCTTTGACTTTTCCCAGGTCATCAAATGATTTAAAGGCTCCATGATCCTTTTTGTAGGCGAGAATGTTGTGGGCGATATCCTGTCCCACGCCTTTCACGGCTTCAAGTTGTTCAAGAGTGGCTGAGTTAATGTCAATCTTGTTCACGGTGGCTTCTGCCCAGGACATGGGAAATAACAGGCCAACGGAAAGAATCAGGGCAAACAGGAAAGTCGAAACTTGTTGTGAATTGATAGTCACGAAACACGCTCCTTTGAAAAGGTTTGAAATGCGTCGTTGCAGCTTGTTCCCCTGTCAAAGAGAACAGACAACGAATGAATGAGTGAGGCCAGGTTAGGGACGTGCACAAATCAGCGGCAACCTGTCGAAAAGGTTGCCTCGGAAATTGAAAACACCGATAAAATCTGATGGATTGTTAAGCGTTGGAGGGAGAGGAGGTAGTCGGAAATTGATACAAGGTGCCGAATTTCTGTCTGAGGTCATGAATAAAGGGTTCAGGAGTCAGGGCTTGCCCTGTCACGCGTGTGATTAAGTCGGCCGCCGTATACTGTCGTCCCCAACGATGCACCCGGTCGTTCAGCCAGCCTTTCAAAGGAAGCAAGTTGCCTTGACTGATTGTCTGATCGAGGTCCGGAAGATCCTTTTGTGCCTGCCGAAATAGCATGGCCGCATACAGATTCCCAAGCGTGTATGTGGGGAAATAGCCAAAGGCTCCAAAGGACCAGTGCACGTCCTGCAGCACACCCTCCGCATCGGAGGAAGGCACAATCCCCAAGTATTCCTGTATTTTGGCGTTCCAGACTTCTGGCAAATCTTCAACGTGCAAGCAGCCTTCAATAATGTCCAGCTCAATTTCAAATCGCACCATGATATGCAGGTTGTAGGTCAGTTCATCGGCTTCGACCCGGATAAACGAGGGGGCCACCCGATTAATGGCCAGATAGAAATCCTCTGCACTGGCCGCTCCCAACTGTGCCGGAAAAATCTCTTGAAGTTTCGGATAAAAATATTGCCAAAACGCCCGGGACCGTCCCACGCAATTTTCCCATAAACGGGATTGGCTCTCATGAATACCCAGGGAAATAGGTTCGCCTAATGGTGTGCCATATTGGTTTGTGGGTAATCCTTGTTCATACAGGCCATGGCCTCCTTCGTGAATACAACTAAAGAGACAGGAGGGAAGATCCGTTTCGAAGACGCGCGTGGTCACCCGCACATCGGTTGGATGGAACGATGTCGTAAAGGGATGTGCCGACAAATCCAGGCGTCCGCGTTGAAAATCGTAGCCCATGTGCTTGAGCACGAGTCGGCCGAAGTCCATCTGAGGTGTTTGTCCATAGGATTGCGTCAGGAGTTGGGTGTTGGGTTGGACAGGAGACTGTCGAATGAGGTCCAGCAGACGGATCAGCTCCGTTCGCAACGTGGCAAAGAGTGGTCGTAATTGCGCCACGGTCGAGCCCGGTTCGTAGGTGTCGAGTAACGCGTTGTAGGGAGAATCCGCGTAACCCAAATATTCCGCCTCTTGTTGCTTGAGTTTCACGACGCGTTGCAAATTCGGCAGGAACAGTTGGAAGTCATTCGTCTTTCTGGCTTCCGCCCACACTTGTTGAGCTAAAGAGCATTCTCGTTCAAGCTGGTTGACGAACGCCGATGGCAACTTTTTCGCACGGGAAAAGTCGCGCCAGGTCTCGCGAAGGAGGGCTTGTGAAGGCTCATCCAAGGCAGACACGTGTTGAGAATGAAGACTGCCGGTTGAGAGATCCACAAACGTCCCAAGCCGGGATTCCATCTCAGGTGAAACAAATTGGTCATGTGCCAGTGTTTGAAGGGTGGCCAGTTGTTCCGCCCGAACCGCTCCTCCACCAGGGGGCATAAAGGTTTCCTGATCCCAGGAGAGCACGGCTGCGGCATCATGCAGGTGATGGATCTGTCGCAAGGTATCTTTCAGCGGATCAAGAGCAGCGTCAGCGGACATGAGCGGTTCCCTAAAATAAGTAGTAAATGATTCAGCGGATGACCGGACCACTGTAAGTCAGCCCTTGAGAAATTGGCAAGACGCATTCGCCGATGAGTGAACAGAATGGCTCGGGTGTTGGAGCGTGTGACCATTTGCCCAGACACAGAAAGACGGGCCAAACATGAGAGAAAAAATAGAAGAACAGGCGAGACGACTTGCGGGAGGACTGTAGGGCGAAGGACAATGTGGGTCATTGAAGATCAATAGTGAGGCGATGATTGACTGCAAAGGGGGAACAACATGAAATCCTTGGTGTTGCCGGACATTGAAGCTTATGCCGAAGCGCACTCCATGCCGGAATCAGACGTGTGTCGGCAAATTCGGGAGGAAACGAATCGCACAATGGATTGCCCGCAGATGGTGGTTGGTCCATTGGAAGGCGCATTCTTAAAGGTCATGGCGTTGAGTGTGGGAGCCAAACGGGTGTTGGAAATCGGCACGTTTACCGGCTACAGCGCCCTATGCATGGCGGAATGTCTTCCAGAGGATGGAATGGTGATTACGTGCGATATCGATCCTGAGTCCACGGCCATGGCCAAGCGGTATTGGGCTCAGAGCCCTCATGGTACAAAGATCGATCTCCGCCTCGCACCCGCCTTGGAGACGCTGTCGACGTTGACTGGAACCTTTGACCTGATCTTCATCGATGCCGATAAGGCCAATTATGTAAATTATTTTCGTCAGGCACTGGAGTCTGATATCGGATCATGGCGTCATTCTTATTGATAATGTCCTGTGGAATGGCGATGTGCTCAAACTTCCTGCTCCGGATACCAACACGGCGGCCATTCAAGAACTCAATCGGGTCGTGCATGCCGAGCCTCGGGTCTCGGCGGTCCTGTTGACCATTCGCGATGGGATATTCTTGATTAAGCCGCGACCATCCCTCAACGCCAATGTTCAGGCGGCGCAACAACAGGCTCAGCAATAAGACGAATCACAAAACCGGTTCGCTCCTACTTTCACGAGTACATCCACCGGCCTTGCTTCGTCGTTTTCTGCCCATACCAACCGTGCGGTTTTTTCCATTTGCTCAGTCAGTTGATTCTATTTCTCTTTAGATTTAGTCTAGAGCCGGATCTATTCAAACCGTAAAGAAGGAAGAAAAGATCGATGACAGAGGAGGTGATGCATGAAGCCACATGCCTTTGTCGCGATGCCGTTCGGTGTGAAGAAAGACAGCCAAGGCACCGAGATTGATTTCAACCGGGTCTATGAGGAATTGATCAAGCCGGCGCTTGAAGAGGCAGGCTTGGACGTCTTCCGTGCGGACGAGGAGGAACGTGCCGGTGACATCCGCACGGACATGTTCCAGGAACTCCTCATCGCCGACCTCGTGGTGGCTGACCTCACGCTGGACAACCCCAACGTCTGGTACGAGCTTGGGCGTGCGCCATGCGTTGCGCGCGCGCGGCGTCGTCCTGATCTGTGGCGGGCGAGTGACGACGGCTTTTGACCTGTATACCGACCGCAAACTCCGCTACAGCATCAAAAACAGTGGACCCGATCCTGCGACATTAGAACAGGACAAGAAGAACCTGACGGACATGGTCAAGGCGACGATGGAGTCGTGGCATGGTCGTAAGGTGAGCCCGGTCTATCAGCTGATGCCCAACCTTCAGGAGCCGGACTGGAAGTCGCTCCGCATAGGTGATGTGCGGGAATTCTGGGAACAGCATGAGGCATGGGAAGCGCGCGTAGAATTAGCGCGAAAAACCGGACACATCGGGGATGTCCTGGTTCTGGCAGACGAAGCGCCGATTGCCGCGTTTCGAGCGGAAGCGTGGATCAAGGCCGGCGAAGCTTTGCGAAAAGCCGAACACTTCGACTTTGCCTTGGAACAGCTCGACCGTGGTCTGGCCATCGAGCCGCACAATCTCAGAGGCCTGCGTGAGCGGGGTATCTGTCTGCAACGGCTGGCCTTGGCGGGTAAACCGGGCCATTCATTGGACCGCGTGCGGCAGCACTACAGCAAGGTGTTGGAGCTGTATCCACACGACTCCGAGACCTGGGCGCTGCTCGGTCGTGTGAACAAGGATGCCTGGATTGTCGCGTGGCGTCAATCCGGCAACACGGCAGAGCAGATGGCGAGAGGAAGCCGCCGACGAAGATGCCTTGCTGCGTTCGGCCATCGACAGCTATGCCAAAGGCTATCGCCGCAATCCCAGTCATTACTATTCCGGCATCAATGCGCTCACATTGATGCATCTCTACCGTCATTTGACCAATGATGCACGCTATGACCGTGAAATGGAGACCATGGCCGGTGCCGTGCGATTTGCCGCCGAATGCGAGCCGGATGAGCAGCAGTTGTTCTGGTCCAAAGCGACTCTCGGCGATCTGGAGGTGCTGGTCGGCACGCCGGAGACGACCAAGGCGGCCTATAAGGAGGCCATCGCGAAGAATGACAAGGACTGGTTTGCGCTCAACTCCAGCCGTGCGCAACTGCAGCTCCTTAAAGATCTGGGCTTTCGTCCGGAGACCGTTGACGCCGGTATGGCCACCTTCGACCGCGCATTGCAGAAGCTGGCGAAGCCGGAAGACCGCTGGCAACCCCGACAGGTGTTTCTCTTTAGCGGTCACATGATCGACGCACCAGGCAAGACCCACTCCGCGTTTTCCTGCGGACAAAGAATCCGTTGCCGCACAGAAAATCGCCGAGGCCTTGGAACAACTGGGCGCAGGCCCCGAAGACCTTGCGCTCACGCAAGGCGCCTGTGGCGGCGACCTCCTGTTCACAGAGGCCTGTCAGCACCGCAAGGTGAACGTTCAGTGGCTGCAGCCGTTCGACGAACCGGAGTTCATCCAGAAATCCGTCATCTGTAGGGGCGAAGCCTGGCGCAATCGGTATTTGGCAGCCAAAGCCAAGCTCACACGACGGAATTCGCTCGGCACCGGAGCAACTCGGCCCACCTCCCAAAGGCGTGGACCCCTTCGAACGCTGCAATCTGTGGCTGCTCTACACCGCGTTGGCGTATGGCGTGGAGAAGGTGCACTTCATCTGTTTGTGGGATGGCGGCGGTGGTGATGGGCCTGGCGGCACGGCGCACATGTATCAGGAAGTGAAAGGAAGAACAGGAAGAGTCACGTGGATCGACACTCGGACTCTTTAACCGACGTTTCTCATGTGATCCCAGCGGAAATCAGTGAGCCTGAAACCTCCCACATAAGAATACCAACACTCCGGAGGCAATATGAATAAGAAATTGCTAGCCCGAATACAATCTCCCGGCCCTAAGAAAATCCTAGCCTGTGACGGCGGAGGAATCCTTGGATTGATGAGTGTGGAGATTCTGGCCAAGCTGGAAACTGATCTCCGTGCGCGTCTCGGTAAGCCGGAATTAGTTCTCGCGGACTGGTTTGACTTTGTCTGCGGGACCAGCACTGGAGCCATCATCGCTGCCTGCATCTCGGCGGGGATGTCCATGGAAACGATTCGTGCCTTCTACGTGAGTAGCGGGGAACAGATGTTCGACAAGGCCTCGGTGTTTAAGCGGTTGCGCTATAGCTATAACGATGAACCGCTGGCGGCGAAACTACGGACCGAACTCAACCGGGCGCTCGGCTATCCTGACGGCGCAGCACCCGCCACCCTTGGTGATGCCGGATTGCGAACACTGCTGATGATGGTACTGCGCAATCACACCACGGATTCACCATGGCCGGTATGGAATAACCCAGAGGCCAAATACAATCAGCTGGACCGCAAGGACTGCAATCTCCATTTACCGCTGTGGCAGATGGTGCGCGCCAGCACGGCGGCGCCAACGTTCTTTCCGCCTGAGGTGGTCATCTTCGCTCCGGAGACACCGAACGAGTATCAATTCATCTTCGTCGACGGTGGTGTGACCACGTATAATAATCCGGCGTTCCTGGCCTTCCAGATGGCGACAGCGGCGCCGTACAAAGTTAACTGGCCCACTGGAACGGATCAATTGTTGATCGTGTCAATCGGGACAGGTGGTGTGGCCAAATCACGTCCTGATCTCCAGGCGGATGATCTCTGGCTACTGGATCATGCGAAAAATATCCCTGGGGCCTTGATGAATGCGGCCAGTGCCGGGTGGGACATGGCCTGTCGCATGTTGGGCGAATGCCGGTTCGGCGCACAGATCGACCGTGAAATCGGCGACATGCTGGTTCCGGATGGGGCCACGATCAACTGGACCGGACCCAAACAGTTCACCTATGTGCGCTACGACCCTGATGTCAGCCAGACCGGTCTCGATGCGTTGGGGCTCGAAACCTTGAGGGCGGAGAATGTGCAAGTGATGGACTCAGTGAACTACATCCCCGATATTCAACGAGTGGGTGAGGCCGACGCGAAGAAAAATGTGAACCTGAGCCATCTTCATCCATTCTAAACGAGAGGGCATGATCCACGGAGGAAAGAAGGGGAATGGAACCAGTCCATCTATTTTATAGTTATGCACATGAGGATGAGTCGTTGCGGGACGAACTCGCCGGGCATCTCAAGATTATGGAGCGCCGTGGTGTGATTCGGCCATGGTATGACCGTTGTCTTGCGCCGGGCCAGACGTGGGACCATGAGATCAATTCACGGCTGGCGACAGCCGATCTGGTCCTGCTTCTTGTCAGCGCAGATTTCATTAATTCGGATTATATCTGGGGGAAAGAACTGGATGTCGCCATGAAGCGGCACGTGAGTGGAGAGGCAAGCGTGGTCCTGGTAATGCTCCGCTCCGTGGACATCACAGACGCGCCCTTTGCCGCCTTGCAGGGTCTGCCAACGGACCTGCGGCCCGTGACGTCCTGGCCGAACCGGGATGAAGCGTGGACTGATGTGGCCAAAGGAATCCGGCGTGCCGTGGAACAAATTCAAGCCAGATGGACAGATAGGCGTCCACCTGTGGCGGTTGGTTTCGCGAAGGCTGTGAGACCAACCCCCTCAACGCCACGGGGAATACTTGACGAGGTATCGAGAGGTGATGAAGTGGATGAAAAGGGATTAGACACCGTGTTCCCTTCAGAGGTCATAGAGCCTGTCTCTGACCCGATTCTGGATCGCGTCGTCAGAGAATTTTCAACGCAGGTTACAGAAGCAGCCAAAGCCCGTGGGAGTCAGGACATCGACCCGGCAAAGGCCAAACAATATGCACTGACATTGATCGATGCCCCAGAACAAAAGCGCATCCTCTGGGTCGATGATCGTCCGGCAAACAACCGGTTCGAAACAGCCGCCCTCACCAAGCTTCAGATCGAGGTGGTCGCAGTCATCAGTACCGAAGGAGCACTGGCGCGGATCGCTTCGGATCCGGAGCCGTTCGACTTGGTGTTGTCAGATTGGCAGCGGCCGGAGCAGAACGCCGGGGCGTCGAGCGCGGGGATCCATCTCCTTCGTGAATTGCGAGCGCGTCATTTGACTGTGCCTGTCGTGTTCTATCATGGGAGTTCCAATGAGCGGGAGCGACGCGCGCGCCGGGAGTTGGCGCTCCGCGAGGGTGCTTTCGGCGAAGCGGTCATGCCTGATGAGCTCCTTGGCCTGGTGATCAGCGCATTAGGCTTGGAATAACGCACGCGTTCATCTCAATTTCAATGAGGCGTCGGAACAAAGAAATTCTCTTACTGGTTGGGAAGGTTTCCGACAACACAAGCGAATCGTGAAGGCTGACACCGTATGAACCGCCCGCGTCTCTTTCTCTCCGCCGTCAGTGAGGAACTACGCACCGCCCGCCAGAGCGTGGCCGCCACCGTTCGCACCCTCGGGTTCGATCCCGTCTCCCAGGATGACTTTCCCACCGGCCACGGCGAACTGCGCCAGTGGCTGCGTGAACAGCTCGACTCCTGCGAGGGCCTTATCCAGCTTGTGGGCCAGGGGTACGGTGCCGAACCACCCGAGGTGGATCCGGAATACGGCCGCGTGTCCTACACCCAGTTCGAGTTCTTGTACGCGCGCCATCAGAGCAAAAAGACCTGGGTGATTGTGATCGGCCAGGACTTTGTGCGCGACAAGCTGCCCGACCAGCTCGACCTGCCGCGCGACCCCAGCCATCCCGATCCCGCCGGTTACCAGGCCGAGCGGCGATCGCTCCAGCAGGACTACCTCACCCGGCTCACACAGGAGAATCACCTCCGCCATACCGCGAATAACAACGACCGAGCTGGAAACATTATCGTCCTGCGCCTGCGCGATGAGCTGGGCGAGTTGCGGCGGCAGTGGGACGAATGGTTGCAGCAGGATGCCAGTTTCAAGGCTTCACGCCGGCAGGTCGGTCTGGACGAACTGATCGAAGCCAGCCGGCTGACCACGGAGAAAATCCGCGCTCACCTGCTGCAGACCGCGGAGGAAACCCATCGTCGGGAGTTGGCGGAGGCTGAGGCAGACACCGACTGGAGGAGACGTCAGCAACTGCGCGAAGCGGCCGACAACGCCCACATGGTGCGGCTGTCCCGCATCGATGAGCTGGCCGCGTCCTTTGCCGAGATCGAGGGGCGCGGCACGGGCACCAGCGTCTTTCAGGAAATGACCCGCATCCTGACCGAACAGGGCGTGGACGAGGCCATCACCTATGTGGGAACCCAACGGTCCTCCATCTTTCAGACCGTTCGTGCCCGCGCCGCAACGGCTCGCGAGCGCAATCGTGCCGACCTCCAACCCCTGCTTCAGACCGCCGCCCTCCACCAAGCCAAGGGCCAGGCTACCGAGGCCCGCACGCTTTACACGGACATCCTTGCCACCGAACCGGACTGGCCGGAGGCCCTCCACGCGTACTTCTGGTTTCTTGCCGACCAGGGGGACCTTGCCCGTGTCCGCACCACCCTCGCCGAGGCCAGTCGAGAGTATGACAGAAGCTCACCACATTTCCCAGCGCCTCACTGCGAGCGACCCCAGCAACACGGAATGGCAGCGCGACCTCTCGGTCTCCTACGACCGACTCGGCGACGTGGCGGTGGCGCAAGGGCAGTTGAGAGGCCGCGCAGGCCTATGGCGACGGCCTGACGATTCCCAAGACCCTGGCCGCGAGCGACCCCAGCAACACCGAATGGCAGCGGGACCTCTCGGTGTCCTACGAACGACTCGGCGACGTGGCGGTGGCCCAAGGGCAACTGGACGAGGCCGCGCAGGCCTATGGCGACAGCCTGCGCGATTCGCAAGACCTGGCGGCGAGCGACCCGGCAAACGCGAATGGCAGCGGGACCTCACTGTGTCCTACGACCGGCTGGCGACGTGGCGGTGGCGCAAGGACAGCTAGAGAGGCCGCGCGGGCCTATGGCGACGGACTGACGATTCGCAAAGACCCTGGCGGCGAGCGACCCCAGCAACACCGAGTGGCAGCGCGACCTCTCGGTCTCTTACGACAAACTTGGGCGACGTGGCGGTGGCGCAAGGGCAGTTAGACGAGGCCGCGCGGGTCTATGGCGACGGGGCTGACGATTGCGCAAGACCCTGGCGGCGAGTGACCCCAGCAACACCGAGTGGCAGCGCGACCTCTCCGTGTCCTACTGGAGGCAGGCTGATCTGGCTGAACGGCAGAAGGACAACAGTGGAGCGCGTACCTACTGGAAGCAAGCTTTTGACGTGCTGTCGGGCATCGAACAACGGGGCCTGCACCTCTCGCCGGACGACCGGAAGTTTTTGGAAACCCTGCGGGAGAAACTTGGTGCCGATGCACGTTGACTGATCCGATTGACGGCCTCGGACTCATTTGATAGCTCCAGTATCCGATCTTCACAATGCACAAGCACCGTAATTCATACAAGAAATGGATCGTCTCTAGTTCGACTACCTAATCATCTGAAAAGTCCGGGAATTTCGAGGTACTTTGTAAATGTGGAGACAATGCCGGGTTTCGCCCCGACAGGACCAGTTGATTCTTTCCTCAATTCCTTTGTGTCGTCTGAAGGAGCTCCAAAACCATGTGCGCCGAGCATGTTTCAACAGCTTGAGTGGTGCAAAAAGAGTCCCTTTGACATACCCTTCGATTTTCCGTGCCAGGTGAAGTTTTAGCGAACGCGCAAGGGCGCCGTTCGTGAGGCGGGGCTCTAAATTGCGAGCGGAATGACTGTTATTTCGTCAGACGCGTGGGTCCTACCGAGGCAGAAGTAACGATTCGTTGCGACCGTGTTCGGACTTGCGAGCATTGATGCTTTGCCCCCCTTGGTAAGTCCCTTTCTACAGTGCCATCACTCATGGTGCGCATAGACTTGTATAATCCTGCCCGTCTTGATGCTGCATTTGCGGTTGAAAGCTTACCTCTGGAGAGCCTCTCGCCTAAGTCTGCTGGCGGCAAGACATGACCGATGGAGTTGCAAATTCATCCCGATCGGAACGGAGAGGAGACAGCAGAGCGTTGCAGAGAAGCTCCTTGAGTGGGCCACTGGCCATTCCCTGAACCCAGCGACCAGGGGCTGTAGTCGCCATGCGGATAATCATGTACGCGATCAAGCGGCTGAATCACTCGGTTCGATCTGGTCCTTTCCGTGACAGGCGGAGCGGGGTGAAGCCCCATCAGGCAACCTGTCCAGCTGTAAGATGGATCCAAAGCTTAGCAGGCGAACCGCCATGCTCGAATAACTCGGGTCACCAGGCTTCCATACAGATTCCCCAAGTCTGCGGGCTGATATCAAGAACTCGTCCGGTCCGCCGCATACGGACCGCGTATGTCTCGGCGGACCTGTTGACCATGCGCGAAGAGTCTTTTTGAGTAGACCGCCGACCTATCCTCGAATGACGCAATTCCCGGCTGGCTTCAACAACAGCCAGCAATAAGCTGAGGGACCGACTCAGCGTTCTACGGAGGGCTGGGACGAGCCTTTCGGCTCCGGGACTCAAACAAAAGGCCCGCCAACGAATGAGAGCGTCCCTCCCTTGGGCCAAGCCGGCAGGCGTCGGTCAGCAGCGAAAGAGCCGCGCAGAGAATAAAGTTTTGGAAATTATTTGGAATATCTATAACGGGGAGACTAGTGCCCCTGTCGGATCGTTTTGTCTCCTGCCGCCGGCTTGGAAAACTCGAACTTTAACTCATTGATGCGTGCCAGGTAGTCGCTGACGTCGTGGTCGCCGCACCGTTGATTACGGGTCAGCTTGAGTCCGCGTGCGGCATAGGCGCGGCCGGCTCCCGCTCCACAGAGGTGAATCACGGCGGCCAGATCCTGCTTCCGCCGGAGCGTGACCTTGCCGATCCGCTTCGGTCCTATCGTCTGAGTGACTTGGCGATCGAGCAAGGCCGCGGTCAACTCGATGGCATGGCTCGGCAGGATGCGGGTGTAGAGGCTGTTGAACCAGCACGATTGCGGGTCGTGCCACGGGCCATCCTCGACCACCACGTGGTCGTGGATGCATAAGCGCTTCGCCTCGCTGAAGGTCCCATCGGTAATCTGGTACATGCCAACCGCGCTTGATGCCGGTTTGAACAGCGCCAAGGGATTCCACGTCAGCGCCCAACGCCAGTAGGTCCGTGCCACAGGATTCCCTCCACCCTCGACCTGTGCCAGCGCAGCAAGAAATTCAGGTGTGATGACCGCGGTCGCATGCTCGCGGAAGAGCGATTCGTATTCCCTCCATGTCTCGACCGGGCTCTTGTTGAGTGAGCGGTCTAAGGGAAAGAATATCTCGGTCGGTTTATGGAACGTATGAAATGCCCAGTTGAGGCTAAGCCACAGCAGAAAAAGGAGAGTCGGGATCAGGACGATCCGAATGATCGGATGTGAGGCCAGCACCCCCCTCATGACCGCACGGAGCACATGCCAACCTTCGCGCACGAAACCCCAGAGCAGAGTGAATGTTATTCCACGCTTGCGCCTCGTTCGTGGATGAGGTTGTTTGGGAGTCGGTCGTTTGCGCCTCAACGCCATAGATTCACTATAACCCATAACGTCGGGCAAGAATGTCTGGCTGATCGTTCGGCGAGGGAACATTCACCCATTATTCCTAAACCGCAGAGCTTCGCACGATAAAGCAGGATCACTCGTGCCTAGTGAAGGACAGAATAGCTCCTTCTTTTAGAACGGTCTGGCAGGAATCAGCCCTCCACAGGTGAAGCCCGCAATTAATGGTATTTGGGTATTTTTTTAGTTGACACTTTTCGGCAGGAGTCGTAGCCTGTCGCTATTATGTTTGGCATAAAAAATAACAAACTCATCACCTAGGATGAAGTGAAATGAACAACATGAGAGTGCTCTCCTCCGAGTTTTGTCAGTATGTTGATGGACCGTGTGACCAGGATTTCTCGACCTCTACATCCTGCGATGCCTTATTTCTCTTTCCATCAACTCCTCCTCAAATCGCGGCGACGATTGAAAGTGCAAACGAAGCCGGAACTAATGTCAGGTGGACGGACCTGGAAATCCTGGCGACAGCTTCCTATTACCGGGCGAATTATTTTTTGTGAGGTATGCAAGGCAAGTCGATTTGCTGGCACCATTATCGCTGATGTCACCACTCTCAATTTCAACCTGCTCTTTGAGATTGGTTTTTCTATTGGTCTTGGGATACCAGTTATCCCAATTCGTGACACAACCTACATTTCTAGCAAACGAGATTTTGACGAGCTCGGGCTTATAGATACGCTTGGCTACCTAGATTTCAGGAATGCTGAAGAACTCACTAATGGTCTCCCCTGGACAGATTGCCCTGGACTCTGCTTTCCCTCTCCCCTTGGTTAAAGAGTACAAGGAAACACCTCTGTATGTGCTTAAAGGACCAATAAATACGGAAGGGGCAGTCCAGCTCATGTCAACGCTAAAAAAGTCTGGATTTAGGTTCAGAACTTATGACCCCGTCCGAAACTCCTCGCCTTACTTTGCATGAGGCTCGCAAACAGATTAGTGGGTCAGTTGGTGTTATTGCTCATTTACTGAGTTCGAATCGCCAAGGAAGTACAAGACATAATGCACTGTGTGCTCTGCTAGGTGGAATAGCGATGGCTGAAGGCAAGGTGGTGGTGATGCTTCAAGAGGAGGCTGTGCAACAACCAATTGATTACAGAGATGTGGTTCAGTCTTACCAAATACCGGCTGACATACCACATATGCTTGAGGGAACAATCAAAAGAGTTGTCGAACATATGCAAATTGCCGGACCATCTATTGGTCGCAGGGCAGAAAAGGTTTTGGAGAAACTTGATTTGGGTGACACTGCAGCAGAAAATGAAATCGCTGGACTACGAAGCTATTTTGTCCCTACCGGACAGTTTACACAGGCGAAACAAGGCCATGCCAGATTAGTAGTGGGTAGAAAAGGGACGGGGAAGACAGCTATCTTTTATGAGGTCAGGAATTCACTGGGACGGAATCGCTCAAAGGTAATTCTTGATCTGAAACCCAGGGGCATCAGTTTACCAAGCTGCGAGAAGCTGTACTCTCCCAGTTGTCTCCTGGCCTTCAAGAGCACACAATGACGGGCTTTTGGAATTACATTCTCCTTACGGAATTGGCTCACAAGCTTCTTTCCATAGAGGGAGTTTGGGCGAGCAACGATCCAGCGCGAAATTTACGGTTCAAGAGTCTTGAAAATGTATATATGTCGCACGAGATTGACTCAGAAGGAGATTTATCTCAGAGACTTTTGCGGGAAGTAAATAAATTGACGGAAAGATTTAGCGATGCAGAAGAATCACAAACAAGAGATAAAATCACGGAATGGCTTTATGCAGGTGATATTCGCACCCTAGTGTGGTGTCCAAGAAATAAGTGGTCATTTGGCTTTCTTCTTTCTGGCTCGCGGAGCGGTACAACCAGGCTTGATCTGCTCCAGAGTCTGGCGGCATCGAGCGAGCTTGGCCTGGATTGATTCGACGGTTGCCGTCCAGATGAAGGGCCTAGGGTGTTCATTCCAAGCTTCGAGGAATCTTGTGATGGCCAACTGCAGGTCCGCGACGCTGGCGAATGAGCCGCGTCGCACGGTCTTTGTGGTGAGTTCTCCAAACCAACGTTCCACCAGGTTGAGCCAACTGGAACTGGTCGGGACAAAGTGCGGCACAAATCGCGGATGGCGCGTCAGCCACGCCTGCACGTTGGGATGCTTGTGGGTGCCGTAATTGTCCAGCACCAAGTGGAGAGTGATCTTGCCGGGAAACTCCGCATCAAGGCGTCGCAAGAATTTCAGGAATTCCTGATGGCGATGCCGGGTAAAGCACTGACCGATCACTTTCCCTTGTAAGACCTCTAGGGCCGCGAACAAGCACGTGGTCCCATGGCGCTTATAGTCATGGGTCATCGTCCCCAGACGGCCCTTCTTCATGGGTAGTCCAGGCTGCGTGCGGTCCAAGGCCTGGATCTGGGTCTTCTCGTCTACGCAGAGCACAAGGGCTTGATTCGGGGGGTTCAGGTACAACCCCACCACATCGGTGAGCTTCTCCAGAAACCGCGCATCGCGCGAAAGCTTGAAGCTCTTGACGCGGTGCGGCTTCAAGTTGTGGCTGCGCCAGATAGTGCTGACCGTAGATTTGCCCACGCCCTGCGCTTGCGCCATCTGCCGACAACTCCACTGCGTCACCCCAGCAGGCTTAGTCAAGAGTGTCGCTTGGACAATCGCTTTGATTTTGCGCGCCGAGTAGCGGGGCTTGCGTCCACGGCCTGGCGCAATCGCCCACAAACCTTCCGGGCCCGTCTCGGCAAATCGCCCGCGCCACCGCGCGACCGTTTTTACATCAACTCCACACTCAGCCGCAATCCCCAGATTCGTCGCTCCAGCGGCGGCGGCCAGCACGATCCGGCAGCGCAATGCCACCTGTTGCGGAGTGCCGTGTGCCGCCACCCAGCGCTCCAGTTGCTCCCGCTCCGCCTCGCCAAGACTCACCATTGGGCTTCTTCTGGCCATGCCTCAGTATAATGGATGCTGGACTATAACACCAGCTATTTGTTGGACACTACACTAGATAAGGCAGTAAGCGATTACCTTCGAGAAAAAGATGCCGTATGGCTTCTTATCGACAATTTGGATAAGGTTTGGCCGGTTCACGGAACAAGTGCTGCAGACATCATGATTGTTAGGGCGCTACTTGAGGCGATGAGGAAGCTGCAAAGGCAGATGGAAGAGAATGATGTTGATTTCAAATGTCTAGTTTTTCTCAGAACAGATATTTATGAGCATCTCGTTCAGCAAACTCCTGACAAAGGGAAAAGATACCGCAATTAGACTTGATTGGGATGATCTAGGTTTATTCCAGGAAATTGTAAGAAAACGAGTCAGTGCGAGTACAGAGTTGAAGGCTCTTTTCGGGAAGTTTGGCCTATTCTCTTTGATTCTCATATTGGTACAGAGGATTCTTTTAATTATATTCTTGAAAGAACATTAATGCGACCACGTGATCTGCTCACATTTCTTCATAGAGCAACAGAGGTGGCGGTAAACCGTGGCCATGGCAAAGTTTCATCGGATGACATTAGCCAGGCTGAAAAAAGCTATTCTGAGGATTTAGTATTGGTAACGGCATACGAGATTGGAGATACATATCCACAGTTCAGTGACCTACTTTATGCATTTCAAGGTACGCCAAGAACGCTTTCATTTCCTGATGTAGAGGGGATTCTAGAGAAAGGAGGGATTAAGAGTTCAGATACGCAGAAGGCTATCGAACTACTTCTTTGGTATGGCTTCCTGGGAACTGCTGGAATCACTTCTGATGAAGATAAATGCTCATACCATGTCCGATATAATCTGAGACATCTCCTCCATCCAATTGAAATGGGTGAGGCGAAGTTTGTTATTCATCCAGGATTTCGCACATCGCTTGGGATTAAAGACTAGCAGGGGAAAAACGAAATCTGGATCAATCCGTCCTTTCCGCGTGATGCTCATAGTTGCCCCACCAGCTCCTTAATCTCCAAGTTGATGCTATATCCGAAACGGTTTACTTCAATTTCAGATATGCGTTAAATAAGATTCGTGGGCAAGGTGAAGCCTGGATATGAGGGCTGCTGGGCTCAGATCTTTCGTTTCACTCAAGATGACAACTTTTCTCGGATACGCTTTCCAATAACTTGTTAGGGTCTGGTATTTTAACGAACCACCGGCAGTTCAATGTGGGATGGGCGATTGGGTGTGTGCCAGACCTCCCATGTGGGTGCCGGACCATCCAAGTTTTGGAAATGATCCTTGTCGGCTCCTGCCAGGGCGATTCGGATGCGATGCCCTTGTTTGAATTGATAGGACGTGGGAAGCAACTCCAGCAGCGGCTTGAGGTCAGGTCTCCTAACCCAATATCTAGAAATTTCGTCGCGGGCGGTGGCGTTTCCTTTCCGCGTCTTATGCGTCAGGCCTAGCGGTTTGCCGTGACGGCGAGGCGGAATCCTAACGCATGGAGGAGTGCGTCGAGGCTTTTGAGCTCAGGATTGCCCCGTTCGGAGAGTATTTTGTACAAGCTTTCGCGGTTGAGTTTGGCCTTTTCGGCGAGTTGTGCCACACCGCCCTGAGCTTCGGCCACATTCCTTAACGCCAGTAGGAACAATTCGGGATCGCCCTCCTCCAGCGCCGCGTTCAAATATTCTTCGGCCTCACCGGCATCACGCAAGCTTTCAATCAGGTCTGGCTGATAGGCGTTCCTCTTTTTCAGGTCTCCTCCGGTATTCGTTCCAATATCGTTTCGCGTTTTGGATGGGCCTACCATAAATTAATTCTTCAAACTGAGCTGTTTTGATCAGATTAGCCATCCTACATGAGCGTAGAATTGAATTGGGGTCATATCGCGCAATCAAGTCCTCGCCGATTGATCGCGCCAAGAGAGTGTACTGTTGTGACCGTCAGAACGAACAATGGGAATTCAGTTGATGAATTCCAAACTATAACAAGGAGGTGCTTCCATGAAACCGATCGGATATTTGGGATTTGCGTTAATTTTTGTGGTGGGCTGTCAAGGCATGCCCACGGTGACGAGGACCGGGGACGTCAAAGACATCATGATTGGGGATGACCTCACGTCCGGCTACATCGCTGTGAGTCCCGGCGATGAAGTTCGGTGGATCAACAAAAGGACCGCACCTGTGCGAATCGTTTTTCTCGACCCTGAGTGGGACAACCAGTTGTCATGCAAGAATAATTTCGGTGGGTTGATGACCCGTAGCGACACAGCCCAACTGGGCACGAACGAAACCGCCAGCGTCTGTTTCCGAGATGCCGGCACGTTCCGGTATACGGTCAGATTGGAATCGGACAGGGCGAGTGGCGAGCTCAACGTTTCGGGAGTCGTCAAGGTTGGCGGGCAGGGTGGCCAGGCCTTTGATCAAACCAGTGATCAGAACCTTGGCCGAACCAGTGGTCAACCCACTGATGGAGCAAGTGATCAAACAAGTGTTCCTGCTAGTGATCAACTCAGGGATCAAACAGGTGGCGGTATCAATGCTCAACCCAGTAGTCAAGCAAGTCATCCATCAGGTTCAACGTCAACCACGACGACGACGACCACTACCATGCCTGCTCAATAGTGAACGTGACATCCAGAACTATTGAGGTGAGATTCAGTATGAATCTGACAGAGAGGACATGTCGCGATGGAGACAGCGTATGCCGCCATTGAAGACTCTCCGCGCCAGGGAATGTGACAACAACTCCACCGCGAAGAGAGGTTAGGGGTTTTTGGTGGAGTGCCTCGCCATGACGTGCAGCATGGCGTGGTTGCTCCCCTGTCTCGTTAGAATCCCTCCAAATTGATTGACTCGCCGAGACCGGCTGATGTTATTTGACACATAACATACGCATCAAAAATGAATCGTCGACAAGTTGAAGGGCGAGTGCGAGTCTGCCTAGGCTCAGATCTTTCGTTTCACTCAAGATGACAATTTTTCTCATATACACTTTTCCAACAACTTTCCAACAACTTGTTAGGGTTGGTAACTTTCAACGAACTATCGGCAGTTCAATGTGGGAGGGCGATTGGCGTGTGTGCCAGACTTCCCACGTGGGTGCCGGACCATCCAGGTTTTGGAAATGATCATTGTCGGCTCCTGCCAGGGCGATGCGGATGCGATGCCCTTTCTTAAATTGGTAGGACGTGGGAAGCAAGCTCGACTTTCAGGGGCGCCACTTCACCTGGAATGAGCGGGGCGGCATCAGCACGGCGAAACGTGTGAACGGGTGGAGTGGACCGGTTGGATGTGATAATGGTATTGCTTGGTTGCCATCGCCGATGGATGGCCCGCAACTCCCCTTCTGTGACGTAACGCACGTCTCCTTCTGGTGTGACATCTTCCAGGTAGACGAAGAGGTTCGTGTCTTGAGTGGTGGCAGAGAGATAGACGGTAGCCACCGGATGCCCTGTGACTTCGAGCGCCTCTGAAAGCGGCTCCGACGTATAGACCAACAAATCTTTGTCTCGTTCTTTCCGATCGGGATAAGGATCATTCAACGAAATACCTACCAGGGTATTCCACCGGGAATGCTTGCCGGTTCCCGTGGTGAGATCCACCTGGTATCGATCTGGATTGTTTGCTGCCGGGGGAGCATCCATCGAGAGCCCGGCTTCTTGTTGGAAATACATAGAAGTGGGAGTGGACGCAGGCGGCCAATTTGTGGATGTTTTCCATTGTTCCTCGCCCATGGTGTAGTAGCGGATCGGTGGATCATTCGGGTTTCCTGTGGCCACGCCCTTTAGATGGACATCGAAAAATTTGAGTAGTTCAGCCGCATGGTCGAATTGTGCCGGACCAAGCGCGTAGGGGCTGATCTGGCGTTTCCCTCCGTGGTCCCATGGCCCGAGTATAAGTCGATGCTGACGGTTGTTGGTAGTGGAGGTACCGTCTTGATGGCGGCCAATTGATATCCCCCGTCGAACCACCCGCTGTAGCTATAGATGGCTGCGCCTGACTTGGCAATGTCGTCGGCATAGGTTTGAGTGCTGAGAGCGTCGATGTTGACGGCTTTGCGTGATGGTGGAGGATCATCCCGGAAAACTATTCCCGAGGCTTCCCGGTAAGGACTCCAATTGGTCGTGTGGTCTTGTAAGGCAAGAGATAAGAGATCCTGGTCAGCATCCCCATCGACCGGCCGAACTCCACGCACGAAGAGATTGGCGGTCCATCCGGCGTGAGGTAATTGGTTGTGGTCAAGCCGATAAATAATCTTACTCCAGGTTTCTGTGAACCAATTGAGATGGATGCCACCTGGAAAGATAATTTCGGAATAGAGATCGAATCCTGAATACATCGGGGCAATCGCTTTGACAGCCGGATGCTGATTGACGAGTAACATTTCTGCCGTTCCGCCACTATAGGAAATGCCCATGGCGCCGACCTTTCCATTCGACCAGGGTTGGGCGATGATCCAGTCCACAATTTCCGCGCCGTCTTTGATTTCCTCTGGGGAATAGGCAATCGGTCTGCTCCCATATGACGCGCCGGAGCCGCGCACATCCACATCCACCCACGCATAGCCCTGTTGAAGGAATCGTTTGGCATAGGACCCGATGAGCCCTCGTGGACCGTCCTCTTTGAAGGCGGAGACCAACCATCGATATTCGATCGCCCGCCAATACCGGGTTTGGTGTAAGAGGGTGGGAATTGTGTGGCCTGGCTCAAGACCGGCGGGAAGGTAGACATCCACCGCAATCTTGACCCCGTCCCGCATCGTGAGATACTGCGAGGTACGGTGAAATGTCCCGTTGGATTCTGCTCCGCTGATGGCAGAGGATGGTGTCCTGCCATCGGGTAGGGCGGCATGTTTAACGGTATTGTTGGCGCAACTCGTCAGCCACGGAAAAGTGATACCAAGCAATATGAGGAATGCCCACCCGTGAACGGAGAGTCCGAACAGAGGGTACCGAAAAAAGCGGTTGGCAGATTGGAAAGGAGGATCGTGTCGTCTAAACATATGGAGATGGATGGTTTGCCTCACATAGGAGCGCTGATGATTGAGCGAGCCGTGATGAGGCTCATGTCGAATTATACAAAATTTATGGTTCCGGCCTTACAGCTTGACGGTTTGTATCGGGAATCCATTTTGAATTCTACCAGTTAAAACGCGTTGTGAAGAGCGTATTGCACTTGTGTCCCAACTCTTGCGTCAACGTGATGTTCTGTGTTGCCAGGTTTCGCCCCGGCAGGCGAGGTTTTGCCTGATGGGTCTCGAAGAGCGCGACCATTGTTGTGGAGGCAAAAGGCCCCAAAACCATGGACGCCCCGTCTGGCCTCATGCCAACTATGAGGAGGGCAGACCAACTCGCAGGCTCAAACAAGGTCCGCCAGGAGATAAGCACGTCCCTCCCTTGGGCCAGACGGCAGGCTGTCCTGCAAGCGTCGGACGATGGGAGAAGAATCTTTCAGTGGCTCACATGAAAGAGTGAGGAGCCATCTATTCTGTATGATCAGGAATGCCCTCCTCGATCCGAATCCATCAAGTGACAAAGCGAAAGCATAAAAGTTCGGGACCACGTCAATAATTGCATGATAACAAGAGCGTGAAGAGAAGGAGAAGGTGATGGCTTCAGCATTTGGACATGTGGTGGTGGCGTATGCCATGGGCAAGAGTCTTTCCTCCCAATTCCATACCTCAAGGTTTTGGTGGTTCACCATGGCCTGTTGCCTCTTGCCGGATGCGGATGTGCTGGGATTGGTGATTGGGATTCCGTATGAGCATATGGTGGGACATCGTGGTCTGACACATTCCATTGTGTTTGCCATGCTGCTGGGATTGGTGGTGCCCAGGTTGGCTGTCCCCACGATCCGGTATGGGACCCGACGGTATTGGCTGTTTGCCGTGTATTTCTTTCTCATCACCCTGTCCCATGGGTTCCTGGATGCTCTGACCGATGGTGGATTTGGCATTGCCTTTTTTGCACCATTTGATTCGACCAGATATTTCCTGCCTCTGAGACCTATATCCGTCTCGCCAATTGGAATCTCGGCCTTTGTCTCCCATGAGGGAATGCGAGTGCTGCTCAGTGAACTGGTGTGGATTGGGATACCGGTTGGGATTTGGTTGTTGTGCGTACGCGTCATCAGGAAGACAGGAAGGAAAGGAGTCCCGTGAGACAACAAGGACCGGACTTTTATCCGGGCTATCAGGTAACATTGCCCGTTTCCTCACTGGAAATGTTTCTTAAAAATTTCAGGTCTGATGGCGTCATCTTCTAAAAAAGTTATCTACGCGGCCTTAATTGGGAATAGTCTCATTGCCGTCACCAAATTCGCCGCTTCGGCGATGACCGGCAGTTCAGTGATGTTAGCCGAGGGCATCCACTCCTTGGTGGATACCGGCAATCAAGGTCTGCTGCTTTATGGACTCCACCGCGCCAAACGACCGGCTGATGAGCGGTATCCATTCGGGTATGGGAAGGAAATCTACTTTTGGAGTTTTGCCGTGGCCATTCTGGTCTTTGCCTTGGGCGCGGGAATTTCCCTCTATGAGGGCGTGTTGCACATCCTCAATCCTGAGCCGATTATCAACCCCATGGTCAACTATATCGTCTTGAGTCTCTCCCTCGTCTTTGAGGGTGGCGCCTGGTACATGGCTTTCCGGGAATTTTCCCGTGCCAAAGGACAGTGGTCGTATTTGCAAGCGGTTCAACGGGGAAAAGATCCGACCATCTTTATGGTCCTCTTTGAAGATTCGGCGGCGGTACTGGGGTTGGCGGTGGCCTTTATTGGCATCTGGTTGGGACAGGTGACCGGTATTGTCTATATTGACGGTATTGCCACCTGTATTATCGGGTTGATTTTGGCGGGGATCGCCATGTGGCTCGCGTATGAAACCAAGGGGTTGTTGATTGGGGAAAGCGCCAATAAGGAAGTGGTCCAGAGTATTCGTGACATGGCCAGACAACTTCCCGGTGTGGAGCATGTGAATGAAGTCTTGACTATGCACATGGGGCCCAGTTTTATTCTGGTGAATCTGAGTGTGGATTTTCGAGACGGGGTCACGTCCGAAGAGGTGGAACGCGGCGTGGCCACATTGGATAAAGATATTAAGGTGAAGCATCCCCTCGTGAAACGGGTTTTTGTGGAGGCCGAAGCCCGGCGAGTGTTCAAGATTCCAGAATAATGCATTAAGGTCTTTGTGTTGATTAGGCACAAAGGGGGGCTTAAGGGCATTAGAAAAGGGATACACGATCGATATGGGTGAAACCCGGGTTGATTTGCTTCATCTGCTTGAAGATTTACGGGATGCCTATCCGGGCGCGCTCGAAGACACCATCCTTACCGAAATGATTGCGAACTCACTGGATTCAGGAGCCAGCCGGATTGTGATGGAGGTTAATCCGTCCGCGGGCACGTTGATGGTGAGAGATAACGGGTCGGGCATGCAACGGAAAGACTTGGCCCGCTACCATGACATTGCCTCCAGCACAAAACGACGGGGACAGGGGATTGGTTTTGCCGGTGTGGGCATCAAGCTGGGGTTATTGGTGTGTCAGGAAGTCTTTACGGAAACCAAGCGAGGACACACGCATGTGTCTACCACGTGGCATTTGTCGTCACGGCATCGGGCTCCCTGGAAATGGGTCCCTCCGATCGGCATGGTGATTCAACAAGGCACCGCTGTTCGTCTTCACCTCCATAATGTGCTCTCTCCACTTTTGGATCAGGGATTTGTCGGGGCGACCATCTCCAGACATTTCCAACCGCTGCTGGATCCTATGTTTTCCACCCTTCTGAATGCTCACTATCCCCAGGGGGTGATTTTTGAAATCAATGGGGTGGATCTGCCGCCTCAACCCTTTGAGGCGCCGGAGCATGCGCCTTTGGAAATTCGCCTGGCCCGCAAACGGAAACCCTCTGCGGTGGGATATCTGGTGCGAACTGGAAATCCCTTGCCCGAGGATCTTCAAGGGTTAGCCATTAGCACCTATGGCAAAGTCATCAAGTCCGGGTGGGATTGGTTGGGGATCACGCCGCAGGCACGGCACCACATTTCCGGACTGATTGAGGTGCCTGGCCTGGCGGCCAGCCTCACATTGAATAAGGGTGATTTCATTCGTGTGGGAGCCAGAGGTGCGACATATTTGGCCTATCGGAAAGCCATCCAGGAAGCCGTTCAGCGTCAACTTTCAGCATGGGGAGTGGTGGATAGTCCGGTTGAGGAAACTCCACCTCGCCAAATCAGACCGCTGGAACGGGATCTTGAGCGAGTGTTGGAAGATCTCTCCGACCTCTTTCCGCTCCTGGGCTCGTTGGTCGAACATCGGAAGGGCGGGCAAAAACGGTTACCGTTGGGAACGCCGGGCCCCTACGAGGCCATGCGGGCGGTGATGGTTCCCGGAGAAGCCTCGCAGGATCAGGAAACGGAAGAAGAACTTGTCGTTCAACCTCCCGGCACCGAATTCCCAGGTGGGGAGACCCAACGTGAGCCTCGCGAGCCGGGAGAAGAGACCTCGGTGGTATCTGATTTTCTTCTGCCGGACCGTGGCAGTCACAGGCGCCCGGCCCGGTTTGGGCTCGGTATTCAATTTGAAGACCGGGAAGATGATCAAGAAATCGGGCGGTTGGTGGAGTCAACGGTGTGGGTGAATCGTGCCCATCCTGCCTATCAACGGGCCGTGGCCACGCGGTCGGTCGGTTATCATATCGCTCTGGCGGTGGGATTGGCCTTGGCGCCGCTGGCCGTGGAGGCTTCAAGCGAACATGCCTTTCTCACGGCCTTTCTCTCCTGTTGGGGCGAGGCCAGTCTTCCAAAGAAACCGAAGACACGCAAGCGATAAGATTTAGTCAGAAATTGAGAATGGTTGGGTGGAGGAAGGCTCAATCTTTATCTGTATTCTCGATTTCCAACACCACCGGACAATGATCGGAGAGATGACGGTAGGCGAGCGGATACTCTCCACGGATCCGTTGGCAGCCGGCGACGGCGCAATATCCGGTGACCGTGGCCGATGAGACGGTAATCTCTTTCATGTCCTGTGGCACGAGGACATGGTCTAACCACCCGCCGCGTCCGCGAAAATAATGAGAGCATTGCGGTTGTAAATCCAGATCGGAAAAGCCTGGCTGTTCTTTGGCGACCTTCCGGCGGAGGGTTTTCAACTCGGATTCCCTTGATTGCCAATCGCCGGCCCCCATCGTATTGAAGTCGCCGAGGATGATCACATCTCGATCGCGAGCGAGGAGGGGAGCAATCGCCTGGTCAATCCGGTTTAACGCATTGTGGCGCTCCTCCACGGCAAACACCGTGGGACCGGATTTTAAGTGGAGCCCGATCAGATGAAAATCGACTCCATTGGGTTCTCTGGCTTTCACCCACGCATATTGCCCTGGGCGTAATCCGTAGGTGCAGGCGTTCGTGGCCGATTGAGCCTTTGCGTTGAATTGCCACAAGCTTTCAAACTGTGACAGGGAGGCGTGGGTGTCGTTCCACAGCAAGGCAAGATGATGATCGTCGGGCCGGCCGCAGGGTTGGCGATACCACCGCCATGTGTCCCCCGTCTGTTGATTCAGCGAAGCGATGATCTTGTCCCAGGCCTTGGTGGCCTCCGGGGTCGCTAGACTTTCCTGGACCGCGAGAATATCAAGTTGCATCCAACGGATCGCACAGATCAGCCATTCGAGGTCGGTCGGCTCGGCATGATTCCCGCTTTGGTCGGTGGGCTGGCCGATGGGAAACCATCGAATATTCCATGTGGCAAGCCGGATCTTGGCAGAAGATTCCGTAGACATACGACTGCCTTGCTTGACGACGGCCTCGCACCGATCCCGGCTGGCCCATACGGCATGCTCGCCTCCCTCAGCAGTCTGGGAAATTTCGGGTTTGGCCAGTGGCCTCGGCTGTGGTGAACCGGCTTTGAGATATTTTTTATGGACCCAGGCCTTGTCATCATTGGGCAAGCGAAGGTAGAGCCATAGGCCATTCTGTGCGGTCTGTTCAATGGTGGCTGAAGTGCCCGTCGGGACATGTTTCAGATAGCTCGGGGACGGGTTGCGATGGAGAGGGACTCCAATTGGCTTAGTGGCCTCAAGAATCACCGATTGCCCAATCTGAAAATCTTGGGCGAAGGTGATGGACCAGCCACATATGGTGAACCAGGTTAAGAAGAAGAATGTACAGAAAAGTTTACGCATGCCCTCTACTTAACAAAACTTGAGATAGAATACCAAGCGGGATCTGGAGCCCCCGTCATGCCGGAATAGTCCTCGAGCTGATATTCCTACTTGTTTCCACTGTGGTAGATCCGATCGTGTCACTCGGGAATTGATCGGTTGGTTTTTCAATTGTTGTCCGGGAATTCCAGAGCCATCCCATCGGGCTGGCAAGACAGAATGTCGATACGAGGTCATGGCTTCATGCAAGAAGGACCCAGGGCAGGAGAAGGGGTCGGATGTCCGCTTCGAGTATGCCATAATGCATAAAACATTCAGACCATTATCTCATACACGTTTATTTGAGGAGTCAGCCTGATGAGTCGGTCTTCCATTAATCTCGACATCGCCAACCACATACCATTGCAACCCATCGCCGAAGTCGCCTGGGAAAAACTTCAACTGGATGCGAGTCAAATTGAATTGTTTGGGCGGTATAAGGCCAAAATTCCCTTAGCGTCACTTCCCCCATTTCCGAGCAACCCGGAGAGCAAGCTCATTCTGGTGACCGCCATGAGCCCAACGAAGGCCGGAGAAGGGAAGACGACGACGCTCATCGGTCTGGTGGATGCCTTAAATAAGATCGGCCAACGGGCTGTGGCAGCTATTCGAGAACCAAGTTTGGGTCCCTGTTTCGGGATGAAAGGCGGGGGATGTGGGGGAGGGTATGCGCAGGTGGTCCCCATGACCGACATCAATTTGCATTTCACAGGGGATTTCCATGCCATCACGTCCGCTCATAATCTGTTGGCGGCGCTGGTAGACAATCATGTGAATTGGGGTTACGAACCCCATATTGATCCGCGTCAGGTCACCTGGGGGAGAGTGTTGGATGTGAATGATCGGTCACTGCGATCCGTGGTCACGGGACTTGGAGGAAGATCCAACGGGTTTACCAAGGAAAGCCGGTTTGACATCACTGCGGCCTCAGAGGTCATGGCCATTTTATCCTTGGCGACCGACCTTCGGGATCTCCAACAACGTTTAGGGAATATTAAAGTGGGGCGGACGGCCAAGCAGGAGATGGTCTTTGCAAAAGATATCAAGGCGGAGGGTGCCATGACCGTGTTGCTCAAGGATGCCCTCAACCCCAATCTGGTGCAGACCTTGGAACATAATCCGGCTCTGGTGCATGGCGGACCGTTCGGGAACATTGCCCATGGGTGTAGTTCCGTCGTGGCGACCAAGGCGGCTCTCACCCTCGCGGACTATGTGGTGACCGAAGGAGGGTTTGGCGCCGATCTCGGAGCCGAGAAGTTCTTTAATATTAAATGTCGACGATCCGGCCTTCAGCCGGCATGTGCCGTGGTCGTGGGAACGATCAAGGCGTTGAAACTTCATGGTGGGGTCAAGGAAAAAGAACTCGACACGGGAAGATCTGGGCGCGCTCCGGCAGGGGGTACCGAATTTATTGCGCCATTTGGAAAATGTGAAAAAATTCGGAGTCCCGGCGGTCGTGGCCATCAACCAATTCACGAGTGATACCAAGCGGGAGTTAGAACTGGTGGAACAGGCTTGTGCGGACCATGGAGTCAAATTTGCGCTGGCGAATCATTGGGCCGAAGGCGGGGCTGGTGCGCTGTGTCTGGCCGAAACCGTTCGTGATGTGATTGAACGAGAACCGGCAGACTTTCGCCTGCTTTATCCCGATACGATTCCCCTGGCAGAGAAAGTGCGAATCGTCGCCAGGGAAATTTACCGGGCTGAGGATGTAGAGATTCCGCCGGCTGTCCATGCCCGTTTTGCCGAACTCGAAGAAAACGGGTTTGGGCATTTCCCCATTTGTATGGCGAAAACGCAGTACAGCTTTTCCACTGACCCTGCCAAAAAGGGAGCCCCGACCGGATTTACGCTTCCGGTGCGAGAGATTCGTCTCGCGATGGGCGCAGGATTTGTGGTCGTCATTACCGGGGAGATGATGACGATGCCCGGTCTTCCGCGTGTTCCGGCGGCTCAATCGATCGGAGTCGACGCAAAGGGAAACATTGTCGGGTTGTTTTAAAAAGGAGCACGTAAAAATGACTGGCAGAAGGGTGTGTGCCGGTCTTGGGAATCAATTTCCCATCCGGGCGAGCAGGGAAGCCCGCTCTTCGTCGCTGACGCAATTGTCAATCCAGGGATACAGGATTTTTTCTTCCTTCACATTGTGGGTGGTGAGAACCTGTTGTAAGCCTTCTTCCGCCTCCTCGGTGGTCAGATCTCCTTCTGCGACTTTTGTCTGAATCTGTTCCAGAAAGTACTTGATCTGCCGATGCTCATTTCGCATGACTCCGGTCGGCCCATGGTCTTTGACCATTTCCACTTGGGCCTCAAAGACCGGAAAAAGAATCTCCTCTTCCCACATGATATGTCGGTGCAGTCCGGTTACCAATTCTTGAAACAGTGACCGGGCTTTTTGAGCGTCCTGATTCTTGATTGTGTGAAACTGGTTGAATATCTCATCCAGGCGGTCATGATCATGCCCCATAAACTCCGCGATAGTGGTTGTCTTCATACGTTCTCCTCTCAAGCAGGCTGGGCGTCCCGGGTGGTGTCGGATTATCCTGGACTGATCAGCATAATAGGGTCAAGGGAATCCACTGCGTTCCACTTCGGCCGCCGCCCTAACCTTTTTACTCTTACCATATTCGCTTTCCACCCAAAGGGAACTGTGCTTCCCGGTCACGCAGAATGGCGGGTTGAGGAATGGTCAACAGGAGGGGGAGCGTTCTAAAAACGGCAATATTCAACCTTCTGAAGCGCGGACTCCACTGCTCGATTGCCTTCGGATCGTCTCGTCTTGTCTGATTTTAGGATGACCAGTATAATGGTTAGATATCGAACCATTTGAAGGGAGTGTTTCTCATGCCGCATGTGGATCAATATGTGTCAGTGACGCAGGCTAAGGCCCAACTCCTTGATCTCATCCGTCAACTTCAGAAGCGCCAGAATACGGTGGGGATTACGCGGGATGGGGTGCCCACGGCCGTGCTTCTCAGCATGGAGCATTTCGAAGGATTGATGGAAACTCTGGACATTTTAAGTGATCAGAAGACCATGCGCCCGCTCCGGAAGTCACTCAAACAGGCCCAAACCGGTCGTTGGGAAACACATGAATCCGTCTTTACCGGCAAGAGTGAATGACGCCCTATCGTGTTCGGTATACCCCAGAGGCCGGGGGCCGCATCCGCAAACTGCATCCTGAGGTGAAACAAGAAATCCGGGATGCCATTCGAATACTCAAGGGTTCACCCTTAACAGGGTATTCTCTTCAGCAAGAACTCTTCGGCTATCGATCATACCGTGTGCGATCCTACCGAATAATTTATCGACTCAATGACGACGAACGGACCATTGACGTGGTTTTCATTGGTCAGCGTCGGAATGTCTACGAAGAGCTTCTCTCGCTGGTTCGCGGTCCTTCCTTTGGGAATTGAGTTCACACCAATTTATTTGCCCGGTAAAACTGCGGGAGTTGAGAGGTTGTTGAATCACGTCGTGTAATCCATACCTGCCCATCCTGTTTGCCTTGTGATACATTGGCAAGATGCAAGCGACCAATACCTTTTCTCTCCAATCCGATTACACACCGAAGGGCGATCAAGGCAATGCCATTGCCGCATTGACCGGCGGTCTGGAGCAAGGACTCAAGCATCAGGTGCTTCTTGGGGTCACCGGGTCTGGCAAGACGTTCACCATGGCCAACGTAATCGTCAACGTGCAAAAACCCACGTTGGTCGTGGTCCACAATAAGACGTTGGCAGCCCAGTTGTATCAAGAATTTAAATCCTTTTTCCCCGACAATGCAGTCGAATATTTTGTGAGCTATTACGACTACTATCAGCCGGAAGCCTATATTCCGACCACGGATACCTATATCGCCAAAGACTCAGCCATCAACGACACCATCGACCAGATGCGCCATGCGGCCACGACGGCGCTGCTGCAACGCAATGACATTATTATCGTGGCGTCCGTATCGTGTATTTATGGCCTCGGATCACCTGAAGTTTATCACGACATGTTGTTGTATCTGGAGCCCGGCATGGAGATTCGCCGTGAGCGCATTCTGGCCAAGCTGGTGGACATTCAATATTCCCGAAATGACCTGGAATTACAGCGTGGGATGTTTCGAGCGCGCGGGGATGTCATTGAGATTTATCCCGCTTCGTCGGATTCGAATACGGTTCGGGTGGAATTGTTCGGCGACGAAGTGGAAGCCCTGTATGAAATTGATCCGTTGACCGGCAACTCACTGCGGAAGCTTCCGAAAATCGCGATCTATCCCAAGAGCCACTATGTGATTGCACCGGATCGCTATGAACTGGCGATTACCGGCATTGAAACAGAACTAGAAGAACGCATTGCCTACTTTCGACGGACGAATCAATTGCTTGAAGCGCAACGGATCGAACAACGGACGAGATTTGACCTTGAGATGATTCGAACCATGGGGTATTGCCACGGGATTGAGAATTATTCCCGTCACCTGAGCGGACGTGCGCCGGGCGAACCGCCACCGACCCTGTTGGATTATTTCCCCAAAGACTTTTTGCTGATTGTGGATGAATCGCATGCCACTGTTCCACAGTTTGGAGGCATGTACGAAGGAGACCGTTCACGCAAGCACACCTTGGTCGAGTACGGGTTTCGCCTGCCGTCGGCCATGGATAACCGGCCCTTAAAATTTCCGGAGTTCGAGGGATGCATGAATCAGGTGGTGTATGTCTCCGCGACTCCGGGACCGTATGAACTGAAGCACGCCGGAAAGGCGCTGGTTGAGCAAATCATTCGACCCACAGGTCTGATTGATCCGGTGATGGACGTGAAGCCCGCGAAGGGCCAGGTCGAACAGTTGCTCGGGGAAATCCGCCTGCGAGTGGGGAAAGGTCATCGGGTATTGGTGACGACGTTGACCAAGCGCATGGCGGAAGATCTCACCGAGTATTATCACGACCAGGGGTTAAAGGTGCGCTATCTGCATTCGGATATCAAAACGCTCGAGCGGGCGGACATTATCCGGGATCTGCGTCGTGGCGTGTTTGATGTCCTGGTCGGCATTAATTTATTGCGGGAAGGATTGGATTTGCCTGAGGTCAGTTTGGTGGCGGTGTTGGATGCGGATAAGGAAGGTTTCCTGCGGGGGTATCGTGCTCTGGTGCAGACATCCGGGCGTGCGGCACGTCATTGCGATGGCACGGTGATTCTCTATGGCGATGTGGTCACCGATTCGATGCGGAGAACTTTAGACGAAACCGGCCGCAGACGAACCATTCAGTTGGCATACAATGCCGAGCATGGGATCACCCCTAAGACGATCATTAAACGTATCCATGATTTGGAGTATCAATTGGCAGAGGCGGATTATGTGGATGTGTCCGTGGCGGCAGAAGCGATTGCGGCTTACGGAGGTGAAAAAGATTTGGAGCAAAGCATCGCGGCATTGGAGAAAGATATGAAGGCCGCAGCCAAGGCCTTGGAATTCGAACGAGCTGCTCAGTTGCGGGATACGATTCGTGCTCTCCGCCAAAAGCAGATCCAAGTCGGTATTTAAATCGGGGCCACGGAATCCGATCTAACTTTCGGTCGTTCATGTCCGTGGTAAGAATCCGGGCTCTAACTTCTGCGATTATCACAGCCCGTATCTAGCGGGTATTGCTCCGAAACAAAACCACGATAAATTTCTGATGCAGAGGTCGGAAATGGCGCCCGTGGATAGAGAGTTTTTGGATGAGGTCGCGTTGCCGGTTGGGGATGTCTAGACGTGTTTATAGACGTAGGCGCCGAGGAACATGCCCAGGACCGTGAGGAGGTTCATTTTCAGGAGGAAGCCGAGTGTGAATTTTATCAAGACCAAATTTACGGTAACCGGTGGATCTAGGCCCAAGTTCAACGCTTGCACAAAAATATTTTGCACGGTTCCCTGAGGAGCCACGACCTGAAGAATTTCTCCTAAAATACTGCCTAACAGTCCGCCAATAAAAATAAATAAGAGTAAATAGCTCCCACTCTTTTTTAACACCCGTTGCCTCCCGGCGGATTGTTAGAGATCAGGGAATGGCCTGTACATGAACTCTTGGAATGTTCGATGTTCAAGGTACGGTCGGACAAAGCGTTGGTTGGAACTGACCAAAAATATGCTTAGGGTAAACTCCTGAACACATTACAAGAAGCCTGATGTTGAGTCAAGAAATAGCGGGTGCGAAAGGTATGTGGTCGCATGGATGCGTTTAAGGTGAAGAGGGTGCGAAAGGGGGAGGGGCCATGGAAAATCGCATGGTGCCCATTTTGCTGACGTCGTTGGCGATGTACCCCACGAAGATTTCGACGCGATAGCGGCCTGGTTGCCAGATTCCATCTGGTGGAAAAAATTTCAGAAATCCGCTCTCGTCTTCCGTGGCCAGATCGACGATGTCTTCGTCGAGCCATTGAGGAGAATCCATCCCGGCTTCTAATTCAGAGAACAGACGGCCAATGATTTGATAGGACGACAAATGTTCATGGACAGAAAACACCAGGTACACGGAGGGAACGTCTGGCAAGAACGTATCGGTTGGCTCGACGGGTATGTGTGTATAGCCGCCACGGGTGGTCGGTTTGACCTCGAAACTTTCTGCGAAATCTAAATCCATAAACACTCCACGAGGTTTTTGATCCAATGAGGGAATAAGGGAAGATTGCGAGTAACTATCATACGGGGCCGGATCATCAGACAAATGATCGGGGGGAGTATCAAATTGGGAAAACCCGTGCTGGGTATCTTTCGGCTGAAACACGGATGGGGAGTTTGCCGGGATGGGAAGATCATCGCCAAAAGCGCTGCCGGGCATCGCAAATAGAACGATCGACATCAGGATGCCCAACAGAAGTTTGCGCTGCATGACGGGCAAAGGATGGATCATGCCGGTCTTTGTGTAGAGGTTGTCTGACTCCATAATCGAAATTTCCAACAATCTTTTCATGCTGTTCTTGAAGAATCCACGATCTCTACCTTCGATGGCGACATTGAGTCAAGGACTTTCGATCTTGCCTTGCAGCACCAGGAGGTGTTTGTTAAGATTCCTGGCGATTCTACGCATTTTCATCTACTTCGTTGGCACAGGCATTATCATTCATTCTGTCTAAGGAATAAAGGTTAGAACTATGGGTGCTTCACCAAGTATTGATCCCGATGCATTGCCGCAACTCGTAGGAGATTTTCAACCGGTGGATATGTGGCAAGCCCACATTAATCGAATATTTTACGGATTGAGGGGAAGTCGTGTTCGAGAGTACTACCAGACGGTGGCCGCGGCAGATTTCCGGTTAGGGTTTGCCCTCGCCGAAGACTATTGGCGTCGGTGTGGACAACGAGCGAACTCTCAAGCTGCCGATCAAGCGACCGGACCATTGACCGTGATGGAATGGGGCGCCGGAAATGGAAATCTGGCAGCCTGTTTCCTTGATCGTCTTCAGGAATTAGATCAAGAACAACGGATATTTTCAAGAATCACCTATTGTTGCATTGAGCGCGAGCCGGTTTTGTTGGAACAGGCCAAAGTCAATCCGGATTTAGCCAGGCATCGTGATCGAGTGACGTTTGAACCTGTGTCTATCGAGGAACTGTCTGCCTGTCCGGATGGAAGCATTGATCGGATTATCTGCAATGAACTGTGGAGCGAGTTGCCAACTAAGCTCATTCTGCGAAAAGGTGGTGAAATTCATGAAGAGTACCTTCGCCCCAATCTGAACGAAAAGCGGTTAGAGGATTTCCCTGATTGGACCAAATTTATTGAGGCATTTGGTCAGCAGGACATCGAATCTCTTCACGCGTTACCCTCGTTTCTCGAAGATCTTGTCTGGGAGCGGGAATATCGCCCCATCGAGACCAAAACCTTTCCGTTTCGCCGAACGGTCGCGGATTTTCTCAAGCACATCGACGAAGAAGTCCTTGTGCCTTACAACGTGGGGGCATGTCAGAGTATCAAGGAGGCCAAGCGATTGTTGGCCCCGAATGCGATCGGGTTTAGCAGTTTTGATGCAGGGACGGTCGATCCTCGTGTGCTTAATGACCCGGAAAAGCCTTGTTATACGGTACAGGGTGGCCAATTCAGCTTTATGGTGAACTTTCAGTTGATGGAAGATGTGGCCAATCATTTGGATATTCACACCGGCGTGATCGAATCGCAACGGGACTTTGTGGGACGGAGCTTGTCCACCAATGTGCTCAGTGTCATGGATCTGCTGGCTTCACATCCTTCGCCACCGGAAGGCCAAGCCTGGCAATTGGAGGCGTTAATTCTTCGTACCTTGGAGGCACTGAACCGCACCTACGTGGGCCCATATCAACGCCATATCGATTTTCCCCTTTCTGAAAGTACCCCGGCCCATGAACGCGCGGCATTAGAGGATCTGGTGCATTCGTTACCGCCACATGGTGTGCCGGATACCATTGCGTATCTCACGGAAGCGGAAATTTGGAAGGCCATGCCCGATCTGCAAAAATTGGGATACGATTCAGAAGGCATCAAGGATATGTTGGAACTTCCTCCACAACCGGTGGATTATACCCACATGTTTTTTTCCTCGAACGGTTCATAGTCATTTTTCACTGTCGCGAGATACTCCTCGTCGTGTTGGAATGATGAAGGCAGAACGCGGTTAGCAATGTTGGGTTTGAAAGACTGCCGATGTGGGAGTGGATACTGCGAAGGCAAATCCGAAATCGGAAAAATTATCGCGGATGCAAGAAATTTGCAATCAGGTAGATTTTTCAAAAACGGTTGTGTATACTGCGGCGGATTTTTCCATTAAGGTAGACACTCATTTACAATAAGACGAGGTTGCTGTGTTTGGATCGTTTGGATGGATGGAGCTTATGCTCATCCTCATCATTGTGCTGATTATTTTCGGTGCAGGAAAAATCCCGCAGCTTGGTGAGGGTTTAGGCAAAGCGATCAAGGGCTTTAAAAAGTCTGTTGCCGAAGCGGATGCACTGGATGTGACGCCGAATGAGCAAGGCGAAGGTGGACAGGTCACACCGCCCCAACCTGGTCAATTGCCGAGTCAACACCAGACAGCAGAAGTTCTCCATCCGCCACCGGCGCAAGGGGTCCCGCAACCAACGGAATCCACGCAATCCAAACAGAGTTAATTCTCTGGTGAGACTGATACGGTGAAGACCGCCCACCGAAGGGACAGGCAGCATGGACCAAAGCCTGATCAACGCTCAAGGTATCATTTCAGCGGGCAGACCATAGAGGAGTGGGAAGATGTTCGGCTTAGGAGCGATGGAAATTTTGATCATCCTGGTCATCGCGTTCATGCTCTTTGGTCCCAAGGAATTACCGGAAATCGGCAAGCAGATTGGGAAAGCGGTCAAAGGGTTTAAGGAAACCACGGAAGATCTTCGGCAATCCGTTGAGCCGGAGATCAATATGATTACGCAGGAATTCAAATCGGTCGAACAAGATTTGGAATCGTCAATCAAAGAAGCCGAGGCAGAGATCAAAGGGGCGACAGAACAAGTCACCGAGTCCGGTGGATCTAAAATGGGATAACCAGGTTAGGTGTGGCTCCATGAAGGAGTTGAATGCTGGATCGGTCGTTGATACCCAGGCATTCTTACGGCTTTTAAAGTTTCTCTCGTGTCATCACGAAATCCTTCCGGACGGTCATCAGACTGTTCATCATACGCACTGCGGGCGGGTCTACAGCTATCTTCTGTCGTGTTGTGCTTTTGCAACTATCGTAGCATTCAAGCGATAAGGCAAAGAAAAAAAATCATGAAGAAAGTTGTGGAAAAGACATTGCTTTCTAATGATTTACGACAAAAAATGAGACTTGGCATCTAAATGGCAAACAATTTTAGAACGGAAGGTTCCAAGAACAGGGCTACCGTTTGATTGTAGAAGACATGCTAGTGCTTGAGACGGCAAGAATGACGCAGTCAAGAAGGAAGCGGATGAGAGAGTCCAACAATTCTGAAGAAAAATCTGGGGTACAGGATGTTGGAGCTTGAATCCAGGGGTTTTTCACCAACAGGAGGAGTGCAATGAGGACTTTTTACCGAGCCTTTACCAGGTTGACAGCAGCGGCTTTGATTGTGGCCATGTCTGCAGCGCCAGGGTTGGCCGCCAAGACGACTCCGGCGACCGACAAAAACACTAATGTCCCGGCAATTCCCCGGGCCATTCCCGATTTAGTGCCTTACACGGACTTCGATCCACCCAAGGGCATATTTGATCCAAGCAAGTTGACCATTTCCGGTGACTTGCGGGTGAGACCAGAGTTCAGAACGAATGGGAACTTTAGTAAAAATGGTGATAGCAACGCTTTTTTCACACAGCAATGGATCCGGTTAGGATTCAACTACGATATCTCTCCGGATGTCGTATTTTTTGTGCAGCCTCAGGTGTCAAATAATTGGGGGACTGACAGCCCAGCTAGCGGCAATCCCGCTGGGAATATAACCGGTGCGGGCAATCCAGGCAGTACCGCAACCGATCTATTTCTACGTCAAGGATATATGTTGGTCAGAAACTTCGTGCTTCCGAATTTAACCTTGAAAGCTGGTCGGCAATTACTGGCCTGGGGCGATCACCGGATCTTCGGCACATTCGATTGGAACAACGTCGGGTTTGCCTTTGACGGGGTGACCATGCGGTATAACCATGCGCAATTCCCTGTGGAATTGGGTTGGTTGCGCGTGGCGGAAGGCAATTGTCTGCCGAATGCCGGTGGGTGTACAAATGGTAAGGCGTCTAGGGGCGATGGTGATATTTTATTTCTGAGAATACCGATGAAATTCGGTTCCGTAGCCGTAGAGCCTGCCTATATCTACGAAGACGGGGGGTCGACCACTGGTGGACCGGGGACTGCTGTTGGAGGAACGGCCACGGGCCCAGTGGGTGGGCAGCAATCCAATCAACAACGAAGCACGGTCGGTGGCCGTGTAGCATTTAAGAAGGGAATGTTTGATCTCACGACAGAAGGCTATTGGCAGTTCGGAGAGTTAGGGGTTCCAGGACAGGCCAGCCAAACGCGAATTAATGCCATGGCCGGACATGCGGATGGTGGTATTACCCTACCGGTTCCCATGCAACCCCGAATCGGAGCGGAAATCAACTACGCTACGGGTAGCTCACCGAAGAACGGTGGCCATACCTTCAGTCAATTGTTTCCGACGAACCATATTCATTTCGGGTACATGGACTTGATGTCCTGGCAAAATATGTTAACCTATGGCGGAAATTTGCAATTGCGTCCGACCCCAGAAAGCCATTTCGAAATTGCCGGGCATGTCATGCGGTTGGCGGAGAAGACGGACAACTGGTACACGGCTTCTCAGGCCACCTTCTTTAACACTCCTGCCGGCAATAAAGAAAAGTCCCTTGGTGGTGAAATCGACGTGGTGTACACCTTGTTCTTCCAAAATAATAAGGTTGGTTGGCAAGTGGGCTACGGCCACTTCTTCACGGGAGATTACCTGAAGAAAAACGGGTTTGGCACGGCTGATCAGAACTGGGGCTACACCCAGCTCTGGATCAACTTCTAAGAGTCCAAATATTTAACAGGGGGACATAACCCTCCCCGTTATCCTAGACGCCCCGGCTGTGGAATCTCAGCCGGGGCGTTTTTTTCTTAGCTCTCTCTTGATGCATGGTAGGCCCTGATTTCGGCCAGGCTTCCGAGGTCTTTTTCTTTCGGGAAGAGGACCCAAAATCATTTTCACCCAGATCGGCCACATTCATCGGTGCTGAGGCAGGTCACAGAGGGGCGGCCCAACTCGCCAGGCTCAGACAGGGTCCGCCATCTTGTTTGAGCGTCAGCCAGGTTAGTCGATCTGCAGGTGAGTGGGGTCATCCGATAGTCTTCATGTCTAGATCCACTGGGGTATCCTCGATGGCTCACCACAGGCGTCTTTCCATCCCGATCATTTTGGCTCGATCAGTGTGCTCACTTAAAGCAGCCGGGTAAAGGCAGAAGTGGTGGTCTACCTTCCTTATGGCGCGTCGCTTACCAAATGGGGTATAGCCAATGTGGCTTACCGATTACACGGGCAAGGAATTGGATGGCTGCACCGGTCCTTACTTTTACGAACCCCGATACTATAACGCCACTCTCCGCCGGTTTATATCAGCAGACATCATTGTACCTAGTCCTACCGATCTGCAAGCGTTCAAAACCGGTATTCGTATGCGCGCAATAATTCCGTTATCTTTAACGATCCTTCCTGGCATTTCTTTTTATGAAAATTCTTCAATTCATAAAAACAGCGCAGGATACCCCTCAGCTTGCTGAGGGGAGGAATGCGCAAATGTGATTAGACAAAACATTTAAAAGATGCCCCCCAGCTTGCTGGGGGGAGTTTCACTAGGAATAATTGGGGCCGGTAGGTTTTGTTTTTGCCGCAGTGACGCTCCAAGGGTTTGGGGTCGTTCAGTCTGAAAGAAAAGGATTGCGGGGGTGTCCCCTCACAATTCACAGTTAGTGTCAGGCAATGTACCGGTTGGTGAATCGGTACTTTCCTGCGTGTTGAAGCGTCTGTTTCATCTCAACTTCTGTTTCTTTGCTAGATTCGTGGAACAGTTTTCTGTGTCACAAGATCTCGTCATCTCGGCGACGATCAGCCTTCTAATTTTATAAGTCTTTGAAATCTTCGGATATATAGTGTTCTTTCTCACTGGCATTAGGCTTGTTTTGATCAGGCATTTGAAAGAACACCTCTCTCCGATATTTTTTCGGAAAGGCTCATAACACCATGTCAACTAATAAAATTTCTTTACCCTTCTTCCTGGGAGGCGTGGGTGTTTTGAGCCGTGCTATTTTTGGGATGATACCGACGACTCTTGGCGCCACTGCGCCCATTCCATCTAAATATGAACCGACAATCTGCCTCACCTTTGGAGGCCTTGCCTCATGAGTGGTCTGTTGAAATGTGTGAGGGGATCGGACAGATTCAGGTGTTGGAAGAAGATCACCGAAAAATCTTGCGCCTTCAAATTGACCAAGGCTGCATCAGTCTGTTCCGTTCCCTGACTGTAAATCTTCAGGCGAATCCTCTGGTCTCCTTGGAATGGAGCATTCTGACGCTTCCTACTGAAGCAGGAAGTGGGCAATCTACCGGAACAGCTTGGTACGTGGTTCACGAAGGAGCGGAATTGGGTTGCCGATTATCGACTAATCTTTCGGGAGGAACTTCCCATTTTAGTGGGCATGTCCTTGGTTGTTGATTCGGAACTGAAAAGTTCAAAAGCTGCGAGTTTGTTTGGACCTATCACCTTTCGTTCAGAGTCTCAAATAGAAAAAGAGATACCGAATCGAGGGGGTGAGGGCACAGACTTCCTCGAAGAATAAACTTATTGGAGCTTTTCTCATGTATTTTGGATTAAACCATCCCCAGGGGATGAACTAAAGGAGACTTGAAAAATGTCTCCAGCCGCATTCCATGCCTTCGCCGGAACGCCTTCACGTCAATGCGCTGAAGCGTTTCGACGCGCAAGCGCGCAGGTAGGTCACCTTTTAGCCGTGCTCACATTCTCCTCCGTACGCTTCGCCGTCCAATTGATTGTGCCCTTGCCGGATAAGCCTTTTTGAACCTTCTCTCATTATTTTTCGGTAGGTCTCTGGCACTCATATGTTAATGAAAAGATCAAATATTTAGAATATTCAACAGGCCCTAAATTAATCTCGATCATCCACATGTGGAATCTCATCCATGTTTTTCTGTCCATTGAATGGCTCTCATGGCTAGAAACCCTGTGGGCACCTCTAAAAACGCTCGAGTTAGCTTGTTTGCCCCGTCGTAGAGGGGCTAGGCACGAAATCCTGGACCGAAAAGAGAAGGGAGACGGGTCTGCAACCGTGCTCTTTTCGTTTCCTCGTCGTTCCCCGTCCCCTTCGTTACGCCGTTTGCTCTCTGACGGCGACCGTCAGCCCCAGGAACCGTTGGAAATTATACGTGAGATTCTTCAGGCCAATCTTCGTTCGTGTCCGCACCCGCCCAATGGTGCGAAGGAGTTTCCCTCCCATCGCCGTGACGTGATGGCCGAAGACATGTTCGACCCGGGCACGAATACGTGAGCGGCCTCGGTTGGCCTCTTTCTGTTGAGCGGTCAAGGGCTTGTCCCGATATCCCTTGTACTGAATCGTGGAACGCAGCTTCCGCTTCTTGAGCTCGCCTTCAATCTCCTCCGACCGATAGGCAGCATCCCCCCCCACGTCCCGCCCCGCGGTCTTGGGCTGCAACAGCTCTTCCAGGACTTGACTGTCATGCACCGCCGCATCCGTGACCGTAAAGCGTCGAATGAGCTTGTGTTGCTTATCCACGTTCACATGATTCTTATCCCCAAAGTGACTAACCCCATGCTTTTTGGTCCACCGAGCGTCGGTATCCTTCTGCCGCCGCTTCGCCGGCTGGGCCTCCCAGTCTGCCGGGCACTCGCCGGCTTGCACCGTCGCGTTTTCCTCACGGGTATTCCGCTGTTTCGGTACCGGGATCAACGAGGCCTCAATGAGTTGGCCCCCACAAGCTTGGAACCCCTGACCCGCCAGATACGTCTCGAATTGCTTGAAGAGCGTGTCCACGACCCCGGCTCGGGCCAACGTTTCACGGAACAGCCAGATCGTCTTCGCATCGGGGATCCGTTGATGGAGGTCAAGGCCTAAGAACCGCATAACCGAGAGCCGATCGCGGATCTGATAGTCCGTTTGATCATCCGACAAGTTATAGAGGGCTTGCACCACGAGGACCTTGAACATGAGAATCGCATCAAACGGTGGTCGGCCGCACTTGGAGCGACGGAGACTCTTCTCCAGGGTCTTGCGAAAACGGGCCCAGGGGATATGCTGGGCGAGTGGCTCCAAGGGATCCCCCTTCTCCGTGAGAGCGTTGTAGCGATTGGTCAGGTCAAAAAATCCAAGTTGGCTCGGTGTGTCCATGAGCGGTCCTCCTTGGACCAGACTGATGCCAGAACCCAACAGATTTGTCAGCAGTTTTTAGAGATGCCCCTGTGTTAATTCACCAATTTTTTCTGAATCGAAGTATCCTCAACCGAGGATGCCGTGGGGGATCCCAATAAGTTTGGAGGGAAGTCGTGGTTACCGGAAAGACTGTTTTCTGGAGAGTCCTGGTTGAATTTCTGTACGGATCGTATGGGTTCCTGGAGGAAGGCCTTCAGAGAGAATGATCCCGATTATCAATTCACCTTGGATTTGTTCGGTCACCTGCCCCAATCGGCCTCGAATTTCGGCGGTCCGCTTTTCTCCTGGTTTGAATGATCCTAGTGGGACCGGAAGAGGTGCGACCCGTTTAAAGGCCTCCACCAAGGTCTGGGTTCCCCGCAACTCCACGTAGGCGGATGGAATGGTTGATCCGCTGACATTAGTGGTTTCGATTAGCAAGATCACGGCCTCGCCTCCTTCTAAAATGAGATTCCGATTGGCATCGACCAATTTGGTTCGGAATTGGACGGAAGGGTTCATGGCAGGTTGGGGAGGCGTGGCTGTTGGCGCAGGATTCTTCGGAAAGGGAGATGACGGTGTGGTACCTGACGGTTCGGCATTGGGGGATGGATTTATGGTAACCGGTGACAAAACCTGCCCCAAGCGGGGCATCACGCTTACCATTTCCTTGGCCAGCGTTTCGGCGGCATTTTCCACTGTTCCATCGATCTGCTGTGTGGCGCATGAGCTGGCGGAGCTGGAGAGGGCGGGGACCCACAGGCTGACCTTCTCGTGGTAGGTCAAGGGGGTTTGGGCATGGGGGGTGCCTTGCGGATCTTCATAGACAACAAGAAGTTTCAGGTCCACAAAGGCCGTGTACTGGGGTTCGGTACCCATTAAAGTTACTGGATCAAATAGAAATTGATTGAGATCCACAGTTACTCGATAGCCATCGGGAGGAGCGCCTTGGGCATCCCCCACCGGAGGTTCGGCTCTGACGCCATTGAAGCGATCTTGGCCGACTTTGAGAAAGGTTTTGGTAATGATCTCCCCCACGGGAATCGTATAGGGCAACCCGCACGCATCTACCGTCTGAGTATGGTTCACGAGGTTGGGTGCGAATGCATAGGTAACCGGGATAGGAATCCTTGGTTCTGAATGATCGTCGAAGGTCAATCGTGGAACGGAGACCTTGTCGCAGGCGAAAAGGACGGACAATACAACAGCTAATAGGCTGTATTGAAAGATTTTATTTATGAGTGGGCACACAGACCTACCCTACCCCAAGATCTTGAAAGATGGCAACAAGGACCCTGCTTTTTACTCGTTGACGGTCCATCTGCCTTGATTAAAATCGGAGGCGGGGATTCATTTGGAAAGAAACATCTAACATGATTTCCGAATGAAAGACTTTGGGAACGACAGAGAGACAAAGAATCAGTGCGAAATGGGCTCGTGTTCGAAAAACAGAACTGATTCAGAGAGGGAACGATGAATTCTGAGATCCGCCTTGCCGTTCCCTCTCTTCTTTTTTCTTCGAAACAACACCTATTGGGTTTCTCACTTTCTTGTTCTTGACGATTCATGATCTGAGAGAGGACAATTAATCGTTAGGAGGAATGTTACCTTAACCGTTGGAGGCTTCACCATGTGGCGTCACATCTGGTTGATTGTCTGGTTGCTGTGGTCCTTTTCTTCTTTTGGCTGTTCGTTGGACAATACTCCAAAACGTCTGGGGGCTTACCTCCCTCAACTCTCCGGCCAGGAAGCAGCCGTGACAAAAGCGGCGATTCCGGTCGAAGGCGTGACCAGTATCTTGGTGGTTCTGAACGATTCGGGATTTGACAAATCAGCTCCCGAACTTCGCCGTGGGACGCTGGAGAATCTCGGGGAACATCTGAAAACGGAAATTCAGAAACAAGTGCCGATTCAAATCACTTCCGTCGTGTATCCTGATGATTCGAAGCCCAATGGCTCTGCTGCCCAATTCATTCAATTGGCAAAGGAGCAGAACGTTCCCTATCTTCTGTTGGCGGTATTGTCGAGTTCAGAGTGGGAAGTGTTTGCTCATCTTCCGTTGGGGGGCAACCAAGGTGGTGGGCTACGCAGTATGGGCCTCCCAGGCTATCGGGCCGAAAATTACGCCCGGGTTGAATTAGCGTTGCTTGATGGCCAAACCGGGCGACCGGTGGTCTCCACGGACGGTCAAGCGTGGGCCTCTCTTGAACGATTGAATGTCCCGCTTGAATCGAATGTCTATCCAGTTGTCCGAAGGTATCAGAACCAACCACCTATTTATCCCAATTCAGAGAGTGAGGAGTATGAGACACTTCGCTGGGTTTCCGGGCAGGACGCTATTGCCCAAGCGGTAATGCACTTAGAAATATTATGGAAGAAGAATCAGGCGACTTCCTGAACTGATGATTTTTTCAATTATAGTGTTCATATGCTTGTTGGCTTTAACTTTTGGGGGGTGTGGGGCAGGTCCCACGCCCCGATTGGTCGATCTGGTTGGAAAAGAGGCATATGAATTCGAGGGATTCCCTTCCAATGATGGCGAGTGGATTGGTGCGGCCAACATTGGGCTGGTCGTGCATTCAGATGCCACGGCTCAGAATGCCGCTCCAGCAATCATTTCCACGTATCTTGAGACGCTCATTCGACGCACCGAAGGTTTTCTCAGGCAGCGTTGTTCATTTCAGGAGATTGTGCCTGTTCCATTGTTATCTCAGCCAGGGAACTTTTCTCAAGAATTGAAAACCCAAGGTCAACGCTTAGTAGTTCCCTATATCATCGTGGTCATGTTTTCAAGTCAGGAGAAGTCTGGTCCTGAAAAAATTGGGCAAGCCACGATGATGAACCTTATGGGCGGAACAGTCATTGAAAATTCAGCGATGGCCGAGGTGGGAGTTCTTCGTCTATCGGATTTCAAGATGGTCTTTTTGACACAGGGGTTGGGGACTGAAAGCTTGGAACAATTGGATGCGCCGATAGGTACAAACCTGCCTTCGCCCACAGAGGCCCGTGATATATTGAGAGCTCGAGCCGGTCAACAGGCTCTGGACAGGGCCTTGGAACATGTCGGGGCGGCTTGTCAACCTGCGGCGTGACTACGGTTTTCGACTATCGGTAGTTTTCGAATTGTAAATCGAGTCCGAAGTCCTGCTCTTTCAGATGCTTCATCACCGCTTGCAGTTCATCTTTACTTTTGCTTTGGACTCTGACTTGTTCCCCTTGAATTTGTCCCTGGGCTTTAAATTTGGCTTCTTTGATCGATTTGGTGATGGCTTTGGCTTTGTCCTCGGGAAGCCCGCTTTGAATGGTAATGGTTTGGCGGACGGTTCCACCTAACGCTTCTTCCACTTTCCCATACGTCAGGCCTTTCAAGGACACATTGCGTTTGACGCATTTGCCCTTGAGGATATCCAAGACCGCATTGAGTTTGTAGTCATCATCGGAGATCACCACCAATTGTTTGTCTTTCTCTTTTAACGTGAGCTCGGTTTTTGATCCTTTGAAGTCAAAGCGTTGCCCGACTTCTTTTTCAGTTTGATCCACCACATTTTTCATTTCCTGCATGTCGATGCGGGAAATGACGTCGAAGGAATAGTTGTCTGCCATAAGCCTCCTTACAAGTTGTTGTTGCAGGTCCCAGTTTTAACAGCACCGTCCTGCGGGAAGTTGAATGCCTTCGCCTTCAATGACTTCAGTGCTGTTCAATGGCTGTTTGTGCACAAGATAGCCATACCATTTTCTGGCGCTGTCAGTGAGGACAATGAGTGCGAGTATGGCCACCAGGCCGACCAGTGAGGCATTAATGGCCATGGTCAGGCTTTGCGACTCATCGGCTGAGAGAGCCCGACTGATAAAGATCACCAGGAGTTCATAGCATCCGGCCAGTGTGATAACGCCAACAAATACCATCGGAATCACCGTCACCCACAGGTAGGATGTTTTGTTCATCTTAATGAGCACGGTTGTGGCAATACAGAGCGCGAGCATGCCGAGTAATTGATTGGCCGCCCCGAACATGGGCCAGATGGTCGCAATGGATCCGGTGGCAATGAGATATCCCCAGGCTCCAACTACGAATAGACTGGCGCCCAATACCCCAGGCCACCAATTGATCTGGTTGAGCGGAGCATAGACCCGTCCGCCTAATTCCTGTACCAGGTATCGGGCGACTCGGGTGCCTGCATCAATTGTGGTCAAAATGAACAGGGCTTCGAATAAGAGGGCGAATTGATACCAGTAAGCCATGAGTCCGGACATTCCCGGCAAGCCTGAAAAAATCGAGGCCATGCCAACAGCTAAGGACACGGCACCTCCTGGGCGGCCTGATACATCGACTTCAACAAGCGCGGAGAGTTCTTTGATATGGGCGGTCGGAAATCCCATGGTCTCGAGGGTTTCAGCCGACAGGTTGGTGTTGATGGCCAGATAGTCGCCGGGAATGAGGAGGCAGGCGGCAATGAGCGCAATCACGCCGACAAAGCTTTCCAGGAGCATGGCGCCATAGCCGACAATTGCCTGAGATTCCAGACTTATCAGCTTGGGCGTGGTTCCTGAAGAGACCAGGGAATGAAACCCGGAAATAGCCCCACAGGCAATGGTGATAAAGAGAAATGGAAACAATGTTCCCGGAATGATTGGTCCATTGCCAGCTACAAAAATGGTGGTGCGAGGCATCTCAATGGTGGGGGCAAGCACAATGACGCCGACGGCCAGAAGGGCGATGACACCTAATTTCATAAATGTTGAGAGATAGTCTCGAGGTACTAATAACATCCAGACGGGGAGGACTGAAGCAAGAAACCCATAAGCCGCGAGACTCCAGGTGAGCGTCGTGCGATCCCAGAGGAACCATTCCGCCCAATCTGATTGGGCCACGGTTCGGCCGACGATAATGGCCAGCACTAACAGCCCTAATCCGATCAGGGTCATTTCCCCGACCTGCCCCTGGCGAAATTTTTGAAGATAGATTCCCATGAACAGGGCAATGGGAATGGTCATGACGATGGTAAAGGTGCCCCAGGCATTATGGTAAAGCGCGTTCACAACAGCCAGGCCTAATCCGGCTAGTGCGACGACAACGATAAAAAGCACGGCGATGGCCGTGGCCAGGCCGGTGATGGGACCTAATTCAGCATGGGCGATTTCCGGAAGTGAACGACCATTTCGTCGCATGGAGGCCACGAGAATAATAAAATCCTGGACCGCCCCTGCCAGAACCGCACCAATGACAATCCATAAAAACCCCGGGAGAAAGCCAAATTGTGCTGCCAGGACCGGACCGAGTAATGGTCCCGCTCCGGCGATGGCCGCAAAATGATGGCCGAAGAGAATGTATTTGTTGGCAGGATAAAAATTGGTGCCGTCTTCTAACCTGTGCGCGGGTGTCCGGCGACGGTCATCGAGGTTCATGACTCGCTGCGCTAAAAACCGACCATAGAACCGATAGGCCACCACATAAAAACATGAGGCGGCGACCACGAGCCACAGCCCGTTAACTTTTTCGTGAGGATTGATTATGCCCACGACATGGCCGAATCCCACGGCACAGAGTCCGGCGAGTCCTAGCCATCCGATCTTATTCCACAATGACATGCGGGGCATCCTAGCAATGGGAGAAAAGGGTGTAAACGGGTGGCGAGGAGAGGTGTTCAGGCCGACATGTAATTAGGTAGGTTTTTTTTCATGAAACACAAACGGGAGTTTGCCTGCTTTTTTTCGCAGGGAGTTGATGGCGTTGAGAATCTGTGGTTGCCGAATGAGTTTCTGTTCGACCCGGTGTTTTCCTGGAAAATCCAGAAACAGGATTCCAAGGACCATTGTGAGGATTCCTTGTCCTGGTAAGACCAGCATGGCGATTCCGGCAACCAGAAAAATGAGTCCCAAGCCGTTTTTCACCATCAACCCAAGGGTGCGGATAATTGGATGATGATTGGCAAACCACTTGCGGTGGCCATGATTGTCGAAGTAATCAGGTGGAAGGCGAATTAATATGGCAGGAATCGCAATGAGGGTTCCTGCAAAGGCAATGAGAGAAAAGGTAATCATGCCGATCCAGATTTCACGGGGAACCCAAGTTTCGGCGTACTGAATTATTTGATCAATCATTGTTGGAACCATTTTTCATATATTAAGCAATCCTACGGTAGAATGCATGAGATGAGAGTCAGGTTGTACTCAGAAAAATATACACTTTATAATTGCTCAATGGTATTTGTATTAATTCTATTGGGTGTTTGTGATTTCCTAAGCCATGAGTGAAACATGATGGCACAGTATTGGTTGTTCAAATCAGAGCCGGCCACATTTTCCATTGATGATCTGGTTAAATCTCCACGCCAGACCACCTGTTGGGAGGGCGTACGTAATTACCAGGCTAGAAATTTCCTGAAATCCATGAATGTTGGGGATTTGGGATTTTTTTACCATAGCAATACGGATCCTCCAGCTCTAGTCGGAGTCATTGAAGTGATTAAGTCCGCTTATCCAGACTCCTTTGCCTTCGACTCAACGAGCCGATATTTCGATCCGCGCAGTACTCCAGACTCGCCCCGTTGGTTTCTTGTGGATGTTCGATTCGTGAAAAAGTTTCCTCAAGCCTTGAATTTGGATCAGTTGCGAGCCATTAAGGGGTTAGAGAAAATGGAACTTCTTCGGAAAGGTTCTCGGCTTTCGGTTCAACCAGTGCGTCCGGATGAATGGCAACGGGTGTTGGATTTGGTTCCCGAAAAGACCAAGCCTTTATCTACCAAAAAGTAGCTGTGTAGTGGTTTTTGGTAGATTTTGTGAATTCTTTTTCTATTTTTTCCTGATTATGGAGAATGATTCCCTGTGGGAAACACCTGTAAAAATGGATGAATGGTGACTTCCTGGAATACCCCATGAAGGGTGTAGGGATCGTCTTTGGCAAACGCTTGGACCTCTTCGAGTGATTCTGCGTCAACCACGATCAGGCTTCCTATTTTATCGGTCAGAGGACCAGCCAAAATAATTTTGCCTTGTTGCGCCCATGCTTCAAGCCGTTGGAGGTGGGCTTCTCGATAAATGAGTCGTTTTTGTGCCCCCTCAGGACCATCTTTTCCTAGAATCACGAATTTCATTTTATCCCTTCTGACCTTTACCGAAGTCGCATGGATAGCCTGGCTTCTACGAGAACGATGAGGAACCAATTATATCAGGAAACGGTCGTATGGCCATTTTTTATCGGAAGATCTGGTTGGGTGGAGAATGGGCTTAAAACGAATAGGCGATGCGGGGCAGGTCTAGGGATTCTGGTCTTCAATGGGTTGTCTGTTTCCATATCCGCTGTCGATATCGTGCCACCAGCGAACCTGTTCTTCTCCGGATTTCCAACATAAAAATACCAGGCGGTCATCAAGGAGAAACGGGAAATCACATAATCCAATTTCCACATCTTTAATCACCACCCCGAGTTCTTGAATGGCATGCAGGCTGCCATTGATGTCTTGTAACCCTTTGATATATTGGACACCCATGACCGTTCCTCCTCCAGATGACGCTTGGGCGCTGGCTTTTTTGACCTCTTCTCTGGTGTCTATAAGTATTTGTCGCCCTGCTTTAATGTTGCCCCAAAATTGTTCCAGCTCGGGGATTAATCCGTTGGCTTCGGAGAGGGTGAAAATCCGTTCACTGGAAAAGGGAAAACCTGAATCAGACATGGAGAGGACCCTTCCTTGTTGACTTTCAATTACCGACATGATGGTTTACCATAATAAGAAGAATGGTGCCAACCATGAGAGAAAATGGTGGCTTTCCCATGAGTGGTGTGAAAATTTGAGTTTCTTGTCGCAACTTCCGAAAGGAGCCTATTGACAAGTCGTTCAATAGTGAGATACATAATTACTTAAGACCTGCCCAATTGATAGCAAAATACATTTCCGCCAATTAACTTCTCGGACTTCACGTAATATTTCAAATCGTAGATAGGACAACACGGGTGGTTTTGACAAGTGTGGTTCTTCAGTTTTCTTAAACATTCTTCCTAAACACACAACAGCGGTCTAAATCTTTTATTTTTATTAAGTCTGGAGTGGTTCCCTTTTCGGGGATCGCCAAAATTTGCAGCGCACAAGCAGATGAGAATGTTCGTATTCTTTCCACCCCTCGTAACAGGCTAAGCCCACGAGAAAACCCTTCCGGCCAATGAATGGAGTAACCTAATGTATCTTGCCGAATTGAAGCAAAAGTCCATTGGAGAATTAAATGAAATCGCGCGCGACTTAAAAATTGATGGCGCGCCAAATTTGCGCAAGCAAGAGCTGATTTTCTCGATTCTTCAAGGGCAGAGCGACAAGAACGGAGTCATATTCGGAGAGGGAGTCCTGGAGACTCTGTCCGATGGATTTGGATTTCTCCGGGCCCCGGATTCCAACTACCTGCCAGGACCCGATGACATTTATATTTCCCCGTCTCAAATTCGACGCTTTAATTTGCGAACGGGTGATATTGTTTCAGGGCAGATTCGTCCGCCGAAGGACGGAGAGCGATATTTTGCGCTCTTGAAGGTCGAAAAAATTAATTATGATGAGCCTGAGGTGCAGCGGGATAAAATTCTGTTCGATAATCTCACTCCGCTGTATCCTGAAGAACGGATCAACCTGGAATTTGATCCTGATGAGTATTGCACCAGAGTGATGGAACTCACGACGCCCATTGGCAAAGGACAACGAGGATTAATCGTGGCGGCTCCCAGGACGGGAAAGACCATGCTCTTACAGGCTGTGGCGCGGGCCATTATTGCGAATCATCCGGAAATTGTTTTGATAGTCCTCCTGATCGATGAACGACCTGAAGAAGTCACTGACTGGCAGCGCCAGGTCAAAGCCGCCGAAGTGATCAGCTCCACGTTTGATGAGCCACCTCAGCGCCATGCCCAAGTGGCAGAAATTGTCATGGAAAAAGCCAAACGGTTGGTCGAGCATAAACGGGATGTGGTGATTTTATTAGACAGTGTGACTCGATTGGCGCGTGCCTACAATACGATTTCCCCTCCCAGTGGAAAGGTGTTATCGGGAGGTTTGGATTCCAATGCCCTTCAACGGCCTAAACGGTTTTTTGGAGCCGCCAGAAATATCGAATTCGGTGGAAGTTTGACGATTCTGGCCACGGCATTGGTTGATACTGGAAGTCGAATGGACGATGTCATTTTTGAAGAGTTTAAGGGCACGGGCAATATGGAAGTGCATTTAGATCGTCGTTTAGCGGATAAACGGCTCTTCCCCGCCATCGATATCAGTCAATCCGGCACGAGAAAAGAAGAGTTACTGGTTGATCGCGACCGCTTGAATAAAATGTGGATCCTTAGAAAGGTGTTAAGTCCTCTCGGGACCATGGAGGCGATGGAATTTCTCATGGATAAAATTGGGGGAACCAAGAGCAATAATGAGTTCTTGCAATCTATGAATCGATAATTCACAATAGAGGGTTCGTGTTGAGGGTTTTGAAGATTTAGACTTTGAATCGAAGGATGGCGTTGAAGGAGGTAATATGAAAAAGGGCATTCATCCGGCATATGAATTTGCAAATGTGAGTTGTGCGTGTGGCATGACCTATCAAACCCGGACAACCGTGGGAGATTTAAAGGTCGATATCTGTTCCAGTTGTCATCCGTTTTTCACGGGCACCCAAAAAATTGTGGATGCTGAAGGACGGGTAGAACGTTTCAATAAAAAATACGCTAAATTGACGAAGCCCAAAGCCAAAGCGTAAAGACTTTTTCCTCTTCTCCATTGTCCTGCCTATACAATCCTCAAAGGGATGACGCCCGTGCAGGGTGTTGAAGGAGCCCTGTCTGCCGTTATTCATCCAACTTCGGTCGACAAGACGGGGTATTTCAGCATGGGTGCACCAAAATGCCGACAAGGTTTCCTCGATTCAGTCCAACCTTTACTAGGATGTCCATATGAGGATGGTGGTCACGGTTGTTCAGGAAAGAGAGCCTGTTGAGTTATTTAATTTCCTGCTAAGCTACGTATATGCCACCAGTTACTAAAGCAGAGCTGAAAGAGGGCGGATTATTTAGCAGATGGGAGGCCATTGCGAATAAGTATGACACTCTCAACGATCAGTTATCGGATCCGGCTATCCTGTCTCAATCGACCCTTCTGGTTGCGCTCAATAAAGAGCGGGCGGAGCTTGAGCCCATTGCGCAGTTGTTTGGTGGGTACCGACGGGTTGTCGAGGAGATTGCTCAGGCTCGGCTGATGACAGAAGATCTGCAATTAGATTCAGACATGCGCCGCTTGGCGGGGGAAGAATTGCAGAGCTTGGAAAGTCAGCGCGAGGCCATGGAGGCCCAGGTTATTGAATTGCTTTGCCCGGCGGATGAAGGGGATAATAAAAATTCGTTCATTGAAATTCGCGCGGGGACTGGGGGAAGTGAGGCCGCACTTTTTGCCGGCGATCTCCTTCGTATGTATACGAAGTTTGCTGAAGCTAAGGGGTTACGGGTCGAATTGATGGAATATCAGGAAACGGGTCTTGGAGGGATCAAGGAGGCCGTTTTGCTGGTTGAAGGCAAGGGAGCTTTTGGGAATTTCAAGTATGAAAGCGGGGTGCACCGGGTGCAGCGGGTTCCCACGACAGAGGCGAATGGACGAATTCATACGTCCACGGCCACTGTAGCGGTGATGCCAGAGGTTGAAGAAGTGGAGGTGCACATTGATCCGAAGGATTTACGGATTGACACCTATTGTTCATCAGGGGCTGGAGGCCAGAGTGTGAATACTACTTATTCCGCGATCCGGATCACTCATATCCCGACGGGAGTGGTGGTGACTTGTCAGGACGAGCGATCCCAGCTAAAAAATCGGACGAAGGCCATGCGAACCCTTCGGACACGAATTGGTGATTCTGAGCGCGAAAAACAAGAAGCCTCTATTGCGCAACAACGTCGTTCCCAAGTCGGGACAGGGGAACGGAGTGAGAAAATCCGCACGTATAATTTTCCACAAAATCGCGTGACCGACCACCGAGTTGGGCTGACGTTGCACAAATTGGATCGAGTGATGGAAGGCGACCTTGATGGGTTAATCGCGGGCCTCAAAGCCCAATGATGCCTTTCGTGTAACCTCCTCAGTCTCTCACTTCCAACTGTTCAACGCCTGTGCGCTTTTTGAGGCTCAAATGCCCCCCTTCATTTCCTATTCACAGTTATATCGTGGTGCTGTTGAGACCCTGACTCAAGCGGGGATTGCCAATGCCCGCCATGAAGCGCTGTGGATTCTTGAGGATGCCCTTGGTATTACGCGATTGCAATTGCATGCGAATCCACACACTCCCGTTGATGCGGAAGTCTGTCAGCGGGCTGTCGCCTTGTTTCAGCGCCGTGCGTTGCATGAACCACTTCAATATGTATTAGGGAATCAAGATTTTTTTGGTTTGGATTTTCTCGTCCAACCTGGGGTGCTCATTCCAAGACCTGAAACAGAATTGCTGGTGGAAGAGGCGATTGGGCTTCTGAGGACTGACGCGCGGCCGGTGATTCTTGATGTGGGGACGGGGTCTGGGTGTCTGGCAATCAGTCTGGCAGTCAACCTTCCTGGAGCGGTGATTATCGCATCAGACAAATCAGTCTCGGCACTTCATCTTGCCCAGGTAAATGCCATGCGCCATGGGGTTTCGCAACGCATTCTGTGGGCGGCCGGTGACCTTCTTTCCCACTTGTTATCCGGAAATTTAGCAGGTAAAGTGACCGCCATTATTGCTAACCTGCCGTATATCTCCCATGCGGAATGGGAACACCTTTCTCCAGATGTCAAAGACTTTGAACCACGGCTGGCGTTGGATGGGGGGCCGGATGGACTCGATGTGTACCGGCGGCTATTAGATGAATCGCCGGGAATTGTCTCCTCAAAGGGGTTCATCCTCATGGAAGTGGGAGTCGGTCAGGGGGATCTTCTGTGCCAGGACCCTTCCCTCACGAATGGGTTTAAGATTGTAAAGATCCGACCGGATTCCCAGAGGATTCCACGAGTGGTGTGTGTGCAACGGCGCCTTGTGTAGATACGGCATATTGTAAATGGATCAAATTCGAATCACGGGAGGATTACCATTAAAGGGTTCCGTTGAAATCGGCGGAGCCAAGAATGCCGCCTTACCTATTTTGGCCGCGACGTTATTAGGGGGTGGGGAATGCGTGATTGACCATGTGCCACACGTTCGTGATGTGATGACCATGGGAAAATTACTGACCTTGTTGGGGGTGACGGTTCAAGAGGAAGGCGCCAGGATTAGACTGGATGCGGCTCAGGTGCAATCGGTTGAAGCGCCGTATGATTTGGTCAAAACGATGCGAGCCTCTATTTTAGCCTTAGGCCCGTTACTCGCTCGGCTGGGAGAAGCCAAGGTTTCTCTGCCGGGAGGATGTGCAATCGGCACCAGACCGGTCAATCTTCACCTTAAAGGATTGGAGATGATGGGTGCTGAAATTCAGGTGGAGCATGGATATATCCATGCGAAAGCCGGTCGTCTCAAAGGGGCAAGGATTGACTTGGATTTTCCGACGGTGACGGGCACTGAAAACCTGATCATGGCGGCATGTCTGGCGGAAGGGACTACGAGTTTGCATAATGTTGCGCGGGAACCGGAAATCACGGACCTCTGTGCATTCTTAACCAAGCGGGGCGCCAAAATTCATGGGATGGGAACGGACACCATCACGATTGAAGGGGTGAAGGAACTTCATGGGGCAGGGCATTGGGTAATCCCCGATCGAGTTGAAGCCGGCACCTATTTGATGGCCGGAGCCATTACCGGTGGGGATGTGATGGTGAAGGGGTGTGTGACGGATCATTTAGGCAGCGTCCTGAAAAAAATCCAGGAAATGGGTGCTGAATTAACTGAAAGCCATGACGGCGTACGAATCCGCCGGTCTGGTCGGCTCAAAGCGGTGGAAATTAAGACTCTCCCCTATCCAGGATTCCCGACCGATCTCCAAGCCCAAATGATGGCGTTGATGTCGGTGGCAGAAGGGGTGAGCGTGATTTCGGAAACCATTTTTGAAGGGCGGTTTCTGCATGTCCCGGAACTTCACCGGATGGGAGCGTCGATTGAGATTGATGGGCCACATGCCGTGGTCAAAGGTGTGCCGTTGCTCACCGGTGCACCGGTCATGGCTTCGGATTTACGCGCCAGCGCAGGCTTGGTGTTGGCTGGATTAGCGGCCGATGGCGAAACGACCGTGTCCCGCGTCTATCATTTAGACCGTGGCTATGAGCGCCTGGAGGAAAAATTCCAGGCTCTGGGGGCGAAGATTGAGCGGGTTCGCGAGGTTGCATGACCGACGTGATTACCATTGCCCTTTCCAAGGGTAAACTTCTTGATCCGACTCTTGAATTGTTCCGCCAGGCAGGCTATACGGGATATCATGTTCGAGCGGATGACCGTCGATTAATAGTGGAATTCCCGGAGCACGGGCATCGGGTCTTAATTGTTCGCCCAAGCGATGTGCCGGCATATGTTGAATATGGCGCTGCCGATTTAGGAGTGGTTGGTAAAGATGTTTTGTTGGAACAGAGCCCGGATGTCTATGAACCGGTAGACTTGAACCTGGGAGTTTGTCGGCTGGTGGTCGCCAGGCCGAACGGGCCACAGCTTGTGCAACGCATGTCTTCCAAGCTTCGGGTGGCAACCAAATATCCCACGATCACTGAACGCTATTTTAACCAGCAGGGGTTGCCTGTGGAATTGATTAAGCTCTACGGGTCAATCGAGTTGGCCCCATTGGTCGGGTTGGCCGACCGGATTGTCGATTTGGTGGAGACCGGAAACACCTTGAAAGCCAATAATCTGGTCGAGGATGAAGTCATCGCCTGGTCATCTGCCCGATTGATTGTGAACCGAGCAAGTTTAAAAATGAAACATGCCGTGATTACAGAACTGATTGCTCGGGTGAAGAACATTCTTTCCCGTTCTCGCTCCAAAAAGGTTCATGCATGAAAATTGTTTCCCACAAGGACCAAGGGTTTTCGCAGGCGGTGAGTCGGGTATGCCAGCGGGCAGCTCAACAAAACACCAAGGTTGAAAAAGTAGTCAGGACAATTTTGGATGCTGTTCGGCAAGAGGGCGATCGTGCGCTCCAGCGATTGACCTGGAAATTCGATCACGTCCGAATCAGTCCTGACGGTCTTCGTGTGACGTCGAAAGACGTCGAACGTGCGTACGTCGAGCTTCCATCCTCGGATATTAAAGCGTTGAAATATGCTGCGAATCGTATTCGGACCTTTCATCGTCGACAACGAAGGACATCCTGGGTCTATCGTCAACAGGGGATTCAATTAGGTCAACGAATCACGCCGTTAGATACCGTCGGTGTGTATGTTCCAGGCGGAAAAGCACTGTATCCATCATCGGTGCTGATGAATGCCATCCCCGCGAAAGTGGCTGGTGTTAAGCGAGTGGTGATGTGTACGCCGACTCCGACCGGCATCATTCATCCCGCTTTGTTAGTGGCGGCGGATGTCGCTGGAGTGGATGAAATCTATCGGGTCGGTGGAGCCCAAGCCATTGGGGCCTTGGCCTTTGGCACCTCGACAATCCGGCCCGTGGATAAAATTGTCGGTCCTGGGAATTTGTATGTGGCCACGGCCAAACGCCTGGTCTATGGCCAAGTCGACATTGATATGATTGCGGGGCCGAGTGAATTGCTGGTCATTGCCGATTCTGCCAGTAACCCACTTCATGTCGCGGCCGATCTTCTTTGTGAAGCCGAGCATGATGAGGAAGCCTGTGTCTATCTGGTGACGACTTCTCTGACTCTTGCCAGACGGGTTGTGACTGAAGTGACCCGCCAACTCGCACAGTTGGGACGCCAGGCGATTGCGTCCCGATCAATTCAAAACCATGCCCTGGCGTTTGTCGTGCGAACCTTCGATGAGGCATTTGAAATAGCCAATCGGATTGCGCCTGAACATCTATCATTGAATGTTGAGGGTGCGGGAGACTATGTGTCCCGTATTCGTCATGCGGGAGCCATTTTTGTTGGGCGCTATACCCCTCCCGCAGTGGCGGATTATGTGGCAGGGCCCAACCATGTGTTACCAACAGGTGGCAGTGCCAGATTTTTTTCGTGCTTGGGTGTCGATGAGTACATGAAAACCAGCAACGTGGTGGCCTATTCGCAAGCCGCGTTGCGCAAAGCCCATGCTCCAGTGATGCAGCTGTCTATGCTGGAAGGCCTGGATGCGCACGGGCGATCAATGGAGAGTCGATGGACATGAACCAACATCTTGTTCCCAGAACGGCTTCTCAAGAACGGAATACCGCAGAGACGGCCATTCGTGTGCAATGGGGCCTCGACGGGAGCGGCATTAATCAAATTAAGACCTCGATCCCGTTTCTAGATCACATGTTGAATTTATTCGGTAAACATGGATTTTTTGATCTGACGGTGGAAGCGAAAGGGGATATCGAGATTGATGACCATCACACGATCGAAGACGTTGGCATTGTGATGGGACAGGTGTTAACCCAGGCTCTTGGGACCAAAGAAGGTCTCACCCGATTCGGGTGGGCGGCGGTGCCCTTGGATGAAACCTTGGCTCAGGTGACTGTGGACCTCAGTGGCCGGCCGTACCTCGTATACAATGTGTCGCTACCCACGCGGTATATCAAGACGTTTGATTTGGGATTGTTTGAAGATTTCTTTCAGGCATTCGTGAGTAAGGGAGGGTTAAATCTTCATGTGAATGTGCTGTATGGAAGAAATCCTCATCACATCATGGAAGCGGTTTTTAAGGCCTTCGCCAAAGCCTTGGACCAAGCGGTCAGGCGTGAAGAGCGGATTAAGGGAGTGCTCTCTACCAAAGGTTCGTTATAAATGGCGACAATTAGTAGACGGGCAGGGAGGGACGCGACCGAAAGATGATTGCCATTATTGATTATGGGATGGGAAATCTTCGGAGCGTGCAGAAAGGGTTTGAATGTGTGGGTCATGAAGCGGTCGTGACTCGAGACCCTCAGGTGATTGACCAGGCCAGTCAGGTGGTATTGCCGGGTGTGGGCGCATTTGGAGATTGCATGGACAACCTGGTTCGCTTTGAGCTGACGGATGTCATTCACCGTTCCATAGCCTCGGGAAAGCCATTTCTCGGCATTTGTTTAGGTTACCAATTATTGTTTTTGGAAAGTGAAGAATTTGGGTGTCACAAAGGGTTGGGGATCCTCGCCGGAAAGGTGAAAGCGATTCCCCGCCCGTCCGATGATGGTGAGGCGTCGTTTAAGATTCCTCATATGGGCTGGAATACAATTCAGGTCAACTTGGTCGCTCCGCCCTTGCGTGGCATTGCCTCCGACTCCTATGTGTACTTTGTCCATTCCTACTATGTTGAACCGGCGGATTGTGCTCTCGTCAGTACCCAAACCGAATATGGAATTTCATTCGCGAGTAGTGTCTGGAAAGACAATATTTTTGCCACACAATGGCATCCCGAGAAAAGTCAGGCCGTCGGGTTGCAGGTCTTGAAGAATTTTGGTAATTGGCAATGAGGGGAATGTGTCTTGCGATCAATGGACGGTCGATACCGTTGCCTGCCAGGCTTTTGGTCATCAGCCTGATCGGGTGGTTGAGTCTGGGATCGGGATGTGTTCCTTCGAAGGTTCAAGTCCAGGCTTCTCCACAATTTGATCCATCCCGAATATCCAGTCTTGCCATCCTTCCTTTTCAAACGATCAAAACCCCTCAATGGGGGAGTGGCTCGACACGTGGAGGCGTGAGGGATCCGGAAGAAATCCGTACCCAATTTCGATTGCCGGGGACGGACCAGGTGGATGGGACAGATTCCAGGAAAGTTCGTTATGTGGTGCCCGCAACGGCTGCACATCGAATTACGATACAGGTGTCTTCTGCGTTGGCCAACCGGCCTTCCTTACGGGTGATTGGCCCAGAGGAGTCCTCCGCCATGTTAGGCAGGGAAACTCAGGGGGCCCAACCATCATTAAAAGTCATGGCCCAAGAGTTGGGAATGCGGCTTAAGGTTGATGGCGTTCTGGCGGGACTCGTCCGGACGTACCGTGAGCGTGATGGAAGTAAACTTGGAGCCAAGCCGGCGGCGGTTGGTTTTGAAGTATACCTCCTGAGACCGTCGGATGGAATGGTCTTATGGACCGGGGAATTTTTTGAACAACAAAAACCGCTCACGGAAGATTTGGTGGGCTTTTTTGAAGCAGGAGGATTTGTCACGGTCGATGAACTTGCCGAACTGGGCGTACAAAAAGTGATGAAGGCCTTTCCGGTCGGTTTGGCCGATCCTGGCCCTGCTCAGTCTTTGAGAGAGGGCTCTAACTGATGCTATTGATTCCTGCAATTGATCTGAAGGACGGGAAATGTGTCCGGTTGCGACAGGGCGAGATGGATCAGGTCACCAGGTATTCCGATGACCCCGTGGCAATGGCGGAACATTGGCAGAGCCTTGGGGCCCGATACCTTCATGTGGTGGATTTAGACGGGGCGGTGACCGGAACACCTAAACATCTGTCTCACATAGAAGCCATCACCAAACGGTTAGCGATCCCCGTGCAGGTCGGTGGGGGCATCCGAAACACGTCAACGATTCGTGCCTACTTGTCCTGTGGGGTTGACCGGGTGGTGATTGGAACAGCGGCCTTACAGGATGCTGAGTTTTTGGCGGCAGCCGCGAAAGAGTTTCCTTTTAAAGTTTTAATCGGGATTGACGTCAAACAGGGTTTAGTCGCGGTGCATGGGTGGAAGACCGTGTCCAGTTTGACCCCACAACAGGTCTTTGAATCAGTAAAAGATTTACCGCTGGGAGGCATGGTCTTTACGGATATTTCTCGGGACGGTATGTTGGCAGGACCAAATATTTCAGCTCTACGGGATGCAGTGGACATCTCCCCGTTTCCCGTTATTGCCTCTGGTGGAGTCACGGTACTAAAGGATGTGCAGACCATTCAGGCCCTTGGAAGTAAGATTTCCGGAATCATTATTGGAAAGGCCTTGTATGAAGGGACCCTGGATTTGAAAGCGGCTCTTGACATGGTGGCCTCGGCAGAAGCGTCTCGAACATCATGCTGACGAAGAGAATTATTCCCTGCCTGGATGTCAAAGACGGGCGAGTGGTGAAAGGGGTCTCGTTTGTGAATTTGCGTGATGCGGGAGATCCGGTTCACATTGCGCAGGTGTATGATCGTGAAGGTGCGGACGAACTGTGTTTTCTGGATATTACCGCTTCACATGAAAAGCGGGATACGATTTTAGATGTGGTGATTCGGACGGCGGAGCAGGTGTTTATGCCTCTCACGGTTGGGGGAGGGATCCGGACGATTGAGGATATTCGCCGGTTATTAGAGGCCGGTGCGGACAAAATCAGCATTAATACGGCTGCGGTGGAGCATCCGGACTTCGTGAAAGCCGCCGCCAATCGTTTTGGTTCGCAATGTATCGTCGTGGCGATTGATGCGAAACGGGCGACCACGTGTGAAGGGGGTGAACCCGGTTGGGAAGTGTTTACCCATGGAGGGCGAAACTCGACCGGCCTGGATGCCGTTGAGTGGGGGAAACGGATGAAGGACTATGGAGCTGGAGAAATTCTTCTGACCAGCATGGATCAGGACGGAAAGCAGGACGGCTATGATTTAGCCCTAACTGCCGCTATTTCCGAGTCCGTCTCCATTCCCGTCATTGCTTCTGGAGGGGCTGGCACGCTTCATCACCTGTATGAGGCGTTCCATATGGGGAAGGCAGATGCGGTGCTGGCTGCATCTATCTTTCATTATCAAACGTATTCAATCGGGCAAGCCAAATCGTATTTGGCTCAACATGGTATCCCTGTGCGCCCGGGAACCGTCCCGGTTTCAATTTCATAACGACCCATGAGCGAAGTCTCTTCGATGAGCCCCCTGCAGTTTGATGAACAAGGATTGCTTCCCTGTGTGGTGCAGGATTGGTTGGATGGAACGGTGTTGATGGTGGGGTTCATGAATCAACAAGCATGGGAAGCGACTTGTGAATCTCAACGGGTTCATTTCTGGAGTCGATCCCGAAAACGGTTATGGAAAAAAGGCGAGACGTCGGGCCATGAGTTACTCTTGAAGGAAATGTTTGTGGATTGTGATCGGGATACGATTTTGGTGAAAGCCCAACCCATTGGAACGACGTGTCATACTGGAAACCGGTCATGTTTTTTTTCTCCCATACCTTCTTCGACTTCTGAAGAAGAAGCCACCCTCTTTTCCGGTACGGCCTGGGGCGGAATTACCCGGCGCCTGTATGAAATGGTTGGCGATCGGAAAGCCAACCCGAGTCCTGATTCCTATGTGTCGAAATTAATGGAGGGAGGCCTCGACCGTATTTTAAAAAAGGTGGCGGAAGAAGCCGGCGAAGTCCTGCTCGCTGGGAAAAATGGCGATCGGGAAGAAATTATTTATGAAATGGCTGATTTGTGGTTTCATACCCTCATCATGCTCGTGCATTTTTCCATTCCTCCTGAAGACATCTATCTAGAGCTTGGCAAGCGATTTGGGAAATCAGGAATTCGACAGCCCGAAGGAGGCCCTACTCATGGGTGATTGTCTTTTTTGTCAAATCGTGAAGGGGGCTATTCCTGCCGACACACTGTATGAGGATGAACACACGTTCGTATTTAACGATATCAATCCTCAATCGCTGGTGCATATGTTGGTGATTCCCAAGCGGCACGTGGTGTCTTTGGATGATACGAAAGAGCCGGATGCCGCCTTGTTAGGCCACCTGATGGTTGTCTGTGCGAAGATGGCCAGGCAGCGCGAAATTGCCGGTAGCGGGTATCGAGTCGTTGCGAATACCGGACGGGGAGCCGGGCAGAGTGTCTTCCATTTGCACTTTCATGTCATGGGTGGGCGGACATTTGCGTGGCCTCCAGGTTAAAGATGGCTTGCCGGGGAAAAAGCGCCCCGATAGTATTTGGTATCCCATGGGAACGACATTCGTGATGTGTCCCTAACACAGTCTGTGGTGAGAAGTGAGATGACAGGCGAAAAACGAGGGGTCCCTCCAGAGATTCTTCAGCAAATTCGAGATCGCATTGATATAATTGATCTCATTTCCACCTACGTGAGTCTTTCCAAAGCGGGGCAAAACTTTAAAGGACTGTGCCCCTTCCATTCAGAGAAAACCCCCTCATTTTCGGTCAACCCCGTTCGACAAATGTTTTATTGTTTTGGCTGCAGTGTCGGAGGAGATGCCTTTACCTTTTTGATGAAACAAGAAGGCATGGATTTCATGGAGGCTCTGCGTGAGTTAAGCCAACGGACAGGGGTGGTCCTGCCTGAACGTCGGGAATCAGTGGCGAAGACCACTTCAGGCTTATCTCGTGAGCGGTATTTTCATCTGTACCAATTGGCTGCATCCTGGTATCACCGCAATCTTCAGGAAACTCCTGAGGGGCAAGTCGCTCGAGATTATTTGGATCAGCGGGGGATTGCCAGGGAATCCTGGAACACCTTCCAGTTAGGATTCGTTCCGGAAGGATGGAATGGGCTTTCCAAATGGCTGGAACAGCAATCCGTCAAGACAGAAGAACTCATTCAGGCTGGATTGGTGGCGCGGAAAGAGTCTGAGGATGGCACCAGGATATCAACGTATGATCGATTTCGTGGCCGGGTGATGTTTCCCATTGCTGATCCGCGTGGACAAGTGTTGGGATTTGGGGGTCGGATCCTGGAAGATGGGGCCTCTCCCAAGTATCTGAATTCACCAGAAACCGACCTGTTCTTTAAGGGGCGATCCCTCTATGGAATGGACAAGGCCAGGCAATCAGCCACCGCTTCAGGGAGGTTTTATTTGGTAGAAGGGTATTTTGATGTCATCGCTCTTTACCAAAACGGGATTGAAAATGCCGTGGCACCATTGGGAACGGCGTTAACCTCTGATCATGTGCAGATTTTACGCCGATTGGCCCCGTCGGTGATGCTCGTTTTTGATGGAGATGCCGCAGGGATCGGCGCGGCGTTACGGACGCTTGATTTGTTCATGAATTCCGGCATTGAAGTCCGAGTGCTGCTCCTGCCGGCAGGTGAAGACCCTGACACATTTATTCGGAAAAACGGGGTGTCGGCGTTTCGCGAGTTGGAGGGAAGAGCCGCGACGTTACTCGATTTTGCCATCATGTCCGTCTTGAATAAAGCGCAAAAGGACTCTATCCAAGATCGAGTCAAGCGGGCGGATGACATTCTTGCGATCCTTCATAAGACCAAAAACCCCATAGAAAAAGAAGAATACCTGGAAGTTGTTTCCTCCCGATTGGGTATTCGACCGGATTCCCTTAGAAAACGTTTCCCGACGCTTTCCCGGTCGATGAATGTCGCCCCGCCTGCTAAGCGACAGGAACAAGCTGTCACGAATCTGGCAATTCCTCAAGGCAAGCCCGAGGAACGAGATCTTATTGTGTTATTACTCCAAGGTCGTCTGGAGCCGGATCAGATTCGTCAACTCGATGAAGAGGCGTTCACCGTTCCACTTTTTCGTCATATTCTTGGCAAGGCTCGCCAGCATACGGATGAAGAAGGGCATGTGAACCTCGAGGCCCTGCATGCGGAATTCAGTGAAGATCCGGCTTATGAACCGGTCATTTCCCGGTTGAGTGTGGGGGAATACCATTGTGACGAAGTGTCTATTCATGTCGCCGGATGTCTCCACGTTTTAAGGAACAAACAGATCCAACGCCTCATGGACGAGGTGACCTAGCCAACTCAAGGTTGCGCAACGGGAAGGGCGCCGGGAAGTGGTAGGATGCCTTGATGCGGAGATCAAATGCGCTTCAGCGGAAAATGGCCTTATTGACGGCTTCCCCCTGAGTTTCGACCCGGTGAGGGAATAAAATTCGCAGGGGTAGTTTTTCCTGAGCGTCATTTATGGTAAAAGAATGTGTGCGTCTATATGATCTCGGGCCCATAGCTCAGTTGGTTAGAGCGGCTGACTCATAATCAGTTGGTCCCAGGTTCAAGTCCTGGTGGGCCCACCATGAGAGAGGGTCGGACTTGATTAATCGAGTGGGCAAACGTGATTTAGGATATTGAGGACTCTGTGAATTTGCAGTTGCAATACCTGATTAATCTTCAAAAATTTGATCTTCGAATTTTTCAGATTCAAGACCAGTTGCGGAAGGCACCAGAGCTTCTCAAATTCGCTGAATCTCCGCTTCAAGATATTCTCGCCAGGCTGCAAGTCCTTAAAAATACCGGTGAATCTCTCGTCAAACAACGACGAAGTTCGGAACGGGAACTCGCGACTCAAGAGGAACAACTCCAGAAAATCAGAAATCGGCTTTCTGAATTAAAAACGAACAAAGAATACCAGGCGCACCTCTTTGAAATAGAGTTAGCTCGAAAGAAAAAAGATTCGATTGAGGAGAATGTGCTGGAAATGATGGAGCGGGTGGAACAGAATGAGCAGGCCGTCAAGGAGCTGGAAGAGCAAACCACCGAAGCCCAGAAAGTTTTTGATGCCGAAAAGGCGAGACTGGAGACTCATTTTGCCAATTTGGAGAATGAGTTAGCCGATTTGGACCGTCAGCAAAAAACGCTTTCCGTACTGGTGGACAAGCCACTGCTTGTTCGATACAACCGATTAAAAACATTGAGAAAAGGGTATGCCGTTGCCCAGCTTCGTGAAGGAGCCTGTGGGGGGTGTCAGCTTCAACTTCCTCCGCAACTGGTCGCGGAGGTGAAGCGCGGCGACGAACTCATGGATTGTTCCTATTGTCACCGCATTCTTTATATGGCTCAACATCTTGATGAGGAAAAGACCGATTAGCCTTTTCTACATGAAACGCGCCTCTTGCTTTCATTATTTTCTCAACCTACGATAACTATTGATGGTGCGAGTGGGCCGGGTGGCCGCTCACGGAAACTTTCGTGAGAGGAAAGTCCGGACTCCAAAGGGCAAGGTGCTGGGTAACGCCCAGGCGGAGCAATCCGACACCAGCGCCACAGAAAATATACCGCCAATGGCAAATTCCTCGGTTTTTGCCAGGTAAGGGTGAAATGGTGGGGTAAGAGCCCACCGCGCCTGTGGTGACACAGGTGGCAGGGTAAGCGTCACCTGGAGCAAAACCAAATAGGGGGACGATTCCCGGTTTGTCGAAGGAAGCGATTTCTTCTCGGACCGGGAGAGAGACCGGCCCGGTCGAGGTTCTCGGGTAGGTTGCTTGAAGCCTAGGGTAACCTAGGTTCCAGAGAAATGGTCACCACTGGATGAAACTCGTTTCATCTGGTACAGAATCCGGCTTACAGGCCCACTCCCTCACCATCTTTACGGTTTATGTGTTTGTCCAATATTGTGGTGGTTTCTCTTCACGTATTAATGAGACATGCTCTGAAAGATTTCACGAATGCGGGGAGACAATAGACTATGCCACGTGACGGTGTCAGCCGATATCATCCAGGGGTTGAGAATAACTTCTTGGTTTGACTCGTGTTTTCCTCATTGATAGAATGCCCGCTCCATCGCTTCCGTGTTTATCATAAAAGGCCAAATACACATTCTGAAATATTGCGTCCCCATCGTCTAGCCTGGCCTAGGACGCCGGCCTTTCAAGCCGGCAACACGGGTTCGAATCCCGTTGGGGACGCCAAGAGGAGAGGTACCAGGGTACTGGGCAGGAAATTATGATAATTACCCTGTCCGGTTACCTGGTACCCATCGGATTCACCCACCATTGCGGGCGTACACGTTATCCTTCCATTCAACAGTTTACGCAAAACTTGACGGGCTTGAGCCGGATGTCGACCTAAGACCCCTTTCATGTCCTTTACCCGTTTTGGCAAATCTTGTTTCACCTTGGCCTCATCAAGGTAAACAACGTTCTTTTTTTGAAGATTCAAAATATCCAATTCACGTAACAAGACCTTTTTCTGGTCTTCTTCTGCTTTAATCCTGGCTACTAAAGGTTCGTGTGGTTGCCCAGCGGCGATGGCATCAATGATCCGTTGAACCTTAGTTTCGAGTAGCCTGAGTTCTTTTTCGATGGTACCCTGCCGATCCACCACGTCCGTTTTCTCATTTCTTAATTGGGTGAGAGCTTTATCCACGACGTCTTCTATGAGTTGTTGGTCCAAGACCTGGTTAATCGCGTTAAGGATCACACGATCAAGAATTTCCTGTTGAATTGCTAGCTTATTTGTACAGATCGCTTTCCCTCGCTTTTGGTAATAAGTGCACCCATAGTGTTTGACCCCGGTCCGTTTCCGTTCACGAATAATTGCACCCATGCCTCCGCCACAAATCCCACATTTCATAAAGCCTGTTAGAAGGTATTTTGAGTCATAGTCACTGTAGCCAGGACGACCGAGAATCAACCGTCCGGTTTCAGGGTCATTGGGTATATACCCGTGAATTATGCTCAATGCGGTCATCTACCGATTGAGCGAGCTCTGGTGGGATTATTCTCAGATTCATGTCTTCACAGCATATCCAATCTTCCTTCTGGCGTTTTACTCGTTTGGTGGTCCCGCCCTTGTACACGGTTTGGTAGATATTCCACACAATCATTCCCCTGTATCGTAGACGATGAAGAATTTCCCAAATGGCGCTGGGTGCCCAACCCCTTCTAGATTTTCTTGGCGGAGGGACTTCCTCAGTATTCAAGGACTTGGCTATTCGAGTGACCCCCCTGCCGTGGGCATATTGATCATAAATGTATCTCACCACCTCCGCTTCCTGCTCATTGATCTTTTGGACAACATAAAGCCTTTGAGGTTTACCTTCTGGACCAAGATCTTGACTAAGAACTTCAACATTGTCATAGCCATAGACCTTGCCTCCAGTTACGTGTCCTAATTTGGCTTTCTTGGCTAATGCATCGTGAGTTCGTTGGCGGCACTTCTCTCGCTCTATCTCAGCTGCAAAGTTAGAAATCGTCAACATGATTTTATTGGTGGCTGAATCTAGGACTCGTTCTCTATCTTCCAGGTAATAAAATACACGGACTCCGGCATCCAAAATTTGTTTCAGAGCATAGCTCGTTTCAATTTGTTCTCTTCCAAGACGACTTTCTTCCGACATGATAAGGGCTTTAAACGGAGGTTTCGGTTTGAGGGCATTTATAAGCCGGACAAATCCAGGACGTTTGATGAATTCGGCTCCACTCACTCCATCATCTATATAGATGAACTCATCCTGGACAATCCAGCCTTTCTTTTCGACCTACTCCCGTGCGTGGTCAATCTGTCTCTGAACAGACCTTTCTTCTTCTATCGAAGCTGCTTTTTCCTCTCGGTTCACTTTTGCCTTCCCATTGTCTCGCTGCTGGCGACATGTTGCACGAGTTCCTACCAAATTACCAAAACGTTGTAGCTCATCATCTGTATCCAAATCGATAACTCAAGTATCCATTTGGATACAACTATTCCATTAGTTATACAGGATATTTTATTCCACAAAAATATCTCGGAAAAAATATCATTGACATTCAACGATGTTTGAAGATCGTTCCCGCCAATTGGCGGAAGGAACAAAAAATGCTCTTCGGTTTATGGATGTAAGTGGGCAATTGGACCATGCCTTTTCCCGCTCAGGGTCTGGTCGGGGGCAACGGGTTAAGTGGTGAGAAAAATCAGTACATATCTCTGAAGAAGAGAGATGGCTTCAACACGAGAGACAGCAAAACACAGGGAATGTGAGTAGAGGTTGCTTCTTCAATCTAATTCATTGTTCGCCAACCATTAAACGGTTTTCTTGACGAGGAAGGAGTACAAACATGCTTACCACGAAACGAGCCAACGTTAGAATAAACTCGGTCCACGTGATCGACTCGAGCGTTAACATAACGGCAGAGCCAGGACATTGGCAGGTTACGGGAAGGCAGTCGAAGAAGCGATAGAAACAATGAAGAAATAGAGGCGATTAGTGGTTTGAAATGGTTCGTGAAGGAGGACCCGATGACAAGACTTGGTAAATATATCGCAATGGTCTCGCATTATTTCTTCCACCTGATCAAAAGTCATTTGGAGATTCTCTCTATCCATAAGGTCTGTGCATAAGACGCATAAGAGAAGGAGCGATGACATGGGATTAATGGATGTGCGAATAAAGCTCGAAAAGTTTAAGATCCTTGCTACCAATGAAGGTAGTGGCGATGATGAGCCCTATTTATGGGTAATTTACCTTAAAGTTGATGGTACTACCCTTTCAGTCACTAGCCTCTCTAATGCTAGGGCTGATTTCCATGCACCGAGCGGCAGTCAGAATGATCTGGGATTCAGCTCTGACGATTGGGGCGATCTAAATGAGGAGGTGAGCATTCCCAAAGCAATCGGTGAATGGAACACTCAACTGACCACGGTCACAATACCGCCAGGGTTGGACTCTACGATGGGCGAGACTCTAAGTGTGGTAGCCGTGGTCGTCGTGTGTATAGAAGAAGATGCCACCAAGGCGTCTGCTTCAGAAGATGGCCGAAAAGCACTCGTCAAGACTTTGAAGGAAGAAGTGAATAAATCCCTTCGAGCTGGTGTTGCCCCCAAGATCAATGAGATAGCAGAACAAGCAAAAGATGCTGTGCTCGACGCGATAACAAGCGCGAGTGTCAGTGTCTTGTCATTCGCGCCGATCACAAGTCTTATTGATCTTGGTGGAATCGTGGATCCTGATGATTTCATCGGCTCGGGGCTTGCTGGCCCTGTAAACTTTCAACAGATCCGCAATAGTGGCGTGACTGGGATTCCATTCACTCTAATCTTCGCCGGAGACGGAAAATATCGGGTCACTGGTCGTATCGGACGGACAGACATTCCCACCCTATCTACAGTTGGAGCAGTGTCATTAGCTCCGAACCGCATTGACGTATTTGGGCGGGGTGACGACCACCGTACTTGGTACGTGACTTCTGCCGACTCCGCCAACAATTGGGGCTCTTTTGAAGCCATTGGCGATGGCGTTTTCACATCGGGACCTGCCGTGGCAAACAGTCGCTCTGACGGGTTCGATGTTTGTGCACGCGGCAATGACAGACGAATTTGGCGCGCAGCATCTTCAAATGGAGGAAAGAGTTGGGGAGCCTGGGCACCCATCGGTGAGGGCACTTTCATCTCAGCACCTGCCGTCGTCTCACGTGGGCCTAACCGCCTTGATGTCTTTGCGTGTGGTGATGACAGACGAATTTGGCGAGCAGCCTCTTCAAATGGAGGAAACAACTGGGAAGTAGCCTGGAAGCCGATTGAGGTCGGCACTTTTACGTCCGGGCCCACCGCCGTCTCGCTCTCGCCGAATCGGCTTGACGTCTTTGCGCGTGGTAATGACAGACGCATTTGGCACGCCGTGTCTACAAATGGAGGGGAGACCTGGCAGCAGGCCTGGAAACCGATTCCCGTTGGTACCTTTATTTCTGCCCCTACGGCTGTGTCCCGTGGTCCTAATCTGCTTGATGTGTTCGCGTTGGGCGATGACAGACGCATTTGGCAGGCCGTGTCCACAAATGGAGGGGAGACCTGGCAGCAGGCCTGGAAACCGATTCCCGTTGGTACCTTTATCTCTTCCCCTACGGCTGTGTCCCGTGGCCCTAATCTGCTTGATGTGTTCGCGTTGGGCGATGACAGGCGGATTTGGCGCGCGGCATCCTCGAATGGAGGGAACAGCTGGGAAGTGACCTGGAAAGCGGTTGGCAACGGCCACTTCTACTGATGTCGTCCTTCGCCCGGATGCACCGATTACAATGCACCTTTAAGTTGTTGAAAATGTTCGGAGGATAATCATGAACAACACAATATTCGTAAAGACTTTCGTCTCGGCGGTGATGTTAACCCTAATACCAACCATAAGCATGGGTGAGGATCCCACCATTGCGTATTCCGCGACGATTATCGAGGTTCTCAAACAGGCTCGGAGCACGTACTCCAAAACCCCTGCGATCGCCGGCGCGGTCGTCATTGATGACAAAATCTACTACGCTGTCGCCGGGTTTCGAAAATGGCCGACGGCCCCTTCGCCGACTTGTTTGCCTTTCTGCGGTATTGGCCCAGAGAATGTCGCTCTCGCAGACGATGAATTTCAGCAGGGGTCAATCTCAAAGCCTATCACCGCGGTCTTGATCGCTAAGGCTGTCGAGAAAGGCCTTATCTCCTGGAACACTACTTTCGCCGATGTGTTCCCTGAAATAAAGTATTACAAAATCGAATTTCAGGGTCAGGAGATTAAAGTCCCTCATTCTTACAGTGCCGTTACACTCCGCCAGTTTCTGTCCCACACGTCAGGTATGCACTATTCGCCGGGCGACAGAGTACTGAACAACGATTATGTGGACATCGAATCTCTTTCGGAGAGACGCTATCGGTATGTCCTTGATGCCGTGAAAGATAGGCGACTATTCCCGCCCGGAAGAGGTGTTGAGTACGATGGAGGAGCAGTAATCGGTGCTGCGATGCTCGAGAAAATCACAGGACAGACGTATGAGAACTTAGTGCATGACTGGGTATTTACCCCACTCTCTATGGCCCATACAGGGTTTGACCCGATGTCTCAAGCAACGACGACGACCGGTATCTGGGAGCACAGATGGAACGGATCTTCAGATCCGGTTCCTCTGAGCCCCCCTCGTGATCACCATGCTCTGCGCTCTCCTGTCGGGGGCGTCACTTCATCAGTGATTGACCTCGCTCGATTTGCCCGCATGAGTCTAAGCAGTGACTTCTTTCCCGGTGGTATAGAGCGGGAACTTCAAACGACGGTTGGGCTCTCAGCCTATACGCCTGCGTGGCGGGTCAGTATGGACAATGAGGCCGGAGGGATCGAACTTTGGCACAACGGTAGTAATGGCAATAATTATTCTATGTTACGGCTTTGGCCCAACCGGAAAGTTGCCATTCTTGCTATGACAAACTATTGCGATGCAAAACCTGACGGTACCCCCAGTTATAATTCTAAAGCGGTGGATTCTGTGATGAGCAAGCTCGAAACCCTATTGCCGTCTTTTGGTGCTTCGCCTGCCACAAATTCCAACGTCAATTCACCGACCTTCAAAGCAACGGACGGATCCGCCTCGGATACCTACCAATCCTCGCCAACCTATGATGCCCGTAAAGCTTTCGATGGAGATTACTCCACTCGCTGGGCTGCCAACGCCGGAGTGACCCAGGCCTCCCTCGAAGTCAAGCTTGATACTCCCGTCGATGTTTCCGGCGCTGTGATCAATGAGGGGCTTGGACAACCATTTCGAGTGACACATTACAAACTATTCGTCGGTCAGTCGGATAACATGCACCTCGCAAGTCAGGGTGATCACATTGGACCTAACTTGGTGGTCCCCTTTCTCCAGACATATAAGAACATTACGGAGGCTCGCCTTGATATGGAGAGTACGGACGGGCCAACCATCTCGGAGTTTCACTTGAAAAAAACTCTTGGCCTCATTCCTATGCCCTAACAGTTGTAGGAATAAGTCTTAGCCCAGTTCATATGAATAAAAGAGTAAGTTGGCCTTTCCACGATGCATAATTCGGAATTTCCAGAGACTTCGTCCACGTAGAAGCTGCCACTGTGCTTGCCAGTCACGCCAGAAGGAATAGGCTCATAAGATGGCTATCACGAATCGTCATAATCCCGCAGTATTGGTGATTGGACACACTATCGGTGAAGAATTAGCCCATTGGGCGCTCCCTGAGAAATTGGCCGCTGAATACGGGATAAACGCAGGCGGCATGTCGATCCAGCATCTGGTGCGGGGGCCGATTGATGGGGTGCAAGTTCTCAGGCCTTTCAATGCCCTGATTATTTGCGGTTTGTCTCTCCTGAATCCGGATGCGCCGGACGATCTGCAGAATGATCTCACTATCAGCCAAGCGCGCTTGAAGGACCGATTGAGCGATTCTACCGCGAGGCATTCACGCCGGGGACTGGAGGCTTGGTTGAGTACTGGCGGGATGCATCGCTGGGAGCCATTGATATTACTGGCAGCCGCGTGTTGGGGTGGGTTGAGATTGAGATTTCAAGAGACAAAGCGGGCGGGACCCCGAAGTCTGTACCTCCCGGACCGGGGCGGGTGGGACTGATCAACTACGCCGTCACTGCCGTCCAGCGCAGTGAGGGAGAAGATGCTTGGCAAGGGTTCATGGGAAGGTGGATTCAATATTCCTGGCAAAAGCTCAGCGAGGTTTAGAAACAATATAGGACGAAGATCTTTCACATGTATGGGCGGATTAATGGAGCACGAGCGGAGCATCCGGCGATACGTTCGACCAATCGGTTATTCCTGACGAGACAAGATGGGAGTGGATTTAATAGCGCAATCTTTTCGGCAGCCCGATGGCAATATATTACGGATAAAGATATGGTGTTAGTGTTTGTCAATCTACGCGATCAACCAATTGGGCCTGAAGTCTTCTCCATCCCACGAAATGTCCCTCTTGAGACTCAGACAGGTGTCCAGTACCAAGTACGAAATCTTGTCGCTGATACCCCATCCGCATTTTTATGGCCGGAGCCTCGGAGCGCGGAAGATATCTTAGCCCAAGGGGTCTATGTGAAGTTTGACCTTCCTAACGAGGTTCACTATTTACGGGTAGAACGGGTGCAATGAATTTGGGAGTCCTCCCGACAGCTGCGGGCCTAAGGAATATGAGCCTTAGGGCTGTGAAGGGAGGCATAACGCTGGACAAGTCATTTCAAAGGCCAATGAACAATGCTGCCCGTTTTCGTGTCCGCCGAATTCGGATGTTGGTCTCAGGAATAGTTCCGGAGATTTTTTATGGCTGATGAACCTTCTCCCGAAAACCCCTTATCCGAAACCGAGCGTGTACGCATCCGAGCCGAGATGCGGTACGCAATGTTGGTAGTGCAGGAAGGGCGTCCAAGGGAGAAACCAAAGCCTTTCCTGGATAAGGTGCCGGGCTATCTGAGCAATGGATTCGTCTTACTGATAGTCGGTTCGGTAATCACCTACTTTTTCGTTCCCCATTTCCAACGCGCGTATGAACAAAGAACCCAGCAATCTGCGCTCATGCAAGAATGTTTGAGTCAGTTTCTCGCCTACAGCAATTCGATATGGCAAGAATATTATAGGATTCTTCCGCTAACTCTAGAGGCGGAAATAGACAAGGAGGAGTATGTCTGCCTTATGAATGACATAAGCCAAATCAAGTTAAAACGATATGACGCGTATGCAAAGGTGCAGGCCCTGGCGATTGCATTTCGGATCTCCAGGGACGATCAAGAGTCAACGGTGGAGCAAGCCTTATCTGATTACGCTCTAAACGTGAATTCCGCTTCTAAGGCTATAGATACATGGTTGGGCGACCTTTATTGCACTCCCACAAAGCGCCTGAAGAGTCCGTGCGGGACCTTCGACCCAACCTTCGATGCGTATGTGGGATATCAACAGATACAAAAGCTGGTTTTGGAGTTAGGGAATGAAGACACCCAGCAGGTCACCAAATTAATGGTCAAACAGATTACATCATCTGACCAGTGAAAAGGAGGAATCATCATGCGTATCATAAGTTGTTTAATTTCACTTCTGGTGGGAATCTTGATTGTTGGCAATATCCCGATCGCATTCGGAAATGGACGTACTACGCCACAACCCAGTGATGCTTTACCGCTCAATGCCATTTTTGAGAGCCTTGCTGTATGAATTTAAACAATCTTGCACTTTACCCACAACGTACCGCGGCATGGCTCGATTGATTTCTCCTGCTAGCTCAATGAAACGTGTGCGCACACCATATTCTTTGGCTTTCCATGTCAAATAAAAGGGATCGATGGGAATGCAATGTCCTCCTAGTCCTGGGCCGGGCCAAAAGGGCATAAATCCAAAAGGCTTGGTTCCAGCAGCGTGAATAACTTCCCAAACATCTATTCCCATCGGTTCGCAAATAATTTTAAGTTCGTTGACTAGCGCAATGTTTACGCTGCGGAAAATATTTTCAAACAGCTTAGCCGTTTCGGCCACACGAGTGCTGCTGAGGGGAATCACATGCTCAATGGCCAACGAATATAACGCGATGGCCATTTCAAGACTTTGCGGATCAGCGCCGCCAACGAGCTTGGGAATATTTTTTGTGCCATAGGATTTATTTCCTGGATCTTCCCGTTCGGGACTAAAGCAAAGATATAAGTCTTTTCCTAGTTTGACTCGTCCGTGGGCTTCCAGAATGGGCAAGACAACTTCTTCAGTTGTCCCTGGCCAAGTGGTGCTTTCTAAAGAAACCAGAGTATGTGGCTGAAGGTGCGGCGCAATGGCTTCAGCAGTTTGCACAATGAATTTTAGGTCGGGTTCAAGATGATGATCTAGCGGTGTCGGAACACAAATAATCAGGGCATCACATTCGGCAGCATGTTGGTAATTTCCTGTAGCTGAGAAGCGATGATTTTTTCTGACTTCTTGTAATCGACTATGGTTGATATGGCGGATGTAGCTTTTCCCTTCTGCAATCGCCTTCACCTTGTTTTCATCGATGTCAAATCCAATCACCTTCACTCCGGCTTCGGCGAACACTAAAGCCAGAGGAAAACCGACATAGCCAAGTCCAATGATGCCGACTGTGACTTCTTTTGCTTTGATACGATCGATTGAAATGGCCATTAAAAACACTCGTTTTGTCGCAGCACTTTAACAAATTCAGAAGAGTATGACAAGTAGAAACAGAATCCAGAATGACTCTGTTGTATAAATAGTGCAATAAGGGTGGGAGGAGCCAGAATGTCTTCGCCAATCACAAATATCTTTTGTCTATAAACTAATTTATTTTTGTTGACGGAATGCTTTATCTTATTTAATTTTGTAACTAAATTTTAATTTATAAAAAAAGTTTTTATATGATGGAAGGTGTGAGTCCATTTTTTTCAAGCCAAGGTCTTTCAATCTCAGACTCTCTCCCAATGATTCATATTAACTGCGACCAAGCTTTCGTAAATATGGAACACTTAATTGAAAGAGAGACAATTAAGGATCTGTTGAGGGATTGTCCTGAAGTAAATTATGTGACTGTAGAAGACATGGCTAATCTCCCTGGTATTCCTAAAAGAACCCTTCATTTGCTGTTTGAGCGACTGTCATCAGAGAATCGGCAAAGCGCAAGAGCTATTTTAAGAAAGTTAATGCCTACACCCATTCGGATCGGAAACGAAGTTATTTCACTCAGTCCCTTGATTTGGAGTCTTTATTCTACTAAAAATTTAGATCATCTGGATCTATCACTTATGATTCCCTTGGAAGCCATTAAAATAATCGATCAAATGTTTTGGCAAGAAAAAATACAATTTTCCTCAGATCCAAAAGAGTTGCTTGCTTTGTTTAATGGTCTTTCTATTTTAAAAATTTCAGCTTTTGATTCTCTATTGATTGAAGCATTCCACTTAGCATCAAAAGCTATAAAAAAAACTGATCCCTTATTTCTTCTATGCTTAGCGAGCTTATCATCGCTAAATGATTCCGACTTTGTGGATGAGCACGTCTCTTTCTGGTTGAATAAGGCAGATACTTCAGATGAATTAATGATGCGCATTAGACAATTGAAAGAAGGCTTAGTGATCATTAAGTCATTAGTGCTGGAAGGACCGGTGGTCAATGACAAAGTCGTCCAAGCCGTCAGGCAAAATTTTCCATTATTAAGAAATTTATCTTTAATCAATTGCAATCTGAGCAATGCAGCAGGAATGGATATTGTCGAATTAAATCAGTTGCATCAGTTGCATATCAGTGATTGTCTGGCGATTTCTTCTGAAATAGGATGGTGGATTAGCCAACTTCCTCAACTTCGCATTTTGAAATTGAACAACTGCAAATATATTGATAGCAAATTTTTTGATTCTTTCAGAGAACAACACCCATTAGAGGTGTTAACCCCCTGTCGATCGATGACAGATCTTTCATTTCTTAAAAAATTTACTCAATTACGCGATTTGACAATTCATGCTATTTTCAGTGCTGATCTCAAAAATCTTACTCAATTAACAAAATTAAGTATTTATAATTGTAACATTGGAAAATTTGATCTTTTAAAAGATTTCAAACTTCTTACAGAATTGCGCTTATTGCATTGTGTGGTAAATGAGAGTTGTCTGCCTAACTCTCTTGAATGCTTAAGACTTGATGGGACTTCATTTCTATCAAAGAACTTCGATTTTTTAGCTAATTTGACTCGTCTTAAAAAATTGGGAATGACTGACTGCAAATTATTAGAAGATGGCAATTGGGTCAGTTTACAAGATGCCGCCTCTCCTTCTATTGGAAAATTAAAGATGTTAGAAGAATTAGTCTTTAGCAATAATCAGCTGACAGACAAAAGTATTCCTTTTTTAAAAAAGCTAAGACAGCTTAAGTCATTAGATATTACTTTGTCGAACATCACCCAATTTGAGTGGGCGAAAAGTATAGGCCTCTCCACTTTTCTGAGAGATAAGTAGTGATTAAAAAAAATTTTATATGAAAATAGCGACTTGCTACCTCTCTTTTAATCCTCAAATGTAGATTTTGAAAAAAAATAAAATTAATAGGTGAAAATAATTTTATTTTTGTGTATTCTCTTTCCTAGATCTACTTTAGTTGTCTAGATTATAAATTCTAATCAATTGATTTTCTGTTGATTAACAAAATAATTTTTTTTGGAGGTTTTCCATGGTCGATCCAGTTCAAAAATTCGTTAATAATGCGGCAGACACCGCTGTGCATATGTCAATTGCTGGCGTAGCAGGGTATCTTTGTGCAAGAATCCTAACAAAAATCAACCCCACTCATGGAGCGATTTTTTCTGCTATAGCTGCATTGGTGTTCAAAGTTGTCAATCCTGTCTTTGCTAAGTTTTTTGCAGGAGAGGGAGCTAATGATTCTAGTAAGTTTGTGGGAGTTGTCCTCAGTATTACAACCGGAGTGATCGCTTCAGCAGCCATTTCGACGGCTATTGGATGCCCGATTACCTTCGCTACTGGACTTATTTTGTCATGTTCCGTCGTGGCCTTGGCGACTCTTGCGCAAATGGCTTTGTCTTATTCGGGAATTAATATCGGCGGTTCTTTCCTGCCATAATTTTTTCTTGCAGCGGCTCTGGCCGCTGCACCTCTTAACTTAAGCTTTGAGTTTGTCGACTAACAGAATGGCCAAACCTTTGCTTTAAGAACGGAGAAGTGAGATTTTAGCCAGAGCAAAGTTTTTTCTGAAACGCGTCTTGAATAGAGCATTTTGGGCTCCCGACTTTGACAGTTGAATTATAAAAATTTGGTAATCAGGAATTTATGACTTAAAAATCAGGCACAACAAAAGAAGAAACAGGATCTAGAAGATCGCCTTCGGCGGCAGGATGGATTAAAGGGTGGTGTAATCTCCTGTACTCTAAATTCCTATGTCCAAAATTGACTAACAGACCCACAGGAATGTTAGCAGCTTTAAGGTAATTGATAACTTGAGCTTGATGTTCTGGAAGTAAAGATTTACAGCATTTTAAAATTAAAGATATTATTTCAAAATGAGGCAGTTCAGATGTCTTTATCCTGCCGCCGAAGGCGATCTTATCTATCATGTTTTTCCTATTATGGCAGAACTTTAACACTTCATTTTAATAGAAGCAATTGAGATTTTTCCATGCATAACATCAAAACCCGCAAAATATTGAATTTCAGATGATTAAAGATTTTCACGATTTGTAAGTGTCAAAGTCGAGATTACCTTCGCTACTGGACTTATTTTGTCATGTTCCGTCGTGGCCTTGGCGACTCTTGCGCAAATGGCTTTGTCTTATTCGGGAATTAATATCGGCGGTTCTTTCCTGCCATAATTTTTTCTTGCAGCGGCTCTGCCGCTGCACCTCTTAACTTAAGCTTTGAGTTTGTCGACTAACAGAATGGCCAAACCTTTGCTTTAAGAACGGAGAAGTGAGATTTTAGCCAGAGCAAAGTTTTTTCTGAAACGCGTCTTGAATAGAGCATTTTGGGCTTTAGTGGTCTGATGACTGATAAGACTGAAGGGACAAAAGTTGGAATAGATTTTTTTTCAAATAAAAGAAGATACTTTTGGTATAATCCCTTGATTTCAAGATTGAGGTCCTTAAAGTAAGAGAATCGAGAGCAGTATTTAATGAGATATTTTCTCATAATAGTCTGAATTAACTGATGATCAGGCTCAATGGCCTCTTTTCCAAACTTTTCTTTAGATTCTATTGTATGCTGCAGATAGTCTTTAAGAGTGCGCAACCGGATGAAGGTTGTAAAAGGTTTGTACATTCTGCGATAAGCCTCATTTAAAATCTTTCTTTGTTTTCGGTGATAGAAATAGGAACTGATTAAAGAACTGGATTTGGTTTTCTCCTTAAGGTTGATCAGTTCGGAAATCAGTGAAATAGCTAAAGGAAAGAGTTTAGGGCTGACGATCCAGCAATTTCCGATTTTTTGATAATTTTGCAAGAAACTCAAAAAAATTTTTATAATGGGATCAGGCTGATCTTCTGCCGAACTACCCGATAAAATAGGCAGAGTTTCATAAAAATACTTCTGGGGTTTAGTGATAGAAGTGCCTTCACGTAGAAGTTTTTTCCAATCTTTTTCTCGAAGATGCGCTTTTGTTCGGTCAATTTTTTGCACAAAAATAGTGGAATCTTGTGACGCCCCTCCTCTATTTAGGATCAACAAATAATCGCGGTAATAAAGGACAGAAATACAATGGCCTGAATAGCCTGAATCAAAAAGCAGAGTATCTCCGTCTTTAAAGCGTTGTAAGCATTCTTTAGGATCTGCATTCCAAAGTACACTCTTTTCATTGAGGATATTTTTTACAAATTCAATGGTAGGAGCCTCTTTAAAATAGCCCTGAAAATCAGAAAATAAACGCATGATCTCTTTGATTCCAACTCGGCCGCGTCCGCCTTCTAGTTTCACCTCTTTGCCTTTAAGAGGGGACATCCCGCTGACAGACCACAGGTTAGCTAAAAAGGCACGCTGCCATAATTCCACTGATTCTTTATTTTCGGCTAAAAGGATGTCTCCTAATGGTATTTGGGCGAAGTAAGCCGCATTCTCTGCAGTAAAACCACTTGGCAGTTTCTCATCGAGTTTGGCGCCATTTTCAACTAAAAATTTAACAATTTCTGACGATTTAAAATTTAGAATGGCCAGTTCGAGTGGAAATACGTCGAAATCAGTTGGTTGATTAAGATTGGCTCCTTTTTCAAATAGCAGCTTTAGAATTTCTAAGTTTTCATGGTTAACACTATTTAAAATTTCTGATTGTCCGACAAAATCTGAATAATGAACATTTGCACCATGGGCAATCAAAAGACTTGCAATGTCGGTATTATTTTTTATGAGTGCTAAAGATAACGGAGATTCAGCCGTCGTATCAACAACATTGGGATTTGCCCCTTTTTTCAAAAGCCATTTGACTAAAGGGACATCTTGTTGCAGACTAGCTAGGTGTAATAACGTTTCTCTGTGATAGAAAGGTTTGGCGATGGGGCTGGAGATAAAAGCATCAAAGAATTGCTTTCCTTTTGCAAAATGGTGTCCTTTCACTAAGGATAGCAAACCTCTTTCTAAAATGATCTGGGTGGTAAATCTGCGCCAACGAGCAATGGTGAGTTTGTTGCTTTTGACCAGATCTTTTAGCTTCTGAAAAAAATCTTCGTAACGAGTGATCAATTTTTCAGTAAATTCACAAAGTTCTGAAAAATACTCTTCTGAATATACACTTTTCTGCAAAATTTGCTTGGCCTGGATGGTTGTTGATTCCCATTCCCTTTCCCATTGGCGCGAGGAAGATTCAATTGCTTCAAAATTTTCTTTGGGGATCAATTTCCATTCCAGTTTTTCGAGCCATTTTTGATAGACCCACCGATAAGAACCTAAAGCACACTTTTTTTCTCTTTTCAGGATTTTAACTAGCCTGTTTTTGATAAAATCAATTTTTATTTCAAGAGGTGTTTTTATTTTTTCAATTAGATCAATTAAATCAGGATCTGATGGATTTATCCAGCCCATTCGTTGGGCAATTTTTTGAATTTTTTCTCCTTGATGAGTTAATAAATCTTGAGCATAACCATGCTCAATGAATTTAATAACGTGATTTTCAACGAGAGTTCTTCTAGTACGATCTGTTTGTCCAAAAAAACCTTTTAATTTTTCAAAAATAAAAGTCACGAGGTTGATTTCGACGATTTTCCCACAGCATTTTTCGATCATCCAGCGTCTTTTCGAACAGCTTAGAGCTGTCAAAGCAGCTAAGTATTCATTTTGATTAATAGAAATCCGTTGGATTGACTGTGAATGATTAGATAAAGAATGGATCATGAGTTTTTAATTACTTTTGAATAAAAATTATAATAATAATTCCATTTTATGTAAATTTGTTTTTAGCTAATTTTTACCGAAAAGCGCTGGAGCCAATGTCCAAAACTGATCATTCTCCAGGGAAGAAAGCTAAAAGGGTGCCGACCGAGAATCATCTCTTCCACCCATTTTTTTGAAGAGGGGTGAAGAATCCCTTGAGAGCAGGCGATGGCTTGATCGACCTCTTGGAGAAAACGCTGAGGATTTTCCTTTTTAATCCACTCTTCTTCGGCCGTTGCAAAGCCAATCTTATCGATTCGTTGGCGGATAGGTTCCGGCAAAATCCCTTGCATGCTCTCTCGAAGAACGCGCTTTGTCCAGCCATTGGCGATCTTGAAATCTGAAGGAAGACCAAGAGAAAACTCGACAAGGCGGTAATCGAGGAAAGGCGTGCGAGATTCGATAGAATGTGCCATGGAATTCCTATCTTCGAAATGCAGAAGCATCGGCAGACTTGTTTGAGTGATTTGAAGCTGGCTTTGCTGCTGAACTGTTTTATTTCGGATGGATGAGCACGGATCGCGATCCTGTGCATCGAGGAGTGAAACGTTCAGCCAAGAGGGCTTGGTAGCAGATTTTCCAAGCCATTGGCGGCAAGATTGCCGGATAGGATCCGGAAGCAACTTATTGACTAGCAGAGGAAGAGGTTTAATGGAATGCAGAAGTGAAGTCCCTTTCATCTCGTTGGATAAAGTTTTCCACCGCAGAGAACAGAAGAGATCGTAGAATCGGTTACCAAAAAAACCATGATAGCCCGCGAGTTGTTCATCAGCGCCTTGACCATCGAGCATGACCTTGACATTTTTTTCTTTTACCTTTTTAAATACCAGCCATTGAGCCATCATGCTTGTAGAAGTGAAAGGCTCATCTTGATGCCAGACGGTGTCTAGACATTCCTCAAAGACGTGATCCAGAGAGGGATAAACATAGTGGGCGTCAACAGCAGTGGCTTGCACAACGATTTCAACGAATGCACGCTCGTCGAAACGGTTCACAGCTGAACAAGCGGAAAACGTTTTTTGCCTGTTGTTGACATGTTGTTCCCTTAAAAATTTGTTTGCCAAGCATACGATTGAGGAGGAGTCCAGACCGCCAGAAAGACAAGAACCTACATCGACATCGGCGCGCAAACGCAGTTTAATCGAATTTTCCAACAATTCGCGAAATTGCTTGCTAGCATCCTGCAATGTCCCCTGGAAAGGTTGAGCTGTTAAGCTATACCATTTCTTTGGTTGAAGATCATTGACGTTCAGTTTTAGGGGATTAAATTCCAACAATTCCCCTCCCCGCACTTGCTTCACTTCAGAAAAAAGAGTGTTGGAGGTGTGATCCATCAAACCCCAATTTAAAAAGTCGTAAGCTGACTGTCCGTGGATTTTAGGATTCCATCCAGGCAAAGCGGTAAATTGTTTAATTTCGGATGCTAGGGCTAAGAAATCATTGGAGATCCAATAATAAAGGGGTTTGACTCCAAAGCGATCTCTGACAGCCAGAACTTTTTGTTTTTTTAAATCGTAAAGGACAAAAGCGAACATGCCATTCAACTTTTGCAAAAAATCTTGATTCCACTCTTGATAAGCGTGGAGGATGACTTCAGTATCTGTTTGTGAGTTAAAACGATGTCCCAGGGCCTCTAATTCTTGTCGAATTTCAACATAATTGTAGACTTCGCCATTATAGGTAATCCAGATGTCATTGAAGCAGAGAGGCTGATGTCCAGCGGGAGAGAGATCTAAGATGGAGAGACGGCGATGTCCGAGTGCCGCTACACATGGCATGATAGAGAACGATTGTTTTGGACAATAAGGAATGGTAGAGTTGAAAACCCTTTCAGGAGTATCCCTACCGCTAAGAATCACTTTTTCTTGATCATTTTTGAGTAGAAAATAGCCTTCGTCATCTGGGCCTCGATGACGAATGATTGTCGTCATCTGCTGGATCAACGAAGAAGAGAAAGGCTTAGCCTTCAACGCAAAAAGAGCTGCAATTCCACACATGTGATTGTCCATTCTAGGAGTCAGGAGTCAGGAGTCAGGAGTCAGGAGTCAGGAGTCAGGAGTCAGGAGTCAGGAGTCAGGAGTCAGGAGTCAGGAGTCAGGAGTCAGGAGTCAGGAGTCAGGAGTCAGGAGTCAGGATAAATTGTGTTAAAAGATAATATCAAAAAGATAAATTTTTTTAAAAAACTTTTTTGCAACCATTCTGACTCCTGACTCCTGGCTCCTGACTCCCTGTTTTAGACTCCTGACTCCCTGTTTTAGACTCCTAATTCCTTAATTGCAGCCGATGCTTATCCATTGTTCGTTCGATGAGTGCTAAATGATCCTGCGTCCATTGAATGGTCTGTTTTAATCCGGCAAAGAAGTTGGTTGCAGCGCTAAATCCCAGTTTGGTAGTCGCTTTTTGAGGACATCCAAAGCGCTTTCCAGAATTGTCCCAAGATCGTTTAGGAAGATGTTCAAAAGGCGTAGGGTTTCCAGTGAGTTGATTAATGGATTCTGCCAATTGCAAAATCGTAAATTCTTTGCCGCTTGCCAAGTTATATACCTCACCGGCCTCTCCAAACAGCGCGCAGTGGATGAGCCCGCGGACGATGTCTTCTACGTAGATAAAATCGCGTGTTGCAATTCCTCGATTTTCTAAAGGCAATGCCTGTTTTTTTAAAGATTTATAGATGAAAGTGGGAATGACATTGCGCCAGACTGTGGCGGGTGTTCCGCGCCATTTTCCCGCACCCAGGATTTCGCCTGGACCGAATACATTTTGGAAACGAGCGCGCACAACAGGAAGCTGGTGTTGCTTAAAATAGTACTTGGAATAAAATTCTCCGATGATTTTGGAAATCGAATAGGGACTGTCCATTTCTAGTGAAACAAGATCAACTTCTTTCGAGGCTTTGGCTTCGTCGAACGTTTTCTCGGCCACTGCACAGCCTGCAGAAGAATACACGATCTTTTTTAGCTTTTTGTGCAGTTTCACTTTTTCAAAAAGTTTCAAGGTGGTGAGTGTATTATTTTGATGGTCTGCTAAGGGATCGTGGATGGAACTCTGATTCCCATGATAGGTCGCCAAATGAAAGATATAATCATACATATCGTCCAGTTGGTGTACGATCAAATCATCCGAAATCGACCCTTCAACGAAATGCACGCGATGATCTTTCGGGATATTATCCTTCTCTGCAGATAGGAGATTGTCAATTAGGGTAATTTGCACTTGAGTGGATGTCGCTAGGATGTATCGCGTTAAATTGCTGCCGACAAAGCCAGCGCCTCCGACAATAAGGACACGGGAGCCATCAAACGCTTGCGAGAGATTTTTCATGAGCTCGACTTTTCCACTGGTTTAAGATGCGTGTAAGTTTGCGTGATTCCATTTTTCTGATACCACTCAATCGCCAGCTTGACTCCGAGTTTCAAAGGTGTCCTGACCTTCCAATTGAAATCTTGGTTTGTTTTAGTTGGGTCGATGAGAATGGTAAACACATCATCAGGATTACGTGGACGGACTTCTACGTCATTTTCCAATGCGATATTCAATGCTTGCAGCGTCTCATCAAAAAGCTCTTTAATCGAATAATCAGAACCGCTTGAAATATGGTAATAGCCTCTTTTTCCTTCCCCGCGAATGGCTTTCATCACGACTGCGGCTAAATCGTCAATGTAGATGAAATCCCGTCGAGTATCCATTACAAAGCAGGCTTTGCCAGTCGTGAGCCGATGGAAAAATGTAGGTAATGGCCCGCTGAGATTTCGAGGTCCATAGGCATTGGCAAGGCGGAATGAAATGAAATCGAGTCCTGACAATTCCAAATACTGTTCTCCGGCTGTTTTGCTAATGGCATAGCTGCTTCCATTGGAGCTGATCGGATGTTGAAGAGTGATCGGTTGCTCGATCGGCTTGAGTCCATAGCATAGAGCCGTCTGAAAATAAATGACTCGTCTAACTTCGAGTCGTTTGGCTGCAGATACAACGTGAACGGTCCCTAAAATATTGGTATAGGCGTCTTCTTCCCAATTGTTGGGGTCTTTATAAGACGCGGCAGCGTGAATGACGACATCTGGAATGAATGTATCAAACAGCTGATTGACAAGGCCTTTATCGGCAATGGTTCCCTCGACAACGGTTAAATTGGCATGCGGAGTGAGATTATCTCGTCTTCCTGTTTGATAGTTGTCGATGACAAGAACCCGATGACCTTCATTGAGCAGTTTATCCGCTAAATGAGAACCGATGAAGCCAGCTCCTCCCGTGATTAAAACCTTCATAAATGACCTCCTCATAGTTTAAAACTGATTAGCCATTGCGGGAACTTCCGCTCCAGCTTGGTCCGATAATAACTGTCGATACTGCGATGCTTGATCGTGAAAATTGCGATGCCACAGCTCTAAGGATAATAAGCCCCAAATTTTGCGACCGAATTTTGTTTCGCTATTGACGCTTTGCAAAATAGCTTTTTGATTGAAGTAAGGGCGTTCTTTGACTGACCGGCTTGCGAAGATATCTAGAACGAAGGATTTGATCTCTTTTTTCAGCCACTCGTTTAAAGGCACTGGGAAGCCCATTTTGTCGCTGCGTTTTAAAATTGACTCGGGGAGATCGCCATGCATCGCATTGACTAGGACCTTTTTTAAAGAGCCGTCTTTAAATTTGATATTGGAAGGCATGGTCGCGGCGAATTCCACGATACGATGATCGAGAAAGGGGACGCGTGATTCGACGCCATGAGCCATGCTCATGCGGTCTTCCACATGTAACAAGGCCCTTAAAAGCGTTTTAAAATCGAAATGTGTCATGCTATCGAAATACGATTCTTTCCCGACATTATTTCCATGGAAGATCTTCTGGAAGGAATCGAATGGAGAGTGATCTCCCAAAACATTCCATTTGATTTCATCTTGGAGTGTGGAAGCGCGGTTGATCAAGCGGTAATAGCGTTTGTCGAGGTCATCAAAAAGGCCTTCTTTCCAAAACTCTTGAAGCAAGGGCTGATAATTTTTCAGAGAACGCAAATTGGAGATAATGGATTCATAGGTGACGATAAAATTGCCATTTTCTGAGGTTCCATTGATGGCAGCTTTGATGCATTGTTCAAAGTAGGCAATGAGGTAGCGCGTGTATCCACCGAAAATTTCATCTCCTCCTTGACCTCCTAGCACCACTTTTCGGTATTGCGACGCAAGTTTGGATACATGGTATTGGGGGAAAGAGCCAGGGCCGGCAACGGGATAGTCCAAATGATAAATGATTTTCTGAATGGTGTCCAAAAAGTCTTGGCTGGTAATATTCACTTCGTGAATGGTCATTTGATTGTACTCTGCCAAAGCCTGAGCATAGTGGCTTTCATCGTATTCCTGGCCTTCAGAAAATTTCCCGTGAAACCCTAAAAATGGTTGCCCTTCTTGTCTTTGATATTTAGCGGCTATGGAAGCAATAAGGCTGGAATCAACTCCTCCACTGACATAGGAACCGATGGGAACGTCGCTGCGGGTATGGATTTTTACCGATTCATAAATCAGGCTCCGCAGCTGTTCTTCAAAGTACTTGGCTGTATGATCGAAGTCTAAGTCGTAGTAGACTTCCCAGTATTTGGAAAGGAAAAATCCTCCATTTTCAATGACAAGGTAATAAGCTGGAGGAAGCTCCTGAACGTCCTCAAATAAGGTTTTTGTTCCCAAGCAAAATTGGAAGACGAGGTACTCCTTTAAAGCAGCGAGATTAGTGCTGACATTTTTGAGAAAAGGCATTAAAGCTTTGACTTCTGAGGCGAATCGAAAGCAATCATCCTGATGGGTGTAGTAAAATGGCTTAATCCCAAAACGGTCTCGTGCGCAAAAGAGCCTTTGATTTTTCTCATCCCACAGAGAAAAGGCAAACATTCCGTTAAAATGGGTGACGCATTCTACACCCCATTTTTGGTAGGCGGCAAGAATGATTTCTGTGTCTGAGGTAGTTTTAAACGGATAATCAGAGAGTTGTTGGCGCAGTTCGATGTAATTGTAAATTTCCCCATTATAAGACACCGTATTTTCAAAATCATCGTGCATGGGCTGATGACCGGTCTGGAGATCGATGATTTTTAAACGCTGATGTGCAAATCCTAGATATTCTTTTTGGTGCTGCCAAAGGCTTTGACCGTCAGGACCCCGATGTTTTTGCAGATGATTCATGACTTTCAAATGAGCGGAAAGGTTTGGATACCGCTTTCGCTTGATATTGAAAATCCCACCAATTCCACACATCCGTTTTGTCCCTATGAGCCGTTTCCCAAGGTGCGCAGAATAGCACACCCACACTCTTTGATACAAGTGAATATGGACTAGATAAGGGTTCTAAATAGCGCGAGATTTTGGGTAACGTCGAGTAAGGAAATTAGGTTACCCTAATTTCCTTGTGCGACCGGTATGTCGTTAAACTAGAAGGTGAAAGTCCTTTACGGGCTCTAGTAAGGAGAACCGTTAGTGAAGGCAAGGGTGTCCATCGTGAGATGGAATCTGAAGAAAGCTGTATACAAAATGCTGACCTGACGAACAGGAAGTGCATATGAGGCAGTGACTCTAGGAAGAAGGGCGCATGAGAGTCCAAAGTCCAATACTTACTCGGAAGAGTCCCTGTATATGCGACAGGTAAGCAGGAAAGTTTAACGAATTACCCGGTGAGATCTGTATTCACGCATGACTAATACCCGACAAAAGAGGGGAACGACATGGCTAGCGGTGTCTCGGAGAGATGACGTGAACGGTACAGAAGTCAGCAGACGGCATAGTAACTCGTCGTGAGACGATGAAGGCCCGAACATGAAAACAAAGGAGAGACCCAATTTTCTATGACAACAGAGAATCGCAGAAAAGAAGAATACGAAGCGAAAACGGAGGAATCGGGACGGAATCCCGTACAACCTACGAATAGCGCGATGGTTGACAAGGCAAAGAGGGAAGAATCTATCCTACCTGATAATCAGCGACACATCCATATCCCCAAGATAGAAGGAGTGGTCAATGATTATAACATACAAGAAGCAATGAAAGCAGTTATCCGCAATAAAGGAGCTCCTGGAATTGATGGGATAACTACTGAAGAAATCAAAGGGGTAATGCAGAAACAATGGCCTAGGATTAAGCAAGATATCCTTGATGGAAGAAACCGAGAACGCGACTCAAGAAATGGATAGCTTTAGGGATCAAGGAGCACACTGCGAAGAACCACGCTTACAGTAGTAAAGGACCATGGAGAATGGCTAAATCTTACTGCATGCATAAGGGACTCTCAAACAGTGAAATTGAATCCATGGGATATATCCCAATGATGACTTTAGTATGTGCTAGGTCATAGTGATCATGAACCGCCGTATACGGATCCGTACGTACGGTGGTGTGAGAGGACGGGAGTCTTATGACTCCCTCCTACTCGATACTCGACCTAAAGGTCTACGCTGAAATTCTTATGACATGGCAGACAATAATTTCTCATCAGGTCTATTTCAAGACAAATTATTTTATTTTTGCGTTTTCGGGTGAGTCAGCTTGACTATATTTCGTTCCGTGCTCTTGTGCGCTCAATGGTAAATGATCCGACATATTATTCTCTAAATTTATCCTTTCCTTTAGACGTTCGATTCTTATTTTTATGGAGGGATCACGGTCGATCTTGGATAAGATCTCGAGTATTTTCAATGCCTTTTGAAAATGACTTAGAGCTATTGTTTTTTTATCTAATCGAGAGAAAATGTTACCCATTTCCTCTAGCGTACCGGCAGTAGCAAGAGAAGCCTTTTCTCCATAGATTTCATCCCTCATTTTCAAGGCATTTTGGTGAGAAATTAAAGCATCATCAAAACGGTTCAACTTAACTAAGATGTTACCTATGTTATTAAGAGAATTAGCGATGTCAAGATGAGCCTTTTTTTTTCCATAGATCATATATTTCATTTCCAAGGCTTCTTGATGAGACGTTAAGGCATCATCAAAACAATACAACTTAAAAAAAGCATTGCCCATATTATTCAGACAATCAGCTATGGTGTTATGCGGCATCGTTCCCCAAATGTTTTGCCACATTTCCAAAGCTTCTATGTAAGCAACTAAGGCCTGTTTGGGCCTCTGTAAGTTACTTAAAGCTTTACCTATATTATTCAGAGAGCTGGCGATTTCGGAATTTGTCACCGCTCCATAGATTTCGTACCTCATTTTCAAGGCTTTTTTGTAAGACATTAAGGCTTCTTTAAAATTGTGTAAGTTTGATAGGGTGTTGCCAATATGATCATAACAATCAGCGATATCAGGGTGCGGAGTTCCTTCATGGATCTTTTCAAGCATTTCCAAGGCTTTTTGGTGTGAGCTTAAGGCTTCCTTAAAATTACCCAAAGAACGTAAGGCATTACCTACATTATCATAAGAGTTAGCAATAGAAGGATGAGCTGTTTCTCCATGGATCTCTTGAACTGTTTGTAAAGCTTTTTGATGATGCTTTAATGCTTCAGAAAATAGATGAAGATGTCCAGCAATGAGTCCCATTTTGAAAAAAATATACGCATTTAGGCCATCGCAAGTTGTATTTTTTTGCGTTGAAAAATATTCGGCATGTGCGTACCACTGTCTTTCTCTTTCCCAACTGACTGGTTTATTTTCATTAAATCGTTCGCTTGCATTTGCTAAGATTTTAAGAGCGCTTTCATAATGTGTTTTTTGTTGATATGTGCGGAGGACGTTATGCAACAGTTTGTGGATTGATAACATTCCACGCTGTTTATCTAATTGGATGAGATGATAGTCTTTAAGATCGGAGATAATTTTTAGAGCTTTTTTAGATGCTTCTTTAGAGGACAATCCAGTCTCATTGGCTATCCAATCTCTAAGCCAGCTGGTTGAAATATCAGTAAAATTGAAATAGGAACAGATAATAAGCCATTCAAAGGCTTTAGGATTCTTTTGTTCAATTTTAGCGAAGACCGATTTCCATATATTTAAAAGGGGATTGCCCTCTGAGAAAGAGACTTGTTTTAAATAATCTTCAATGATGACACCCTGTTCTCTAATCGAAGCTGCTGCATGGCTGATGAATAAGGGGACTCTCCCTAGTTTTTCTGCAAGTTCTTGAATGGAAGCATTACTATTTGTTTGTTGTGTAATGTTTTGAATCAGTTTCGCGGCCTCAATAGGGATCAAAGGAGGAACCTCAATTACATCTTCAGGATGCCATTTACTTTCCTTCTGAGAAGTGATTAAAACCGATCCTCCCTTTTCAGGTAGAGGAAGGCTATTTTCAACATTATCAACATTATCAAAAATGAGTAGCCATCTCGATCTCTTATTTAAGGCGTTGTGAACTTGTGTACGAATTGCTTCCAGCGATGATGTATCGTGTAAGGTGAGTTGCAAAAATTCAGCTAATGAAAGATAGGAGTTTAACAAATGAGTCTCACTATCGCATTGCAACCAATAAATGAGGGAAAAAATTTTTCTCTTTTTAAAAGCAAAATAGCTGGCCAGTTCACTTTTGCCAATTCCTTCTGAACCACATAAGACGGCAAGGGCGACTGGTTTCTCGGAAGAGGTGAGTTTTTGAGTAAGTTTTGTTAGAATAGTTTTTCTCCCTATGAAGCTTGCAAGCGGAGGAGGATAATGAAACATGGCTTCACGCAGTGTCAGCCCTTCGTCGTAGATTTTTTTTTGCAATTCAACCCATTCACTCATTTGCTCACTGAGAAGGCAGGCAACATTTTCAGGGATGCCCTCAATGATATTGCTTGTGAAAACACCCTTTCGATAAAACCCATAAAAGGGGTCTGTTTCTAATTTTTTTATCATCGTCTTTAGCGCTTCGAGGAATGTTGCTTTTTGCTTTTCCGTGAGCGCATTCCAGTGCAGGTTTAGGTCTCGATTTTGATTGGAAACTTGAATATCCCTGATATCGGAAAGCCAATAATTGGTGTAACCCGCTTGCTTTGCAGTAAGTAAAGCTAAATTTCTGCTACTCCCATTTTTAGGTAATGCAAACTCAAAGGCATATTCAGGGTCAATTTTAACAACTCTAGCGGAGGTAATCTCATCGCCTTTTTTTTCCCAAACAAAGCCGGCATTTGTCAATTCCCCTCCTAAACCATCTATATCAGCAAGTAAACGGATGGCCGCGCAGAGTTCCATCATTCCTTTTAGTGGAATAAGTTTGTTTTCGGGAGACAAAATTTCTTCTGGTGGACGATGACACTTGATGATGAAATCTTCTATACTAACGGATTTTCCTTCTAGTTTTGTAGTTGCAGAAGCTAAATCCTGAAAGCCATCGACAAATTTTGACATAATCCGAAGCGTATTCTCAATCTGATTTTCATTTGCTAAACGTTGAGCAAATTCATTTTCCTTTGTAAACTCGTCCAAAAAAATCTGAAGGGAGAGGCAGGTCTCAGGAGTTCTATACTTGTTTTGGAGATACGCAAAAAAATCAGCTGCGATTTTTTCGAGAGTAGTACTAAGATCTATCTGCTTTCTTGTCAGATGTGAAGAAGAATCATCAGTTAAATAGGGACTTTGCTTACCCACTTTGCCGATCCACCGCGCATGCTCCGCACCTAGTTTATAGATGGTTCCAATGGCATCTCCAAGGACTTTCTTAGCAACGGGTCGAAAACGAATTTTGTTATCAAAATGTCCCTGGTAAATATCTGTAGGCATTATTTTGCTAGGAGCCCAGACAGATTCCTCTACAACGGATAGTGTTGGGTGTCTATGAAGAATATGAGGTGTACCTGACTGCATAATTTTGAAATGTATGACTAGTAATCAGGTTAATAATAACAAAAAACCAAAAATGGATACTACCAAGAAATAGATTAAAATTAGAATGCTATTTCTGCTATGCTTCATCACCTTCGGGTGGTGTTTATTTCAAGAATTCTCATATTTCCTCTGTGTTTTCGTGTGTTCTCGGTGGTGAACAATGCGACATACTATGTAAAAATTCTCGTTCGTAAAGGTTCATAAATTCTTTTTCTTCGGGATAAATCATCGGGAGCTTTAAGGTGAGTTGCAAAAATGCTGAGGGATCTTTCAAGCCATCACCGGTTAAGATGCAGACAATTTTTTTATCTTTAAGCGATTCCAAAGAGGCCATTTTGATCACAGCTGCCACTGTTGCTGCGGATGCACTTTCGACAAAAAGACCTTCCTCTGTTGATAACAAATACTGCGCTTGCAAAATCTCTTGGTCACTAACAGCTAAGGCTTTGCCGTTTGTAGAATAGATCGCTTCAAGGGCCTTGACACCGTCGATGGGAAGTCCGATGGCGATGGCTGATGCAATGGTCTTGACGTCTTGGACAGCTTCGACAACTGATTCTTTTTTATTAAAACTATTGACCACTGCAGCAGCACCTTCGGCTTGCACTCCAATCAGTTGAGGGGTCGCCGTCGTCAGCTTGAGCTCATGAAATTCTTTAAATCCTTTAGCATATGCCGTGATATTAGTTCCGCATCCGATCGGAACCACTACCATATCTGGCGCCTTTAGGGCAAATTGGTCAAGGAGTTCAAAAGCGGCTGTTTTCTGTCCCTCTACGCGAAAGGCATAATCTCCAGCGAGAAAAAACCCCATGCGCTCAGCAATCAATTCTGCTAAACACGCCGCGTCGTTATAGTTTCCTTTTACTTGGACAATTTTACCCCCAAAGGCTATCACTTGCGCTAATTTTGCCATGGGTACTCCCTCTGGGACAAAGACATAACAAGGCATTTTGGCAGCAGCCGCATAACACGCGACTGAAGCTGCCATGTTTCCCGTTGAAGCAAGGACGATTCCTTTAGCTTTTAGTTCCTTAGCAACCGAAACATCGACTGCGGACCCTCTATCTTTAAAGGAGCCGGTCGGGTTTTTGGCTTCGAGTTTAAAATACAAATCGATGCCCATTTTTTTGGCCAAGCTTTTGCTCTTGATTAACGGCGTTGCAGTCTCCCTTAAAGAAACAAAGTGTGCGGGGTCTTGAATCGGAAGAAGAGGCAAATATTTGGCAAGACAAGGGGGAGCATCTTTAAAGGACTGGAGATGGATTTTTGTCTTAATAGCCTCTAGATCCATGACGACTTCCCAAGGCTCGTCTTTTCCTGTGAATACCAGGCTTTTTGAAAACACCCTTTCCTTAGTTTTAAAATTAGCTAAATGAAACATCGTTTTACCTAAAGTTTTTTAATGAGTTATAAAAAAAAAAGACCGCACCTCTTTCGAGAGTGCGGTCTATCTATCGACCTAATTGCTGACGATTGCCAATTACATAGGTCCGCACCTCCAAAGGCTTGGGATCTCTATAATAATTTGAATTAAAGCGCCAACTAAGTTGTTTTCTGGGTACATAAATAAAAAGTTAAATATTTTTAAAACGGATTATACAAAAACCATATTAATTAATAAATACATTTTTTATGGAGAGCGCTCTTCTTTAGATTTTTTAAACAAATTTATTGATAAATTCTGTATATCAGAATTAAGACAGGTCAGGAGGTGATACATGGGAATTTTTGATCCAAACCGTGGGAATCAGCAGCAGCCTAGCCCTTGGAGTGCAATAGGGAGGCGGCTCATGGGTGCACTCATGATCGCATTTGTGGCGTGGATGATTTACCTTAGCCAAAGCGAAACCAATCCAGTCACCGGAGAAAGACAGCATGTTCGATTTCACCAGATCAAGAAATCGTATTAGGTCTTGAATCTGCCCCTACCATGGCTCGTGAGATGGGCGGCGTCATGCCGGCCTCCGACCTTCGTACAATTGAAGTGAAAAAAATGGGAGCACTGCTTGTCAATACCACTGTAGCGCAGAAAAGTCCTTGGAAATTTCAATTTCATCTGTTGGCGGATTCTAAGACGGTGAATGCTTTTGCATTACCAGGAGGACAGATTTTCGTTACATTAGGCCTTTTAAAACAGCTTAAAACAGAAGCCCAGCTGGCAGGGGTGCTCGGCCATGAAATGGGACATGTCATCGAAAGGCATACTGCAGAGCAAATGGCCAAAAGCCAGTTGGGGAAAATGCTCATTGTGGCTGCTGGCAGTACTGCAACAGATTCTTATCAGGGGCAAGGTAATGCACCGGCAGTCATTGCTTCCTTTGTTAATCAGGTGATTCAATTGCGCTATGGCCGTAAAGATGAATCAGAAGCGGATATTTGGGGATTGAAACTGATGTCTCAGGCGGGTTTTGATCCCACGGCAATGATCGGGGTGATGGAGGTGTTGAAAGCTGCAGGGGGTGCATCAGGCCCAGTGCCTGAAATCTTTCAAAGCCACCCCAATCCAGATTTACGCATCGAACAGATTAAAGCCTATCTAAAGGAAAACCCACCCAACCCAGATTTAAGTCAAGGAAGGCAACTGAAAGACGTTTTTCAAGGCGAAGCAGAAAAAGAAGAAGATGAAGATGACCCTATTAACCTGAGTTTTGGCTTTAGGCATTTGGGCTAGTGTGAAAGCTCCCGCGGATCAAAATCAACGGCTGGGCCATATTTATTTAATATTGCCCAGTCGTTATTTCTTGATCCCCGGGGCTTTGACACGCCAAATGCCTAAAAAACCCAAACTCAGGTTATTAAGAATTTTTTCTTTATCTTTCAATAAAAAGTTGTGGCGTCTAGGACGCCACAAAATCTTAATGCGAAATTTGAGTGAATGTGATGGAAGGGGTATTGATTGTATAAGGCGTGGTACCTGCAATTCTAGTCGCCCTCAGTTGTATGGTAGTTCCACCTGTAATAAAGATGGTCGTTTGTCCAGAAGCAGAGTTAGGGATTGTTGAGAAAGCCGTTGTTTGAAAGGGTGAAGGCGGAATCGGTATCCCGGAAGTCACATTGAATAAATCCACATTCACCGTGACTGCCCCTGTGCTGACAAAAGATAGTGTCCATGTGATGTGGTACACACCGCTATTGAGGATTTGAAACATTGTCGTATCCAAACCCACAGGATGGATGATGCCTACCGGAGGGACCTGCTCCAAGTTGAAAGGAATGGGATTCGGCGTATTGGAATTAATCGTAAACGGTGCAGTGCTAAAAGATGACGCATAATTGATCGCCAAACTACCTGCTGGTCCTTGGGGTCCTTGAGGTCCTTGCGGCCCTGGAGGTCCTTGAGGTCCTGGAGGACCTTGTGGGGGTCTTTTGCATCCCACCTCAATATCAGACCAAGGCCCAAAATTTTCTGTTGGCAGGGAGAAAAGGGTGGCACTTAAGCTCATGCATGCTCCCCATAGCAGACCCGTCATTAATAATCGCTTCATAATATCCTCATGTTGAAAAAGTAGTACTCTCTAAAAGTTGTTTGTATAGATACAGCATTTGTCTGTGAAAATGATGCCATTGCGCTTTACCGGCTGGGCAAATATTGTTTGGTAACAATCATGACAATTTGACTTGGGAACAAGGAAATCAAAGGGGATGCTCACGAGGATTTTTCCTTGTGTCTGGGTGCGGTTGACGTTGTCATACGAAGTGCGAAATTGGAACGACACGTATGAACTCCAATTAACCTCTACGCGCCCTTGGGCTCCCCAATAATCATGTTCAAAGAAAGTGCGGTAGTAATAGGGGCCAACTCCCGCGTAAATGTTAAGCTTATCCCAGCATGCCAATGGAACTCCAATTTCGGCATCAAATCCTTCGCAAGTAGCTGATTCCTCTTCGCGGCAGATGGAGATAAAATCTCCGATGTAATCATTGAAAACGACCTCTCCTTTGCTGCGGGAATGAGAACTCATCGGAAAATATCCATTCACACGTAAATCCCAACAAGGTCCAAGCCATTCAACGCCTAATCCCAATCGGCGAAAACTTCCTCCAAATTTACCTTGGAGAAAATCAAAATAAACATTTGCTCCGATGATGCGGTCGTAAAAATCAAGAGAGCGTATCCCAGTTCCTACGCTGAATCCGCATGTACGGTCGGTAAAAAAATATCCTCTAGCATCGGCAAAAGGGAGCCATGTGCCAAAAAAGGGAACGGGCATGAACAATCCGAATTCAGCATAATCGCGATCGATTCCGATGAAACGTCCAGTTGCATAACCGATTTCAGCGCGTGCATTTGAAAAAAGGAGGGCTCCGAACTTCAAGTCCCGTTTATCCATTTCCTTGGGGTTACCTTGTTTATCCGTTTCCTTGTGATTATCTGCATTTTGTCGGTTATTCATTTCTCGGTGATTATTATTCACTTGTGGCTGGTAAATCGCTTCTGGACAATTATTCGCTTGTGGCTGGTAAATCACTTCTGGGTAATTATTTACTTGTGGACGGTAAATCACTTCTGGATGATTGTTCATTTCTGGATAGCCATAAGCTGAGACTTGTAAACATAAGATGAATGAAATGCTCATTAACCATAGGTAATTTGAAAGTTTTGTTTTCATTTCATAACCTTTTCTTGTCGGATTTACATGTTCTCATATTCTTCAAGTGTGAAGAAGTCAATCATTATTTTGTCATAACAATTTATGCAGCCAAAGAATAAGATCATCATCAACTGGGTAAGTTTCGCCGGGAACAACAGGTCTATCCTTATAAGTGATGCCTTTGCCATCAGGCAAATATCCTAGATTGTAATAGAGAATTTGCGCTGGACCGTAGTCGCGATAAAGGCCCACACCTATTCCTAATCGATGATAGCCTTCTTTTTTGGCAACTTCTTCAAGATGCAAAATGAGTTTTGTTCCTAAGCCTTTATTGCGCATCTCTTGGGAAATCCATACGTCATGGATTTCGGGAATATTAGCCTGTTTGAACTCTGGATATTCTGAAAAATAGAGTAGAGATCCGTACCCAACAAGTTGGTGACGATATTCTACCAAATACACGTTGCGAGTTCCTTTTTGTTGCTCATCATAATACCTTTGCCATTTTTCATTTGTGATTTGCATGGTATTCCAGGGGAAGTCGAACGTTTTGATCAGTAGATTTAGATCCTCTTCTTTCATCAATCGCATCTGGACATCGTTGCATAGATTCATATTTTTTTTATCAATTAGGGTTTGCGTTTTCTTTATAACCTGAGTTTTGAGTTTTTTCGCCATTTGGGCGGTGTCAAAGCCCCGGGGATCAAGAAATCAACGACTGGGCAATATTAAATAAATATGGCCCAGCCGCTGATTTTTGATCCGCGGGAGCTTTCACACTAGCCCAAATGGCGAAAAAACCCAAAACTCAGGTTTATACCTAATTTTTATCCTTCTTTCAATTTCCAAATATCCGTGGCTATTTTTTTAATAAATGTCTGATCGTGGGAAACGGCTAATATCGCTCCTTCAAAACAAAGAAGGGCTTTTTCAAACGCTTCGAGTGTAAGAAGGTCAAGATGGTTCGTCGGCTCATCCAAAAGTAGCACATTGGGTTTTTCTAAGATGAGTGAAAGAAGCATCAGCCTCTTTTTTTGACCGACACTGAGTGTGTAAAAGGGTTTTTGGACTAGTTCAAATCCTCCTAAAGCGGCTTTGTGAAGTTCGCGTCTCATGGACTCTTCCGTCAGATTGTACCGCCTTCCAAAATAGTCTAAGGGAGTTTGATCCATCGGAGGCAAGTCCACTTCCTGATCCAAGTAAGCCAACTTGACTGAAGCCGAACGGCGAATGATTCCTGAGTCAGCTTCGATTAATCCAGCAACGCATCGCAGCAAAGTGGTTTTTCCACATCCGTTTGGTCCAGTGATCAGAATACGATCGCCTTTATTAACGACTTTTGAAAAATTCGAAAAGAGTCTGATGTCATTAAATGATTTACAGCAATTTTCAAATTCTATCGCACGGGTTGAAGAAAGAGGGGTGGGAGTAAATTTTAAACCTGTGATGCCTTTTGGTTTGGGATGAGGCAGTGGATGGTCTTCAATTTCGTTTAGTCGATCTTTTAAATCATTCAATGTGCGTTGAACCGATTTTTGATGCTGCTCCCCTCGGTGGTCATAGGCCATGAAGTTGCGGTCGGAGGGTGCATTGGGTTTTGCTTTCGAAAAGCTGAGGGCTCGGATTTTTTGTTTAAGAACAGTTCTTTCTTCTTCCTGTGCTTCATAAGCTTTTAAACGGCTTTCCATCAAGCGTTCCTGCTCCTGAAGATAAAAGTCATATCTGCCTCCATAACAGGTTAAGTGCCCGTCTTTCAATTCAATGAGCCGATTACACGTTTCATTAAGGAATTTCCGATCATGTGAGATCATGACAGTTGCTCCTTTTCTCGATTCGAGAATTTTTTTCAACCATGCCAGCATGTCTTGGTCGAGGTGATTTGTGGGTTCATCTAGCAAAAGCAAATCGGGATTTTTCAGTAGTGCTTTGGCAAGCGCGACTCTCACTCGTTGTCCACTACTTAACCTGGCCATGGGCTGATTCAGTTCTGTTTGAATTTTAAGGCCGTTTAGAATTTCTTCTAAGGGAATCCGACGATATCCTCCTTTTCGTTCGAATTCTTCGTGGATTTCTCCCCATTCGGCTAATTTTTTGGGATCGCTAAGATCATTTTGCAACACTTCCAGTCTGCGTTCTAATTCGAGCAAAGAATGATCCGACATGTACTCAGAGGCAGTGATCGAAGGGTTAAAGAGTCTCACTTCTTGAGGGAGTAAGCCGACGGTCAAATGCGGAGTCCGTTGTACTTGTCCGCTGTCTGGCAGTAAAGAGCCTAAAAGGATTTGCAGAAGGGTCGTTTTTCCTGAGCCGTTTTCGCCGATCAAGGCGAAATGCTCTCCAGCATTGATGGACAGAGAAATATCGCAAAAAAGAAAATGAGGGCCAAAGGATTTAGAAATTGAAGAAATTATAAGAAGTGACATAAATTTGTTCCTAAATAAGATTAATAAAAATTTGGGAATCAAATTTATTTTTTCACGCGCTGCACTCCTTTTAAAATTATTCTTATCATAACAGAAGCTTGCCTTTTTTTCAAATGAAATGTAAAACAGGGGGCATAATACAGGGAGACAGGAGTCAGGAGCCAGGAGCCAGGAGAAGGCAGGCTTCGCCTCGATAAAGTATTAGGATGATCAGGAGTCAGAGAAGAAAAGGAGTCAGGAGAACGCAGAGACCTAGTAAAGTTTTTTGACAAAAGAAATTTGTGAAAGGCGAAGCCTGCTTTCTCCTGACTCCCTGTAATAAACTCAGGTTAATAGCCAATCTGGTAGGTAGTGGGATGGAGTTTCCAAAAGTCATCATCATCGGCGGCGGTTTTGGGGGATTAAAAGCAGCGTTGGGTCTGCGCAAAGCCAATATCGAGCTGCTTGTCATCGACAAAACCAATCATCATCTTTTTCAACCTTTATTGTATCAGGTAGCAACGGCCGCTCTTTCAACAAATAACATTGCTGCGCCTATTCGCGAAGTTTTGCGTCATCAAGCCAATACGTCGGTCATTATGGGGGATGTGGTCTCCATTGAGAAAGAACAAAGAACTGTTCATTTGCTGGATGGAGACGCGTTGCCTTACGATTATTTAGTCGTCGCGACAGGTGCGAGCCATGCCTACTTTGGACATGATGAATGGGAAGCATTTGCTCCTGGTCTAAAAACCCTTACAGATGCTGTGAAGATTCGCGAACACATTCTCGTGTCATTTGAGTTAGCCGAAAAATGCAACACTCTTGAGGAAGCGCGAAAATACTTGCGCTTTGTCGTGATCGGAGGGGGTCCAACTGGTGTGGAAATGGCGGGTGCCATTGCAGAAATAGCTCGAAAGACTTTGTTTAAAAATTTTAGAAAAATCAAACCCGAGCAATCGGAAATCTATTTAATTGAAGGCATGAATTACATCTTGCCCAGCTATCCTTCTAAATCAAGTCTTACAGCGAAGAAAGCGCTTGAAAAGATGGGCGTGAAAGTCTTGACAAATACGATGGTCACCAATATTACAAGCGAGGGTGTGTATATGGATGACGTTTTCATCGAGACGCCTAACGTGATTTGGGCTGCTGGAAATATGGCTTCTCCCTTGCTCAAAACATTAAAGGTGCCATTGGATCGTCAAGGACGAGCCCTAGTGGAATCGGATTTAAGTATTCCGGGTTTTCCAGAACTGTTTGTCATTGGCGATGCGGCCGCGGCTTTCGATGCTCAAGGCAAGACACTCCCTGGAGTGGCGCCAGTCGCCATGCAAGAAGGGAAATATGTCGCTAAGATCATTGCCAAAAATGTTCCTAAAAAAGACAGAGTGCCTTTTAAGTATTTTGACAAAGGTAGCATGGCGACCATTGGCAAGGATAAGGCTGTTGCTGTGTTGGGAAAATTCCAGTTTTCGGGAATCTTAGCTTGGCTGGCTTGGGGTTTTATCCATATTTTGTATCTGATCACCTTTAGCAATCGCTTAATTGTGATGACGCAATGGATTTTTTGGTATTTGACAGGCAAGCGCAACGTGCGCATCATTGCTCCAAGCATTGAAGAACTTAAAGAACATATCAAGTAAGTTTGTCGAGACATAGTCTTAAGGTTTTTTCCCATGATGGTAATCTGAGAGAAAACGTCTGTTGGAGCCTTTCATTGGATAGAACGGTTTTTGCAGGCCTCTTAGCAGGGAGGGTATTTTCTGTGGTGGCGATGGGAAGCAGTTCTGGCGATCGGAATGTTGGGTGCAATTGCCCGTAGATCTTAAAAATTTCTTGGGCGAATTCATAACGTGAAGCTTGACCAGCTGCTGTCAGATGGTAGAGTCCCCAAAAAGAAGCGTGCGGTGTGTTTAAGCTTATGATTAATAGTTGCGCTGTCGCTTCAGCCACAAGTCGACTCCATGTGGGCGTACCTACTTGATCGTTGACAATTTTTAATTGGGTTTGTTCTCCAGCTAGTTTTAGCATGGTCTGCAAAAAGTTTTTTCTCCTCAAGGAATACACCCAGCTTGTACGGAAGATGAAATATTGTCCTCCAACGGCTTGAATGGCTTTTTCGCCTGCCAATTTTGATTCCCCATAAAAATTCAGCGGATGAGGAGAATCTGCTTCAGTGTAAGGGGTGGATTTTTCTCCATCAAACACATAGTCTGTCGAATAGTGCACCAAGATAGCGTTTAGAGGCTTTGCTTCTTCTGCCAAAATGCCTGGAGCAATGCCATTGACAGACAGGGCATGTTGGCAATCGAGCCTCTGCCTGATCCACTTGTGTGTAAGCGGCGGCATTGATGATGATGTCAGGAGCTACCGCTCGAACTGTTTTTCTGAGTTCATGGGATTGCGCAATATCTAATTGTTCTCGATCGAAAGATTTCACTTGTCCAAAAGTTGCAAGGGTACGCTCAAGCTCCCATCCGATCTGTCCGCGGGCGCCTAGAAGCAAAATTTTTTTCATGGAAACACGTCGGCATCTTTGAGAGCTTTGCCTTTGCTGTCCTTCTCTGAAAGAATGGGAAGCCCTCCTATAAGCGGCCATTCGATGGCTAAGTCAGGATCATTCCATTTGAGGCATCTTTCTGAGCTTGGATCGTAATAATCTGTGGTTTTATAGTGAAGGTCTGCTTGGTCTGAAAGGACAAGAAAGCCGTGGGCAAACCCTGGGGGAATCCAAAGTAGGCGCTGCATGGCATCAGTGAGGATGATCCCAAACCAATTTCCAAAAGTAGGCGAACTGCGCCTTAAATCTACTGACACATCAAAAACGGTTCCAGATGAGACACGCACCAATTTTCCTTGCGGGTGATTAATTTGATAATGCAAGCCCCTCAATACATTTTTGATTGAGCGTGAGTCATTGTCTTGTACAAATGTCTTGGCAAGTTCTTGTAAATCCTTTTGATGATAGGATTCCACGAAAAACCCTCTCTCATCGAAGAATGCATTTGGTTCTATCAGTTTAATGTCAGGAAAAGTAGTTGGAACGATACGCATTATGTCCTCCAGGTTGATGTTTGTTCTTCTAATATATCCATTAAATAGCGTCCATAGCTGTTCTGTTGCATGGATTGGGCCATTTTTTGTAAGGTTGAGGCGCTGATATACCCCATGCGGTAGGCGATTTCTTCAAGACAAGCGACCAAGACGCCCTGTCTTTTTTGGATCGTTTGGATGAATACAGCTGCATCGATTAGAGTTTCAAAGGTTCCGGCGTCTAGCCAAGCCATTCCTCGACTCATTACTTTTACGTTTAGCTTTCCTTTTTCAAGGTAACGTTGATTGAGATCAGTAATTTCTAGTTCGCCTCGTCCTGACGGTTTTAAAGAACGAGCGATTTCAATGACAGCGGGATCGTAAAAATAGAGTCCTGTGACTACATAGCGCGATTTGGGATTTTTTGGTTTTTCCTCAATGCTGACTGGAGCCCCTTTTGCGTTGAAGTTAATGACTCCGTAACGTTCAGGGTTGTGGACTTTATAGGCAAAGACCGTGGCGCCTTCTTCTTGCTTGGCCGTTTCGCGCAGCAAAGCGGTGAGCTCGTTGCCGTAAAATAGGTTGTCGCCGAGGATCAAGGCTGAGCGATGTCCGCGGATAAAGTCTTCTCCGATCAGAAAAGCTTGTGCGATTCCTCCTGGATGGGGTTGTACAGCATAGGAAAAATTGAGACCCCACTGAGATCCATCTGCAAGGAGTTTTTTGAATTGCGGTGTGTCATCGGGAGTTGAAATGATGAGGATATCCTTAATCCCTGCAAGCATGAGCACCGATAAAGGATAGTAGATCATTGGTTTATCATAAATAGGCAGCAGTTGCTTAGAGACAACGGAAGTGGCAGGGTAGAGTCTTGTGTTCGATCCTCCAGCGAGAACAATGCCTTTTATCATCAAGATCCTCTTTCTGTATAATGGGTTTTAATCCACTCATGATATTCACTCGACATCCTTTTTTTGATCCAATCCGAATGCTTCAAATACCATTCGATGGTTTTGCGGAGGTTGGCTTTAAAGTCTTCATGGGCTTTCCAGCCAAGTTTGCGGGCTATTTTGCTGGAATCCAATGAATAGCGCCGATCATGGCCTGGGCGGTCCTGGACAAATTCAATGAGTGAAGAATGCGGGACGTAGGGAGAATTGGGTAAAAGTTCATCCATGAGTTCGCAGAGAGTCTGCGCGACTTCGCGATTAGTCAATTCATTTCTAGTCGCGATATTATAGGTTTCACCAGGAATTCCTTTAGCCAAGACCAAGCGAAGCGCTTGACAATGATCGATGACATACAGCCAATTACGGATGTTTAATCCATCTCCATAAATGGGCAGAGGCTTTCCTTGCAAAGCATTGACAATCATGAGAGGAATGAATTTTTCAGGAAATTGATACGGTCCAAAATTGTTTGAACTATGGGTGATGATCGCAGGTAGCTGATACGTTTGATAATAGGATCGCACGAGGTGATCAGAAGACGCTTTGGTGGCTGCATAGGGGCTATTTGGAGCATAGGGGCTATTTTCTTTGGAGGGAAGATCTGTTTCTGTGAGCGAGCCATAAACTTCGTCGGTGGAAAGGTAAAGGAGTCTGAAGATTTTTTGCTCATCCTGATCCAGGTGTTTCCAATAAGCGAGGGTTTCTTCAAGTAAGTGGAAGGTTCCTACAATGTTGGTTTGAATGAATTCTTCTGGGTGGCGAATCGAGCGGTCGACATGGGTTTCGGCAGCGAAGTGAAGGATTGCGCGTGGATTAAATTTCTGAAAAAGTTCTCGCAATAACGGACGGTCGCAAATGTCTCCCTTCACAAAGTGATAGAGGGAATGGTTTTCTAATTGTTCAAGGTTATTAAGATTTCCTGCATAGGTAAGTTTGTCAACGTTGACAAGGGGCGTTTTTTCGTTGTGGATCCACTGATGGATAAAATTCGAACCGATAAATCCTGCGCCACCTGTGACAATGATCATCTTTATCACTCATAGGAGTTAAAAAAGGGAAGCCTGTCTGCTTCTAGCTCCTGACTCCCTTCTAAAAAAGGTGTAGCAAAAATGTTGGATTTAACAAAGAATAAAAAGAATACACTACTCGTTTTCGGGAAGAAATCCGCCGGCCTGCATTTCCCATAATTTAGCGTAATGTCCATTTTCTTCTAGAAGCCTGTCGTGATGGCCTTCCTCAATGATTTTTCCTTCTGCGAAGACGAGGATTCGATCCATTCCCAGAAGCGTGGATAGGCGATGGGCAATGACGATAGTGGTGCGGCCTTCCATAAGTTCAGCTAATCCATCGCGGATATATTTTTCTGTGACTGAATCCAAAGCAGAGGTGGCTTCATCAAGGATCAAAATGGGAGCATTTTTTAATAGGGCGCGGGCAATTGCAATACGCTGTCTTTGGCCGCCAGATAGTTTTACCCCTCTTTCGCCGACAAGTGTGTTGTAGCCTTCGGACATGCGCTCAATAAACTCATGACAGTGTGATCTTTTGGCGACTTCGACGACTTCTTCGTCTGAAGCATTTAAACGCCCATAACGAATATTTTCCATCAAGGAACGATGAAATAAACATGTATCTTGAGGAATCATTGCGATCTGCTCTCGCAAAGATTCTTGGCAGACTTCGGCGATATTGTGTCCATCAATTAAAATCCGACCTTTTTCAATGTCAAAATATCTCAGGATCAAATTGACAAAGGTCGTTTTGCCTGAACCCGAAAATCCAACCAGTCCGATGTTTTCACCAGCGCGGATAGTCATAGTTTTATTTTGAAAAAGATGATTATTGGGGTTATATTGAAAAGACACATTATCGAAAACAATTTCACCTTCGTCGATTCTTAAAGGATAGGCTTTGGGAGTATCCACAATATCGTGCTTATCTTGAATAATGGTGAGAGCTTGCCGGCAGATTCCAATTTCCTTGAACAGAGTGGGTAACTCCAGTCCAGCCAGCCAAGCCATCATCGTAACATTCCAAGATGTGTTGAAGATGAAAACAATTTCACCTGCCGTAATCTTTCCATCTATCCATTGTTGCAACATAAACCAGTTTAGGGCGATGCAGGCACCAAGGAATGAGGCGATGCTCAAGTAGGCTTTCATTTTTTCGATATAGATCAGTGATTGTCGGTGTTTATTGAGTTCGTCATTTTGATACTTAGACAGATAACGATTTTCGAAGTTAAAGCGTGAAAAGAGTTTTACATTTAAATGGTTCGTGAGGCTATCCACTATCTTGCCGGAAAGAGTGCTTCTGGCTTCGGCATGTAAGTGGGAATAACGATCGCATTTTTTGGCGCAAATAAAGCAAATCGCCATGTGGATGCACACCCAGCCGAATAAGATAATGCCAAAAAAAGGATTCAATACAGCGAAAAATGCAGTGGACAAAAGAATAGCAGCAAAAACAGGAATAAATAATCGCATCACTAATTCGAGAATGCGATTGACGCTTTGGGGCATATCCGCAATTTTATTGGAGATATTTCCAGCAAAATGATTGCTAAAATAATTATGGGAATGTTTCTGCACGTAGTCAAACATAGATAGACGAATGGACGCTTCCATTTTGGGCAGAAGATTGGCGGACAAAAAGCCAGAGACGCGATAAGAGATTTCAATCCCAATCCAAAGAGCCAGCCCCATCAAAATAGGCGTGGTTAGAGCCGACCAAGCTTGAGCTTTATCTCCAGTAAAATTGGTAATCGTGTCAATGAGGACCATCAAAACGTAAGGCCATAGCGTGGAATCGATGGCCCAGCCTAAAAAAAAGATTTGAATGATTAGAAATTGTAACCAATTCTTTTTTAAAAAGTGCCAGATAAAAGCAAATAATGTCTTAGGGAGAGAATTCATAAATTTAATATATGTGATCTTATTGCTAATAGTACCATAAGATCGATTAAAAAAGTAGTTTTATGTAAAGAATTTTAAAAGATTTTTTTGTGTATATCGTGGAAGACAGAGCTCACTTCAAAATAATTCATATATGCTTTAATATGGATTATCTCGAGGAGTGTTGGGTCCCGAAGAAGGGGTAAATTGTCTGCAAAGTGTTGCGCCATCTAGCGAACTAATGGCGATATAGGAAGAGAGTTTTTGATATTCACAGAAGAATGGAAGGCGATGTTAAAAAAGGGATGTCCGAAATATTCTTGAAGCGTCCCTTCGACTGCACCGCAGTTATAAAAATAATCGAATTTATCTTTGGATTTGGTCTGATTTGAAAAGGCAAATAAGACAGATGTAGGAGAGATTCGGGCCATTTGTGTTAGGGGATGATCCACGAGGGTAGCATATTTAGGATAGAATTTGTTCAAAAAAAACTTTGGCAAACGCTTTAATGCAACATCTTGAATGAGTGTTCTAAATAGAATTTCTTCAAAGATCGGACCTGCGAATTTTAAGGTGTTTTCAATTCCGAAAATTCTCGCCGCTAAACGATTTGGAATCGAGAGATAGTTAGATATGATGCTTTTTTGATTATCTGATATCTAGAGATTAAAAGGTGTCTTTTCCGTTATTAATTCAACAATGGTACGAGTTGATAAAACTCCAATTGAAATTGCCATTATTTTTGCAGTAGCCATGCAAGCGTTTGCTGTAAGATTCCAAAGGGTGGGTCTAACAATCTTAATTGAGTTTTGTAGTGAAGTTATCATGGCAAACATGCTATACAATTATTAACTTACTGTCAAATAATTGAGAATGGTTTCAGAAATTCTAAATACGAAATTTACAATGATAAAAAAATAACAAGATAGGCAAGGTCGCCTTCGGCGAGCAGGATAGAGAGCATTTTGCATATCCTGCTCGCCGAAGGCGACCTTGCCTATCTTGTTATTTTCTATTAAAAATTGCGCAAATAAAAATTTCTTGTAAACTATTCATAAGCTTTAATGCAACATCTTGGATGAGTACTCGATATAAAATTTCTTCAAAGATAGGACCTGAAAATTATAGGGAGTTTTCGACTCCGAAAATTCTCTTCCCTAAACGCATTAATTTGAAAATGCTTGTTACTGAGTCATTATCTAATTCCATTAATTACTTGTTAGAGTGGCTTAATGCTTTAACATGTGTGCAGGCGGACGAAGCAAGAGCATCAAGGTGATAGCCTCCTTCTAAAACAGAAACCAGACGTCCATGAGCGTACTCATCAGCGATATTTTTCACCAGAGAGGTGAGTTCGGCAAAATCATCCTCTTTGAGATTAAAGCCTCCCAATGGATCCTTTTCATGAGCATCAAATCCAGCTGAAATCAGCACTAGATCCGGTTGAAATTTTTCCATGGCATGAGGAAGAACAGTTTGAAAGGCTTTTAATACTTCTAACCGGGGCGAGACTCCTGCTGATGGAATGATCGGATAATTAAGGATGGTTCCCTCTTTCCCTCTTTCTTCAGCCGCTCCAGTCCCTGGATAAAATCCATGGCCATAACGGTGAGTGCTAAAGTAAAAAATGGAGGGGTCTGCCTCAAAGATGGCTTGGGTTCCATCGCCATGATGGACGTCCCAGTCGGCGATCAAGACTTTTTTGATACCGTATTTTTTTTGGGCATAGCGCGCGCCTATGGCGACATTATTAAAGATGCAAAAACCTCTACCTACTTCAGAGGAAGCGTGATGGCCTGGAGGTCTTACGATGCAAAAGGCATTTTTAATTTGATTATTCATGAGAAGATCAATCGCAACTAAAACACCTCCAACTGCTAGTCGTGCAATAGTTAGCGACTTGGAACAAATAGGGGTGTCGCCTGTGCTAAGCCAAATGGAGCCATCATCTTGAAAATGGGGAATTTGGCTCACTTCTTGTTTAACTTTTTTGAGATATTCCGAAGAATGACAGAGAAGGATTTCTTGATCCGTCGCAGATCTGGGTTGGATCGGCGAATGGAGCAAGCCTTCCTTTTTTAGCGCGTTGAAGATCGCAAAAAAACGCAGGGGCTGCTCGGGATGTCCAAAGCCAGTCAGATGCATCGCATAGGAAGGATCGGCGATGATGCCTGTTTGGTGAGTCATTGGGGATTTTGTTCTTCTAGGAGTAATTTTTTAAAATTAGTCTGTAGGGTGGGATGATTGGGATATGTTTTTAGAAGTTCTTGGGTCAATTCTTTGGCTTTCTTCCAATTTTTTTCTGCAAAAGCTTTGCGTGCTAAATAGGATTTAGCTTCGGACGAGTTGCTTTCAATGGCTTGATATAACGCTTCTGCCTGTTCTGTTTTGCCTTGTAAAGCGGCGATACGGGCAAGCGTTTCTTTTCCTAAAATATCTTGTGCAAACAGAGGTTGGCTGAGGATGGCTTTTCTGGCTTTGTTGTATTTTCCCTGTTCAATGTAGAGAAAGCTGATGAGCTGAGCGGCTCGAGTTCCCCCACTCTGACTGCTCGGTGGAGATTTTATTTAATTGTTCGATTGCTGCTTTAGGTTGATTGGACGCTAGGAAGAGCTCTCCAATTAACAGGTTCAGTTCAGAGGTGGGATTTTGTTTTTTTGCAAATTGAAGGGCTTGTGAATCGCTGCGGTTGACTCTTAGCGCTTGAGTGAGTTCGTAGGCCACCCACTGAGGAAATTCAGCTGGAAAAACAGGGATGATGTGGAGTTGTAGAGCGGCTTCCCACCAACCTGCAGCCAAAAAGGCTGCTGCAAAGGCTTCATCGCTGGTCAATAGGGCATGCAGATCCTGAGGGACCTGGTTATCTGTGAGGGTGGTTTTTGCCACTTCTTCAAGTTGATCAAAAAAAGCGTCTTTTTTTGAAAGCGTTATAGAGGCGACTGTTTGTACAGCAGGGTCTTCGCTATTCAGAGTGCCGATTTTACGATAAATTAAAATGCGCTTTAAGGCACGTTCTAGATAGGGATTCCATGACATCTTGTGAAACAAATTATCTTGCAGCAAGTTCCAAGCGGCTTGTTCGTCCCTTATTTTTAGGGCTTTGAGCAGACGCAGCCAAAACGTGCTTTGAGAGTGATTGAGATAAGATGCAGAGTCTGGCAATCGATTGAAAGATTCATGATCCCAGAATTTTCCTTGAGGAAGAGCAGCCAGGTAGTCGGTATAGGGCTTCATATTTCCTTGAGCAGGGGCGTTTTTCCAGTCAAAGGTCAAGGGAGTGATGACTCGATTCCAAAAGAAGGGTTTAATCCAAATAAAATCGGGAGGGCTCAATTTAAGCGCTTCTTCCCAGGCCTGTAAAGCGGGAGGATACTGTTTATGGCGGATATAAAACTCTGCCAATTGGTCTTTCAGAAAAGGATTTGAGGGCGCTGCGTTTGCGGCGGAAATGAATTCCAGTTCAGCTAGGGGTCTATTGTCGATGCCTTCGAGAATTTTGGCACGATAGGTGAACAAATCAGAATTCTTTTGGTCATTTTTGATGGCTTGAGACAAATAATCCCAAGCGATTTTAGGATTGTCGGCCACGGATAGCAAGGCGAGCTTGACAAGTCTGTTGGATTCTTCGCTGGTGTTTTCACTCACTGTTTTCGATTTAAGCATGTCGATCGCTTCTTGGGACTTGCCATCCAGAAGCAGTTTGTCTGTATCGAGAGTCAACCAAGCATTAGGCTGGGATTCCCTGCCCTTCCATTGCTGTCTCAACTTTTGATAGTCTAAGCCGTTGTGTGAGTTAATGAAATAACGCGCCACAATCAAAGAGGCTTTTTCGTTGTGTTCAAAAGCTTTAGGGGACCATTGATAAAGGGCTGCTAATTGCGTGGGATGGGGAATATCTGTGGCGGCTTGAATGAATAGGGACAGCCATTTACGGCCTGTCGCAGAATGGCGTTCGATTTCTTGGGTATATTTTTTTATCAAAGAGAGTGCGGTTGTTGATTGCGAGACGCGCAATAATTTTTCAGCTTTTTGCAAATCTGCCGTTTCCTGCTCCCGATAAGCGGCGGTGGATAGGAACTTGGATTGGATCTCAGGCCAATAATAAATGAGGCTTGCGGCGGCGATTCCGCAGATAAAAACCATGAATAATGATGTGAAGCGGGCCATTCAGTGTCCTTTATTCGCTATAGTAATAGTATTGATCATCCTCGCAGTCATAACCGTGACAGACGCGACCTCGGGTGCGATCTTCCTGTAGAGCATCTTGTCTAAGGTCAAACATGTTAGGCTTTTCATCGCGGCCTCCGTCTCTCATTGCAACTTCATCGATTTTCTCTTTGGGTGGGGCCTTATCCTGTTCAGGGTGGCAGCCAGTGAGCATCGCACTTAGAATCAAGGCAACTAATAGTTTGTGCTCCATAGTTCCTCCCTTTATTTGATTGATTTCCTAATCGTGAGTATTTCAAAAAAAAGGTTATTTATCAAGATACACCATTTTATCTTTTTTTGAGGATTTGTTTTAAGGAGTTGACGACACGTTCGACGTCTTCGAGTGTTAGGTCGTAATAAAAAGGTAGCGAAAGCGCTTGCTCGTAATAGGTTTCCATTTCTGGAAAAAAAGCCTCTAAACCTGGTTGCTTTAAAGAGAGGAAGGGGAATCTATAAATAGGGATATAATGAACCTGTGTGCCGATTCCTTTTTCTTTCAAGGCATTCATCACTTCAGTGCGCGTTGTTCGATAGGCTTTAAAATCAATTTGCACCACACATAGATGATAGGTGCTATGCGCATCATAGGCTGGGTCGAACATCTTGATATGTTCCAGACTGGATAGTTTCTCACGATAGGCCGACATCAGTCGCTTGCGTTTACCGGCAAATTGATCCAAACGCTTCATTTGGCTAAGTCCCAGTGCCCCTTGCATCTCAGTAAAATTGAAATTACTGGTCAGTTCCATGACTTCATAATACCAAGGCGTTGCTTCTCCGAGTAAGAATTGGGGATCGCGTTCGATGCCATTATTGCGACATAAGCGCAGCCGATGACAAAGCTCATCATCATTTGTCGTCACCATCCCTCCTTCGCCAGTGGTGATCGTTTTAGCTGGGTGGAAACTAAAAATGGTCATATGACTCCATTCACAGGATCCGACTTTGCTTCCTCCATTGGGGTATTCCGACCCGAGAGCATGTGCAGCATCTTCAATCACGATGGTGTTTGGGTCATGAATCATTTTATCTATCGCGCGCATATTGACGGGAATGCCTGCAAAGTGGACAGGCACAATAAATGTGCGTCCTCTAGAAGAAGGAAGTTCAAGATTGTATTTTAGTTGTTCTAGGTTAAGATTGCCTGTAGTGCGCTCGATATCTAAAAAAACAGGAGTGGCTTGACGTTGTATTCCTGGCCCTACAGAGGCAATGAACGTATTCGGTGTGGTCAAAATACGGTCTGAGGGGCTTATTTTGGCTGCTTGATAAGCAGCCATCAGGGCTGCACTGGCATTGCAAAAGGCGATGCCATGCTTGGCACCGCAATAGTTGGCGACTTTTTTTTCAAAAGCCTCTACTTTGGGGCCTCGTGTAATTAAGTCTGATGAGAGGGATTGAGCCACTTCATCAATGTCAGCTTGCTCGATCGATTGATGTGCATAGGGAAGAAACTTTTCGGCACTCATATTCTCACAATGAAATTAAGATTGAGAATATTTTAGAATGAAGATTCGATCGAAGAGTGTCAAGGAATATTCAATTCGGATGGATTTTGTTGCATAAATGTTGCGATTAAGGGAGTCAGGAGGCAGGAGGCAGGAGGCAGGAGGCAGGAGGCAGGAGGCAGGGTAAATTGTATTAAAAAATAATATCAAAAAGATGAATTTTTTTGAAAAAACTATTTTGCAGACATTCTGACTCCTGACTCCTGGCTCCTGACTCCCTGTGTTTGCTCCTGCCTGAGTTTACAGAAACCAGCTACAAAATAATTTCAAGTATCTAATTATAAATATTTTATACCGTCTTTTTTGTAGTACTAATGAAATACGTCTGGATATTCAGAATCTCAGCCAGCTTTTTTTGAGAAGGGGACATTTTTGAAATTATTATTTCGTCTTTTTGTTTTGAATTATCTTCCTTTGAATGGACCACAGCAACTTCTCTAATATCGCTTAACTCCTCAACCATATTTAAAAGAGTTATATCCATGCCATGTTCTACCACTTTTTTATGAGCTAATGTTGCTAAAAGAAGAGCTAAAACACAATAAAGAGCATGTACGTGAATTTTCTGATCTGTCCAATGAAATGATGGGTACCAGTGCAAAAAATCTCGATGCTTCATATGCTTAAAGGCATTTTCAATTCTATTTAATCCTCTATAAGCGGAAATAATCTCATTTTCAGACCATTCAAAGCGCGAAGTGACAAGAAGAGTTCTTCCTAATTGATGCTTAACAATCTGATCTAATTTGTTTTGATCAAAATGCTCCTGACTCCTGCAACATCATTCAGATGTAAGATTCCCTCCTGTAGCAAGATGGAGGGTTCTTTTAGCCCCTTTAGCCACTTTTTGATCATGAGTAACCAGAACAATCGTGCGCTTCTCTTGATTTAGTTCGAAAAGAAATTCAATGACATGTTGAGCGATTTCGGGATCTAAATTTCCCGTCGGTTCATCAGCCAAAATGATCAAAGGGTCATTGGCTAACATTCTTGCCAGTGCAATTCTTTGCTGTTGACCCACACTAAGTTCAGAAGGCTTATGGTCCATGCGATCTTTTAATCCGACTTTCTCCAGTAGACCTTGGGCTTTTTCTCGTTGCTGTTTCTCAGTATAGCTGCTTAACAATAAAGGGACTTGGACATTCTGAAGAGCAGAAAGATAGGGAATTAGGTTAAATGTTTGGAAGACGAAGCCTATTTTTTTTAGTCTTAGCTCTGCCCGTGCGTCGGCATCCAATGCGTAGAGGGAATCTTTTTCAATTAAGACTTCTCCTTGAGTGGGTGTCAGCATTCCACCGAGCATTAAAAGAAGGGAACTTTTCCCACTTCCGCTTGGGCCTACAATTGCAACAAAGTCACTCGCTTGAATTTCTAAAGAGATATTATTTACAGCGACAATTTCTCGGTCTTTTCTCGCGTAAACTTTCTTGAGGTTTTTTACTTTAATCATATCTAAAGTTCCTTTAGTGAAGTACAAGGGTCAAGACGTGCGGCATAGCGGGCAGGAAAATAGCTAGCTAGCAAGGTGACAAGGGGCGTAATCAGCAAAGCTCCTAACAACAGATAAGGCATAGGCAATACGACCACTCCGGCTAACCACGGTCCTAAAATGACTGCTATCAATGAACCCAGTAAAAAGCCAATAAACCCTCCGATAACTCCTAAGAGCAAAGCTTTGAATAAAAACAGCTTCAACACTGTAGAAGAAGTGGCCCCTAAAGCCATTAGGGTTCCAATTTCTTTTTTTCTTTCATTGACATTATGATACATATCATTCGCAATGCTGGCACCTCCCATTCCAGTCATAATGACAAAAAAGAGAGCAGATAAATTCTTCATCAATTGATTAGTTTTAATTTGGGTATCCATGATTTGTGCGATGGTCACAATTTGCGTATCGGGAAGTAAGGCATTTAATTTGGAAATCAAGCCTTTCATGACCTGATCGCAACATCCAATGACTTCAATTGCATTCACAACTTCGCCCTTGTTAGCTAATCCCTGTACCGTATGTAGGTGGGCGAAAATACGAGAATCATCTACGGTTCCCGTTTGAGGGAGAATAGCCGCAACCTTAAATGGCTTGTCCAGCATAGCGATTTCCTGATCGACATTTATTTTTAATTGGCGGGCAATATCAGCTCCTACCAAGGCTTCATTGGGTTCTAATGTCTCAATGACACGTCTGCGCACTAAAGTTTCTTTGGGCTTTGGAGTTAACCCAAAGATGTCATTCACATTTCCACAAATCTTTGGACGCGAAAAAATGCCCGCACCCTGCCAGCTCGCCTTGCTTTGAAATTCGTTTTTAGGCAAGATGCCAGTCAAAATGACTTTTGTTGTTCCGACATTGGCTGGGATTGATAGTTTTGGAGACAGGTTGTCCAAACCTTCCAGACTCGAAGAAGCAAGTAAAGTCACATACTCTTCCGGAAGTTCACCCGCCTGAAGGTCAGCACTATAGTAATTAGCAACCGTTGTATTAAGGGGTAAAATAAGAATATTGGCTCCAAGGGCATCAAGCTCGCGGGAAACAGCTTTTTCTGAATAGATGCTGATATTGCTGACAGCAACAATTATTCCCACTGCTAAAACAATGCCAAGCAAGCTTGTGAGTAAACGTTTTCTCTGAGTGAGTTCGCTCAAAACTAAGAATGTCCATTTCATCAATTACATCCTCAACTTCAATTCCCGCAACATCCTCCTGAGCAACAACCCCCAGGGCAACACCCTCCTGGACAACAGCCTCCAGGGCAACAACCACAAGACGCTTTTTGAAGATCTGAAACAAATTGTTCCTTGTTCGTTTCCCCCACATATTTGCCAATTTTATTTCCGGGAGGAGCTAGAAAGACTGTATTTGCCTGGGCGGTGTTCTTATTCACCTCAAATTGGTCCAAAAGGGAGACCTCTCTTGTATCGGAAGGATCAATGAATATCATTTTGACAGCATTTTGAAAGCGGGGATCTTGTCGCATGTCTTCGATTCCTCGTAATGCTCTTGCATTATCGTTTGTTTGCGCGTTTTGTATGCAGAGAAAGACTAACTTACGATTTTGCAAACCCTCTAAAGCACTTGTCATGCCCGGACTAATCAGAGCATTTCTTAATTGCTCAGATGTGAAGGTCCCTGGAAATCCACCTGTAATCGCTCCATTGGGAGCAACGACAAGAACAAGCGGCATCGGAGCTCGCTGCACTTTATATTTCGAAACGATAGCCTGTTCTTTTGGATCTGTCACATCCAGAATGTAACCATCAATGTTATTGAGAGTTTGAAATTTTTTTGTTTGGTAAGTAATGGGTGAATCCCTTAAAAATGAATTACTAGAAATCGACGAAGCTTAAGAAACCTACATGGATCATGACCGTTTTGAACTTTATCTCACAACTGTTCAGAAGCTGATTGCACAGAGTGAGGAGGATTCTAAGGCATCCCAACAGCTCTTGAATCTGATCCACGACCATTTGACGGAAAATCAGAGCGATTCTTCCTTGAGTGAATTTTTTAAAGGAGAGCATGCATTTTACTCTAGAGAATATGCTAAAGCACTGAAGCATTACCTTGAGTCAAAATCTGTCAAACAATTTGAGTTTTATTGCTATCGCGCTGCTGCCTTTATTGCAAAAACTCAAGGTCAAAAAGATAAAGCGATCGCATTTGCCAAAAAAGCATTAATGATATATCCCAAAGATTATCCCGCTTTATCCATTTTAAATATTGAAAACAACTCACAAGGTCATGATGAACATCCACCTAAAATCACATTGGGAGAACGCGAACTGGAAGAACTGGCTGGAATCTTTGAACAAAGTTCTGGCCATGAAGATTTGTTCACCGCAGAACATTCCCCTGCGAAAAATTTGGAGGGTACAATGAATACGGATGCGAGTTTGTTTTCATTTCCAAAAAGTTCGGATCCTGCCATGACAACAGCTCTGACTCAGCGTCTTTACCCCATGGCAAATGAAGAATTTAAAACCTCTTCCAGCCCTCTTGAAGAGATAAAAAAAGAGCTAGCTCAACAGGATTCTCCTTTTAGTTTTCCTTGTTGTTCGACAGATGAACAAGAGTTAGAACACCGCATGGCTTGTTTTCAGCATTCTCAAATGGAAAAAATGACTGCTTATCGCGAACAAATCAAACATCGACGCGCTCTTCCAGATGATTTCCTTTGCATATTGATCGGATCTAGAACACAAGAATTACTGCTTTCCACGGAGAATTCACGCAAGGCTTCGGGAGGATATTTTTTGCGTTGGAATCAAAAAGGAATCGTGATCAATCCCGGCAAAGGCTTCATGCAGCATTTCTATCGCAATGGATTGCATATCAAAGATATTGATTTTGTCATCGTCACACAAGATCATCCAGATACTTATGTCGATATCCATGAAATTTATGAGCTGAATTATCAATTGAATCGAATGACCCATCAAGATTTACAGGTCATTCACTATTATCTCAATCCAAACGCTTATCAGGAACTGTCCGGCAAGTTAAAGCCGAATTTTAAACAAGAGCGCCATACGATTCATCACCTGGAGTTATTTTTGGATTCTCCAGAAATAGAAAAAATTAGTCTGACTCCCGAAATCAATTTGTTTTATTTTCCCTTGTCTCCATTGGAAGCCATGGCTCAAAGTCATTCACAAGAGCGTTTGCAGAAATCTTCTCTCGGATTGCGTCTAGAGCTAAAGGGACTTAATGGGAAAAGGTCCACCCAGATTGGCTACTTAGCTGGTGCTTCTTGGTCTCCTCTGATTGGTCAACATCTTGAACGCTGCGATGTCTTGATAGCTGGGTTTGGCAACACGCATGCGAACGATTATACTCGTCTTTCTTATACAGATGGGTGTTTGGGTTATTTCGGCTGTTATTCTCTTTTTGAAGAACTGGCTCCGAAACTGATGTTATGTACCGAATTCGGCGGTAGAGAAGGAGATATTTCGTTGGAAATTGTGAAGAAATTGCGTCATGATCTGTTTAAAAAAAGAGATGAACGTTTTTCCCCTTCTCCAAATATTCTGCCGGGAGATACAGACTTATTACTTGACTTGCAACAATTAAAAATTCGCTGCTCGATTAGTGAAACGTTTGTTGAACCCGAAAAAGTTCGTGTGACCAAGAGTTCGCCTGCTTTTAGCCGATTGCATTATCTGGCCCCTACCTGTTATCTTTAGACGGGTGCACTCAATATCATCATTTCATTTCTATAAGTAGCCTAAAGAGGTTTTGTTAAAGGGACTTGAATTAAATGGGGCATTCAAAACTCAAATCTTTTGCGCAGCGAGCAGCTATTGTTCCTTCATTTTCTTCATAAATAGTTCTATAGGCCGTACAAGCTTCTTCAAGATTCCCTTTCTTTCCTACCTTATCTTTTCGCTCTTTTTCCATTTTAAGGACCAAATCGGTAAGAGTATACAATGTTCTTGCTATTTTCCAACGTTCTTTAATAACGACAGCAAGATTGCGTTTCTCCATTTCCAACGCAGTTCTTCGCTTTTCTTGATCTTTAAGTAAATAGTCTTCCTGCATTTTCAAATGTTGGCTTGATTGATTGGCTTGTTGAGCTCGGGTAATCGCTTGTTCTGTGGACTGGATCGATTCAGTAAGTTGTTCTATCATAGAGGAGATTCCCAGAAATTGCACTTGGTCATTCAATTTTAAGATTTCCTTCTCATATTTTTCCAATCGATCTTTCTCTTCCTTAAGTTTAGCTTCTACGTCTTTTAAGTGCTTTTGAGCTGGTCTTAAGTCTGCCGTTTTACAAAATTTTAGGTCCTTTTTCAAACCTTCCTTTTCCGGATAAAGATTGATGATGGATGCTCTGTATATTTCTTTTTTAGGCAGTTTATGAATGATTTCGATCCAAGGAAGTGGCTCTCCAGCAACCCAATCTGTCTTAAAATAATAGATAACTTCTTTACCATCGAGTGAAGCCTTTCTACCTAAATCCAACTTGGCATTATGAACTTTTAGGATGGCTTCATAAACATATAAACCCTCATTAGCAATCCCTTGCTTTAAAAATTGTTCTCTCAATTCTGGATCTTGGGGAACAACCAAATATTCCTTTTTGACTTTTAAACTGTGAAGAAAAGATCCGGTATAGTCTTTTGCTTTAACTTGTTTATCGTATTTGTTATTCTCACAGTCATCTGCAGTTATTACTTCACCTTTTAAAAATTTTTCTTGACGAGCGCCCGGTTTCGTATAGCAATACTCAATGATCTGTTCGGGACTATAGTGCAATTCATCCAGTTTTATTTCTTCATTACCCGTTGACAATTCGTTGATCTTATCATCTTTTTCCTTAATTGACTTTTTTAGATCCTCTATTTTGGTTTTAGCTTTTTCTATTACATTAGAGTACTCTTCAATAGACTGTTCATAATTTTTGATATTTTCCAAACAAACCTTTTTCTCTCCGGTCCAGTACCTTTTTTTATCCTCCAGAATGGCTTCCCCTTGTTTCTTTAATTCAGTAAAAAATGACGATGTACATATGCTTCCGTCGCACGTCCCGCCTTCTGGAGTAAAATCTCTACCTGCATTTTTATGAATCTCTTTTTGCTGTTGCACTAATTTTTCTTTTTGAACTTTATATGAGGCGATCTGTTCGTTATGAGTTTTGATGGTTTTCTGATGGGCTTCAATGTTTTCCTCTTCCTTTTTTTTCTTAATTTCACTTTCTTGTATCCTTTCTTCGCAATCCTTAATGTCTTTCAAAACGCCGGAAGTATACCGACTTAATATCTCATGTGTCCAAGTATGTGCTGCAAGCTCAATTTTTTGGGCAAAATCCCTTTTCTTCTGGTCTGAAGACATGAGTGTATTGAAATCCTTGATGGAGTCTAGTCCAATAGATTCGCTATACTTGTTTACGAGCTCCTTTACTCGCTTTAAATTTCCTATTTGGATCAGGTGAACTTTTCCTTCTTTTTGCATGGAACTCAGAGTATTCCACATGGATTTTCTTTTATCAGGTTCCTGTATTTTGTCTTGGCCACTACTTTGTTCTTGACTATCACAATGTGCCGTCAACAATTCTTTAAAGTCTTGATCAGTATAATCGCCGTGTTTAGTGATCAATAAATAAATGCCATCCTTTCCCTTGCCTTCAAAAGCGTCAGGAATGAATTCACTGACCTCCTCCATTAGATTAATCACGGGATTGCCCTTATCCAATAAGAATGATTCGTAGGGAATTGTAATCACGATGGCCTTAGGGTTTCCATGACGAATAGCTAGATCAATACTTAATTTGGCACATATTTCATGGGTTAACCCTCGCGTGTCTCCAAGTCCAGGGGTATCACATAGTATATCATCAATTTGATTTTTAAGAGGATATCCTTGGACGAAGAGGGTTTGAGAAGCTCCAATGGAGTGGCCAATTTCAGGCCCCTCTTGATTAGGACTTAATTCCCATACTTCCTGAGACCATCTATTGGTGATTTTTTGAAGCTTATTTTTCAAGAGATTATTGATACTTGTACCTTTCCCTGATCCAGTATTTCCTATAAAAATAATGAGGTTTTTCCCATCAATTTCTTTAATATGTTGGTAGGCTTGGGTAAACAATTCCATTGCTTCGGAAACTGATAAGCCTTCGATATTCTTGATCAATCGTTGGTAGTTGGTTTCTAAGAGAATTTTGATAAGAATTTGTTCAACACTCTTTGCTTGATTTACGTCTTTATAGTGATCGCTGAGAGTTTTGAGTCTGCTTTCAAAACCAGCAATATTATTTTTCACTCCTTTGATGATGGAAGGATCGGTAATATGAGCGAGTTGTTGGTTGACTAAATGATCGATTGATTGATTCAAGTAGTCAAGATTTTCTTCCTTTCTCAATTCGTTAATAAGATGTTTCTCGAGATCGAAAATTTTGTTAAGCTTTTCTAACTGTTTGTTTCTTACAGGAGGTTGGATAATAATCTTTTCATTCGCTTCTTTATGAGTAATCGGAATATGTTCTGAGGCAAGATAACCTGCTTTCAAAAGTTCTTTAAGTTGTAAAGAGCCCATTTCAAAGCTTTGAGGTTCTTTTTTAGCTATTTCTGATATTTTTGCTTTTGTAATATCTTGTCCCTGATAATAGATTTCAACTTTATACTTACATTCTTTGTGATCGACATTTGAGATCTTCACATTTCTTAGATTTTCTTCCTTGGTGTTGGAAGTTATTTTATAAGTTCCTTCTTTAATCCATTCAGGCAGTTGAGGGTTTTCGGTGACCTTCAGCTTAAATTCTTCGTCTTTCCCTCCCCGTCCAAGGTAATTAAGCAAAGGATATTGAACGTAATTCCTTAGGATGGCACCTTGAATTTGGCAGTCAAGTCCTAGTAGAATTGTTGCGCTGACAGGTTCATGCGTTACTTGATCGATCAGCTCAAAGTCAATTTTTCTTTCACTTTGATGATAAGCAGTGATTTCTCCAAAAATCTTATCCAGATTACCGTCCCCTTTAATTCGCAAAATGTTGCCGACAAAGAAATCAGGATTATTCATCACATGGAGAAAATAAAGTTTTTGATCGGGTTTTTTATTAAAAAGTTCATCTAAAAGAGTTTGATAATTCCATGTTTCCCCGTCAAATAGAGGGCCCTTTTTTTCCAATTCCTCATCTACCATTTTCGGTAAATCTGCACCCCCGACCAATCGCAAGAGACTTATGAAATTGGATTTATTTGGTAACTCTTTTTGTACAAAGTCTTGCAATGTCTGCAGGGTATCTGCATCTAACTTTTTAATTCTATCTAAACCAAAGAATAGGTCATATTCTTTCCATAAGCTTTGGATGGGTACTTTTTCCCCTTCACAATTTTTGTGAAAAGGATCAATATCTAGTTGAAGATGGTTTTTTTTTGCTTCAGCTAATTGATGTTCAACATAATTTTTAAAATCATCAACTGTGAAAATTTTACTATCGCTCTTAATACTTATCTTGTCGCCTTCAATGTCGTATAATGAGAGAACCCTTAGGCTGAAGTTAGGATAGTATTCACCTTTCTCTTTGTATTTTTTTAACATCTCTTGGGCAGATTTGCTGAAAACTGAAAGTTCTATTCTAGAAGGCTTTAATGGGTAAGTTGAATAAATGTTAAATAATTTATGGATTACCGCATCGTCAGATGGCTTGGGATTGTCTGGAGAAAGATGATGGTCTGTACAGATGGTAGCAAAATTAATCCGTTTTTCTATACCCTCTGGCCACTTGGTGATGAATCGATAATTTTTTGCATAACCTGTCTTGGGATCGAACAGAGGCAAAAAATCTATAATCCGATGTTGTTTGAAGTCTTTTTCTACCATTTCCAAAAAGGGCCACACCTGCTTTACTACAGGGTTTGTGCTAGGGTCATACCACTTCTTACCTAATTCTGCAAAATATTTCAAAACAGTGATAGCGTCTGTTTTATCAGCCAAAGTGATTGTTCTCTTCTCTCCCACATGCTTTCCCGATGTATTGATCATATTAGGTCGGGAAAAGTAGGAAGTGATCTGAGCATCGGGCAATAATTCTTTGTTTAAGTAAGTTGAAATAAAGTTTTCAATTCCTGGGTTTTCTGCTATGACTGCGATTTCTTGCCTTTTATAAGCCAAAACCCCCGCTAAGAATCCTCCCAATGAATGTCCAGCATGTGAAATGGTATAAGTGGGATACGCTTCATTAATTTTTTCAACATATGATTTTGCCGTTGAATATTGGTCTGGTTCCTTAGTCTGAAAGATTTGCAAATCAGTTGCGATAGCCCCATAATTCGTCAAACCAGTTCCCCGATGTGCAATGATAATATGTTTTTTAGTGTCATTAATAAAAGGAACACCATAATAGCCATGTTGATCAAATTTTAACTTTGCACTTGCGTCACCTCTTTTCCATCCCCTTTTTTCTAATTCTTTCATATGTTCATCGAGAATCTTGATATCATCATCTGCATCTGGATTAGATATTTCATCCTCATTGTAGTATGCCAAAGCACCCATCACCATATATTCGTAGTGAGAAGGGGTAGTCATTCCAATTTCCTTTAGGAACTGATTTCTAAAGCTGATGTCTCCTGGATTATTTTTATATGGTCTCAACGCATCGATCTCTTTTTCTGCTCCTCTGTAAGGAGTTTCTTGCTCTACTGCTAATATAAAAGCCTCATAGGCTTCTGAGTATTTGCCTAATTTTTTGAGGATTAATCCTTTGTAATAGTAAATTTCTCCAAGAGAACGATCTCCCTCACTAATCATCTTTTCGCATTCACTTAAAGCTTGTCCGAGGATCTTTCCTTCAAAATTCGGTTTATTTGCCTCTTTTCCGCAAAATTGTTTTGTTGTACTTGCTGCATGAGTAGACATTAGACACGAAAGAGCACCCAAAGCCATGGGTAACGGAGTCAGCGTCGCTAGAGATCCTAAAGCTCCTAGTGTCAATCCTGTTGTACAAGTCAAACTAGAGGTTGGATCCTGCAGGTCAGGCGTTTGGCTGATACGCGGCTTTACTCTAAAGTAGTTGGCCCAATATTCTTCTAGATGTTTATCTTCGCAACTCACAATGATCTCGGGCCCATAGCGTCCTTGAACTCTTGTAAACTTGATTGGAACTATTTCGCCCAGTTTGTTGACGACTTGAATTTGGATGCGTGCTTCACTAAGCTCCATCACTTCATGCAGCTTAAATTCAGCATAACCAGTTCCTTGAAATGATCCTTCAGGGGTTCGCAGAAGACCATCACGTTCAATGGCCAATCGATCGCCTTGGAGAGTGATTGTTTGTCCTTTGGAAAATGTTTGAGTTGATCCTTCAGTAGACGGATAATGATAATGCACTCCCTCTTCGCTTGCATGAGCTTTTGGAATAAAGCCAAGGGCCAATCTTCCTATCGTCATCAGCCAAGGTTTAAGCAGATCTTTTTGGCTCTGAGAAAGTTTTGAATTTTCAAACATCTTGTCGATCGTTTGATTGATGAGAGAAGATCCCAATAATAGCGCACTAGAATAACCTACAATCGCTGGTATATGCTCCCATAAACCTTGATTAACTGCTGATGCCACCGAGGAATATAAATTTTGACCGATGAGTGCCATTGAAGAATACTTGATTCCATTGAGGATTTCACCCATTACATCAATATCTTTTGGAGCCTCATCATAGGCTTTTTCATCTGGAGTGAGGTCTTTTCCACGTAATTGCTTCCATAAAATAGTCCCTTCTTTAGCCATATTCAGGGTTTCTTTTTTTTCTGGAACCAAAGTTCTGATCAGATCATTTGACAGATGCAAAAGAAGTTCTGGAGGAATATAAGTATTTTGAAAAAACACGCGTTCAATTAAAACACGAGAAATAAATTCAACCAAATCTGCGGATAGTCCATTGAGGCGCACAATCGATTTATTTTCATCTAATTTTTTGGGAGAGGGAACGCTCTCGCCTTGTTTGAGAACCAAAGGCAATTGTGGTTTGGGGATACCGGTGAGTGCTTCTTCTTGGCTATCTCTAGTAAGAAGGGGCGAATCAGCTCTGTTAGATATCTGTAGCATTGGACTCCTTGTTGAAAAAATTGATTGAAAATGACGTATATCAAATTAATGTAATTTTCCCAAAAATAATTTGTATTATTCAGGGCTGACGCATTATAGAAAAATTTTTATTGGAATCAAGGAAAGGTCCACCACAGAAAACACAGAGTCACAGAGGAAAGCTTTATTTTCTTATTCGGTGAATGCCTTCTTTGAGTGTTCGTACATTGAAATTTATAAACCTGAGTTTTGGGTTTTTTAGGCATTTGGGCTAGTGTGAAAGCTCCCGCGGATCAAAAATCAACGGCTGGGCCATATTTATTTAATATTGCCCAGCCGTTGATTTCTTGATCCCCGAGGCTTTGACACCGCCCAAATGCCTAAAAAACCCAAAACTCAGGTTATAAGCAAACCAATTTTATAATCGGACATCTTAGGTAAGGGCGGTCCTGGTCTTAGATGTACCTCAATTGCGGCACCAATCATGTTTTCCGTTAGAACATTTATTTTTCTTTCCTCTGTGTTCTCTATGCTCTCTGTGGTGATAATAAAATTTTGAAAACTCATCGTTACAAATGCAGTAGTTAATCCCGACTTTGACAGTTGAATTATAAAAATTTGGTAATCAGGAATTTATGACTTAAAAATCAGGCACAACAAAAGAAGAAACAGGATCTAGAAGATCGCCTTCGGCGGCAGGATGGATTAAAGGGTGGTGTAATCTCTTGTACTCTAAATTCCTATGTCCAAAATTGACTAACAGACCCACAGGAATGTTAGCAGCTTTAAGGTAATTGATAACTTGAGCTTGATGTTCTGGAAGTAAAGATTTACAGCATTTTAAAATTAAAGATGTTATTTCAAAATGAGGCAGTTCAGATGTCTTTATCCTGCCGCCGAAGGCGATCTTATCTATCATGTTTTTCCTATTATGGCAGAACTTTAACACTTCATTTTAATAGAAGCAATTGAGATTTTTCCATGCATAACATCAAAACCCGCAAAATATTGAATTTCAGATGATTAAAGATTTTCACGATTTGTAAGTGTCAAAGTCGAGTTTATTTCTCTTTCCTCTGTATTCTCTGAGCTCTCTGTGGTGATAATAAAATTTTGAAAACTCATCGTTACAAGTGCAGTAGTTAATAACCAAAATCATATCTGCACTCTTATTTAAACCTCTTTAATTTTATGTAGTTATATTTCATTTGAAAAATAATTTATAAAATGATATCTTATAAATTATTTTTAGTTATTTTATTAATATGCAAATTAATTCTTTAAATAACAGTCAGCCTTATCAACCTATTAAAGACAATTCTCAGTCAAAGGCGGCACTTGCCTGGTTAGCCACGATTCCCATTGGCCTCGGGCGAGAAGTTTATCTGTCGCTCCAGGGTGATTTCTCTTGGTTTTACGGACGTGAATTGATGATGATTGGCGGCAGTGCACTGGCAGGATTTTTTGTCCGAAAGCTCCATTCTGCCATTTCATCAAAAAACATGACAACTTTAGTCGCGGTTGCCAATTGTACGAATGCCTATTTTAGAAACGGATTCAGCTATGAAGCCAATGGCTTTAGTTTAGGAGTATTATTAGGAGAATATTTTGACAAAAGAATTCAAAAAACAATTACAAAAAAACAAGAACAAAACCAATTACCTTTAGATCCAAACAAAACAATTTATGCGAAATTAATAAGCAAACTCGATGAAAAAGTCTTTGGACAAGCAGAAGCAAAAGTTTTATTAGCCAAAGCAGTGGCTTCTCATTATGAAAAATTGATGATTCCTTCGATGGCTTCTATTTTAGGAAAAGGCAACATTTTATTGATGGGACCTTCAGGCAGTGGGAAAACATTAATGATGCAAACGATTGGCGATGCCCTGGGATTGCCAGTCGCCATGATCGATGCGTCTCGATTAACCCCCGAAGGATATATTGGATCCAAATTTGATGATGCTTTTCGTCAACTCTATGAAAAATCTAATCAAAATATAAACCTTGCAGAGAAAGGAATTGTCTTTATCGATGAAATCGATAAAGCATTTAAATCAAATGATCGGGAAAAAAACACATTTTCCACGATACAAAATCAGCTGTTAACAAGTTTGCAGGGTACAGAAATAAAGTTTAAAACATCTGACACTCTCTTTTTTGGCGATACCAAAACAATCAATACTAAAAATATTTTGTTTGTCATGGCTGGGTCTTTTGGCGAGTTATGCCAAACTGAACCGAAAATAAAGCCTACAGCGGATTCCAGCATCGCCATTCCGGACCTTTTAAATTATGGACTCAAACCCGAATTTGTAGGGCGTATTGGGCATGTTATCCAGCTCAATCCATTGACGGCTGCAGATTATCGCCGCATTTTGCTTAGCAAAGAAAGCAACATGTCGCTTCAAGCTTGGAAGAATGAATTTGAAAAAAATCAGTTAGTTCTAGATGTCGAGGACGCCATCATTGATAAAATTGTGGATTATGCTTGGCAATCTGAAACAGGGGTGAGGAGCCTTGATTTTGTTCTAAGGCAGTTAATCACACCTATTTTGATTGAATCGATTGAAAAAAAACGATCAGGGGAATTGAAGGCTGGGACTTGCATCACTATCAGGCTTGAGGATTGGCTTAAAACAACATTGGGTCAACAGCAGGAGAGTCATTTTCCTACAATAGGTGATTTAAAATCGGCATTAGATGAACAAGTAGTGGGACAACAAGAAGCTAAGAATACTGTGGTACAAGCGCTCTATTTACACTACTTCAGGCAAAAAGACACCTTACAAACCCCTCTCCCTAAAAGTAATGTCTTGCTGATCGGTCCATCGGGTACAGGCAAAACCTTTATCGTCGAAGTGCTGAGCAAAAAACTTGGTCTCCCCTTAGCTATTCTGGACGCCTCCAAGCTGACCCGCGAGGGAATTGTTGGGCCTAAATCCAACGATGCAATTGTGTCATTATTGGAACAGACAAAAGGGAATGTGGCCAAAGCAGAAAGAGGAGTGATCTTCCTTGATGAGATCGATAAAGTATTTGGCGACTCTCTTAAAGAGGCCAATACGATTGTATCCGGAAAGTCCATTCAGAATCAATTGCTGGGAATGCTTCAAGGCGATCAGGTGACCGTCGATTACAATTCAGAAAGAAAGACTGTCAACACGAAAAACATTCTTTTCATTATGGCTGGAGCTTTTTCACAACTCACACACAACGCCAAACAACCTTTGATTGATGATCAAACCTTGCTAACGGCAGGGATTACACCCGAATTTTTAGGGCGCATTGGCTCCATTGCCCGTCTTTATCCTTTGACTGCCGATGAAATAAAAATGACCTTGACAAAAGGTTCTAAAGCTCCATTAACAAGTTGGATCAATTTATTTGAGCGTCATGGAGCTCGGTTAATTCTAGCTGAAAAAACCGCAGCAGCTCTGGTTGAAGCCGCTCGAAAAAAAGTCACGGGAATCCGCGGCTTGCATTTTGAGTTGCAAAAAGCTTTTGACTCCGCATTTAATCAAAACGATCGAGCACCAGACGGCGCAACAAGATCCACACAAATTAGTACTGGTTGTGGTTTAAATTCAATCGATTAAGATCAAAATTTTTTTCTAAAACATTGAAGGACAATATTTTACTTTTTAATCATCTATTTATCGGGATAGATGGATTTTTTCTTCGCGTTCTGCGCATTTTGATAATCAACGAGTTACCAAATGGTTGAACCCATCATCAGATAATTTGCTTGCAGCCTATGATGACTCATGCTAGATTCTTCGATCAGAACAGCCCCAGACTAGGCTGTGGAAACGTTGTTCATAACTTTGAAAGGACTCAAAACTATGCTGGTTTGTGATACTTGCGATGCGTGGACTCAATTTTTGCAATTTGTAAAAGCGCGCTGTTCTCCTACAGCGTTTGGCAATTGGTTGGCGCCAATTACTGTCCTGCAATTTTCATCAGATGAGATAACCCTTGAAGTTCCCAATGTTTTTGTTAAGGAGTACCTGCTCGCGAATTACAAAAAAGATCTATGCGCGTTTATGCCTGTCAATGCCGATGGAGAACCGGCGATTCAATTTGTCATGAGGGAAAAAAAGCCTATCCTCCTGCACAATTGCCGACAGCTGCACCTGCTGTATCTAAGGCTCCTCCTTCCTCTGTCAATCCAATTAAACTAAATCCCAATTATCGCTTTGAAACTTTTATTGAAGGCCCTACGAATCAATTCGTAAAATCTGCTGCAATGGGAGTCGCCATCCGACCTGGCATGTCATACAATCCGCTCTTTATTCATGGAGGAGTTGGACTGGGGAAAACCCACATTCTGCATAGTATTGGACATCATATGTCTGATACACATAAGAAGCTTCGTATCCAATGTATTACGACAGAAGCTTTCATTAATGAGTTAGTCGATAACTTACGCAATAAATCGGTCGATCGCATGAAACGATTTTATCGCTCGGATGTCGATGTATTGCTTGTGGACGATATTCAATTTTTGCAAAATCGCCTAAACTTTGAAGAGGAATTCTGCAACACGTTTGAAACCCTCATCAATCAACACAAACAGATTGTGATCACGAGCGATAAGCCGCCTTCCCAGCTTAAACTTTCCGAGCGGATGATTGCGCGCATGGAGTGGGGGCTAGTGGCGCATGTTGGTGTGCCCGAACTGGAAACACGCGTGGCGATCCTGCAGCACAAAGCCCAGCAAAAAGGACTTGAATCTTCCAAACAATGTCGCTTTTTTCATTGCTGAACATATTTATAATAACGTCAGGCAATTGGAAGGAGCTGTCAATCGACTAAGCGCTCATTGCCGTTTGCTCAATCTTAGCATCACCGAAGAGCTAGTTGAAAAAACGTTGCGGGAGATGTTGCAGCAAGCTCCTAAACAAAAAATATCTGTCGAACAAATTCTCAAAGGTGTCGCAACGGTTTTCCAAGTCCGAGTCACCGATTTAAAAGGATCGGGACGGACAAAAGAAGTCGCCCTTCCGCGCCAAGTCGCGATGTATCTCGCTTGGAAATGGATCAATGAGTCTCTGCAAATGTTGGGAATCTCTTTTGGAAAAACCCATTCTACCATTTTGCATGCGTGCAAGACTATCGAGAAAAAAATTGCCGATGATGAAACCTTGCGCCGACAAATCGGCATGGTTGAACGTAATATTAACGCCTAGGCAAAATAATCAGTTATGGATGTGACTAAATTTAAATCATTGGGATGAAGTATGGCAGAAGCGGATATCGGGTTAATTGGCTTGGCTGTGATGGGTCAAAATCTGGCCCTTAACATGAATGACCATGGCTTTATCATAGCGGTTTTTAATCGGACTACCTCAAAAGTCGACGAGTTTTTACAAGGTCCTGCTAAAGGGTCGAAAATCATCGGAGCCCACTCCTTGGAGGAGCTGTTCCGTCTATTGAAAAAGCCCAGAAAAGTCATGTTAATGGTCAAAGCCGGCGCTCCTGTCGATGAGTTTATTGAACATTGCCTGCCTTTTCTTGAACCGGGAGATATCATCATCGATGGAGGAAACAGTCTATTCACGGATACCAACCGCCGTACTGAGTATTTGAAAAAGAAAGGAATCAATTTCATTGGGACAGGCATTTCCGGAGGAGAAGAAGGCGCACGCCATGGGCCCTCCATCATGCCTGGAGGCAATCCTACTGCGTGGCCAGCCATCAAGGAGATTTTTCAGTCGATTGCAGCCAAAGTGGATGGACAGCCCTGTTGTGATTGGGTCGGCCAAGATGGAGCAGGTCATTATGTCAAAATGGTTCACAATGGAATCGAGTACGGCGACATGCAGCTGATTTCAGAAGCGTACAGCCTTTTAAAAAATGTCCTAGGATTGCAGGCGAACCAGCTACATGACATTTTTGAAGAATGGAATAAAAAAGAACTCAATAGTTATCTGATTGAAATCACGAGCCATATTTTTTCGACAATGGATACAGATGGGAAGCCTCTGCTAGATAAAATTCTGGATGTCGCCGGTCAAAAAGGAACTGGAAAATGGACCGTGATCAATGCGTTGGATTTGGGAATGCCCTTAACACTGATTAGTGAAGCCGTTTTTGCGCGTTGCCTCTCAGCCATTAAAGAAGAAAGGATAGAAGCCAGCAGGCTCCTGAAAGGCCCGACATCGACTTTTCAAGGTAATCGCGAAGAATTTATCGACGATGTGGAGCATGCGCTTTATGCCTCAAAGATCATTAGCTATGCGCAAGGGTTTATGCTGATGCGTCAGGCCGCGCTTGATTATCATTGGGAGCTCAATTATGGAAGCATTGCGTTGATGTGGAGAGGCGGCTGTATTATTCGCAGTCTATTTTTGGGTAAAATTAAAGAGGCGTTCGAGAAAAATCCACAGCTAAAGAATCTATTACTCGACAATTTCTTCCGCAATGAGATTGATAAAGCCCAAAAAGGGTGGAGGCGTGTGATAGCCGCTGCGGCGCAAATGGGCATTCCGATTCCTTGTTTCAGCACAGCTCTATCTTTTTATGATGGCTATCGTTCCGCACAACTGCCTGCCAATCTGTTGCAAGCTCAGCGAGATTTTTTTGGAGCTCACACCTATGAGAGAGTGGATAAGCCACGCGGCCAATTCTTTCATACCAACTGGACAGGGACTGGAGGAAAAGTCAGCGCCGGTTCTTATAATGCTTAGATATCATCATAAACGCAAACTTCAATGGCGCAAAGGCAAGAAATAAAGTATGATAGGACATACTTTCAATTCAAGAAATCCTAGTTACTACGGTCTCTCTCAAATCAACCCAACTCGAAATGACACAATCTCGAATGAAAGTTCAGCAACACTGGAAAACGGTGAACTTACTCATTTGAATGATTCTCAGATAGACGTATATTTAAAGGAAATTTTTAAAACTGTTGAAGACTTAGGATTACAAAATCAAAAAGCCTATCAACTTGTTGAGGCAGCCAAAGCATTCATTTTTAATCGTTCATCTGACGGAGAATTTTTGCAGTACCCACACATCAAATCCGAGGCAGAGCTCACGACCTGTTCTGGTTTACCACTATGCAAGCCAGGAGACAATTCCTTACATATTTTCTTACGTTTAGATGAAATTTTTAAAAAAGAATTAACGACATGTTCAGCTGATCAAAAACCGGGATTGCTAAAGGAATATCGCTCTTTTCAAAATGGCTTGATCGATTTGATCAGTCGAAAGTTAAATCAAAAGCCCCCTCAAACTATTTCTTGGTATTTGAATCATAAAAATCAAGATAATCTCAGCTTTAAGGAATTGCATAATCAATCTTTATTAAAAATGATTGCGCCAGATTGTACTAAATACGATATGCTGACCACACTTTCTATGCTTTTTGAATTTTTTTCATTAGACGAGAATGAATTTATTCACAAAGCTCAGGCCTGCGCTCAAGAATTGGCTTTATTTAAATTCATATTTGATTTCTTTAAAAATGCGCTTCCTCCAGTTAAAAAAGGGGATTCCATTATCAGTTTTATTTCCCATGCCATGGTATTTATGAAAAAATCCTCAGAGATTAAAGCTGAATCAGAGAATGCATTGAGGCAGAATTTCAAAAAATTTATATCGCTTCTTAAAAATACTCCAGATTATGAAGACATGCTCACACATTCCCTAATGATAAATGCTAAGCCATTAAATGGAACAACGGTTATGGCAGAATGCATACAAAAAATATTTGTTCCTCAGCATCCCTCTTCAAAGGAAGAATATAAAGCCCTGGCGAAGCAATGTATGCACCTTCAAGCCACCCACTCTTATGCAATGAAATTAAACGTTGAATGGACATCCAATGAAAGAACTGTATCAAGTGAAGAGAAAATACATTTTTTTCCAGGCGAGAATGTGATTGACGCCCTGAGTTCAATTCTGGATCGGAGGCAGTCCAATTTTTCTACAAACCCAGCAAAAGCCTTTTTCAGACGATGCATTCCTCTAGCTGAGGCCTTAGCCGAAATTCCTAATTGTCCATTTCAAAAAAAAGCAGCAGAGTTTGCAGAAACGTATAGAAAGCTGTGTAA
>CAWDGE010000005.1:0-387961 GCA_963801755.1 uncultured Nitrospirales bacterium | reverse complement strand
AAGGAGGAGTCAATCATGGAAAATCTAATTGTCGGCATTATTGCCTTTTTACTCCTTGGATATCTGGTTGTCGTCGTGTTGCGACCGGAAAAGTTTTAAGACAGGAGACACTTCATGACCCGTAAAACACCTTCTCTTTTTGACCCCAACATTGTCGGACCAGCGATCGGTGAGGCGTTCAGAAAGCTGGACCCCCGATTGATGATCAAGAATCCCGTCATGTTTGTCACGATGGTTGGCGCCGTCCTAACCACTGCGGGCATATTTTTTTCATCGACGGATCGAGGATTTATCGCGCACCTCTCCGTCTGGTTGTGGTTTACGGTGCTCTTCGCCAATTTTGCCGAGGCCGTCGCGGAAGGGCGCGGTAAGGCCCAGGCTGCTTCCTTGCGCAAAGCGCGAACCGAGACGATGGCCCGCCGGTTGCGGGACGGAAGAGAAGAACGGGTTCCCGCGCCGGAATTGGAGAAAGGGGATCTTGTGGTCGTGTAGGGTCGGAGATATCATACCGGCTGATGGGGATGTGGTCGAAGGTATTGCCAGCATCGATGAATCCGCCGTTACCGGGGAATCCGCGCCCGTCATCCGTGAAAGCGGCGGCGACCGAAGCGCGGTGACCGGCGGCACGCGAGTGATCAGCGATCGCATCACCATCCGGGTCACGATGGAAAAAGGTTACGGCTTTCTTGACCGCATGATCGCTCTTGTCGAAGGCGCTAGACGGCAGAAGACGCCGAACGAAATTGCCCTGCTCATCTTTCTCGCGGCGCTCACCCTCATTTTTCTTTTGGTCTGCTTCACTCTCCGGCCCTTCGGTTTCTATGCCGGCGTTCTATTCTCCGTGCCGGTCCTTGTGGCGCTTTTGGTGTGTCTCATTCCGACAACCATCGGAGGGCTGTTAAGTGCCATTGGGATTGCCGGGATGGATCGCATGATTCAGGCCAATGTCATCGCCATGTCCGGGCGCGCCGTGGAAGCGGCAGGCGATGTGGACGTGCTGCTGCTCGATAAGACCGGCACGATTACCCTAGGCAACCGGCAAGCGTCCGACTTCATTCCCGCTGATGGTCGTGACCGGGCAACGCTGGCCGATGCCGCCCAGCTCGCCTCGCTGGCGGATGAAACTCCTGAAGGACGCAGCATCGTGGTGCTGGCCAAAGAACAACACAATTTGCGGGCTCGGGATCTTCATGAAATGGGAGCGACGTTTATGCCCTTCACCGCGCACACGAGGATGAGCGGCATTGATCTCTATGGTCGACAGATCCGGAAAGGTTCGGCCGAGGCCATCGAATCGTATGTCATCGATTCAGGTGGCCGTTTCCCCGATTCCGTGCGTGCGACCGTCGACACGATCGCGAAGCAGGGCGGCACGCCGCTGGTTGTGGCGGAGGGTCCCCTGGTATTGGGGGTCATCCACCTCAAAGATGTTGTCAAGGGAGGCATCAAGGAACGGTTTTCCGAGCTGCGGCGGATGGGGATTAAAACGGTCATGATCACGGGAGATAATCCCTTAACGGCGACCGCTGTTGCCGCGGAAGCCGGCGTCGATCAATTCCTGGCCCAGGCCACGCCCGAGACCAAACTGAAGCTCATCCGGGATCTTCAGGCAGGGGGGCAATTAGTGGCGATGACCGGCGACGGTACCAACGATGCCCCGGCCCTGGCCCAAGCAGATGTCGCCGTGGCCATGAACACCGGCACTCAGGCCGCCAAAGAAGCCGGCAATCTGGTCGATCTCGACTCGAATCCGACGAAACTGATCGAAATCGTCGAGATCGGCAAACAGTTATTGATGACGCGGGGGGCGTTGACCACATTCAGCATCGCGAACGACGTCGCAAAATATTTCGCCATCCTGCCCGCAATGTTCGCGGGACTCTACGCGACGCATGACGGTGGCGGTCCGCTTTCACGCTGAACATTATGGGGTTGCATTCTCCCGAATCGGCCATCCTGAGTGCGGTCATTTTTAACGCCTTGATTATCATTGCCTTAATTCCTTTGGCTCTGAAGGGTATTTCGTACCGGCCGTCCGGGGCGGCGGCGGTTTTCCGCCGTAATTTGCTGATCTATGGACTGGGCGGGGTGCTGGTTCCATTCATCGGGATTAAGATCATTGACATGCTTTTGACCGCTTTGCACGTGGTTTAACCGGAAGGAGAAGTTATGTCGCTCATTTATCTGATTTTGGGAATTGCGGTGTTCGGCCTTCTATTTGCGCTGACCGCCGCGGTTGATCAAGGGGGGGGATTACACCAATGAATGCCGTTTTACTTATTGCGTGCATCGTCGGCACCACCGTGATTCTGTCATGGCCGTTGGGCCGTTACATGAAGTGGGCCATGGACCCGGACCCGGAGGCCAACGGTTTTACCGGGCGTTTCAACCGGCTGTTTGGATCGCTGGGGGGACCTTTTACCAGAGAATCGCAGACCTGGAAGCCCTATACCGTTTCGATGCTCATCTTCAACGTGATAATGTTCGTTTTAAGCTTCGGGTTCATGGCCCTACAACAATATTTACCCCTCAATCCGGACGGCAAAGGGGCCATCGAAGGGAGCCTGATTTTCAATACCGCTGCTTCCTTCACTTCGAATACTAATCTTCAACACTATTCGGGTGAAGTCTCGATGAGTTACCTCTCGCAATTGTGCGCCTTGATGTGGCTTCAATTTGTGTCGGCGGCCACCGGCATCGCCGTGTTGACAGCTTTGGCGCGCGGGCTGGCGGGTCGCAAAGACATGGGCAACTTTTTTATCGACCTGCAGCGCGCCACGTTTCTCGTGTTGCTGCCGATGGCGCTGATTGTCGCTTCGCTCATGGTGATCGGTGGCATGCCAATGACCTTGGCTGGCGCCGCGCAAGCGACGACTTTGGAAGGCATGGGTCAAACCATCGCGCGGGGACCCGTTGCGGCGTTTTTGACGATCAAACAGCTTGGAACCAACGGCGGCGGTTTTTTCGGACCCAACTCCACGCATCCATTCGAGAATCCGACGTTTTGGACGAATGCGTTGTCCATGATCTCCATCATTCTCATTCCCATGGCGTCCGTGTGGATGTTTGGCCGGATTGTCGCACGCCTACGACATGCGGCAGTGGTGTTCGGCGTGATGATGGTCCTGTTGTTGTTCAAGATCTCGGGCGCGGTATGGTTCGAATCCGCCCCCACGCAAGCTTTTGCCGGGCTGCCCATAGAGCAGAACATTGGCAACCTTGAAGGCAAGGAAATGCGCTTCGGCGCCCCCGAAGGAAGTGGGCCTTTATGGGGTGTACTGACTACAAGCACCAGCAACGGTTCGGTGGGGGCCATGCATGACAGTCTCAACCCGATGGCCGGCCTGATGCCGATGATCGGAATGTGGCTGAACGCCACCTTTGGGGGCGTCGGTGTGGGGATGATTAATATGTTCATTTATATTATTCTGGCCGTTTTTATGGCGGGCATGATGGTCGGACGCACGCCGGAGTATTTGAACCGCCGGGTGGAGGCGTATGAAGTCAAGCTTGCGGTGCTGGCGTTGTTCGTGCATGCCTTCCTCATTCTCGGGGGCACTGCACTTTTTGCCGCGACACCCTGGGGACAAACGACGTTGAACAATGCCGGCCCCCACGGTTTTAGCGAAATACTCTACGAGTTCAGTTCGGCCAGCGCGAACAACGGATCGGGTTTCGAAGGCTTGGGAGATAATACCGTTCCCTGGAACGTCGCCACCGGTATCGTCATGCTACTAGCGCGATACATTCCGATTATTTTGCCGCTTGCGATGGCCGGTTCGCTGTCTGCGAAGCGACCTACCGCCCAATCCGCCGGCACCTTGGGGGTGGAAGACGGCACGTTCGGTGTGATGTTGATAGCCACGATCCTGTTCATCGGGGCACTGACATTTTTTCCGGCGGCAGCGATGGGTCCCATCGCGGAACATTTGCTGTTTATGAAATAAATAATTGGAGGACAAAAATGAAATCATGCATAGCCAGTCTTCGCATAGTCCTTGCCACGCTGCTCGTTTGCGTGGGAGGGTACACCATCGTAATACTTAGCTTCGCGCAAATCATATCACCCGACACTGCAACCGGATCCCTGATTAGGGATAAAAGCGGGCAAATTGCGGGGAGCCGCTTGATCGCCCAGAAGTTTACCCAGCCGGGTTATTTCTGGCCGCGTCCGTCCGCCGTGGATTACAATGGAGCCGGGGCGGGCGGCAGCAACAAATCACCGACCAGTCCAGATCTTACCGAGCGCGCCAAGGAAATCATCGCCCGGTACGGAGCGTCTGCCGAGAGACCACTCCCGGCTGAGTTGGCAGCGGCATCAGGCGGGGGCTTGGATCCGCACATTTCAGAACACGCTGCTCTGTATCAAGTGGAGCGAGTGGCCAATGCGCGTGGATTTCCCCAGGCCAAGGTTGAGGCACTCATCACGAAACATGCTTTTGCCCCGGGTGGGGCCTTGACCACGAACCGTTTGGTCAACGTCCTTGAATTGAATCTCGCACTGGATGATTGATCCCTCTTGTTACATTGTTCCAGCACGGCGGAAATTGGACGCCTGTAAGAAATTGAGGAAGCGGGACATTGCCCGATGACCGAGCGACGACCCAACCCGGAAGAGTTGCTGAAGCGAGCCCAGGAAGAGGAGGCCCGCCAGACCCGTGGAAAACTGAAAATCTTCTTCGGTGCGACGGCCGGGGTAGGGAAAACTTATTCCATGTTGACTACGGCCCGGCAGCAGCGGGAAAACCGCGTGGAAATCGTGGTGGGTTGGGTAGAAACGCACGGGCGGGCCGAAACCGAAGCATTGCTCAAAGGCTTGGAGATCCTTCCTCCGCGTGTGATCGACCATCGAGGCACCCTGCTGCGTGAATTTGATCTTGATGCGGCGATTTCGCGTAATCCCCAGATCATCCTGATTGATGAGTTAGCCCATACCAATGCCCCCGGTTCCCGCCATCCCAAACGATGGCAGGATGTGGTCGAGCTTCTGAACGCCGGCATCGGCGTATATACCACGCTTAACGTGCAGCATCTGGAAAGTTTAAACGACGTGGTCGCCCAGATCACCAAAATCCGGATGGGTGAAACCGTCCCCGATTCCATTCTGGAAGAGGCCGATGATCTTGAACTGGTCGATTTGCCTCCCGATGATCTTCTGCAGCGCCTCAAGGAGGGCAAGGTTTATCTGCCGGAAATAGCCCAGCGAGCCGTTAAGAATTTTTTCAGGAAAGGAAATCTGATCGCTTTAAGGGAACTGGCCCTTCGCCGGACAGCCGAGTGGGTCAATCAACAGATGGAGGTGTATCGCCGCGATCATGCGGTGGTCGGCACCTGGCCGGCTGCGGAGAAGATCATGGTTTGTATTAATATGAAACCCAGGGGGCCGCGGCTGGTCAGGGCCGCCCGGCGTATGGCGGCGGAATTACATGCCAAATGGTTGGCCGTCTATGTCCAGACACCCCGCCATCTGACCATGCCGGAGACCGATCGTGATCGGGTGAATCAGACCCTCCGACTTGCCGAACAACTGGGCGCCGAAACGGTCACGTTAAGCGGGGAAAAAGTGACGCAGGAAATTCTGGCTTACGCACGAAGTCGCAACGTGACGAAAGTCATTGTCGGCAAACCCGTTCGATCTCGATGGCAGGAATGGGTCTTTGGGTCCGTGGTGGCCGAACTGGTCAGAAACAGTGGCGAGATTGATATCTATGTGATCACGGGGGAAGCCGGGGTAAGCCGTCCGTTGATCAGGCCGGTTTTTTCTCCTACAAGCCAGTGGTCAGCCTACATGTTCTCCGCCCTTGGAGTGGCTTTTTGTACGGGGGTAGCCTGGCTCATGTTCCCCTTTTTCGATGAGGCGAACCTGATTATGGTCTATTTGTTTGGTGTCGCCCTAATGGCCACCCGGTACGGACGGGGGCCCTCCATCCTCGCCTCGTTCCTCAGCGTGGCGGCTTTTGATTTCTTTTTCATTCTTCCCTACTTCACCTTGGATGTGGCAGCAGCGCAGTACCTGGTGACGTTCGCGGTGATGCTTATAGTGGCCCTCCTCATCAGCGGATTTACGGTCAGAACCCGACAGCAAGCGCAACTCTCCAAACAGAATGAACGGCGCACGGCCTTGCTCTATGGACTAAGCCGGGAACTCGCCACAGAGGGCCGCCTGGACAATCTCGCTCGAGTCGGCTTGCACCACATGCGGGAAATTTTCGGGGGACAGGTGGCCGCCTTTATTCAGCACCCGAATGGCGATCTGATCCTGCACCGCGATCCCCAGACCGTCTTTGAACCGGATTCCAAAGATGCCGGGGTCGTCCAGTGGGTGTTTGAACATGGTGAACGAGCGGGCACAGGCACTAACACTCTTCCAGGCTCCAACGGGCTTTATCTTCCATTGGTCGGGGTGAAAGGACCGATCGGAGTTTTGATTATCCAGCCCGAGCACCGGGAGTGTTTGCTGGATCCGGACGAACTCCATCTACTGGAGATGCTGACCAATCAGATGGCTTTGGCCATCACACGCGCCATCGCAGCCATGGAAGCCGAGCAAGCTCACGTGCAAGCGGAAACCGAACAAATGCGCAACGCCATTCTGAGCGCCGTTTCGCATGATTTACGTACCCCTCTTGCGACCATCACGGGTGCGGCCAGCGGTTTATTGGAGAATAAAGGGACTTTGGATTCTGATACCCGGCAAGAGTTGGCGAAGGCCATTTGCGAGGAAGCACACCGATTGGACCGATTGGTAAAAAATCTTTTGGAAATGATGCGGCTTGAGGCAGGAGCCGTTCAGCTTAAGAAAGAGTGGCATCCGTTTGAGGAGATTGTCGGTGCTGCTTTGAGTCGGATGGAGGACAGACTTGCGGCTCATCTTGTTGAGACGCACTTTCCTCCGGCTCTTCCATTGGTACACCTCGACGCCGTTCTCATTGAGTTGGTACTGATGAATCTTTTGGATAATGCATTGAAATACGCCCCGCCGTCCACTCCAATCAATCTGTGCGCCTCCGTGTCGAATCAAATCCTTTTTTTTGAAATCGCCGATAGGGGGCCGGGGGTGCCGCCCCATGATGAGGAGCGGATTTTCGATAAATTTTATCGAGCAGGCCGAACAGGGGAAGGTGGGGTCGGGTTAGGCCTCACCATCTGCCGGGGTATCATTGATGCCCACGGCGGACGAATCTGGGCGGAAAATCGCCCCGGTGGTGGCGCGGTGTTGCGTTTCACTCTTCCCCTGGATGAAAATCCGCCTGGAATTGACCCGGAACAAGACCAAGTTCCCCATGTCGACTCCTGAAGTTACGGTCCTCATTATTGAGGATGAACCAGAAATTCTCCGATTCCTTCGAACCACGCTGCCCAGGTACGGATATCGCTTGCATGAGGCATGTACCGGGCAGGAGGGGTTGACGCAGGCGATTGCCCGCAATCCGGACCTCATTTTGCTTGATCTTGGCCTGCCAGATATGGACGGCTTAGAAGTAATACGACGGTTACGGAAACAGGCCGCCATTCCCATTATTATCCTATCGGCCAGGGACCAGGAACAAGTGAAAGTGGAGGCGTTGGACCTCGGTGCGGACGATTATGTCACCAAACCATTTGGGATCAATGAGCTGCTTGCCCGAATGCGTGTTGTGTTGAGACATGCCTCCAGGGTCTCAGGGACAGCCGTGGAAGCCGTCTTTACCTCAGGTTCTCTTCAAATCGACTTTGAACGGAGGCAAGTTTTGAAAGCGGGAAAAGAAATCCATTTAACCCCCATTGAATACAAATTGCTCACTGTTCTCGTGCGGTATGCCGGTAAGGTGCTCACGCATCGCCAATTATTAAAGGAAGTTTGGGGGCCTCTTCATGTCGATGAGGCCCACTACGTGCGGGTTTACATGCAACACTTGCGAAATAAGTTGGAAGCCAACCCCGCTCATCCCCACTATCTTCTCACGGAACTGGGTGTGGGTTATCGGTTTCGGATAGATTGATCGATAGATTAAACCGTTGTGCCACCGAATTCTGAGTGTTCCGATGCTCCCACCTCTTGCTCCAAAACCTGTTGGATATATTCCTGATCAATTGAACTCTAATCAGCAGCTATCCTTTTTTATTACCGAAAGGAGGTTTCCATCCCTTGCCGTGATCTCCACCATATATTCCATTTGGATGATTTTCCCAGAACTCTCCCGGAGCCGTTAGAGAGTATTGCGACATGTGAAGGTGGGACGTATCATGAATGAACGGAGTATTCAAAACGTTATATTTTCATATTTATGAAGCAGAGAACCATAAACCAGCGAGGAATCAATAAAAGGTGAGACAGAAGTTTTATTCGTAAAGGATAGTTAAACTTCTACGCAGTACATTCTCATTTTCGATTACCGGTAAACCAGATTCTCATGCCAACACTGTTCCTCCAAATTGTTATTGAGAAATTACTTTCAATAAATACCGCTCGGCACATAAACCATAAATACCCATCTTCAATCCTTATGACACACGTCGCTAGCCGTATAGACGCCGGGGATGGTGTCAAAATTAAAGAGAGAACCGTTTTGGAAAATCATAAATTTTTTCTGATTCCTCTATGGTTAACGTTTCCATCGAGTATACTTCATCCGATGAAAATGGATCGACGGCATGTGGCCTCCGAACAGTTATCCGATCCCGATGATGATTTCGTTCAGGCATCTCTCGCTGAGCGACTCCCTCAAACGTTTATGGAGCCGAGGATTGAGTTTTCTGATTGGAGTAGCTCCCAGGCGAATAGCCTTTTTCACCAAGATTGACGGAGTTGACTTTGGCGAAGCCTATGAAGATGAAAGAAGAGATTGAATTGGAGGGATTCCTGATTCCCTTTTTATCCAAAGGGCATTTTATCCAAAATAAGGAGGAAACCGGGCGAGAAAAAGATAAACTTGATGTCCATCAGCTCAAAGAGCGTTTAGATCAATAGCATTCCTGATTTTATCCCACCAAGCGGACTTCGTTTTCCCAATCCATTTTTTCCTATTCTTCAAGAGTTGAAATGTCACCTGGGTCCTGGCCGAGTTCTTTGGCTTTCAAGACCCGGCGCATGATTTTGCCTGAACGGGTTTTGGGCAAAGATGAGACAATTTCAATTTCCCGGGGGACGGCGATCTTGCCCAGTTCCTGTAAGACATGATCCTGCAAACGTTTGATGAGATCGGGCGACTCCGTCTGGCCTTGCTTGAGGATAACAAAGGCCTTGATCTGTTCTCCGGCGGTCTTATGCGGTTTGCCGATAACGGCGGCTTCCACCACGGCCTCATGGCTGACTAGAGCACTTTCGACTTCAGCGGTGCCGATCCGGTTTCCGGCGACTTTCACGACATCATCGGCCCGGCCCATAAACCACAAGTAGCCGTCTTCATCCTTATGGCACACATCGCCGGCGGTATACACACCGGGGATGGTATTCCAATACAGGAGATAGCGATCCGGCTCGTTGTAGATGGTTCGCATCATCGACGGCCAGGGTTTTTTAATGACGCCGAATCCACCGCCCTTTTCAACCGTGTTGCCTTCGCGGTCCATGACATCCGCTTCGATGCCTAAAAACGGACGGGTGGCTGAGCCTGGTTTGAGTGGCACGCAGGGGAGGGGTGTGACCATGATCATGCCGGTTTCCGTTTGCCACCAGGTATCCATGATGGGTTTGGTGCCACCGGTGACCCGATGAAACCATTCCCAGGCTTCCGGATTGATCGGCTCTCCTACCGATCCTAATACCTTGAGAGAGGAGAGATCGTATTTCTTGGGCCAGTCTTCTCCAAATTTCATGAGCAGCCGGATGGCGGTTGGGGTGGTATAGAAAATCGAGACGCCATAGCGTTCAATGAGATCCCACCAGCGCCCGGGATTGGGATAGTCGGGTTTGCCTTCTGCCGTTAAAATCGTGGCGCCGTTTAAGAGTGGTCCATAGACGATATAGCTGTGGCCGGTGACCCATCCCGGATCCGCCACGCAAAAATAGACATCTTCGTCTTTGAGGTCGAAGACATATTTGGTGGTGATATAGGTGCCCACCATATAGCCACCATGGACGTGAACAACACCTTTAGGTTTCCCCGTGGTTCCTGAGGTATAGAGGATGTAGAGAGGGGTTTCGGAGTCGAGCTGTTCGGCTTCACACTTTGGAGATTGGTCTTTGAGCCAGGCTTCCCAATCCAATTCTTTCGGGGCTTGAAGAGGGGAGGCGGCTTTTTCCCGTTGAACCACGATGACTTTTTCCACGGTCTGGCATTTGGCAACGGCTTCATCGACGACCGGTTTGAGGGGGATTTTCCTACTGCGGTCATACCCCACATCCGCGGTGATGACCACCCGCGCTTCACACGCTTCTATGCGTGCGGCCAACGCGGTGGCGCTAAAACCCGAATACACCACCGAATGAATGACTCCAATACGGGCGCAAGCCAGCATGGCCACAATTTGCTCGGGAATTTTCGGGAGATAGATCATCACTCGGTCGCCCTTATTGAGCCCCAGGCTTTTGAGCCCATTGGCGCATTTGTTGACCTGCCGGTATAACTCGCCATAGGTCAGAATGCGTTCCTGACCTTCTTCTCCAACCCAGATGACGGCCACTTTGTTTTTTCGCCAGGTTTGGACATGCCGATCGAGACAGTTATAGGCAATATTGCAGGTACCTCCCACGAACCATTTGGCCCAGGGATAGTTCCAGTCCAGGACCTTGTTCCAGGGTGAAAACCAGTGGAGTTCCTTGGCAATGCCGTCCCAGAATTTTTCAGGATTCGCAATGGACTGCTTGTAGGCGGTGTCATAATCCTGAATATGAGCGTTGGCTGTAATGTCGGGTGGGGGAGGAATGACACGGGTTGACCGTTGCAGGGTTTCAATATTTTCACTCATTAGGTCTGTTCCTCCTTAATTACGCTTTTTGGGACACCACCAAGAACATGGTTTCTCAGCGATTCGGCTGATTGGCCCATTATGCTGCCCCTGGTTCGTTGCTTCAAGAGGGCAGGGATTAAAGATCGGGAAGAATGAGGTGGAAATGAATAGGGATTGGTGTATATGAGTATGAGAACCGTCGCTTGACCGTAAGCTGTTGGGCCTTTTTGGAAAAATGGGATTGAGATGGATCAGAGGAGTCCATAGGGACTGGATTTTTTAATTAAGTGCGTGGCGAGGTTTAGCCAGTTGGGCCTGTATTTGTCCATATTTGGCGGCGTAATCCTGTTGACTCCGGCGAATCACTTCATGGGCCTCCTCTCGACCATAGACATGCGTGATTTCGCAATTCTTTTTTTGCGAGCCGGGAGCATCTTTGTAGGTCAGGAAGTAATGCATGAGCCGTTCCACAAAGTGAACGGGACAGGCTTTGATATCCGTCCATTGTTCATGGAGGGCATCGCCTTTAAGGACCGCCACAATTTTATCATCGGCTTCATCCCCATCGATCATACGCAAGCCACCTATCGGAATGGCTTGCAGCAACACATCTCCATGGATAATGCTTTTCTCAGTCAGGACGCAAATGTCTAATGGATCCAGATCGCCGAGGAGACCAGGCCGATTCGTACAATTAGCGCTGAGTTCCGCGACGGATGGCCCGCAATACGTTTGAGGAATTAATCCGTACAGAGTTGGGCACACATTGGAATAGCGTTGAGGCCGGTCCACGCGCAAATGGCCTGATTTTTTATCCAATTCATATTTTACGGTGTCGGTGGGCACGATTTCGACATAGACCGTGACGGTGAATGGTGCATCTTTTCCTATTTCGACACCGTGCCACGGATGGGATTTACAAGGAAACCCAAAGTTTTGCCATAGGGAGAAAAATTCTTGTTCATTCATGGAAAGTTTTCCTGCGATGGTAAGAGTGAGCCGAGTATAGGCGCAAGGACCTGCAGTAGGTTTCGGTCTGAATCTCTCGCATCTTAACCGGCCACGCGTGTCGGAGAAGTGTTGTTGATTGTTGGAAAGGAATGAAGAGAAACGGAAAGGATGGTCACCCAACCGCGTGGTGGTTATTTCTGATGCGTCTGAGGTTGATGAGCGGGGTGAAGCCAATCAAGAAAGGTTTTGACGGGATTGAAATTGGCGCGGGGAATTTCCACGAAAATGGTGATCCAATGCGCCATTCCTCCATTCCACAAGCCTGGCCACTCCAAGGCTTTGAGCGGGCGACCCTGATACGATTTCATGCCGATGAACCCGGTGCCGGGATCGACGAAATCCAGGAGGTTAAACGGATTGCCCTGAAAATCCCGGACTCCGCAGACCAAATCAACCGGATTGAAATGCGTTCCAGAGGCAAACAGCTTTTGTTGGGCTTCAGAATCGGGATTGACCTGTGATTGCTCGACGATTTGTCTGGATGGGGCGTCCTCTGGGTGCGCGACCCAAAATGGTCCTCCGCCCGGATCGCCGGTATTGGGGACGACACCACAGACCCTGATGGGACGATCTAAATACTGTTTTAATAATGTGCCTTGATCGGGAAGTGCCAATTCTCGATACGATTGGGGAAGCGGGAGAAGGAGTTCTTGTAGGATACAGGCTTCGGCTTGGTGGACACTTTTCGCATCTGCGGGGATTGAGCTGAGCTGTCCTATATGTTGAAACACATGTTGTTGAAGCTCAACCAGGTATCCTCCCAAGGCCTTTCTCCATGCGACGATCGGATCTTTCAAATGGTCGGGGACGACGTTGTCAATATTGGAAATGAACACAATGTCTCCCTGGTAGTCATTCAAATTTTCCAATAGGGCACCATGCCCTCCTGGCCGAAAAACCAGAGTGCCATCTTCGCCTCGAAATGGCTGGTTTCCAGAGTCCAGTGCGACGGTGTCGGTCGATGGTTTTTGGAAGGAGACCGTGCAATCAAGTCTCCATCCCTGTCGGGCCAATGTCTGTTGGATGGTGTTCAGATGGTTCTTAATGGCCTGTTCATATTGCGGAGAGACGGTCAAATGGATTTTTATTGAATTTGCTGGGTTGGGGTAATACCGGATGGCTTCATGAACATGTTCTTCCAATGAGGTGCGGGGCCCTTCTTCGTATCGATGGAAAGAGAGCAGCGCCTTGGGCAATTCGGCATAGCCAAGGCCCGGCGTCTTCAGCACCGCTTGAAGAATCGTATTGAGATCGTGTGTATGCTGATCCGTTGGAGGCGGTTGTCCCTGCCCATGGAGATACTTTTCTAAATCCGGTATAAACGGAAATTCCTGCAAGCGCGTCCATGCCTGGTCGACCGCATGGGGAAGAGTTGATGCCTGATTGGAGGAGAATTCGGGTGAGGCCTCCTGGGACAAAAATTTGAGGAGGTCATTAAACATGCGAGTGGCGGCTCCGGACGCAGGAATAAACTTACTGATCCGATCCGCCTGCCGTGCGGCTTCAAATTGTTGTTGATACTGCGGGAAGAGTTCGGGATCAAGTTGAATAATACCATCGTTCACCCGGCACGGACGGATAATGGTGATCGGTGGGACCCCATGGCGCAATCGCTGTAGTTGTGATTCCACCTGGAACGAGGAAATCCCACGGCGTATTAACTCAAGATGATCCTCAGGGGTGAGCATGGCGTTTGTTTAATCCAGTTTGTATTGAGATTGATTAGAGATCACACCAGAGAGGAGTTTTGATTCAGGATGAAAAATGTCAAAGTTTTGATGCACTCGATCCGATGAAATCCAATTGTAAAGTGCCATGACGTCTATGCCATGTCCATAAACTCAGTCAGAGAGAACTATCATGATACAAAGTATTAAAACGTTTTCAAGGTCTCGCGGCATTAGGGGTTCTTCCTGTTGGCCATTTCTTCCGGTTGTACCATCAAAGCGACACTCGATACCACTACGGATGCCACCAGCGAATTTCTGTCCTCCACATCCGGAAAATCCTGGTGGACAGAGGATGGCCTTGTCAAACCTGGCGAATATGCCAGAGCCTTTGTGGCGAACAACCATGACACCCTTCTTCAAGAAATAGCCCAAGGGCACGGGGAATATGTCCATGCCTTCGGAACGATTTTAGGAGTCCCGACCCATCGGCAGGCGCACTTTCAGCAATTACTCCAGGGCCAGTATCCCGTGCTGGTGGAGATACCCATTTCGCTTGGACATGATCAGTTAAACAGGTTTATCGGTCATGCCCAGCAAGCAGGAATTCATTCTGCATCCTCAAATCTATAACCCTGGTACCGTTAACAAGCCAGGAGGGGGGTGTTTCCCTTTCGTGCCATTCACCATTATCTAGCATGCACTAAGGCTATGAGGAAGATGGAGGACAGGGTCAAGGCTCTGCCCCACCTTTTAAATAGCCCAGGCCAATCTTTATTGCACGCCTTGTGATTTCGGCCCATCTGGCTTCCGGATATTCAGCCAACACCTTGGCGGCTTTTCCATCCTGAATGTCCAGTTCTTTCACCCGGATAATGCCATCTTCAATTGTTACATCAGCCACAATACATCCTCCTTGGTTTCCTGCATGTCTCGAATGATGATGAATGAAATTCGATGTGAGGCAGGGCAAGACAGTAAAAAGTTCAATTTTCTTGACAGGTTGTAAGTCCAATGCTAGCATTTTCTTAACCCGTCTGACAGGAAAATCTGATAAAAATTTTCTCAAAAAAGGTTAGGGTACTCTAATGATTGAACAAGGCCATGATATGCGTCGGATTGTTCTGCGCATCGGAGGATTTGCTCTTCTCGCTTTCATGCTTGTGGCATGTGGAGGTCCTCCCAAGTGGGTTAATGAAGGATCGGGTGTGATGAATGCCGATGATTCCAAGTCTATTTATGGCGTCGGGGCTGTCGTCGGTGTGAAAAATGAACCACTCGCTTGGGAAACCGCTGAAAACCGCGCGCGTGCCGAGTTGGCAAAAACTTTTCGAACCTATACGGCCTATCTTATGCAGGATTATGCCGCTTCAACCTCTGCAGGGAATTTCACCAAATCAACGGAGGAGCAAAACGTAGAACGGGCTGTCAAGACCTTTTCGGCGGTGACCTTAAATGGAGTTCGTCCCATTGACCGTTACAAGGACGACGAGACGTCCACCTATTATGTATTGACCAAGCTGTCTTTTGCGGAAATGAAAGAAGCGCTGCAACAAGCTCAGGAACTGGACGTAGAAGTGAGGGAGTTTGTTCGCAAAAATGCCGAAAAGGCCTTTAAAAAATTAGAACAGGAAGAAGCCAAACGCCCGGGAGGACTTTGACCCTGGTAAATTGTCGGCATTTTGCTTTCTTGATTCAGCATCATGCCAAAGGAATTCCATTGCTCCCCATACCTCGATTGATCAAATCCTGTGCGGTTGTCGTTCCCTGCCTCTGCCTTCTCTTGTTGGGTGGATGCGGAAAAGAAAAAAAGGTCACCAGAGTAGACCCCGGGGTCGTGACCGATTTTAGTGGTCGGTGGAATGATACGGACTCTAAGTTAGTGGCCGAAGCCATGATGAAAGAAATGGTGAGCCGGTCTTGGTTGGAGAACTTTTCCAATCAACACAATCGAGTCCCGACGGTGATTGTCGGGACGATCCTCAATAAAAGCCATGAGCATATCGATGTGGGCACCTTTGTGACGGACTTGGAACGGGAAATGTCCAATTCTCAAAGAGTGCTCTTTGTGGCGAGTCAACGGGACCGCGATGAAATTCGTCAGGAACGACAAGAACAAGCGGTTCATGCCAGGGAAGATACCCAGAAACGCCCGGGGCAGGAACTGGGTGCGGATTTTATGATGAAGGGCACGATTAGTACTATCGTGGATGAATCTGATGGGGTCAAAGGGATTTTTTATCAGGTTGATTTAGATCTCATCAATGTTGAGACGAATGTGAAATCCTGGTACGGACAGAAAAAAATCAAAAAAGTCGTCGAGCGAAAACGTCTCCTTTTTTAACGCAGTGTCATTCAGTCCCCTTCCGTGACGTGCGATTGGTTGTTCGGTCCTTCTCTCCCCCTGGCTTTAGTCGTCAGGGGCCTTGTTTTTCACTAGCCCACCTTGGCCAACGTGCCCTCTTCTCCATGAGAGTTCAACCGAGAATCCTGTTGCTTGCCCTAGGAGCCACCTTGTTTGTGGGCTGTAGTAGCCCAATGTCTCACTATGCCAAGGTTGAACGCAGCCTGTTGGCAGGAAACTCAGCTCAGGCTGTCACAATTATTCAATCGTCAAAGGCTGACTATGGAGACAAAAATCGCTTGCTCTATTTTCTGGATCAAGGCATGGTGCTCCATTTGGCTGAACAGTATGTCGAAAGCAATAAGGTTCTGGAGGAGGCGTATACTCTTGTTGAAGATCTGTATACGAAGCACCTTCGAGACGAGGCCTCAGCCCTACTTGTGAATGATTCTCAACGGCCTTTTGAGGGGGCTTCTTATGAACATGTCATGATTAACGTGGTGAAAGCGTTGAACTATGCGGCCCTCCAACAGTGGAATGAGGCGTTGGTGGAGGGACGGAGGATTGATAACCGTCTCAATATGCTTTATGACAAACAAGAGGGAAAGGAGACCTACCAAGAAGATCCGTTTGCTCGGTATTTGGTGGGGCTGCTCTATGATATTACCGGTGATCTCAATAATGCCTATGTCGGATATCGAAAGGCTGAACAAGTCTATGAGGATAGTCAGGCGTGGTCCGGTGTCGTTTTTCCGGATATCCTGAAAGCTGACCTGATTCGAACGGCAGAACGATTGGGGTTATCTGGTGAAGTCCAACAGTACCGTGAAAAATATCCGGAAGTCGGTATTTCTTCGGTGTCTGATAGCCTGTCCACCCAGGCCCAACTCATTGTGATCAGTTACCACGGTGAAGGACCTAAGAAAGAAGATTTATTTATTGATGTTCCGGTGAGTTTAGACGCCTTGTACCTGGTGGCCCTTACCAAGCCCTGGTTTGGCCGGAGTACTCGGGACACGAGAGGAGGGGAGTCTCTGTTGTATGGCATTCACGGACGAATTGCCCGAATTGCCTTGCCCCGGCTTACGATGAAAAAAACCTCGTTAGCCCATGATGTGATCGAGGCCACAAATCAGACCGCCAGTTTTAAAACCCAATCGGAGCGGGTGTTTGATATTGCCGCTGTAGCCGAAAAAACCCTAGACGATGATTATGATGGACTCGTGCTCCGGGCGGTAGCTCGATCCGCCATGAAAATGGCGGCGGCTGAAGGCATCGCCATGGGGGCCAGAGCTGCTGCGGGCCGGAACAATCAGGATTGGGTCGGTCTGTTGGTAGGCGGGATTGCCAGAATATTGGCCCTGGCGACAGAAGAAGCTGATATTCGGACGTGGCGAACTCTTCCAGGTGAGCTTCAGTTGACACGACTGTGGGTTGAACCGGGTGACTATTCGGTGAATATCCAGTCCATTGATCACCAAGGACGGAAGGCTGGGGAATCTCAAGATCATCCTCTTCAACTAAAAAAAGGCGAAACAAAAATTATGATTCACCAGCGTTTGCAATAAGCGATCATGAATATGCTGAGAATGATGATATGGAGTGGAGTATGCATTCTAGCCGCGGGTTGTGCCTGGGTTGGCCGGGAGACCCCGCCTGAATGGATCATGTCGCCACATCAATCATACCCTGCTGAACGGTATCTCACCGGTATTGGAGAAGCCGAATCGCGGGAACAAGCCGAAAAAAAGGCTTATGCCGCAGTTGCCAGAGTATTTTCTGCGCAGGTGAAGACCCAATCGATGGACCATGAAACGTATTCGATTCAAGAATCCGGGGAGAGAAGCCAAACCCGACGGGAGTTACAACTCGATCAACGAACACAGGTTACAACCAGCAAAGTGTTGGAAAATGTGAAGGTGTTAGACCTCTGGTATCAAGCGTCTAGCAGGCATTTTTGGGCTTTGGCGGGCCTCGACCGGCAACAAGCTGAGCAGGCCATTGTGGAACGATTACAGGAATGGGATACGAAGATCGAGAATATGATCCATCAAGGCCGAACACATCCTCAAAAAATTCAACGCATACGAGGCTACAAAGAATCAATAATTCTCTTGGCTGATCGGGATACCCTCAATAGGGATTTACGGGTGATTCGCACCAGTGGTGAAAGTCTGCCAGCTTCCTATCGCATCCCACAGATTCAACGAGAGTTGATGGATTTTGTAGCCCAAAATTTGCTTATCTCGGTGGCTATTGAGGGAGAATACCATGAGGACCTTGAACGGGCGATCTTGGAAGGGCTCAAGCAGGAAGGCTTATTAGGCAGCCAGGACAATTCGCAGTCCTCAGCGATTGCGGACTTGGCTATTGTTGGACAGGGACATTTTTGGACAGTGGATTTACCGGATCCCTTGTTCAAATATGTGCGATGGTGTGGCGATATCGATATCTATGAAAATCCTTCTCATCGACTTATTGGTGTGATTTCAGAGACGGGACGGGAAGGGCATGTGACTGAAAAGGAAGCACGGATTCGTGCCAGCAAAGTCATGCAAGAAGTCATCTCCAAGGAAATCGCCCGTCTGCTTACTCGGTCCGTGTTCAGTGTCGAACCGGATTCGTCACAGAGTCAGAGTGTTCCCAACTCCTGTTCTCGCTAACACACGGTCTTCTTGGTCCCTTTAAAGACGTCTCTTTTTCTTTGTGACGACGAGAGATAGATTTGGTGAGGTAGACCGATTGAGAATGGCTAACACGACAAGTCATGCTGCAGACCTTGGAGAAGTTTTTCCCATTCTTGGGTCTTTCCGATGTGCCGTTGCTGGCGTTCCCTCAACGGTTTATTAGCGAAATCCGCCAAGGCATTGAGATCATTCTGAGATTGCTGCACTTTTTCAGCAGCATGTGAGAGATATTGACACACCCCCTTGGAAGCCGGTGGCTGTCCGCCCGCTCGTTCAAAGAGTGCGAAGGCACGATAACCCTGTTCCTGGCCTCTAAATAGGGTTTCTGCCGCTTGATACAGAACGCGAGTCTGTTGGTGTTCTTCCTTTTGAGCGAGAATTTTTGCCATGAGGGCGGCCTTTCCAATGGAGAGGGCGGCGCCTTCAGGATCTCCATTCGCAATAGCGTTTTCGGCTTGTTGCTCCAGGCGATCCATTTCTCCAAGTTCTCCAGCCACTTGCGCAAAGCCGTTTCCCGCATACGGGGTCGTCAGTACTATAAAGAGCACACATATGCAGGGGGACGGAATAAGAACCGATTTCATGACGTCAGCTGATAAGCCTCAAGACGGATCTTGGAGATAGGGGATGGCGCTGAGTCAAGGTGTGCCTGCTACTGGATCTGTGAATCCATTTCGATTTGTTTATAGGTCCAACTCGTGGCCTCCCGCAATTCGGCCATTTCCTTCGAATTATCATGAATCACCCAAATTTTGTTTTCCAGCTCAGAAATGGGGGCAACAGCTTTTGCATTTCGCAATTTACCCAAACTCCACACGACCTCTGTCATCACGGGAAAATCGATGTCCGAAGATGTCTTGATGTGTGAAAGACTCTCAACGACATAGGCGAGCATGGGGGGGGTGATGGTGGGATCTCCGGTCAGTGAGGCAATTTCCCCTAACCCTTTGGCTGCGGCCGCTCGAATCGCCGAGTCTGTCTGGGTGTGAAAAATTTCCGTTAAGAGGGGAATAGCTTCGCTTCCCGCGCTGGACATTGCCACGATAACTTCTTCCGTTATTTCAGGATCTTGTATGAGTTCTTTCAGTAAGGGAATGTATTGTTGGGATTGCACCTGAGGCATTAAGGAAAAAATTCGAATCTTTCGTTTATTTGGCGTCTGAGGGTTATTCAGAAGCTGGAAAAGCCGGGTATTCTGTCCCCATTCCGCGGCGAGCATAACGGGGAAATCGAACTCTCGAATTCGCTCGGCTAATTGTTGAATCGCATAAAGACCGGATTGTGGTGCATTCGCAGCCTGGGCGGCTTGGCCCGAATCTTCAAACTTGGTTCGCGCTTCTTTGTACCAACCCAGGTCTCGTCCATCTAACTGATAGGAAAAAAGACAGGCCGGCCCTTTCCAAAGACGGGCTGGGGATCCGATTTGGTCGGCATCGCCGCCGGCACGAGTTGTTCCTGACCATGTTTTTTGTTCCTCGCATTTGACGTTTACTCTCACATCGTATGGGGCATCCCGACTGGTCACTACGGTGTACCCTAATTCTTCCAAGCGCTGTCGTACAACATTTTCAATGACGGTTCCATCTACTTTTCCATGCTCTGTTAACGCCAGGACATGAATCAGAATGGTTTGAATGGCGTCGAGTTTCGCTTTTTGGTCTGCGTCAAGATACGTCCGCCTGGCCAAACCTTCGGAGCCGAAAAGCCCAACGAGCAGAACTATGGTGATGAATCCACATGTTGCCCATGCCCTCATGCCTGACCTCCCACTGTACAATGTGAAGTGTTAACTGCGTATGATCGCAAATTCCTAACCCTCATGACCCTCAGGTGTATGACTTGGTTAACAGGAAGTTGACAAGAATTTCTCAGAATTGTCCCGCATATGGTTAATAAGTTTGCAACATCGCAGCATCCTGCAAAGCTATGGCCTTATAGGCCCAACTGGTGGCCTCTCGCAATTCGGCCATTTCTTTCGAATTGTCATGAATCAACCACACTTTTTCCTGTAGTTCTGAAATGGGCTTGATCGAGGGCCCCCATCGTAATTTTCCAATTGCCCAGACCACTTCGGTGAGCAAGGGGAAATCAATATCTTCCGAGGTTTTTAAATGAGGTAACACTTCCGAAACGTAATGCGCCAACGGGGGAATCGTGCGGGGATCTCCCGACTTTGATGCAACAATCCCCAAGGCTTTTGCCGCTTCGGCCCGCAGATTCGATTGACGACTAGTTTGGAATAAATCGATGAGTAAGGGAATAGAATCGACTCCGGCACCCGAGAGCGCATTGATGGCTTCTTGCTGCAAGTCGGTGGACTCAAGAAGTTTGGTCAGTTGCGGAAGCGCTTCTTCCGCATGAGCGTCACTGAGGACCGAAAGGATTTTTACTTTCCTCAATTTTGGTGTGTTGGGATTGTCCAACAGTTTGAGCAAGCGATCGATTTGGCCCCACTCGGCAGAAAGCAGGACGGGGAAGTCAAATTCCGCAAGCCTTTGGTTGAGGTGCTCCATCGCATATTTTCCGGCATCGTCAACCTGGGCCTCCTGGGCGGCCTGCCTGGCATCGGCAAAGGTCGTGCGGATCTCTTTTTTCCATTGAAAATCGTTCTGTTGGAGGAAATAGGTCAACAGACAGGCTGGCCCCTTCCAAAGCCGATCTGGCGCATCGGCCAGGTCCACGTCCCCGCCGCTGGGAGAGGTGCCTGTCAAGGTTTTTTGTTCTTCACATTTTACTTTCACTTCCACATCGTGCGGCTGAGATCTGTCGGTGGTGGCCGTATACCCCATTTCTTCTAAACGCTCCTTGACCGTCGCAAACAAGGGCTGGGCATCATATCCCCCTTTTTCCGTTAAGGCGAGAACCTCGACCAACACGATCTGGGCGGTTTCTAATTTGGTTTTTTGCTCCGTGGTAAGAGAAATCTGCCGAGCGTCGGAATGAGTGCCGTCAAACCACAACATTGCGAAAATGAAGAAAACAGGCCAGGCTTTCATACCTTACCTCCTTGGCTTCTAACTTTTGACCATTGTGGATTGCAACGTAGGCGAAATGGGGAATAAACAAACGTTTCTAAACGAATTTGCCAGGGTTTTCTAATATACCCCTCACATTAAGCAAGGGGCAACCCAATGCCGTCGTGAAAACTTTCGACCAGGTTGCCTTGGCAAGCTCCTGATCGCCCTAGCTCATGCAGGGATCTTAATTGAAAAGGTTTGTGGCTCAACTCAATGGGGGTTAAAAGAACAGGCCTCAAGGGTTTTGATTGTGGGGAATGCAGCTTGAGGGATTTTGTTCATATTTTCTTGAGTTAAGTTGAACCCCTATCAGTCTCCGGCTATACTCGGCGAATGTCACAGTCACCAAAATTGGCATTTTTAGGGGCAGGCAATATGGCTGAAGCTTTGGTGACGGGAATTTTGAAGGCCCACCTTGCGTCTCCTGCCAATATTTCTGTGACCGATATTTCCTCAATCCGATTAGAGCATTTCCAGAAGACTTTTCAAGTTCAGGTGGGATCTCATAACGCTGATGAAGTGAAGTCAGCCGATATCATTGTTCTCTGTGTGAAGCCTCAGGTTATGGATATCGTGCTATCGGAGATCAAGAATCAGCTTTCTCCGAAGCACATACTGATATCTGTGGCAGCAGGCTATCCGTTGGCTCGCATTCAACAGCATGTCGGGGAAAGTATTTCTCTAATTCGTGCGATGCCAAATACCCCCGCAGTCATCCAGGAAGGCGTAACGGCTTTGGCAGGGAGTCGAGGTCTTCCCGCGCAGCATCTTCTGCTGGCTCAATCCATATTTGAATCGGTGGGCAGAGTGGTCACGGTGGAAGAATCCTTGATGGATGCCGTAACCGGCTTGAGTGGAAGCGGTCCTGCGTATATCTACCTGGTGATTGAAGCACTCACCGACGGTGGGGTGCGGGTGGGTCTCCCACGGACCGTTGCCAGTGTGCTTGCGGCACAAACGGTATTAGGGGCGGCCAGGATGGTACTCGAAAGTGGCGAACATCCTGCTTTACTCAAAGATCGGGTGACCTCACCAGGTGGAACGACAATTGCGGGTCTGCAACAATTAGAAACCGGACGGTTACGGGCGACCTTAATGAAAGCCGTCGAAGCTGCTACCGCCCGGTCCCATGAGCTGGGCCAATAATGAGCCCGGTCGCGCTGACCTTAAATGCACACATGGCATAAGATTTTATTGAAAGGAGTACACGGTGCAGTATTGGGTCAAAGTCACTTTTGTTGATAATAAAGAATTAGAATTCAAGGACGCGATTCGCCATACCATCAGCGATGACATGGAAATTCTTGAAATTGATACTCCCAAGGAAGTCACCATCATTCCCTTGAAGCAAATTAAGTATTTTTCTTGCGACGCAGGAGTCTTTGCCAAATCATAAGGCAGAGGCAGTGAGCTGGAGTTAGGGGTCGGTTAATATTCAGATTGTATTATCCGAAAGGAAATTGGTATGTCCTTGTTCCTGTTCGTTACATGGCCGAAATTCCTATTTCCCTGTTTAAAGTGGTAATACCGTAAAAATTTTTAACATATTGGTCCGCCAACAGAAAGGTATCAAATTTCGTCTCTTAAATATAAGAGATATGGGAGACCTTCTTGCCTAATTCGTCATTTTATGCCACCATAATCTTATTCCTGTAATCCGACATGGATCTTCTTTCATAATACACCCCATTCAAAACATTGGAATGACAAAACGTTGAAGACGCGGAAGGAATGATCATGGCCATGGAAACGATTAAACAGGTCGGTAAACAAATCGGTCTGGTCCTGGTCTTATTGCTCGGGCTGTTGGTCCTTTGGGAGCTTCCCCACCATGATCGAAATTACCTCTCCCATCAGGAGAAGACTGCCCAATTAGGAACAAAGCTGCCTGCGTATGAGGTAAAGACCTTTTTGCGCCATATTGAGACAAGGCTTCCTTCTTATCGTGAAGAATTCCAGCAAGCTGAAAAAAAATCAGGGATTTCATGGATGTTATTAGCGGCCATGGCCTATCAAGAGTCTCAATGGAATCACAAGGCAATTAGTCCCACAGGGGTTCGAGGAATTATGATGCTCACACGTTCCACGGCCTTGGATTTGGGAATCCAGAATCGGCTCGACCCTTCAAAAAGCATTGCTGGTGGGGCCCGCTATTTGTCCTATTTGCAAAAACGGGTTCCTGACAACATTCGAATGCCAGATCGCATGTTTATTGCCCTTGCTGCCTACAATGTCGGCATGGGACATATTAATGATGCTCGATTGCTTGCTGAGCGCCTAGGTAAAAACTCCGATCAGTGGGAGGACCTTAAAAGCATTCTTCCCCTCTTGGCTCATAAAGAATATTACCAGGATCTGCCTCATCGGTATGCCCGTGGGTGGGAGCCTGTTAAATATGTGAAGCGTATTCGAGCCTATCGGAACATCCTGCAGCAGGTGATGAATCGTGAAGCAAAAATGTCGCAAGTGGATATTTAATTTGTTCCTCTTCTGTATTTAATCTTTGGCCTCTCTGATAAAATCTTTCTGCCTTTATTCCCTTTGTTTTAGTCTTTTCACATTCCTTAGCTCTCCCATTTCTTCGCCATTCAAGATATCCAGGATTGGGATCATTGCGCGTGGGCAGAACCGCAAAAACAGAAACCATAAATTTTGGGATCTTGGAAGATGAAACGAGGGAATATTTGGAAGAAAAGTAAATCTGATCTCTAGGGCATCTGGGTCTCAAGAGATTGATCTGGCTGGGCACGTTCGATGGATAGTGCAGTGTCATTTGGTAAAATTTTGGCCTTAATCCTATCCCCGAACTTAAAGGATTCTGAGATGGTTGTTTGAGGAGTAACCTCGATACGAATTTCTCCACGGTCCCCTCTGACAACATAAATGTTTTCATCAATCATTAAGACCTCGGCCACAACCGTACGAAATTTTGTAGGCGCTTTTGGAGCAGTGGTTGTTGTGTCAGTTTTGGGGAGTGTTGATTTTGATTCTGGAGCAATCACAACGGAGGGAACCGTCGGAATTGAGGGTAAAGAGCCTTCTTCCAAGCGAATGCCGGGGGATTCATCTTGACTCGCACGGACAATGGATAACGCTTTATCCTGTGGGGTAACCCGTGCTTTGATCCGATCCCCAAACTCGAAGGATTCTGATAACTGGGTTTGGGGTGTCACTTCAATTTGAATCTCTCCATAGTCGCTTCTGATGATATAAAAATTTTTATCCACCATTAGGATGTCGGCAATGATGATCCGCACATTCGGTGACACTTTTGTAGTGGGATTTGTCGGTTCTGTCTTAGTGCCTGAAGAGGGGATAGATGGAGGAGGGGGAGGCGTAGTGACAGGACTTCTGCTTGTTGTCCCAGTCGGTTCGCCTGGTTGAACTTTTGTTATGGCAACCGCCTTGTCGTTGGGTAAGAGAATTGCTTTTATGCGATCGCCAAAGGTGAATGACTCCGTCAGTTGAGTTTCCGGGGTGACCTCTATTCGAATCTCTCCACGTTCCCCACGAACCACATAAAACTCGCCATCGATCATTAGGAGGTCCGCAACAACGGTTCTGGTTTTTGGGGGAGGGGAAGGTTGAGAAGAGGCTTGAGCCAATTTTGTACCATCACCTTCAGCGGCAAAGATGGATTGAGATCCTAATAATCCCAGGCAGGCAACAAGAATCAACAACGATCCGGAAACATTGGGAGGAGACCCTACTGGAGGGAGGGTTGTGAGCTTCATGTGAATAGGTGAGAGAACACGTGAAGTTTTTGTTTTCGTGGTGCCGAGGCGCAGAATCGAACTGCGGACACCAGCCTTTTCAGGGCTGTGCTCTACCAACTGAGCTACCTCGGCACACTCGTAGAACCGTTGACTTCGACCTGTTTTTATACCATAAAGGCTTCTTCCTTTTCCAATCAATTTCACCACCTTATTCCTATTCAGAGATTTCGAAGGATCTGGTTTGTTGGGGTCGTTCTGACCTCGGTTGCGAGTGATTCGGGGACTTAGGCTTGTGTGGGGTTGAAGCAACTTTTGCTACCAGGTGAACCGGATGAAACCTCCATTATAATCTGGACCACTGATGGAGGGAGGGAGAAGAAGAGGTTTATCCTGTTTGAGGTCCAGGCCTTTTGGTAAATTTTCTGAAGGGACGATCGCTTGAAAAGCCTGAATGCTATGCATTTCGACTCCTAATTCAATCCCTGGCAGTTTTCCTGGTGATTTCAGATGAAGCAGAGAGCTATTTTGCGATTGAAATTGGTTCTTTTGGAAAGTGTTTTGAGAAAATGTTTCCCCCAATAACCTTTTCTCCCAACCTTGTGGCTTTCGCACGTCAATAGACCTTTTTATGGTCGAATTGTCCGTTGGTACCCGGTCACCAGCCGTCAATACTTCATCGGCATTCAGGGCTGCCTCAACCTTCGAATTTTCCAATGGGAAGAAAGTAAGACACCAACTGAATGATATGAATGTGAGTGTCAGGAACGACAGATTGGGTATTTTTTCCTTCAACATGATGAAACTCTCCTCTTCCTTGCTGTAGTCAAAAGATATTTTACCATATGATATGGGCTGTAGGAGATATCTCTGCCTTCTGCTTTCCAAGTAAACCCTCATATCGTGCGCAATTGTGCTTTCGCCCAAGATACGAATTTCAGGAAATCGTTTCTTTTATACTTAATACTCGTATTCGGTTAATTTCAGGACTGATTCCGAAATGGGTGCGTTTTCCGATTTTGCCCGCTAAAAGACAGGCAACGTTCGATGGAAAAGTTGGTAGCTGGTTTCAGAAGTGGTGAGGTAGGTTATCAGTTGAATGTAGGAGCTTCTCAAAACAACTATATGAGCCATGATTACATAAGTTTTAATGTTGGGTGCAGCACGAAACTATTGAACACCTACTCCAATTCCTCGCTTCCTTGACGGTTTTTGGGACTGCCAGGTATTCTCCACACTGTTCCGCCTATAATATTGTCACCTCATTTATTCGCCTCAGGCTTCTATGACCATGGAAAACCATAAGACTATACCAACAGATGAATCTCAAGATGATTTTGAAGTTTCAGGGGGAGAGGAAGAGATCTCCCCCGAGGAATACCTGAAACCCCTACTTCAACGAGCCAAACAGGCTGCCCGCCCATTGAGTGGATTGAATGCCATGAAAAAGAATGCCGCGTTAATGGCCATGGCTGATGCGTTAGAGGCCGGGGAAGATGCAATTCTTGATGCCAACGAAGAAGACCTTTCAGCATTCGAAGAGAATCCCTCTCAGGCGGCTATGGCGGATCGACTTCGCTTGACGCCGGACAGAATTGCCGATATGGCGACGCACATTCGGGAGATTGCGCAATTACGGGATCCGGTTGGCGAATCGATGGGATTCTGGCAACGACCCAATGGAATGAGAGTTGGTCGAGTGCGTGTGCCGATTGGGGTGATCGGGATCATCTATGAATCTCGTCCCAATGTGACCGCTGATGCGGCGGCCCTCTGTCTCAAATCCGGCAATGTGTGTGTACTGCGCGGGGGGTCCGAGGCGCACCATTCCAATTTGGTTCTTGCGACGATTCTTGGGGAGGCCGCCCAAAAGGCAGGAATTCCCGAAGGAGCAATTACCTTTATAGACAAAACCGACCATGAGATAGTTCTTGCTCTCCTGAAAAGCCACCGGTTTGTTGATCTCATCATTCCTCGTGGAGGGGATGCGCTGATGGACACAGTAAGTCAGCATGCCACCATCCCAGTGATTAGGCACGACAAAGGAGTGTGCCATATTTATGTGGATTCGGATGTGGATCTCGCCATGGCCCAACGAATCAGTTTTAACGCAAAAGCTCAGCGTTGCTCGACCTGTAATAGCATGGAAACGCTTTTGGTGCATGAGAAAGTGGCTAGAAAATTCTTGCCACCGTTGGCCGAGGAGTATGGTGAAGCAGGGGTCGAAATGCGGGGATGTCCGAAAACCTGCCAGATCCTTTCTCAAGCCAAGCCTGCCCAGGATGCCGATTTTGGGAAAGAGTTTTTATCCCTAATTGTGGCGATCAAGGTGGTGAAGGATATGGAGAGCGCCATGGACCACATTGACCAATACGGTTCCCGCCATACGGACTCTATTCTGACGAATGACTATGATCGGGCCCTACGATTTTTGCGTGAGGTGGATTCCAGTACTGTGATGGTGAATGCCTCGACGCGCTTGAACGATGGGTATGAGTTTGGGTTGGGGGCCGAAATAGGGATTAGCACGACCCGTATCCATGCTCGTGGTCCCATGGGGTTAGAGGATTTAACCTGTTCCAAATATGTTGTATACGGTTCCGGTCAAATCCGGGAGTAAAGGCCAGATCGGTTCGATGCCGTGCCCCCCCCCCCGAATCAACAACGATCTTCTCTCTGGGTGTTGCCTTCCGAGGCTATCTGCCTTCTGAGCTTTTCCATTCCTGACATGAACCTTCAAAGGGTGTTGGATCATCCTCAAGCCTTACGTTTTCCTGCCAATCAGATCTATAGGCAGGAATGGGAGTCGGCGGGTGGGCGGAGCATAGAGCAGCCCACTGGGCATTGTGTGTTGTATGGCAAGCATGGGCAACGGATTCTTTTGGTAGATCCAGATGGAAATCCTCTTCATGAATGTTTTTGGGAACAGAAGCCAACGGGTGCGATTTCGCTTGTCTCTGCCCGTCTTCGATTGGATTGGGGGCAATGGGTCGGGATTAAACCGGAAGGATTAGTCAATACTATTTCCTTGGATTTATCTCGGCGGCAAGGTTGGGAACAGATCACGCAAGACGACCTGCGTCAGATGGCCGCCCGGTCCTTGCATTCCGACTTGGCGATGGTCCGATTTTTTTATCGGGATGAGGATGTCGTCCTTCATGGCGACGGGCAAGCCACGATTCACCAGGTTAAAGACGCCTTTTATGTCTTACCCAATGGGTCGTTTGAAGAAGCCAGGTTCATGTCATGTATGAGCCGGATGGAATGGAGTCGAATAGATTACCTGCCAGTGGTGGAATTGTTTTTATCCCTTTTGCCGGGAACCGGTAGTGCGACCTTCGAATTCATCCGAGGTCTCTACGACGATCAAAACATCAATGGGGCCCTTCCCCTCCAATACAGCGGTATTCCAGTATATCCCTCCGAGGCCGCATTCAGGCTCTTCAGCCTCTTTTTTACCCCTTCCGTTTCTTCCAGCCAATCCCCGTTGGAAGTGTTTTTGGATGTTGAACAGTCGCATCAAGTTCACTGGCTTCCCGCGTCTGGTTTTCCAGTTCGGTATATGGATGAGGAACAGCATCTCTGCGTCACGGTCAGAAATCAGATGATTCAAAAAGTCACATGGTGGGATGATTCCTCCGGCCTATCGTTTAATCGAATACATGAGTCAGGTCAGCCGGTATCCGACAATCGGGGAGCGGGAGTCACGGCGGACGGCCTATGGTTGTTTGATGGCTTTGAACGAAAGAATTTGACCATTCGACCATCCTGGCAGCTGTCAAAATCTAACCATTCGATTTCGTGGAAGCCGCTCGATAGCACATGGAAGGGCGCCTTCCCTATGAGGCCACCGATACTTACTCCCGTGGAAGCCTTCTCTTCGGTCCTACTTTACCCGGAGAAGTCAGCGATGATTGGCGAAAAAGAAAGTCAACCTTTTGTTTTTGATTTTTTAGAAGATTTTCTTGAAGAACACCAAAACCTCTTTCGCGCGAGATCTGACGCCACACATGTCTTGCTTTCGCTTTGCGAAGCGGGATTGGGTTCGTGTCTGCAATACCAGGAATCCCAAATTCATACCGTTTGGTACAACTGGCCACATTTTGCCCAAAAGCATGCCCAATCTATTTGGAATAAGCTTTTTAGGATGGATCGCTTGGCGTGGTTTCCAAATTTTCAATTTATCCCTTTTGACCCTCTCATGTTGAATGCATTGTCGACCAGATATGATTGGATTTATCTCTGGATTCCTTTTTCAAATTATTCAAATTTCACTATGATCGACTGTTGGGTGAAATTTTTAAGAACCTATCTTTCTGAGGGTAGTGTCGGTTGTGTGACCGGTCCCCCTGTTTTGGAAGAGAACCTCCTGAGGCAAGGCCTTCAGATTCTCCATTCTGCCACAGGAGGTTCTTTGCCTCCCTTCCGGATTCACCAAACGATTCTTCCCAATGGATGGTTGAACCCTGAATTGACGGTCTGGATTATTCAAAATCCTGGTCGGTATGTGTTCCAAGGGGCCCTACCGTAATATTCCAAATGTTGGTTCTCCTGTGGATGAACATGCTCCCTTCCGATCTTGACAGCGGAACGTTCCGCGAATAGTATGGGGAAACCTTTAAAACCCATCCGGCGAGGTGGGTAAGGAGAAAAAAGAGATGCCGGCCACTAATTGGCCATTTCATGTGTGCCCTTCTCATGTTCTTCTGAGAAGGGTTTTTTTTGTCTTTATGGGGCGTGATGCGCATTAACATGAACACTTCTCCACGACCACACGAACGTCTCTTAATGGATGGTCAGGAAATGGCCAGAACCTTAACCCGCATAAGTCATGAGATTCTTGAGCGGAACAAAGGCATTGAAGGGTTAGCTTTGGTGGGGATCCGCACAGGCGGAGTGTTTCTCGCCCAGAGGCTTGCGGCCAGAATTCAGCAAATCGAAAAACGGGACGTGCCTCTTGGAGAGTTGGATATTACGTTGTACCGTGATGATCTCTCCATTCGAAAAGATCAGCCGGAAATACGAAAAACGACAATTCCGTTTCATATATCCGATTTGAAAATAGTGTTGGTCGATGACGTGCTGTTTACCGGACGAACCATTCGAGCTGCCTTGGACGGGTTGATGGATTTGGGCCGCCCTGCAGAAATTCAACTGGCTGTTCTTGTCGATCGTGGGCATCGACAGCTTCCCATTCGTGCTAATTATGTCGGGAAAAGCATTCCGACTGCCAGGGAAGAAAACGTCCAGGTCTTTTTTGAGGAATTAGGGCAGGACGATCGAGTATCGATTTTAACACCGTAAAGTCAATATGGGTCTACAACGCAAAGATTTATTAACTATTGCGGCCTTATCAGCTGAGCAAATTCAACTGATTCTGACAACAGCCGAATCCCTGAAAGAAGTTGGGGGGCGGGATATTAAAAAAGTTCCGGCTCTCCGTGGGAAAACGGTGGTGAATTTATTTTTTGAGCCCAGTACCCGTACACGAACGTCTTTTGAGTTGGCAGCTAAACGACTGAGTGCCGATGTCATTAATTTTTCTCCTTCCACGAGCAGTATGGTAAAAGGAGAAACGTTAGTCGATACAGCCAGAAATATTGAAGCCATGCAGGCAGATATTATTGTGTTGCGCCATCCATCTCCTGGTGCCGCAGAAAACCTTGCGCGTTCGGTCAAATCATCGGTGATTAATGCAGGAGATGGGTGGCATGAACATCCCACTCAGGCCCTTCTGGACGTATTTACCATAAAAGAAAAAAAAGGTCGCGTCTCGGGCCTCATGGTGGTGATTGTTGGCGATATTGCGCACAGCCGCGTGGCTCGCTCGAATATTCTTGCTCTGACCAAACTCGGAGCAGAGGTGAGAGTCGTGGCTCCACCAACCATGATTCCCTTCGGTCTCGAACATTTCGGCGTGACGGTCTTTTATGATCTGGAGGAGGCGTTAATCGGAGCGGATGTGATCATCATGCTGCGATTGCAACGGGAGCGGTTGGGCCGTGCGTTACTTCCCAGTCTCCGGGAATATGCCAAACTGTTCTGTTTGACTCCGGAAAGACTCAAGCTCGCCAACCCGGATGCCATTGTGATGCATCCCGGTCCTCTGAACCGTGGCGTGGAAATATCGCCTTCCGTCGCTGATAGCCATGTAGCCGTGATTCTGGATCAAGTGACCAATGGTGTCTCTGTGCGGATGGCCCTGATGTATTTATTGTCGGGATCCGGTGAACGTTCAACCCTTAACGAATGATCGGACAACATGACCAATAAGACCGGACAGCCTCCCACCACTTCTCATCTTCTCTGTATTCAAGGTGGAATCGTGATTGACCCTGGCCACGTGAATGGACGGGCCGATGTGCTTATTCAAGATGGCAACATTCTTGAAGTCGGCTTTCCACTGACGAACCCTCTTTGTCAGGATTCATCGGTCACAATTCTTGATGCCAAGGGATGGATTGTGGCTCCTGGCCTTGTCGATCTGCATTGCCACCTACGGGAACCCGGTTTTGAATACAAAGAAACCATCTCGACAGGCGCAGCCTCAGCAGTGGCCGGAGGGTTTACGACCATATGTTGTATGCCGAATACCCAGCCCGTAAATGATAACGCTGCCATTACCAAATTTATGTTGGCCCAAGGACAAGAGGCCGGGAAGGCCAGGGTGTTCCCGATCGGTGCCATCACCAAAAAGTCCGAAGGAGAAGAACTTGCGGATATTGGTGAGTTGGTGGACGCCGGATGTGTGGCCATTTCGGATGATGGGCGGCCCGTGATGAATAGCTTGGTCATGCGACGGGCGTTGGAGTATGCCAAGGCTTTTGGAATTCCTGTTGTGGACCATTGCGAAGACCTGCATTTAACCGATGGCGGATGTATGAACGAAGGCATGGTGTCGACCGAACTCGGGATGCCTGGGATTCCCGATGCCTCAGAGGAGGTGATGGTGGCTCGGAACCTGGCTCTGGCGGATCTCACCGGAGTTCATGTGCATCTGGCCCATTTGAGCACCGCCCGTTCGGTGGAACTGGTCCGTCATGCAAAAGGGCAGGGGTTGCCGGTGAGCGCAGAAGTCTGTCCTCATCACTTTTCCATAACGGAAGAAGCCGTCCGCTGTTACAATTCCAATGCCAAAATGAATCCACCATTGCGAACGGATGAAGACGTTCAAGCCCTTAAGCTGGGGTTGGTTGATGGGACAATTGATGCCATTGCCACTGACCATGCTCCCCATGCACTCCAAGAAAAACAATTGGAATTTGATACGGCTCCGTTTGGGATCGTGGGGTTTGAGACTGCTCTTCCCTTAACCCTCCGTCTGGTGCATGAGGGGGTCTTGTCCCTTGAACAAGCCCTTGATAAGTTGACCAGATCTCCTGCCCAGCTTTTTCATCTGCCTGTTGGGAGCCTGCGGCCAGGGACCTATGCGGATATCGTAGTGTTTGATCCTAATGAAGAGTGGGTGGTGGATCCCACTAAATTTTTGTCAAAAAGTCAGAATACGCCATTTGGGGGTTGGACGGTGAGGGGGAAAGTGAAGATGACATTGGTTGATGGTAGGATTGTCTATGACGCCCGTTAATTCATGAGTATGAAGCGGATAAATTGGGGGGTTGTGGGTTTTCTTTTTGAACTGTGTGCCTTAACATTATGGGTTGGCGGTTTGGTTGTCATTATTGCGTTGGTGATTCCGGCTGTATTTAATTCCTTCGGGATGGAACCAGCTGGGCGTTTTTTACGGAGAGTTTTTGATGGTTTTGGCTTAATGAATGTCTGGATTTTGATTTTGTTGAGTGTGGTGGCTGGGATTCGCCTCCGGGCATTTGGCCACAATTCCTCCGAGATGTTTGCCGTTTCTTCGGTGGAATGGTGGCTTCTGGCTGGAATGGCTCTCATGACGTTCAGCATTCTTGTGGTCCTTGGTCCCCAAGCAATTGCTTTACAGGAAGAGGCCTTTGAGGCGGTCTCAAAAGAAGACAAAGATATCGCCTATGCAGATTTTTTTCGCCTTCATATGGTTGTGCGAGCTTGCCATCTGGTGAATTTTGGTCTGGCGGCCTCACTGTTTATTGTAAAGGTGCGGAAAATTCTCTTTCACCACTCCATGGCTGCTCGGCAATAATTACTCTTGGTCGTACTACGGACATGAGATAATGATAAAGGAAAGACCATGAAGCCCGCAGTATTGGGGTTAGCCGATGGAACCATATTCCGAGGACATGCACTCGGGTTCGAAGGCGAAACCGTGGGGGAAGTGGTATTTAATACTGCCATGACGGGGTATCAGGAAATTTTGACCGACCCTTCATATAAAGGGCAGATCGTCCTGATGACCTCCACCCAGATCGGGAATTATGGTGTGACACCGGAAGATAATGAGTCCCATCGGGTCTGGGCGGAAGGCTTTATTGTTCGTGAAGCCGCCAAGTACCCGAGTAATTGGCGGAGCAGGGAATCCTTCGAAGAGTATTTAATTGAGCATCGTATTGTGGCGATTCAAGGGATAGATACGCGAGCACTGACCTGTCATGTACGTGATCACGGCTCACAAATGGGAGTCATTTCCCATGTGAATTTCGATGACGACGCCTTGCGGGAAAAGGCGAAGGCCGTTCCCTCTTTAATTGGACGTGATTTGGTTAGAGAGGTCACCTGTCCGGACGCCTATGAATGGACCGAGAGATCGATCGTCATGGACTCGCCTCGTGATGAATCATCATTTTTTTCTCAGGACACCGCTCAGACACCTTTGAAACTGGTGGTCATGGATTTTGGTGTGAAACAGAATATTTTACGAAGTCTCGTGGACTTGGGATGTCAGGTTCGAGTGGTGCCAGCCTCGACGACCGGGGAGGAAATCCGTCGACTTAAACCAGATGGAATCGTCTTATCCAATGGCCCAGGAGACCCGGAAGGGGTGCCCTATGCAGTAGAAACCGTCAAGCAGCTATTGGGATGGAAACCGATGCTAGGGATTTGCTTGGGACACCAAGTGCTGGGGTTATCCTTGGGGTTGCACACCCATAAACTAACATTTGGGCATCATGGAGCCAATCATCCGGTCATGGATCTTCGCACCAGAAAGATTGAAATTACCTCGCAAAACCATAATTTTGCCGTTGGACTTCCTCACAAGGAAGATGGTGGTACGACGTTGAAGTCTCAACAATTTGACTCTTGCGTTGGACGGATGGAAATCACGCATCGGAGTGTGAATGATGGGTGTTGTGAAGGAATGGCGGGAATAGAGAGTCGGATTCTTTCTATTCAGTATCACCCTGAAGCCTCTCCAGGCCCCCATGACTCTTCGTATGTGTTCAGACAATTTCTGGAAATGATGAAAGGCCGCGGATGATGATTATGACTCGTTGCTTCCTGATTGTTATTTTATTTTTGGCCAGCGGGTGCATTCATATTGATCTGTTTCCCGGGGGAGGACAACTCAAGGAAGCCACCTTATCCGGTGAAGGAGAGGATAAGGTGTTGTTGATTGATATCTCTGGCATGCTGACGACAGGCCAATCGTCGGGTATCTTGGAGGAACCAAGTCTTCCCGCACGAATCAAAGAGGAATTGACCAAAGCTGAGAAGGATGAACACGTCAAAGCCATTGTCCTTAGAATCAATACTCCAGGAGGATCGGTCACGGCATCAGATCTGGTCTATCATGAACTGAAAGTCTTTAAGGAAAAACGTCCTGTACCCGTCATTGCCGCCATAATGGATTTGGGCACTTCCGGCGGCTATTACATCACGATGGCGGCGGACCATATTTTTGCACATCCCTCAACCATTACCGGAAGTATCGGGGTCATTATGGTGACAATGAATGCCGAGGGACTTCTGGAAAAAGTCGGGGTCAAACCATCTGCGATTGTTTCGGGTCCGAAGAAAGCCATGGGTTCTCCCTTTCGCCCGATGAATGATGAAGAGCTGGCTATCTTCCAAGGGGCGATTGATCATTTGTATGAGCAGTTCCTTGCGGTGGTTAAGGAGGGAAGACCCGAGTTGAGCAAGGAGCACATTCGTACGTTAGCCGATGGGCGGATTTTTACCGCCGATATCGCCAAAGCCCAGGGCCTTGTGGATGACATCGGGTATCTGGATGAGGCTCTCGATCTGGCCAAAAAAGAAGCGAAATTGGAAGAGGCCAGAGTTGTGACGTACACAAGGGGAGGGGGAACTCATCAGAATATCTATTCACAGTTCGATCCTCCTCAGATTGAGCCTATCAGGTTTCCCCAAGTCGATGCGCATTCTCTTTTCAACGTATTGACCGGAGGGACACCACAAATGCTGTACATGTGGATGCCGTAAAGTCTGCTGTATTCTGATGTGAGGAATGTAGTGCCATGACCAACGATCCAACCGTTTCTGGAAACCTATTTCGAGGTCTCTTGGCGAGTACGGTGTGTGCGCTCCTGTTGCTGAGTTCAGCTTGTCAAAAGGCTCCAGGGACGGCTAGAGATCAATTAATTTACATTTCGGAGGAAAAGGAAATTGCCCTGGGGATTGCGGGATTTCGCGAGGTCTTAAAGTCGGCACCATTAAGCAGAGATCCGGAAGTGACGTTAATGGTGAATCGTGTGGGGCAACGCATTGCCAAGGGGGCCAATAAACCGGAATATGTCTGGGAATTCGCGGTCATTCAGGACGATGATCAAGTGAATGCCTTTGCGTTGCCGGGTGGCAAAGTGGCGGTGTTTACCGGAATTTTGAAATACACAAAAACAGAAGCCGGCTTGGCGACGGTCATGGCCCATGAAGTTGCCCATGCCCTACAGCGGCACGGAGCCGAGCGATACAGTCGTGGGATTCTGGAACAAATTGGTCAACTCGGGGCGTTGGCTGGCGCTGCCGCCGGGGGCGTCGACCCTGGCCTGGCTATTGGAGCCATGAGTGCCTATGGAGTGGGCGTGGCCCTGCCCAATTCCCGTGAACAGGAAACGGAAGCCGATTTTATCGGGTTGCAATTGATGGCCAAGGCCGGATATGACCCGCGGGAAGCGGTGCCGTTTTGGGAACGCATGAGTGGGTGTCCGAGAAAAATGATTGGGAAATTTTGTTTTCGTACTCAAAATGCCGTTCCGGAATTTTTGTCCACTCATCCTTCGGATGTGACCAGGATTAACCAAATTGAAGCCTGGATTCCCCAAGCGATGAGATTTTATCATCCTGAGACATCACCTTCTGGATCACCTGAATCCCCCCCCCCCAAACCCATCTCTGAAGTGGATTTAAAATCCTGAGAGCCCATCATGCCACGAAGAAACGACATCCATCGAATTTTATTAATTGGCTCAGGGCCGATTGTTATTGGCCAGGGCTGTGAGTTTGACTATTCTGGCACGCAAGCATGCAGGGCCCTTAAGGAGGAAGGCTTTGAAGTCATTCTCCTCAACAGTAATCCTGCCACCATTATGACCGACCCGGATCTCGCGGACCGGACCTATGTGGAACCGATTACCGCAGACGTGGTAGAGGCCATTTTGGAGCGAGAGCATCCTGATGCCCTGCTTCCTACCATGGGCGGACAGACGGCCCTGAATGTCACTATGGAATTAGTGAAGCGAGGAATTCTGGAAAAACACGGTGTGCAACTTATCGGAGCTTCCTATGAATCGATCCAAAAGGCCGAAGATCGGGAATTATTCAAACAGGCGATGACACGTATTGGATTAAACGTAGCGGCAAGCGGATCATTTCGCTCAAGAGAGGAAGCCATACAGCTTCTTCAAACAATTGGATTTCCCGCCATCGTCCGTCCATCATTCACTCTGGGAGGAGCAGGGGGCAATATTGCCTATAACCGTGAAGAGTTTGATAAGTATATTGATTGGGCTCTTGTGACCAGTCCAGTTGGACAGGCCTTGCTCGAACAATCTCTTCTGGGATGGAAGGAATATGAATTAGAAGTGATGCGGGACTCCAAAGACAATGTGGTCATTGTCTGCCCCATAGAAAATTTTGATCCGATGGGTGTGCATACAGGGGACAGTATCACCGTGGCCCCTGCCATGACCTTATCCGATAAAGAGTATCAGCACATGCGAGACGCGGCCATACGTATTATCCGAGAAATCGGGGTGGATACCGGCGGGTCGAATATTCAATTTTCTTTGAATCCGGACAATGGGGCGTTGATGGTTATTGAGATGAATCCTCGCGTGTCCAGGAGTTCCGCCTTGGCCTCAAAGGCAACCGGGTTTCCGATAGCCAAAATCGCTGCGAAGTTGGCCATCGGATATACGCTGGACGAGATTCCCAATGATATTACGCAAGTGACCAAAGCCTGTTTTGAGCCGACCATTGACTATGTGGTCGTAAAAATTCCACGGTTTACATTTGAGAAATTTGATGGTGTCGATCGAGTGCTGACAACTCACATGAAATCCGTTGGAGAAGCCATGGCACTCGGAGCCACCTTCAAAGAAGCCATGCAGAAGGCTATTCGGTCCCTTGAAACAGACCGGTATGGGTTGATGTCGTTGCACGGGCTTGATGGAATAAAAGACGCTGCCGGACCGGCACATCCACTGCATGACCGCCTTCAATCTCAGGTTCGAATCCCCACAGCCGATCGCCTTTGGTTTTTGGCTGATGCGTTCCGAATCGGGATGTCGGTGGATGAGGTGTATCAATTGTCGCGGGTTGATCCCTGGTTTTTACATGAAATTGAAGAACTCGTAGAATTTGAAGCGGAATGGGTTCGCAAAAGCAAGGAAGAATTTAGGACCGATCGTTCACACGACACCCCCAAAGGATGCCCAGATTCCCTGGTGACGCTCCTTGAACAAGCGAAAGGCCTTGGATTTTCCGATCAACGGCTTGGGCAACTCATCGGGAGAGAGGAAGATACCATTCGTCAGTGGCGACAGGTCAAGGGAGCAGGCTACGGCACCGTCTTTAAAAGAGTCGACACTTGTGGTGCCGAGTTCCAGGCGCATACCCCCTATCTCTATTCCACTTCCGGTTTCCCCTGTGAATCCCGCCCTACTCAAAAAAGAAAAATTATGATCTTAGGGGGAGGGCCGAACCGAATAGGGCAAGGCATTGAATTTGATTACTGTTGTGTGCATGCCGCGATGGCCCTCAAAGAAGAAAACATTGAAACCATTATGGTCAATTGCAATCCGGAAACCGTCAGTACGGATTATGATATTTCCGATCGCCTCTATTTTGAACCATTGACGAAAGAAGAGGTCTTGCGAATTATCCTGGCCGAACGTCCGGATGGGGTCGTCGTCCAATTCGGTGGACAAACGCCTCTCAAGCTTGCCGTTCCGTTAGAGCAAGAAGGGGTGAGGATTTTGGGGACACAACCCGATGCCATTGATCGCGCGGAAGATCGAAAACGGTTTAGTGATTTGTTAATTGAATTGAATCTCTTGCAGCCGCAAAACGGCACCGCACGGTCCTCACATGAAGCGCATATTATTGCCGTCAACATTGGGTATCCAGTCATGGTTCGTCCTTCGTATGTGTTGGGGGGGCGTGCCATGCAAATCGTCTATGATGCGGACGCTTTGGACGAATACCTTCAGAGGCACGGCATGGATTTGGGAAGACATCCCTTGTTAATCGATGATTACCTTGAAGACGCCATAGAAGTTGATGTGGATGCCATTGCCGATGGGACAGACGTCGTGGTGGCTGCCATCATGGAACATGTTGAGATGGCAGGAATTCATTCCGGAGACTCGGCGTGTTCGTTACCTGCTCAATCCCTTAGTGGCGATATTCTTGAGACGATCAATCGCCAAACCATCCTTTTAGCCAAGGAGTTACAGGTAACGGGTCTGATGAATATCCAATATGCGGTCAAGGGTGGGGCAGTCTATATCTTAGAGGTTAATCCTCGCGCTTCTCGCACGGTCCCTTTTGTGAGTAAGGTTATTGGTGTGCCTTTGGCCAAACATGCGATGAAAATTATGGCTGGGCGAACATTGAAAGACTTAGGCTTTACGAAGCCTCCGCTTTTTTCCCACATTGCCATTAAAGAGGCCGTCTTTCCATTTACGAAACTTGGTGTTTCCGATGTATTGTTGGGTCCCGAAATGCGTTCGACGGGCGAAGTGATGGGGATTGATCGTAGCTTCGGGTGGGCATTTGCAAAATCTCAAGCCGCATCAGGAATGACTTTGCCTTTGGCAGGGACTGCTCTTCTCAGTGTGAAGGATGGGGATAAACCCGCGACACTTGCTATCGCACAGCGACTGTCGCAACTCGGATTTTCACTGAATGCTACGAAAGGAACGGCGGCCTTTTTGCGGACACATGGGATCACCGTCGTGACGGTAAACAAACTTAATGCAGCTCGCCCCCATATCGAAGATTTACTCAAAAATAAAGAGCTGTCTTTAGTTGTGAATACGGTGGGAGGTGCCTCTTCCCAGGATGATTCCGCACCAATTCGCAGAGCGGCTGTCTTCGGCGGGATTCCTTACTTTACGACTATTCAAGCCGCGCAAGCAGCCATATCAGGAATAGAGGCGATGAAGAAAACGTCCATGGAAGTTCGCTGCCTGCAGGAATATCATTCTGCGATGCCACGGGTAAGCCTAAACGAACCAAACGCGATGATGGATTATTGACCATCCGAGTTTCAGGATCTAATAAAGGGGAGTGTGGTTTTATGAAAATTCCTATTACAAAAAAAGGATATGAGGCACTGCAAGCCGAACTGGCCAGACTGCGACGGGAAGATCGCCCTAAAAATATTCAAGCCATTACCGAGGCTCGTGAACATGGTGATCTCAAGGAAAATGCCGAATATAAAGCCGCCAAGGAGCAGCAGCAATTTATTGATACACGGATGGCTGAGCTTGAGCATAAACTCAGCATGGCTCAAGTGGTGGAAATATCGAGTGGGCAGAGTGACACGGTCGTGTTTGGGGTCACAGTCACCATTTTATGTTTAGAGTCACAAGAAGAAAAACGCTATACCTTGGTGGGACAAGAAGAAGCCGATATCAAAAATGGTTCCATTTCGGTTCAATCGCCTATTGGGCGTGCGCTGATTGGGCATCGGGTCGGAGATATCGTTGAAGTGCATCGACCTGCCGGAGTTATTGAATATCAAATCCAGTCCATATGTTTTGAGGAGCTATAATCATGACTTCCGCCATTTCCTTAGTTACATTGGTCACTGATTTTGGGGATGTCGACTATTTTGTCCCAAGTATGAAGGGCGTGATGCTCGGCATTAATTCTCAAATACGCATCGTCGATCTGACGCATCGAATCCCGGCGCATGGGGTTGAACAGGCAGCGTTTTTTTTGAAATCGTGTTATCAATATTTTCCGGATGGAACGGTGCATGTGGTGGTCGTGGACCCCGCTGTAGGAAGCTCCCGAAGAGCAATCTTGGCCTCGACCTCCAGACATTTTTTTCTGGCTCCGGATAATGGCGTCCTGAGCTACGTGCTCCAAGAGGAGACGTCGGTTGAAGTTCGATCGATTGAGAATAAACAATACCGATTGGATTCTGCGGGAGGAACATTTGATGGCCGGGATTTGTTTGCACCCTCTGCCGCCTGGTTGACGAAGGGGCAGGTTCCTGGGTCGTACGGGCGGCTCATTCGTGATTACGTTACGCTTCCCCTTGATCCCCCACGTATGCAACAACAGGCCCTTCATGGGCGAATTGTCTATGTCGACCATTTTGGTAATGCCATGACGAATATCACTAGGGCCGATATCGAGACCTTTCGATCAGTCACCAAGAAGGAATACTCCGGTTTAAAAATTAGAGATGTCGTCATTAATGGAATAAAAACTCATTATGGAGAAGGGGCCATGGGACTCCCGGAAGCCTTAATCAATAGTAATGGGCATGTCGAGATTTTTGTGAAGCAAGGGCGAGCGGTGGACCGATGTGAGCTGCACGTTGGCCAAACCGTTGAGCTCATCTAGGCTAAACTGAGGGGGGCTACGAAACTTCAGGAGGTGTTTGTACTGAGGAAGATGGGTTGGATGAACGAACAACTGAGATAGCGAGTTTTAAAATTGATACCATTTGCTCGAGTTCCTTGATACTGGCTGAAAGTGGAGGCATGAGAATCATAATCGTGCCGATGGGACGGATCAACATCCCCATGGTTCTGGCGGTCATGGCTATTTTCTGACCGATGCGTTCGCCGGCAGGGAACGGATTTTTTTTAGCTTGATGTTGAACCAGTTCAATCCCGACCATGTACCCACATTGTCGGATATCGCCGACCCAAGGATCTTCGCGCAGCGACTCCAGGGCCTTTCGTAATTTTGGAATTCGTCGTTGAAGCTTTGCAAGTGTGCGTTCGCTCTTAAAAATACTCAGATTGGCCAAAGCTGCCGCACAGCCCAAGGGATTTCCTGCGTAACTATGTCCATGGAAAAAAGTTTTGCCTTCATGCCCATCTCCCAAAAAGGCTTCATAAATGGCGGAGGTCGTTAATGTGGCGGCCAATGGGAGGTACCCTCCCGTTAATCCTTTGGCGATGGCCATGATATCCGGAGATATTTCTTCATGCTCACAGGCAAACATCCGACCTGTTCGTCCAAACCCGGTGGCAACCTCATCTGCAATGAATAAGACGTTGTAGCGCGTGCATAACTCCCTAACGCGTTTTAAGTAACCCGGAGGGGAGGGAATGATGCCGGCAACTCCTTGCACCATGGGCTCAAGAATAAGGCCTGCAATTTCTTGATGTGATGTGTGCAGAAGCTTTTCAAGGGGATCCAGGCAGGCGAGTTGGCATTGGGGGAATTCCATGTGAAGGGGACATCGATAGCAGTAAGGCGGCTCAATGGAATGGCTTGGAAAGAGGAGCGAAGAAAAAGGTCTGCGGAAAAGTTCGACTCCGCTGAGGCTCACGCCTCCCACTGTATCCCCATGATAGGACATGCCTAGATGGATAAAGCGAGTTTTTTGTGGATGGGGAGTTGGACATTGTTGCCAATACTGGATTGCCATCTTCGCCGCAACTTCAACAGCTGTTGAGCCGTTGTCTGAATAAAATACCTTTCGTAAGCCTTTCGGAGCCAGGCGAATAAGTGCCTTGGCCAATTGAATGGCTGGTGGGTTGGAAAGCCCTAATAGCGTCGTATGAGCCACCTGAGTAAGTTGTCGACGGATGGCCTGATTAATGCGGGGATGTTGATGGCCATGGACATTGACCCAGATAGATGCTGTGGCATCAAGATAGGCATTGCCGTCCATGTCATAGAGATAAGAACCTTTTCCGCGTCTGATAATGAGAGGAGTCTGGCCCTCCCATTCCTGCATTTGGGTAAAAGGGTGCCAAATGTACTTACAATCGTCTTTTTGTAATGTGGTGTGTGGCATTTTTTGAGGTTTGGTCCGGATCAAGACAATAACCTAGCGGAATCCATTAATTTTTGACAACCTTTTAGGGTCTCATTACAATCATGGTCACTTGGAATGAGTAAAGCCTTCCCTCAAACACACATCCGTAATTTTTCGATTATTGCTCATATCGATCACGGCAAATCCACTCTTGCTGACCGGTTTCTGGAAATCACTGGTGCCGTGTCGGCACGTGAGGCGCGTGCACAATATCTGGATGCCATGGATCTGGAGCGTGAGCGCGGTATCACCATCAAAGCTCATGCGGTCACAACCCGGTTTAAGACCTCGGATGGGCAAGAATACCAATTTAATCTCATTGATACCCCCGGGCATGTCGATTTTGCTTATGAGGTGTCGCGGAGTCTGGCTGCCTGTGAAGGAGCCCTTCTATTGATTGATGCCACTCAGGGGGTTGAGGCCCAGACCATCGCCAATGCCTATCTGGCGATTTCGAATGATTTAGTGATTATTCCTGTCATTAATAAAATTGATTTACCGAGTGCGGATGTGGAGGGGGTTAAGGTCCAAATTCGAGATGTGTTGGGGTTGTCGAGTGAGGAGGCCTTTTTAGTCAGTGCCAAGGATGGACGGGGGGTAAAGGAGGTGCTTGAAGGTGTGGTGAAGGTAATTCCGGCTCCTGTCGGCTCCATTGATCAACCCTTAAAGGCCCTGATTTTTGATTCCTGGTTTGACAATTATCAGGGAGCTGTTGTGCTTCTTCGGGTTATGGATGGAGAAGTTACCCCTAATATGATGATTAAGTTAATGTTTTCCGGACGTGAATTTGAAGTCCTGGAGGTGGGCGTCTTTTCACCGAAACGGACCAAGGTGAGCCGGCTGGGGCCCGGGGAAGTCGGGTATATATGTGCCGGAATGAAAGAGCTATCGGACACCAAAATTGGCGATACCATTACGGATTCAAAGCGTCCCACAAGCGTTGCCCTGCCCGGGTACCGTGAGGTCAAACCGGTAGTCTTTTGCGGGTTATACACGACTGATAATGCCAAGTTTGAGGATCTGCGGGATTCCCTGGAGAAGTTACAACTGAATGATTTCTCCTTTGTCTATGAACCGGAAACCTCCCTGGCTTTGGGATTTGGATTCCGATGTGGGTTTTTGGGGCTCCTCCACATGGAAATTATTCGAGAGCGCTTGGAGCGGGAATATGGACTGGATCTGATCAGTACCGCCCCAACTGTCGTCTATCGTGTGTTTACAACCAAAGGCGAAACACTGGTCATCGATAATCCCTCAAAACTTCCGGACCCTTCACAGATCGAACGGATTGAAGAGCCCTATATTAAAGCCACGATGATTACGCCGGAGCGGTATATCGGAAATGTTCTTCAACTGTGCCAAGAGCGTCGAGGCATCCAAATCGGGCTGCAATATCTGGATCCAACCCGGTCCATGTTAATCTACGAAATCCCGCTAAATGAAATTGTGTTAGACTTTTATGATCGACTGAAATCCCGGACTCAAGGGTATGCATCGTTAGACTATGAATTACTGGGCTATCGGGAGTCTGAATTGGTGAAATTGGATTTATTGCTGAATGGTGAGACGGTGGATGCGCTCTCCATTATCGCTCACAAGGATAAAGTCCAAAGTCGCGGGCGGCAATTAGCCGAAAAAATGAAAGAACTCATTCCCAAGCAAATGTTTGAAATTGTCATTCAGGCGACGATTGGCAAACGCATCATTGCCAGAGAAACCATTGGCGCACTCAAGAAAAATGTGACGGCCAAATGTTATGGTGGGGATATTTCCCGAAAACGAAAATTGTGGGAGAAGCAAAAAGAAGGAAAAAAACGAATGAAACAATTAGGGCGCGTCGAGGTCCCTCAGGAAGCCTTTCTGGCTATTTTAAAGACCGATCCGAACTGAACCGCTGATGACCACCAAAGATCCACAACAACCAAAAATGACCGAATCTTCCGAAAAAAATCTACAAGAAGAATCTTCGGTTGCCTCGAGTTCCCAGGATATGGAGGTATCCAAAAAGTCGATTATTCGGGAATATGCCGAGGCTTTGATCATAGCAATAATTCTGGCTCTAACCATTCGAGTCTTTGTGGTCCAGGCCTTTAAGATCCCATCAGGGTCCATGATTCCGACCTTGATGATTGGCGATCATATCCTCGTTTCCAAGCTGGCCTATGGGTTTCAGTTGCCGAAAGACTGTGAGTTTCAGGTCTCGTTCCCGCCGGTGACGTGTTTTTCTTCGACGATCGTGATGAATTTTGATCCTCCGTCGCGTGGGGATATTATTGTGTTTCGCTATCCTGAGGATGAAAACAAGGATTTCATTAAGCGGGTGATCGGACTCCCTGGTGATACCATTCATATTCAAAATAAACACGTGATCGTGAATGGACAGCCATTGTTGGATGAAGGCTTTACACAGAGGGTCGACCCTGGAATCATCGATGGTCGTATCAATCCTCGCGATAATCTTGGTCCCTTAACTGTTCCTCCCGACTCCTACTTTGTGATGGGTGACAACCGTGATCAAAGTTTGGACAGTCGGTTTTGGGGATTTGTACGAATGGATAAAATTAAAGGCAGAGCCTTTCTCGTGTATTGGTCATGGAATGGGCAGGGAGCTTGGACCGATTGGATCCGATGGGAACGAATCGGAAAGCTCATTGAATAGTGAGCACAAAGTCACTTGATCCAACTAAACCTCAGCCTGTTGCTGACTCAAGGATGAAACCGCTATCCGTTGTCCCATCGATTTCCGCTCGAAAATTCAAGGAGTATATTCAACGTTTCTCCCGCGCCCGCATTCTGGTTGTCGGAGATCTCATTTTAGATCATTATGTCTGGGGCAAGGTGCATCGTGTCTCTCCGGAAGCGCCTGTACCAATTGTTCATGTGGACTCTGAATCGTACCGTATGGGCGGGGCAGCGAATGTGTACCATAATATTCTGACATTGGGTGGACAGGCTGAATTGTGTGGCGTGGTCGGTGCGGATCATGTTGGGAAACAATTCCTTGCTGACATTCGACGATCCTCCCCATTTACCGCCGGTGTTTTTGTCGATTCTAGTCGTCCTACAATTAAAAAAACGAGAGTGGTAGCCCACAATCAGCAAATTGTTCGGTTTGATGTGGAGCAACGCCATGACATTTCGTCTCAACAGACAAAAAAAATGATACGACATGTGGCTTCCCGTCTTCCTGGAGTCTCCTGCCTGGTGATTTCTGATTATGCGAAGGGCATGATCACATTTGAACTAATGAAGGCCATTCATACCCTGGCTGATCAGTTTGGCGTACCGATTGTGGTGGATCCGAAGGTGGAGCATATGGCGTATTACCAGGGAGTGACGGTTATCACACCCAATCATCACGAAGCCAAAGAGGCAGGAGGGTTCCTCTCAAGCCAGGATGTTCCGGTTGAAGAAATCGGCCTTGCTCTTCAACAACGCTTACAGTGCCAGGCAGTCGTTGTCACGAGGGGAGAGGAGGGAATGAGTATTTTTGAAAATACGGGCCAATCCTGGAGCATCCCGGCGGTGGCTCGACAAGTCTATGATGTGACTGGAGCAGGCGATACGGTTATCAGTACTCTTGCCTTAGCACTGAGTGCCAAAGCCTCACTTCCTGAGGCTGCAGTATTAGCCAATCAAGCCGCAGGTATCGTCGTGGGCATGGTTGGTACAGCCACAGTGACGCGAGCGCAACTTCAAGAGGCATTATTACTCCATGGCCACAACTGACTCACTCGTCAGTCTGTGTATTCCTGCTCGCTACGGATCATCTCGATTTCCTGGAAAACCACTCGCTCTCTTAACCGGAAAGCCCCTTATCCAACATGTTTATGAAGCGGTTCAACAGATTTCGCAGGTGGGGCAAATCCTGGTTATCACCGACCAGGAATCCATCGAAGAAGGGGTCAAAAATTTTGGTGGAGAAGTCTGTCTCGTCAAGGATTTCTGTCGAACAGGAACGGACCGGGTGGCAAAAGTGGCTTCTCAGTTGAAATATGACGTGATTGTCAACTTGCAAGCTGATGAAATTCCTCAGCACCCTGGGTTGTTGGATGATCTCATTCACCCTTTTATGTCTTCTCAGGCGGGAATAGGGACGTTAAAACGACAAATACTCAGGACACAGGACCTCACCAATCCGTCAATCGTAAAGGTGGTGACCGATGTCCACGGGCAAGCCCTCTATTTCTCACGAAGTCCGATACCCTGTTGGCGCGATGGAATACCTACTGGGAATAATCATATCGCTTATATGCATTTGGGGGTGTATATTTTCACGAAATCAGATCTATTACGATTTGCCGGGTTACCAACGGGATATCTTGAGGATGCGGAAAAATTGGAACAACTGCGAGCCTTAGAACATGGCCTTCCCATAATGGTTTGGGAAACAGAACACGAATCCATTCGAATAGATACCCCTGAGGATATCATTGCTGCGGAGGGTCTTTTATCGAAGAAGCCCTGTGAGTCGAAAGGGAGACAGTTGGGGGCCACACAGAGGGTTGAAAATAGATAGGGCAATATGGTGGAGTCGAAAGAGCGAATCGCCTTACAGGGAGGACATGTGGGTCATCATACAACTAACCAGAAAAAATCATGAGTAAGTTTCTTTTTGTGACAGGTGGAGTGGTCTCGTCATTAGGGAAAGGCTTGTCGTCGGCGGCCATCGGACATTTATTAGAAAGCCGTGGCATGACGATTACCTTTTTGAAGCTAGACCCCTATATTAATGTCGACCCGGGTACGATGAATCCCTATCAACACGGGGAAGTCTATGTCACCGATGATGGAGCGGAAACCGATTTAGACTTGGGTCATTATGAGCGATTTACCACAGTCCAGTTGCATCGTGAAAATAATTGTACGACAGGCCGGATTTATGAGTCGGTGATTCAAAGGGAGCGAAGAGGAGAATATCTTGGAGCGACCGTTCAGGTCGTCCCCCATATTACGGACGCTATTAAGCAGACAATTCTCAATGTGGCCCATGACGTGGACGTGGTGATCGTGGAAATTGGCGGGACTGTGGGTGATATTGAAAGTTTGCCGTTCTTAGAGGCGATTCGGCAAATGCCCTATGAGGTCGGTCGAGAAAATGTCCTGTATATTCATCTCACCCTGGTGCCCTATATCGGAACCGCTGGAGAGCTCAAAACCAAACCAACCCAACATTCCGTCAATAAGCTTCGGGAAATCGGCATTCAACCCAATATTCTGTTGTGTCGGACTGACAGATTTCTCCCTCCTGGGGTGAAAGATAAGATTGCCATGTTTTGTAACGTAGATAAAGGCTCCGTCATCACGGCCAAAGATGTGGATTCCATCTACGAAGTGCCGATTATCCTGAGAAAAGAAGGACTGGATGAACTTATTGTCCGTTCACTACATCTTGAAACGCGGCCACCGAACCTTCGGGATTGGGATATTTTAGTCCAGAAGATTAAGCGGCCACGACATGAAGTCACGATAGCACTGGTTGGTAAATATGTAGAATCTCGAGAATCCTATAAAAGTGTGTCGGAAGCCTTGACTCATGGCGGATTACGCGATGAAACCGGCGTTCATATTCAATGGGTGGAATCGGGTGACATTGAAAAGGACGGCCCCGAACGCCTTCTAGCTGATGTAGACGGAGTCTTAATTCCAGGTGGATTTGGCCTTCGAGGGATCGAAGGAAAAATTGACACGATCCGGTATGCCAGGGATAGAAATGTTCCATTCTTTGGCATTTGCTTGGGTATGCAATGTGCCGTGATTGAAATTGCCAGAAGTCTAGGTGGACTTCAGAATGCCAATAGTTCGGAATTCAATCCGGATACGCCGTACCCGGTCATTGACCTGCTTCCTGAGCAACGATCCATTCAAGAAAAGGGCGGGACAATGAGATTGGGAGGCTTTCCCTGTCGATTAATTCCCAATACGCTTACCTTTGCGGCCTATGAGCAATCGGATATTCGTGAACGACACCGTCACCGCTATGAATTCAACAATGAGTACCTGGATGCGTTGACCTCAAAGGGTCTGACGATTAGTGGGACATCCCCTGACGGAACCCTGGTAGAAATCATTGAATTGCAAGGGCATCCCTGGTTTGTGGGAACCCAATTCCATCCAGAGTTTCAGTCTCGACTATGTTCTCCTCATCCCCTTTTTACGGCATTCATTGGCGCCGCACTTCAAAGGAAATTCGGCACATAACGAACAGGATTTATCATGGCTCAGCCAACTCAAGTCGACATTGGCCCGTTCTCAGTTGGCGGGAGCTGCCCCCATTTTTTAATTGCGGGGCCTTGCGTTATCGAAAGCGAGAAGTTGGTCATCGAGACCGCTGCAGCGATTGCGGAAATTGCCAATGATCTTCGCATCCCATACATCTTTAAGGCGTCCTATGATAAGGCTAATCGCACATCGATTTCATCATTCAGGGGGTTAGGCATTGCGGAAGGATTGAAAATTCTCAAGAAAATTAACCGTGAGTTAGGGGTACCCATTCTTACGGATATTCACGAAGTCCAGGACGTCTCTCAAGTTGCTGAGATCGTAGACGTGTTGCAAATACCGGCATTTTTATGTCGACAGACCGATTTGCTCTCTGCGGCGGCCAAATCCGGCCGGGTGGTAAATGTGAAAAAAGGACAATTTCTATCCCCATGGGATATGGCTAATGTTGTTCATAAACTTCAAGAGGCCGGGACAAAAAAAATTTTCTTAACAGAGCGAGGGGCGAGCTTCGGGTATCAAAATCTTGTCGTCGATATGCGCTCATTACCCGTCATGAGAAATCTGGGATATCCGGTGGTATTTGATGCAACCCACAGCGTGCAATTGCCTGGGGGGGGAGGAACGGTCTCTTCAGGACAACGGGAATTTGTGGCACCATTAGCCAGGGCGGCGGCCGCGGCTGGATGTGACGGATTCTTTATGGAAGTCCACCCTCGTCCGGAGGAGGCCTTATCGGATGGGCCAAATATGATCCGGTTAAGTGAGTTGCGGAGATTATTGGAGCAACTTCAAGCGATTTGGCAGGTAACTGGAAAGGGAGAAATCTCTCCCCTTACTTGAGTTTTTAGGAAGAAATATCAGAGTTATCATGAATCAATCGGAAGTAGTAGTAAAAGAAAAATCTGAACAAAATGATGTAATTATGGGAGAAGTCTATCTCAACCTTCCTAATTCTCTTACTCTTTTGCGGATTTTGTTAATCCCTGTTTTTGTTTGGTTTTTTTCTGAATCCAGCCCTGAACGGGCATTGGCAGCCGGCCTGGTGTTTGCTGGTGCTGCTTTCACGGATTTTCTTGACGGGTATTTGGCTAGAAAAAGCGGGCAGATTACCAATTTAGGGAAATTGCTCGATCCGGTTGCCGATAAACTTCTGGTGGCTTCCGGTCTTATTCTTCTTGTGCAATTTCAGCGAGTGGCCGTGTGGTTGGCTATTGTCATGATTGCACGTGAAATGATTGTGACGGGAGCCAGGGTGGTCGCAGCGAAAGAAGGCTTTGTGGTTCCAGCTGACTCTCTGGGAAAATTTAAAGTCATCGGTCAAATCGGAGGGATTCTCTGTCTTATTTTACAGGGCGTGTGGGTTCAAAGTGAGGGGACACTGGCTACTATTGGAACCGGACTCTTGTACATTGCCTTGTTTTTCTCCTTATTTTCCGGATGGCGATATCTCATGCAAATCTTCAAGAAAATCAGTCCACAATATTGGTAGTGGCGTTCACCAGTCGCTAGGAGATGGAATTCTATTTATTAGGTGTGGTGGGTGCCTATCTCTTAGGATCTATCCCATTTGGCCTCGTCGTCTCTCGAATTTTCGGAAAGGATGATCCTCGCGTTCATGGGAGCCATAATATCGGGTTCACCAATGCTCTGCGGGTATCAGGTAAAAAAGTCGGAATACTTACTCTAGTTGGGGATTTAGGGAAAGGAACGGTCGCCACAGTTATCGCAGGTTTAATGGAATTTCCATGGATTTGGATGCTTGTAATAGGTTTTACGGTCATTCTTGGCCATGTCTTTTCCATTTTTTTACGATTTAAAGGTGGAAAAGGAGTAGCCACGGCTTTAGGGACCATTATAGGTATTCATCCGCTGATTGGATGCCTTCTTGTTGGTGTTTGGTTGGGAACGGTATTGGTTTTCGGATATTCCTCAGGGGGAGCCCTGTTAGCTTTTAGTGTGTTCCCATTTTTGGTCTATTTCCTGACTTTCAACTTCTATTTTTGCCTTTTTTCTTTAGGAGTCATGGCAATCATATTCATCAGCCATAAAGAAAACATCCTCCGTCTTATACAAGGGACCGAAAGTAAAATTAAGTTATTTTCTATTTAACATAATATTTATTATCCGACATTTAGAAGTGTAAGGCTTAGGATGAGTTTAGGTAATATTTCACTCATATTTTCATTATGTTACATTATTTTGTGTATTTCTCCGTCACCAGCAGTTAGTCAGACAGCCAAAGAACTTAGAGGGCTACAACTTCTGGGAGATATCGAACAGGCCATCACCAGCCTGGCCGAACGAGTGACGCCTACGGTGGTCAATATTACACCAATTCGTGAGATAACTCAGGGACAAGGGTTTCAGCGCCGGGCGCCATTTTCTCAAGGCAGTGGATCAGGTGTCATTGTACGGGAAGATGGAATCATCGTGACCAATAATCATGTGGTTGGGGAAGACGCGACAGAGGCTGATATCCGGCTATCCGATAAGTCCAACATGATTGCTCAGGTCATAGGACGCGATAAAGAAACCGACATCGCGGTCCTCAAAATTCAATCTGATCGAAAATTTCCTGCAGCCCATTTTGGGGACTCCAATGCCTTAAAAGTCGGGCAATGGGTATTGGCTGTTGGAAATCCGATGGGGTTAGACCGCACTGTGACCCTAGGCGTTGTGAGTGGGATTGGAAGGGAACGTCTCAATTTATCCCGGTATGAAAACTTCATTCAAACGGATGCGGCGATCAATCCTGGCAATTCAGGAGGGCCACTGTTTAATCTTCGAGGTGAAGTGATCGGGATTAATACTGCCATAATCCATATGGCACAAGGCATCGGATTTTCCATACCCGCCGACATGGTTTCGCGTGTGGTCGATCAATTAGTGTCCCAGGGGCGAGTAGTCCGGGGTTGGCTAGGTGTCGGGATTCAATCTCTCACCAAAGAACTTGCCGAACAATTTGGGATTAAGGAAGGCCATGGGGTTCTCGTCAACGAAGTCTATGAACACGATCCCGCCCATGTGGCCGGAATTAAACCAGGGGATATCATCGTGTCCGTAGACGACAGCTCTGTTGATTCGCCCAACCAACTCTCTAGACTTGTTGCCCGTGTCGGACCTGGTGAGAACGCCAAAATTCTTGTGTTACGGGACGGTAAAGAATTGACCTACCTTGTGCCGATGGCGGAAAGGCAGGAGAAATCCATGTTGGCCTCACTCCCCTTACAAAAATCAGAAGTTACCTTAGGACTTGATGTCCAAGGGCTTACAGCTGCCCTTGCCGAGCAATTTGAACTTCAAGAAACCGTAGGTGTGCTCGTGACCAAAGTTGAACAGGGTGGCCTCGCTAACTCTGAGGGGGTTCAAGAAGGAGATTTAATCAACGAGGTCAACCGGCAAACTGTCAGGACTGTCACACAATTTTCTGAGGCAGTCGCCAAAGTGAAGCCGGGACAGACGATTTTACTTCGAATTATTCGAAAGGCAAGAGCATTTTTCATTGTGATCAAAACGCTGCCATAGCATTTCTCTCAGTATTATCATCAGGGGATTAGTGTGAGGACACGGCTTCCTTTTCTTTTTTATGTTCTTCCACTATTCGATTAAGGCAATCTTTCGGAACTTCATCGTAACCCGAAAATTCCATCACATAACTGCCCTTTCCGGCCGTCATGGACGTTAAGGATGGAGCATACTTCAGCATTTCCGCCAGAGGCACAAAGGCCTTCACGATTTGATTGTGGCCTTTAGTCGTCATTCCCTGTATGCGTCCACGCCGCGAGTTCAGATCTCCAATCACGGTTCCCACCATATCATCTGGAACAAGGACATCGACCGACATGATAGGTTCAAGAAGGGTGCTTTGAGCAGACTCCAGGGCATGCTTGAGGGCCATTGATCCTGCCACTTTAAAGGCCATCTCGGAAGAATCGACCGGATGATGTGATCCATCATAGACAGCCACGCGGATATCCACGATGGGAAACCCGGCAACAATACCATGCTGCAGGGCTTCGATCACGCCTTTTTCCACTGCGGGGATGAAATTTCGTGGAATGACCCCACCAACAATATTGTTGTGAAATTCAAATCCGGTTCCACGGGGAAGAGGCTCAATTTGTAGCCAACAATCTCCATATTGTCCATGCCCGCCGGTTTGCTTTTTATATTTTCCTTGCGCCTGCGCCTTGTGATGGATCGTCTCCTTATAGGGGACTTTCGGCATGTGCAAATCTACTTCCACTCCATACTTGCGCCTCAGTTTGTCTAAAGTGGCATCGATGTGACTCTGCCCTACCCCACTTAACAGCATTTCTTTGGTCTCTTCATTCCTGAGAAATTCCAGAGAGGGGTCTTCTTCGACTAACTTATGAAGACCTAAACTGACCTTGTCAATTTCATTCTTGCTTTTCACCTCTAAGGCATAAGACATGACCGGGCGCGATATTTTCAAGCCCGGGAATATGATGGAATGTCGTTCATCACAAATGGTGTCCCCGGTTTGAGTATCCTTTAATTTACCGATTGCCACAATATCTCCGGCAGAGACTTCATTAACCTGGTGATGTTTCTTGCCGATGGAAAAGAAGAGATGTCCACCCTTCTCCTTCGTCTGGCGGGAGGCATTATAAAATCCTGAATCTGCATGTAAGGTCCCGGACAGCACACGTACAAATGATAGACGTCCCATAAAGGGATCGATGGTGGTTTTGAAGACGAAGGCTGAAAACGGATCATGTGGATCAGATTTTCGTTGCCCTTCGTCATGTGATTGAGGTTGCTGACCGACATGTGGATGTAGACTGGAACGGTCGGAAGGAGACGGGAGAAAACTTTGTATTGCAGCGAGCAAATTTGTTGTTCCAATATTGCGAATGGCAGATCCGCACAACACCGGAACTAGTTTTCGTTCTAAGGTGCCGATCGTTAAACCATCCTGTAAATCTTCATCTGAGATTTCACCCTGGGAGAGATATTTCTCCACCAATTGATCATTCGTTTCTGCCACCTGTTCCATGGCCCGGCGCCGGAATTCATTCACAATGGGTTGATGTTCTGCAACAATCTCGGTTTGCTGGATTTTTGTCGTGCCGGAAAGTGGAGTGATGACATTCCTCGAAATTAGATCAATCACCCCGGTCAACATGGCCCCCTCTCCAACTGGGATCGTGATTGGGACTCCGGTGAATTCCAATGTTTTCTCACACTCTGCCAAAATCGTGCGATAGTCCGCTCGCTCTTTATCCAACTCATTAATAAAGAGGAGACAGGGAAGTTCGTGTTCCTGAATAAGATCCCAGACTCGTTCGATTTCTGACCGAAGTCCCGTACTGGCTCCTACAACAAGCACCACGCCATCCACCGCCCTGAGGGCGGATTGAATCTCAAAGGCATAATCGCTCATTCCAGGTGTATCAATAATATTGATGTTTGTCCCCTGCCATTCGAACTGACAGATAGCCGAACTGATTGAATGGTGTCTATGGACCTCTTCTGGTTCAAAATCACCAATGGTGTTTCCCTGGGGAATGGTCCCCATGGTCGGGATGACTCCAGTGGAAAAGGCCAGTGCTTCACAGAGGGTGGTCTTTCCTGCCCCTGGGTAGGAAGTAATGACCACGTTGCGGATGGATGGGGCGGATTCGTGTGGCATGCGAACCTCCTCTCAATTTCCTTGAATTCTAGGTAGGAGAGGAAAGAGTGTCAATGGAAAAAGCAAAGTGGGCTGTCAGGAGATCAACGCTCTTTTTATTTTATCGTCAGTGGATCGACAGATAAGAGCCAAGAAAATATGCGCCGGGTCTCTAAAAAAAAACCTTTCAGGCAAAATTTTCCTAGTAAAGTCCGAAGGTTTTCTCTTAGAAATGGTTCCTTGCCTTTTGTCCGAAAATTCTGGCACTCAGGTTGCTCTAGTGTCATATCTAAGAGAGTAGAATTGATACCGAGTTCATGGTGGACCATACACCCGTATTAATGACCGAAACGATGTAAGTCGTTTCATCTCTCGCCCCTCTTCTATCACAGGCTGATGCAGACGTGAGGATCTTTTGAGATCCAGGAAAAGTCTTGCGTCGAAAGATAGGTATTAACACTTAATTGCAAGGTGGGGGATCGCATGAGCACATTGACACCAGAGTTGGCGGGTATGACTTCAACGAATCAATTTGCTGGGTTAAAGCAGGTAAATGTGGAGATAGTTCCTGCCGACCCTTCTAGAGTTTGTGGACACTCGCCATTTCCCTTCACTTTGCAGTGCCTAGGAGGGACTTGGGAGGGTTACCTTATTGGATGGCACGAGGACAATGTACAATTGCGTTTGACCGGGTTTCCTCCGATTGAACTTTCACAGATCATTGAGTGGGAATATCGTGTTTCCGGTCAAGAACATTCCCTCTATAAGATCCAGGGAATGATTAAAGATATCCATATGGAAAGTGGGCAGACCGCTTGGAAAGGAACAACAACCATTCTTCTACACTGTTCAACTTCGTCGGTTTCAAAAGTCCTGTCGCCTCAAGGAGAGGGACTCGTGGTGTATGGACACGTTAAACTAGAAGGCCCGGATTCAGCACCTGATTTTTATCCTCGTGAGACGGGAAAAGAGATTAAGGACGAGTCCATTAATCCCCAAAAAACGGGCGTGCACAGTAATCGTCTCACCATTGAAAAAGGCAATGGGCAGAGGATTCATGCCTACCATGACCGACCTATTGCTGGAAATTCAACAGAGGGACCTATCGTCGTCATTGCCCCGGGGTACGGGGAAACTAAGCGGGATTATTTGACCCTGGCATATTACTTTGCCAGCAATGGATTTCATGTCGTGCGCTATGACCATACCAATCATGTCGGCGAAAGTGATGGACTGCACTATCAAATATCTCTTTCATCAATGAGGGATGATTTTCAAACCGTGACCCGTTATGTCAGGGGAACGTGGCCGCACTCAAAAATAATCGGTGTGGCCTCAAGTTTAGCTTCGCGAGTCGCCCTCAAAGCCGAGGTTGAATGTCCATCATTATCCCTCTTAATCATGCTCATGAGCATTGTCAATGTTGAACGGTCTGCAGCCACGGTTCATCAGGAAGATCTCTTCGCAGGCTATGGTAATGGGCAGGGCCCTGACTCGGCGAATTTTTTGGGCTTTAATGTGGGAAATCAATTTTTGGGTGATGCTATTGCCAACCAATTTGTCACACTTGAACACACACTGATTGATGCAGCATCGTTAACCTCCCCCGTCATCCTGGTTTCCGCCGAAAAAGATGCCTGGGTGGCTCCCGATGATCTTCAGGCGTTTCGGAACGCATTGGGTCGACGCCTTGAGCAATGGATTGTGGTGCCTAATGCATTGCATCGTTTACAAGAAAACCCAAAAATGGCCCGTGAAACCTATCGACAACTCATCGCACAGTGCCAGAAACATGTCACACAGAATCCTTCTCCTGAGGTGATCCACAACCCCAATCGACTAGACTTGGGACGTCAAAATCGACGAGAAAAATTTGCGCAACAACAACAGGCGGAGACCGACGTCGGGGCAGGCTTTTGGCAGGATTACTTGGGTCACTTTCAGTCGGTAGCCAAATGCCGGGATTATGTGAAACTTCTCGACCATGTGTTTCATGCCCTAGGCCCCATCACTCCTGGCCAAAAATTTCTGGATGCCGGGTGTGGAAATGGCAATGCGGGGTTGTATTTTTTGAATGCGCTGGCCTCCACCATTCCCCCTGGGGTCCCGTGCCTGGAGGAGTCCATTCAGTATGTGGGGATTGATGTCGTTCCTGACGCGTTGAAGCGGGCCAATAACGCGATGATCGCAGCCACCACAGAATGGCAACATGCCAAGACCTCTTCGACACCCTTCATCAAAAAGTCATGGGCACAAGTTGATTTAGGTCAGCCGCTCCCCTTTCCCGACAACCAATTTGACCGAATTGTCTCTAATTTAGTGATTGGATATGTCCAGGATCCCGGCGCTGCTTTGCGGGAACTGTATCGAGTCCTGGCTCCTGGTGGGCGAATGGTCATTTCCAATTTAAAACCGAATGGTGACTTTTCCGGGATTTACCAGAGTCTGGTCAGCAATGCTGCTCTCCCACAGCAACGAGAAGAAGCACGGGATTTATTGAATAATTACGGAAAAATTCGACAGGCCGAAAAGGAAGGTCAATTTTGTTTTTTTGATCGAACGCAATGGGAATCGATCATCGTAACCTTTGGCCGTACGAATGCGAGAATTTTTTCAACTTTTGCAGGACAAGCCTATCTCATCGTATTGGACAAACCAATCGTTTTCGCCGAAGCGCAAAGACCAATGATCCGGAATGACAAACAATACCCAAGACTAAACCCGCTGCCAGGAGTTCTGAAGCAAGTGGCATAAGGCTTCTTCTTTCTGAGAATATTTCCTAGGGGTACCTCATCCCGCAGACGGCACATCAATGACATTGACTAGGCACGGATCGTACAAAACCGCGTCCTTCAGGAAGGCACAAGAATAAGTACCTTCTGACAGGCAAATGGTCAACCCTTTTGACTTCTGCATGCGTTTATTGTCCAATAGCCTTTCAAAATGGTGTACATAGCCAATGACCTAGTTTAATCAATTCTCTTCCATTGTTTTAGACGTGAATTTTTACGCCTTCAGCGGACTCCTGAATGGTCTCGCCGCCACAGCCTCCGGCCTTATTGTTTACGCCAAAAACCCTCGCAGCTCCAAACATCAAGCCTATGCCCTGTATTGTTTAGCTGCCGCCATTTGGGGATATGGGTTTTGCGCCTGGCAGCTTGCGTCATCCCACGATCTCGCCCTTTTCCTTGTTCGATTGCTGATGGCCGGAGCAATCTTTCTTCCAGCAGCCTATCTCTGGCATGTCCTAACCTTATTGGATGGTGTGGAATCGAACAGATGGTTGATCCGTCTTGGATGGGGCGCCAGTTTTATTTTTTTCTGCGCGAATTTTACCTCCTATTTTGTGGCAGATGTACATCATGTCGGTGATTTTCCCTTTTGGCCGAAACCCGGGCCCTTTTTCCATTTCTATCTACTGGGGTTTGGCTTGTCGACCATTTATGGAACATGGTTGCTCTATCAGGGAGCACGGAGCAGAACTGGTCCTGAACGTTCGCGGTTTTACCTTCTCACCATAGGATCAGTGATTGCGTATGCAGGAGGGTGGACGACTTTTCCTCTCTGGTATGGGATTGAGATCCCGCCGAACGGGACAATTCTTCTGACTGTCTATACGTCGGTCGTAGCCTATACGCTCCTGCGATACCGGCTCATGGATCTCGGGACGGCTTTTGAACGGGGCATTACGGGAAGCCTCTTGTTAGCGCTCGTAGCTTTCCCTGCCTATCCGATCCTCCTTCTTGGGCAAAGTCTGTATTTTGGTCAAATAAATATCGCCTATTCTTTTGTGGAATTGAGCGTATTACTCATCTTGGTGCTTGGAGCGTCCTCCTTGAAACGGGAAGCCAAAACATTAATCACGAAATCATTGTTCAAGGAACGCTATAACCGACATGAAACGGTCGTGCATTTTTCTAAGTCACTCGTCTCCATTCTGGAATTAAAAGATTTGACGGCGACCATCGTGGAATCCATTTGTCCCACATTAGGATTGCAATGGGGAGTCTTATATCTACGAAGTTCTAGCAGTCAGGATTATCGACCGGTATCCAGCTTTGGTAAATCCACCAATGATCTACCCGTCCTCTATTTGCATAAAACTCCTACTTTGTTAGAAATGTGGAGAAAAGGCACGTCCTGCTTTGTCATCAATGAATTGGAGCTCTCTACCATCAACTCTGACTCCGAAGCCGTCATCGCACAGCTTGCTCACATTGGAACAGAAGTCTGTTTGCCCTTGGTCAACAAAACACGGCTTTTAGGTTTTTGTGTGTTTGGGCCTAACTCGAAAAGTGGTGGCGGTTACACGACCCAGGATTTGGATTTATTGACGACCTTATCCCAAGAAGCTTCCGTGGCGTTAGACAATGCCTTGCTGTATGAAGAACTTAAGCGCTCCCAGTCGTTAGTTCGTCGAACTGATCGGCTTCGTTCCCTGGAGACCATGGCAGGCGGATTAGCTCACGAAATTAGAAATCCACTGACGTCGATCAAAGCTTTTGTGGATCTGGCACCTGAACGAAAAGATGATGAGCAGTTTCTCGTTCGATTCAGTAAGGTTGTCAAAGAAGATGTGTTTCGAATTGAACGGCTCACTCGGGAGATCTTGGATTATGCCAAACCGATGGAACCATTTCTCAAGGAAGAAGACCTTAATGATATTGTGGAATCCTGTTTGTATACCCTCAGGATTCGCCCTTCCCATGAATTGATTGTTGTCGAAACAGATTTAGCCCATGGATTACCAAAGGTATTTGCCGACCGACAACAATTAAAGCAGGTCTTTCTTAACCTGTTGTTTAATGCCGTGGAAGCCATGCTTCCAGAGGGTGGCGTGTTGACCGTGCGAACTCGAATGATTGGTTCAGGTCTGGCTCAGGATTGGGTGCAGGTGGACATTCAAGATACTGGGAAAGGGATTAATCCGGAAGACATCGAGCATATTTTTGATCCTTTTTTTACCACAAAACACTTGAGTCAGGAACATGAAGGGACAGGCTTGGGTTTGGCCATTGCCCATCAAATTATTCAAGAGCATCGTGGAAGTATTGAGGTACAAAGTGTGAAAGGAGGGGGAGCCACCTTTCTTGTGAACCTCCCAAGCTCACCGGCACCCACATCAGTTCTTCCAACGCAGAGTCTGTTGCCCAAACCGGAACACCGATAACATTGATGGAATATTCGATCTATTGATTCAGTCATGGGAGGAGGGTTGACTTGTATAACCATGTCAGGGACGGCGTATTCAGAGAGCCTGTGTAACCGATGAGTGAGGATGAAGGAACAATAAAGGAACGTTAGCCAGTGCGCGGAAGACGTCCTTCAATCAGTTGCCCCTCCCAATCTCCGGTTCCCTCTTTCAGATGAAGAACCCGTGAACGAGTAAATCCAGCTCGTTGAACCCACTCTCGAACATCTCGGAGAGAATAAGTGTTCCCCTGCTCAGTATAGAGCAACATGGAGACGGCAAAGAGATTTGCTTCAAGAGGCTGAAGTCCTTTTGGATCCTGCAAAAAGGTGTCTTGGATGAGAAGCCGTCCGCCAGGGTTGAGGATATGTTTAATCTTTTTGAAAATTTTCAGATTGTCTGCCGGAGAATAGATATGGAGAACATTGGAATACCAGACCACATCATACCTGCCGGAAATGCGTGCTGTTAAAAAATCCCCAGCTTGATAGGTCAAGCGGGTTCCCAAAGAAGACTGTTCCGCCAGCATCCGTGCCACATCAATAGCGGCAGGCCGATCCATCACGGTGGCGTGAAGCATTGGATTCAGCGCTAAAAATGCCAAGGCATAGGTGCCGGGTCCCCCGCCTAAATCGAGAAGGGAACGAGCCGCTTTTAGAGAAATCTGTTGTGAGATCTCTCTGGCCGGTTGGAGGGAGCGATGGTGCATGGCCCAGGAAAACGATCGTCGATATTCGGTCGTTTCCGGCTTCTTGCTGTCCCGTGGCTGACCGACACGAATGACTTCTGTCAGATGAGACCATTCGCTCCATTGACCCTGCATGAGTACCAGATAGTCTCCTCGAAAGTCCGGACTGGATTCTTGGAGATAGCGTTTTGAAAAATGGGTTAGATGGTATCCTGATCGGGACTTGACTAATAACCCTACACTGGCAAGATTCCGGCACAAGATGGCGAGTCCACGTTGGCTCACCCGTAGATGGTTGGCTAACTTAGGAATCGTCCAATCCCGATCTTCCATCTTGGTAAATAGGTTGATCTCTAGTGCCGAAAAAATAATCCGTGGCAATCGAAAGGCATAGGCGGCGTCTCGAAATTGTTTGAAGGATTTGATGGACGTTGGGGTCTGCTTCACGATGATCAGGCTGGCGCGGGTAAGAAGCTTGATGTTGGAGGCGGATGGGTCGTCAGTGTACAGCCGGAAACCAGGTCAGACAGATTTTTATTTGCTGATGAAGATCGGTCAGTTTTCCGAAATCGACCGGGCGTTCATAGTGCGCGGCCACATGCGACTCATTCATCTCAATTCGTTCCGTGAAGCCTTGGCGCATGAGTTTTGGACGGTGCTTGGAAACCGTTTGTTGTAGATAAAATTTGGCTTGTTTCGCGAGTTCATCGGTTCCTAAATCTTCGGGCGTCCCATCCGATAGCATGCTTTTCATATCATCCAGATCGTACCCTGCCATGCACACGAGTTTGCCGTCAGCAGTGATTTCAAGCAACCAGTCCTCATCAGGTAAGGGGAGAGTTAAGGAGTCCGTGGAATGGATATCCAACCACCCGTGAATTTCCTTCACAAGATAGGTTCTGGCCTGAGGCCACAGGGTGGAAGGGTTGGAAAACTCACTCATGGGTTTGTCCGGTTGTGGCGCCCAGACGAAATTTTAAGGCATGTAATCGTTGGGTATTTTCGGTGAGTTTTGGTAATTGATATTTTTGGTCTATACGAACGACTTTTTGTAAATATTGCACGGCTTGGCTCCATTGGCCTTGGGCCTCATGGCAACTGGCAAGAACATACCAGGCACCGCCCATACGGAGTTCATCCTTCAGCCGCCTGGCGACATCCAGACTGGTCAAGGTGCAGGATTGCGCTTCCTCAAATCGTCGTTGACTCAGATATAACCGTGCCATCATACGAAAGACATCGGATTGCCCAGCTTCATTCCCCACCCGGCGCATCAAGATTAAGGATTCCTGATAGTAGGCGAGCGCGTCATCTTCCTTGCCTGTTTCCCTCGCGACTAATCCCAAATCAGAAAGTAAAACCGCTTTTCCCGCATAGTCAGACAAATGATTCATTAAATCCAAGGCTTCTAAATAATATGCCTGGGCTCGTTCCCATTCGCCGGCATCGGCCGAAAGATTCCCCAAATTGGCTAAAGTCGTACTAATTCCCCGGTCATCACCAAGAATTTTTTGAAGTTCTAACACCTCACTATAATAGGCTCTGGCTTGCTCCCGGCGACCGCTCACAGCGCAAATATTACCAAGATTGCCCAGTGTGGTGGCCAACGACCGCTGGTCTCCATTTTGACGATCAACCTCCAGGGCCTGCGCATAGTATTGAAAGGCTTCGGTATAAAAGCCTTTCGAAAAGTGCTGATTCCCTAGAGAATTGAGATTGGCGGATTGAGACCAGGCCATACATATTCACTCAGGGTCACAAAACAGAAAAAAGAACTTTCATGCCATTCTCATGATATTGCATGATTCATTTATCTACCAAGAGGTGTTCGAGTGCGGGCTTGGCCCCAGCGAGCATGGAAATGCCATCTCCAACAAGGAGGCTGTCAAACGTATACTTTAATAATCTACGAAGACCTTCACGGGCTCGGACGATGTTGGCGTATTTCTCGGAAGGTAGAAGCCGGAGTGGACCCGTTGGATCCCCAATGATTGCATCTCCCACAATAAGCACTCCCTGGCCTTGTTGCAAGAATAAGGCGCTTTCCCCAGGCGATTTTTGATCCGAAAGTTGAACGACCCAAATTCCCCCTGGAAGCAATTCACCGTCAATGAAGGTTTTATCAATGGGCAGCGTCATTTCTTTGGCATCCAATTCCGGAGCCATCACCTGACAGTTGAAGGTTTTCCTGAAATTGGCCGCCTCCCGTTCATGATCCCGATTTGTCAATATAATATAATCTGGGGAACCTCCCCGCTGCGTCATGGCCATATCACCAGTGCTCATGGGTGGTGGATCGACCAATATCCGATGTTCTCCCACAGCTAATAAATGCCCGTTAAAATTCATCTGTTTTTCTTCAGAGAACCAGGACCATTCAGAAATATTGGGTAGAATGGTTTTCATAAGGTTCCCAGGGTTTCTTGAAGAAGGGTTGTGATTTTGGTTTGAATGCCAGGTTCCTCCGGAAGATCCAACATGTCATCCTCATGGACCGTAATAAATTTACGACTGGACCCCTTCGTAAGAGAGATGAGTAAAAGGCTTCGCGAAGGAGTGGTAGGGATGACCACCTCCACGGATGCATCCAGGGTTTTCACTATCTCAAGAAATTTTTGTTTTCCGTCTTCTAATTCGTCCATTATGCCCTAATATCGGTTCAAGAATTCGTGAAAGGAGTCCTCGACCTACATGGTCGAAGGAGTAGGCTGTGCCTCCAATAATTTTTCCACTTCCTGCAGAATCGCTTCATGTCCAGCTAATGTGCCGTCAGTAAAGAAATTCCCTACGCGCTGCCAACGGATTAGGCCATTTTGATCAATAACATAGACATTGGGAATGAATTTTCCCCCTCCATAGAGTTTGTCTGTTTTTTTCTCGGGGTCCAGGAGATAGGGATACGTAACCTTCACCGGGAATCCTTGTATGAATTCCCTGACATCATCCAGGGAATCGCCAGATGAATTGACTCCGATCACCGCCACAGGCCTGTCTTTTATGGCCTCATGCACCTTCTGCAGATTGGTACTTTGGATTAAACACGGCTCGCAAATATGAAAGAGTCCTAGAACCACCACCTTACCCTTAAACTGGTCAAGAGAAAGGGGTCGTCCATCTAAACCCTTCAGTGAGAAATTGGGAGCGGCCTCTCCAACTTTAAAAAAACTTCCCGCGTGAACAATTAGACTGGTACTCAGCATTAAGATGGCTACGATCAGTGCCTGATGAATATTCTTTTTCATAGGTGCCTCCTGTTCATGGTGCCCCTAGGGCATATAACTAGGGATTCAACCTTCACATCAAAAGCCTAACACACGGATTTTTGGGGCGGCAACAAAATGGAACTATATTCAGGAGCGAGATAGTTGATCTGGCTCGAATAAGCCGAGTTGAAGTTGCTCGGCTTTAGTCAACGTGATGGGATAATTATCCGTAAAACAGGCATTGCAATACTGATGGGAAAAGCCGGGAGCCATGGCCAACATGCCTTCTAGACTAAGGTACCCCAAACTATCAGCCGTCACATAACGACGAATTTCTTCAATGCTGAGATTTGACCCTATGAGTTCTTTTTGTGTCGGCGTATCAATGCCATAAAAACACGGGGCAATCACCGGGGGGGAACTGATGCGCAGGTGAATTTCTCGAGCACCGGCCTGCCGAAGCATTTTGACAATTTTCCGACTGGTGGTGCCTCGAACCAGGGAGTCATCCACAACCACAATACGTTTCCCTTCTAGAACATCCGGGACCGGATTCAGCTTTAACTTTACGCCAAAATGGCGAATGGCTTGTTGCGGCTCAATGAAGGTCCGTCCCACGTAGTGATTCCTGGTCAGTCCGATCTCAAATGGTAACCCCAGCCCTTCGGCATAGCCCAACGCCGCTGGAACACCGGAATCGGGAACCGGAATGACCATGTCTGCCTCCGCTGGACATTCCTTGGCCAATTGACGTCCAAAGGCTTTGCGAACCGGGTACACGGCATGTGGGCCGAAAATTTTCGAATCGGGTCTGGCGAAATAGACGTATTCAAATATGCATTGGGCGTGAGGCCGTACCAGAAACGGATGATATGAGGTCATTTCGGAATCGTGAATGACGACAATTTCTCCCGGTTCAACTTCACGGACGAATTTGGCATCAATCAGATCGAATGCGCAGGTTTCAGAGGCCACAACCCAACTGCCTTTATAACGCCCCAAACATAGCGGGCGAAAACCAAACGGATCGCGCGCCGCAATCAAATGATTATCAGTTAAAAGCACCAGCGAAAAGGCTCCTCGAACCAAGCTTAGGGCGTCAATCACCCGATTGACGATGTTATCACCTTTTGAGTGGGCGATTAAGTGGATGATGACCTCGCTATCGGAGTCCGATTGAAAAATAGCGCCATAGGCCTCGAGTTCACCACGAAGCACACCCGCGTTAACTAAATTTCCATTGTGGGCTAATGCCAAATTTCCAAATGCGAAATTGACGGTCAGGGGTTGAACATTTTGCAATTGTCCACTGCCAGCCGTGGAATACCGATTGTGGCCGATCGCTTTCGTGCCTGGAAGTTCACGTAGCGTTTTTTTTGAATAAATATCAGCAACGAGGCCTAACCCTTTTTTTTGAAAGAATTGCTCTCCATCCGAAGACACAATTCCGGAGCCTTCCTGCCCTCGGTGTTGTAAGGCATAAAGGCCAAGGTAGGTCAGATTGGCGGCTTCCTTCGACCCCGCAATCCCGAAGACAGCACATTCTTCATGGAAACCGTCTGAGGAAGGCATGGCCGGCACCATGGGCAACGTCCTCATGAGACCCTCACATAGGCCAGACCTGCCTGCTCAACAAGGAGGACTGATAATGTCAAACGCACCCATGGACCAATTATTAACATGATGTTTCTGTTCCTAATTGGCGTGCGAGACTGTGGTGCCATTCGTTTCCCATTTCGGATTGGGACAGGCTCATTTGACAAACGGGCTGGCCACTGAGTCCACGAACAGTGATATCCATATTTCTTTGGCTGACCTGCCCCAATTCCGTGCTCGGCACGCCTGCGCCTTGAACCAATTCCCTGACCTGCTTGACGTGTTCTGATTTAACTGAGACGACAACTCGTGAAGGACTTTCTCCAAAAAGCAGGGCATCTAGACGCAAGCGATCTTGAGTCAGTATAACAGTTGCCCCGAATGGAGCGGAAGGATGCGTCAGACAGCATTCGGCTAATGTCACGAGTAACCCGCCTTCTGAGCAATCATGCGCTGATTGCACCAGGCCGTCTTGTATTAATGCGAGTAGGCAAGAATGGAGAGCCTTTTCTCGATCCAGATCCAACCAGGGAGGATTACCCTGTTCACGAGAATGGATGACCTTAAGGTATTCCGTCCCACCTAAATCCTCCTTTGTCTCTCCCAGTAAGAGAATCTGATCGCCTGATTGCTTGAACCATTGAGTGATAATGTTTTCCGGGCGCTCAATGAGTCCGACCATTCCTAAAATCGGGGTTGGATAGATAGAGAGTCCATTCGTTTCGTTATAAAAACTGACGTTCCCGCTGACTACAGGAATTTCGAATGTTCGACATGCGTCGGCGATTCCTTCGACGGCCATAATGAATTGCCACATGATGTCAGGACGCTCAGGATTGCCGAAATTCAGACAATCGGTGACCCCGATCGGTTGTGCCCCCGCACAGACCAAATTCCTCGCGGCTTCAGCGACGGCTAATCCTCCTCCCAAATAGGGATTTAGCAGGCAGTAGCGACTATTGCCGTCTGTCGTCATGGCCAAGGCTTTTGGTGGTCCCTTTTATGCGTACTACGGCGGAATCGGAGCCCGGGCACACCACGGAATTGGTTCCTACCATATGATCATATTGCCGAAACACCCAACGTTTACTCGCGATGGTTGGTGAAGCTAATAGTTTCAGTAATACCTCAGAAGGATTTTTAACGTCAGGAAGAGCGTCAATATTTAAGGATTGCAAAAATTCTTGATACTGAGGTGGCGCGGCAGGACGTTCATAGCGGGGACCTTCCTCGGCAAGGGCATGCGCGGGTATTTCAGCCACAATCTCATGACCTTCTCTGATGCGAAGAAACCCATCATCCGTTACCTGTCCGACCACTGCGGCATCAATGCCCCATTTCCGGCAGATGGCAAGAACGGCCTCCTCCTTGCCAGGTTGAGCTACAAGCAACATCCTCTCCTGAGATTCCGATAACAGAATCTCATAGGGAGTCATGTTCGGTTCACGGCGAGGGACTTTGGCGAGATCCATGTCAATCCCGGTTCCGGCGCGGGAGGCCATTTCGCAGGACGAGCTGGTGAGCCCAGCGGCCCCCATGTCTTGAATCCCGACCAACAGGTCCTGCTCCAAAAATTCAAGGCAAGCTTCAAGTAATAGTTTTTCTAAAAATGGATCGCCAACCTGTACATTCGGACGTTTTTTTTCTGAGGCATCATCAAAACTGTCAGAGGCCATCGTGGCGCCATGAATCCCGTCTCGTCCCGTTTTGGCACCGATGTAAAGCACTTGATTTCCGGCACCTTTGGCTAAGCCCCGCAGCAAACGATCTTTTTTCACAATACCCAGACAAAAGACATTCACCAATGGATTTTTTGAATAAATATCATTAAACGTAATTTCCCCACCTACCGTTGGCACCCCAATGCAGTTCCCATAAGAAGAAATCCCAGAAACGACTCCTTTGAGGATATGCCGATTCTTGGGAAGGTCCAATTCACCAAATCGCAGGGAATTCAATAACGCAATTGGGCGTGCTCCCATGGTAAAAATATCGCGTAGAATGCCACCGACACCTGTTGCCGCCCCCTGAAACGGTTCAATATATGACGGATGATTGTGCGATTCCATCTTGAAAACGGCCGCAAGTCCCCCTCCAATATCCACGGCACCGGCATTTTCGCCAGGACCTTGAACCACCCGCTCACCCTCGGTCGGAAATCGTTTCAAATGAATGCGTGAGCTCTTATAACTGCAGTGTTCACTCCACATCACAGAAAAAATACCCAACTCAGTGAGATTGGGCTCACGACCAAGATGCGTGAGGATTTGCTGATACTCATCCTCAGACAGACCATGCTGTTTAATGATTTGGGACGAAAGAGGTACGTGCGGCAAGGCTTTTGAGTCTTGTGTCATCGCAAGCAATACTTCATGATTGTGGGTCTCTTCTCAATTGGTGACAAATGGAAGGAGAGAGGTGAAAACCCAATGTGACACTAATAATTTCGAAACAACCGGAGCTCACAGAAAATTACATTAGAAATGACAGAAGAACAATCATTTCAATGAAATGAAAACTTAACATAAACGCGGTCATTCTGTCTGTGACTTAATGACCTGAAGGTAGGCGAAGCGGCAAATGATCCGTGACGTACGAGGCATATCGCAACGCCGAGAGCACTTGTTCATATGTCAGGTTTAATGCTTCCTGAACATCAGCAAAAGATTTTCCGATGCCAAGTGTTCCGACCACGGTGGCCACATCAACCCCGGTGCCTGCTATACATGGTTTCCCGTGGCAAGTGTCTGGAGTCATCGTAATTCCTGGAAAAATTTCCATGTTGGCCTTGACAAACAATGGAGGCATTGGCGGATTGCGGTAATCTAGCCTATACAGGTTGAGGTGTTTTGTGTTTTTCCAACGCTGAAATCATGGATCGAAAGATATACACTCCATCTTCATTATTGAGGAGGTGTTCTGCTCCCCGTTCCGGATGAGGCATCAAGCCAAGGACGTTGCCCGCCGCATTACGAATTCCCGCAATGTTATCCAACGATCCATTGGGATTGGATTGAGAAGTCACTTTGCCTTCGAGATCACAATATCGAAAAACGATTTGCGCATTGGCCTGCAATGCGGACAACGTCACTGGGTTCGTATAATAATTTCCCTCAGCATGGGCAATCGGCAACTTCAGAATCTGCCCAGTTTCACAGTGATTGGTGAACGGAGTCTCAGCGTTTTCTACCCGTATATAGCGATCTTCACAAATAAAAGAAAGATCCCTATTGCGCAACATGGCACCGGGTAAAATCCCAAGCTCTAAAAGCATTTGAAATCCATTGCATATGCCCAGGACCATTCCTCCCCGCTCAGCAAATTCAACGACCGTGTCCATGATGGGAGAGAATCGGGCTATGGCACCTGTACGGAGGTAGTCCCCATAAGAAAAGCCCCCGGGGAGAATAATGGCGTCCATGCCTTTGAGGGTTCTCTCTTGATGCCAAATGAAATGGGCGGTTTGTTCCATGATCTCCGAAAGGACATGACCACAATCACGATCACAATTGGATCCGGGAAAGACAATGATACCGATGTTCATCGCGCTCTCCCCTTGTTGCCATTTTTACTGAGACGAGGAAGGTTAGCAGAGAAAAAAGCCGATTCAATCAGGAAAGACAACCGGGAGACCATTAGTTATGCCTCAAGGATTTCGTATTGATATTCTTCAATGACGGTATTGGCAAGGAGTTTTTCGCACATCGCTTTTATGCTATTTTCTGCAGATGTCGTGTCTGTTTCACAAAGATCCACCTCGATGAATTTCCCTATGCGGACCTCTCCAACCGTTCCAAAACCAAGAGTTTGAAGGGATTGCTGAATGGCTCGACCTTGAGGGTCCAGAATTCCGTTTTTGAGCGTAATGTAAATTTTGGCTTTCATGATTTCACAGAAGACTCGACATGCACCGGGTGAATAAAGGCTTTACGTCACAACCAGGGTACTTGCCAACATGGCTTTGGCCAATGACCGATCACTTTGTTCGAAAAATCGGGAATTATCCGCAAACCCGTCTGAGAACTTCTTGATAGGTTTCCTCGATACGCCCTAAGTCTTTACGGAAACGATCCTTATCCATGCGTTCCCCGGTTTGGATGTCCCAAAAACGGCATGTGTCGGGGGAAATTTCATCTGCCAGGATAATTTGACCGTTCCATAAACCAAATTCCAACTTAAAATCCACCAGCATCATGTCCCTTTTCTGGAAAAAAGGTTTTAACACTTCGTTGATCTTGAGGGCATGCTGTCGAAGTTCTTCGATTTGCGAGGGGGTGGCCAATTTAAGTAGGCGAATATGGTCTTCGGAAATCAGAGGGTCGCCCAGCGAATCGTCTTTATAGAAAAACTCGACTAATGGGGGATCAATGATCAAACCTTCTTCTAAACCCAAGCGTTTGACAATGGTGCCCGTGGCTCGATTACGTACCACAACTTCCACTGGAATAATTTTCACCCGTCGCGTTAACATTTCTCGATCATTGAGTTGCTGGATAAAATGACTGGGAGTGCCCGCTTCAGCAAGATACTGGAAAAGTGTGGCGGAGATTTTATTGTTCACCACACCTTTTCCCAGGATAGTCCCTCGTTTTTGCGCATTGAAGGCGGTGGCATCGTCCTTGAAGTAGTGAATGACTTCGTCTAAATTTTCGGTCAGGAAAATCTTTTTGGCCTTTCCCTCGTAAAGCATATCTCCCTTAGTCATTCTCTCTTCCCCTTGTTTGATGGCTTTTTTGAATTAGTTGTTCGGGGTGGTGTTGAACGCAGGCTCTGGGCATGCCTTCCAAATACCCGCCTGAAAATCTGCTGTTGGTTTCGCAAATAGGCTCTGGGATTAAAACAGGTCGCAATCTCTTTTGCACTCAGGTGTTTGGCAATAAAGGGATCCTCTTCTATAAGGGCTTGGAAACTTCCTGCCCCTTTCCAGGCAGCCATTGCCTGTTGCTGCACATGCTCATAGGCGTCTTTTCTGATCGTACCTTTTTTTAACAGCGCCAGTAACACTCGTTGCGAAAAGATCAGTCCACCGGTTTGATTCAGAGTAGCCATCATCCGTTCAGGATAGACCACCAGTTTGGATAACATGTTCGTTAACCGGACCAACATGTAATTGATCAGAATCGTGCTATCCGGAAGGATAATCCGCTCAGCAGATGAATGGCTAATGTCTCGTTCATGCCACAAGGCAACATTTTCCAGGGCAGCCAGACTGTTACTGCGAACCACTCTGGCAAGACCACATAAATTTTCCGAGCTGATCGGGTTCCGTTTATGAGGCATGGCGGAAGAGCCTTTTTGGCCGGGCTCAAAGTACTCTTCGGCTTCCAGTACTTCGGTTCTTTGCAAATGGCGAATTTCAGTGGCAATTTTTTCAATACTCGCTGCCATCAGAGCCAATACCGAAAGGAAGGCTGCGTGTCGGTCTCGCTGAAGCACCTGATTTGAAATAGGCGCCGGTTTCAACCCTAACCGTTGACATACCGTTTTTTCGATTGAGGGAGAAAGATGTGCAAATGTTCCCATGGCCCCAGAAAGCTTGCCGACAGCAATGTCCACGAACGCCGCCTCTAGACGGAGTTGCTGCCGTTGAAACTCCTGATACCAAATGGCCACCTTCCATGCAAAGGAAATAGGCTCTCCATGAATACCATGCGAACGCCCCACCATCAGGGTATCCTGGTGCGCAAAGGCTAATTCCCGCAAGGCACTAAGCAAGGCTTTGACATCCTCACGAATCAATTGGGCGGCTTCCACTAATTGCAACGAAAGAGATGTATCGACGATATCTGAAGAGGTGAGCCCAACATGCAGAAATCGACCGTCATTCCCTGCCTGCTCCGCCATCGATTCCAGGAAGGCAATAACATCATGTTTCGTGACTTGTTCAATAGCCGCTATACGTAACGGATTGATCGTGACTTTTTTCCGAATGCGGGCTGCCACGCCATGAGGAATCTGTCTCATCTTTTCCATGGCTTCGCACACGGCAAGTTCGACCTGTAACCACAACTCATATTTGTGGGTCTGGGTCCAAACGGCCCCCATGCGGGGTAACGTGTAGCGGTCAATCATTGGGAAAGGGCAATTAGGAGGTAGGTGATGGATCAGAGAAATCCGGCGCAGGAACCTTTTGTTGAATCTGGCTTCGCTTGATGGCAAGCTTTGGTTCAGCACGGAGAACATGGTCTAAAAGTCCATTAACGAATCGTCTGGCCTCATTATCCGCAAACAGTTTAGCCAATTCAACCGCTTCATTGATGGTGACCATGGCCGGAATATTGGGTTCCCATAACAATTCGTAAATGGAACACCTCAGGATATTCCTATCCACGACCGGCATCCGTTGCAAGGACCAGTCGATGGCAAAGTCGCGAATAATTTGATCAATTTCAGGCTGATTGGTGATGACCCCAAGAAAGAGATTAGAGGTAAATGTTTGGACTTCGGGGGAAGCCGATTGACTTGCCCAAAAATTTTCTTGCCATGAGGGGTTTTGATCTTGAAATTCAAATTGGAAAAGCATTTGCAACGCAAGTTGCCTAGCCAGGCGCCTAGATGGCCGACCCTGTGCCTGATTAGCCGGGGGTGTACCTGATGGAACAGTCATAGTCATGATGTTGTGGATTCTCTTAAAAAGCCAGACTGGCGGACACTCGTCTTACTCAAACGTTTCATTAAGACGGCCATTTCAAGAGCCGTGCGGGCTGCATCCGCCCCTTTATTCCGTTCAGGTGGCCCGGAACGTTCCATTGCCTGAGCAACGGTATCCGTAGTCAGGACTCCGAAGATAATGGGAATTCCTGTATCCAGAGATGCCTGGCCGATCCCGCGACTTGTCTCTGCACAAATATATTCAAAGTGTGGCGTTTCCCCGCGGATCACTGCCCCTAAACAGATAATGGCATCAAATCGATGGGATTGGGCCAGTGTCTTTGCAATTAATGGAATTTCAAAAGCCCCAGGAACCCGAATGACCTTCCTGTGGTCTGGTGGGGTACCTAATTGGGTTAAGGTGGATTCAGCTGCAGCCAATAATCGGCTGGTCACGAGCTCGTTAAAGGTACTGACCACGATCGCCACCTGGCAATCTACCTCGTCCCAACGACGCTCTTGATTCGGCATGGTAGTTAGTAATTCCTTTGAGACTCAGTCCATCATACTAAAAGGGAGGGAGTCACGATCAGTGTGTACCACTTGCCGGTGGGAACCGCAAGTCCTCATTACACATTATTCAGGAGGTGACCTAATTTGGCTTTTTTGGTGCGTAAGTAGTGCACATTTGACTCCTGGGGCGTAATCTCAATGGACACGCGTTCGACGACTTCCAATCCATAACCCTCGATCCCCACAATTTTCCTTGGATTGTTGGTGATTAATCTGATTTTTTTGAGACCCAAATTTACTAAAATTTGGGCGCCAATTCCGTAATCCCGCAAATCAGCCTTAAACCCCAATTGCAAATTGGCTTCGACTGTATCACTGCCCTGGTCCTGAAGGTGGTAGGCCCGAATTTTATTGGTGAGTCCGATTCCCCGCCCCTCCTGATTTAAGTACAGCAGGACCCCTTTGCCTTCCCGTTCAATTATCTCCATTGCTCGATGCAGTTGTTCACGGCAATCACATCGCAAAGACCCAAAGACATCAGCTGTCAGACAGCCCGAATGGACTCGCACCAATGTTGGAAAGTTATCGATCTGCCCTTTCACGAGGGCGATGTGTGTTCCGGCATCAAGTTCGTTTTCAAAAACCACCGACTGAAAATGACCAAAGCGTGTAGGGAGATTCGCTGTGGCGACCTGCTTCACAAACGTCTCCCGATGTAACCGGTATTGAATCAAATCTTTCACTGTGATGATTTTCAGGCCATGGTGCTTTGCAAATTTCATTAAGTGAGGAACCCGGGCCATCGTACCGTCATCATTCATAATTTCACAGATGACGGCCGCAGGATACAGTCCAGCCAGGCGGGCAAGATCAACCGACCCTTCGGTTTGCCCGGCACGGCGTAATACTCCGCCTTTATGGGCTTTTAATGGAAAAACGTGCCCAGGTCTTGCAAAGTCGCTTGGCTTGGCTATTGGGTCAACGGCCAACTGAATTGTGGTGGCTCGATCGGCGGCCGAGATTCCGGTAGTTATATGTTTGGCGGCATCAATCGATACAGTAAAGGCTGTGCCGAAAGGCGCAGTATTTTCATTCGCCTGGGGGGGAAGTTTCAACTCCTCAACTCGGTCTGGGGTGAGTGCCAGGCAAATTAATCCTCGGCCGTATTTCGCCATAAAGTTAATATGTTCAGGTGTGACTTTTTCAGCAGCCATAACCAGATCGCCCTCATTTTCCCGATCCTCATCGTCAACAAGGATGATGCATTTACCAGTTTGAATATCCTGTAAGGTTTCGGCAATTGTGTGAAATTGAGGCTTGTGTATTGGGGCCGATTCTTTTTTCATGGGTGACTCACTTGACGGTCAAACATTTCAGCTTCAGCTTTTTAAGTGTCTGGAATAGATTTGGGTTTGGCTAACCATACCGAACGTTGGACTATCATAACACTAAGACCTGCTAATCCTGAAACCAGGGCCAGGCCGAAAAATCCAGAAGAGAAGGTTCCGGTTATCTCATTCAACCATCCAAAACCAGATGCTAAGAGGAACCCTCCAAGACCTCCCGCCGCACCAACAAAGCCGGAAGCCGTTCCCATTATGGATTCAAATCGATTGAAAACCACCTGGAAAATGGCTCCATTTCCAAATCCTAAACAAAACATTATTAGGAGAATAATGGTATAGGTCAAGGCAAAATGATCAAGATTCCCTGAGGCCAAGCATAAAGCAGCTATTATAAGAAAGAGCCCTTGTAATAAGGTTAACCCCCCGAACCGATCCGCAAGAAATCCTCCCAGAGGGCGGGCACCACTTCCCGTCAACGCGCAAAAGGCTGTCAATGTTCCCGCCTTCACCATGTCCACCTGAAAATGATCATGGAAAAAAATCGGGAGATAACTGGAAAGCCCTACAAAACCTCCGAACGTTACCCCATATAATAAACACAACCAGTACATGACTGGATCCTGAAGTCCTCTTCGCAAAAGTACACTCATGCTATCTTTTTTTGAGGAGTCGGTTTCATTCCTTACCGGAACCGACTGAACCAACCAGAAAAAAATGAGAGTCACCCCCATAACAGGTAGCAGCATAATGCCGAATACCTGATGCCAGCCAAGTCCTTCCGCAAGGCGCGGGGCCATAAACGCAGCCAATAGTACGCCGCTATTTCCAATTCCTGCGACTCCCATGGCCAACCCTTGATGGGCTGAAGGATAGGCTTGGCTGGCCAGAGGCAGAGCAATCGCAAAGCTGGCCCCTGCAAACCCTAAAAAAAGGCCAACTCCCAACATAGCCTCGAAGCTGGTTCCTCCCAGCCATCCCAGCAGCAACCCGATGCCTTCCAAGCCCAGAATCCCCAATCCCACGACTTTGGCCCCTAACCGGTCTCCTAGCGGCCCGACAATTATTCGAAGCAATGCGCCGCCTAGCAATGGGATGCCGACTAATAAGCCTTTTTGAGAGGCTGAGAGAGAAAATTCCTCAGATATGGCGATTCCCATGGCCCCAATAAGGAGCCACACCATAAAGCTTATTTCAAAGTGGAGCCACGCACCAAGGAGGGTTGGCCAATGCCCGGAACGAAGTGAATGGAAAACGTCTTTCAACATGATTCTTTCAAGGGCATTGGGAAGCCTTTCTTTTTTTCTCAAGCCTGCTGTGATGACCCAACTATAAAAAGTTTTACCTAACATTGCCAATATTTCTCTGAAGTGGAACTTCCGGAAACCCTGTTATTACCACGAAATTTGAATACTTCGTGAATGTGGTTGGTGATCCAAGAAAAATTCATTACAATAACAACAAAATGTGGGGCACCCTGCCTTCTTGATCATTAAGCCAAAGCATGAAACAGAAATCATCAAAAAAACGGATTTCCGATGTGATCGACGTTGTGGCGAAAGATTCCCCTTCTAAGCTGCCCAATGAAGAGGTCCATGAAGAAATACCCCTCGATGAAGCCAGGGAACAGGAGAACCAACCCGAAAGTGAAGAGGCATCCGAGAATAAGGCGACCTGGGATTCGGTCTCAACCGCACTTATTCCGACCACAACGCTCAGTCGATACTTAGCCGAAGTCCGTCGGTACCCATTCCTTTCGAAAGAGGAAGAGCTTCAACTCTTTCATGAATATCAGACAGCAGGGACACGAGAATCTGCAGTGAAATTAATTTTAGCTAACCTGCGTGTGTGTGTGTCGATTGCCTCAGAATATGGTCTTGCCGGGATTGATCAAATGGATCTTATCCAGGAAGGAAATGTCGGCCTTTTGCAGGCCATGAAGAAATTCGATCCGACAAAAAATGTTCGCTTTTATGCCTATGCGGCCTGGTGGGTTCGAGCCTTTGTGCTGCGATATCTCCTTAATAATTTTCGTCTTGTCAAAATCGGCACGACCCAGGAACAACGACGCCTTTTTTATAATCTTCGTCGCGAAAAGGCCAAATTGGAACGACAAGGCTATGTCCCAGATCCTAAATTACTGGCGGACCGCCTTAATGTGCGTGAACGAGATGTTGTGGAAATGGATCAACGTTTGGGAAGTTGGGAACTTTCCCTGGATCAACCAATGACGGCGGAAGGAGAAGGCACATTTCATGACCTCCTTCCCTCCGCTCAACCTGCCATTGACGATCAGCTGGCTGACACACAGCTGCGACGCCTCTTCCGAAAAAAGTTGGCAGAATTCGCAAAAACACTGTCAGAGCGAGAGGAGGACATACTTCGCAATCGACTCCTATCGGAATCTCCCGTGACCTTAGAAGACTTAGGAAGAAAATATATGATTACCAAAGAGCGGACTCGTCAACTGGAGGCCAAAATAATCAAGAAGTTGCGAGAGCTTATGAAAAAAGATATTCAGGATTTTGAACATCTCAGGGAATAGTGTTGTAAGTTTATATACGTACAAAAATCCGTTTACCCCAAGATTATGAGTGGATGCTTTCCGTAAAGATGGCCTTTCCGACACTCTTCCTTGTTGAAAATCTTGCCTTTCCCTCTTGACTTCAATTCAAGCGGACTTATCTTTCCTTTCAAGATGACGCATCAATAGGAAATTCAGGCAGATGTGCGTAATCCCAATAGTTAATTACAGTTCTCACCATTTTTCCAATCAATTGGCCAACAACCAAAGAAGGAGGCAGACATGGCAGCCACAAAAGAGAAAGAGAAGGAAAAAAAGGAACCAAAAGAAGGTGGAAGTGGAAGCAGTGCGAAGGGGTTCCGTCCTTTAGGGGATAGGGTTTTCGTGACCTATACCGAAGAATTGGAACGGACAGCAGGTGGAATTTACGTACCCGACTCGGCTCGTGAAAAACCACAAAGAGGCACTATCGAAGCCGCAGGCCCTGATGTTGAAAATGTGAAGGTTGGCGATCAAGTGTTGTTTGACAAGTATTCTGGAACCAAAATCAAAGTTGAGAATGACGATTGCTTAATTTTAAAAGAAGAAGATATCTTGGGCGTCTTTGAAAATTAACGCCGCCGTCACTTTCGAAGCCAGTTTCTTGATTTGTATTCCACATCACAAAAATGATTTCTAAGGAGGATTTGTATGGCTAAGCAGTTGCAATACAGTGAAAAGGCACGTGCGTCTATTTTGAGCGGAGTGAACCAATTAGCCGATGCCGTGAAAACGACATTGGGACCAAAAGGCCGAAATGCCATTCTCGATAAGAAGTTTGGCGCCCCAACGATCACCAAGGATGGCGTAACGGTGGCTAAGGAAATCGAATTAAAAAATCCCTATGAAAACATGGGTGCCCAATTGGTTAGGGAAGTGGCAAGCAAAACCAGTGATATCGCAGGTGACGGAACAACCACCGCGACCGTCTTAGCACAAGCGATTTACCGTGAAGGCGTCAAGAATATTACCGCAGGCGCCAATCCGATGGAAATTAAGCGAGGCATTGACAAAGCCGTTGAAGTGGCAATTGAAGAACTGAAAAAAATCAGCAAGCCCTGCCAGACCAAAAAAGAAATTTCCCAAATTGGTTCAATCTCCGCAAATAACGATCACACCATTGGTGATCTGATCGCCGAGGCAATGGATAAAGTGGGAAAAGATGGCGTCATCACCGTAGAAGAAGCCAAGTCCATGACTACGTCATTGGATGTCGTGGAAGGAATGCAGTTTGACCGCGGGTACATCTCTCCCTATTTCGTGACCAATGCAGACCGGATGGAAGCTTCTTTGGAAGACGCTTTCTTGCTGATCGTTGAAAAGAAAATTAGTGCCATGAAGGACTTGCTCCCCATTCTTGAGCAGGTAGCAAAAATGGGCAAACCGTTGGTCATCGTTGCTGAAGATGTCGAAGGCGAAGCTCTGGCAACCTTGGTTGTCAATAAACTTCGTGGTACGTTGAATGTGGCAGCGGTAAAGGCTCCTGGCTTTGGTGATAGACGGAAGGCCATGTTGGAGGATCTTGCCACCTTGACGGGCGGACAGGTGATTTCTGAGGAAGTAGGCCTCAAACTCGAAAACGTGAAACTGACAGACCTCGGTCGTGCCAAACGGGTGAACATCGACAAGGATAATACCACGATTGTGGAAGGCGCCGGGGATCCAAAACGGATTGAAGGTCGAGTCAAGCAAATTAAGACGCAGGTTGAGGAAACCACATCCGAATACGATCGGGAAAAACTGCAAGAGCGATTGGCGAAAATGGTTGGTGGCGTTGCGGTGATTAACGTAGGCGCAGCGACCGAAACCGAAATGAAGGAAAAGAAAGCTCGTGTAGAGGACGCGCTCCATGCGACGAAAGCCGCGGTAGAGGAAGGCATTGTTCCTGGTGGAGGGGTGGCTCTCCTTCGATGTGTTCCAGCTTTGGATAAAATGAAATTAGAGCACGATCAACAAGTTGGAGTGAACATCGTCAAGCGTTCCCTGGAAGAACCAATTCGCCAAATTTCCATCAATGCAGGCGCAGAGGGCTCCATTATTGTGGAAAAAGTTCGAGGTGAATCCACGAATCGAGGATACAATGCAGGCACCGGAGAATTTGTGGATATGGTTGAGGCCGGTGTGATTGATCCAACCAAGGTCGCTCGTTGCGCGTTGCAAAACGCTGCCAGTGTTGCAGGCCTCATGCTCACCACCGAAGTCATGGTTACAGAAATCCCAGAATCGAAGTCAGAAGCTGGTGGGATGCCTGGCGGCCATGATCATGGCATGGGCGGTATGGGCGGTATGGGCGGATTCTAAAATCCGACCTACGGATATAGTGAAAACCCCCTGGAGGATCGCAATCCTCCAGGGGGTTTTTCTACTTCAGTCTGCATAGCCTGCATAAGGAGATAGGTTTTTGACAGATTGTTTGGGTGATGTGGTATAAGGAAGTCCATCCTTACGGAACTTTCCTATCGTATTCGTGCAGCTTGTCTCACCATTTTACCCGGATACAGGTCCCTTTGAATTCATATTTAAACACAATCAAAATAAGAATTAGTCAACAAAAAACCAGTCATCTATTGATGTGGGCAATTATGGTTTTTCTCATTACCGGGAACGCCTTGTTGGGGATTATCAATAATGGGGAAGCAGCCGATTCCCGGTCGCGAACAGAAGCGAATTGTACCATTGGCATGGTGAAAGGCGAGGCAAAGGCTGAATGTCGGGTACCAATTCCCAATGGCTGTGCAGTTGCCCAGTTTCCGGGGTATCCCGAACCCTGGGTTGATATTTCCAAAGGAGGGGGAACTTCTTGTCAATTCAACGAGAAGCAAACCGACTGGAAAACGTCCATTGTCGGATCATGCCAAGCTTGCACAACTGATCAATGTACAGGAAGATTTATGGTGATGTTTAATTGTGTGAACAATGTTCCTCCTGCTAATCCAGGAATCCCTGAACAGAAGTAAACCTCGTTTCTATTCTGAGGAGTAGTAACACTCATGTCTCCTCGGTCGTTCCTGGCCAAGCAAATCAAAGAAGAGGCCCGTCGCTTAGGTTTTGATGCTGTAGGGATTGCTCGCCTTCCAACGCCTATTCCCAGCATGCCATGCCCTCCGGCTCAATTTACAATTCCCCTTGCGGAAGAATCGATTACTTTGCGGTTATGGGGACGCCTGAAAAAATGGCTTGACTTGGGATTTCATGGAACTATGGAATGGATAGCCAAGGATCCGAAACGCCGATCCAACCCAGCAGAAGTGCTCCCAGGTTGCCAATCACTGGTAGTCGTCGGGATGAATTATTACACCGATCATACTCCAGATGAGTCAAAGCTTTCTGGACGAATTGCCCGATATGCCTGGGGGAAAGACTATCACGGGTTCATGAAGGACCGATTGACACAATTAGAAAATTTCCTTCACTCACACGTACCGGATATTCAGACGAGGAGTTATGTGGATACGGGTCCCATCATGGAAAAAGCGTGGGCCCAAGAGGCCGGCATTGGCTGGATCGGCAAACATACCAATATTGTTTCCACCGATTTTGGATCTTGGCTGTTGCTCGGAGAAATTCTAACGACCCTGCCATTGGATTGTGATGAACCCGCCATGGATTTATGTGGAACCTGCTCGCTCTGTATTCAGGCATGCCCCACTGGAGCCATCGTAGAACCCTATCTCCTTGATGCTGAGCGATGCATCTCGTATTTGACGATTGAATACCGCGGCAGTGTGGAGGATCTGCCAGCCGAGCTGAGAAAAAAAATAGGCAATAGGATTTTTGGTTGTGACGATTGTTTGGATATTTGTCCTTTTAACGTGAATGCAAATCCTACTACTGAGCCAGGATTCCAACCATTTCCCTGGACATTACATCCCAAATTACATGAATTGGCCAGTCTGACAAAAGATGAATTTCATTCGTTAACAAAAGGGGGCCCTTTGCGCCGACCCAAGCACGAGGGATTTATCCGAAATGTACAGATTGGACTCAAGAATCACGCTCCACGGATTCCTTTATCGTAATTCGATCACGGTCACACCGTCTCCTCCCTCGGATGGATCACCAGCTCGAAAGCTTTGGATATAGGGAGAGGATTGACAAAGAGTTCGAATTCCGGTTTTGAGTGCACCAGAACCCTGGCCATGAATGACCTTAAGATATTTGGCTTGGGTGACCAAGGCATGGTCTAGGGCCGCAAGCGTCATCTCCATCGCATCGTCAAGACGAAACCCACGAATAACCAATTCCTGTTGATAGAGCCCTGTTTCCTGATTGGAGGCTGGGGAACCCAGCTCAGTGGAAATTGTGGATAGAGACCGCTTCCCACTCAATTGTTGTTGACCCGACAAGGGTTTATTGCCGGAAGAAGATGTCGCTCGACGTATGGCAGAAGGGGCTGTTTTAATTGTCCGGGTGCCCACACGAATGGATACCTGTCTTTTTCCCTCAAGACTTTCCTGCAACACACCTATAGTCCCCAGCGCATTAATTTCTACCAGGTCCCCTTCATGTAGTGCCTCAGATGGTACCAATGGATTATTTGGGAGGTGAGAAAGAATTTCCTGATTAAGTGTGCCTAGAGTTTGTTGGATAGACTTCACCTTCGAAAGAGTTTTGTCATTTTTCAGGTCGTTCACGATCTGATTCAGATGCCGTTGTGCCTTGAAAAATTCCTGTTGCCATTGCTTTCGATATCGTTGGCGATCCTCCAGTTCTTGGGCCTTCAATTGGTCGCGAGTCACTTGCGCCTCTTCAAACAAGCGTTGCGCTTCCTGACGAAGATGTTGAGCCTGTTCACATTCACGTTCCAATCGAGTGTGTGTGTTCTGCAGAGCTCGAAAGATGGCATCAAGATCGTAATCCTGCCGTTGGATTAAAATTTTGGCGGACTGAATGATTGTCGAATCCAACCCTAATCGTCCCGCAATATCCAAGGCGGAGGAGCCCCCGGGAATACCGTCTATGAGCCGGTATGTTGGAGCGAGAGTAACCATATCAAATTCCTGACTGGCATTCCGAACATGTGGATTTCGAAAGGGAAGGGTTTTTAAAGTGGGATAATGAGTGGTTGCGACAATCGTACATCCTAATTCACATAGACGGGTTAAAAGTGTTTCGGCTAATGCAGCGCCCTCAATAGGATCAGTCGAGCTGCCCAATTCATCCAGGAGTACAAGAACATTCCGGTTCGCTGGTTCCCCTGGCGATCCCACATTTTTTAATAATGCGATCATGTTGAGAATATGGCCCGAAAAGCTGGACACATCTTTACTGAGGTCCTGGGAATCTCCGATATCCGCATACACCTGTCCAAAAAGTGCCATCTTAGAGTCGGGACCACAAGTTGGGTGAAGCCCGACTTTCGCCATCATCGCGAACAATCCTACCAGTTTCAATGACACCGTTTTCCCACCCGCATTCGGTCCAGAAATAATGAGAACCTTGGTCGCGCCTTCAATCCGAATGGAGTTGGGTATGACCTGTTCCTTGGTCAACGCCAGGAGTGGATGTCTGGCCTGTTGCAAATCAATGCCATGTTCTTGGGTAAGAAGAATGGAAGAGCCATGCGTTTTGATGCTCAATCGTGCTTTGGCCATGAGGCAATCAAGATCGGCCAAGCAGGACAAGTTTTCTTGAATGGCCGAGACATGTTCCGCCACACGGCTGGACAAATCTTGCAGTATATGCCGTTCTTCCTGAGCCACCTGCAAGTCGGCAAATTTAATGGAATTATTTAATTCGATCAAATGGCGGGGCTCAACAAAAACCGTGGCTCCACTGCCGGAAATGTCATGGACAATTCCATCAATCGCCTGTTGTCGTTCGGCTTTTATCGGAATGACATATCGATTCTCACGTTCAGCAAAATACTGTCCTTGAAGAAGATTCTCATATTCTTGAGAGGCTAACATCGCTTCCAACCGTCGCCGCATCGTTTGACGGAGACCCTGACTTTTTCGTGTCAATTGATAGAACTCAGGACTCGCGGATTCTCGCAGCTGACCGTTTAGATCGATGCACGAATCAATGGTTTGCTTGATCCACATCAGATCCTGAAGATTCAAGGAACGAGTTCTGATCTTCGGGAACGTGGAGCCATGAATCTGCAAGTGTTGTCTGATCGTATCCCCAAGGCCTAAGACCAAACTAATATCTCGCAGGTCCGGCCCCTCCAGGATTCCTTCTTTTTCAGCCCGTGCCAGCACATTTCGGATATCGGGAAATACCAAGGAAGGCAGAGGATGAGCTCCTTCAAGGATATCAACCATTTCGGAGGTTTCATTTTGTTGAATACGTGCAGCCTGGAGGTTAGATGCGAAAATGAGCGAGCGACAGCAAGCCGCCCCCATCGTAGAGGCGGCCTCATTGGCAAGGCAATCGATTAAGACAGGCCATTCCAAGACCTGTTCCGTGGGTTGGACCATGGAGGATAATATCATAGCGGATCAGGGAAAAAGACGTTCCTATCAATGCAGGTTTTAAATATAATCGAGGATTTTTTAAGAAAAAGGTGTAACAGGACAGATGTAAAGGAAGGATATAAAAGCGAAAGGTCCCTGGCAACCAATGCTATTGTTAATGTGGGGATAAACAGAGAGCCCGTCACATCTCTACTTTTTCATGGAGTCAACGGAAAGCTTGAGATCTTCAATAGCCTTTTGAATGTTTTCCTTGATGTCCTGCCACGCCGATTCACTATTGTCACGAAGTTGCTCAATACGAGGGATAAGGGTATCTTGTTGTTTTTTGAAATTGTCGAGTTGGGCTTGAAGTTTGGCTCGAGTTTTTTCTTGTAGCTCGATACTTTGATCTCTAAGCTTCTGTATTTGTGTTTCTAAATCAGTAATTTGTTTATTCAGATTCTCGGTGGATAAATCCTCCACTCCGGCTGCGACCGGTCCTGGTTTTTTGACAGCTGAATCTTCTGCCGAAACAAATGTCACGCCCATTCCAAGGAACAGCCAGGCGATAACCCATCCCAGTATAAAGACTGCACCTCTGGTTTTTTGCAAAAAGGCTTGTGGCATATTGAATCCTTTCTTCCCAAAATGCTGTATTCTCGGAAGTCTAAGCTTGATTCGTCTCGATTTCATCAAAATTATAGGGTTCCCAAAAATTGGATTGAACGCTACACGATAACTTGCTCCAATAACGTACTTACCTTAAAATGGCCTCCCGTAAAATAAGGATTCCTATGACTCAAGAAGACGCTCGCGCCTATCTCAACTATCTCCTTACCCTCCACTTACGCGAGGAGGAAGCCTTTGGTCCGTTAGGTTTAGCTTTTGTGAAAGAGAACGACCTGACCAAATTATCCCTCCTTCCTGAGGAGCAATTTAATTTGTTGATGGCTATAGCAACAGTCTTTTCTGCCGAACCCAAACGCTACACAATGAAATTAGAATTACTGCAAAAAGCCTACCAACTTTTACCGAACACACGCTATAACGACCCTGAATTAGGCCGTGACCTGGAACATTTGATCAAAAAAACCCAAAGCGATCTTCAACGTTACAATGAAGCCATGAAGGTTGCTCGGTCACAATCTCCAGATCGACAAAGCCTAATTGTCGAAACTGATGTTCCTGAATATTTTCTCGAAACGGCTCAAAAACGCGCTTCCGCCTATTACCAGGAAAAATACCGATTAACCAAAGAGGCAAAAACTGCCCAGCATTTTGGCGGGGCGGCGAAAAAGTTTGAACCAGACAATCTTGCGATCCATAAAGAATTTCCCGGTGCCTGCGCTCCCTTTATCAATGCCCGGACTAATGCCTTTCATATTGCGTTACCATTTGACTTGAAAATTAGTCGAAGCCCGGAAGATCCATTGGAAGCCGGGATCCGAATTTTTTATGGAAAAATGGGATATTCATTTCCCTTGCGCTATGAGATGGGGAAATTATGTAGTTACCATGACGGCCAAGTGCTGGATGTGGACCTCCGCGACCCTAATCTTATCTTTTTCTCTGTATCGGCTATCAAGGACCCTGAGTTTATCATTCAAGCCTCTCAAACCGACCCCTCCCTCCCACCAGAATTAGTCTATCCTATGGCCGTGTTAGAACATACCGGTAGTTTGGGGCCGTTTATTCAGGTCAGTTGTAACATCAAGGTGTGGTTTGATGCCTCAATGGTTTCGCTCCTCATTCAAGGGGCACCGGATCTACCTGATTATGGGCTGCAAGGGGGGGCTGGTCTCATGACCAGAACGTACGCTTCTGATAAAGTTGAATCGTATGTGCACAATTTATCTCAACCCTGGCAAGAAGGCTTGAGTTTTAATTTCGTGAATCTCCACCTTCAATTAAGCCATGGTATTGACAGTGCCGTTATACCGTTTGGAACACCGATTTTTTCTGTATATCCGGTGTTCAATCGACAGAGCTACCGCTTTGTTGACCGCCGAACGATGGACCAGACTCCTTAGAAGAATTGACCATCTTGGTGGGGTTCCTGGGTCTCATGCTGCGTCCCCAAATTCATCCAATTCGATAAAAGTGCTTCCCTTCACCAAAAAGTTGGGAATACGTGTAATGCAATTTCGTGGTTCACCGGCTGGAAGGATGTGTCTCATCCTGGATTTCCTGCTTATGGCAGGATGCGCAGGAGGTGTCCAGTCCCGCACAGAGCCGATGATCTCAGGAACTTTTCAACGGGGAGTGGCTTCCTGGTATGGTCCAAGTTTTCATGGCAATTCCACTGCGAACGGTGAACCTTATGACATGTGGGCACTCACTGCCGCACATCGTACGCTTCCCTTTGGAACCCGGGTCCTCGTTCAAAGTGTCGAAACAGGGAAATCCGTGACCGTTCGCATTAATGATCGTGGTCCTTTTATTGGTGGTCGGATCATTGATCTGTCCTATGGAGCTGCCAGGGAGCTCGCCATGATTGGAAGAGGAACGGAGAACGTCAGCTTGACGATCCTCGAATCCCCAAACGCAAGTTCCAGCCATTTGGCGAATGGAGAGCCTGCTGGTTATTGGGTGCAGGTAGGCTCTTTCACGACTTTAACCCAAGCGGTCTCCTTGCAGGAACAACTGGCCAACCACTTTACCAATATACGATTGACGACAGTTGACCTTCCATCTGGACAATGGCACCGTGTTCAGATTGGGCTATTTCCTTCTGAGGAAAAGGCAAAAACCGTGGCCATTGACCTAGAAAACCGATTCGATCTAGACCCTCTCCTGCTACAGGATAACTGACTGAAATAAAAGAGTTAATCTGACAATTCATCCAGTAAAATTGCCTTAAACCAATCCCCTATGGTACCTTGGACCCAAGTAAATAGTGAGGGCTCAAAATCTCACATAAACTATGAGACTTTTGGCCTTATTATGAATCCCTCTCAAACACTTCTGATACCAATTTCCTCCAAGACCAGACTACAAGATCTTGCAGCTATTTGTGCTGTGACGGCATATCTTTGTCACATCGGAGTTCGTTAATCCCTCTATGGATTTTATCGCCGTCCTTATTTGTCTGGGGCTTTCCGCTTTTTTTTCCGGCGCCGAGATCGCTTTTTTTTCAATAACTGAAAGCCGGTTGAAAACTCTGGCCGATGAAGGTCATAAAGGGGCAAAACTTGCCCTGAAATTACGCTCAAATCCACAGCGTCTTCTCTCGACCGTTCTGATCGGCAACAATTTGGTCAATATTATGGCGGCATCTCTGGCCACACTGATTGCCATTCGCCTTTTTGGATCTGAGGCCGTGGCTGTGGCTACAGGTTTATTAACCTTTATGGTTCTGTTATTCGGAGAACTCGTCCCCAAAACACTTTGTGCAAAATATCCCGAAAGGGCCGTGCAATTACTGGCATTTCCCATCTATATTTTTGAACAATTATTCTTTCCTTTTCTCTATTTTTTGGAACCGTTTATCCTAAAATTGACAGGAGGGCGGGGGTTAACTGTGCCGTTTATCACGGAAGAAGAACTCAAGATTATGCTCGATGCCGGAGGAAAAGCGGGGCTCTTGGAAACGGATGAAGTGAGAATGATTAAAAACGTGTTTGAATTCAATGACGTGACAGCTGAAGATGCGATGACGCCCAGAATATATATGTTCGCCCTCGATGGCAATCAAACACTGGGAGAAGCACGGGAAGAGATATTTAAAGCGAAATATTCACGGATCCCCATTTACGAAGGCAATCCCGATAATATCACCGCCATTCTCTATCGCAATCATGCCCTGATGGAACTGGCTCAAAGTCATACTAACCTTACCCTCAAATCATTTGCGAAACCGGCATTGTTCATTCCCTCTACCAAACCGGCTGATGATTTATTGAGGCAATTCCAACAAGAAAAACGACATATTGCGATTGTGGTCAATGAGTTTGGGGGAGTGATGGGTCTAATTACCGTCGAAGATCTGCTTGAAGAAGTGGTAGGAGAGATTATGGATGAAGGCGATCTTAGCGAAGAATGGATTCGCCGGACGGGGAAAAATCAAATTTTAGTGGATGGCCGGACTGAAGTTCGACGTATCAATGAATTTCTCAAAGTCGAATTAGATGAAGAAGAGCAAAATACCATTAGCGGGCTCATCCTGGAAGAGCTCGGACATATTCCCACCATTGGCGAAAAAGTTGAAACTGACGGCTGCCTTCTCGTGGTATATGACGCAGATGAACGCTCAATCAAAAGCGTGCAGATCATCAAGGAAGAGCCTGTTCCGGAAACCCCTCCCACCGAAACGTCTACCGTGTTTTCAGAATCCTAACAAAGCCTTCTGATTTATTCCTTTGTCCTGCTGATAAAAGTTAATGTGGTCTTCCCTTTTCATTTCCAGCCAAGAGATTGATCTATCCCTTTTTGGTAACTCATTCTACTTTCTGCTGAGATAAAACCCTCTTAGATTATTCGATAGAAATTTCACTCATTGGAGGATGAAGGTTCAAGGTTCCCGGATTGACTGAATAAGGAAAATTCATTTTCGTCGATAATTCGCACGCCTAATTTGGTGGCGCTGTCATATTTAGAGCCGGGGTCTTCGCCGGCTACGAGGTAATCTGTCTGTTTGCTGACGCTGGATGTGACTCGTCCTCCTAATCCTTCAATTTTGCGTTTCGCCTCCTGACGGGAATAGCCTTTTAAAGTTCCCGTTAGCACAAAGGTCTTCCCCCTTAGCGGTTGAGCATGAGGCTCTGATATATTGGTTTCCTGTTGAACCCTCACCCCCAATGATTCCATTTGTTGCCAAACAATCAAATTGCGTGATTCTTGAAAGAAATGAGTCACGCTCGCGGCAATCTCTGGTCCGATGTCACGGATTAGCAAAAGTTCTTCTTCGGTAGCTCTCCTCAAATTGTCGAGCGAAACAAATTCCTTTGCCAGGATCCTGGCAATGTGAGTCCCCACATGACGTATGCCGAGGCCGATCAGAAGGCGCGCGAAAGGAACGTCTTTATTCTTTTCAATTTCTCCTAAAAGTTGCCTCGCGGATTTGTCTGCAAAACCTTCCAATTGAAGAAGATCGTCGAGGTCTAATGCATACAGATCGGACAATTTCTTTACGAAACCCTTGTCGACCAACTGTGCTACCGTTTTTTTTCCAAGCCCTTCAATATTCAAAGCACTCTTTGACCCAAAATGTTCAAGTGACCCCTTGAGTTGCGCTGAACATACTGTTTGGCCCGTACAATACAGAATTGGCCCTTCTTGAATGGTATGTGATTGACAAACCGGACATATCGTTGGCGGTTGAAAAGGAGCTCCACGCTCTTCACCCGGCACAGGTACTCGTTCCACCACATCCGGAATGACGTCCCCTGCCCGCTCGACTTTTACGGTATCACCCACCCGCACATCTTTACGGGCCACTTCTCCCACGTTATGCAATGAGGCCCGGCTCACCGTCACACCACCGATTTCCACCGGATCCAATAAGGCAATCGGGGTGAGCGCCCCGGTCCGACCGACCGACATGGCAATCTCCTGAACCTTGGTCAGTTCCTTTCTTGGAGGAAACTTGAAGGCGATGGCCCATCGGGGACTGCGTGATTTTTCGCCCAGAGTCTTTTGCCAATCGAACCGGTCAATTTTGATGACAATGCCGTCAATTTCGAAAGACAAGGCATCCCGTTGTTCAAACATCTCACGATGAAATTCCAGGGCTTCTTGAATGGAGGGACAGTGCCGGCGAAATTGAGGAATGGGTAATCCCCATGCCTCCAGGCACGTGACCGCTTCAAAATGGGTGCTGGGCCTCCTTGGCCCGAAGTTCATAAAATCGTAGCAGATGATTGTCAGCGGGCGGGTCGCGGTGATGGCCGGGTCCAATTGGCGTAACGTTCCAGATGACGCATTGCGCGGATTGGCAAAGGGTTCTTCACCTTGCTCAGTCAAGCGTCGATTTAATTGGTGAAAATCGGGGAGCTTCATAAATACCTCTCCACGCACCACCACATGGGAGGGATAGGTCCCGTTTTCTCTCAACTGTAATGGTAAGGCGCGTATGGTACGAAGATTGTGCGTCACGTCCTCCCCTATTGCGCCATTTCCCCTCGTCGCCCCTCGCACAAATATGCCATTGTCATAAGTGAGTGCAACAGATAATCCATCGTATTTGGGTTCAGCCGAATAGCTCGACTGGTTCACTTCCAGTTCCCGGCAAACCCTCTGATCAAAAGCCAATACGCTTTCTTCATCCATTTCCGAATCCAAACTGAGAAGAGGAAATTCGTGGGGAATTTTACTGAATTGGGCAAGCGGCGCCCCTCCGACCCGCTGGGTTGGCGAATCAGGTGTCCTGAGGTCCGGGTATTGGTTTTCTAAAGCTTGCAGCTCCCGAAAGAGCTGGTCATATTCAGCATCAGAGATTGCCGGACGGCTTTGAACATAATACAATTCATCATGCCGACGGATGGCGTGCTTTAACTCTTCTAGCCTCCGTTGAACCTTTGCGAATGGCGCAGCAGGAACTTGGGGAGTCTTGGAAGAATCCTCTGCTCCTGTCTCGTCAGGATTATTCTCGAATAAATTTGGCTGCATAACTCCGGATGTCGTGCCCATTTAACACATGAAATCGTCGTAGACGAGCAATCGTTTGCCCTGAAAACCGGTGCAAGGGAATGGGCAGGAGCTTCCGGCCGAAGCGATGGGCAATTTTTCGCCAGACTGAAGTCAGCGGTACCGGAGAGACAACAGCGACAAAGGGTTCGTGGGAATGTGCGCAGGCTCCCGCAAGTAATCGTTCTTCGAGCGAAGTCGCAAAATCAAATGCGGGATTGTCCCATATATCAGGAATGAGGCGTGGCGGATACAGGAAAAGCGCCCCGCCATAGCATGCCTCCCCGATTCCCGGTCCGACCAGGTTTGTCGTGAAGGGGGTCGCGTAAAAACTGAGGGTGGATTCTTCTTGATGTTCGGCATACCAGGTCGTTTGCCAGGAAAACGTCTGAGGATCAGCCGGTACCTCAAAGAAAAAAACCAACGCTTCAATGGTTCCCCGCAAAGGGGGAACCACTTTGACATGAATATCCCGCACTGATCGCTGCGGGGAAATGGCCCATTGGCGCAAGGTCGCCCGCAGATCAATTCCATCTTCCATCGAGTTATTAAATCGTTCAATTCTTCCCAAATCCGCCCCCAAGACCTGTCGACTATACTGACGAACATGCGCCGCAAAAGATTCAATGCGCTGATCTTCCGGAGGCCAGGAACACTGCCGGTAAGGATTCCATTGTTGTGCCCAGGATTGTGTTTTGGGCCTTGGAGGATCTGGCCTGAGGGTAACACGGCGCCAGACTAAGGGGTCTCCTTGCAAACGATTCACAGCCGGTAGAATGTTTCCATCTGGATCCTGAAGTTCTCCAATTCCCAGCAACACACCAGGCCTGGTATCCAGTAGGGATGGTTGAGTTTGGTAGTCATAGATTTGGGCGGTTTCCAATAACCTGAGGGCAAACTCATCACCAGCCATCTGTTTCGCGGCTAGGACCAAGGTGTACAAATCCGGTTTAAGCCGATGCTCGAGAAGCGTCAGGTTCCGCACGTACCGAAAATAGCGTTGTAATAATTGTGGTGTGACCCAATTAGCTTCTTGCGCGATCCTCGTGGAACGAGACGCCATCCACTGGGCCCGAGCTTCCAGAACCAGTTCTTTGATGCCATCAATGGCCAAATGCGTGTCAGCTCGGGCTTCTTCCCGTCGTTGTTCATACAGGTGCGTGACATAGGGTAATTCGCTCAACACAAAGTAGAGCGAAGCCGGCTCGACCTTCCACCACTCGGGAAGGTTTATTCCCTGCTCGGGTGAAATATACGGGAGCCGCTCGTGATAGGCCTGACGCAACCAGGGCCAATCCGTTATTGGGCAGAGAAAAAGAACGGCAGAAAAATCCAGTTCGAGTTCATGAAGTCGAAATGCCATCCAACGGATGCGCTCCCAACGAGAGGATTGGGCTTGAGGAGGGGGTAAGAAAGGTATGGTGGCAGCAGAGAAGGCTGCCAAAGGGACGGTCTTTAAGGTATAGGGATCAGGCCCGACCCAGGAAACGGGATGGTAGCGTTGGACCTCCCGATCAACATAGGCTCGCGGGATCCCTTCCGACAAGGCCGATCGAATCCCCATGATGACCGGTTGGCAGGGGTCAATCGGCACATAGGAACAGCTCGAGGTTTCATCCTCATTCCGTTCTGGAAGAACCACCAGGCTGATGACAGGCAATTGGTCAATCCCCTCTTCTACGAGGGGTTGCACAGATGGCGGGAGAGGAATAGCCACACAATCAATGTGGCGCGACACAATAATCTCGCGCACAATATGAGCCATATCTCCACTTCCATGCACCACAGGCAAGACGTGAATATTGGAAGATAGAGCAAAGATCGTGTCCGGCGTCAACGCGGCGAGAGTCATGGTGCGTGCTGGAGGAAAACGGGTGAGCCCTTTCCACTCAAGAATTAGAGGATGGGCCGTTCTTCAGGATCGCCTAGGGTTACAGAGCTGAAGGCCTACTGGTCAGGGTGCAGGGGATGGTCCTCTTCAAAGAAGAAATCCCCTAATCCTTTCGGGAGAGCTTGTCCGTGCAATGTCTGGGATCGGCGTTTCGCTAACACATCCAGATCCCGTGCTTCTTCTCCCAAAACATTGACCAGAGCTTCCCGCCAAGCCGGATCACGAGCCACGGGATGGTTTGGGTCTTGGGCCATCCGTTTCATGGCATATTGCACCATGTGCATCCCGTCCCGAATAGAAAACGGGAGATCCAGTTGATGCGCTTTTTGAAGGAAATTAACCGTGAGCGTGATCAATTCCGCAGACGCAAACGGGAGGTGATACCGTAAGATGGCTAATTCATGTTCCTTGTTAGGAAATTCTACTTTCAGCGTCGGTTGCAGGCGGGACAGGATATAATCCGGCACTTCATAGGTCGACGCATCTTCATTCATGGTCACACAACACCGGAAATTCTCATGCGCATGAATTTGGACACCCGCCACCACCGAATCGACCGAACGTCGGTGATCAAGCAGTGAGGCAAGTGAGGCCCAACTCTTTTCATTCATCCGGTTGCCTTCATCAAGAAGACAGACATTGCCGGTCAGCATGGCCGTGACTAAGGGCGAGGCTTGATAGGTAATCGTGCCTCCCTCAGAAATGACCGGTGAGACGAGGAGATCTTCTGGTCTGGTATCTGCGGTACATTGGTAAATAAAGAGTTCCTGCTTCCGCTCCTGGGTCGCCGCCATGGCGAGTGTGGTCTTCCCCACTCCTGGTTGACCGACAATTCTCGGTGATAAGGGCACATCTTTTTCATCAACGATAAACCAGCAGGCGAGAAGCTGGCGTAAAATGTCTTGATCGCCCATCCAGGTTTGTTGAAGTGCAAGGGGACGGGCCAAGCGAAGCGCCACCTGCCCGATGTGCATCACCGAAGGATCCGAAAAATGTGAAAATGGAGAGGTCATAGATAAGGACGAAAACAATCTGTAGATGAAATTATCACAGCCATTTTTCTATGGTCAATGAATCGTGGTGTTCCGTAACTTCTCCTGGTGTCAAAAATAGTTGTTTGACATTATCCCTATTCCGAATTATTGTGTAGCAAAAGGTGACTAGATCGTGGATATCTTCGCGTTCTCGTTATTGACCATTGTCCCTAAAGGAGGGATACATATGAACCTCAGAGGAGGAATGCGTAACATGACGCAACCATTGTTAGGGGGATGTCAAGGAGATACCCAACCATCGGGCTGGTGTGGATACCTGAAAATTGTGGCTGGCGTGCTGGTCTGTAGTGGGGTCTTGTCCGGATGTGTCAGTACAGAAAAGTTCGAGGCCGAAAAGGCGCGTGCGTTAAATTTCCAACGCCTTCTAGCGCAAGAAGAAAAACGAACCGGTGAATTAAATGTGAAGTACCAAGACACGCAACGACAAATGGGCTCAATGGAATCGCAAAATCGGGACTTAAATGCCGAATTGGAAGCGTTGCGAGACCAACTCAATCGGTCCCATGACGAACTTTCGCGTGTGCGAGAGGGAGGGATGGGAAAAGCGGATGATCTGAAACTTTCCGAACCCTCGATCTCTGAATTTGGGCTGAATGATCTGGACTTTAAAGATTCAGATATGACGAAACTTGATTCGGACTTGAACTTGGGGGACAGCATTCCTTTGGATTCGCCTATGACGGATACTCTTGGAGGTAATGGCGAAGGATCACATATTGTGGCTAAAGGAGAGACCCTCTACCGGATTTCCAAAGAATATGGCGTATCGATCAATGATCTCAAATCCTGGAATCAGCTGACCGATAACACCATTCACGTTGGACAAAAGCTCATCGTCAACGGTCAGTAATTCCACCGCAACTCATTTATTAAGATAAGGTCGGAATCCGCAGGAAGGCTTCTTCCTTTGGTTCCGGCCTTTTCTTATTCTTCTCTCTACAATCCGTGTGTCTCACGGGCACTTTCGTTGACACCTCATAGGCCGTATGCTACCGTCAAATCCATGAAAAATGCTTATTATTCAGTGAGTTTTGACGAATTTTGCCAATTCGCCGCACAAGGAAATCTCGTCCCACTCTATCGAGAAATTCTGGCAGATTTCGAGACGCCTGTGTCGGCATTTTCAAAAATCAATACGGGAGCCAATGCCTTCCTATTTGAAAGTATCGAAGGGGGAGAAAACTGGGCAAGATATTCCTTCCTGGGTAGTCATCCTTCTGTCATGTTGTGGGAGGAGAATGGCGAGGTCGTCACCCAAAAAGGCCGGAAACAGCACCGGGTCCCGCTGCAGGGAAACCCGTTGGACCATATTCGGCATACCATGGCAGATTACCACCCGATTGTCGTTCCCGGCCTGCCACGATTTGTTGGCGGTGCGGTCGGCTATTTGGGTTATGACGTGGTCCGATCCTTTGAATCGGTTCCATCCCGAGCAAAACCCGGAATCCAGATTCCCCTCTTTGCGTTTTGCATTACAGACACCTTACTCATTTTTGACAATGTCGCCCATACCCTCAAAATCGTGGCCAACGCCCATATTACTTCCACGAAGAAGACCCAGCTTCGCCAGATCTATCAGGACGCCATCAATCGGATTGAATCCATCATTGCCAGGCTTCATAAACCGACCAAGCGACCTTCAGGCTCAATTCGACGTGCGCCACTCAAATTTCAATCGAATATGACCCCTGAAGACTTTGAAAAAATGGTGCTTCGGACCAAAGAATATATTCAGGCTGGCGACATCATTCAGGGAGTCATGTCCCAACGGTGGCAGACCACCATTCATACTGATCCCCTGGAGATCTATCGAGCCTTACGGGTGCTCAATCCCTCACCCTACATGTTCTATTTACGAATTGCCGGAATCGAACTCGTGGGATCTTCTCCGGAAATCCTTGTGCGATGCGAAGAAGGCAATATTGTGGTGCGGCCTATTGCCGGGACCCGTCCCCGTGGCCACACGCCACAAGCAGACGCAACATTGGAACAGGATCTCCTATCCGATCACAAAGAATTGGCCGAACACGTCATGTTGGTGGATTTAGGCCGCAATGATGTGGGCCGAGTGGCCAAAGCCGGAACGGTCAAACTTGAACGATTCATGAAAGTTGAACGGTATTCCCATGTCATGCACATTGTTTCTCAAGTCAAGGGAGAATTAGATCCTCAATACACCGCCTATGATGTCATGAAGGCATGTTTTCCTGCCGGTACCGTGTCCGGTGCACCGAAAATCCGAGCCATGCAAATCATTGAAGAGTTGGAACCCACTCGTCGGGGGCCTTATGCAGGAGCGGTCGGGTATTTTAGTTTTTCCGGGAATATGGACACCTGCATCAATATTCGTACGGTCGTCGTTCAAGGAAAGAAGGCCTACATTCAGGCCGGCGCCGGAATTGTCGCCGATTCTGACCCAACCCGTGAATATGAAGAAACTCGAACAAAAGCCGGAGCCATGATGAGAGCCATTGAAATGGCTGAACACGGCCTAGCGTGAAAGGGCTAGAGAAGAAACCTATGATTCTGGTCATCGATAATTACGATTCGTTTACCTACAATCTTGTCCAATACCTTGGAGAGTTGGGAGCGGACCTGCAGATTTTTCGAAATGATGCCCTCACGATCGAAGATATTCACCGCCTGGCACCTGAGCGCATATTAATTTCACCAGGCCCCTGCACGCCCAACGAGGCGGGCATTTCCGTTGCGACCATCAAGCATTTTGCCGGTCGTCTTCCCTTATTCGGTGTCTGTCTGGGGCATCAATCTCTGGCCTACGCCTTTGGAGGTCAAATTATTCGGGCGCCCCGGCTTATGCACGGGAAAACTTCCATGGTCCATCATGATGGAAAAACAATTTTTGAAGGTCTTCCGAATCCCTTTGAAGCCACCCGATATCATTCCTTAATCGTCAAGCGTGAAACCTTGCCCGCGGACTTTGAAATTTCAGCCGAAACCGTGGAAGGCGAAATCATGGGACTCAGGCATAGCCCAAGTGGAGCGGAAGGCGTGCAATTTCATCCTGAATCGATCCTTACCACGGCAGGGATGGATCTTTTGCGGAATTTTTTATTATTGCCGGTCTGCTCTTCACTCGACCAATAAATCCACGATTTCCCAGTTATATGTTCATGAGCCGGTTCACATGCCCATACTCAAAGACCATATCGCCAAATTAGCCGAGGGTCTCGACCTCTCAGAACACGAAGCGGAAGAAGCCATGCGGGAGATCATGCAAGGAGGGGCCACTGAGGTCCAGATTGCAGCCTACTTGATGGGATTACGCATGAAAGGTGAGACCATCGATGAAATCACCGGATCAGTGCGAGCCATGCGCGAACGGGCGATTCGAATTCCTATTACCGATCCTCAGGTGGTGGATACGTGTGGAACCGGAGGGGACAAAAGCCACACGTTCAATATCTCCACGGCTGCCGCCTTTGTCGTTGCTGGAGGGGGGATGACCGTTGCCAAGCATGGAAATCGCTCGGTGTCCTCTCAATCAGGGAGTGCAGATGTGTTGGCCGCCCTTGGCGTGAATATCGATTTGTCTCCTGAAAAAGTTGCAGATTGCATCAATGAAATTGGGATTGGCTTTCTCTTCGCACCACTCTATCACGGAGCCATGAAACATTGCGCCAAACCCCGGACAGAGTTGGGGATCCGCACCCTGATGAATATTATGGGGCCGCTGGCCAATCCGGCTCGGGCCACAATACAAATTCTGGGTGTGTATGATCACGTCCTCAACGAAAAATTGGCTCAAGTACTTTTGCGATTGGGCACACAACATTGCTTTGTCCTTCATGGGATGGACGGTTTGGATGAAATTTCTTTAACCAGTCGTACAGGGATTTCCGAAGGAAAAAAAGGACGAGTACTGAGCTATTCCATCGGGCCGGAAGATTTCGGCCTGCACCCTGTTTCGCCCAAAGAACTGTTGGGAGGAAACCCGGAAGACAATGCCCAGATCATTCGCGATATTTTTCGAGGACGAAAAGGCCCCAAACGAGATATCGTTCTCATGAATGCCGCGCCGGCTTTTATCGCCTGCCAGAAGGCGACATCGCTGAAAGAAGGGTTCGAAGAAGCCGGTCGTGTGGTAGACAATGGGGCCGCATTTGAAAAGTTGGACAAACTCATCTCCCTGACCAAAAAGCTGGCAGCATGATTCTTACTCGTATCCTCGAACATAAAAAAGCTGAATTGCGGAGAAAACAGAGCCGGGGCTACCTGGCTGAACTCAAGGGCCGCATTGTTGATCGAACTAGACCGCTGGGTTTCATTCAGGCATTAGAGGCAGGATTGACTTCGACGGCTCCGGCATTAATTGCCGAAGTCAAAAAGGCCTCGCCCAGTCAAGGACTGATGCGACCCGAATTTCAAGATCGGTTTGAGCCAGTGACCATCGCCTCTCAATATCGGGATCATGGAGCGAGTGCTCTATCCGTCCTCACGGATCAGAATTATTTCCAGGGGAATTTGGAGTATTTGCACAACGTGAAAGAGGCGGTTCAACTTCCCACGCTCAACAAAGAATTTATGATCGAGGAGATTCAGTTTTATGAGGCGCGGGCCTATGGAGCCGACTGTGTGTTACTGATTGCGGCCGCGTTGGATCGATTCCAGCTTGAGGACTTTTTCACCTTCGCACAAGGGTTATCCCTTGATGTGCTCATTGAAATCCACGATGAACGGGAATTAGATACCGTCCTTGAACGGGTGCCCTTGGCCCGCCTTATCGGCATCAACAACCGTGATCTGAAAACCTTTCGGACTGATTTGGGTGTCACCGAGCGCCTTGCCACACGAATGCCGGCAGACACACTTATTGTCAGTGAAAGTGGAATCCACAACCGGGCTCATGTCGTGCGTATACTGGAAGCAGGAGCCAAAGCGATGTTGATCGGTGAGTCGTTATTGCGCGCAGATTCGATTCAATCCAAAATTCAAGAATTATTACATCCCCCGAAACCCCTCAAAAAAGAAGAATCCACCACTCGTTGGGTCTAGGATTCGATTGAGGGGCGCCCCCTTATCTACCTGTTCTCTTTTTCCAGAGACTGGTCGAACAGGAAGTGGAGCCTGTATAGCCAAGGCAGAAAAATTAGATTGAAGCGGTATACCGGGATGATTGAGAATTTTGCTGACCAATAGCGAACGTTCCTATGTCTCCTAAAATAAAAGTTTGTGGCATCACGAATCAAGAGGATGCCGAAATCGCAGTTCGAGAAGGGGCCGACGCTTTGGGTTTTGTGTTTTACTCTCAAAGCCCTCGATATGTCCAACCGGCTATCGCCCGACATATTATTGCGAGTCTGCCCCCTTTCGTCGTTCCGGTTGGTGTATTTGTTAATCATGATCTCGATTTCGTGAAGCGAGTGTTCGATGATTGTGGATTGGGCCTGGCACAACTACACGGCGACGAATCTCCCAGTTTTTGTGAATCCCTACAACGCCCGGTAATACGCGCCATTCGACTGCGGGATAGAAGTAGCTATCTCGCGCTGGCAGAATGGAAGGGTCGGATAGGCGTGAGAGGATTTATCATAGATGCATTTTCGGATACCGCTTACGGGGGAACAGGGCACACGACTGATTGGTCACTTGCTGGCGAAGTAGCCAAAGCCGTTCCCATGCTGTTGGCAGGAGGATTAACTTCCGAAAATGTGCAAGAAGCGATTCGCCAAGTTCAGCCCTATGGAGTCGATGTGAGTAGCGGCGTAGAACAAAGCCCCGGGCGCAAAGATCCGGCCAAAATTCGGGAATTTATCCAATCAGTTCGGCTTGTGTGTTAGCCATCCCATCGCTATACTCTTTTCATTTTCATTCCTATTACCGCGGAACCTTCCATGGCAATTACCCCTAATAAACACGGGCGTTTCGGGCAATTCGGAGGCAAGTATGCTCCGGAAATCCTGATGCCCGCCATCCATGAATTGGAACAGGCGTATCATGCGGCCAAAGCAAGCCAACCCTTCCAAAAAGAGCTTCGGGATTGTCTGAAACATTTTGTCGGTCGTCCGACTTCCCTTTTCTTCGCTGAACGTCTCACCAAAACACTTGGCGGAGCCAAGATTTACCTCAAAAGAGAAGACCTCTGTCATACCGGTGCGCACAAGATCAACAATACCGTCGGGCAAGCCTTGCTCACCAGACGAATGAAAAAGAAACGGGTCATTGCCGAAACCGGTGCCGGGCAACATGGAGTAGCGGTCGCCACCGTGGCCGCCATGTTCGGACTGGAGGCCGAAATTTACATGGGCACCGATGATATGGAACGACAGGCATTGAATGTCTTCCGGATGCGGTTACTTGGATCAAAAGTGACGGGGGTGAATTCCGGAAGCCGCACACTCAAGGATGCCATCAGTGAGGCGATGCGTGACTGGACCACCAATGTAAGCACTACCCACTATTTGCTTGGATCGGTCCTGGGCCCCCATCCCTACCCCGTGATGGTCCGGGATTTTCAATCCGTGATTGGTCGAGAAACCCGCAAGCAAATCCTTGCATTGGAAGGTCGATTGCCTCACTGTCTTGTCGCTTGTGTTGGCGGCGGCAGCAATAGCATTGGATTATTTTATCCGTTCGTCAAAGATACGCAAATTAAAATGGTCGGCGTGGAAGCCGGGGGACATGGGATAGAAAGCGGAAAACATGCCGCGCGCTTTGCAGGAGGGAAACCTGGGGTTTTGCATGGTACGATGACCTATCTCCTCCAGAATGAGGATGGTCAAGTCCACCCCACACATTCGGTGTCTGCGGGATTGGACTATCCGGCAGTCGGTCCTGAACACAGTTACTATCATGATACGGGACGAATCCGATACACCTCCGCGACAGATGCTGAAGCCTTGGCTGCTTTCGACCTTCTCGCAAAGGAAGAGGGTATCATTCCCGCGCTTGAAAGTGCCCATGCCGTTGCAGAAGTCGTCAAGCTGGCGCCAACGATGAAAAAATCACACATCTTAATCATGAATCTCTCCGGGCGTGGAGATAAAGACGTTCAGCAACTAGCCAAAATGCGCGGAATTCCTCTCTAGTAGAGGACATACTCAGTGGTCAGAGAATCCCCAGACGAAAAAGGCAACCAGGTCTTCCGGCAAATTTGAAATGTTCTGAATATGAGCAATCGCATTCAAGCCACATTTGCACAACTTCACACCAGGGGTGAAAAAGCCCTCATCCCTTACATTATGGCTGGCGATCCGACCCTAGCCATGACCGAATCTCTGGTGTTAGCTTTGGAACAAGGCGGTGCCGACCTGATTGAACTGGGTGTCCCATTTTCCGATCCAATCGCCGATGGTCCGGTGATTCAACAAGCCGCAGAACGGGCTCTTCATTCAGGGACTACCCTTAAAAATATCCTTGCTACCGTCACAAACCTGAAAAAGAAAACCTCCATTCCCCTTATTTTGATGGCCTATTACAACAGCCTCATGGCCATGGGGATCAAAAATTTCTGTGCCAATGCCGTTCAAGCGGGCGTCGATGGAATTATCGTTCCGGATTTGCCACCAGAAGAGTCTGACCTTCTTTATCAGGCGGCTCAGGCTGCGGGAGGACCTGTGAGTATTTTTCTGTTGGCTCCCACAAGCACGCTGGAACGACGACGGGCTGTGATACAGCGATCACATGGATTTATTTATTATGTCTCTCTTACCGGTATTACCGGTGCCAAGCTGACCGATCTCAGTCAGGTGCGCCAAAGCGTCCAACAGCTTCAACGAACCTCACGAAAACCTGTAGCCGTGGGATTTGGGATTGCATCCGCTGGGCAGGCCAGGGAAGTTGGACAATTTGCGGATGGAGTCATTATTGGGAGCGCCCTGGTCCGACACATTGGTGAACACCATTCCGCCCCGACATTTCTCACTGACATCCAGGCCATGGCACAGGAATGGAAATCCGGCCTCTTACCCGTCACGGCAAAATCGTCGTCCATGCGAAGTCAAAAGCCATAAGGTCCCCGGGCCTTCATAAATGCTGACTGGGTTCAAATAGCACCTTCAATTCTCATAATCGATATACTCGTGCCCTATTGTTGACGACTTTCCCTGACGAAAATTTCTCGGAATTAAATCAGCCATCCTTTGTCTCGGGACGGATCCTTCCGACGCAGGGAATCTTCACAAACTTCCTTAAAACAGGAAGGTGAGTATGGCTTCTGCCAGAAAAAAACTTCGCAAACATTCCACTCGAAGGCCAGCAAGTACGAAGACGGCCAGTCAACGGCGCTCTGCATCTTTGACTGACTCTTCACCGTTTCGTTTGTCATACCACTGGTTAGAAGGAAACAAAGTCAACCATTTAGAGACTCCCAATAAGGGTGGAACCATCCAACCATCCTACCTGGTGTTTCACTATACAGCCGGACGAAGCTCCCAATCCTCGATTGCCTGGTTGACAAACCCCTTAGCAAAAGCCTCAGCCCATCTGGTGGTAGGCCGGGATGGAACAATTACCCAGCTTGCACCCTTTACCACGAAAACCTGGCATTCGGGGGTGAGTCATTGGGATGGCCTGACAGGCCTGAATCAGCATTCGATTGGGATTGAAATGGATAATGCCGGGCCATTAATCGCAGTAGGCACCAAATTGACGGCGTGGTTTGGGAAATCCTATCCAAAGTCCCAGGCCATGTTAGCTACCCATAAATTAGACACCGAGCCGAAATGGTGGCATGTCTTTTCCGAGAAACAAATTCTCATTGCGGTGGAACTAGCGAAATTACTGGTTCCACAGTATGCCTTAAAGGATATTCTTGGACATGACGACATTGCGCCGGATCGAAAACGAGATCCGGGCCCGGCTTTTCCTCTAGACCATATCCGTGCATTAGTAATGGGAAGATCCCAGGAGGAAGGGGATTGGTATCAAGTGATGGCATCTGCGTTAAATATTCGCTCAGGCCCCGGTTCGGAATATGACATTGTGGCCCCTCCCCTCACCAAGGGAACGAAACTCCTTGCATTGGAAAAACAGGATCGATGGACCAAAGTGGATGTAGACCCAGGCGCACTTTCGTCCGGACAAGATCTCGAAGGTTGGGTCTTTAACCGATACATTGAATCCTTGAACGGGTAACGATTCAAGGTAAAAGTTAACCGACCATTAAGAAACCTACTCAAGTCGATCCCCCTAGGAATGTTTGCCTTATCGAAATTTTATACTGTTAAAGACCCTGTACGACAAAATCCTGCCTCGATAGAACTCCGACATCCAATTTCTGAATGAGAACTTTCGGTATTAAGTCTTTGATAGCGCCATAGACATCAGATTGGTCGAATGGGAAACGGGAGCGATGCCCAACAGGGGTTGGCCTGAATTATCCATTCCTACAGGATGTTGTCGCGTTGCCATTTGTTCTTTGGTTCATTCAAAAGTAGGCTAAGAAATCTTTTCTCCCTTCTCCCTGCGTCATAATCCAGCAGAGATCCACCAAATCTTTTTTACCTAGCCCGGGCAGTCCTTGCCCGGTGTCAAAATCCACACAGCACAAAAAAGCTAAAACTCACCATGTTTTTAAGGATTTTATCCATTTCTTTATCAGAAATTTCTGGCACGGTTCTTGGTCTACTGGAAGGCATACACACACCGAAACATTCATAATTAACAAGGGGTTGTTCATGGGGGAAACCGAATATTTAGACCAGGAAGATCAGGAAAAAGCGGTAGAGATTCGCATTGAAGATGTCATTTATCGCTCAGATGAAAGCCCGGCAGTCGTGCTGGCGATCAAACGAACCTGTTCTCTGAGTGGAGAATGCAAGGTCGGACATGTCACCTTGGGACATGAAAATACCCTTCGGTTATACTTGGAAACCTAAACGCTCAGGCAACATTAATTATTGAATCGCCTATGCTTGGAAAGGCTTAAAGAAGTGGACCCAGGATTTTGGACAGCTCGATGAGTGAAATTTCTGCCTGTCATTATGCTACCGGCTTTTCCTTTGGATCTGCAAAGTACACGGTATCGGGCGTCTGGCGGTTCAACGTTTGATGCCGACGTTCGGAATTATAGAACTGGAAGTACTGAGTTAACCCTCTGTGAAGTGCTGCCGGGGATTCATAGGCCCGCAGGTACATATCCTCGTACTTCACACTGCGCCACAGGCGTTCGACAAACACATTGTCGATCCATCGCCTTTTTCCGTCCATGCTGATCGAGACCTCATGCGTCCGGAGCACTGCCGTAAACGCTTCACTGGTGTATTGTGCGCCCTGATCGGTGTTGAAGATCTCCGGAGGGCCGTAGCGAGCTAAGGCTTCTTCGAGAGCGGCCATGCAGGGATCAGTGTCCAATGTATTCGAGACTCGCCACGCCAGCACCCGACGGGAATACCAGTCCATCATGACCGTCAGATACATGAACCCCTTGGCCATCGGCACATATCAAATGTCACTTGCCCACACCTGGTTGGGCCGGTCAATAATCAGGTCCCTGAGCAAGATAGGGAAAGATCTTATGCCCTGTCGCTGGCTGACTGGTGCGGGGCTTCGGATACACGGCCCGGAGGCCCATCCGCCGCATCAACCGTCGCACCCGCTTTCGATTGATCGGATATCCTCGCTGTCGAAGCTCATCGCACAAGCGACGACTGCCATAAAACGGCCACTTAAGATAGAGTTCGTCGATTTGTCGCATCAGTTCAACGTCTGTGGTCGAGACCCTCGGGGCACGGGCATACACGCTTGAACGTGGCACGGCCAACAGTTGACACTGGCGGCTCACCGAGATTCTGTTGTCTGGCCTTGATCATCGCTTTGCGCTCACTCATCGGCCGGTGCCCGAGCGTCGTCGCTAAAAAATCTTTCTCCATCGTCAACTGCCCAATCTTCGCATGCAGCTTCTGCTGCACCTGTTCATGATCGGCGGCATCAGGAACACCTGCCCCAAAAACGTTTCCGCCTTAACGACCAGTTTCTTTTTCCAATCCTGAATCTGATTCGGATGGACATCAAATTGCTCGGCTAATTCCGCCAACGTGCGATCCCCTCTAATAGCGGCCAAGGCCACTTTGGCCTTAAAGGCCGGAGAGTGATTCCGTCGTGATCGTTTTGCCATCTTCTGCTCCTTTCGCTGATGGAAATATACCGCAGAAGATTTCACTTATCATCCGAGATTTTCTGTCCAACCTTTGGGGTCCACTACTTAATCCTTTTGAATCTCTATGCGATTTGAGTCAAATTGTTGTTTGCTATATTCCGCGTTCTTGGCCTTCATCCCTTGATTGAAGAATTTTCAAATTTCCGATGGACCACTAGATCCGCAATGCAGGGAGTTCTTCCACATATTACGTTTCGGTGAGCTGAATCAATTGGCCATTTGACCAATTGCAATTACCCCGGTTCCATCCTTAACCTTCACTCAAACGCTCATACTCCCCAGGAAATCACATCCCCGTCATCGGTCCCAACTCCGGCACCGGCATTCCGTAGGCTTTCAGCTGTAGCAACACTTCCCGGCAGTACTAAGTCGATCCCGCGGGCTATCCTCCATTGTCAGAAGAGGCATTTCGTCCTAGTTTTTCATGCAATCACCATCCACGCATCTATGCGAAGGGCAGAGTCTGCACGAAGTTGGTTAGAGACCCTTTCGCCCCCACTTGCACATAACACTCATGAGGCAGTCCCTCTTTGTGCTTCAGACACAGTATATTCCTCTCCCTACGCGAAAGAGCCAAAACAGTGAATGATTTTTTAATCGTGAGAGCTTTAGACCATGATTCGAAATCATCCTGGCGTATCTCTGCCTTTGCCTGTTGTGCAAAACGCCATCAATCCCATATGTGACTGTTCTGAATTCTTGCAACATCAGACTCAGTCATCACCTGGTTCAGTCTGAAATAAAAAAAGTAACCTACAAAATATGGTTTAAGTATTTTCATGCGTGCTTAGGTAAAAATTCTGAATGCTTTCCAATTCATTATGGCTCTTATTAGTGGCGCGAAATTCATCCATTGGTATCCACTTAAGCCCAAGGAACTCTAGATACGGTGCTTTCCATATACGAAAACCTACATATAGTAGCTTTTCGTAATTTAAAAACTGGCACGTCCATTGTTCTCATTGTAGCTGTGGCAATAATTATAAAACTTAAGATGATAGCAAATGAAAATTCATTATCTCATGAGGCCAATCTCCTCATTTTTTTTTGCTTTGCCAATATCCACCCAATTATGATTACCCGCCTTTTTCTTACCTGTCTCTATGTATGTTGATGAAGAGTCAGAAGATAAAAGGTAAAGCCTTCTTACATGAAAAGAGAGACTTAAAAAATATTCTTCCCCTCTTTCTCTGATTATAACTCCCTAAATTACATGCGAATTTATTTTTAAACGTGCTGGAACATCCATATTGAAGGAGATCAATTTCCATGCTCTTCTATGATCCGTCATTTTCTTCAGAACTAATGCAAAATGGTGAAAAATTTACCCATTCCACTGATCGGCCCCAAGTCAAAGGAAAATTTCTGTACAAGGGGAATCAAAAGGTTTGGATTCGCGGGGTTACGTATGGGACGTTTCGCCCTAATGCGAGTGGGGATCAATACCCTCCTGCCAATGTTGCTCAACAGGATTTGGCTCAGATGGCTCTTTACGGGTTTAACACCATCCGTACCTATACGGTTCCTCCAAGCTGGTTTCTTGACCTGGCTCATCAACAGGGGTTGTTGGTCATGGTTGGATTGCCTTGGGAACAACACATTCTGTTCCTGGATGAAAAGCAACGAATTGAGTCCATTGCAGCCAGGGTACGGGAAGGGGTTGTTAGTTGCGCCCGGCATCCTGCTGTTTTGGCTTATGCTATTGGGAACGAAATTCCCTCATCGATTGTTCGATGGTATGGGCGCGTTAAAATAGAGCGATTTCTCAAGCGGCTCTATACCATCGTGAAATCCGTCGATCCTGACGGACTCGTCACGTACGTCAATTATCCGACGACCGAGTATCTTCAACTCCCCTTCTTGGATTTTGTGTGTTTCAACGTATACCTGGAATCCAGGGAGACTCTCCATGCTTACCTCGCACGGCTTCAAAACATTGCTAACGAACGTCCTCTGGTACTTGCGGAGATCGGACTCGATAGCCTGAGAAAGGGGGAGCAGACGCAGGCCGAAACACTTTCATGGCAGATTCGTACCGTAGGATCAGCCGGTGGGGCTGGGGCGTTTATCTTCGCTTGGACGGATGAATGGTATCGTGGGGGTTACGAAATTGAAGATTGGGATTTCGGGTTAACAGATCGTACGCGTCAGCCCAAACCGGCTCTCATCGCCGTCCGTCAAGCTTTTGAAGAATTTCCTCTCTCTCCGAAACGTAACTGGCCGAGGATCTCAGTTGTGGTTTGTACGTATAATGGCGCACGAACCATACGAGACTGCTTCGAAGCCCTCGAAAAACTTGAGTATCCCGATTATGAAATTATTGTGGTCAATGATGGTTCGAAGGACGAGACCGAAAGTATCGCCAAGAAATTTCCGTTCCGGGTCATCAGTACTCCCAACCGTGGGCTCAGTCACGCCCGTAACACCGGTTTGCACCTGGCCATTGGAGAAATTGTGGCCTATACGGACGACGATGCCTATCCGGATCCCCACTGGTTGACCTATCTGGCAGACATGTTTCTCACCACCTCCCATGCCGGAATCGGAGGGCACAATTTGCCTCCTTCAAATGACGGCTGGATCGCTGAATGTGTGGCCAATGCCCCAGGGGGCCCCATTCATGTTTTACTCGATGATCAAACGGCCGAACATATTCCCGGGTGTAATATGGCCTTTCGAAAGGTATGCCTTGATGCCATTGGAGGCTTTGACCCCCAGTTTCGAACTGCTGGTGATGATGTGGATATCTGTTGGCGTTTACAAGAAAAAGGCTGGACATTGGGATTTCATCCCTCCGCTCTGGTTTGGCACCATCGGCGGAATTCGGTTCGGACCTATTGGAGACAGCAACGAGGCTATGGACGAGCCGAAGCCCTTTTAGAAAAAAAGTGGCCCCAAAAATACAATGCGGCCGGCCATCCTTCCTGGAATGGTCGCCTGTACGGAAGAGGATCAACGTCTTTACCATCCTGGCGTCCATCCCGAATCTATCAAGGAGTATGGGGGTGTGCCCCGTTTCAACTCATGTACCAAGGGGATACCTCAACTGCCCTGTCACTGCTAAGCATGCCAGAGTGGAATTTGGCCCTTGGCTTCCTAGCCATTCTTTCCACTCTCGGAATCTTCTGGTCCCCATTGCTATGGGCCTTCCCCTTTCTGGTGGTCTCTCTTGTTGGGGCGGCGTTCCTGGCATCACGCAATGCTCACAAAGGCACCTTTGAGGTACCCCAAACCGCTCTCAGTCTAATCCGGTCTAAGCTGGTCACCGCAGGCCTCCATTTGTCCCAGCCCCTTGCACGCTTAACCGGCCGTCTCTGTTCCGGCTTAACCCCTTGGCGTCAACCGGTTTCGAAATCCCTCGTCTTTCCATGGTCCCGCACCGTGACAACATGGAGTGAACAATGGCGGGGATTATCCGACCGGCTGGAATGCTTAGAACGCAACCTTCAGGCCCAACGAGTCATCGTCCATCGAGGAGGCGACTATGACCGGTGGGATCTCCACATTAAAGCGGGTCTGTTCGGAGGAACGCGTGCTAGAATGGCGATTGAAGAGCACGGAGGCGGGAAACAACTGATTCGGTGTCGTGTGTGGCCGAAATTCTCCATTCTCGCCAGCGCCGGTGCAGGCATGCTTGCCTTGACCGCTGTCTGGGCTTATCTCGATCAGGCGTGGGTGGTCGGCACCATTCTTGGCGGATTTTCTCTTCTGGTAGGCTTGCGTATGCAGCGGGAATATGCCTTTGCGATCTTATCCATTCAAGATACGCTTTCAAAGGAATTCGTCGTTCAGACGATTGAACAATCGAGAGAAAGAGAAGTGGAAGAAAAATTCATGCTTCCTCAAGCGACACCCATTCTGGATTAAGACACAGACGTTTCACCTTTTCCTGGCCGTTACTCATTTATGAAAGACACTCCTACCGGCACACTTCAGCAGTTAGGCACCTGGCAGACGGCATCGTATTTGTTCCGTCACACCACATCCGGGGAAGGACGGTGGATAGTGGCGGGCATTTTGGCATTATTGGCTTCTTCAGCCATAGCCTTATTGCAACCCTGGCCGTTAAAGCTGGTCGTGGACGCGATATTAGGAAATCAGGAGCCGCCGGTTTTTCTCATCCAATTAAGCAGCCTGTTGTCTCAGATGTTTTTCTGGCCCTCAGACACCACGTTGGGCCTCCTTCTTCTCTTATGTCTGTGTGTCCTGATCATTCAGCTGCTCATGGGCACCCTCATGGTTCTCAGCACCTATATCCTGGTAGGAATCGGCCTGCGAATGGTGTTTAGGCTGCGATGCCGGCTTTTTGATCACCTGCAGCGATTGTCCCTCGCCTTCCATGATACGACGGCTGTTGGAGATTCCCTGTACCGGATGACCTGGGATACCTATTGCGTCCAGTCTCTGTTCAATAGCGGAGTCATTCCCGCTCTGACCGCGTCTTTCACCTTACTCGGCATCGCCGGCATCATGTTTTTTCTTGATTGGTTGCTTACGGTTGTGGCATTGGCGATTGGAATTCCACTTGTCATTTTGATTCGGAAACTCGAGAGACCGATGCAGGAACGAACGCTCCGGGCGGCCGAGGGTGAAAGCCAAATCAGCACTCGAGTCCAGGAAACACTTTCAAGCATTCGGGCGGTTCAGGCCTTCGGACGCGAAGGCGCGGAAAGTCAACGTTTCAGTCACCACGCCGATGCCAGCCTTCGGGCAAAATTGCGATTGACGGTTTTGCAGGCGTGGTCCCAGGCCCTGGTGGGTCTCTTATTAGCGGGGGGCACCGCGGCAGTCGTGTGGATCGCCGGGCATCGGGTCCTGCAAGGCATGCTCACGGTTGGAGACGTCGTGCTCCTGGTATCCTATCTCGCCATGCTGTATCAGCCGCTCCAGACTCTCGCCATCACCGCCGCGACCGTGCAGGGTGCGGCTGCGAGCGCACGCAGGGTGTTCAGTATTTTAGATGCCATCCCTGAAGTGAGAGATAAACCGGAGGCAATTCCCCTCCAGACACGCACCCTTGGCCCGATTGTGTTTGATCATGTCTCCTTTGCCTATGACAAGACCAGGGAGGTGTTAAGAGACATCTGCCTGGAAATCACTCCAGGACAGACGGTCGCACTGGTAGGCCCTTCGGGCGCAGGGAAAACGACTATCGCCAATTTATTCATGCGCTTTTATGATCCGACAGAAGGCCGGATCAGGTTGAATGGGATAAACTTGCAAAGTCTCACATTACAATCTTTGCGGCAAAACATGGCACTGGTCCTACAGGAGCCTGTCTTATTTTCCTCAACCATACGTGAAAACATTGCCTATGGTCGTCCTGAGGCGACCAATGCCGAGATTGAATCAGCCGCTCGTGATGCCGGAGCACACGATTTTATTCAGTCTCTTCCGCAAGGCTATGAGACCCAAATAGGTGAGCGAGGGGTCACTCTGTCAGGAGGACAACGGCAACGGCTCTCCATTGCCCGTGCCTTTCTCAAAAATGCCCCGATTCTGATTCTGGACGAGCCGACGAGTGCCTTGGATTCGGCAACGGAACAACAGGTACTTGATGCGCTGACCCGACTGATGAAAGATCGAACGACCCTGATCATTGCCCACCGGCTGTCGACCATTCGCCACGCGGACCGCATCGTGGTGGTTCACGATGGAAGAATTGCCGAGACAGGAAGGCATGAGCAGCTTTTGATCGAGGGAAAGCTGTATGCGGATCTGTATGCCCGTCAGGTTGGATTTCCGGCAGTTGTCTGACGCCGATTGTCCCATTTCTCTTTTGACCAGCTCGGAACCGTTTCTTCCCCATTCATGGAGGTCTATGCGGTGAGTCTCACCATTTGGCTTTCAGCCAGAACCGTAAAATATTCCACCGCCGGCGGCCATTTCTGGGTCTATCTCAACTGGGCCTTGGGCTTACGGGCGCTGGGTTGCCACGTCGTCTGGTTGGAATCGATCGACCCCTCGACCCCCGCATCTGAAGCCCAGGCCATGGTACATGCGCTCAAAACGAGATTGGCGCCTTACGGTTTAACCAACTGCCTGGCGCTGTGTTCATCCACAAGTCAACCCCTTTCCGCTGATGCAGACGAAGGATGTCTGAACCTGGAAGAAACAGGACAAGCGGATGTGTTGTTAAACCTGGCCTATACCATTCCCCCGACATTAGCCGGACGTTACCGACGATCCGCATTGGTGGACATTGACCCGGGGTTGACCCAGATCTGGATGAGCAAGGGAGACATCCATGTCGCACGGCATGATGTATATTTCACAATCGGTGAAACGGTGGGCCAACCGGGATCTCGCTTTCCGGATTGTGGGCTGAATTGGCTCTATACCCCTCCATGCGTGGATGTAGACTGGTGGCCGTCTGTTCCCGCAGGGCCTGGTGCGTCATTCACTACCGTGTCCCACTGGTATATGGAAGAATGGATGGGAGACGAAATGACCGGGTATAGGAACGACAAACGGGAAGGATTCCTTCCATTCATAGATTTGCCCCGTCACACGAGCCAGCCGCTCGAACTGGCCCTCTGTCTGTCGGCCGATGATGAAGGCGAGCGCGCAATGTTAGAAAAAAAGGGGTGGCGCGTGCAAGATTCATGGAAAGTCACGTCGACTCCGCAGGACTACCAACACTATCTGCAACACTCCCTCGGGGAATTCAGTTGTGTCAAACCTTCCTGCATACGGCTCCAGAATGCATGGATCAGCGATCGAACCTTGTGTTACCTGGCCAGCGGGAAACCGGCGATCGTGCAGCATACCGGTCCCAGTCGATTTCTCCCTGATGACGCAGGCATATTTCGTTTCCACAAATTGAGGGATGCCGCCTGGTGCCTGGAACGGGTGGCGGCTGACTATGACCGACAGTGCCAGTTGGCGCGCGCCTTAGCAGAAGAATATTTTGATGCGCGCAAAATCATTCGTCATGTCCTTGACCGGGCAGTTACCTGAGCGAGATTTGGAGTCGACGGTATGGTCCGGTAAGGGGAAAGGTAATAGAGGGTGCGCAGTAGGGTGAAAAAACACTTACAAATCGTGGTCATGGGTATCATGGGTCAATTTCCCTTTGGAGGTGTGGCCTGGCAGGTTTTACATTATCTTGAAGGGCTTCGACGTCTTGGCTGTGATGTGTGGTATATCGAAGACACGGGAAACTGGCCCTATGATCCTGAAGCCAATACGATTACCGACAGGCTGGATTATACTCTGAACTTCATGAACCGTTTAATGACCTGGGGTGGCTTTAGGGATCGTTGGGCTTATTGCCCGCCTCTTCCCAATACCCCATCATTGGGTCTGTCCAGATCCAAAGTTCATGACGTGTTCGAACAAGCCGATGCCTTAGTGAATCTGACAGGAAGTACCGTCCTGCAAGAAGAGCATCTTCGCGTTCCTGCACGCCTGTATGTGGAGACCGATCCGGTCCTGCCGCAAATTGAGGTGGCCAAGGGCAATCACTACTACATGGATCAGCTCCACGCCCATACGCACCATTTCACGTATGGAGAAAATATTCATTCTCCTGATTGTCGTGTCCCGGTCGGGCTCTTTACCTACTTCCCAACGCGCCAACCCGTGATCCTCGAATGGTGGAGTACCCCCACGCTTCTTCCTGTGGACGCTAAGGTCTCATCACCTGTGAATGAAAAGGTCTCGCCAAAAGCTGCGCGCTTTACTACCATTGCCAGCTGGCGGCAATCCGGCAAAGATGTGCAATGGCAAGGAGAGACGTATACATGGAGCAAGCATCAGGAGTTTTTTAAATTTATCGATTTGCCTGCCAAAAGCCGCCGGTCTTTGGAATTAGCCCTGGCAGTCAAAGGCAATTGGAGCGACGACGGAAACACCTGGGTCCCTCTCTTACAGGAAGATGCTGAAGCCTTACAATTGTTGAAGGCACATGGCTGGACACTTGCTAACGCGCTCACCCTTTCAAAGGATATTCTTCCCTACCGGGATTACATTCTCAGTTCACGAGGAGAGTTTACGGTAGCGAAAGATCAGAATGTGCGTCTCCAAAGCGGGTGGTTCAGCGACCGCAGCGCCTGCTACCTTGCTGCGGGACGGCCTGTGATTACCCAGGACACTGGATTTGGCAAAAACCTTCCCACCGGCACTGGTCTGTTTGCCTTTACCACGATGGATGACATTCTCGAAGGATTTAACGCAATCGATTCCGATTATGCCAGGCATGCTCGGGACGCCAAGGACATTGCCCAAGAGTACTTCCGGGCAGAAGAGGTCTTGGCTAGACTTCTCGACCATGCGGGACTTTGACTGATGAGTGCCAAAAGATATGTGATCGTCAACGCTGACGATTTCGGCATGAGCCCCGGCGTGAATAGGGGGATCATGCAAACCCACGAATATGGCATCCTGACCAGCGCCAGTCTCCTGGTTCATTGGCCGGCTGCCACGGAAGCCGCTGCTTACAGCCGACGCCATGAGAATTTTTCAGTGGGAATTCATGTTGATCTTGGTGAATGGGGATTCCGTCAGGCCAGGTGGTCTCCAAATTACCAACGGGTGAACTTGAAGGATGCCAAGGCGGTGGAGAAAGAGGTGGCGAGCCAGCTGGCCCTTTTCTTGAAACTGGTTGGAAAGGCCCCCACGCATCTGGACTCCCACCAACACGTCCATCACCGGGAACCGGTGCATTCTATCTTGCTTCAATTGGCGAACATGCTCAAGATTCCCTTACGGTCTTACAGCAACAAAATTCACTACTGTGGAAAATTTTATGGTCAAACCGCCGAAGGAAACCCACTTCCGGAAGCACTCAGCGTATCGAGCTTGATGACAATCTTACAATCTCTGCCTTCCGGTTTCACGGAGTTGGGGTGTCACCCTGGAGAAGCCACAGACGTGCAAACCGATTACCGGGAAGAACGTCTTCAGGAGATGAAGATTCTTTGCCACCCACAAATTCGCAAAACTCTCCAGGTCCTTCACATGCAGCTTTGCTCATTTCACACGTTGAATGCCTGACCCGCTGAGCCAACCGCGCTGGGTAAGATCTGACGCAAGACGCTCCGCGACGAGTGCATGACCTTGAGCACTCCAATGACTGTCCACAAAGGAATAGGGTAACCCACCTTCACGTACCGCCTGCTGAAAGAGCCCTGTCAAATCCAGACAGGGGACATCCGCGGATCGGCAAAACTCTGAAAACCTGTCAATGATGGGCCACACTGTCCATGAGCGGCATGGCCTATCAGAGTCGAATCCCATGAATGGCTGGTACACCCGAAACTTGATGGGCACGAAGGCAAACAGCACGTGAATACCCTGTGACCGGGAAAACTCCGCAACGTGAGTCAGCGTGGCCTGTGCCTTTTCCCATCGATCAATTACCCAATCGTTCCAAGGCACCGCCGCATATCGGCGAAATACACGGGATGCCTATCATGGCCGGGAACAGCCAAGTACCCCACATACGGAGTGTGGTTCGGTAAAAGGGGATGGCTAAACCGGCGAAGCCTTCGGACAAAATTGTACGTGAAGGAGCCCTGCTGCCAACCTGCATTTCATACATACCCGTGCGGGTGGGAGGGTTATACCAGTTCAAATGAGGCCTCGGCAGCAAAGGACTGTTCAAAGCGATAGTCATCATAGAGATTGTTGCCCTCAAAAAATAAAAAAATCACCACACGGGGTTTAAAGCGGATGGCGACCTTTTTAAGGACAAGCAACTCTTGCTTTGTTCCATAGCCGGCGATCCTTAGGTTGACGACCGGGCGGCCGAGACGGGTTTGGAGGCGGTGTTCTGTCGTCTCGTTATCAGAAACATACCAACCCTCCACATACGAATCTCCAACCAACGCTATGTCGGCCTGCTTGAGGTCCACAGTATTGCGGTATCCCCTTTTGTCGTAGTAAAGACAAGTGGCTCATGTCGTGAACGAGGCATCAACCAACGGTATTCAATGTCGCTACTCAGATAACCTTCCCACCGATCCTTGGGTCTTCGCCGGAACTCCAGCTCCCGGTCTCGCTGATACGCCCAAAGGCAGTTTTGCAGTTCCCCAGATATCTGTTCAAAAACCAATCCCCAGTGAACCAACTTCAAGGTGGCTGAAAGCTCTAAACAGAAGATGAGTCCTGAAAGAGTTATGGTCAAGAGGATTCCCCGAAAAAGGATGAGTCGTGGCCGTCGGCTGACACCGATCACCCAACCCCAGAGGAAAACATAGGTCATCAATAGCATCCAACCGAACAACCGTTGGGTCCACATAATGGCCCACTCGGTGGTCTGATGAGACAATATGATCAGACCGGCCCAGGCGAGAAAAAGAGGTCCAAGCCACAGAATCGAACACACTATCACCTTTGGAGATGGCAAGAGGGTGTCATCCCACGAAAAAAGATTCATTGTAAGAATCAGCAGACGTCCAATTTAATGAAGAGCCCCGCAGCAAGCTGACGGGGTATCGAAGAGTTAGAAGAGTTTCAGTTGGTGGGCATCTTCTTTAGGATACCCTTGCCGTTGGACATACCGTTCCACCATCTGCCAGTTGGCGTGCTCGCCTCCTGTCGCCACGTAATACCCATCCAACCAAAATTCTCCTCCCCAGAGCTTCCGCTTGACGGCTGGTTGCCGCCGGAAGATCTCTCGGGCAGTAATACTCTTGAAGATGTGTACAATTCGCCCTGGCGCTACTTTGGGATGGGCACCGCCGAGTATAGGAATGTGATTCTTATCCATGCCCAGAGCTTCTCTTTCAATGGGATCCCGTTCTTCAATGCTGACTGCGGTCTCTTTAAGAATTTTTGTGACTTCCTCATCTCACAGAACCTTCGGGTCCTTGACCGGAAAAACAACATGATAATGGATTGGCCAGGCAAAAGGAGAACTCTTCCGCACGGTGTGTTCATCTTGACGTTTCACGCCTCATGAGGGTAGCAAAGCAAGAGGACCCCGTAGCAAGTTAACGGGGAATTTTCAAGTTAAAAGGCTATGGTCATAATGGAAAATGAGGCCTCCTTGAAAGGCCTCAAATCGTGGTAGCGGAGACAATCGCTCCTAAAAATTTTTGGTAAATAGGAATTTGTAACTTTATTGACGAAGGGAAGACTTAGGTGCTTCTGGATACATCTTCGGCCTAACCATCCTTCCCTTAACTTTCAATCTCAATAATTTCAGGAGTAAGGCCGGTATCGGTCAAATGAAGTCGGGCCACGGTAATCGGAAGTGAAAATCGCCGAGGGCCGGCGCTCCCGGGATTGAGGTAGAGTACCCCCTTGCGTCTCTCGGCAGAGGCACGATGGGAATGGCCAAAAATGACCGCGGAAATTTCCGAGGCCACTGGGTCCAAGTCCAGGTGATCCAGTTCATGCAACACATAAAGAAAATACGATTGATGTTCGACGACATTCGTCAGGGGAATCTGCTCAGCCCAGGAGTCATGGTCATTATTCCCACGGACGGCGATCACCGGAGCGATCATCTCCAGTGTCTTCAGGACGGCAGGGTTTCCGATGTCTCCGGCGTGGATAATCAATTCCGCCCCGGTTAAAGCGGCAATCACTTGAGGGCGAACAAGCCCATGCGTATCAGAAATAATCCCGATCATGTTCTTTCTCTTATTCGATATCCTTATCCTGAGAATTAGGGTTCTTTTGGAGGTCGATCATCTTTTTTCAAAAAATCCCCGTAATGGCGTTGGCCACAGTCTGAACAAAACCCATGGGTAAATTGGGCATTAGATCGATCACTAATAAATTGTTCGAGCGGTTGCCAGGTATTGTTGTGGTCACGAATCTTTTTGCAAAAACTGCAAATAGGAAGAAAGCCCTCCAATACGTTAACTCTCTTGGCCAATGATCGTGTTTGCTTGGCGGTTCGACTGACAAGAAATGCCATTCCACCTAAAACAAATATTCTGATAATGGTATTGATCGAGGCATCGAATATTGTCAGATGAATGGGCCATAACATGCCAGAAAAATACAAACGGATGAGAGGCATCGTCACAGCAAAAGTCAGCCCCCAGGAAAATCCACTATACCAGGAGGCGAGAGATACCGGAATAAGATACAAAATAGGAAACTGAATGGTTGGACCTGCTACGTAATCCCCAAGCAAAATTACGAGCGCCAACACCATCAAATAGCCAGGAAATAATTTGGATTGTGTCCAGGAGTCTTTCCAAAAGCCTGTCCTGGAAGGAAGAGAAGGGAAAGACTGAAGAGGCGGCATAGGCCTAAACAGGATTGAGTAAAAAGAGACTCTTTTGGAATCATGATAGCATAAGTGCCATATGTCGAACATGGCGTTCTGGGTCATTTTTTCCAGCCCTCGACACCCCCTGCCTCGATGGACTTCGGTGACAATGGAGGGGTCTGACATCCGCAAACAATCAGGTCGTTAAACTCAGGCAACAGGAGAAGAACTGCCGCTACTCCTGGGACCTGACCATCCCCGTTTGTGAAACAAACATGGCTCATCAGTTGGATTAGCTTTTCCTGGAATATCGAATGAGAGACTTCCCCATTTAGGGAACGCATGTGTTCGTTATCCCCCGAATCACTTATGGATAGCCCTTACCACCAGAAATGGTATAATAAAGAGTATATCGGTCCCGATTTTAGCGGCTGCGGCTCAATGTCGCAGCCTTTTTTATCATGAAAAGACCATTCTTAAGGAATCAAGATCCATTCCACGGTTGGATTATTTTCTCCATGGCCACCCAAGGCGAATGACACTTCCGGAAAGGTAAGAGAGCCAGTGAAACCGTCCCATCCTGTTTTCGACCACGCGGATGAACTGAAAGAGAGTCCCCTCTTCCAACAGCCCAGTAGTGGGAAAACGCGACCACCCACGTTATTTATTATCTTTGGTGCCCAGGGTGATCTCACGAAGCGAAAATTGATCCCAGCCTTATATAACCTGGCCTCAAGCCATCATCTCCCTCAAGAATTTGCCATCCTGGGGATAGATGGAATTCCCATGCATACCGATGACTTTCGGGAGAAAATCCGTCAGGACATTGATGAATTGTGTCCCCAACCCATCGATGCCACGATCAAAGAATGGCTCCTTGATCGCTTGCATTACCTTTCAGGGGATTTCCGTGATCCTCAGACCTACGAACGCCTTCAGGCTCTGCTGACACAATTAAATACCACACACGGGACCCAGGGGAATTATCTCTATTACATGGCCACGGCTCCGACATTTTTCTCGGAAATCGTTGAGCAACTTGGAGCCAAAGGATTAGTAGAGTATCAAAAAGAATTTTCACGGCGAATTGTGATTGAAAAACCATTCGGCCATGATTTGCCATCGGCCCGATCGCTCAATCAAGCCCTGAAACAGGTGCTGAATGAAAGCCAGATTTACCGGATCGATCATTATCTTGGCAAAGAAACGGTTCAAAATATTTTAATATTTCGCTTTGCGAACGGCATCTTTGAACCCATCTGGAACCGTCAATACATTGATCATGTCCAAATCACCGTTGCCGAAACCTTAGGGGTTGAGCACCGCGGAGCCTATTATGAAAAGGCTGGTGCACTCCGTGACATGGTGTCCAATCACCTCTTGCAAATTTTAGCATTCGTGGCCATGGAACCACCTAATACGTTTGATCCCGAAGCGGTTAGGAACGAGAAAGCGAAGGTCCTCCGTGCCATCCAGCCAATGAACCCCGTAGAGGTCTTACAATCAACAGTTGCCGGACAATATGAGGCCGGATCGATTAATGGTTACAGTGTCCTTCCCTATCGAACGGAAAAGGATGTCGATCCAGTCTCCCTGACTGAAACATTTGCCGCGATGACCTTAGGCATTGAAAGTTGGCGCTGGGAAGGCGTGCCCTTTTACCTTCGGACCGGAAAACGGTTACACACCCGAGTTACCGAAGTGGTCATTCAGTTTAAATCTGCCCCACTGATGTTATTTCGTAAGACTCCCGTCGACCGCCTCACGCCGAATGTGCTCGTCATTCGCATTCAACCGGACGAAGGCATTTCCTTAAGTTTTGGTGCCAAAATTCCCGGACCCAAAGTCCAGGTCGGGACGGTGGATATGGATTTCCAATATGCGGAATATTTCGGTGATGCCCCGAGCACGGGCTATGAAACGCTTCTACATGACGTGATGGCCGGAGACGCCACACTTTTTCAGCGAAGCGATAGCGTCGAGGTGGGCTGGAGTATCGTCGATCCCATTGTCAAAGTGTGGGAGAGCCTGGGCTCGCATGCCATTCGTCCCTATAGCTCAGGTAGCTGGGGCCCGCCCGAAGCTGATGCCTTGTTGGCAAAAGACGGCCGAATGTGGAGAAACCACGGGTAATCAGACCGTTGAGTGAGGTTACCTTTCAAAGGATCAAGGACTTTCAGCAAGACCAACTCGGGGACAGAGACAAGAAAGACCCAAAGGATAATCAGGAACCTTGGGCTGATGTGTGTGGTGATATATTAGGTGCCTCTGTAGAGCCATGAAGCTGAGCCCTGGTGTCCAGTTCGTGAGCTTTTCGCCCTCCCCTCGCCGTCCGGCATTCGCCTAAATCTCCGTGTACCATCAGGCCGGCCATTTGGACACAGCGTTCTACCAGGGCGATCGCGCCTTCGCGGAGTGATTGGGACTTCTGCACATATCGCATATTATTTTGCATGTCTTCCGCACTCCACCCTCGGGAATGGGCAATATAGGGAAACTGCGGGAACTGCACACCGATTTCAGCGAAAAATCCGAGTAGTTGCCCGGCCACAGCCTGAATATTATCCTGCCCACCCGTAATGATAAACCCGCCCACTTTATTATGAAGCAGATGTTTATCTGAAATCGTTTCTTGATTCTGTATGCAGTTCATCCGCTCAACCATCTTGAAATAGAGGCTGCTTGCGGCCCCCCACCGAATGGGAGTGGCCAGTACCAATACATCAGCCCAATGCACCAGTCCCTCGTAGACCTGGTCCATCTCATCTTGTGGATCCATCTGCGTAATCGAACAGGGCCAGGTACAGGCCCGTGATGATTTGGAATAAAAACCCTCGCAAGGGCGAAAGGACAGATCCCGAAGGCGCAACAAGCGCGTTTCACATTCTAAATTGTCCGAGGCATGCTTCAGCCCGACTTCCAGCAAATCTTCTGAGGTACTGTAGCGAGGGTGATCAGCCGTCATGACGGTCGTAGAAAGCCCGAGAACCCGAATCGGACCTTCCTCCCTGTGAGGGGTTCGAGCAAGAGGATGGGGTTCATGTGCTGTACGAGTTCGTTTCGAAATCGCCGTGGATCGAATCAAGACTCGCCCCTCCTCTACTTTCACCTCATACGCCGGCACCGCGTCTTCTTCATGCCCGGGTTCCCCTTTGCCCGTTTGATAATGAAACTTCCAATAATGCCAGGGGCAGACCACGTACTCTCCCTCCAATGTCCCTTCACCCAACGGCCCGCCCACATGGTTGCACGCGCCATTGATCGCTCCGAACTGTTCATTGCGGTAAGTTAAAGCCACTGGTGTCCGCCCGATCAGCACCTGCTGCACCGGCTGATGTTTTAAATCGTCTGCATCACCAACATCGATCCAGGTTGCATTCGGCATGAGTGCTCCTCGGTTAGAATGAATCGTCAATTTTTAAATAAAAATTTAATTGTCAACAACTGGAAAGAGAGTACAACCCTATTGCGGAGGAGAATATCTGCCTTTCGAATCCTCGACGATTAACGTTCCGCCCATAATCGGATGGATTTGGCAGTGATACGAATAGCGGCCAGGAGGTAGCCCTGGAAGGGTGTATGTCTTCCCCGGTGCGACCTTCCCGGAATCAAACAGACACGGTTTCTCTGTTCCACAATCATCATGTTGGACAGTATGAGGAGACGCGGTGGCATTAATCCACTGAATAGGAACACCAGCCCAGACCACAGCTTCATGTGGATAATAATAGGGAGGAAAATGTTCCATCCGGATTGGTGTATTGATGAATTCCGCTCCTGCCAGAAAGTTGCACAACAATACCAAACTAAAAAAGATACCAACTATAATTATTTTCAGAACCTTATCTCCTTTTTTTGTGAAATGGAGGAATTGTCGCATTTATCCGCACATGCTGCCAATCCGCGTTGGAGTCCCGAAGATAATCGCATGGGCTTCCCCTAACTTGTCCACCATGCGGATTAGTACCTGAGCCTACAGCTTCTGCACATCTATCGGCCCCATCTTCTCCAGGACGGCGTCGGGTAATCAGGAGCACCCCGAAGATCAACATCATCCCCTTTGACCAAGAGAGCCCCTCTACTTTCAGCTTCACAAATTGTGCAGAGGGATTCGGCAGGAACCGCCGATACCGTGCCAAGGAGCGTCCAAGGCAAAGGGATTGCTACCTTTATGTTTTTATGTACACGTTTGCAATCGGAGCAGAGAAGGGAAATGTGATCCATACCAACGCTTGCTGCTTCAAAGTTGCGTCCTTCACAGCTATAATGAAGCTTTGCCAATCCAAATATTCAAAGGTATCTGGATGGAGGGCGCATGAGCGATCATCAGCAACTGTCGATACAGTCGTATTATAAAGTACATCAGCAATTAACCTGAAAAGCCTGAAATCCAAGCTATGCCTGAAATCCAAGCTATGCCTGAAATCCAAGCTATGCCTGAAATCCAAGCTATGCTTGATGCATGCCTGGATAGAAAAATTAAATTATATACCTCCACTCGGGTTTTTTCCTTTGACACAACAACTCAGGACCCAGAGCAAACGCAACACATCATGCAAGTAATTGCCGATCTTGGAGCTCAGCATAACTCCAGTCGATTTCATGCTTGCAGATGAAAATGACAAAAAAGGACGGGATCAATGTTGGGCTCCTCCGACTTTTTGTCAGACGGAAATGTTGACGAAAGAAAGACAGAATTTATCTCTGTTGTTGGCTGTCACCCCACCCAGAAACACCCTGACCAATTAGGGGGAAGAGCATCAAACCATATTGGCGACTACGATGCGTTAATGCAGCATTACATAAATGAAATTGATGTGTTTTTAACGTATGATATACATCTATACTTCGAACCCAACAAACGACGAATATACCAAGAAAAACTGGGGCTAAAAGTTATGAGTCCTTCCGCGTTCTGAAGGAGCTTCTGGGTTGAATCTAACATTGCGTTACTTCTCAGACTTCGAGCGTCGATTATCCAAAGGCTGCGCTTATAACTCCAGGTTAGCTTTATCGTTAGTTAAAGACAAAGCAGGGTCCCTTCCCTCGCCCAGGTTTCTGTTGATCCTGCGACTCAAACGGTACTATGAACCCCTCCGACTCCCGGTCCAGGCCGCTGCGCTTTCGTTGCCTTATACGCAGCGGTCGGTGGCCTCCCCACCCCCGCAGACGGGTCTCCAGCACTGGGCAGTCTGTCTTCCATAACATGCCGTCCCTGCTACCCCGGGAGTCGATGGGTGCCACTTCCGTTATTCCAGCACCCTTCCAGCGGCCTTCCCCTTCTGACCACAGGGTCGGCTTCTCCAGTTCGTTTACGAGGCTACTCATGGGTTCACTTGCGTTACGGCCTGCTCTCTTGCTGTGTGGGACACTCACGACCCCGGATTACTCCCGCGCCGCTTCCCATGCTACCAAGGTGTACGGACAACTCCCTGGACGGGACTTTAACCCGCTAGACAGACTGCTGTTACTGCGAACGGTCAGGAATGAAATTTGATTGAGCACCTGGTGCGAGCCCACGCGCGCGATCTGAGACTCGTCATCACGCTTTATGACCGTTCGCCTTCTCCCCGCCGTACCTTATATTCGACTAATTTTCTTGAAGATTACACAACGAGCAACCTGCATTTCATTGCATAGGATGTAAGTGGTCTGAAAGAAAAGGGGTACTTTCACGGTTAGGCTCCCCACTTCTGAAGGAGGATCCCCCCGCGTATCTTTTAGGTCCTGTCTTAACCTATAACCTCAATAAGGAATGGAGCACACTTAGGAATCGTTGCTTATAAGACCAACGTCCTGGAAGGTACACCCTGATCCAGTGAGGCACGTGTCGGACCGTTCCATTTATAAGCCCACTTGATTCCTAAGCCAAACGGTATAGAATAGTATCACCTTCGGCCAGAAAGAAAAGTAAGGACTCAATCTATTGCTTCGCTTTCCTTTCAAAATCCCCCAAAGAAAATTGCGAAGAATACTCTTTGCCTTATTATCCGCTGGGACTTTCGTAATTGTGGAGGGAAGTCTGGCCCAGGCTCAGACACCACCAATTACTACATCCGGACTCAATACTCAGGTCAGTGCGCCGATAACTCTTCCCGGCGGAGCGGTTCAGCATGATATTACCGGTGGAACGAGACCGGGTGGCGGAGGCAATCTCTTCCATAGCTTTGGGGAGTTTGGTGTTCCCACGGACAATATTGCCAACTTCCTGAACGATTCGGGGCTTCCAACTGCAAACATCCTCAGTCGCGTCACCGGTGGCAATCCTTCCAATATTTTTGGAACCATTCAGACCGAAGGCTTCGGCAATGCCAATCTCTTTTTGATGAATCCCGCGGGAATTGTCTTCGGCCCAAATGCTTCCTTAAATGTGGGCGGGGCCACCCATTTTACGACCGCCGATTATGTGCGGCTTGAAGATGGGGCACAGTTCACCGCCCTGCCCGGGGCACAGGATTCCCTGCTCAGTATTGCTCCGATTGCGGCCTTTGGATTTCTCGGCCCGAATCCAGCCGGCATTTCGGTTGAACGCAGCACGTTGTCTGTATCAAAAGGCCAAACACTTTCGCTCGTAGGCGGAGACCTCACCATTGGCCGTAGCCGTCTCACTGCACCCGGAGGGCAGATTGCTCTGGCCAGTGTCGGCTCGCCGGGAGAAATTTTGGCGGACACCCTGGACCAGGCTTCCAATATTCATGGGCAACCCATGGGGTCTGGTGGCACCATCCGGATCTCAGACCAGTCTGGCATGGATGTCGGCGGAGAACATGGCGGCACGGTGTTGATTCGGGGCGGCCGATTGGTCCTTGATCATGGATCACAAATCCGTGCCAATACGCTGGGGGCGCAGGACGGTGGCCATGTCGATATTGAGTTAAGCGAGAGTCTCCTGGTAGCGGGCAAAGGCGTGCAAACAAACACTCCAAGCGGGATATTTGCCAGGACAGAAGGCGCCGGGAAGGGGGGAACGATTAGGATCGGTGCACAAACTGTGGAGTTGACCGATGGCGGACTCATGTCAGTGAGCACCCGAGGGGAAGGTGATGCCGGAACCATCATGGTCACTGCCCCTGATGGCGAGGTCATCTTGTCCGGGAGTGATAATCGTTTGACCGAATTTTTGCCGGGGGAAGGGGCCGTTAGCGGCTTGTTTGCCGACACGGTGGAAACAGGTCGGGCGGGTACCATCACGGTGCAGACCGGTAATCTCACCGTCAGTGAAGGGGCTCGCATTTCGGCCGGCACCTTTGGACGAGGCAGTGGCGATGCCGGAAATATCTTTATTGAGGCTACAGGAGACGTTCTTCTTTCAGGCACACATGGCAATGGCATTGCCTCATCGGGTCTCTTTGCGGGTGCCAGTGAATGGACTCTTCCCGGGGATGGACTCCTGGGTTCCGGCGGAGAGATCAACGTTACCGGTCAAACTGTCCGAATTTTGGATGGGGCGAAAATACATGTCGCATCAACGGGACAGCAGCAACCGGACATGCACAGGCTCGATAATGCTCCATCTGCCGGGACCGTGAACATTCAGGCGGCCACGCTGGAACTGACTGGAGCCGATATGGATGGGAATGTCATTGACATCATTCCGAGTGAGATTACAGCCAGCGCGACTGGCCCGGCTTCGGCGGGGCACATTCTGTTGGAAGCAGACAATATCAGGATTGAAGATGGAGGGGTGGTCACGGCGGAAACGGAATCCATAACCAGAATAGAAAAAACCGGCAGTATCCAGATACATGCAGAAGAAGATCTTGTCATCTCGGGATCCGCGGTTCGAACGGAGTTTCCACTGAATCTCCTTCCACAAAACACAGTTAATCCCCGCACCGTCCTTCCGAGTGCACTTCGCGCTCAGACAAAGGGCGTGAATCGCGGAGGCGATATTCAGATCAGTGCAGGAAATGTATTTGTTACCGGCGGAGGTTTAATCTCGAATGCTGCTTTAAAGGGAGAGGGAGCTGGTGGAAAAATAGACCTTGACGTTGTGGATACGATTCGATTGACAGGTGCGAACGAAAAAGTGGACACGAACAGGACAATTTTCAGAAGTGAGATTTCTAGTGGTACACAGGCTCCCGGTCATGGTGGGGACATTACCATCAGGGCCAAAAATGTTGAAATGCTAGATGGTGGATGGATTTCATCAAGAACAAGAGGCCGGGGAAGTGGAAATGCCGGCCGGGTGAGTATCACTGCCGAGGAAAATGTTTCCCTCTCCGGATTCATGAGCGTTCATGATCCGGAAATCAATAACACCAGCAAGACTCAAGAAATATCAAGCCGAATTATTGCTCGCGCAGAAGAACTCGACAACCGGCTGGATGATTTACCTCTTGGTTCCGCCGGCGACATCTCGATTACAGCAAAACATGTCGTTATGAAAGATGGGGCGGAAATCATAGCGCCGTCATCCTCCGGAAGAGTGATACCCATAACGGAAGCCATAAAGGAAATAGTTGCTAACATGCCGGAGGAACAGCGTCCCCGTGCAGGGAATATTACAGTTAAAGCTGACACAATAATCTTATCAGGCGCGCGAACGGTTGGGGGAAGTGGCAGGTTTAGTTGGGCTCCAACCACCATCCGCGCTGGAGTGATCGGGCCGGCAGGAACCGGAAATGTTTCGCTGACAGCTAATACTATTGTTATCCGTGATGGAGCCGATATCACCGCTGAATCTCAATCCGGTACTCCGGGGGTTCAGCGGGGGAACGTGACGATTACGGCCCATAAGAGTTTATTCCTTTCAGGTTACGTTCTCCGTACGGAATTTCCGGAAAATCCAATAGGATCGGATCCTATTCCCCAGGCGAATGGGCGACTGATTATACCCACCAGTATTGGAACCAGAACCCACGGGATCAATCAGGCCGGGGATATTATTATTTCGGCAAAAAATCTGACAATTGCTAATGGCGCGCAAATCAACAATGGTACGACAAATCTTCAGCCTGAGAATGCCGGACCGGGCGGAAAAATTCTTCTCACAGCTGACCATTTGACCCTGTCGGGCATGGCCCCGTTCCCTGATCTCCTCGGAAGACCCCTGCCCAGTATTATTTCAAGCAGTACTGATGGGGCGGGTGACGCGGGTCAAATTGAGGTTATGTCGAAAACGATAGAAATACATAGCGGGGGGCAGATCTCAGCTAGCAGTATTCCTCGCGAAGGTGCCATTGACCCGGGGGCAGGAGGCACTATTCAGGTGGTGGCGACGGAAAGTTTCCTGGCCGAAGGAGTGGGAATTCTTGAGGGAACAAAGGTTGTCCAAAGTGGAGTCTTTAGTAGCACGGAAGGATCTGGATTAGGAGGGAACCTGGAGGTTACTGCCCCTTTGATCGAAATGAAAAATGGAGCCGCTATTAGTGCATCCACTACCGGCACGGGAAATGCCGGCGATATTTTTATCACGGCCAGTGACTCAATCCTGTTTGACAAGGCTTCTGTGACAACAGAAGCGGGATCGGCCGTGGGTGGAAATATAAAACTCACGGCAGAAAACCGCATTGATGTGACCGATAGTCAGGTGACCAGCCGGGTTAAGGAAGGATCCGGGTCGGCGGGAAGTATCAATTTCGACCCAGACTTTATTGTACTCAAAAATAGTCAGGTATTGAGCACCGCCGTTGCAGGATCTGGAGGTAATATCAGTCTCACCGCCAATGTGGCGATTGTGATGGACCCATTCACGTTCTTAGATGCACGTTCGCAGTTTGGAGGCAGCGGCACGGTCAACATCCAGTCACCGGTTCAATTCCTCAGTAGTACGATTGTGCCCTTGCCGCAAAATCTAGTTCCGGTGACGGCTCTGTATGGGACCAAATGTATGGCGCAAAAAGACGGCCAGTTTAGTTCGTTTGTGGATTCCAAGGCCGACACCATCGCGCCTACTCCTGGAACCTTGTTAGCCAGTCCCCTTCTATCGTTTGCCTCTAATTCTGTTGCCTTGAATTCGATCGATCTTCAGGTAGGTTCGAACAATCAACCCCAGGCTATTCCCATTCATGTGGCGGCATATTCCCCACCGGTTCTCTTTGGCCAGACCACTGGTCAGCGTGCAACCTGCCGTCCGTAACCATAGTGAAACACCTATCCCCCATAATTCCTGCATTTCCAAAATAGATATTCTTTTCCTTGGTTCGATTACTCTTTGTCATTCCTCCTCAATGTTCATGAAAGGAAGTCGGGCTATGGGTAAGTCCTTACTTTGTTAAAGAGATGAGATGTGCGAGGCTTTCTGGTTCGGAGGGAGGGAGTTGATAAAAGTGTTTGCGCAGGTGCTATTTTGAGGTGGAACAAGTGGCTGAAACTTCAAGATCCACACGTGTCTGCTCAGGCCGACAGCCTTTTGGCGATCTTGGCGACATGCTCACCCTGAAAGCGCGCGCTGGCTAGCTCGTTTTCACTTGGAAAACGACTCCCATCACCACCGGCAATTGTCGAGGCTCCATAGGGAGAACCTCCACTAATCTCATCCATGGTCATCTGCCCCTGAAAAGCATAGGGCAAGCCCACAATGATCATACCTTGGTGTAATAGGCACGTGTGGAAACTGAGAATGGTCGATTCCTGTCCACCATGCCGCGTGTTGAAACTGGTAAAAATACTGCCGACCTTTCAGACCAGCGCCCCACTCATCCAGAGTTTTCCGGTTGCGTCCATTTTTTGCGGCATCTGTCCCCACATGTTACCAAAGCGCATGAGGGTATCAAAAATTATCGCATCTCTCCTAACTCGTCTACCACAGTGCAGATTTGTACATGAACATGTAGTTTCTGCGCGTCCGCCTTCATCTTTTCTAAAACAGCGTTCGAATAATATTTCAGGAACGCTACGAACATCAGCTTCAAGCCCTTTGACCTGTGGGCCCCATTTTCCAATAGTCTGTGCCAGTCAGTAGGTGTGACCATATATTGAATAGTACACGATCAACTCCTTCATGTTGCCGTCCTCTGTTGCATGAATAGTTGAGACAATGTCTATTTGCATTGGGCAGGATGAAGAATGGCGGAACAAAGACATCACGCAACAGCTTAACAAGAAACGCCCTACTTTAACCTTCCCAATCATGGGCAAGAGTTTCGGCAGGCAACTGAATTCCATCCGCTTCCGTCCGGTTCAATCCTTGCGCAACAATCCCCCTTGGTCTTCCCTCACCTAAATCCCATAAATGGGTCGCCATTCTTGGGAAGAGCCTGTGTGAAAAATGAGTACAAGGGCCAGGAAAGCCATTCTCGCAGCCTGTCTCCCATCATGTTGAGTTCGCGACTGGCCTGTTGGACCTCCCCCATTCTCTTCGTTACGTTTCCGATACCCGTTCATGTCCAATTTGCAAGATACGCCTATTGACCAAAATGGCAAATAATGGGAAACTTCAGCGCAAATTTTAAGTAAATGTTGATCTCAATCGCATGTTTCACCTTATTTATCAGAGGTGATGTTTTTTAGCGATTTTTTGAGGTTTTGAGGGATGTTTCGGGTTAAACTATCTTTTTCTTGTGCGGAATTTCATGACTGAACGGAAAGACGATTGCTAGGCGGCTAAAGCGATGCACATGGCAAGAGAAGACTATATAAGGGTGCAATATGCCCAACCCCATCCACAGCGCACGCGAGAGATGCTCAAAGCCCATCCTGAGCTATCCCAGTTGGTAGGAAATGATCCCAGCACTTTTCTCTATCTACTGTTAATCGTAGGGATACAAATTGCGATTGCTGGGTTCATCGTCAACTATCCATGGTGGGTGATGGTGTTAATGGCCTGGACAGTAGGGGCCTTTGCCAACCATGCTTGTTTCGTCATCAATCACGATGCCACTCACAATTTGGTCCTGAGGGGAAATACGAGGAACCTCATTGTTCAGATCATTTCTAATATGGCTTTCTTTTTTCCTGCTGCCGGAGTGTGCTTTCGTTACTATCATCTTCATCATCACCGGTACCAGGGGCAATTGGCCTTCGATGCCGATTTGGCCGGCCCCCTTGAAGCCAAGATTTTTGGAAAGACGGCAATTGGAAAGATTGCCTGGTTACTGTTCTTTTTTCTTATTGAAGGAATAACCCGTCCCTTACGTATCGGGTCAAAAATAAACGTCATAAATACTTGGGTAGTAGGCAGTTTTATCTATCAGGTGATTTTCTTAATTATCCTCGGATGGGCATTTGGTTGGCTAGCGCCCACTTATTTAGCACTGTCTACCGTAGCAGGGGTCGGTTTGCACCCCTTGGGCGCGCGCTGGATTCAGGAGCATTACGTTTTCAAGAAAGGGCAGGAAACCTACTCTTACTACGGACCTTTCAATTACCTCATGTTCAATGTGGGGTATCATAATGAGCACCATGATTTAATGGGAGTGCCATGGTCTCGTCTTAAAAAAATTAAAACTATTGCTCCTGAATTTTATGAGTCTTTAATGGCTCATTATTCCTATTGGACGTTGCTGGCCAAATTTATCTTTGACAAAAATGTTTCACTCTATGATCGAGTGGTTCGGCCTGATCGTGGAAAAGCCAAAGAACCTTCTCAGATTATTGCACATGAAACATTATATGCTCCGGTTCCAGCCAACCAGGAACATCACGCGCCTTCCTTGTAGAACGGGTTCAATAGGGACCAAACTTCCATCTTATCTCGCGTGCGGATTTGTATGTTTTGCGAAGAACAAAATATTATCCGTTCCTCATGGTAAAAGATGTACCCATTACGCACCTGCCTCTTGGGAAGAAATATGGGATACACAAGGCTCAGCCGTAAATACCTCGTCCATAAAAGTTCTCACTGGGTGAGAATTTTCATCGCCAATCTGCACAAAAACACGACCCGCTCTTAATGAGGGCAATTCTCGGGCCCAATGAAGGCGTTCTGCCCAATCAGTCTTTGAATTTTTTTAAATTGGCGAAAAGGTGTTCCCCCTGTATCTTGAGGCCAAAAACGCATCTGCAGAATTGCCTCCAACCTTCAGTGGAACTCCCCCCAGCAAGCTGAGGGGATATCCTGCGGTTTTTTTATGAAATTACCTGGTCAAGCCAATCAAACAAATTATTTCAGTTGATCATTAATCGCTAGAGGGGCTAGGGGAGGGAGTATGGGGATAGAAAACGATCGCGTGACGGCTCTTATTCTCGCGGGTGCCAGACCTGGAAAAGATCCGGTGGCGGAATGGACAGGGGTTCCATATAAAGTGCTGGCTCAGGTTGGTGGGGAACCTATGATTGAAAGGGTCCTCCGTGCTGTCGGAGAAGCTGCGACGGTCAAAACCAGGGTGCTGTGTGGACCCTCTTGGAAGATACTTGAAGAGTATTCTACCCCCGGGTCTCCTATTCGATCGGGACAGATTGGGTGGGAAGAGCCCCAAAAGGGACCAAGCGGAAGTGTGCTTGCTTTTTTAAAAAACCATCCTTCAGAAATTCCCCTGTTCGTCACCACAGGGGACCATGCTTTGTTGACAGCCGACATCATCGATTATTTTGTGAGAGAAGCTCGGCGATCCACTATCGATGTGGCATTTGGCCTCGTGGCCCATTCTTTGGTCGCGAAGGCCTTTCCAGGAACCAAGCGAACGGTTCTTCACTTCGGAAAGGAGAGGTTCTGCACCTGCAATCTTTTTTTGTTTTTCAGCCCTCAGGCCATACGGCTGGTGGAGTTTTGGGAGCAACTTGAACAGGACCGGAAGCACCCCATCCGGATGATTCGACGCCTGGGTATGAGAATGGTGATTCGATATCTTTTGGGACAATTGACCCTTTCCGAGTGTCTCAAAAATCTTGGACAACGGTTGGAACTTCAGATTCAAGAAGTATGGCTGCCTTTTCCGCAAGCCGCTATCGATGTTGATAAACCAGAAGATCTCCTTCTGGTCCGACAAATCCTTACTCGGCAACCCCCAAAGCCATAAGTGGTGGTCGAGATAGAGATTATGGGAATCTGAGTTCATTCTTGGAAAAAGCCTGTGTGCAAAATGTATACACGGGCCAGGTAGCGCCCACTTTTCGAGGTGAGCGAGGATTGAACCAGCAGGAAGTATGGAGCCGGGAGTCGTTCTTCTGCATAGTCCTTCGTTCAGGATATGGGTGTGCCCCTTTATTCCATGTCTGTCAGCTATTGGCTGGCATCTTGTTGGAGTGGGGTGGAATTCTGCTTTTCTGTTTTCTCTGGTCTCGATCTGGTGCAGGAATGAAGATAGATTCCCGCTGACGACCTGCAGGAAAAGACGGAGTTGGAATAGATTTCTCCTTTGGTCGAAATAACAAATAAGAAGATGTTTGCCCAATGACCACTGGCAGGTATGAATGAAGAAGGTAAGATGGATTCCCGATTATTCACGTCGGGAATGCCGGAGTGATGATGGACTTTTGAATTTCTGGGGAGTCTTGCTTTGGGGCAGGTCGTCTGAGAAGCCTGGTTGAGGGTCTAGAGGACGAAGGCTTGCAAGACGACGGCACAGAGGGAGATGGCGGATAGGGCGATTGCCGCAAGACTGAGTTGCAAGGCGCGCTGCTGATTAGATGTGGCCACTGAGGCTGCCTGTTCGATTGCTGCAACCGTGCTTTGCAATTGTTCAGCGAGTTCTTTGACATGGGTGGCGTTTTGGGAGGCGGCTGCCTGTAATTCGCTGATCTGTTGCTGCAACAGATGTGTCTGATCGGTGGTTGGGGCAGCCTCTTTTTTGGTAAACGCTGGCGCTGTTGCCGAAATAATTGTCCCGATATGTGGAAGAACGGCTTTAAGTGCCGGAATGAGCCATGGTGCCATAGGAATGCCTCACAACAATAAAGGTCTAATAGGTCCGATAAAGTACCAAAAGCAATATGCTGAAAATGTAGCTGTTTGTCAAAGAAATGGCCATACAGCTTAAAAAATGTTCTATACAAATTTCCGTGTGATGCGTGGAGTGACGGTTCGGCACCCATCCACTCGGAAGATGGAAGGCTTCCATGAAGAATTCGATTCATAACGCCGCGAGGCTGGTCTCCACCTTATCCGAACAAGGCGCGCTCGGCGCGCTGGAGATCATCAGGCGAGCCGAATAACACCACGACATCCCCTGCCTCCAGCCTGGTCTCACCTGACGGCATGAGCTGCCGTTGCCCTTGCCGCACCAAAGCGGCGATCGCAACGCCTTTAAGATTCAGTTCATGTAATGAGTGTCCCACAAGGGAACTGTCCGGCGGCAGAACGACCGGTCGAAGGCGGTCGACGTTGTGTTCTTCCCGCGTGTCAGCCAGCAGGCTATCGCCCAGAAAAAACTCACGTAATAAATGATACCGCCCGTTGCGCTGTTCCCGCATACGGCGTGCCACTCGGGAAATTGGCACATCCAGTAACACTAGAGCATGTGCGGCAATCATGAGACCGGCTTCCAGTGTCTCCGGCACTACCTCCGTCGCGCCGGCTGCGCGCAATTCTTCGACGTGGGTTTCATCGCGTGTGCGTACCATGATTGGAAGATCTGGACGTAGGGTACGAAGGTGATGCAGGGTTTTATGAGCCGAGGCCACGTCTGCGTGCCCGATCACGACCAGCCGTGCCGTGCCCGCACCAATCCCTTCCAGAACGGTGCGTTCGGACGCATCGCCGTAAAAGACTCCCTCGCCGGCGATATTCGCCTCTTTTACCCTGGACGGATCCAGATCCAATGCCACATAAGGAATCTGTTCTTCTTCCAGAAGGTGAGCCACACTCTGGCCAATGCGTCCGAACCCGCAAATGATGACATGATCGCGAAGAGGTCCGACTGTTTCTATGCTGACTTGGGGCACGGCATCCTTTCCCTCTCGGGCCGGACGAGGTGCACACCAGCGAGCAAGCACCTGGTTGTACCGGATGAGAAATGGAGCAACAATCATAGAAAATAATACAGAGGTCAGCACAATCTGCCCGATTTTTGGTTGGATCACACCAACATCCAGCGCGATCGAGAGCAAAGCGAACCCGAACTCACCTCCCACCGCCAACAGCCAACCGGTACGCCAGGCCGTCATCGCGTCCATTCCGGCAATGCGTACCATCAACGCCACGAGTAAGGTCTTGATGAGCAACAAGACTATGGTTCCCGCCAAGGCCAAATGCCAAATTTCAGGGATGGACGACGGGTCGACCAACATACCGATCCCGATGAAGAATAGACCAAGCAAGACATCCCGAAAAGGGCGAATGGTAGATTCCACCTGATGTCGGAATTCGGTCTCACCCAGCATCATGCCTGCCAGGAACGCACCGAACGCCATAGACAGGCCGAGGCTACTCGTGGTCCATGCCGAGACCAATGACACAAACAGTACTGTCAGGGTAAACACCTCAGTGGAGCGGAGTTCCGCGACCAGATAAAACAATGGGCGCATCACCCATCGTCCAGCCAGAAAAACCAGTCCGAATGCCAGGGCCGCTTTCGCAAATGCCATTCCGAGCGAACTGGCCAGAACCGCGACCTCGGTATTCGCCATAGCGAGCACAGGGATGACGACCACGAAAGGGACGGCCGTGACATCCTGGAAGACGGACATGGCAATCCCCAACCGTCCGTGCCGGCTATGCTCCTCTCCCTGATCGGTGAGTTGCTTGCTGATAATGGTCGTGGAGGACTGCGCGAAGACCGCTCCCACCACGAAGGCCGCCGCAATGGGCATCCCCACGAGCCAAGCCAGGAGGCCCACCGCGATCGTGGTGAGCAGGACCTGCCCCGTGCCCAGACCCAGTAGCTGATGACGCAAGGCATGGATTTGCGGCATCGAGAAGTTCAGGCCGATGGTAAACAATAAGAAGACGATGCCGAATTCTGCCAGTGCGCGAATGGGCTGGGCTTCGATCACCGGCCCGGGGGTGTACGAACCCAGCAACACGCCAACGAGCAGGTATGCAAGTGGCGAAGGGATATGCAGCCGGTGGAATGCGACCACAACGACCACGGCCGTTCCGAGTAACAAAAGAGACTGCAGAAAAAACTGCTCAATCATTGGAATCCTTCCGGAAACATCGATGCCATACCGGACTGAAATTGTTCTCGCGTCACAGGCGGTCCGCCGCCAAGAGCTTACGTCTGTTCCGAGAGTACTCCGAAACCTATCAAGGAAAGCTCATCACGACGGACGGTGTCGAGCCCTAACAAGCACAAAACTCATCTTGAAAGTATAAAACCGGCCATGGGGGCTAAAATCAAATGTGTAGCCAAAGAGAATCCATGCCCACAATAGTTACTATTAAATATGATGAATTGGCAAGAGCCACTTGTTGAAAGATCTAGTTTCAACAAAAAGTAAATTTAATCTTCACGAGATAATCGATAGCGAAAACCAACGGCATGCGGGTCTGATACCTGCTGGTCTTTGGATGGTGTCTTCGCCTGGTCTTATTTCTTCACAAAGAGATAAATGGCTAAACCAATGAGAATGACGGCAAAGATTTTTTTGAACATGTCAGTGGAGACACCTTCAACAAGGCGCGCACCGATTTGTGCTCCGATAATCCCGCCCAGGCCGAGCAAAAGACCATACTTGTAATCCACATTAGCCAGCCTATCGTGGGCAATCAATGCCGAGACCGCAATAACCAGAATCCCGACGAATGAGGTGCCAACCGCTTTTTGTGCGGTGAATCCCAGGAATAAGAGCAGGGGGACCATCAAGAATCCGCCACCGAGCCCGGTGAAGGAGGCACCCATGCCCACAAATACTCCGCTCGCAATAATGGCTAACGATGTCACATCCATGAAAACTTTCCTTTTCGATATTGTGGGAAACCAAAGAACCAAATGTACCAAGGAACCATGAAGGTGGATTACAGTGGATTCAAGCGGAACATGTGTCTGTTAATTTCCCTGTCTTAATTCATCACCGTCAGAGCAATACGCTTATTAAAGGGGAAAATAGCCGACATGGAATGAGCATGAAGAGATTCATCTGTTCCTGGCCCCTATCCCTGGAAAGAGACCCCCGCATTCCCGTAAGATTGCAAAGCACAACAAGCAATAAATTGAGGGTTTCCTAATTTCAATAATACCCCACCCGACTTTTTGGCGAAATCTTAAAATGAATTCACTCTCATGATAGAAACGAGGTTTCAATGATTTCTCCTGAATATGACTCTTCCCAACCGGTTTCAATGGCTCAATTGGCCGATCCCCACCTTCTTTACCAAAAGAGCGTGCAAAGCCCTGAACTTGACATGCCGTTCCTCACCGAATATTTCGAGAGCTATACCAACACTCCTCTTCGCCACTTTCGAGAGGATTTCTGCGGAACCGCCTTTTTATCATCCCATTTCGTGACCCGGCATCCCGACAATCATGCCTTGGGCATCGACCTGGATTGGCCAACGCTGAATTGGGGTATCAAACACAACGTTTCTCATCTGACTCCTGAGCAGCAGCAGCGGGTCACCCTCGTTAATGAAAATGTCTTGAACGTCCAACACCCCCTCTCGCAACTCACCGTCGCCATGAATTTTAGTTATATGGTGTTTCGTGATCGCCCGACCCTTTTAGAATATTTCAGGAATGCCAGGCGGTCGATTCAGCCCGGCGGGTTGTTTGTGCTGGATATCTGGGGAGGCAGCGAAACGCAGGTGGAGCAAGAGGAGCATCGAGATATCGATAATCCCGCTGATGACGGCATTGGCGATTTTATCTTTGTTTGGGATCAAGATGTCTTTGAACCCTCCACATATTTCTGTACAACCCGGATTCATTTTCTTTTTCGCGATGGCAGTGAGCTTCGCAATGCCTTTGTCTATGATTGGCGCTTGTGGACGATTCCCGAAGTTACTGAACTCATGAAAGAAGCCGGTTTTGAAGACGTGCACTTTCTCTGGGAAGGCCTCAATGCAGATGCTAATGAAGGGACAGGCACCTATCATCGCGTGGAGAAAGGTGATTCCGACCCGTCATGGATCGCCTATCTGGTTGGCCAGAATCCGGATTGAGGGATGGTATTACAACTTGATCCAATACCCATCTATAACTCAATAGCAATCTTTGCAGCTGGCGGACTCCTCTCTGGAATGTTCCCGAAGAAATTGAAAAAGTAATTTCTTCTGTTCCCCAGCTTTTTCTAGCCGACACAACTTAGCTATGGCTCTTTCCCTTTCTGAATGTGAGTCCATTGTCGGGGAATTGAACCGGGCGCTTTTCGGTGGGTTCATCCAGAAAATTCACCAACCCCGGCTCTTTACCCTCATCCTCGATGTTCGAACACCAGGACAGACGAATACCTTACTCGTGTGCGTGGAACCCAGGTTTGCCCGCCTGCATCTGACCTCTCAGAAATTTGAGAATCCGCCGATTCCCCCACCCTTTTGTGCGTTCCTGCGTTCTCATGTGGAGGGTGGGCGCATTGTGGAGGTCAGCCAAGAGCCAGGGGACCGGATTGTGTCTATCAACATAGTCAAAGCCGAGCAGGTGTGTGTTTTGGTGATTGCCTTGACCGGTAATCAGGCGAATGTGCATATTTTAAATCAGAGAAAACTGGTCTTGAGATCGTTACGGGATTCCCGAGTGAAGGTCGGAGAGCGCTATACGCCCCCAACATTGAGGGCGGTGAAACCGCCTGAGGCTCTCCCTCCACCCGCCATGGCTGGTCACGTCCCTCAGGGCGAGATCGTTATCCAGCAGGAAGGGGAAATGACTGAACCGCTTTCTGAAGCCTCCACTCAAGGAAAAGGAGCATTCAGGGAAATGTTCCCGGTGTCGGCTGAACTGGAAGTCCGTTATGGACAACAAGAACAGGAGGAAGGCCGGGATGCCATCCTTGAACAGCAAGTGGTTCTGGCCCGAAAGGCCCTGAAGCATGCGAAAAGAAAAATTCAGGCATTACAAGAAGATTTCAAAAAAACCGAGCGGTTTCGGGAATATGCCCGGTATGGAGAACTGTTGAAGAGTCATCTCCATGAAATCATAAAGGGACAAGAGACGATCGCCATGGTTGATTATTATGATCCGGCCTTACCCACCCTAACGCTCCCTCTTGACCCGGCCAAAGATGCCGTGTGGAATATGGAAGATTACTTTCGCAAATATCATAAATACATCGGGGCTCAGGAACATCTCCAACCCCGTGTGGACCAGGCCCAACAGGAGGTGGCACGATTGGAGGCGAAATTGGCTCAGCTAGAACTAGGGATGGTAGATCCTAATTTTTCATCAAAACCCAGGAAAACGCCAGGTCCCTCGGTTCCTTCTGGCACTCGAGTATCCAAAGGCAGACCGGCTCCAGCCCAAGCCTACCGGACATATACGTCGGCCGATGGGCTCCCGATTCTAGTCGGAAAAACGGCGAAGGATAACGATCATCTGACATTGAAGGTCGCCAATCCGGATGATCTCTGGCTCCATGCTCGAGGGACACCAGGCTCGCACGTGGTTGTCCGGTTGGAGAAGGGGGCCACGGTGCCCCCGGAGACATTGAAGGATGCGGCGACGCTGACCCTATGGTTCAGTGACTTGCGAAAAAGCGGGAAAGGCGAAGTGATTTATACTCTGCGGAAATTCGTCAAGAAAGGCAAAGGCTTCAAACCAGGTTCCGTCACGGTGGAGAGAGAGAAGTCGCTCTGGATTGAATTAAAAGAAGATCGATTAAAGCGGTTGAAAGGGGAAACAAGTCCTGGGTGACTATGTCATCCTGACCCCCTGGACTTTGCTCGGGACAAAGGTCAACGAGGAATCTAATAAAGATGTGTCATTGTCAGCTTGGGCACAGATTCTTCGCCGGTGGCTCATCTATGAAAGTTTTGTCAAGTGCGAACCTGTATGCCGTCACCTAACCTCATGCGATTAATACGACCGCTCCCTGTCAGCGCCCCCTGTCGCCTCCCGATCATCTCGGACTCATCTATTCGCCGTCTCGATCGGCAGAGAATAATGTCACCACGGTGCGCAATCAGAATCCGAGTCTCAAGGGCCCCATCAGCACAACGCGCTTACCGTGGTGTGGACGACGTCGGGGCCCGATAGGGCTCGCCCTTGGTCAACATCCAGAAACTTGCTTCCGCCAGGTGTCGGGCGACGGCCACCTTTGCTTTGCCCTGCCCCCGACGCGCGCGAAGGCGGTCGTAGAGCTGGCTGATGTGCGTGTACCCACACCGGCCGCAATTCAACACGGCACTGTTCGCGGCTTCCCCAAAGGCCCACTTCAGATACTGATTCACATCGCGGCGGATGGCGCCAAAGTGGAACTTGCCCCCACTGGAGTGTTCCCGTGCCACCAAACCGCTGTAGCTGGCCAACGCCTCGGCGCGACGAAAACGCGCCACCGTGTCCATCTCCGTCCAGATGACGATGGCCAGGAGATCGCCCACGCCAGGCAGCGTCTTGAGCCAGGCCGTCTCGGAGACAGGGGGCAAACACCGCCCGCATCTGGCCTTCCAGCCGCGTGAGCGTCGCCTCCACTTGATCCAGTTGCGTCAGCAGGCAGGTGACCGCCTGTGGCGACTGCGGTGGCAACTGAAGGACCAACGTGGTCAGGATCTGCCGCCCCCGCTTGCCAAACGCATCGCTGACGCCGTCGACCCCCAGGCCATACTTGGCCACGGTGGCCAGCACGCGATTCTTCAATTGCGTGCGTTGATGACTGACGAGCATGCGGGTCCGCGGCCGTTTCCGCGCATCCCGCACCGCCGCGGACGGGATCCACACCGTCGGCAGGGTGCCGGTGCGTTGCGGCCGGTTCAGCCCTTGGGCATCCAGCTTGTCGCTCTTGTTGACGCGCCCGATCATCAGTTTGGCCAAGCGGGCGTTAACCAACTGAGACTGGCCGCCGCGCGTCTCGATCTCATCGACCACCCAATACCAGTTGCCCACGATCTCCACCCCGACCGGCGAACCAGCGGTCCATTGCTGCATAAACGCCTGAATCGCTCCGCGCTGATGGAGCACTCGTCGCTCGGTCACCCGGTCGCCGTGGGCATTTTCGACGGGGGCCCAGGTGTACCGCTTGTGAACATCCAAGGCGATGTATTCCATAAAGGTCCTCCTCCTTGAATACGGATCCTATTCTCGACTATGACGGAATACAGCACTTTCATAATAATCAGAATGACAAACTTATTGTTGACGTTTCCGATCCCCTGATTCCTCTATTCAGGAGCAAGCTCCTCTTCTGAGAAAGATGGCATTATTATCTAGTCGTTTTTACCTTCATCAGTCTTCGTCCGCCTGACCAAAGTCTATGCATAAGATGGTCTGGACTTATCGAAGGATTAAATCCAGAGACACAAAAGATGAAAATGAAAAAAACCGTCTGTGACACATCTAAGAAAATGTCTTCAATTCTCACTCCGCACAAGGCCAATTTCAGTCGCTCACTAATAGGGTGAATGCCCTCACCCACGCCCCGTATTGCCTGACTTTTCTGGCTTGCCCACTATAGAAAGAAAGAGCAAGTAACCACCTTTTATATTCTCAGAAACCAAGAAAAACGAAAACGGTTCACCCTTGAACTGGGCGATCTTCACATAACTCGCCTAATGTGTAGTTCATGCGTATAGAAAATTCGGATCCAACCTTTAGGGTGAGCTATCGGAGGGGGAAATGCGAAATATTTGTACTCTTGGTGTTGTGGGTTTTTTTGTACTCCTGGGTGGATGCGCCTCGCATCCTACGGCCAATCATGAGCAGATTGATCTTTATCTCACCACGCTGGATGATAAGCATTTCGTCTGGTGCGAATTAGATCTGGAGCAATGTCGACAGGATTTTGAGCAATGGAAGGTTACCACACGAGGTCGCAGGATAATTGAGGAATTCGAAAAAGAGGATAGAAGTCAAACGGACAATACTCAGCATTTGCCGAATGTCTTTCGTACGCGATTTGTGGAAGAAGGCCAGTTAGTAGAGGAGTTGCTCGGAGGACAGGGCAAGGGGCAAGGTTTCGGTCAGGATACCGAAGGATTGGTCAGGTCCGATTCTTGTATCGATGAAAAGGGACAAGCCACACAAGAAGGAATGAGCGTGAATCCAAAAATTCAGGTTCCCCAATTCGTGCCTCAAAAACCTCAATGACCCATTGGGGAATAATTCACCAAGAAAGGGAGTTTTTCCGCCACGTTCGCAGGCTTCCCGCATACATTCTGATTCAACAAATTAAAACTCACCATTCGGTTTAGATCCATCCCCCGTTGTTAGATTCTCATAAACTGCCTCACCTTGGGGGGAGCAAACAGTCGTGCCCACCAGTCATCCCCAGGATCGATCCTCCACCTCGATAAGCGCCTGATCCGGCAGGCCATCGGCAATCTTGTCCAGGTGAACTGGGGGGAGACTTCCCCTTCAGCGGATCGCCGCGCAGATATCCAGAACGTGTCCGCGCAGCCAGCGATGCGCTGGATCGGCATCCAGCCGTGGGTGCCAGAGCAATGAAATCGTGAACTCCGGTGGGGGAGACCGGAAGGGGAAAACTATGCATTCCGGCGCGCAGATTTCCGGTGTGTCGTTCGGGAACACGTGGCGATCAGGTCGGAGGCCCGAGCGAGAGCCAGTGCGGTCGAAAAGCCACCGACGATCGTGACGATCTCCCGTTCCAGCCCGAATGGCTCCAAGGCTTCATCAATCGGTCCCTTGTCGAGACCCCGCCGCGAAACGACGATGTGCCTGCCGGCCGCATAGCGGGCGGGCGTGATCTCCCCTGGCTCAGCGAGTGCCCCATTCGCACGACGCCAATAAACCGGTCTCGGAACAATGCCTGCGCACGCACCTCCGGAGCAGTCGTCTCCCCCACAACGCCAGTTTCCAGATCGACGGTCCCGTCGCGAAGCGGCGCGCTGTCTTTGTTGGGCTTCTGCACGAAGCGCAGCCGCACGCCGGGAGCCTCCTCGCCGACGCGATCAATGAGGGCAGGTCCGAAGTTCTCCACAAAGCCTTCGCCAGTCCGGAGCGTGAACGTCCGGACGAGCTGTTTGAGGTTGAGCTTCTCGGCAGGGCGAAGAACGGCTTCTCCGTCCTGCACGAGCTGACTGACCCGCTCACGGAGTTCGAGCGCTCGGGGTGTGGGAACGAGACCGCGTCCGGCCCTCACCAAAAGCGGATCGCCCATCGTCTCACGCAAGCGCGCCAGCGCGCGGCTCATCGCCGACGGGCTCAGCCGCAACCGTCGGGCGGCTCGCGCCACACTCCCTTCCGCGAGCACCGCATCAAGCGTGATAAGCAAGTTGAAATCAGGGATCGACATGCCGTGATTTTAGCACAGTTTGTTCCTGATGTAGCGTCACACGCACGAATGAAGTGCAAGTGGTGCGTCTTCCGCCATGTCAAGCAATAGGGTATATTTTGGAAAGCTCCATTTCGAGAGTGGCCAAAAAAGCGGAGGGTATTGTGAAGCCAATCATTGTTAAACAAAATGAGGTCGCATCTGGAAACGCAGAACGGCCGCCTTCGGTACGGTGGGCGCTCGTCAGCCTTTCGCTATCCATGTTGCTCTCTTCGCTCGATACCAGTATCGCCAATGTGGCCTTGCCGACGCTGGCACGCGCGTTCACGGCCTCCTTCCAGGAGGTCCAGTGGGTGATCCTCGCGTATCTCCTCGCCGCCACGACTCTGATCGTCAGCGTCGGACGGCTTGGTGACATCGTCGGTCGCCGACGGCTGCTACTGGCCGGAATCCTCCTGTACGGGATGGCCTCGGTCCTGTGCGCCGTCGCGCCCACGTTCTGGTTGCTGATTGCCGGGCGGGCGGCGCAGGGCCTCGGTGGGGCCATCATGATGGCCCTCACCATGGCGTTTGTCGGTGAGACGGTTCCGAAGGCAAAGACCGGTAGCGCCATGGGTCTGCTCGGAACGATGTCCGCAATTGGCACTGCCCTCGGTCCATCGCTCGGCGGCGTGCTGATCGCTGGATTCGGTTGGCAGACCATCTTCCTCATCAATGTACCGCTGGGTATCCTGACTTTTCTTCTCGCGCATCACTATCTTCCCGTTGATTGCCAGGGGCCGAAGACGGATCGGGCCGGATTCGACCATGTGGGCACGCTACTGCTGGCTCTGACGCTCGCGGCTTATGCACTCGCGGTGACGATTGGACGCGGAAGTTTTGGTACACTCAACTTGACTCTCCTGTTGGCTGCGGCCTTTGGAGTCAGCCTCTTTGTGCTCGCCGAATCGAAAGCACCATCGCCTTTGATCCCATTGGCCATGTTCCACGATCCATTACTGAGTGCGAGCCTCGCCATGAGCGCACTCGTCACGACCGTGGTGACGGCGACGTTGGTGGTCGGACCGTTCTATCTTTCTCGTGCGCTCGGGCTCGATGCGGCGATGGTTGGACTCGTTTTGTCGGTCGGTCCCCTTGTGGCCGCACTGACTGGGGTGCCCGCCGGTCGAATGGCAGATCATTTTGGCGCACCACGCATGGCGATCTTCGGCCTCATCGGAATGGCGATCGGTTCCTTCATGCTATCCATGATGGCGGCGACGCTCGGTATTCCTGGCTACATCGCTCCCATCGTCGTTATCACCGTCGGCTATGGGTTGTTCCAGACAGCCAACAACACCGCCGTCATGACCGATATCAGCCCGGACCAGCGGGGCGTCATTTCCGGCATGCTCAACCTATCGCGCAATCTCGGACGCATCACCGGTGCATCTGTGATGGGTGCGGTGTTCGCCTTTGCCTCGGCGACGATGGATATCACAACGGCGCCTCCCGAAGCCGTGGCCAGCGGCATGCGGATCACATTCACAGTCGCGGCGATTCTCATTGTCATCGCGCTCGCCCTCGCAGTTGAAATGTACCGCCGCACATTGGGCAATCGGGTCACTTGGTTCCGAAGCAGAATTGCCGGCGGACGGGAAAGTCTCGGGATGACCCCGCGGCAATTTCATTCAGGTTGCGCAATCAATTGAAATTCATCATGGACGAATAGCGCATCTCCATCGTGGCAATAGGTTCCAGGGAAGCATTGAGATGTGCCCCCGAAAATCTGACAGGCTACTCAGCGATACCGGACCGGAAAAAGAGGCCGCGTCCCTATGGGCAGGGTGACATGAAAAAGCGTCCGATTCGGTCAGTCCCATTACCGCCAGCCCAGCAGTTGCCTCTTCCTTTGTGTGCTCGTCGATGCGGGCACGGACAACCGTGAGGATAGGCCCTAATCGGGTGTAAGGATTTTAACTAATTTATTCTTTGCTTCCTGTACGTTAAACAAGGGAAAAATGAGAGAAGATGTTTGGTCCGTTTTTAGGAACTTATTCCCCTACCCGGACAAGCATACCGCGATCTTTGCAGATATTGAAGGTGTGGTAAAACCACGCCACGATGATCACAAGGAAACCAAAATTGAGGCCGGTCGCCCACAGCAAATGCATCACTGGTAAGTCCCCAGTGGTGAGGACTGCACGCATCCCTTCAAAGATATGCGCGGGAGGGACCATCCAGGCAATCGACTGGAGCACAGGCGGAAGGACCTCAATGGGGTAAAATACGCAGGATATGGGTTGAAAAAGAAAGACCATGCCCCAGGCCAGCACTTCGGCCTGCTGACCAAATCGCATGATGATGGATGTGGTGAGCACCCCAATAATCCAGCCGGATATCACCAGATTGAGAATAAAGGGGAGTAGCGAGAAACCCATCTGGAGGATATCATAGGAATAAAACGTCCAGGCGAAGACCATCATCAAACCACCCACGGCCGTCACCTTGAGCACACTCATGGTCATAGTGGCGACAAGATATTCCCCGACTGTTAACGGACTGGCGAACAAATTCATAAGATTGCGTGCCCACATTTCTTCAAGAAATGAGACGGCAATGCCTTGCTGCGCGCGAAACAACACATCCCAGAGGATCAGTGCTCCAAGAAAAAATGAGACGGCGCCATGCAGCGCCATCCCGACCTTTTCCAGATAAATTGTAATGAATCCCCACACGACTAAATCTAAAAACGGCCAATAAAAGATCTCCAGCAACCGGGCGAAGCTTCGCTTGTAGAGATACATATGACGCGATAATAATGCGAGGATACGACCAAGACTCATGGACCGTTCTGCTCCCTTGCCAACTTTAAAAAGACCTCTTCCAGATCTCGTTGGCCGTAGCGTTGAATGATTTCCGGGGCGGTGCCTTCTGCCACAATTTTCCCCCGTTGCAGGAAGATGATCCGATCGGACATTTCCTCCATCTCCCGCATGTTGTGCGAGGTATAGAGAATACTCAATCCTTCTGAGCGTTGGTATTCCTTTAAAAACGATTTAATCTTATTGACAATATCTGGATCCAGGCTGGCTGTAGGCTCGTCCAGAAATAGGACCTTTGGTTCGGTCATGATGGCTTTGGCCAAGGTGAGCCTCGACATTTGGCCGGAAGACAGTTTTCTCGTGAGGCGATGCCGGATGTCCTCCATCTCCAACTTTTTGACAATATCATCAATGCGCTGCTGAATATGCTTGAGTGCATAGAGCCGCGCGATGACCTTGAGGTTTTCCTCTACCGTTAATGAAAACGGCATCGAAATATAGGTGGAGGAAAAATTTACCTGTTGCAAAATGGTTTCTCGATGTGTGGCCAAATCCAGGCCAAACATGTGAATGCTGCCGACTGTTGGTGTGATCAAACCCAACAACATATGAATCGTGGTGGTTTTGCCAGCACCATTCGGCCCCAACAGACCGAGTATTTCACCTTTTTTAATGTCGAAAGAAATATTATCAACGGCCATAAAGCCTTGAAACCGTTTGGTGAGGTTTCGAACTTCGACCACAGGGGAAGTTATGGAACCGGAGGCAGGCATTAAAACAAAAATCCACCGATTTTATCGGGTAAGTGGCAGGTTTCACAGTGATTACTCAGCACTTCGCCTTGGTAACTTTGTTCTCCATCATGACAACGTAGGCAATCGGCCATATTGGCCTTCCAGAGCATTGAGTCTTTTGGATGATCTGGTTCATGAGGTTGGTCATCGAGTTTGACATGCCCCCGCGGGATCACAATGGGATACGCTTTAATCGGCGATCCATGGACAACACGCCCGTGACAGGTCGTACACCCCTCCCCTTTCCCGCGTTTCTCAAAGGCTTCCATGTGTTCCCGATGATTCATGATCAGTCCGACATCCTTGACTGGTGCGGGCAGATCACGGAGGGAGATTTCCGTCACCCGCAAGATGGCTCGATGACAACTGATGCACACGGAGGAAGTCACTTGGGATTTAAGATTGTGCGGTTCAGTTGGAGTTCCAAAAAATGTGATTGCGACGTCTTCTAGTCCGGCAAGGACTTTATCCTCAATGAACCCGGAGATGCCTGGACGCACGTGGCAATCAACACAGGTGACATCTTTATGACTGGACCGAATCCAGGAATCGTAGGAGGGTTTTATGGTATGACAACTGGCACAGAAGGTCGGCTGATTAGTCAGCGGGATTGCCGCGGCCCCTCCTAAGGCCAGCACCAGGAGTGTGGCCGCAATGAGGGTCAGGCCTTTTCCCATGGAGGTTACAAATCCCTTTGCAGAGGGAACTGTTTCATGATCAGCTGCGCCAGTCCGTGGACATCATCCCGATCAAACCAGGGAGCCGAGCATTCGATGTGTTTCATCGAGGCCACCGCTAACAAACCATCCAACGACACATCCACTTCTTGTAACTGCTCACGCACAACGACGACCTTGGGGAAGCCGTGGCTTTTCCAGCCTTCGGCAATAATTAAGTCGATTTCTCCATTAATGAACCGGTCCCGAACTTGTTCGACAGGAAGTTCTTCCGGGACATCCGCAAACATGGCCAAGCTACCTTTGGATAAGACGATGACCGCACTGGCCCCTGCACGTTTGTGACGCCAACTGTCTTTGCCTTCAGTATCCAGGTCAAACCCGTGCCCGGCATGCTTGATGGTGGCCACTCGATAGCCGGCATGTGTCAGTTCCGGGATCAACCGTTCAATGAGAGTCGTTTTTCCACTGTTGGAGCGGCCAACAAAACCCAAAATGGGAGGTGTCATGATGAACCCTATACTTCCTTCTTGGAGATCGAATAATTCCCAATAGGCGGCATGAATGATAGAAAATAATGCGTATGTTGCTTAAAAGTTTCGTGATAATAATTGGACGTTCACTGAATCGCCTGGCTTAAGAGATTCGACCTCTTCCGGCACATCAATGAATCCATTGGCTTTCACCATTGAGGTGAGTATGCCTGAACCCTGCCCACCGGTCGTCCGGACCGTGAGAACGCCATTTTCCTGTTGAAGAATGCCGCGGAGAAAATGTCGCCGATCCGTATGCTTGGAAAACGATTCTTGAAAGAGTGCCTTCACAACCGGCCGTTCCCACTTCCGATGCCCGCCCATTTTCAACATGGCCGGGCGCACAAGTTGATCAAACGTGACCATGGAAGAAACGGGGTTCCCAGGCAAGCCAAATGCGAGTTTCCCTTGGATTTTCCCGAAGGCTACCGGTTGCCCTGGGCGAATCGCCAATTTCCAGAAATTCATGTCTGCCCCAAGTTCCGCAAACACAGGCTTGGTAAAATCATAATCTCCCATGGAGACCCCGCCGGATAACACCAAAATATCACAGGTAAGACCCTGTCGGATTTTGTCTTTTAAGGAATCAGGGTCGTCTTTCGCAATTCCCAAGAGGACCGGTATCCCACCTGATTCCTGAACAGCAGCAGCAATTCCATAACTATTGGAATTGACGATTTTATGCTCATCAAATGATTCATCCAGATCTGCCAGCTCATCCCCGGTAGAAAGGATGGCCACTCGAGGACGCTGGGACACGAGGACAAACGATTTTGCCAGGATGGCCAACATGCCTATTTCTCCTGAACGCAGTTGGGTCCCTTTCGGAATAATACACTCCCCTTCGGTGACATCTTCCCCCTTAGGCCTGATGTTAGAACCCTGCCCCGCTTCCGCCTTCATGATTCGAACTTTCGTGCCGGAAGGCTCAGTGTATTCCACTCGTACAACGGTATCTGCTCCAGCCGGCATTGGGGCTCCAGTCATAATCCGAATCGCTTCCCCTTGACCGACGGTTTTGGTAGCCACTGCCCCTGCCGCGACATCTTCTACAATGTTCAATTCAGGAATGCGCGTGATGGCATAGTCCTGCTTAATGTCAGCCCACCGGACCGCAAAACCGTCCATCGCCGAATTGTCCCATGGCGGATTGGAACGCGGGGCAAGAATGTCTTCTCCCAATACCCGCCCCAAGGAATCAAGGAGTCCGATTTTTTCACAGCCCAGGGGATGCGCCGCATCCAAGACGGTTTGTTGGGCTGAAGTTAACGAAGTAAGCTGATCCATGTGTCTTGCCTAATCATGCCGAAGGTTAAAGTGGCTCTCTGCAAGCGCCTGCACCCTACTCAGAGTCTCGCCACGGTAGCGCACAAAAAATATTTGTTTCTTCATTACGGTAGCCGCAAAAAATTCAATTCTTGGGCATCCGACTATCCCATGCCGTTCCGATCCAATAGTCAGATGGTTAGGAGAACACTTCGCACCCTACTCCAGAGGCCGGTTAGGCCTTTTTAAATGGAGCCGGCCTGGCCGATACCTTTACCAGGGAATCTTTCTTCTTACAGAACTCCTCGACTTTGTTCGCAATCGCATGAATGGCGTCAGCCGTGGGAAGATCTGAATGAAACAGCGCATAGGGCTCACCACGATCACATTGGAGAACCATTTCCGGATCCAGGGGCACCCGACCGAGGAACGGGACCCCCATGTCTAAAGCTGAGGCTTCGCCACCTCCTTTTCGAAACAACTCAATGGATTGGTGGCAGTGAGGACAATCTAAGCCGCTCATATTTTCCACAATGCCGATGATGGGAATCTCACTGTCTCGGGCGAAGGTGACCGATTTGCGGGAGTCTAACAGAGCCACCTCTTGCGGAGTGGACACAATCACGCAGCCCGTGACATCACCAATGAGATCAATCGTCGTCACCGATTCATTCCCGGTCCCTGGCGGAAGATCGATGAGCAGAAAATTGAGGTCTTGCCATTCGACTCCACCCAACAGTTGGTTGATGAATTCAAATTTATACGCATCCCGCCAAATGATCGGGTCATCGGAGTTTTGCAAGAGAAAGGACATGGAGGCGATTTTCAGATTATAGGCTTGATGTGGAATAATCCCGCCGCCTGTGCTGATTTTGAGTTTTTGACCTTCGGCTCCTACCATTTTTGGAATATTGGGACCGTGAATATCCATGTCGCAAATCCCCACTTCATACCCTTTAAGCGCCAGACTAATGGCCAGATTGGTCGTCATCGTACTTTTTCCGACCCCACCCTTATTACTCATCACCAAGATTGTGTAATCAATGCGCTCCATGCGTTTTCCGACCAGCCAACGACTATGTCCTTCCCGGTCTTTTTGGCAGGTTTCGGTTTCGTCGCAAATTGCACAGGCCCACATATACGTACAGACATCCCCGCTCGAACTCGAGGATGGTTGAATCATATTTAGCTCAGTTGCCATGAATCCCTCCACATACATCCACTATGATGATATTTTTGGATAATATAAATATTCGACCAAACGTCAATGTGATGGCGTGGCCATGCTTCCCATTTTTGCCACCATATGCTCCAAAAGCGGTAACACCATATCTAAATTTTCTTGCACACCTTTTACGCTACCCGGCAAATTCAAAATCAAGGTGGCCCCCTTTATTCCAGCCGTTCCGCGTGAGAGCATGGCGGTTCGAACTTTTTTAAGACTTTCAGCTCTCATGGCTTCTCCGATCCCGGGGATCTCCTTTTCAATCACGTCCCTGGTTGCCTCCGGAGCCCAATCTGTTGGTCGCACACCCGTTCCTCCCACGGTCAAAATGATATGAGGAACTGTTGTCTCACAAAGTGAGACCAACCGACGAGAAATCGCCTGACGATCATCCGCCACGACATCATAGGATAAAAGCCTCAATTGGTGGTTCGTCAAGATCCTTTCCAATGGTTTCCGATTTTCATCGGGGTGTTGGCCTGACTGTATCTTGCTACTGATCAAAATAACCGCTACCTGTATCATTAAGAAGTCCCCGCAGACATTCATATTAACGAGGACCAGAGTCCGGGACATCGACATATTCCTCATCCCCTCCAGATCCGGCTCCCACAGGGTGCGGGGCTAATGGAGGACGTCGAACGGCCGGCGGGCCGGAGGCCGGAGCGGGTGCCGCACCATCCTCACTTTCCGGAGTTTTTTTCTTGCCAAAGACTTGGGCACTGATAATGCCCACTTCATAAAAGAAATACATCGGGATGGCCATAATGCATTGGTTAAATGGGTCAGGGGTGGGCGTCAAAATCGCCGCAAGGAGAAAGGAGCCCAGAAACGCCCATTTCCGGTATTTTCGTAATAGAGGAGCATCCACCCACCCTAATTTGGCCATCAAGGTCAAGGCGAGCGGAACTTCAAAAATCAGGCCAAAGACCAACATAAACCAGAGAATAAAACCCACATAATTGGCAATAGATATTTGTGCAATAAATCCCGAAGCCAGCCCATAGGAAATCAAAAAATGCAATGCAAAGGGCAACACAACAAAAAAACAAAAGGTCAATCCCAAATAAAAGGCCACCGTGCTAATGGCGGTGAAAGGCCCGACAAACCGGCGTTCCTGGGCATGTAATCCAGGAAGAACAAATTGCCAGACTTCCCATAACCAGTGCGGCGTCGACAAGACCAGTGCACATAATCCGGCCACCTTCACATTTTGCCATAAGGCTTCAGCCGGGGAGAGAAAGACAAAGGGAATTTTTGGCAAATCCGATGGCATCCATTCCCAGGAATCTAAAATGAAATAATTTTGTAGAGGAATCCGTAGCCAGGAAACCAGCGTATCCGCATAAAAAAATGTCACAACAAAGACACAGGCCATGACAATGACTGCCCGTGTGAGCCGCCATTGAAACTCTTGCAAATGCTCCATGACGGGCATTTTTTTGTCTTCCAGTGGTTTAAAGACTTTCTCTTCAAACCAGGAGCCCATTTTGCTTTGTTTGGCCATGTTAGTTCTGTATCCCAAGAATCCGAGGGGGGCTCACAGTCGCCCCCCTCAGAACTCCCATCCCTTATTGAGGATTCACAGCGATAAACAGATTATTGCCTCGCCGATTGACCAATAGAACGGCCAACTCATCCTTGGCAATTTTTGATGCAATCTGCTTGAAGTCGTCAATCGTTTTCACGCTTTGGCGACTCACTTCTTGAATGACGTCACCGACTTGAATACCAGCAGCCTCCACGGCGCTGCCTGATTCGACTTTCGAGACGACCACACCTTTGATTTGTTCAGGAATATTGAATTCACTCCGGCTTTCGCCACTAATCGGTGCGACCGTCATTCCCGACAACACGTTATCGAGTTTTTCCATGGCCGGAGCTTTTTCTTCCTCCACCGGCCCATTCTTTGCCAATGCTTGATCGGAGGGCCGCTCTCCCAGCTCCAAGGTCAGCACCGTCTCTTTGCCCTCTCGTAACACTTTAATTTCTTTTTTCTTTCCAACCTGCGTTCGAGCAACAATATTACGAAGATGATTGACATCCTTGACGGCTTCCCCTCCGTATTCAAGGATTACATCGCCCCGTTGGAGTCCGGCCTTTGCCGAAGGGCCATCTTCATGCACTTCGCTGATTAACACCCCACCCTGTCGACCTTCAGGTAATTGGAAAGATTGTGCTAAGGCCGGCGTTAATTCCTGAATGGCCACTCCCATCCATCCTCTCACCACCTTCCCTGTTTCGATCAGACTAGCGGCAATATCCTTCGCAATACTGACTGCGATCGCAAATCCCACGCCTTCGGACCCGCCAGTCCTGGAAAAAATAGCCGTATTGATCCCGATGAGTTCCCCTTTCATATTTACCAGGGCTCCACCGGAATTTCCCGGGTTAATCGCGGCATCCGTTTGAATGAAGTCTTCATATTCCGTAATACCGACACTACCTCGGCCGAGGGCACTAATAATTCCCAAAGACACGGTATTGCGTAATCCGAATGGACTTCCCAGAGCTAGGACCACATCCCCAACACGAAGCGATGCATAGTCCCCCCAGGCCACTGAAGGAAGTGGGCCGTTTTCAAGTTTGACTTTAATGACCGCTAAATCAGTCTTCGGATCGGTTCCCACAACGGTTGCTGACATTTCTCGTCCATCATGAAAGGACACTTTGATATCACTGGCATCTTCCACAACGTGGTTATTCGTCAGGATATATCCGCGAGAATCAATAATCACTCCGGACCCGGCACTCATACCTGGAGGACCGCCGGGACCGCCACCAGGAGGTCCACCACCTGGAGGACCGCCGGGACCGCCACCAGGAGGTCCACCACCTGGAGGCCCACCACCAGGAGGCCCACCAAAAGGCCCAGGAGGCAAGCCTCTAGATGGTCCACCCCCACCAGTTACAGCCACATTGACAACCGCCGGGCCAACTTTTTCAACAATTTCTGAAAACCCTTCAATAAACGCTCCGGGTATAGCCGCTTGTGTCTGAGCGGGGACAAACCACCCGTTTTCCCAAAATCCACCTACCATACCCAGTCCTAAAAATAGGGCAAGAAACCCCCATAGAGGGGTAATTCGAAACGGCCTGGCAGCGCCAGCAAACAACCGTGACATGTGCATCATCCCGATCTCCTGTTCAAAAAATTTAATAGAAACGGAGTGAATAGGAAAATTTCTATCTCACAACCCCGGGCATTCTCAAGAAATTCCCCAAGACAGATCGCCTCACTTCGTATAACCGTTTGATTCTACAATAATTGTTTTCCCACGTTCAAAGTCAAATCCCCAATTTTTTACTACCACCGGTACACTCTACCGGCTGGCAGAGTCTCGTCCATCTTGTCAAGGCTTTTGGTTTAATGAAGGAAAGACACCCTGGGAGGACCTAAACATCTTCAGAGTTGGCTATTTGGAAGGATGAGGAAGCAACAATGCGTCGTTCTCATGAGCGAAAAATCGGCGAAAATATTGCACGAAAATTTAGACGGAGCGAGGAAAGCGAAGAAGTTGGAATGAAACGAGGATGTTAGCTCGATCAAATGACCAATGGTTACATTCAGGGAGGAGGATTTACTCGGTAATATCCAAAAGAGAGCCCAAAACCTTGTTCTGAATTCTGAAGCTGGCAATATTTGCTTCTATGAGATTCACCGCTTGCAGATTGGAAATAATTTCTTCCCCAAAATCGACATTAGATCCTTCTCGAAGACTAATCGAATCCTCACTTGAGAGAAATTGTGGGCCGGGGCGTTCATCTGTTTGTAAAGTGACTCTCGCCCCATTACCGGCTGACGATTCTATTGGAAGTGCACGGATTCGTTTAAAACTTTCTGTTTGTGCATTGGCAATATTATGGGCGCCGACGCTGAGCATGCTTCCCCCAGCTTTAATTCCAGAAAGAGCAGAGGCCATACCTGCAAACATCATTGTTCTCCTTTGGTTCGACGGGTATCTCACAACCATCCAGACACCTTCAGGTTATCGACCAAAGTCCAGAAACCTTTCCTGGCAAGACGGAAGATGTGTTCTCAAACTGCCGGAGAATAGGTGACCCTACCGGGGAAATTCGTCGTACTGAAATATTCATAGAAATTGCTGAAGGTTGCCAGCATTTTTTGCTATGTTCCTAATCTGTCATGATCTAAGCTATTTTATACGGGAGCCGTATGCGGGGACTTGTTTTCCATAAAAAGCTTCAACTTCATACCGACCTTCCCCTTCCCCCGAGACCACATGGGGAAGCCAGGATCAGGGTCATCCAAGCTGGAATTTGCTCCACTGATCTTCAGTTGATGAAAGGTTATATGAGTTTTGAAGGTGTCTTAGGACATGAATTTGTTGGTATAGTCGATGAGGCTCCGGATACAACATTGATTGGAAAACGGGTCGTAGGAGAGATCAATGCCGCCTGTCGCGCTTGTGAAATTTGCACCAATGGACATCCCACCCATTGTCCCCATCGCACCACATTAGGTATCCAGGGGCGAGATGGCGCCTTCGCTGATTTCCTGACCCTGCCTGTTGAAAACCTTTTTGTCGTGCCTGATTCTATTTCCGATGATCAGGCCGTCTTTATTGAACCCCTGGCCGCAGCCTGTGAAATACCCCAATTAGTCCCGATCAGACCAACAGACCGGGTGGTCGTCATTGGAAATGGAAAGTTAGGAGTATTGTGCGCACAAATTCTTGTGCTAACAGGATGTGCCGTAACTCTGTTGGGTCGCCATTCAGACCATGACACCTGGCTCACCCAGATGGGTATTAAGGTGACTTCGCACCCAACGGATATTTCTCGAGGCGTCGATATGATTGTGGAAGCCACTGGAAGCCCCGATGGGCTTTCCACGGCGAGGCAATTGATTCGGCCAAGAGGAACACTTGTGCTCAAATCCACGTATCATGGAGACGTGTCTTTAAATATGGCGACTTTTGTCATTCAGGAAATATCCTTAATTGGATCTCGTTGTGGCCCTTTCCCTCCGGCCATCCGCCTATTAGAAACTGGGCACATCCGGGTCGACCCGCTCATTCATGCTCGCTATCCCCTCCTTGATGGCATTCTGGCCATGGAAAAAGCCGCACAACGTGGCGTACGAAAAGTCATGCTGCATATGACCTAAATGGTGGCTAGTTGGAAAGTTATTTTTTATGTATCCGATGCTGGTTGAATCCTTCTTCCTTTGGTATGATGGTTCTAGTATTCGCCGAGCTGGCGTAGCTCAATCGGTAGAGCAGCGGTTTTGTAAACCGCAGGTCGGAGGTTCAATTCCTCTCGCCAGCTCCACACAACCCACGACTGCCAAGATTTGAACGCAGTGCAAAAGTACCAGGATCAGAGAAGTATTCACACCCCTTCCTGTTTAAGACTTCAGTAGTTTCCTCAAGCCCTTCCAACGTGTTGAGACCAACCCAAGGGTTCAAAGCATTCTAATTTGTCAGGAACTGTCTCTTACTTCCTGATCCTCGGAGGTCAGCATTACTCTAATGTTATAAATTCAACCTATTGTCCCAATTTGCGGAAGCCGACCCTTGTGTAATGCTTATGAAATTTTTACATTAGGAAACACAGCTTTCGTTCAGGGGGTTATCTGTTAAAATATCGTGAAATGGCGATCGTCTTTTTCAAATGAATTGTTAAAGGCCGCATTCAGGCCTTAACGGGGAAATTGCCCATTTCTTTATAACATTGACCGAAAAGTCCCAGAAAAACATGAATCGTCCAGACAGAGGACTCAATTCCTTTCGCACGTGCATGCTCAGATCGCGCACACCATGAACGACGAAAACCAATCAACCCTACCTGCGGAAAAATCTTCCTCCACCCCCCAGGCTGATCACACAAAGCCTGACCGTCTCGAACGACAATCGATTCCCGTCGGAAAACCTTCGTCTAAGGGCCGATCGCCCAGCCTGAATTCCCAGGAATCCTCGCATGCAGAAACCGTGTCCATGCTGAAGAAACAGTACCAACTGGCAAAGCGCCAGAAACAATGGCTGAAGATAACAGGGCTCATGGGGATGGTTGTTATTCTATTGGGTGGGTTAGGCACATGGTTAGCGGGGGAGAATAAGGTTTTTAAATTGGCCATACTGAGAGTCGTCTCTCCGCTGGTGAGCATCCATCTGGACCCTGAAATGGTTTCAATTCCTGCCGGAACTTTTCAGCAGGGTGATAGCCTGGGGGAGGATACATCCAGCCAGCACCCGCTGCGAAAGGTTTATATCAAAAAATTTGCTTTGGGGCGATTCGAGATCACATTCGAGGAATATGACCGGTTCGCCATGGCGACGGGTCGGACGTTTCCGGGAGATGAGGGGTGGGGACGTGAAAGGCATCCGGTCATTAATGTCTCGTGGGAAGACGCCGTCGATTATGCAAAATGGTTATCGGAGGGAACCGGTCGTCGCTATCGACTACCCACAGAATCTGAGTGGGAATACGCAGCCAAAAATAGAGCAAAAGACGAAATTTGGGCGGGAACCTCAGAACAAGAACAACTGGCTACTTATGCCTGGTTCAACACAAACAGTACCGGAAGAACTCAGCCAGTGGGAACCCAACAAGCCAACGGCCTCGGCCTTCATGACCTGAGCGGAAATGTATGGGAGTGGGTCCAGGATTGCTGGCATGACGACTATCAGCATGCCCCAACAAATGGTTCGGCCTGGGTAGAGGCGAATAACGGAAGCTGTGGAACACGAGTGAGGCGAGGCGGTGGATGGACTAACCCTCCCATGTCTTTGCGTTCTTCGTTTCGAAATGGGTACAACGCCGACTCGCGGAGTATTCAGATCGGGTTTCGCCTCGCGCAAGATATCGATTAGCTTTTCGATTCTTTCATTTTTCTGTTTTCTGAGAAATACCTTCCTTACCTAGGTCATTCTTAACAAAAGACAGGACCCAATCGGGTGACGATTCAATACCTTAGAAAGTTCCTCCAAGGCCTAATGTCCAGACCGCATCCGGACGGAGCCCTTCATTTTTATTGAGGGGAAGCTGGACCGCTGCCTGAAGCAACGTGTTGGGATAAGGGGCCCATTTTAATCCGGGAGCCAGATCCACAATGTCCTTTCCGCTTTTATCTTTATCGTCCAATTCGTGACGACCCAGAAGATCAAGTGAGAAAGCAAAGACGGGAATAGGAGCCAGATCAAACCCTGCCACATAGGTGAAAAGATTCAGTTCTGATTTGTTGTTGACGACCACGAAGCCCGTGTTCACATGTGGCCCAATCATTCCAAGCGGGGATGAATAATATTTAGAAGCCACAGCCAACCCCTCAAATCTGTATTCTCCGACTCCCATGAAGTTATCTTCGTTTCCCGTGGGAAAAGAAACGCCCCCACGTACTCCCAAATCCGGTAAGATCTCATGATTTTTCAGAAAGTTATATTTGGTTCGAAGGAGAACGTCCCCGATCCCGGTTTTGTCCGCAGAAGAACTGTCTTTTGAAGGATCTCCCGTGCCGGGTGCAGTTCCATTGATCACGTATATACCACTGCAATTTCCACCTTGAGTACAAGGGATGCCGTTTGCATCAAGCATGGTCGCCTTTGCTTTTGCCTTGATCTTGTTATTGATGAGAGGAACCAAAAGATTGACGTCCCAATTATCCGTGAGGCCATACGTGCCAAAAAATCCCACAAAATTAGTAATTACTTTGACGTCCAGGTTAATTTGTAATAACTCATCTAACCCTGGGGCATTCGGCGGAGTTCCAGGCCCGGCGGTGGGAGAGACATCTTCACTGAGAGAAGACAGCTTCTGCCCATTAAATTTTTTGTAATTGGCGTTTGACCAGACGACCTGGAAATCAAATCGCCCTTTTCCAAGCGTGTCGGCCCGCTCCGCAAAAAGAGGACCGAGGCTTTTGGTGACTTCAACAGGAACTCCCCGCTCAACATCAAACCGATACGCCGCCACCGTTGAGTTCACCGCAAATTGCCCTGTTTGAGCACCAATGCCATTGGTCAGTCCATTAAATGAATTAAACACCGAATTACCGAAATCATTGGACCGATTGCCTGCAAAATTTGGATCTGTTTGAAACCCATCCCCCCCATAAAGATCAGGAATAACATCCTTTAATTCTTTGGCTTGAGTGACAGATTGACTGATGACGAGCATTGCCAACAAAAAGAAACAGGCCAACGGCTGAATTCGTCTACATAAAGAGTTCTGCATGCGCCAATAGGTCATTATTACTCCTCATAAATTAGAATAAACCCAAAGAGGATTCCCGAAAGATTCAGAACAAAGGATTTGGCACAATTGTTCAAGCACAGTTATCGACTTTAACTATGGGTTTGGGGGATGGTACGCTCAACACCACAGGCCCAAAAGGAGGGTTTTTATTCACACCCTCATTCAGCTTATGTGGCTATCAGATGGATTCACATCCATAAAACGCGATGCTTACGAAGAAGAGAAAACCAGGCGATCGTATAAACTCTTTCCCATGAAGTCAATGCATTTTTCCCAGGTGCACCACCTCCACTGCCCCCCACTAAGGATAGGCTCTCTATTTAGGGAAAAGACCGCAGACTTCAAGGAGAAACGAAATGTCTCATAATATTTGAAACATGCACGAGGTCAATACTCGCATCTCTGACGCAAGACCCAGTAAACTGATCTCAAGAACTGACAACGCCACAAGACCACTATATTTCTGCTACACCTCCTTCCATTCCTTGACGCTATGGTGATCTGACGGAACGAGATGAAGGAGACCTTGAGGAAATCCGAGGCAAAAAGAGAGTTGGCCCTTGCCTATTTTATTCTGAGAATTTTCTTAAGTAAAATCACCATTCGTCACAGGAGTCAGTGCCCCGTGTTCGATTCCGTTTTATATAATCCCATACCGAGAAGAGGATTTCTTCCCTATCACAGCCTCTTTCTCCTGTCTCTCTTGTTAATCGGGTTGATCATGTTGCTCCTCCCTGTGCAGGCACAGGCAGATACCCGAAGCAGTACGGTGAACGGAAAAGGTCCTGCCCAATATATAGCCGAGACTCAGGGAAATTCCTGGGCTGTCATCATAGGAATTGATAAATATCTCAATCTCGCCGGTCTGGCCTATGCGGTCGATGATGCGAAATCCGTGGCTCGTATGCTCGGGGGTCAAGGATTTACAGTCACATCACTCTACAACACCCAAGCCACCAGAACAGCGATTCTTCGCGAGTTGCGCCAGAATCTTATTACCCGAGTACAAAAAGAGGATCGGGTGGTCATCTTTTTTGCGGGTCATATTGGAGAAACTCCAAGCAAGGGAAATCAACAATCCGTCGGCTATATGATGCCCGTCGATACTGAACCTGGGCTTCTTCCAGACACTGCAATCAGCGTGGAGATTCTTCGTGAGCTTTCTGAGGCACTTCCGGCAAAACAGGTCTTATTTCTCATTGATATTTGTTATGGAGGCATTGGCGGTCACAGTCAGCGTTCGTTTCCTCCCATGACCAGTAATTATCTGAAGATGATTGCCAGTGAACCTGCCCGCCAATTGATTACCGCAGGAGGAACCGGGCAACAAGCTTTAGCCGGACCGAAGTGGAAACATAGCGTGTTCACCTATTATCTTCTGGAAGGCATCGGGAAGGGCCGTGGTGATCTGAACGGCGATGGCATCATTCCCACATCCGAACTCTTCGCCTTTCTCGATGAGCACGTGCAATCGGCAGCTCTCACCCATAAACATGTGCAAAGACCGGAAATGTGGGGGTTAAGTCCGGAAAAGGGAGAATTTGTGTTTATTCCGGGAAAAAAATCCTCCGAACCCCAAATCGCGAACCACCCAAATCGCCAAGGAGGTACAAGCAATCCTGCAGCCGGAACGGTCGAGACAATTGTCGGACTCTTAAAGAGTTTTGGAAATCCCTTGGATGTCTTCACTAACAACGTACCATCTGGAAAGAGCGAGCAAGCTGAAAAACAAAAAACCTTGGCTGAAGAGGCTGCCGCGCTAGAAGCAGAGCGGGAAAAGTTTGAACTGCAGGCTCTCCAAACGTTAAAGGAACAACGACAGCGGGAGAAAGATCTTCAAGCGCAACTGGCCGAAGCCCAGCGAGTGGCCGCAGAAGAAGAGCGCCGGCGAGTCGCGGCTGAACAGGCCCGCCAGGAACAAGCGGCCCTGTTAGCTCAACAACAAGCCGAGTTAAAAGCGGAACAAGCCAGGGTGGCCACGGAAGAGGAGCAACGAAGAAAAATCTTGGCGGAACAAGAACAAACTCGTCTGGCCCAACTGGCCGAAGCCCAACGCCTGGCAGCCGAGGAAGAGCGGCGGCGGGTGGCGGCTGAACAGGCCCGCCAGGAACAAGAAACCCTCTTAGCTCAACAAGAAGCCGCATTAAAAGCCCGACAAGCCAGGGTGGCCGCGGAAGAACAACAACGCCAACAAGCCTTAGCACAACTAGCCGAAGCCAAACGGGTGGCCGCGGAGGAAGAACGGCGACGGGTGGCGGCTGAAAGGGCCCGTCACGAGCAAGAAATTCTCTTAGCTCAACAACAGGCCGCGTTAGAAGCTCAACAAGCCAAGCTGGCGGCTGAGGAGGAGCGACGCAAACAACTCTTGGCACAACAAGAACGAGAACTTCAAAATCAACTGGCCATAGCCCAGCGAATGGTAGCGGAAGAAGAACGACGGCGAGCGGAAGCCGAACAGGCCAGACTGGCCGAGGAGGAAGAGCGACGAAAACAAGCTTTGGCGCAACGAGAACTCACGCGTCAAGCTCAACTGGCTGAGGCAAGACGAATGGCCGAGGAACAGGCCAGAGCTGAAGCCGAGGAACAGCGGCGCAAAGAGGCGTTGGCCCAACGAGAACTCACGCGTCAAATGCAACTGGCGGAAGCCCGACGGATGGCCGAGGAACAGCGGCGCCAGGAAGCCTTGGCCAAACAGGAACAAACACGCCAGGCCCACCTGGCCGAAGCCCAACGAGTGGCGGCCGAAGAACAGGAACGTAAGGAAGCTTTGGCCAGGCAGGAACAAACGCGCCAAGCCCAACTGGCTGAAGCCCAACGAATGGCAGCAGAACAAGCACGCCTAAAGCAGGAGGCCGCCTTGAAAGCTGAACAGGCCCGACTCGCCGCCGAAGAAAAGCAACGCCAGCAAGCAGCGGAAGCGCGTCGCCTGGCAGCCTTGGAAGAAGAGCGCCGACGCGTCGCTGCCGAACAAGAGCGCAAGGAACTAGAGGCGAAAGTTGCACAACCACAGATTGTCCCAAATGGTGGAAATAATCAGGCACCAACTCTTTCTGAAAGCTCGCCCTCACCTGAGACCGACTCCGCTTTCACGCTTCCTCCTCCTACTCCCCCAGTGGCCAACCCACCCTCGAACGAGAGTTCAGGGTTTTTCGGATTTTTTAAAAACATGTTCGACAAGGCCCCGGACTCACAGCCAGGGGCCGGCGATCAACCGATAGGATCTCAATCTGAGCCTGTCCTTGAAGCACGGCTACATCCACAAGATTTACCGGGCTCCGTTCGGTCCGCTCTGTCAGGAAAGGATGCCGTCCCCATGATCTTGATTCCGGCAGGGGAGTTTAGGATGGGAAGTACTGAGGCTCAGATTTCGGGCTTTTTGAAAGATTTTGAAGGAGTCCAGTTCAATGCCTTTCAAGCAGAAATTCCTCAACGTCAAGTGAGCCTCAATGCCTATTATATTGATCAAGATGAGGTCAGCTATCGCCGCTATCGTGAATTTCTTGAATCCACAGGTCGGGACGCCCCCGCATTCTGGGAGAATGAACGATTTCACCAACCAGACCATCCGGTCCTCGGAGTGACCTGGTATGACGCAACGGCCTATTGCACCTGGTCTGGCAAACGCCTTCCCACCGAGGCGGAATGGGAACAGGCTGCTAGAGGATCTCAAGGCTATGCCTATCCTTGGGGAAATTCGTGGGATTCTCAACGAACCAACACAGCGAGTTATTGGGCAGGGAAACCATTTTTATCCATCGCGAATTGGGCTGAATGGATGCAAACAGCTTTGGATCAGGGAAAAGCTGGCCCGTTAGAAGTTGGGACATTCTCGAATGGAGTCAGCCCATTTGGCGTTCATGACATGGCTGGAAATGTATCCGAGTGGGTCTTCGATTGGTATTCGCCCTACGAAAGCCAACCGACGCTCATCCACAATCCCAGCGGGCCTGACTCCGGGACCATGAAAGTGCATCGAGGAGGATCCTGGAGTGTGAGTTCGATTTTCGCTAGATCAACCTATCGGGCGCGAGAAAATCCTGAAAAGAAAAGTCCATACATTGGCATGCGGTGCGCCAAGTCCTATCAGTAGATTCTTCAATTCCTTCCCTGGTCCTACCCAAGAGTCTATACCCGAATCCCCTTGCCTGGGCTCGTGCTAAGCCCCCACTGTGGAAATATATGAGCTACTGTATCTCCCAATCTGTGGAGGTCGATCCTGGAAAGCCCACGGCAGAAATCGTCAGCCCGTTCATCAGCCAGACCGCTACAGTCCCACTCGTTCTATTGCGCCAAATAACATCCGACTTGCCATCCCCGTTTACATCCCGCGCCTCTGCCATTTGCCAAACGGCTGGAACCCCGCCAGGAAAACCGGAGGTGGCAATAGCGGTCCCATTCATCAACCAGATGGCAGTATTGCCGTCAGTCGTGTTGCGCCAAACCAGGTCCGACTTGCCATCGCCATTCACATCGCCCACGGCCGTGATCTCAAAAGCTGTTGACGCCCTTCCGGGGAAGCCTACGACCGCCACCGACAACCCGTTCATCAGCCATATGGCCACTCCCCCACTGGGGCCATTGTGCCAAATGACATCGGCCTTGTTATCCCCGTTCACATCCCCCACCCCAGCGATTTGCCATGTCTCCGGCACCCCGCCTGGAAAGCCGGAGGCGGCAATGGCGGTCCCATTCATCAACCAGATGGCTGTACTGCCGTCAGTCGTGTTGCGCCAAATCAGGTCCCCCTTGCCATCACCGTTCACATCGCCCACGCCCATGATCCGAAACGCCAGCGAGGCACTACCCGGAAACCCTGTGGAGATAATGGTTAACCCGTCCATCAGCCACACAGCCACACCTCCACTCGCACTATTTCGCCAAATGACATCCGCCATGCCATCGCCGTTCACATCGCCCACGCCCGCGATCTGCCAGGCTGCCGGCACCCCGCCTGGAAAGCCTGAGGCCGCGATCGTCATTCCATTCATCAACCAGATGGCTGTGTTGCCATCAGAGGTATTCCGCCAAACCAGATCCGCTTTGCCATTGGCATCGAGATCTCCCAGGGCCGGAGCAGTTCTGATTGGCACCAACGTCAAAGCCGTCGTCACAAAAAAGTCCGGGCCCGTAAGCGAAATTGCGGTTCTGGCTTTGGTAGTTCGTTGGATCGCTTCAAACAGAATATTTTTGGTAAATCCAGAGGTCACCTTATGCTGCCCGGAAAGGTGATACAGCAGGTCCGATGTAGGCCCCATCCCAATCGTTTCACTTTCTCGAAAATTCGGTTGCCCCGCCACTGCGCCGGTCGAAACATCTAGAAATTCGGTTGCGATGCCCGTCGTCTTATTCACCGTATAAATCCTGGCAGGCAACACTGTCGACCCCCCGGGCACCGGTCGGTTATCCGTGATCGCATAGAGCGTCCCGGCCGAATCAAACGCCAGATCCATAAAGTTTCCAAACAGTTTGGTCTTTTGCGTGGCCAGGCCCGTCGTCGGGTTAATCGTCACTAACCGGCGGGAACTGTTCACTTCCGACGTCACTACGAGCAAGCCCCATAGTTGCCCCGTCCCAGGCTCTGTGGCCAGCCCTCGCCCGCCCTTTATGGATTCACCCGTCGATAACGACAGGGGGATCCTGGCCAACTGGACGCCGGTGTCGGGATTCAGCCGATACAGATTTGGCGGTGTCCCAGACTGTTGCGCAAGCGTCAGCTCTTCCACGGAATACAGGGTAGACCCGACAAAGGCCAAGCCATGTGTGCGGTGCGTCAGATCCGCAATTTTGGTCACCACTCCATCCGTGCGAAAACGGTAGAGGCTATTTACGAGCGGCCCGGTATTGGAATCATTTTGTACGCCCATGAGAAATACCGGTGGCCCGGAAGAAATGACCAGGGTAACCGAACTGCCCGGGGTCACCTTTATCCCTGCCACAGGTGTTTGACTCATGACGGTTCCGCTGGGCACCGTCTCGCTATTCGCGGTCGTCACGGTCCCCACGGTTAAGCCCGCCGCGATCAGGGCCGTTTGGGCACTGCTCTGCGTCAACCCTACGACACTTGGCACGGCCGTCCCCTGCGACACCACAAGCGCGACGGCGCTACCGGGCACCACATTTGTGCCCGCCCCTGGGTTTTGACTAATGACTTTGCCCAGTGCCACCGTGGCACTATTGACCATCGTCACCGTCCCCACAGTTAAGCCCGCGGTGGTGATGGCTTTCTGGGCTTCGTTTTGCGTACGACCAACGACATTGGGGACGTTTGCTCCTAGGGACACAACCAGGGCTACCGCACTGCCCGCCGCCACCTTGGTTCCGGCTCCAGGTTTCTGACTAATCACCTTGCCCGGTGCCACAGTGCCACTAATGGAGGTTGTAACTGCTCCGACGGTTAAACCGGACGTGGTAATTACCGATTGAGCCTCAGCCTGCATCAAACCCACCACATTCGGCACTGTGGCGCCCAGAGACACCACAAGGTCCACAGGACTGCCCAATGCCACTTTGGTTCCGGCCGTGGGAGTTTGATTGATAACCCTGCCCTCCGCCACAACGGCACTATTGGCGGTCGTCACTCTGCCTATGGTTAAACCTGCTTTGGTCAGGTCCTTCTGGGCGTCCACTTGTTTCCGACCTAGGACATCAGGGACCTCGACTCCAGAAACCACCAGATCAATCCTACTGCGTCGAACCACATTAATACCTGCTGCCGGATCTTGACTAATGATGGTACCCGGCAGGACGGTCACAATATTGACCGAAGTGACATTTCCTACCCTCAGATTGGCTTTGGTAATGGCCTCCTCAGCCTCAGACTGGGTGCTACCCACTACATTGGGAACTTCTACTGCCCGTGCCGTCGTGGGAAAAGCCCACATGAGGAACAGCAGACTTACCAGAACTCCCAGTTGCAAAACGAACAAATTGAATCTTCGACGGGTGGCTCGGTGGGTCAGGTTCAAGTCCCCTTGAGGCTGAATTTGCATTGCGTCCACGTTGAGTGCTCCATGCTGCAACAATTGACTGACGATTATGACAGCACAGGAGCTTGAATCATACTCTCGTGCGCACACCCTTTCTCAAGAATACCTTCCTCTCCTTTTTTTTTGGCAGGAGGGGAGATAATGGTGTGCTCCATACTGGTGAAGAAGCCAATTGGAGCTAGAGCGGAACCCATGTCTACTGAATTTCCCAATCGGAGGGGGCGGAGCCCGGGAACCCCACGTTCGAAATCGATACCCCATTCATTAGCCAGATGGCCACGGTCCCACTCGAGCCATTGCGCCAGATGACATCGGCCATGCCATCCCCATTTACATCGCCGACTTGAGAAATTTGCCACGCTACCGGCACTCCGCCTGGAAACCCAGGGGCAGCAATTTTCGTTCCGTTCATCAACCAGATGGCGGAATTGCCGTCATTCGTATTACGCCAGACCAGGTCGGTTTTCCCATCGCCATTCACATCGCCCACGCCGGAAATCTCAAACGCCGGGGAGGCACTTCCGGGAAAGCCGACCCCCGCAATACCTATCCCATTCATCAGCCACACGGCCACGGTGCCGCTCGCACCATTGCGCCAGATGACATCCGCCTTACTATCCCCATTCACATCACCCACACCCGCGATTTTCCAGCCCACCGGCACCCCCCCCGGAAACCCAGGGGCAGCAATTTTCGTTCCGTTCATCAGCCAGATGGCGGTGCTGCCATCAGTCCTGTTGCGCCAGACCAAGTCGGCTTTCCCATCACCATTCACATCGCCTACGCCGGAAATCTCAAACGCCAGCGACGCACTTCCGGGAAAACCCACGGACGTCACCGACACTCCGTTCATCAGCCACACCGCTACCGTGCCATTTGTACCATTGCGCCAGATGACATCCCCCTTGCCGTCCCCATTCACATCGCCCACACCCGCAATCTGCCAAACCGCAGGCACCCCTCCTGGGAAGCCTGTAGCTACGATCCTCGTTCCATTCATCAACCAGATGGCCGTGCTGCCATCCTTACTGTTTTGCCAGATCAGATCAGTCGTGCCGGATGCATCCAGATCGGCCAAAGCCGGAGAACCTGAACTCGTATTCGTAGACGGTACTAAGGTTAAGGCCGTCGTCACAAAAAAGTCCAGGCCCGTGAGCGCAATTGCCTTTCTGCTCTTCGTGGTTCGATGGATCTGCTCAAACAAAATATTCTTGGTAAATCCAGTGGTCACCTTATGCTGCCCGGAAAGATGATACAGCAGATCCGATGAAGTCCCCACCCCAATCGTTTCACTTTCTCGAAAATTCGGTTGCCCCGCCACCGCGCCAGCCGAGACATCCAGGAATTCCGTTGGAGCGCCCGTCGTCTTATTCAGCGTATAAATCCTGGCCGGCGCCACGGCTCCCCCGGACACCGGTCGGTTATCCGTGATTGCATAAAGCGTCCCGGCCGCATCAAAGGCCAGGTCCATAAAATTTCCGGAGAGTTTCGCCTTTTGGGTAGCCAGGCCCGTCGTCGGATTAATCGTCACCAACCGACGGAAACTATTCACTTCAGACGTGACCACGAGCAAGGCCCATAGTTGATTGGTTCCAGGCATCGTGGCTAGCCCACGCCCCCCTTCTAACGATTCACCCGTGGACAACGACAAGGGAATCGTGGCTAATGTGGCCCCGGTGCTGGGATTGAGACGATATAGATTCGGCGGGGTCCCTGGCTGATTCGCAAGCGTCAGCTCTTCCACGGAATACAGGTTGGACCCGACATAGGCCAAGCCATGCGTGCGGTGCGTCAGATCCGCAATTTTGGTCACCACCCCATCAGTACGAAGGCGGTAGAGGCTATTCACCAGCGGCCCGGTCTTGGGATCATTTTGCACACCCATGAGGAGAACCTGTGGACCGGAGGAAATCACCAAACCGACGCCACTACCTGGGGAAACATTCGTTCCCGCTGTGGGGTTTTGACTGATCACGTTTCCCAGAGCCACCGTATCGCTAAACACTGACGTCACGTTACCCACAGTCAAGCCTACATCGTCAAGGGCCGTTTGCGCCGCAGCCTGCGATTTATTGACCACATTGGGCACGGTCGTCCCCAGCGACACCACCAGAGCGACAGCACTGCCCGGGGCCACATTCGAACCCGCTGTCGGATCTTGACTGATCACGTTCCCGATGGCCACAGTCTGACTGTTGGCCGAGGTCACCGTACCAACTTTCAGCCCGGCTGAACTCAAAGCTGTTTGCGCACTACCCCTCGAAATCCCGAGGACATCGGGCACCTTTGCCCCAATGGAGACGACCAGGGCCACCGCACTGCCTGCCTGCACCTTAGCCCCTGCCACCGGGTTCTGACTAATGACCTTGCCCACCGCAATGCTAGCACTATTGGCGGTCGTCACCCTGCCCACCCTCAGGCTGGCCGTGGTAATCGCTGTTTGCGCGGCAGCCTGCGTCAAGCCCACCACCTTCGGCACCATCACCCCCAGAGACACCACCAACGTCACTGCGGTACCTGGAGCCACATTCGACTCCGCCACCGGAGATTGACTGATGACGGTTCCCGCCGGCAGCGTGGTACTGGTGGCCGTCGTCACCGCTCCCACCGTTAAGCCCGCTCCGGTAATGGCGGTTTCCGCCGCGGCCTGTGTCAATCCCACCACATTGGGCACCTTCGCCCCAAGGGACACGACAAGAGTCACCGCACTGCCCGGGGGGACATTGCTCCCCGCTGCCGGCGCTTGACTGATGACCCTGCCAGCCGGCACCGTCGTACTGGTTGCCGTCGTTACCGGCCCCACCGTCAGGTTGGCCGTGGTAATTGCCGTTTCTGCCACGCCCTGCGTCATGTCAACCAGATTCGGCACAGCGGTGCCAAGGGACACCACCAGGGCTACGGCATTACCCGGCAACACATTGGTCCCCGCCGCCGGGGTTTGACTGATAACGTCGCCGATGGGCACCGTGCCACTATTGGCTGTCGTCCCTGTTCCCACCGTGAGACCTGCTGCCGTAATGGCGTTTTGGGCTGCGGACTGTGCCAACCCCACCACATTCGGCACGGTCACTCCGGATATCACGAGGTCCACCTGACTGCCCGGTACCACATTGATTCCAGCCGCTGGGTCTTGACTGATAACCGTGCCGATGGGCACCGAGGCATCATTGACCGGCGTCACGACCCCCACCAATAGATTGGCGCTGGTAATAGCCGCCTCTGCCGTTGCTTGAGGACTTCCGACAACATTGGGGACCTCTTCGGCTCTTGCGGTCGCAGGTAAGGCACAGGCGAGGAACAGCAGACTCACGAGAACCACCTGTCGCAAAAGGATTGACGTGTAACCTCTTAGGTATTTCTGGCAGGTAAAATTAAAAATCAATTCATTCCGGTGCGAAACTTTCATCACGATCATGTCGTTGACTCCAATCAGCAATAATCGGCAACCCATTACACGGCGACCAAGGCTCGCCTGCTTACGCGGCCGCGTGCACCTGCCCCATGAGTTGTTATTGCTTATTTCGTTTAATTTAAGGAAGGGGGGGGTTGTCTCTGCAATGGGGGGAAGGTTCGGTCGTGTGGTAAATCAGATGATTAAAAAATTACTCCTCAGGAGTAATGAAAAACAAAGCTTATTGTAACATACGGGCGTTTACAGCTTCCATCTTTAGCAAGTTGGACGATTGAGCCCTATTCGACCGAAATTACTGCCTACTGAATTTCCCAGGCTGAGGAAGCCGAACCGGGGAACCCCACGGTCGTCACCGACACCCCGTTCATCAGCCAGACGGCCACCGTGCCGGTGGCATTTCGCCAGATGACATCCGCCTTGCCATCCCCATTCACATCACCGACTTGAGAAATTTTCCACGCTAATGGCACTCCACCCGGGAAGCCCGCGGTGGCAATGGCGGCCCCATTCATTAACCAGATCGCAGTACTGCCATCACTCTGGTTGCGCCAGACCAGGTCAGATTTGCCATCCCCATTCACATCGCCCACGCCTGCTATCTCAAAAGCCGTTGAAGCACTACCGGGAAAGCCGACCCCTGTGATACTTAACCCGTTCATCAGCCACACGGCCACGGTGCCTGTGGCATTCCGCCAGATGACATCCGCCTTGCCATCCCCATTCACATCGCCCACGCCCGCAATTTGCCAGGCCAAAGGCAACCCGCCAGGAAAACCGGAAGAGGCAATGGCGGTCCCATTCATCAACCAGATGGCGGTGCTGCCATCAGTCCGGTTGCGCCAGACCAGGTCGGCTTTGCCATCGCCGTTGACATCGCCCACGCCCGCAATCTCAAACGCCGTCGACGTGCTTCCGGGAAAGCCCAAGGTCGTCACCGACACTCCGTTCATTAACCACACGGCCACCGTGCCGGTGGTATTGCGCCAGACCAGGTCGGCTTTGCCATCGCCGTTCACATCGCCCACGCCTGCGATCTGCCAGGACACCGGCACCCCACCTGGAAAGCCTGAGGTGGCGATTCTTGTTCCGTTCATCAACCAAATCGCCGTACTACCATCGGTCGTGTTCCGCCAAACCAGGTCGGTCGTACCGGACGCATCCAGATCTCCCAGGGTTGAAAGACTCGGACTCATGGGTGGCACCAAGGTCAAGGCAGTGGTCACAAAAAAGTCCGGGCCCGTGAGCGCAATCGCGGTTCTGGCTTTATTGTTCAGATGGATCGTTTCAAATAGAATATTCTTGGTAAATCCTGAGGTCACCTTATGCTGCCCGGAAAGATGATACAACAGGTCCGATGAAGCCCGCACCCCAATCGTTTCACTTTCTCGAAAATTCGGTTGCCCCGCCACCGCGCCAGCCGAGACATCCAGGAATTCCGTTGGAGCGCCCGTCATCTTATTCAGCGTATAAATCCTGGCCGGCGCCACGCCTCCCCCGGACACCGGTCGGTTATCCGTGATCGCATACAGGGTCCCAGCCGCATCAAAGGCCAGGTCCATAAAGTTTCCAAACAATTTGGCCTTTTGGGTAGCTACCCCCGTCGTCGGATTAATCGTCACTAACCGCCTGGCATTGTTCACTTCGGACGTCACTACGAGCAACCCCCACAGCTGATTGGTCCCAGGCTCTGTGGCCAGCCCTCGCGCGCCCTCTAACGATTCGCTGGTGGACAACGACAGGGAAATCGTGTCCAGCGTGGCACCGGTGTCGGGGTTGAGTCGATACATCTTCGGCGGGGTCCCAGCCTGTTGCGCAAGCGTCAGTTCTTCCACGGAATACAACGTGGTCCCGACAAAGGCCAAGCCATGGGTGCGATGTGTCAGATCTGCGATTTTGGTCACCACCCCATCGGTGCGAAGGCGGTAGAGGCTATTCACCAGCGGTCCGGTCTTGGGATCATTTTGCACCCCCATGAGAAAAGCCGGCGGTCCGGAGGAAATCTCCAGATCCACCCCACTGCTCGGAGCAACATTCGTCCCCGCTGTCGGGTTTTGACTGATCACGGTCCCGAGGGGTACGGTGTCGCTAAAAACTGGCGTCACTGTCCCTATAGTAAGGCCCGCCGTGATCAAGGCCGTTTGAGCTATACCCTGCGCCAAGCCCACCACATCGGGCACCTGAGCCCCTAGCGATACCACCAGGGCCACCGCACTGCCAGGCGCCACATTGTTCCCTGCTGTCGGATTTTGACTGATGACGGCGCCAATCGCCACAGTTGGACTCGTGGCAGTCGTCACCGTCCCCACCGTCAAGCCCGCAGTGGTAATCGCGGCTTGCGCCGCCGCCTGGGCCAAGCCCACCACATTCGGGACCGCGGCGCCCAGGGAGACGACAATGTTCACCGCACTGTCCGCCGTCACACTGGTTCCTGGTGCAGGAGTTTGACTGATGACCCTCCCGATGGGCACAGTCTGACTATTGGTCGAGGTCACGGTGCCCACGATCAGGCCTGCCGTGGTAATCGCGGATTGCGCGGCCGCCTGCGTTAAACCGACCACATTCGGCACGGCGGGCCCCAGGGACACCACTAAGGCAACGGCACTGCCAGGCGCCACATGGCTCCCGGCCCCTGGATTCTGACTGATGACATTTCCTGCGGAAACTGTCGCACTAGCAGCCGTCGTCACAGCCCCCACTGTTAACCCAACATTCGTAATTGCCGTCTGGGCGGCAGCTTGCGCCAAGCCCACCACATTCGGCACCGCAGTGCCCAGAGAGACGACAATGTTCACCGCACTACCCGCTGTCACACTGGTTCCTGGTGCAGGAGTTTGACTGATGACCCTCCCGATGGTCACAGTCTGACTGTTGGTCGAGGTCACGGTGCCCACGATCAGGCCTGCCGTGGTAATCGCGGATTGCGCGGCCGCCTGCGTTAAACCGACCACATTCGGCACGGCGGGCCCCAGGGACACCACTAAGGCAACGGCACTGCCAGGCGCCACATGGCTCCCGGCCCCCGGATTCTGACTGATGACATTCCCGGTCGGCACCGATGGATGACTGGCTGTTGTGATGGCCCCTACCGTCAAACCGGCATTGGTAATCCCCGTCTGGGCGGCCGCCTGTGTCAAGCCCACCACATTCGGCACGGCAGTCCCCAGGGACACCACAAAAGCGACGGCACTGCCTGGTGCCACATTGTCCCCCGCCAACGGATTCTGACTGATAACAGTTCCAATAGGTACGGTGGCACTATTAACCGATGTCACCGTGCCCACCGTGAGACCCGCATTCGTAATGACGGTTTGAGCCGCGGCCTGTGCCAACCCCACCACATTCGGCACCGACGCGCCCAGGGACACCAGCAAGTCCACCATACTGCCCGCCGCCACATTGGTCCCCGCCGCCGGATTCTGACTGATGACGTTCCCAATAGACACCGTGGCACTATTGGCCGTCGTCACCGTGCCCACCGTGAGACTCGCATCTGTAATAGCGGTCTGGGCTGCGGCCTGTGCCAACCCCACCATATTTGGCACCGCGATCCCCAGAGACACCACAATGGCCACCTCATTACCCTGAAAAACATTGGTCCCCGCCGCCGGATTCTGACTGATGACGTTCCCAATAGGCACCGTGGCACTATTGGCCGTCGTCACCGTGCCCACCGTGAGACTCGCATCTGTAATAGCGGTCTGGGCTGCGGCCTGTGCCAACCCCACCACGTTCGGGACCACTACTCCGGAAATCACGAGGTCCACCTGACTGCCCGGTACGACATTGATTCCGGCCGCCGGATCCTGACTGATGACATGGCCAATGGGCACCCCACCACTAATGGCCGCCGTCACAATTCCCACGGTGAGACCGAGATTCGTGATATCCGACTCTGCCGTAGCCTGTGGGATCCCGATAAAATTAGGAACTTCTACGGCTTTTGCTGTCGCTGGGAAAATAAAGATGAGGAAAACGAGGCTTACGAGAACCAACAGCCGCAAAAAGTTCAACTTGTGAAATCTTTGCAACCTCTGGTGGGTTAGATTCAACCCTGTCTGGTGCTGAACATTCATCACATTAATTGGGGTCCAGTCGAGTATTAAACTAAATGGCCGCAAGATACCTGATCATGAGCAAGAGAGAAATGCAATATGATCTAAAATGCAACAAGTGAAAATTTACGCGTTCCATCTTTCCCTATGAGTCTGGTAAGAGGATCAGATCGTCATCCGTGCCTACTGAATTTCCCAATCTGAGGGAGCGGAGCCAGGGAAACCCACTGTCGAAATTGACAACCCGTTCATCAGCCAGACGGCCACTATGGCACTCTTGTCATTGCGCCAGATGACATCGGCATTACCATCCCCATTCACATCGCCGACCTGAGAAATTTGCCAGGCTAGGGGCACTCCGCCCGGAAAGCCCGCGGTGGCAATGGCGGTCCCATTCATAAACCAGATCGCGGTACTGCCATCACTCTGATTGCGCCAGACCAGGTCCGTTTTGCCATCACCGTTCACATCGCCAACCCCTGCAATTTCAAAAGTGGTTGGGGCAACTCCGACAAAGCCTACTGCCGTCACCGACACTCCGTTCATCAACCATATAGCCACTCCCCCACTGATTCCATTCCGCCAAATGACATCGGATTTACCATCCCCATTCACATCGCCCACGCCCTCGATTTGCCAGGCCAAAGGCACTCCGCCCGGAAAACCGGAAGCCGCAATTGCGGTCCCGTTCATCAACCAAATGGCGGTGCTGCCATCAGTGGCGTTCCGCCAGAACAGGTCGGCTTTACCATCGCCATTGACATCGCCCACGCCGGCAATCTCAAAAGCCTTCGACGTGCTTCCAGGAAATCCCACGGTCGTCACCGACACCCCGTTCATCAGCCACACCGCCACCGTGCCACTCGGACCATTTCGCCAGATGACATCTGCCTTACCATCCCCATTTACATCGCCCATGCCCGCGATCTGCCAAACCCTCGGCACCCCGCCTGGAAAGCCGGAGGCTGCGATCGTCGTTCCGTTCATTAACCAGATCGCGGTGCTGCCATCATTCTGATTGCGCCAGATCAGATCGGCCGTACCCGACGCATCCAGGTCTCCCAAGGCCGGAGGACTGGTGGGTGGCACCAAGGTTAAGGCTGTCGTCACAAAAAAGTCCGGGCCCGTGATCGCCATCGCAGTTCTGGCCATATTGTTCAGATGGATTGTTTCAAACAGAATATTCTTGGTAAATCCTGAGGTTACCTTATGCTGCCCAGAGAGATGATACATTAGGTCTGATGAAGGTCCAACTCCAATGGTTTCACTTTCTCGAAAATTCGATTGCCCCGCTACTGCGCCAGACGAGACATCCAGGAATTCCGTCGTGGCCCCGGTCGACTTATTTACCCTATAAATCCTGGCCGGAAGCACGGTGGCGCCCCTGGGCACCGGCCGGTTATCCGTGATCGCATAGAGCGTCCCGGCCGCATCAAACGCCAGATCCATAAAGTTTCCAAACAGTTTGGCCTTTTGGGTAGCTATGCCCGTCGTGGGATTAATCGTCACTAATCGGCGGATACTGTTCGCTTCGGACCTGACCACGAGCAAGCCCCATAGTTGTTTGGTGCCGGGCTCCGTGGCCAGTCCTCGCCCGCCCTCTACTGATTCGCCTGTGGACAATGCCAGAGGGATCTTGTCCAGCGAAGCACCGCTCTCGGGATTCAGCCGATACAAATTCAGCGGAGCTCCTGGCTGTGGAGAAAGAGACAGTTCCTCCACGGAATACAACGTGGTCCCGACAAAGGCCAAGCCATGCGTCCGGTGCGTCAAATTCCCAATTTTGGTCACAACCCCATCGGTGCGAAGCCGGTAAAGGCTGTTTACGAGTGGCCCAGTCTTGGGATCATTTTGCACGCCCATGAGAAAAACCGGCGGCCCTGACGAAATAACCAGGGCTACTGCACTGCCTGGATTCACATTGCTCCCTGCCCCTGGCTTTTGACCAATCACGTCCCCAATCGGCACCGTAGCACTAATGGCCGTCGTCACTATACCCACCGTGAGACCCGCATTCGTAATGACGGTTTGAGCCGCGGCCTGTGCCAACCCCACCACATTCGGTACCTGAGTCCCTAGCGATACCAGCAGGTCCACCACACTGCCCGCCGCCACATTGCTTCCCGCGGGTGGATTTTGACTAATGACGTCGCCAATCGCCACCTTTGGACTCGTGGCGGTGGTCACCGCTCCCACCTTCAGGCCCGCATTGATGAGCGCCGTCTGCGCGGCCGCCTGCGTCAACCCCACCACATTCGGCACGGTGATGCCCAGGGATACCACCAGGTTCACCGCACTGCCCCCGGCCACATTGGTTCCTGGCGCAGGACTTTGACTAATGACTCTACCAATGGGCACTGTCTGACTGTTGGTCGAGGTCACCGTTCCCACCTTCAGGCCGGCCTTGGTGAGCGCCGTCTGCGCCGCCGCCTGCGTCAACCCCACCACATTCGGCACAGCGGGTCCATTGGACATCACCAGCGCCACCGCCGTGTTGGGCCCCACACTGGCCCCGGCCGCCGGCGTGTGACTGATGACCCGCCCCGAGGCCACCGACGCATGGCTAGTGGTCGTGATGGTTCCCACCGTCAGGCCCGCATTGGTGAGCGTCGTCTGCGCGGCCGCCTGCGTCAACCCCACCACATTCGGCACGGTGATGCCCAGGGATACCACCAGGTTCACCGGACTGCCCCCGGCCACATTGGTTCCTGGCGCAGGACTTTGACTAATGACTCTACCAATGGGCACTGTCTGACTGTTGGTCGAGGTCACCGTTCCCACCGTCAGGCCGGCCTTGGTGAGCGCCGTCTGGGCCGCCGCCTGTGTCAAGCCCACGACATTCGGCACCGTGACCGGCGCCGGCCCCGTGGAGACCACTAGGGCGACCGCACTGCCCCCCGCCACACTCGCCCCGGCCCCCGGCGTGTGACTGATGACCCGCCCCGAGGCCACCGACGCATGGCTAGTGGTCGTGATGGTTCCCACCGTCAGGCCCGCATTGGTGAGCGCCGTCTGCGCCGCCGCCTGTGTCAAGCCCACGACATTCGGCACCGTGACCGGCGCCGGCCCCGTGGAGACCACTAGGGCGACCGCACTGCCCCCCGCCACACTCGCCCCGGCCCCCGGCGTGTGACTGATGACCCGCCCCGAGGCCACCGACGCATGGCTAGTGGTCGTGATGGTTCCCACCGTCAGGCCCGCATTGGTGAGCGCCGTCTGCGCCGCCGCCTGTGTCAAGCCCACGACATTCGGCACCGTGACCGGCGCCGGCCCCGTGGAGACCACTAGGGCGACCGCACTGCCCCCCGCCACACTCGCCCCGGCCCCCGGCGTGTGACTGATGACCCGCCCCGAGGCCACCGACGCATGGCTAGTGGTCGTGATGGTTCCCACCGTCAGGCCCGCATTGGTGAGCGCCGTCTGCGCCGCCGCCTGTGTCAAGCCCACGACATTCGGCACCGTGACCGGCGCCGGCCCCGTGGAGACCACTAGGGCGACCGCACTGCCCCCCGCCACACTCGCTCCGGCCCCCGGCGTGTGACTGATGACGGTGCCGGCTGCCACGGTCGGATGATTGGTGGGTGTAATGGTCCCCACCGTCAACCCCGCCGCACTGATGGCCGCCTCGGCATCCGCCTGAGCCAACCCGACGACATTCGGCACCGTGACCAGCACCGGCCCTGTGGAGACGACCAGATCCACCGCACTGCCCCCGGCCACACTCGCTCCGGCCCCCGGCGTGTGACTGATGACGGTGCCGGCTGCCACGGTCGGATGATTGGTGGGTGTAATGGTCCCCACCGTCAACCCCGCCGCACTGATGGCCGCCTCGGCATCCGCCTGAGCCAACCCGACGACATTCGGCACCGTGACCAGCACCGGCCCTGTGGAGACGACCAGATCCACCGCACTGCCCGCCGCCACACTCGCTCCGGCCCCCGGCGTGTGACTGATGACGGTGCCGGCTGCCACGGTCGGATGATTGGTGGGTGTAATGGTCCCCACCGTCAACCCCGCCGCACTGATGGCCGCCTCGGCATCCGCCTGAGCCAACCCGACGACGTTCGGCACCGTGACCAGCACCGGCCCTGTGGAGACGACCAGATCCACCGCACTGCCCGCCGCCACACTCGCTCCGGCCCCCGGCGTGTGACTGATGACAGTGCCGGCTGCCACGGTCGGATGATTGGTGGGTGTAATGGTCCCCACCGTCAACCCCGCCGCACTGATGGCCGCCTCGGCATCCGCCTGAGTCAAACTGACCACATCGGGGACTTCTTCTGCCCATACTGTTGGAAGGGCGAAGGTGGGTAACAAAATACTCACCACGACCATGCACTTCAAAAAACACAACAGGCAACAATGGCCGTTACCACCTCGTTTGAAGTTCCGGCCATTATTAAGCTGATGTTCTACTGCTTTCATGCCCGATGCCTCATGGGGGGAAGCAAGCGAAATATCTTGGTGAGAGAGATGAAAAACACGAGCATCTTTGCCCAGCCATCCCCTCTCGAATAGAAGATTAACGATTCAGCTTACCCCAATTCTAGCCCCGTCTCATTGTTCCTTGGTATTTCCTTTTTATAGGCCTATGGCGAGTGAGAAAAACTCTGATCAAACGTTAAATTCTGACAGAACGGTTTTGGAAAATTTAATTGTTTACCCTACAAAGTTTCCCACACGCCCAAAGGACCGGAACACCCCAAGAGCCCCCCCAAACTTTGCCGTAACCTGCACGGTTGTCCACCTCCAGTGAGATCCTTATAATGATCATCATTATTCGCTCAATCATAATAATCAGAAACCCAACATGACAGGACAAGGAGTTTTCTACATGGGAATGAATACAGAAGAAAAACCAACCACCGAGATCCAGGATGATCCCAAGGCCCGCGAACTGCTACAAGCGGCCTTTGCCAAAACCGCCAGGTGGCAACCGGACTTCAAGGGCTTTCAGGCCGACCTTCGGGTTAATGTGAACGGGAAGGAAACCAAAGGGACCGTGACCGTGAAAGGACCACGGGATGTGACAGTAGCGATAGATGATGCGGAACTACAAACCTGGGCTCAAAACCAAATTGGAATGATTGCCGTGCACCGGGGACCCAGAACTTTTCAAGAATCAGACGGGAAACATACCCTGACTTTAGCGGGAGATGAGCAGCACCCTCTGGGACAACGGATCACTATTCATGGAGATGGAATGGGTTCCTGGTACCGGGTGAAAGACAACCGCATAACGCAAATCAACCGAAACATGCCACAAGCGGCTTTTACCATCAACGTCGAAGATAGTGCGGTCACCCAAGATCAACAATATCTCACCACCCGATATACGGTCTATTATTTTGCCCCAAAAGACCGGTCTCTGAAAAATGTCGACAGTTTTTCGGATACACACATCAGGGTCGGCAACTCAGACCTTCCGGCTACCCGTCGCATTATTTCTTATGAAAATGGGGAAATTGTCGTGCGATCGTTAATGTTTGAAAATCACAAAATGCTGGTATAAACCCTATCCCCAGGCCGACATGAAGTTGGCCTGGGGCGTCGGATTTCCAGCCGTGATTCACCTTCCTAATAATCATATTTCCCGAAGCCCCCATAATCCCTGGAGAAGGTGTGAACATCTGCATAAGGATTTTGAGGAAACGATTCTCAAATCATCCACTCCATGAATGTCATAATGAACAAGGGGAGAGTCGAGAGATTCATTCAAGCCCCTTCAACGTAACCCCTGACCTCCCGTTCCTCCGCCAAATCCACCAAAGTTTCCACCAAATCCCCCTTGGCCTGTTCCCCAATATTCTCCATTTTTCCAACGGGGAAAGGGATGACGCCGTTCGGGACGGGTGAACCGCCATAACGCATAAAACATCAGAAGCACCACCACGATATTCATCCAAAACGCGGCTGATCGCTGAGGCGTGGGTTTGTCCTTCTGAATAGGAGCCCGCGCGGCCAACGTCGAAAGGGATACGGCAGATCGGTAGATATTGATCCCATACTCCCCGGAACGAAACATGGGGCGCAAATGCTTGAGAGAAATCTCATCCAATTGTTGTGGAGTCAGGATCGGCAAAAGGTTCTTCCCGACAACCACCACGGCTTGGCGTTCTTTGACTGCCACCAGCAGCAGGATGCCACGCTCCTGTTGCGCCGTACCGATCCGCCAGGATTCATAGAGACGGGAAGCATACTCCTGGGCATGGGAAAGAGGGCTGATGGTTGGGAGGGTCACCACCAGCATTTCAATGCCGGAAGAAGATTCAAGATCTTTGCACACTGATCGAATTTGTTTGTGCCATTCCTCATCAAGCAGGTTGGCATAGTCACTCACATACCCCAATGGGGTTGGGAGATTTTGTTCTTTGGGAGTCATTCCCATCGATGGTGCAGAGAAAACCAGCAGTAGCAGGATGAGCGGACCAACAAACCTCTTTCCAGCCCTGGTCATAGGCCGCTCTCCTGACGAACCGCCTGAATCCGTTTTCCCAAGCCCTCCAAAGCCTGAAGATACCGTTCATACACCTTGGGCCATTCAAGGGAACCCGGACTAGTCATGCCTCGCTTCATCTGAAGCATTTCGAGGAGGACCGTGGGTTCAAACTGCAGAACAGGAGGCAGGCATTCAAGAATATGCACATCTTTTCCCTTTGAGGGATGTCCTAAGACCCGAAGAATTCCTCGCACACAGGGGAGAACGGCGGTAATGGATAGAATCAGCAAAGCCTGGATCGCCTCCGCTCGTCCTTCTCCTTCGACAAACCGTTGCCGTACCCTTAACACATTGGCCAGGAGTTCCTGCTCACATTGCCATCCTAACGGTGTCCCATCAATTTGTCCTGCGCCAAATGGGTCTTTGCCCACCAGGCGCACATGATGCTCCTGCATTTGAAAATATTCCAAGGGGAACAGATCTCGTGATCGGGACAATTCCTCCTGTGTCATCACCAGTGGTGCGACGATATGGTGCTTACCCCATTGGCGATGCAATTGTCCTGCACGCTGAAGCCCACTCACCGAAAGTTCCCGGACGAGCACCAAAAAATTAATATTGGATCGGCCTGCAATGAAATCTCCCCTGGCCGCGCTGCCATAAAGGAGGACCCCTTCTAAATCAGCACCCCAATCCTTCTGAAGCTGTGTTAAAAATTGTTCAAGGATTTCCCGCAGGTCTTCGGGAAGTTCAAGCGACTGCAATGTTGATGTAGGCATAGGATACAGGCCAAATATTGGAAAAATGTTGAGTGACGAAGATGGACACCGGATTTAATTATGCTGACCGTGCAGGATCGGGAATCTGATGGGCACGGGGATCGGGTAACAATCCCGCGGCTTGAAACCGATCCATCCATCCAAAGGGTGGTGTGGTCCGTAGTCCTGCTGTGGCCGTCAAGACTTGATATTGCAAACGCGGATTTTTATCCATTGTGGAGAAGACACGGTCTCGCAACATCCCTAAGAGAGGATTCCCGGTATTCCAGAAAAAGACCTCTTCATCAGCCAGCCGTTGCAACATGGTTACCTGTGGGCGCCGTTGTATTTCAAATCTCTTAAGAGCGGACGCCGACCAATTTCCAGTCCGGTGACATTCGTCCAGAACCTCCGCGAGGGTGACGGCATCGACCATCGCTTGCATCCGTCCCTGGGAGGCATGTGGATTCATACCATGTGCGGCATCACCCATGACCACCGCCCCATCCTGAACCCAGGTTTTCGCCCGGACCCTCCCCGTGCCCATATAGGCCGTCTGGTTCCAATCCAGTAAGGAGTCAAAAAGCGTGGCAAGATCCGGAGCAATCGTTTTCCATTTTTCCCGAAGGGCTGAAACCCCATCGGCCTTGACCTGATTCAGAGAATCGGACGAAACCATATAAAAGGCATAGACCTTTTGACCGGCAGCAGGGAAAATTCCCAGAATAGATTTTTTCCCCACATAATACTGGGCTTCCTCAAGTGGCTCTGGTGATTCCAACATGGCCACAAGATAACTGTCGAGATACCGATGAAGCGCCGTGGTAATACCAAGGGCTCCCCGAACCTCCGAAAACGGTCCGTCTGCCCCAACCACCACCTGCGACCCAATGGTAACCAGACTACCCCCGATGTCCGCCTTGACGCCTGCGATGCCGTTGCCATTCCGGATAAGAGACCGAAAGGTTGCCCCATATCGAAGTCCCTCTGGATTCTCCCGGCGAAGAGCGTCGAGAATGGTGTGATGAACAACATGGGGCCACATCACCAAAGCCCGATTGAAAGGCGGCGGCAACATCGCATAGTCAATGGTACAGAGCCGCGTTCCTCCACTTCGACGGAAATGAAAGAATCTAACCGGTTTGTAGGCGTGAACCGGCAGTTGCTCTAATAGGCCAAGCCCCTGAAGAATTTCCTGTCCATTAGGTTGAAGAATTTCTCCCCGCAAGCCCTGTGGGGGGCCTGCAGCCTGTTCCAGAACGATATTGGGAATCCCTTTTCTGGCTAAGAGAAGGCCCAGAACAGCTCCTCCGCCACCAGCGCCGATGATCAGAACCTGTGTATGTAAATCCATGACTAAAACCTTACGAAATACAATCGAACTGTTCCCGGACAATTAGGGTGAGCGAGAAGCCGAGTTTCAAGTATTCCGACCTCACGAACCAACCATCCTCCGGCGGGAATGGAGAGATCAGGATTCGGAAAAAATTGACTGAAAGAGGTCATCAGACTCTTCCCAGGCTGGGGGATAGGTTCTCGACAACCATTGCCGAAGATACATTTTCTGCTCGGAGGACAACATGGATTTGATTTGGTGGGTCCGTCCTTGAAGCGGCTGAAGGAATCCAACCCTTTTCTCGGGATCTAACGTGGCCGTTCGAACATACACCGTGGTATAGACGAGAGGCGTGCTCTCATCGCCATCTCCCTGAAGCCAGACGGAAATATATTTATCCATCTGTAAGCCTGAACTATCCAGGGCCGGGTCCGTGTCGTGAAATAACTCGTTTTCTGTCTGTTCCAGGGGCACCGCCCCTTCAGCTCGAAACAAAAAATTTTGCTTCCACATGAAGAATTTCCTTTGGATTAACAGTCAAACCAGGTATGATAGTGTCAAGTGGTTTATAACAATGTCAAGACAGATCATCCCATATCATGTGGCATTGTGCCGGAATCATTCATTCACGCTCATCACTGAAAAACAACGCAAGACTAGATAAAATTCTGCAGGTTTATTATTCTTACGCTGTCTAAGATAAAGGATGGATGTGTGGTCCAGACATGGTGAGGTAGCGGCAACAACATCCCTCTCCCGTCACAGCATAGACGCTCATCTGATATTCACTTTCTATACATGGAGGTTCCACGAGTGAAGACACAAGCCAACTGGTTTATCATGGTGTTCATTGCCAGCCTAGGGGTTGTAGGATGTCAGGGGACCGGGAAGACCGTGAATTTTGATCTTCATGCCTTCCCGTCCACGATGAAGGTCCCGACCAGCCATAACGAAGATCTGACCATTGTGGTTGAACCGTTTCAGGATGAACGAACGCAGAAAACTCGTCTGGGTTCCCGCACGCATTTTTGGGGAGGCGCCACTCACTTTAATGCCTGGAATGGGAACCTCGGCGAGGGGATGGCGGATCTTGCCCTGGAATACCTTCAACAGGAGAAATGGCAAGCCTACCGGGCGACAACGGCTGAACCCGCCGCGGGAAGTGCTCCGGCCGATGTGACCCTGACAGGCGATATTTTGGTCTTGGAGACGAATGCGAAAACCGGCTTTGGCTTTACGGATATTGAGGTCAAAATGCGCGTGGCCTTTGAAGCGAAAAATGCGGCGGATGGCAGTACCGTCCGGATGGTGCTCGGCGCAAATGGAACCGACAGCGTGGTGACGTTCGATCCCAAGGATGTGGAAGAACTCACAAATCAGGTCGCCAAAGACTTGTTCGCCCAATTATTTCAAGATCTGACAGTCAAAGATCGGGCGTTTCATTTAAAATCACAAAAATCCTAAGATGACGGTTCTTTTTCCATATCCCTCGTCGTTACCTCCTCACCTGCTAGGGGTAAAGAACCAGTATTTTCGTCAGGAGGTGAATCGCCAATAAACATGATGGTATCCTTACACGGAGTAGGAAAGCTCTCCGACTTCATCCTAAGAAGCGAACGATTACGCTCTCATGGACTATTTATTTTTTTACTGTCTTCATGGGTCGCTTCACTTGGAAAAAGGAGTCGTTGATGGAAACTACTGGTACTGAATCCTCTGTTCCTCAAGCGAATATTTTAATTGTTGAGGACGAGGAAGGCCCGCGTGAGGCTTTAAAAGTCATTCTTTCTCCCTATTTCAATCTCTTTACGGTTGATCGGGCTGAAATTGCGCATCAAATTCTCAAAACCCACCCCATTGATCTCATTACCCTCGACTTAAAACTCCCTGATCTGTCAGGAAACGATCTTCTTTCTCAGATTCGGAAAGACGGGAAAGATGTGGATATCATCATCATCACCGGATATGGCACACTCCAATCTGCCATCGAAGCCATCCGCCACGGGGTGGCCGCCTATATTCTCAAACCGTTCAATGTGGCCGAGTTGCTCGACACCATCAAAATAACCCTCGATCGCCGCCGTCGATATTCCTCCCTTCAAGCGGCTTTGCAAGCATTTGGTAACCTTTGGGCTTCGGGGATCGATGTTAAATCTGCCCTGGCCAATATTAAAACCCTCCTGGCAGCCAAACATCCCGAACTGGTTCAACATGGCAGCCGGGTAAATTTTTATGCCGCTCTGCTCATTGAACATCTTCAATTAACCAAGGAGGAGCAAGAGGGCATTCAACTCGGGGCTTATCTGCATGACATCGGGAAAATCGGCATCCATGATCATCTCATTTCCGGGCTTCATTCCCCCACGGAACAAGATCAAGAACTTCTCAAATGCCATCCCGCCATCGGAGGCAAAATGTTGAAGGGCCTCCCATTTCACACCTGTGTGGAACAGATCATCCTCCATCACCATGAAAAATTTAATGGGTCCGGGTATCCCGATGGATTGATGGGTGAACAAATTCCCTTATCGGCACGCATTGTCGGCCTGGCGAATATCTTCGACCATTTCGTGACCGGCTATGGTTCCCAACGAGCTATGCCCGTACCGGAAGCCCGAGAAAAAATTCGGCAGGAAGCGGGGAAAAGTGTCGATCCCAATCTGGCAGAATTATTCGCGAAAGTCGTCTGGTAGGGATAGCAGAGGCTGGAGACACATGAGCCAACATGAGCTGGTACCACTGAGACACCATGACTAAGAACCTTCAAGGGGACTCAATAAAAATCGGCCCTGTGCAGTCCGTCGAGAAATGGGAGCAGGCCTTTGATGCCCTGACGGATCAGGTCATGATTTTAGACAGCTCAGGGACGATTGTCTGGACCAATCGAGCTATTCGTGACCAGGTCCAACCACGGATCGGGCCATTGGTAGGACATCATTACCGGACGCCCTACTATGGAACGACCATCCCCAAAAACCCTCCGCCATGGGAAACGGTCTTAGCCGGCGCCCTGTCCGCGGTGGTGGAAACACAATTCCCTACTATCCCAGGGGATTTTCTCGTCTCATGCTATCCCCTCTTCGACTCCAATGGCATTCAATGGGGTGCCATTTCTGTGGTCAAAGATATTACAGAACGCAAACGGATTGATGAAGCACTGCGGAAAATTGCCCAAAGTGATCCGGCTCCCGGCAGCATGGCGTTTTTGCGATTTTTGGTCAGAGACCTCTCTCAAGCGCTAAATGTGCCCTATGCCATATTAGCAGAATTGAAATCCCCGGCTCACCCGCTCACCCAAACTGTCGCCATTTGGGCCAACGGGACCTTTGGTGAAAATATGACTTGGAACGTTCCTCCTGCGATCTTTGAGGAGCTCTTGAAAGTCAAAGGATGCCATGGAGACAATTTGGATTCCCCTCTCTTTCCTCCTGACTCGCCTCTCGGCTCATGGTCGGTCATCAGCTATTTGGGAACGGCTCTCCGTGGCCAGACGGGACAAATTATCGGGCTCCTGCTCATCTTTAGTCCGGTGGCCATTCGCAACATCCATGTGGCGCAATCCATCATTCAACTATTTGCAGCCAGAGCGGCAGGTGAACTCCAACGTAAAAAAGCCGAAGATGCCTTACGGGATAGTGAGCAACGGTATCGAGCGATCGTGGAACATGCGTATGACTTGATCATTGAAACCACTGCGACGGGTGAATGTCAGTACGTCACTCCAAATTGTCATAAGGTCTTGGGCTATGGAGCTGCCGACATGCTCGGAAAAAGTTTTTTTGACTTTGTCCATCCCGAAGAACGGGGGGCCTTATCTGCGTCTTTTCATTCTCATCTCAAGGCACTTCAGGAAATTGATATGGTGTGCCGGTTGCAAACGAAACAATCTGAATGGCGATGGTTTGAAAGTCACATCCATCCATTCCGAACCAGCGTCGGGACGGTCGTGGGGGTCATCGTGACACGAGACATTACGGAATGGAAACGCTTGGAGGAAGAACGACTACGTGCCACCAAACTCGAATCTGTCGGGTTACTGGCCGGCGGGATTGCGCATGATTTCAATAATATTCTCACGTCCGTTTTTGCCAATATCGGGCTGGCCAAAATGGTGACCGCCAAGCATACGTCACCTCATGGAGAGAAAGTCATTGAACGACTGGAGGCGGCGGAAAAAGCCTGTTTGCGAGCGCGCGACCTTACCAAGCAACTACTGACCTTTGCGAAAGGAGGGGCTCCGGTCAAAAGCACGACATCTGTTGCCTCAATTATTACCGACACGATTCAATTTGCCTTACGAGGCTCGGCCGTCCGATGCACCACGCATCTTCCCGATGACCTCTGGCCGGTCGAGGTCGATGAAGGACAAATCAGTCAGGTCATACAAAATCTCGTGATTAATAGTGACCAGGCGATGCCGGATGGGGGCACCATTAGCGTAGTCGCAAAAAAATTTCTGGTGAACTCTCAATCCACCCTTCCTCTCAAAACCGGCAAGTATGTTTGTGTGTCCGTCGCTGACCAGGGGATCGGCATCCCTGACGACCATCTTCAAAAAATCTTCGATCCCTATTTTACAACCAAACAAAAAGGAAGCGGACTGGGCCTGGCCACCACCTATTCCATCATGAAACGACATGGAGGGCATGTGACCGTGACCTCTTCGCTCGGCAACGGCACATGCTTCACCCTGTATCTCCCCGCTTCAACTTCCCTGTCGACAAAAAACGATGAAACACCGGAAAGTCTCGTGCAAGGAACTGGACGGATTTTGGTAATGGATGATGAAGAAGACATCCAGGATGTTTTAGGAAAAATGCTCGCGCACCTCGGATTTGACGTGGACTTTACCGACGATGGACTGAAAGCCGTTGCGCTCTATACTCGCGCCGTTCAGGACGGCCATCCATATGTGGCCACCATCCTTGATCTCACCATACCCGGAGGAATGGGAGGCAAGGAAACATTGCGCCTCATTAAAGACTATGATCCTGATGCCAAAGTCATTGTCTCAAGCGGGTATTCAAACGACCCGGTCATGGCGCATGCCAGCCAATTCGGATTCTCAGGTTTTATTGCCAAACCGTATAATCTCCTCGATCTGTCTAAAGTCTTAAGTCAGATCTTCTGACGATTCCCTTGTTCAGGAAGATGTCGACGAAAAATGTTGCGATAAGTCTTGTGGGGCGATAATACCCCGTTCAGTGATGATTCCGGCAATCAAGTCGGCCGGGGTCACGTCAAACGCCGGGTTCCAGACGTCCACACCGTGAGGAGCAATCATTTGCCCACTATGCAAGCAGGTCACTTCTGACGGGCTCCGCTCCTCAATGGGAATGCCCTTCCCATCCGCTGTCTCCATATCAATGGTTGATGAAGGTGCAGCCACATAAAACGGGATGCCATGGGCATGAGCTAAAACCGCCACCGAATAGGTTCCGATCTTATTGGCCACATCGCCATTGGCCGCAATCCGGTCCGCCCCCACGACGCAACAGTGAATTCGGCCCTGTTGCATCAGTGCCCCCGCCGCATTATCGGTAATCAACGTCACCGGAATACCATCCTGCTGAAGTTCCCAGGCCGTCAGCCGTGCACCCTGAAGGACGGGTCGCGTCTCATCGGCAAAGACTCGAATCTTTTTCCCCTGCTCCCAGGCCGCCCTGACCACTCCCAATGCGGTTCCAAATCCTGCCGTCGCCAGGGCTCCGGCGTTACAATGCGTGAGAATATGATCTCCATCATGAATGATCGCCGCGCCAAACGTGCCAATGGCCCGGTTCACCCGAAGATCCTCCTCCAAAATAGCCACGGCTTCTTCCTGCAATCGTTTTTGGATTTCTGGAACAGGTGCCGTGGAAACATCCCTCATGAGCCGTTTCATCCGGTCAACGGCCCAGAATAAATTCACGGCGGTAGGACGCGTCGCGGCCAGCGTGCGACAGACCTCCTCCATATAGACGGAAAACCCCTCAAGGTGAGTCTCCTCACATTGCCGGGCCCCTAAGGCGATGCCCAAAGCCGCCGTCACGCCAATGGCGGGCGCGCCGCGTACGCTCAAATTCCGAATGGCTTCAGCCACCTCCTGGTACATCCCACAATCAAGAAACCGCACTTCCCCGGGGAGCGCACGTTGATCCAGAATCACGACATGATTATTTTTCCACTCAACCGTTGGAATCATCCTGGCTTCCTTTCAATCGATGGGTTCCGGCCGACTCAGTTGGTTCACCACCCTCACCCTCTTCTCTGAATGACCATCCCGGAGCATCCATCGGTAAAGACGAGCGTCTCACAAGGGACCGGGCACTCCAGATGGTTTGGACTCCGGAGGACCGGAACCCTCGTCCTCCTTAGAGCCTTTCAATAAATCATAGGGCAGGGTCAACGTATTTTTCAAAACATCAAACGCCAACTGGGCCAACCCGGTCAACCCGGTTTTCACGGATTCCATGGGGAGATACTCGACCTCCGGCTCACCCAAGGGTCCTGCAATCGAAAACATGGCTGTGGCGATGCCTTTCCGATCACCGGAAAAAATTCGTCCAAAGAGAGGAATATCTTTTAAGAGATCCGAATAGGCCCCAAAGGGGCTGACAGCGGAAATCCCTTCAAGCCGATCACTTTTCCAGTCATACATTCCTGCCGCAGAGACTTTCATGATGGGACTCTGTATCAACAAATCTTTGGTGGAAAACACACCGTCTTCCACGGTAAGTTTGCTGCTCACGGTCGTAAATGGAAATCCGGTCTCTTCAAGATCAACTCTCCCCCGGAGGACATGTGGTAAATTTAAGAGCGCCAGAATGCGCGGGAAAATAGTGCCTTTACGGATATAGCCTTCGCCGAGAGAAATTTTCACGCTTCCGTTGAGAGTAGGAATGATGCCCCGGTCATCCCGCCCATGGCCTTGGAGCATGCCTCGCACAGACATGTTTCCGGTAATCAATCGACGTTGTTCGCCAAAGAGACTCAAGACGTTCTCAAAAGGCAAATCCTTCGCCTGAAATGAGGCGCGCATGGCGGCCGGTCGACCTTCAGGAAGATGAACAAAGAACCGCCCCCCGACGGTGCCATGTTCCCCCACCATCGATTGCACTTTATCCACCGAGACCAGGTTGTCATGAATCTTAAGCACGGCCGATAATTTTTTTCCGGATAGGGTTTTATAGGTCGGACGGTCGATATGCACAGAACCCTCCAGCGATCCATGCGCCGCCAACCACTCGATTCCATCCCGGATGGCGGATCGTCCTTCTTTAGGAATCAGTAAATCAATATCGAATTGAGGCGAGTCAAACATGACACTGGCGATCGGTGTGGTCTTCCAGTTTTTCAAAAATCCGGTGATGACGGCTCCACTCTGTTTCAGGCGAAACTCCATGCGTTTCAGATCCAGCAAATCCTCATCCACTTTCAGTCGAACAAACAGATTCGAAATGGGATCGGCCATCCCGCGAAGAGCCACCACTCCTTCGGTCAAGGCCACCCAACCTTTGGTGTTCCACTGAGTCCAATCGGTTCCGCGTCCGCTGCCTTTCAATTGGACCTCGAGAATTCCTGACTGGATGATATTTCCCAAAACACGGATGCCTTCCGGCAGCACACCTAAATACACCGGTCCGGAATCAAAGCGGGCCTCCCATGTGACCTTCGGACGATACCGTATGGTCCCCTGTCCCCGAAGACGAAGAGGGAGCATCATCAATTCCACTCGTTCAAAATGAACACGGCTCCCGGAATGAAACTGTCCCTCAAATTCAAGGCGTCCATCCTGACCGGCAAGTTTCTGTAAAAGAGAGGGCACATCAATGAGGGCGTCCCGCCCATCAATCCACCCTTTCAGTTTGGGATGGCGGGTCGGCCCCGTGAGAGTGACGGAGGCGTTAAGCGGGCCTGAAATCCGCATCCCTGGTGATGTCACCTGGGTCCGGGAAACCGGCAACAGGTCCTCGCCTACAAATCCGCCCTGGATGGTGAGTGGATCAAACCGAGGGATTCCCTTATAGGTGATGGTCCCATTCAACGCCAACCGATTGGCACCCACGTTTCCCTGTATGCCTTCCAACACGGTACTCTCCGGGGAAAAGGTCCAGGTGCCGTGACCTTCAGTCAAAGGATGGGGAAGCCCGGGAATCTGAATCACCATTCCTTCAGGTTTAAACTGGGCATACTGGAATTTCAGTCCGGGAGATTTCAAAAGATTCCCGGCAAACCGGAGACGAAGCAGACCGCTGCCATCTGAGACCTTCCATGAACTCAACAGACCAAAGTCAGATGGGGCTCCCAACTGCGTCACGAACTGGAGGACTTTCTCCGCAGGCACAGGGCCTTGAAGGCCCACGTCCCCCCACGGGCCTGCCTCTTTTAACAAGAAGACGCCTTCCGTGACCTCAACCGGAATACCATCATAGATGCCGTGCACTTCGGATAATTGGATACGATCGGGTTCCACGACCACCGTCCCTTGAATATGGTCGGTGGCGGGCCAATCAGGAATACGCACGTAGCCATCGGATAAACGAAATGTGCCGGTGACGGACGTCTGCACATCCTCACGGGTGGAGCCGGTGACGCGTGCTTCCGCAATGTTCAGTCCGCCTCCCCATTCTCCTTTCCCCCACCAGGGGAGCAGGTCATCCGGAATCCACGTCCTGGGCAGATATTGTCGAATCATGGCGAGATCAACATTGGAGGACCGCATGGAGAACCCCATCATATGATGTCCATCTTCCAGCATTTCGGTATTGGCTGAACCATCCAGATCAATAAATGAACTGGATAATTTGATATGAGAAAGAGAAAGTCTGGTGGTTTTCGTATTCTGGACCCAGGTGACCTGAGACTTGACCGAAAGGGTACCGGGAACCTCCATCAGCGATTGGCCATTAGGCAGGTATTCCCCAAGTTGTTTGATCTCCAGGTGATCGGCCCTCACCTTGCCGGAGAACGTAATCTGCTCGAAACCAACCGGCTCGCTGACAATGGAAAGCACCGGGGACGCCCGAAGAGCATCAAGTTCCCCCTTGATGTGAAAAGGCGCCAACTCTTCCGTCTGCCGGATTTTTCCAGACAAATCGAAGGTTGAAGCAATTGAGGGCCCATCATAATCGGTGTCAGACATGAAGGCGACATCTTCAATGACAAACCCTCGAACAATTTCACGAGGCGACTCATCAATCACGATAATTTTGCCGTCCGTCACCACAAATTTCCCCAGCACCAGAAATTTCGCCGCGGACGCAATGGGAGAATCCTTGCTGGCATAGCTCAGAAAACGCCATTCCCCCCCTGACTCACGCCGCAGTTCAATTTCGGGAGATTCCACCAGAAATTCTCGAACCACAATTTTTTTCATGAGCAACTGCCCGATTCCCAGGTCCAAACTCATGGATTTCGCACGAAACACCGCATGGGACTCAGGCTGTTCCTGGACCACGATGTCCGAAACCAAAAAATGTGGCGAGGGAAATAAGGCGAAGGAGGTATGGCCCACCGTCACGTGCGAACCAAACGTGCGTTGAATTTGTTGCAGAGCCAGAGTCTTCAGATAATCCGGATTTAAAAACAAGGGAAGCACGATCAAGGCAATCGTCAAGATCAGGGCAGCGAATGCGCCCCACCAGAACATCTGTTTGCCGGACCATCGCACTACATGCCCCTCTGCGGATGAGCAGATACCCGAACCGTTGTGTGTGTGTTGTGAGGGATGGGAACCATGAAAATTACTCCTGCATCATACCGAAATCCGTTGGAAATGTAAGAATGAATCCGATCCCCCCCCACTACTTCCTTCATCCGCTGCAGGGAAACACGGACGTGGCAGAAGTCCTTCCACCGACCCTGCCTGCCGCCTGGGGAGGACGGTATCGTAATGGTCTCTCAGCAGCAGACGTCCCATGTTGGAAGTTTTGAATAATAATTTCCAAGGGCAAATTGACCTACAGCACGGTGCATATCAGAGGCCTCGGGGCGGTTCAAAAAAGTTCGCCCAGCAAGGCCGCAGCAATTTTGCGCGCAGAGCGTACTTCCAGTACGTGAGCACGGAAAAATGGCGAGAACGCCGCTGGCGGCTTTTTTCAACAGCCCCATGTTGAGAACCCCATCGGTTTCTTGACAGCTCCCCAAGGCTGGGATATCCTGCCCCACTGTTCAACACTGCATAATCCTTAGACCTTTCGTCATAAGGATTGTACCATTCTAGCCGTTGTTTTCCGGCCGACATTGAAACTCACCCACACCGTTCTTACCCGCACGCAAGTGGTCTCGCTGCTGAAATGGTACGACCGGCCGCATCCCACTCGACACGATCGCATGATTCCCGGATATGACAAAGCGCATGCGCTTCGCACGGCACGAATGTGTGTGGCTATCGCCGCGGCCTTAGGACATCCACTCTCCCGGCTCCGTCAATTTGAAGCCGCCTGTCTGCTGCACGATATGGGCCGAGCCGGCCTTGACCCCGTCCTGTTCGGCCAAATCTGGTCCTGGGCCAAGGAACAGAAGATTCCGACCAGGCCGCGGGAATGGCGCACCCGCTATCCCAAGACCCCCTATGGCCGTGAATCTCACGCCTTCATCGCACAGTATGGAGCCGCCCTACAAGCCCGAGGCGTGAAGCTTACCCCTGCGGTCAAAGATCACATCGACATGCGATTGGGATTTGCCCGACGCCTCAACAAATATCTCCGTCCGGTGAAAACGGTCATCGCCACAATCGACATCCCCTGGTCGCCCTGGATGGAACGCATCATGTTGTACTATTATTATCCGGAAAAACTCCAACGCGCCGCCGCGTGGACACACCAACTCGCGGAAATTTTAGTTGCCTGCGAACAGTTGGAAGCCTATAGCAATCACCGGCGCGGAAAAGATTATTACGCGCGCACAGAAGAAAGTTTTGCCGCCGCCTTTACCTATCTCCGTCAACTCACCTCCCAGCGGATCGTCAGTCAAGAGGTCTTGGATCTCATGTGCCGGCTCACCAGGGAAGGCAATTTTACGACCATTTTACGGCAGGCCCGCGGGGGAACCCTTTCAGCCGCCGATCAACAATTTTTACAAACCGTCTCGTGCTAAGAATGCCCATGTCCATCATCACCCACTATTTGAACATTTCCATGACCGGAAATTCGAATATTGAGAATCTCACCCAACAGATTCAACGCATGCTCGCAGAGTCCGGCCTACAGGGTGGAATACTCACCCTCTTTGTGCAACATACAACCGCCTCGGTCATGATCATCGAAGATGAGCCAGGGATTCGTGCCGACACCAAAACCTTTTGGAACCGCACCATCCCGGCCGATCCCCAATTAGAACATAATACGCGGAACGCAGGCGAAGAGAACGGCCACTCCCACCTTCGTGGTCAGTTACAGGGACCTTCGCTGACCATTCCGTTCGTGAATGGTGCCCTAACCCTGGGCACCTGGCAACAGGTCGTCTTGATCGATTTTGATACCAGACCACGAACCCGAAACCTGGTCCTCCAGCTCATGGGAGAATAGGCTCGGGAATACATTCGTATGCGTCTTCACCACAAACTACGGACCATTCCTCCCCACCAGGGAAACCCCCGGGACCTACAACACCAGCCATCCTCGGGATGGCAGGGACTTATCTTCCTGGGCATGTTTGTCACCGTCCTCTTGCCACACACCGCCATGGGAGAGGAGTTCATCCCGAAACAGGCGCGATCGGCTCCCGCCCCTCCCTCGTATCTGCACTTCATCGCCCAGAAACCACTTGGTGAAGAGGAACTCAATACCATTGCCGTCTTTGAAAAAGCCGCGCAGTCGGTGGTCTACATCACCAATACGGCGGTCCGTCGGGATATCTGGTCGCTCAATACCTTCGAAGTGCCACAGGGGTCGGGATCCGGATTCATATGGAACCGCCAAGGACATATTGTTACCAATTACCACGTCATTTATGGAGCCGATTCCATACAAGTCGTGTTGGACGATCAATCCGCCCGTGACGCGCGCGTCATTGGCGTTGACCCTGATCATGACCTTGCCGTGCTCCAGATCACCGGGAAGGCCGACACACTCATGCCCTTGGATATCGGAAATTCCCAGAACCTTCGCGTCGGCCAACGCGTGTTGGCCATCGGCAATCCCTTCGGGTTGGATCACACCCTCACCACCGGTGTCGTCAGTGCCCTGGGACGTTCGATTAAATCGGTGAATGACCGCACGATTGAGGGCGCCATCCAAACCGATGCGGCCATTAACCCCGGCAATTCCGGTGGACCGCTCTTAAACAGCGCAGGGGAACTTATTGGCGTCAACACCCAGATTGTCAGTCCCAGTGGAGCCTATGCGGGCATAGGCTTTGCGGTGCCGGTCGACATTGTCAAACGTGTCGTCCCGCAACTCATCCAACATGGGAAAGTCATTCGCCCGGGTCTGGGCATCTCCCTCATCCCGGATTCCATCGCCGCCCGCTGGGGGGTCAAAGGCCTGGTGATCGCCAAAGTCCTGCAGGGAAGTATGGCGGACCAGGCTGGCCTGCAAGGCTTAGAAGAAACGGCAACCGGACGGATTCGCCTGGGTGATGTCATAACAACTATTGATGGAGAAGCCATACGCACCTATGACGACCTCGCCCGAATGTTAGACCGGCATAATGTCGGAGATCGCATCAAACTCGGCATCCGCCGCAACGGCAAAGAACAAACCCTCTCCCTCAAACTCCAAGCCGTTCAATAAGCCATCGAACAAGATCCTCCTGCGTCAACCGCGCAGGTCCTCCTATCACCTTCAGGAAGGCCAACCGGGCTGACGCACCTATCAACTGGTAAACTGTTGATCCGACGCCTACCGGCTGGCCCCAGGGAGGGAGGCTCTTATCCGTTGCGGATCTTGTCTGAGCCCGGCGAGTTGGTCCGCTACTCTTAGGTTAGGATCCCTCCCCTCCAATGAGGCCAGACGGGGCGTCAATCGACATAGGTAGGCGGTCGCCCGCTTTCCCTGTCACACCACCGTACATACGGGTCCGTATACGGCGGTTCGGCGGGTTCAGCGACCGGCTAACCAGTAGAGACTTCTCGCAACTGGTCACCTCTCGCCGGGCTTTCGACTGCGCGGTTCGCCGCAAGCGATTCGACACTTCCTCGTCAGCCCTTAGGGCTTCACCCATATCCTCTGTCGGGAAGGCCAGAGTTAACTGGTTATTCAGCCGCTTGTCGCTCATGAGTTCCGCTGCCGACTCGCCCCTCCTCACCGTTCAGGCCTTCATCCCACCTGGGACTACTATGCCCTCTGCTGACTCCTCCCGCCCGATCGGGATGGATCACTCCATCCTCAGTCTTGCCGCCAAGACAGACGAGAGGTCTCCCGAGGTAAGCTCAACCGCCTTCAGCGTACGACCGCCAGATTTACAACCCGCACCCTTGATGGAGAGGGACTTCGCGAATCCATGCTCGCTCGTCCGGCACGGTCTGCCTCGTATCTGGTTCTTGTCCATCGGCCCACGCCTTTGCTCCACGCTGCCTTCAGACCCCGCCTCACGACGACGCCCTTGCGCTTCGCTATGACTTCACCTCCATCAGGTTGTCAAAGGGACTTGCACCCTCAAGCTGTTGAACATGCTCGGCGCACATGGTTTTGGGTCCTTTTGCCAAAACAAAAGGACCTCGGCCGCCGGGACGAAACCCCGGCACCGATCTTCTCTTCTCCGTCATGCCTAAGATTTGTCTTCTACAATCCGACGCCTGCCGGGCAGCCCAAGAGGCGAACATCTGCACAAATTGGCGGGCCTTGTTTGAGCAACGCGAGTTGGCCCGCTTCCCCTTTACTCTCTGTTCGCCTCATGTAATATGGCTGAACGGGGCGTCAATGGTTTTGGGGCCTTTTGCCGAAAGAAAAGGACCTCGACGTACGGGGGCGAAACCGCGGAATACACTGAAAAAGAAAGAGGCGCGCCAAGAGATAGTGGCACCGTTCAGAATAGAATTTGCAAACCCTCGGCTGCCGGGCCGAAAACCGGCATCACAAGTTGGCAGAAATATTTCATGTGCGGCATCTCTCATTTTTGGGGAAATAATTGTATTGTTTTCGTAAGTAATCTTGCTCGGAAAGAATACCCGCTTCATTGGTCGGGACCTGCTCCGTTAGGTGATAGGAGTGTTGGCTCTGTTATGATGGGGGTATGGCGGGATATCGTGTTGTGGGTATTTCTCATTTCAAGTGAAACTCGTTATATTGACCACTGGTTGAGGACGAGGGTTTTTTCACTATAGGAGATTCTACTGTGTCTGATGTCAATACCGTGACGTACTTGAAAGACTATAAGCAACCTGATTATTGGGTCACACATGTTGATCTGACTGTTGATTTACGCGCTGGAGAGACATTGGTCAGCGCCAAGTTACAGGTGAAAAAAAATGGCAGTCATGATCACCCGTTGGTCCTCGATGGCGAAGATCTGGAATTGCTGGAGGTGAAACTCAATGGCAGGGCTATACCCAAGATGGCCAATCTGAAAGAAGGCTATGTGGTTTCTCAAGCGTCCCTTTCTCTCCTCCCCACAGATGATACGTTTACGGTAGACACCCTGGTCAAAATTTACCCCGAACAGAATACCGCCCTTGAAGGCCTGTATAAATCAGGGGGCAATTGGTGTACGCAATGTGAAGCCGAAGGGTTTCGGCGGATCACCTTTTTCCCTGATCGTTCGGATAATATGGCCACGTACACCACGAAGATTATGGCCGATCAAATTGCTGCCCCTGTTCTCCTTTCTAACGGGAATCTCGTCAATCATGGGCCAATGGATGATCAACGTCATTATGCGGTGTGGGAGGATCCTTTCCCCAAACCGAGTTATTTATTTGCCCTTGTTGGGGGTGATCTCGCCTGCATTGACGATACCTTCGTGACAGCCAGCGGGCGTCAAGTGGCGTTGTGTATTTATGCCGCAGCCAAAGACCTCGATAAACTTGATCATGCCATGGCCTCACTGAAACGTTCGATGACATGGGACGAAGAGGTGTATGGGCGTGAATATGATCTTGACCTGTTCAATATTGTGGCGGTTGACGATTTCAATATGGGTGCGATGGAAAACAAGTCCCTGAATATTTTCAACACGAAGTATGTGTTGGCGCATCCTCATACGGCGACCGATGCTGATTATGAAGGCGTGGAAGGGGTGATTGCGCACGAATATTTTCACAATTGGACCGGCAACCGGGTGACGTGCCGGGACTGGTTTCAGCTGTGTTTGAAAGAAGGCTTGACGGTCTTCAGAGATCAGGAATTTTCCGGGGATATGGGATCACAAGCGGTGAATCGTATCGATAACGTCAGAATCCTACGGATGAGTCAATTCCCCGAAGATGCAGGGCCAATGGCCCATCCACCGCGACCGAATCAATTTGTCACCATCAATAACTTTTACACCGCAACCGTCTACAGCAAAGGTGCGGAGCTCAATCGCATGTTGCATACCTTATTGGGGAAGGAAGACTTTCGCAAAGCGTCGGATAGGTATTTTGAACGATTCGACGGACAAGCGGTCACCGTTGAAGACTGGGTGCACTGCATGGAGGAGGCGTCCGGTCGAAACCTCAGCCAGTTCATGCTTTGGTATACGCAGGCGGGGACGCCCAAAATCACCGCCCATTGGTCCCATGATCATGCGACAAAACATTTCACCCTCACGCTCGAGCAGCAGGTCCCCACGATCACCAATCAGTCAAACGGTCAACCCAGACACATTCCGGTGAAATTCGGGTTGGTGAGTCCTGATGGGCAGGATGTGGTTCAGGGTGTCCTTGAGCTCACACAAGCGAAGCAAACCTTTACCTTTGAGAATGTCCCACCTCATTCTGTCCCTTCGCTATTCCGTCATTTTTCCGCCCCGGTCAATCTGGAGGCTCCCTATACAGACGACCAATTGCGACATCTGATGGTGCATGACCGTGATGGATTCAATCAGTGGGAAGCAGGAAATCGATTCCTCACCACCAAACTCATGGAACAGATTGATCGTAATGAACACGGACGAGAAATTCTCGTTGGGAACGATGTTCTGAATTCGTTTCGTCGTATCCTGCAACGCTCTGACATGGACCAGGAACTCATGAGCCTGGCTCTCAGCTTACCCGTCTACCAGGAAATCGCGCCTCAGCGAGAGGTGATTGATCCACATGCCATCATCGCGGTTCGTAAGGCCTTTTTAGAAACGCTAGGCCGTCAACTTCACGATGAGTTTCTCGAGATGTACCACACTAATTATGATCCCGGTAAGCCGTATGATCGTGCCGATGCCGGCCGCCGCAGCCTGCAAAACACCGCCCTCACGTATTTATCGCATTCAGGAGATGCGGAAGTGGCCAAGCTGGCCGTCAGGCAATATAGCCAGGCCAACAATATGACGGACCGCTATACGGCGCTGACGATCATCATCAATATGGATGAGGCGCAATCCTATCGGGACGGCGTGACTCAACATTTCTATTATCAATTTGAACATGATGCGTTAGTCATCGATAAGTGGGTCGGAGCCTTCGCGAGATCCCAAGCGGATGAGGTGTTACAGATCGTGAAATCCCTCACAGAACATGAAGCCTTTACACACCCCACCCCGAACAGAATGCGAGCGTTGTATGGAACCTTCTCGCAGGCCAACCCCAAAGGCTTTCATGCGGAAGACGGATCAGGGTATGCCTTTGTCGCGGACTTTCTCATGGAACTGGATGCCAAAAATCCCCAAGTGGCCTCAGGAATGATCGGGGTATTCGAAAAGTTCAGGCAGCATCGAATGGATTTACAAACCCACATGGAGGCACAACTCCGTCGGATAGCCGCCATGGAGAGGCTTTCAACCGATCTCAGTGAAAAGCTGGAGCGGTATGTGGGGAAGGAGACCTTTAGCCAGCTCAGGGCTGGTAAAGAGGAAGCCCAAACACCATCTCCGTCACACACATGAGAACCGGGTTGAGTACAGACAGAGCGCTAAGTTGAGCGAGCCCTATCATCAATAAATACCCCCTCTAATCTTGTCATTTCCCATTCGAAGCCCATTCTCCGCCTCCGCCATCCTTGACAGTCGTCATCGGGCATCCATCTTCCTTCTCTTTCCTGAAGATTCCCTGGCCTGGTGTCATGGCCGAGCCGTGCAACCGGCACCAACATTCTCTCCGCCGTCATAACTGCGGTCCGCTCTCCTTCATGGAAATTTCTGGATGCTGCGTCTCCTCGATGACCCGAAGCCTGCCGGCTGGCCCCAGGGAGGGACGCTCTTAGCCTTTAGCGGACCTTGTGTGAGCCCGGCGAGTTGATTCACCCCTCCCCCCTTCATCATCCCCGACATTCGATATCGGAGTTCCCTCTTCCTTCCCACAGCTTCCCCGGCATTGTCATCCTGATCCCTTCGACTTCGCTCAGGACAAGGGCTGGCGAAGGATCTGAGCCCAGCTCAACCACGCACATCGACACGCACCGCCACGCCGTCATACCCGACCTCCATTATCGAGAATCAAGCTTCCTAAAACCCATCTATCCTTTCACCTAAAGGTGAAGTAGGATAGGATATTCCTAAAACTCTGAAAGAGTGAATTCTCGAAAAAGTACAAAGGAACGAAGGAGAAAGGATATGCGACAACACTCCCAAGCCATACTGGAACAAGCACTCAAGTTAACCGCACAGGAACGGGCCGCGGTAGCCCAGCAATTGATCCAAAGCCTGGATCCCGTCCAGGAAGCCGGGGTGGAACAGGCATGGCAAGAAGAAATTCATCAAAGAATAGCTGACTTGGACAATGGCGTGGCCACTGCCATTCCCTGGGAAGAGGTTCAACGTCGGATAACCCATGGAAAATGATGGCGACATCATTTTCCATTCCGAAGCCTTCGCTGAATTCGAACAAGCTCACACGTGGTATGAAGAACATGCATCAGGCATAGGAGGATTATTTTTTCAAGAAGTACAATACGCAGTCGCTCGAATATACGAAACCCCGAAAGCATGGCCTGCCTATTCGCACGGAACAAGAAGATTCCTACTTCACCGGTTTCCTTATGCGGTGGTCTATAGAGTAAAATCAGCTACGGTTCAAGTTTTTGCCGTCATGCATCTTAAACGAAAACCCGGGTATTGGACTCGGCGCAAGTTTTAAAGTACATCCCCTCTCCCTCGATTTATTCCCTCATTTCAACCACCTCGACTCTATTAGCCCTGCCATCCATTTCAACCATCCATCTCTACGTCTCCGTCATTCCTACGATCCCCGCTCTTTCATAGAAGTTCCTGAAGTTTTCGTGTTTTACCTCCGACGCCTGCCGGGCAGCCTCAGAGGCAAACATCCGCACAAATTGGCGATCCTTGTTTGAGCAACGTGAGTTGGCCCGCCTCTTACTCTGTGTTTGCCTCATGGAATGTGGCTGAACGGGGCGTCAATGGTTTTGGCCACTTTTGCCTCCACACAAAGGATTCGCTCTTCGAGACGAACCAGGCGATAGGTTGCGCTCCTCGAGACGCATCAGGCCAAACCTCGTCGCACGGGGGCGAAACCCCGGAATTTTGAAATAGCAAAAGATGCACCAAGCAAGCGCTCGGCTGCCGGGCCGACCCTCGGCATCTAAAAACCCTTCACATCACCCTCCCATCCTCCCTCACCAAATCACAATCAAATTTCTGTACTTTTGTGTAAGGCTTGGATAGCATGAGGTTTTGATTCCTCTGTGTACTCAGGGTAAATGGTGAACACACTCAAGAAAAAAATTGTGATCCTTGCCGGTCCCAATGGTTCTGGTAAAACAACGTTTGCCCGCGAGTTCCTTCCCAAAGAAGCTGCCTGTCCACGCTTCATCAACGTGGATCTTATTGCGGAAGGACTCTCTCCATTCAACCCGGAAATTGCCACGTTCCAGGCGGGCCGTCTCATGGTTCAAGAAATTGCCAACTGTGTACGGCGTGGAGAAAGTTTTGCCTTTGAAACCACTTTGAGTGGCCTTCGATATGCTCGTCTGATCCCTCAATGGAGGAAGAAAGGATATTTTGTCAAACTCATTTTTCTGAAACTGCCTAACCCTGAAATGGCCATAGCCCGCGTGGCTGCCCGCGTGGCGCAAGGGGGGCATGCTGTGGCGGAACCCATCATTCGAAGAAGATTCCTGGCAGGTTGGCGAAATTTCCAACAGATATATCGACCACTTGTGAACACATGGATTCTCTATGATAATGCATTGGACAGACCGGAATATGTTAACTCGGAAGGAGAAATCAATGGCCAATAAACAGCCAAAAATCAAAGACCCGGATCTGGCCAAGGTGGGAGTGGCATTAGAACGCGCGGCCGCAAACGCAAGACAATTGGGATTTGACACCAACACGCCAGTCTATGTTTATCGAGATGGCAAAATTGTCGATATCGTCAAAGAACATCGAACGACCCAACCAAAGAAAAAGACGACAGCAAAGAGTTCTAAGAGAAAAAAGACAGCACCGCACCGGAAAGCTCAATCAAAAAAGACCCGATAAAGCCCGCAACGGGCCTCGCATCAGTCTGTATGTAAGGCGAAAAATCTGAACCGGGATATCCTTGAGGCAGTAATTGAGAATGGTCGAATCGAATTAATCCTGACCTAAGAACACGGAGGAATCGTTGACACGACAACACCTACCATCTCAATGCCCGCTCTGTGGTGGCACAAAAAAGCCCGGTACAACCACCTTTACGGCTGAGTTAGAGTTTGGCGTTGTCGTTGTCCGAAGTGTGCCGGCTTTACTCTGTTCCATGTGTGGAGCCGACTGGATTCAAGATGATATTGCGGCTCGTTTGGAAGTGATTGTCAACGAGGCCAAACAAAAGCGGCTGCAAGTCGAAGTCACCACCCTCGAGTGAGGCACCTATTCGTGACCCGCCATCCGATTTGACTCTCTAATTTACCACCCCCCCCCACCTTCAGGTCGGCCAACCAGGCCGACGTGCTAATAAACAAGCGGACCGTTGAATCGACGCCTGCCGGCTGGCCCCAGGGAGGGACGCTCTTCTCAGCTAGCGGACCGTGTGTGAGCCCGGCGAGTTGGGCCGCAATCTCCCGATGGTCTACCCTGGCCTGGTGGCATGGCCGAGCAGTGCAACCGGTCCAGGAAAAAAAGCGGGCAGTGTTTGAGCGCAGCGAGTTTGCCCGCTGCCGGGGCCGGTGAACCGCGGAGGGCACCCGAAGGGCCATGCCACGGTCAAGATGGTTTTGGCCACTTTTGCCGAAACAAAAGTGGCTCGGCCGCCGGGCCGAACCCCGGCAATCCCGCTCTTGAAATCTCAATACCACCCCCTGCCTCCAAAATAGACAATCATAAAATCTTCCTAATCTTCAAAGTATTTTTCCCATTTTCAGTCATCAGAATTGAGCCCAATCACCCACGAAATTTCGCGGTAAAAGTTTAAAAGCTTCACCCCTCACAGTTTTTTAAATCCCATCCGCGATTCTCCAAAGAATCTTGTGAGAAAATAATTTCCTCTAAATTTAATCCAAAAAAGATCTCCCCCATTTTTGTGAATCAAACCTAAAGCCTTCAATCCAAAAGTTTTTTCTGTACTTAATTTGATGGCTGAGGTACATTTCCGGATATCAATCTTGCTCCAGCATGCCCAACCCTTTGGATATTACCTGAACACCCCCAAACAGGTTTATGCCCACACCTGAAGACCAAGCACGCGAAACAATCGATGCCCTCCTGACCCAAGCAGGATGGATCATTCAAGATGCCAAACAAGTCAACTTGTCGGCAGCCCGTGGCGTAGTCATTCGGAACTTTCCCTTGGAACAAGGCATGGGTTTGCCGACTACCTGTTCTATATAGATGGTAAAGCCGCAGGCGTGATTGAAGCGAAGCGAGAAGGGGCCACCCTCACCGGGGTGGAAATCCAGTCAACCAAATACAGCGGAGGATTTCCCCCATCATTACCTGTCTACGTTCGCCCACTTCCCTTCCTCTACCAAAGCACCGGCGTAGAAACCCACTTTACCAACGAACTCGACCCGGAACCACGCAGCCGCCCCACGTTTAGCTTTCACAAACCCGAATCGTTGGCCAATATGGTTGGAAGAAGCCCGATTAGAGGAAGCGAAACCAATCCCCTCCGAATAAGGCAGCTTAAAAAACACACTCTACAAATCCTTCCCCACGCTCCGCAAACGCCTGCAAAACCTGCCCACCCTCAGGGAAGAAGGCCTCTGGCCCGCGCAAACAGATCGCTATCATAAACCTGGAACAGTCGCTGGCCCAAGACCGCCCCCGCGCCCTCATTCAAATGGCCACCGGCAGCGGCAAAACCTTTACCGCCATCACGGCCATCTATCGCCTCATCAAATTCGCCGGAGCCCGGCGCGTCTTATTCCTGGTGGATCGGGGCAACCTGGGCGACCAAACCCTCAAAGAATTCCAGCAATACGTCTCCGCCGTATAACAACTTCACATTCACCGAAGAATTCATCGTCCAGCGCCTCAGCAGCAACGCGGTCGACACCACCGCGCGGGTCTGCATCAGCACCATCCAACGCATGTTCTCCATGCTCAAAGGCAAAGAACTCGCCGACGAAGACGATGAAGTCTCCGCGGCAGGCCTCGAATCGTTGTTCAAAAAACCCGAACCCATCGACTACAACCCGGCCATCCCCATCGAAACCTTCGATGTTATCATCACCGACGAATGCCACCGCTCCATCTACAACCTCTGGGCACAAGTGCTCGAATACTTCGACGCCTACCTCATCGGCCTCACCGCCACGCCCAGTAAACAAACCTTTGGCTTCTTCCACCAAAACCTGGTCATGGAATATCCCCACGAGCAGGCCGTGGCCGATGGCGTCAACGTCAACTACGACGTCTACCGCATCCGCACCGCCATCTCTGAAGCCGGCTCAACAGTCGACGCGGGGTTCTATGTAGAAAAGCGTGAGCGCGAAACCCGGAAAACCCGCTGGGAACAATTGGACGATGACTTCGCCTACGACCCCAACCAACTCGACCGCGACGTCGTCGCCCCGGACCAAATCCGCACCATCGTCAAAACCTTCCGGGATAAACTGTTTACCGAAATATTCCCAGGCCGCACCGAAGTTCCCAAGACCCTCGTCTTTGCCAAAGACGATGCCCACGCCGAAACGATCGTCGAAATCCTGCGAGAAGAATTCGCCAAGGGCAACGACTTCGCCCAAAAGATCACCTATCGCACCACCGGGGCCAGTCCCAAAGACCTCATCAAGTCGTTCCGCAACAGCTACCACCCGCGCATCGCCGTCACCGTGGATATGATCGCCACCGGCACCGACATCAAACCGGTGGAAATCGTCATCTTCATGCGCGCCGTCAAATCCCGCTCCTTCTTCGAACAAATGAAAGGACGCGGCGTGCGAATTATCGAACCCGACGATCTGAAAGCCGTCACCCCGGACGCCACCACCAAAGACCACTTTGTCATCGTGGATGCCGTGGGGGTCTGCGAACAGGATAAAACCGACGCCCGGCCCATGGAGAAAAAGCCCAGCGTCTCCTTTGAAAAACTGCTGCAAGCGGTCTCCCTCGGGAATACCGAAGAAGATGTCCTCACCACCATCGCCGGTCGTCTCGCCCGCATGGAACATCGCCTCACTGCCACGGACGAACAACAGATCGTCAAGGCCAGCGGTGGCCTCACCGTCAAGGACCTCAGCCATCGACTCTTGGAATCCATCGATCCTGACAAACTCGACACGACTTCTCTGGACGAAAAAGGCACCGAAGCTTTGCGGACCAAACTATACAAGACGCCGTCAAACCCTTTCACGATCCTAAGCTGCGCGAACTCCTCGTCACCATCAAAAAGAACAATGAAATCACCATCGACCACGTCAGCCAGGATCAAATCATCGAAGCTGGATTCAGTGCCGAAGCCCTAGCCCGAGCCAAAGGCATCGTCCACTCCTTCGAACAATTCATACAAGACCACAAAGACGAAATCACCGCCCTACAAGTGCTGTACAGCAAACCTTACAAAGCCAGACTGACATTCGAGCACATCAAGGAACTGGCAACGGCTATCGAAAGAGCCACCCTATCTCTGGACCGAATCACAACTCTGGCAAGCCTACGCCGCGTTGGAAAAATCCAAAGTCAAAGGGGCCAGCGCCAAACGGATCCTCACGGATTTAGTTTCCTTGGTTCGCTTTGCCATGCACCAGGACAATGAATTAGTTCCCTTCCCGGAAAAGGTTCAGGTCAACTTCAAAGCATGGATGGCCCAGCAGCAAGCTTCAGAAAAGACATTCACCGATGAACAACGGCACTGGCTGGAAATGATCCGTGACCACATCGCAGCCAATCTGAGCATCGACACAGAAGATTTCGACTATGCACCGTTCGCACAAGAAGGCGGACTAGGAAAAGTGCATCAGGTATTTGGGGATAAGCTGAACAAGATTATTGAAGAATTAAATGGGACGTTGGCGGCATGAGGTATTTATTGCAGCCGGGTTTCGGCCCGGCAGCCGAGGTCCTTTTGTTCCGGCAAAAGGACCCAAAACCCATGAGGCTCCCATACGCTGCCCTTCGGGGTCCCTGCGATGCTCGACGAATTCGGCGGCTGCGCAACTCGCTACGCTCAAACAGTGCTCGCCGAACTTCCGAATTCGCCTGCGCTTCTCGGCAGCGTATGAAGTCGCGTTAACCAACTCGAATTTCTTATTCTTGGACAGGATGCAAGCAACATGAGTCCCAATGACAGAAATCTAATTCCAGCGGAGTGGCCCTTAGCCACTATCGAGGATATTGCTGACGTGAATCCGCGTCTCAAAAAAGATGGCATCCCAGAGGATCTAACAGTATCTTTTGTACCCATGCCTGCCGTAGGTGCTGGAACCGGCTTAATTGATGTGGGAACAGAACGTCCTTTCTCGGAAGTCAAAAAGGCTTCACACCATTTCAAGAAGGGGATGTTCTATTTGCCAAGATTACGCCCTGCATGGAAAACGGAAAGATGGCTGTTGTATGCCAGGACATTTCGTAAACGATTATGGCTTTGGTTCAACTGAATTCCATGTCCTTCGGCCAAAACCAGGAATGGATGCCAAGTATCTTTATTATTACGTGTCTAGTAGGAGCTTTCGCTCGGAGGCCGAACGGTATATGACCGGAGCAGTCGGGCAAAGGAGGGTCCCAACAACTTATCTTAAGGAATCCAAAATTCCAGTAGCACCAGCCGAGCAACAAAAACTAATTGTCGCAGAAATCGAAAAACAATTCTCCCGCCTCGATGAAGCCGTCGCCAATCTCAAACGAGTCAAAGCCAACCTCAAACACTACAAAGCCGCCATCCTCAAAGCCGCCGTCGAAGGCAAACTCACCGAAGCTTGGCGCAAAGCCCATCCCGACATCGAACCAGCCTCTAAACTCCTCGAACGCATCCTCACCGGACGCCGTGCACGGGTAGGCAAAGGAAAATACAAGGAACCAGCAGCACCGGACCCAACGGTACTACCAAAATTGACAAAGGGATGGGTGTGGGCCTCGCTTGAGCATCTAACCACCCAAATCGCCGACGTGGACCATAAGATGCCAAAAACGTGCGAGGGGGGTGTACCCTATGTAAGCACGAAAGACTTTACAGGAGACGATGACATCGACTTTGCAAAGGCGAAGCGCATATCTACATCTGATTTTGACGCACTTTGCAAGAAGGTGCGCCCAGTTCGTGGTGACATCCTTTTATCAAGATACGGAACAGTTGGTGAAGTCAGGATTGTCTCGACAGATATAGCATTTCAAGCCTCTTACAGCGTTGCTATCCTAAAACCGGTTGCCGGCTTTGGTAGCACTAATTTTGTGGCGGGGGTTTTGAGATCGGACATCATTCAATCGCAGATAAAACGCGACGTCCGGGCCACAGCCCAACCTGATTTGGGACTTGCCCACATTCGACAATTCCTTATCCCACTTCCCCCATTGGAAGAACAACACCAGATCATAGAGGAAGTCGAGCGCCGCATATCCATCCTCGCCGAACTGGAAGCCACAATCGAAGCCAACCTCACCCGCGCCAACTGCCTGCGACAGGCAGTCCTTCACAAAGCGTTTTCGGGCTGCTTAATTAAAACCGAATCAGTACCTGCGAGTATTTCGAAATGAGTAGGTGGGAAGACGTTTTCAGCTCATGGGCGCAAGGGCCTGGAAGGAGTGAATCCGACAAATGCGAAAATGCCGAGACGGCAGTACGTAAAGCCATTACTGCCGATAGAACGCTATCGAATTTTGACGTTAGCGTTTTCGCACAAGGTTCATATAAAGCACGAACCAATATAAGACAAGATAGCGACGTAGACATCTGCATTCGTTGCAATTCAGCATTTTTTGTGGATTATCCAAGGGAGCAACTGACGAGGACTTTGGAAATGTAGGTGGAGGTTTAAGTTTTTCAGACTTCAAGGATATGGTAGAAAGAGCCCTTAAGACATACTTTGGAGGTCCATCTGTTACACGGGGCAACAAAGCTTTTAACATTCATGCCAATACCTATCGAGTAGACGCAGATGTCGTCCCCACATTTGAGCACAGACGCTACACCGGGGAGATTAGTACGGAGAGGAACTCTTACTACCTTTCTGGAGTAGAATTTCTTCCCGACAATGGCGGCAGAATAATAAACTGGCCAAAGCAGACTTACGAAAACGGTGTGAATCGGAGAATGGGGCCGGAAGGCGATACAAGCGAGTAATCCGGATACTCAAGAGGCTCCGCAATGCTATGCAAGAAGACAATATTGCGGAAGCCGACAATGTGGCGTCCTTCTTAATCGAATCTCTTGTGTGGAATACTCCACTAGAAGCCTTTCAGCATGATACATATACCGACGATGTGCGGTTTGTGATCGCTGATATTTTCAATCGAACCCTTACTGAGAATGGCTGTTCTGAATGGGGAGAGGTAAACGAGCTCAAATATCTTTTTAGACCATCGCAAGGTTGGACAAGAGAGCAGGCAAACCAATTTCTGGATGCAGCCTGGAATTACATCGGATTCCAATGAAAAATCTTCACCCAAAACGTTTTGCCCTGGTCCTGTTTGGTGTATTCGTTTTGAGCTTCATTGGTGTTTCAATGCAAAGCGGCAAGACTGTCGAAGACCTATGGAGTGCACTCGTTATCACTTACAAGACAATCCCCATACTTTTAGTTGCGGTAGGAGTATTCGTTAATTGGGCATGGCGTTGGAAATCTTTCATGCCTGGTTGGTTCCATTTCCAGATCTTAATGGGACATGGCAGGGCACTATTCAGACTACATGGAAAAATCCAGAGACAGGAGAGGTTCCTGGGCCTATACCCGTGATCCTTACAATTAAGCAGTCCTTCACCCGAATCAGTTGTGTTATGCGTACAGCCGAAATGACCAGTCGGAGCTATCTAGCTGATTTTTGGTTGGATGGTGATGAGCAAATAAGAAAACTCGGCTACAGTTATCATACTAACCCTTTTCCGTTGGTGACAGATCGCAGTCAGCCTCATGACGGAACCATCGTATTTGAAATAGTGGGAAATCCCGTAGAAAAACTGAGAGGGATCTATTGGACCGCCAGTTTACAGGAGAAGTTACCCTTCGTTTCCACGGGGAAGCGTTTGCTAGAAGAATTCCCAAAAAACCTCGGCATTCATCCTGTGTCAGGGAAACGGCAATGAGGTGGAAATTCCAATACAGTTAAGAGTGGATGGTCGGCGTATTTCTTCCATGAAAGGCAAATTTAATGGCAACGTTTGATTCAACGAAAACGGCTCTTAGTAAACTATTGGATCAAATCGCAGAAGGAAAGCTTCAACTGCCTGATTTCCAGCGAGGATGGGTCTGGGATGACTGACAGATTCGATCTCTTCTCGTGAGCATTGCTCGCTCATTTCCAATTGGAAGTGTGATGTTACTCGAAACGGGAGGAGGGGCACGTTTCCAAATTCGCTCAGTAGAAGGTGTGAATTTACCAGCTGGTTCACCTGGCTGAACGCCTTATCCTTGACGGCCAACAACGCCTCACTTCTTTAACGCAAGTCTTGAAGCTAACGGCTCCCGTACGAAACAAAAGACGACCAAAAACGAGAAGTTCAGCGAATTTATTACACATCGACATCGAGAAAGCGTTAAGCCTCAATGGAAGCTTAGAGGACGCGGTTTTAGCGGTTGATGAGACCAAGACGTTAAGGACAAACTTTGGTAGGGACATTGTCTTGGATCTGAGCAGTCAAGAGAAGGAATTTGCCGCATTCTGCTTTCCATGTAATCAGATTCTTCGCTCTGATAGCTGGGAACTTGGACTCCATCGTTTTGATGCAAACAAATTCTCTCGATATATGGAATTCAGGGCCCAGGTTCTTGATGCTTTCAGGACATACGATGTTCCTGTCATTGAGTTGAAAGAAGGAGACAACGAAAGAGGCGGTCTGTCTTGTCTTTGAAAAGGTCAACACTGGCGGAGTGCCTCTATCCGTCTTTGAACTGGTGACTGCAACTTACTCGGCCGATGGCTTTAATCTCCGCGATGACTGGTTTGGCAACGCCAGAGAGCAAAGAAAAAAGGTTGCCACAAGAAGTTAACTGAAAAATCTTTACTTAGGGACTTGGAGCCAACCGACTTTCTTCAGGGAATTTCTCTCCTTCACAGCTATGAGCGAAGGCAATCTGATTTGGCTGCCCAGAAAAAACCGAAAGAGGCGACGGCGGTCACTGCGAAACGTGAACATATCCTCGTCCTTCCCCTAGAAGCTTACCAAAAGTGGGCAGACAGGCTGACCGCTGGTTTCTTCGAGGCTGATAGATTCTTACGGATGGAGGGATTCCATCACCCTAAGTTCCTGCCTTATCGTACACAGCTTGTGCCACTTGCTACTGTGATGGTTCATTTGGGCGAACGGTGGCTTGAGCCTGTCATAAAGGGAAAACTTGCACGTTGGTATTGGTGTGGGGTTCTTGGGGAATTGTACGGGGGCGCTGTGGAAACTAGAATTGCCTTGGATTTGCAAGACCTACTTAGTTGGATTAACGAGAGCGGAGAAAAAGATCCAACAACTGTAGTGGCCTCCGGGTTTCAACCGACGAGACTCGATACCCTCCGCACCAGAACAAGCGCTGCTTATCGAGGCATATATGTCTTGCTTCAGCGGCAAGGTTCGAAAGATTTCTTCTGGAAAGCCCGCATGGTGGACCTGGATCGAGACGAATGCAAAATCGATATCCATCATATCTTCCCGAAAGACTGGTGCGAGGGGCAGAAAATCGAACCGCGTGTCTACAATGCCATCGTGAACAAAACCCCTATCTCTTATAAGGCCAACAGGTAATTATCCGGGGCAAGCCCCCATCAAAATACCTTATGCAGATTTCTGAGCATTCTCAGGCTCAAATCAGTCAGAGCGATCAAGACGAGATTCTCAATACGCATCTGATAGACCCCACTTTCCTTCGAGCCGATAACTTTCAAGGGTTCTATGATTCCCGCAAAAGGGCATTAATCAAACTTATCGAAGAAGTAACAGGTAAGACTGTCCTCCCAGCAGAAACCGAACCACCACCAGAAGATGCCGTGGATGATGAAGATGAAACAGAAGGGTAGCTCCGGATTCATATGTCAAAAAACATAAATCAAATCGTCCAAAAACTTTGGAACTACTGCAACGTCCTGCGCGACGACGGGATGAGCTATGGCGACTACGTCGAACAGTTGACCTATTTGCTCTTCCTGAAAATGGCCGACGAGCGGACGAATCCGCCCTACACGCAACCCAGCGGCATACCCGACAAGTACAGTTGGCCCAGCCTCCTCAAAAAGGACGGCGACGACCTCTTCGACCACTACCGCCACCTCCTGGAAGAACTCGGCAAGGGAAGGGGATGCTCGGTCTGATCTTCACGAAGGCCCAGAATAAGTTCCAGGACCCTGCCAAGCTGCGGCGACTGATTGTCGATCTCATCGACAACGAACACTGGTCCATCGATGAGCGCCGATGTCAAAGGAGATGCCTACGAAGGTCTCCTGGAAAAGAACGCGCAAGACACCAAGACCGGCGCGGGCCAGTACTTCACCCCCGCCCGCTCATTGCCGCCATCGTCGACGTCATCGCCCCGAAACCCGGCGAGACGATCTGCGACCCGGCCTGCGGGACCGGCGGCTTTCTCTTAGCCGCCCACGACTACATCGTGAAGCACAATCCAACCTCACCAAGGACGAAAAGCGAGCATTTGAAGCAAGGCACGTTCAAGGGCTGGGAACTGGTCGAAGGCGCCGCCCGGCTGTGCGCAATGAACCTGCTCCTGCACGGCATCGGGAGCGGCGGAGACCAGCCCATCGTCGTGGCGGACTCCCTCGCGGCCGATCCCGGCGACCGGTTCGATATCGTGACTGACCAATCCGCCCTTTGGCAAAAAGAGCAGCACCACGATCGTGGGCGAGGACGGCCAAGTCGCCAAGGAACGGACATCGTCGAGCGCGAGGACTTTTGGGCGACCACGTCCAACAAACAGCTCAACTTCGTCCAGCACGTCAAAACGCTTCTGAAACGAATGGGCGCGCCGCGGTTGTCGTGCCCGATAACGTCCTCTTCGAGGGCGGCGCAGGTGAAACCATCCGCCGAAAACTCCTCCACGAATGTGATGTCCACACCCTCCTGCGCCTGCCCACCGGCATCTTCTACGCCCAGGGGTCAAAGCCAACGTCCTCTTTTTCGACCGCAAGCCCGCGAGCGAATCCCCGTGGACGACAAAGCTCTGGATCTACGACCTGCGTACCAACAAGCACTTCACCTTAAAGACCAATCCGCTCAGCGGCGAAGACCTCGACGATTTCGTTGACTGCTACAACCCGCCAACCGCCACAACCGAAAGCCACGGGCGAGAAACCCGACGGCCGCTGGCGAGCCTACGACTACGACGACCTCATCGCCCGCGACAAGACCAGCCTCGACATCTTCTGGCTCAAAGACGACTCCCTCGAAGACTCCGCCAACCTTCCCGACCCCGACGTCATCGCCCACGAAATCGTCGAAGACCTCGAAGCCGCCCTCGAACAGTTCCGTCTCATCACCAATGATTTAGGTACGGAGGAAAGTGCTGATGGGTAAAGGTATTACTCGTGAAAGAACGGGTTATTTGCTTCAAGAACTTTTCAAAGTACTTGTATCGAATCCGGATGGCATTCAGGCTAGAAATGCCATAGAAACACTCGTGGGAAAAATAGATCTTACAGAGCACGAAAAGGGTGAATATGAAAATGGTGGCTGACGCTTTGATAAAATTCTTCGGTTTGCAACTTTGGGCCCTATGAAAGCTGGATGGATGACCAAAAATAAAGGCATATGGTCGCTCACTGAAACTGGCGAGGAGGCATTAGAGAATTTCCCAAACCCTGCGCATTTTTATCAAGAAGCATCTCGTTTATATTATCAGTGGCGTTGGGCTCAACCAGACCGGGATGTAGAAATAATCGACGAATCTGAACAAGATCATGAAGCTACCATTACCTTCGAGGAGGCTGAAGAGCAGGCTTGGAAAGAAATTTCAGGATATCTAGAGAATATTGCCCCCTACCACTTGCAAGGTTTAGTGGCCGCCTTATTGGAGGCTATGGGGTATTACGTGAGTTGGATTTCTCCCCCTGGCAAAGATGCCGGTCTTGATATCGTTGCCCACACCGATCCTCTGGGCACAAAACCACCTAGAATTAAAGTTCAGGTCAAGCGTAGAAAAGATAATATTGGGGTGGAAGAATTACGATCGTTTCTGGCGTTGATCAATGAAGATGACGTGGGAATTTATGTCACAACGGGAAATTACTCAAAAGAGGCGAGTGTTTTAGCACGGCAACAAGAAAGACGCCGAATCACCTTAATCGATCAAATACGACTGGTCGAATTGTGGATTGAGTATTATGCAAAGTTACCTGATGAAAAGAAAAAAAGCCCGCCCCCTCAAACCCATCTATTTTCTTGCTCCAAATGATTAATCCCCAAGAGAGCTTGACCTTGTGGGAGCACTCGATAAGAGTTCTCAACAGCCCATGCCCCCCGATGATTATATGCGCCTGGCCATTGTCATGGCGCAGAAGGTCCCCCAATATCCATTCGGAGCCGTGATCGTTCGTCGTACAACCGGAGGATATCGGCAAAGTTTTCACCGGCTTCCAGAAGCACCTCTACCAACCTCAAGCCGTGGCATGAACACCATCCAGGAAATCTATTGGCTAGTGGATGAACGCACACAAAGAGAGGTCAGTTGGAAGACTGAGGACCCCCAGGCAATGTAAGATGGACCTTTGCCATGAAACTCTCTAATACCGCCAGGGCTATTGTGGATGTCAGAAAGCTTCGCGACTATTGTCTCAGCCGTGAACATCCGCGAGGTCAACACAAAGCCCGTGTCTTTCAGAGCGCCTTGGGATGGACTGCGGCCTCGGCAGAAGAGGTTCGTCGAAGGCTACTTGAAGTCGTACAGAAGGAAGAAGCCACTTTCCTCGGTTCAGATGACTATGGAAAACGGTATGCGCTAGACTTTTCAGTACACGGCCCCGCTGGGCCAGTAACCGTTCGGAGCTTGTGGATCGTTCGCCGTGATGAGGACTTTCCACGATTCGCCTCATGCTATATCCTATAGGAAGGAGATTACCTCATGATTCAAGATATTCGTGTCCTGGATGTGGTCGCCTTGACTAGGGATATTCCTGAGAGCAGCTTGCTGCGAGGACAAGTGGGGACCGTGGTGGAATCCCTTGGACCAGATATGTTTGAAGTGGAATTTGTGGATAATGACGGCCGAACCTACGCGACGCTCCCCCTGAATTCCAGCCAACTCCTCGTGCTGCATTACCAACCTGCGTGATCTCGCTATTTTATCCATCTCTGTCATTCTCGCTTGGGGAAATTTTCCTCATGAGGGGTTAATGCCTGAAGGGGTAAGGTGTATCCAGAGACGGCAGACCCCCACATGGACGCTCATGAGATTGAACTTCTTCATTTTCCTGGGCAACTGATGTAGGGAATTCTGGTAAGCGTGGAAAAAGAAATGAACTTAAGTCCCGATGAGTATATGCGCCTGGCCATTGCCAGGGCGCAAAAGGTACCCCAATATCCATTCGGAGCTGTGATCGTTCGACGGGCAACCGGAGAGGTCCTCGCGAAAGGGTACAACCGTTCTTCCCGCAATCCTATCGTTCACGGCGAAATCGATGTGATCAATCGTTGTGCGGCCAAGCATGCATCGGTGGATTGGACCACACTCGATTTGTATACGACCGCGGAACCCTGTCCCATGTGTCAGAGTGCGATCGAGTGGGCGGGCATGGCCACCGTCTACTTTGGCACGTCGATTCCTTTTCTCCAAGAACACGGGTGGCGGCAGATCGATATTCGGGCCGAGGAGGTGGCGCGGCGGACTCCATTTCGAAACACGAAGGTTATTGGTGGGGTTCTGGAGCAAGAGTGTAATGCGTTGTTTGAGGAGGCACAGCGCGATGCGTTGAAGAGATAGATCTTTCGATTGTGATGCCGGGGTTTCGACCCCGGACGACGAGCCCCTTTTGTTTCGGCAAAAGGGGCCAAAACCATGTTGGCCGTGGCATGGCCCTTCGGGTGTCCTCCGCGGTTCACCGGCCCCGGCGGCGGGCAAACTCGCCTGGCTCAAACAATGCCCGCCTTTTCTCCGGGCCCGGTTGCACTGCTCGGCCATGCCACCAGGCCAGGAGAGTCTAGAGGGGAAGGATGAAAATTCGCGGGGCTCAAACAAGGTCCGCTAACTGACAAGAAAGAGCGTCCCTCCGGTGGGCCAGCCGGCAGGCGTCGAAAAAAAGGTGCTGTGTAGGATGAGAACGCGTGTTGTGAAACTGCCGTGAAGAGGTTAGGGCACACATCCTTCACCCTTGACTAAGCAATCGTATGACGATAGCATGATCGATCATGAATTGGTAAGGAGATTCGATATGGCCACGACCACGATTTCACCGAAATTTCAAATTGTGATTCCCAAGGAGGTGCGAGAAAAACTTCACCTGAGCCCTCAGCAGCGTTTGCAGGTTGTAGAGAAGGGTGGAGTCATTACCCTGGTGCCGGAAGTGCCGATTAAAAATCTGAAGGGAGCACTGAAGGGCATGTCCAAGACAGCCATTCGCGAAAAACAGGACCGGCAGTGAAGATCTTAATGGATTCCAGCGGATGGATTGAATACTTCACAGCAGGTCCACTCACCGAGCGCTATGCCACCTATTTCACACCCCGATATACCTGCATCATCCCAACCATCGTCCTGTATGAGGTGTATAAAAAAATCAAACGAGAGAAAGGAGAAGAGGCGGCATTATTGTGTTCGGGACAACTCAGTGCAACCCATATGATTCCGCTCACTGAATCCATCGCCTATCTTGCAGCCGATTTGAGCTTGTTGCATGGTTTAGCCATGGCCGATGCCATCGTGTATGCCACCGCCAAAGATCAGAATGCACAAGTTGTCACGGGAGACGCAGACCTGAAGAATCTGCCTGGCGTGATCTATATCAAATAGGAATACCCGCAAGTAGTCAGAAGGCGTTTTGGGAGGAATAGCGCTCCGGCCATCCGCCTGGATGATTTTCCACTCCAGAATTATTAATGGTTTTAAATCTTCTCCTCATCACGCCTTCTCGTTGTTAGCTGATCGATAAACCATATCGTTAGTGATTTAAGGTTTTGTTATAGATGCCGGGTTTCGGCCCGACAGCCGAGCCACTTTTGTTTCGGCAAAAGTAGCCAAAACCATGTTGGCCGCGGCATGGCCCTTCGGGAGTCCTCCGCGGTTCACCGTCACCGGCGGCGGGCAAACTCGCTGCGCTCAAACACTGCCCGCCTATTCTCCGGTGCCGGCTGCACTGCTCGGCCATGCCACTAGGCCAGAAGAGTCTAGTGGGGAAGGATGAAAATTCGCGGGGCTCAAACAAGGTCCGCTAACTGACAAGAAAGAGCGTCCCTCCTTTGGGCCAGCCGGCAGGCGTCGGAGAATAGAAGACGAACCTCCCAGGCATTCCTTGAAAAATGGGGAGGGCAGGAATGAGCCCTGCAGATGGAGTTCGGAAGACGAACGGCGGAAATGACGACCAGGGGGCGACTGTTCAATAGCAACTTTCGCCAATTTCTACTATCTATGCACCCTTTTCTAAGGGGTTTTTTCTTCCGATTCTTCACTAAACTCACCAAGACGAACCTGGCGAAAATGCCCTGGACTTGCGACCGTGAAAAAGCCTTGTAGCTTCGGCTGAGCGGAAAAGAAGATCTGCAAGAACGACATCTGCTCAACAGGGGACTGTCCGCCCAAACGAAACAAGACAATGCCGGGAGCGGACGGTTGCCGACAGCGAAACACTAATTCGCCAAAATCACGATCGAACGTCAGCAACACACGAGATTGAGTTGCGGCTTCGCGCAACACATCCTCATCGGAAGACGATATCAGAGACTCCGCCGCATATAGGACATCGTCGCCGTGCGCTCGAAGAAAATGGACAATCCCGGCAGGAAAATTTTCGTCGGCAAGATACCGTTCACTCATGCGGGCGTACCGGTCGGCGGCAGCAGATAAAACCGTTCCTCCCGGAAAATTTCCGCAGCATACGCCAGAACCGCACGGATGCGTTCCTCAGTCAGGTTGGGATAATTGTCAACTAAGGCAACCTGGTCCCATCCAGCCGCCAGCAAATCAAGCACGAACTCAACAGACAGGCGAGTTCCCTTGAGAACCGGTTTCCCCCCCAAAATTGCTGGATCTGAAACAATGTAGTCTCGCCAATTAATGGCTGCCATAATGCTTCTCCTTAACGAAATCTTTCGGCAATAGGTTGCCTATCATTAAAAGTATAGCCAAGAGCCTATGAGAAGTCACCAATCCAATATCATCCAATGATCGGGACGGGGAATGTTTTAAGACGGTTGTATTTGGATGGAATAATGTGAAGACGGCCATGCCAGAGAGGATGAAAGCGCGATTAAGATTCTCGTCTCTTGTTGAGGAAGGAAAGATGGCGGCCGATGGGGAATGACAGGCACAATTAACGGATTGATTGATGCCGGGTTTCGCCCCCGTACGACGAGGTCCTTTTGTTGCGGCAAAAGTGGCCAAAACCATTGACGCCCCGTCTGGCCTCATTGGAGCGGAGGGACGCCAACCCTGAAAAGAGCGGCCCAACTCGCAGGGCTCAGACAAGGTCCGCTAGATGCTAAGAGCGTCCCTCTTTAGGACCAGCCGGCAGGCGTCGGATCGGAGCGAACCGCTCAGGCATTCCTTGAGGAGGGGTGAGCAGGAATGACCGGGATTGAAAAGCTGTGTAGAATAGCATTGCTTCTTCCCATCTTCGTTCAAGGGGGTGATTTATGCGTATGCTCCTCATCCTTGGCTACGGTGCTTTTCTCTTTCGGTTTCGCTTGGGCCGAGATGGGCTTCGACGAGAAGTATGAGCGCGACGTACAACATCTTCAATCCGGCGAATCAATATGTCCCGGACAACCCCCTGAACCCTGCACAAACCTATTCTCCCGACAATCCCTACAATCCTGCGAACCAATATGATCCCGGGAATCCCATCAATCCGGCCAACCGCTATGCTCCCAATAATCCATTCAATCCGGCCAACCAATACAATCCTGATAATCCCCTGAACCCCGCCAATCGCTACAATCCCGCCACCCCCTTCGCACCGCTTAACCAACCTTCCAGCGGCAATCGGTAAGTGCGGTCGCACGCGAGCGATACAAAGTCGATTATCGGTTATTGGCCCAATCTTGGATTCAGACATACCCGCTCGCTCCCTTCTCCCATTGCCACTTTCCGTGAAGGGTTAACTCCGCGCCATTGAGCCTTTCGGAGAAAGCTCTGCAGGAAATGGTCGACTTCTTGATTCACCATGTCGGGAGAGATGTCGTTCCGTCTAAGAAGATCAGATACCTCGGGTGTGGTGGGCTTTGGGTGTGTTCCAGCAAGGGGGCTCAGATCCTTCGCTGCTGGCTTAGGATGACAATCTGGAAGTAGAGGGTGACGGCTCCGCGTTACACAAGATGGAGGCCCGATGGGGATTGGCGGGATTGACCGGAGTGGAAGGGAGACTATTCTTGCCTCGAACCATCGCTGCTTGAATAGTTTTTTTCTCTGCATGCGTACGCTATGATGGGCGCACCTCCTCCACCCTGTACCGGTACGGATTTGATTCAATGATGGATTTCTGTTCCATCTTGATGCCGCGTCTGATTCAATTTCGCGATGGGTTTCCTTCCTACCACCACACAATGAACTACTCTGCTATCTTTCAAAAACTCCGGAATTACTGTAACGTCCTCCGCGACGACCTACCTGCTTGGGATCTGGGCACATTGCCGCAGACGGGCACACAGGCAGACGGGATGAGCGACAGCACTACCATACGATTTGAACCCAAGTCAGCCTCCGGAGCTACCCCATAATGATTGTCGATACGTCCCGACAGGCAGCAAAGAAGAAACTGTTGTTTTTGCCTCATGCTATTCGCCAGATGTCCAGGCCGGAGCGGATGATTACGCCGCAAGAGGTAGAAAGAGTTGTCATGACGGGTGAGCTTGTGGAAGACTATCCCCACGACAGTAGAGGCCACAGTTGCTTGCTCTTGGGTTTTGGCGAGTCGGGGCGAAGAATCCATGTCGTCTGTTCACCCAAAGAGGATTATCTAGCGGTGATTACCGCCTATCTCCCCCAACCCGATCAGTGGTCGCCCGACTATCGAAGGAGACGTTAGTTATGGAATGTGTCCATTGCAAAGGCCGGATGGTCCGAGGGACCGCCCCATTCAGTTTGGATCGAAATGGTTATCATGTGTCCTGGGATGCTGTTCCTGCGTGGGTCTGCTCCCAATGCGGCGAGCCCTACTTCGAATCACGTGAAGTTGAACTGATTCAGAAGGCTCTGTCAGGCCTCGACCGTGAAAGCTCGGCGTTGGCTGCGTCCGGATCCGCTCCATCACAGTCGAAGTGAAAGACCATTGAGCGCGAAACCTCGATTGGTGACCGCCTATCCCTTGAAACGGAGGACACCATGATTCAGGAGTTAGAAGACGTGATTTTGGAATCCGACCTTCCCCAGAATGGGCTTCAACGAGGAGACATTGGAACCGTTGTGCTGGTTCATCAGGAAGGCAAAGGTTACGAGGTCGAATTTACCACCTTGGATGGCGAGACGGTGGCCGTTGTCACGCTGTCGGCTTCTCAGATTCGACCAGCCCACAAGCATGAGATCGCCCATGCGCGGCATCTGGCAAGTTCGATCCTCTAGCAAATGGCTATTCTTTCCTTGCTCGAATGCGGAGAGGCCTCTTTCTCTCCTCTTCTCAACTGGCAGGCATCCCAGTTGGTCATCCTGAAAAAATAAGAGTCCTTGTTGGGCTATGTATGACGCAATTCTTCGTTGAATTCCTTCACTCGGCATTGACGATCTCTCTTCTTGATAACATACGCTCGATTTCTTCGACTGGCACCCCGGTTTCAATGGCCGTCGAGCTTGAGACATTAGCAATTAAGGCCTGCCGGTATTTCTTCGTCGCCTTGAGATAGGGGTTCGTTTCTATGAGAGGTTTTTTGCTCATCGTGTCTTCTTCTCAATAGGTATTATATATCATGAACACGTTTGGAGCCATCTTGTGGCGTGAAAAAAAATGAACTTGAGTCCCGAAGAATATATGCGCCTGGTGACGGCCGAACCTACGCGACGCTCCCCCTGAATTCCAGCCAACTCCTCGTGCTGCATTACCAACCTGCGTGATACGAAAGTTATTGGGGGGATTCTGGAGGAAGAGTGTAATGCGTTGTTTGAGGCGGCACAGCGCGATGCCTTGTAGAAATAGATATTTCGTTTGTGGATTTTGGAGCAATCATACGCCGGGTGTCGTCCCGGCAGCCGAGCCACTTTTGTTTCGGCAAAAGTGGCCAAAACCATTGACGCCCCGTCTGGCCTCATTGGAGCCGAGGGACGCCAATCCTGAAGAGAGCGGCCCAACTCGCCGGGCTCAAACACGGTCCGCTAGCTGATAAAGAGCGTCCCTCCTTGGGGCCAGCCGGCAGGCGTTGGACAAAGTAGAAGAGAAATAAATGAAGAATAGTGAAGGGAAGATAGGTCCCGGGGGGTCGAGGTCCTTTTCTTTCGGGAAAAGGACCCAAAACCATTTTCACCCAGGTCGGCCACATCCAATCGTGCTGACGCAGACAACGGAGGGGTGGACCAACTTGCCAGGCTCAAACAAGGTCCACCTTTGATTAGAGCGTCAGCCCGGTTGGCCTTCCTGAAAGTGATTGGAAGAATTCGAAGATGCGATGCTCGATTACGAATGTCGTGCCTGCTATGTAGGTTTGGTAGATGCCGGGGTTCGGTGCGGCAGCCGAGCGCTTGCTTGGTGCGTCTCTTCCTATTTCAGAGCTTCCGGGGGTTCGGCCCCGGACGACGAGGTCCTTTTTCTTCTGGGAAAGTTTCCAAACAAAGGTCGCGCTCCGCGAGACGCACCTTGCAAAACGACACCCCGTCTGGACTCATTGAAGAGGAGGGACGCCGAGCCCAGAGAAGAGCGGCCCAACTCGCCGGGCTCAAACACGGTCCGCTAGCTGATAAAGAGCGTCCCTCCTTGGGGCCAGCCGGCAGGCGTCGGACGGTAAAACACGCAAACTTCAGGGACTTCTTTGAAAGAGCGGGAGCGTGACAGGATGTTGAGGAGAAGATAGATGCCGGGGTTTCGCCCCCGTACGACGAGGTCCTTTTGTTTCGGCAAAAGGACCCAAAACCATGTGCGCCGAGCATGTTCAACAGCTTGAGGGTGCAAGTCCCTTTGACAACCTGATGGAGGTGAAGTCATAGCGAAGCGCAAGGGCGTCGTCGTGAGGCGGGGTCTGAAGGCAGCGTGGAGCAAAGGCGTGGGCCGATGGACAAGAACCAGATACGAGGCAGACCGTGCCGGACGAGCGAGCATGGATTCGCGAAGTCCCTCTCCATCAAGGGTGCGGGTTGTAAATCTGGCGGTCGTGCGCTGAAGGCGGTTGAGCTTACCTCGGGAGACCTCTCGCCTGTCTTGGCGGCAAGACTCGAGGATGGAGTGATCCATCCCGATCGGGCGGGAGGAGTCGAGCAGAGGGCATAGTAGTCCCAGGAGGGATGAAGGCCTGAACGGTGAGGAGGGGCGAGTCGGCAGCGGAACTCATGAGCGACAAGCGGCTGAATAACCAGTTAGATCTGGCCTTTCGGACAGCGGGCGGGGTGAAGCCCCAAGGACTGTCCAGGAAGTGACCGAATCGCTTGCGGCGAACCGCCATGCCGAAAGCCCGGGTATCAGGCTTCCAGGATTCACTGGGGGCTGATAGCTGAACCCGCCGAACCGCCGTATACGGACCCGTATGTACGGTGGTGTGACAGGGAAAGCGGGTGACCGCCTACCTATGTCGATTGACGCCCCGTCTGGCCTCATTAGAGCAGAGGGACGCCAACCCTAACCAGAGCGGCCCAACTCGCGGGGCTCAAACAAGGGCCGCCAGATGCTAAGAGCGCCCCTCCTTTGGGCCAGCCGGCAGGCGTCGGACAAAGTAGGAGGGGAATCTTTATGGAATTCCCATGAAAGTGGTGGTCCAACTCGCGGAGTTTATCCTGAACCAACGCCGAAGGGTTCAAACAGTGCCCACCTTTTCTCCGGTGCCGGTTGCACTGCTCGGCCATGCCACCAGGCCAGGAGAGTGTAGAGGGGAAGGATGAAAATTCGCGGGGCTCACACAAGGGCCGCTAGCTGCTAAGAGCGTCCCTCCTTAGGACCAGCCAACAGGTGTCGAATCAACGGTCCGCCGGTTGATTTGAGCCCTGGCCCCGTGAGCAGAGCTGCAGGAGGTGCGTTGGATGTCTGATTACCATTGTCTGAATGATGGGAATGTTTAGTAGATGCAAGGGTTCGGCCCGGCAATAACTTTATCGGCAAGCGTGATGACACGTCATATCCGGCCATCAAGTTCAGCATCGAGAAATTCCCCCTTGGGTTTTTTGCGAAAAGCGGAATGTTCCTTGCTTGAGGCTATGATGGGTCTCTTAGACCGACACGAGAGATTCCCGATTTTTCTGGATGTCTTTTCTAATCTTGGCGGGCAGGGCCTTTTCGGCCAGGCATAGCTCATAGGTCTTCTGCAGATTCATCCAGAATTCAGGAGACGTGTTGAAAAAGGTACTAAGACGTAACGCAGTATCGCCGGTAATGCCTCGCTGTCCTTTGAGGATGGCGGTGATTCGGTTGGCCGGGACACCAAGCGCTTTGGCCAGGGTGTTGGCGTTGAGCGGGGGATCAGAAGGTTGTAAGAACTCTTCCAGTAATATCTCTCCCGGATGAATGGGGCGCATGCCGTTTTTTACCATGTTGCCGTCTCCTTAGTGATAATCGGTAATCTCGACTTCGTAGGGTCCATCGGGCTTCCATACAAAACAAATACGCCATTGATCATTGATGCGAATGCTGTGCTGCCCGGCCCGATCTCCTTTTAATTTTTCAAGGCGGTTGGCGGGAGGGGCCACCAGGTCACGTAATTCGGTGGCACTCTCCAACATGGTCAGTTTCCGTTCAGCGGTTTTTTTGAAGCCTGAAAACTGCTTAACCGCCTTCCCGCCAAAGAACTCTTCGGTGTTTTTGTCCTTAAAGTTCTTAATCATTCTTTTAAAATTTATGGGATACGTAAAAAGTAAAAAATGACCTCATTATTTAACCATGAAGCAGGTAACCGGTCAATATGTGCCACTTCTGCGGATCTTCCTAGTCGACGCTCTGTCTCTTCAAAGAGAGAATGGAATTCGAGTTTTTATTAATTATGAGAAATCGGGGTGTTCGATAACGACTGTCTGGGGGTGATGTGATGTTTTTTTAGATGCCGGGGTTTCGGCCCCGTACGACGAGGTCCTTTTGTTTCGGCAAAAGGACCCAAAACCATGTTGGCCGTGGCATGGCCCTTCGGGTGCCCTCCGCGGTTCACCGACACCGGCGGCGGGCAAACTCGCCTGGCTCAAACACTGCCCGCCTTTTCTCCGGTGCCGGTTGCACTGCTCGGCCATGCCACCAGGCCAGGGAAGCCATAGAGGGGAATGAATGGATCCCCGATAACGAATGTCGGGGATGGTGGTGACTCACTCGAAGGGCTCAGACAAGGTCCGCTGGATGCTAAGAGCGTCCCTCCTTTGGGCCAGCCGGCAGGCGCGGCAGGAACAATGGGAAAAGAATTTTTGAGAAATTCCCATTAGAAAGGGAAGAGCACAGAAGTATATTGTTGATGGTAAGATACCGACACCGAAGGGTCAGACCGTCATCGTGCGGACCATATGGATTGTTGATAAGGGCGAAGATCGGCCTCGTTTGGTGACGGCCTATCCACGAGAACAGGAGTCTTGACCATGAACAAAGAACATGACCGAGTAGTTTTAGCTGTTGACGTTCCCTCTGAAGGCCTTGTGGCCGGAGATGTCGGGACGATCGTTCATGTCTATCGGGACAAGCAGGCCTACGAGGTGGAATTTACCACCCTGGAAGGGAAAACCGCTGCAGTCGTGACATTGGAGGATATGCAGGTTCGTCCGGTGGGCAAACGCGAGATCACTCACGCTCGTGAGCTGGCTTCGCGATAACCCAAAGCCCCACGCCGCGTCACCGATCTGTATCTCGGACGTTTTGATTCGCTTATCTCTCTTTTTACAGCCTGAGGAGAGCGAAGAACGATTTTGAGATGAGATGAAGGGAGGCTCTATCCCCTAATCTTTTCAAGCCTAATTACCACACGACGCAAAATACTTCATCCATGGTGGGGTTCCACAATTGCGGCGAGCCCTTGGCCGTCGGAGCTTTGTCCATCGCGCACACACCACGCGAGACCTTTGCCCTCCAACTTGGTGACGAACACACCGCCCAGGAAATAATTCACGAGCCAGGCGAAGGTGGGAGTGCCCCCGGTTATCGACGCCGACCAATAGTTGGCCGACTGCACGTTTTGAAACGGATGAACATCCGGCAAACAGAGTCCCCCCCCCCAGGCAAAGCACCGAATTGATCTCCAACAGACTCGCCAGTTGTTCCCGCATCGGCAAGGCCCAGCCTTTCCGTCCCCCCACCTCGCGGGTGGTACAATGGCTGATGGCCCCGGGCCAGTTAAAGAAGCTCACCGCCGGAGAGGTCTCCCACACGATGCCCGTTTCCCGGTCACAGTACGCGACGCCATAAAGGACCGGGACAAACCGGTCTGCACCGGAAATTTTCTGTCCCCCCATTTTTGAGCCACCACACCGACCGATCCCGCCGGGTTCGGAGGCGGCAGCCATCCTTTTGTTCAGGATGTCGATGTACGGGAGAATTTCATGAATCGGGTGGCTTAGCGTGTTCTCCGGTGGTCCGGTTTTGGCCCAGATCACTCCCGGCAGCGCCAGACACATTGCCAGAGTCGCCGCCGCCGCTACCCTTGAAATGGTTGATCGTTGAGCAAACATCCCATACCTCACTGAGTTGCATAAGACCGACAACCCTCCTGGTTCGTTCCACTGGTTAGGAACGAGAGAACAGTATTGCCTTCCTTAATATACTGGAGGAGCCATACGAATGCTATCTCGTAAGACCGGCGCGCAATCACTCCCATACTGGCGAGTGCAGAGCAGCCGGACATGGAAGGTGGCCAGAAAAATTCACGATTTTTGGGCTCTGGAATTTGGGGAAAGGGTCACAAAAATGTAGAGGTCGTATTTTGGGGTGTAGGGTTAGTGGAGAAGTGTGTGGGATGAGGAGGGATTTTCCTTTTTGACGTTTTATCATATTTATCAATGGAGAGAATTTTCGTGATCCGGCGTTCTATCTGCAATTATGATTGCCGGGTTTCGGCCCGGCAGCCGAGGTCCTTTTTCTTCTGGGAAAGGTTCCAAACAAGGGTCGCGCTCCGCGAGACGCACCTTGCAAAACGACGCCCCGTCTGGCCGCATTAGAGCGGAGGGACGCTAACCCTGGAAGAGCGGCCCAACTCGCCGGGCTCACACAAGGTCCCCTAGATGCTAAGAGCGTCCCTCCTTGGGGCCAGCCGGCAGGCGTCGAAACATAACGAATCTTTCAGGAATTTCTATGAAAAAGAGAGGAACGTCGAAAGGACAATGGGGGGAAGATGGGTGCGGGAGTTCGGCTCGGCGGCCGAGATTTAACCTGATGCCCCTCGAAGAGCCTGTACAGACCGAAACTAAAGGGCTCAGACGAGGGCCGCCTGTTGAATTGCGCGCCGGCCCGGTTGGCAGACCAGCTGGAATGACGGTCTGGTTATTTTCTTTTCACTGACACCGTGGCGGGTTGGGAGCGGATGTTTCTTTTGGCTTTTCCCCGGTTTCTATTGATTCGTGATATTTTTCTGTTGACCCATTCCTGTAACTCTCTCCATAAGGTGTCCTCACCGCTGCCATCTCTGGTTGTCTCCTGCGCAAGCGTGAGAATCTCTTGATACGAACGCACGTGAAACGGCACCTGGTCCTGTCTAACCATACTGGTAAATTCTCTCCATTCATGGGATTTGACCTTTTTAGCCAGGGGCAGATCGGGGCTGTCCGCATAGACGATGATCACCGCCGGTTGCTTGTTTTTCTGCCGCGCTACCTTATAGGCCACCACGAGTTTGCGGCATCCATTGGTAGGTCGGTCCTGCGAATGGGCAGGGCTCGTAATCTGTTTCGGCATCGAGGTGAAAGACCTTCGGAATGATGTCCCAATACTGAATGCCTTTTCCGCTTAAGGCGCAACGACCGGTTCCCTCGTTTCCCCGATTGGTTTGGTTTACATAGTTTCCATTGCACGGGACGGAGCCATTGCGCAGTACCGTTTGCGAACAGGCACTTCCATCCTGCTCGGTAAATTGACATTCAAACACAATTACGGAATTGGGACTTTCCGCATAGACATCCACTTGGGTCGGACAAGGTTCATTGAGCAATGTCGGGCGCGCGACCCATTCCAGAGTGATGTTCCATGGACCGCCGGACGGAATCCCGAGATCTGTTGCCAGGGCATCAAGAATCACATCAGGATCAGATGAGGTTTTGATGGTGCCGAAGACATCAATGGCCAGTGCTTGGGATGAATGAGCCACATGCGTATCAATGGCTCCTCCCCGGCCTAAGTGCCACGGAAATTCCTCCCATGGTTCACAGGCTTGATGCGCGGCGGGGAAGATATTGTGTTCGATGCGTGTTCTGATGGCTTGGTCCATAAGTGTTGGCTTTCCCTGTGAGACTGGGATATCTGACTGTGGTGTGTTTTATGGTATTCATCGGTAATTAGGACTTGAAGCTGAATGCAGAGGGCAATGGGGATGAGAGTTTTTATTTTTAAAAGGATGCATAAGGATGAAAATTGTTACACCTACGGCATTTCTAGGGTGTCGGAGTGAGAGGAGGAGGCCGGCTCCACCTCCCCTATTGTGCCTCTTCGACATGAAACCTCCTTACAACGAAAGGGGCAAAAATAACTGCCCGTTTGCGAATGACGGGAGCGATGCGAAATTTTGATTGATGCCGGGTTTCGGCCCGACAGCCGAGGTTTTGCCTAGCATATCCCGAAGGGTGTCACCTTTGTTGTCGAGGCAAAAGTTTCCAAACACAAAGGTTTCGCTCCGCGAGACGAACCAAACGATAAGCGCTCCGCGAGACGCACCTTGCAAAACGACGCCCCGTCTGGCCTCATTGAAGAGGAGGGACGCCAACTCTGAAGAGAGCGGCCCAACTCGCAGGGCCTGTCCTGAGCCTTGCCGAAGGGCTCAGACAAGGTCCGCTAACGGATAAGAGCGTCCCTCCTTTGGGCCAACCGACAGGCGTCGAACTATTAAGAACATTCCAGTGCCTTCCATGAAGCAGCCTGAATAGATGGAAAGCTCGCTTGCCTGAACTCCAAACTAGCTCTCGGAATAAATCTACAATCAAATATCTCTTCTCCTGGCTTTCGGGACCCCAACTGAGCTCTACTGCTGCTGGCGAATTTTTTCAGCATGCTGCTTGATGCCACATTTTCCTTTGACCGCTGACGGGGGCCTTACGCACATCGAAGATTTTCCATTCCGCAATTGGGTATAATTCCAGCCATGCGCTACGCAATCCGATCCAACGTTCCCATGGTGACGACCATGGCCGTCCTTGTGCCGTTCCCCACTGCGTTCTGCCTCATCATGCTCCCGGTATCTGCGGAATCGGTGCAGCCGGAGGCGGACCACGGGGTCTGGCAGACGGCAACCCCTGCACCGACGAAGCGGACTGAGGTGGCAGCCGCAACCTTAAACAATTCGATTTACGTCGTGGGCGGGTTTGAGCAGCCCGGCTTCAGCAATTTCCTCAATCTTGGAATCACTCCATCCCTCCAAGCCTACAATCCATCCACAGATCGATGGACGGCCGGAGCGCCCATGCCGGTGGGCCTGCACCATCTGGGTATCGGGGTGGCAGGGGGCAAGCTGTATGTCATTGGGGGATACAAGCAGGCGGGACTCAGCATCTGGCAACCCGTTGCCACGATGTATGCCTACGATCCAGCTACGGACACGTGGGCCGAGCGCGCACCCATGCCGACTCCTCGCGGCGCCTTGTCAGTGACGGCGCACGACGGGCAACTGTATGCCATCGGCGGCTACGACGGGAAGACCAATAGCGCGGCCGTCGAGGTGTACGATCCAGAACGCAACACCTGGGCTGTGCGAGCCCCGCTGCCGACCCCTCGCGATCATCTTGCGTCCGCAACCGTGTCCGGTAAGCTGTACGCCATCGGCGGACGCCTGAAAGGTGACTATCGACAAAATCTCTCAGTCACGGAAGTGTACGATCCCGTCACCGACCGCTGGTCGCAGGCCGCAGATCTTCCGACTGCCCGCAGTGGAATCACCGCGTCCGAGGTTGGCGGTCGGATTTATGTTTTCGGCGGCGAAAAGGAGGAGGGTACTTTCCGTGAAAACGAGGCGTATGATCCGGCGCGTGACGCCTGGCAGACCATGGCATCCATGCCGACAGGGCGCCACGGCCTCGGGTCTGCGGTAGTGGATGGCCGCATGTACGTCATCGGTGGCGGGCCGACTCCAGGCGGCTCCTTTAGTGATCTGAACGAAGTCTTTACTCCTCCGGAATCTGTCACCTCTAAAACCTCCAAGCCATGAGGCGCATCTCAGCCTGACAGATCTGAGCCATGATCACATTCGAGATGACATGTTTTCATTGTGCATCGTATAATTTAGTCAGTAAATTGGAAGTGGTAATGTTTAGCGGATTTTGATGAAGGGCTTGAAAGGAGAACGTATGGAGTGGAGAGCGAGTCATATTTTGGTGAAAGAAAAAGGGTTGGCCGACGACCTGAGAAAACGCCTGAAAACCGGTGGAAAATTTGCCGAATTGGCAAAAGAATTTTCGACCTGTCCCAGTGGTTCCAAAAGTGGGGATCTGGGGTGGTTTGGTCCCGGCAAAATGGTCAAAGCCTTTGAAGATGCGGTTAAACGCCTGGGGCATGGCAGTCTGAGCCCGGTGGTTAAAACCCAATTCGGATACCACATCATAAAAAAAACCGGGCAGAAGGAGTAATCCTCCTGACAGATGCATCTTCCGCGCTTCTCAAAGATTATTTCGAACAGATGTCCAGAAAGTATTTCTGCCGTACATTTTCCAGCATCATCACAAGAAAGGAGCGGAGATGAAACACTTAGTCAGTGCGGGAGTCATCATGGCCATTCTCGTTTCTGCCCTGTCACCGATCAATGCCTGGGCCGAGGCCATCGTCATTGGCACGGTCGGTAAAAGTCCGTTGTCCGGCTCGGCTCCTGGCGGGACCAAGCACCCTCGATGTCAAAACTCTTGCACCCGATGAATTCGGGACGACGTCCGCAAATCAGTGGGCACTCGGCGGCCTCGTATTTTATGAGCGGAGCGACGAGGCGTGCTATATCGGGACCCTCCGCACAAGTTTAAATGGTCGCCATACCGCAGAAACCACGTCCAATAATATTACGCGACCGCCCTGCACGGATAAAATTGCTCACGACAAACAGACGATCAAATTCGACAAGGCCGATCATGTTGTCCAGTCCGTTCAAGTCTGCACGACCGATAAAAAAAAGAAGGACGACAAGATTAAAGGCGCCGAGATCTGGGCCGTGCGTGTAGGCCCTGATGGAACCCTTTTCGAAACCAGCCTCAGTGACAAATTCAGGCGCCCGAACTGTGAACGCTGGCACGAGAAGGTTTCCTGCCCGAGCAACCAAATCGCCATTGGCTTTGAGGCCACCTATGGCGATGGGGGTTTTGCCGGCTTGCGGCTCCGCTGTAAGGCCGTCGGGCCGAAGTAGCGACCTGCACAGGATGAGCCTGGGCAAATCCTCCGCTTTGTTGGCAGGAACTTCTAATAGTCCTACCCTCCTCTTGCCATTTTTGATAATGGATTGACGTCCCTGCAGATTTTTTCTCTGGAAGATGACAACTTATTTAGGAATGTGAAGCGGCAGGAAATGAAACGGGAAGAAAGATGTTCTTTCTTCCCGTTTTGTAGTGGAAGGATTTTAGGTGGCCGCTTTTTCCGGGGCGGTGAGGACGAATTTTCCGTCGACCATCTCGCCCACGATTCGTTGACCATCCATGGCTTTCCCCTGGATGATCAGCCGGGAGAGCGGCGTTTCGATTTCCTGTTGAAGCAGGCGCTTCAACGGCCTGGCCCCGTAGACCGGGTCATAACCCCGCGCAGCCAGGTCGGCCAGGGCCGACGGAGAGAGTTCCAGTGACATTCGCCGATCCGCCAATCTGACCTTGAGCCGTTCCAATTGGATTTCGACGATCTGAGCCAGTTCCTCCCGTGTTAACGGATGGAAGACGACGATTTCATCGATCCGATTCAAGAATTCCGGTCGGAAGTGTTGTTGGATTTCTTTGAGCACTAACGCACGAATGCCTTCGTACTCCATATTCCGTTGCTGGGCTTCCAGAATCTCCTGACTGCCCAGATTGGAGGTCATAATGAGCACGGTGTTTTTGAAGTCCACCGTTCGGCCTTGCGAGTCGGTCAAGCGCCCGTCGTCTAATACCTGGAGCAGCACGTTAAAGACATCATGATGCGCCTTTTCGATTTCATCGAAGAGGATGACCGAGAAGGGTCTGCGTCTTACCGCTTCGGTTAACTGACCGCCTTCTTCATAGCCCACATATCCGGGAGGAGCACCGATCAATCGGGCCACGGTATGTTTTTCCATATATTCCGACATATCAATACGGACCATGTTGGCTTCGTTATCGAAGAGAGTATGCGCCAGCGCCCGCGCCAACTCGGTTTTTCCGACACCGGTGGGGCCAAGGAATAAAAATGAGCCGATGGGTCGATTGGGATCTTTGATGCCCGACCGTGCACGCAACACGGCTTCCGCCACGGCTTGCACGGCTTCGTCCTGGCCAATGACACGCTTGTGCAGCCATTCATCAAGGTGCAACAGCTTCTCTACTTCGCCTTGAAGTAACCGGCTCACGGGAATGCCCGTCCATCGGCTGACCACCTCGGCAATGTCATCTTCATCCACTTCTTCTTTGAGCAGGCGGCTGGTGCCCTGCTGATTGGCCAACCGCTCTTCTTCCTCTTTCATGGATTTTTCCAGTTTGGGCAGGGTGCCATAGCGCAACTCCGCGACGCGATTCAGATCATACTGCCGCTCGGCCTGTTCGATTTGTTGCTTGGCACCTTCGATTTCCTGCCGGATCGTTTGTAATTTGCCGACAGACGATTTTTCCGCATCCCACTGGGTCTTTAAATCATTCAGGGCTTCCTGCTTGCCTTGTAACTCCTGCTCGATCGTGGTCAACCGGGTGCGGCTGGCCGCATCGGTTTCTTTCTTTAAGGCTTCCCGTTCAATTTCCAATTGGAGGACTTTTCTGGAGATCTCATCCATTTCGGCCGGCATGCTGTCGATTTCGGTGCGCAAGCGCGCGCCCGCTTCATCGATGAGGTCAATGGCTTTATCGGGAAGAAACCGGTCACCGATGTATCGGTTGGACAGGCGTGAGGCAGCCACTAATGCCGAGTCTTTGATTCGCACGCCATGATGGACTTCGTACCGCTCCTTTAATCCACGCAGGATGGAGATGGTATCTTCCACCGAAGGCTGATCGACCACGACCGGTTGGAACCGTCGCTCCAGGGCCGCATCTTTTTCAATATGTTTCCGGTATTCATCCAGCGTGGTGGCGCCAATCAGATGGAGCTCGCCTCTGGCCAACATCGGCTTCAGCAAATTGGCGGCATCCATGGAACCCTCTGCCGCTCCGGCCCCCACAACCGTATGTAATTCATCGATAAACAAGAGGATCTGTCCCTGGGAGGATTGAATTTCTTTGAGCACGGCTTTTAACCGCTCTTCGAACTCGCCACGAAATTTGGCACCAGCCACCAGGGCACCCATATCGAGCACGATCAAGCGTTTATTCTTGAGTCCCTCCGGCACATCCCCTTTAATGATTCGTTGTGCCAGTCCTTCGACAATGGCGGTTTTCCCTACTCCCGGTTCTCCGATCAGGACCGGGTTGTTCTTGGTGCGGCGGGACAGGATTTGCACGACCCGACGAATTTCATCATCCCGGCCGATCACCGGATCTAATTTTCCCTGGCTGGCTAATCGGGTCAGATCCCGACCATATTTTTCTAATGATTGATAGGTCCCTTCCGGATCCTGACTGGTGACGCGTTGATTGCCGCGCACCTCCTGGAGGCCTGCGAGCACCTTATCCCGCTTGAGTCCCATGGACGTAAAGACGCCCCCTTCGCCCACCATGGCCAGGATGACATGCTCGACACTCAGGTATTCATCCCGCAGTTCTTTCATCTCCGTTTCAGCCTGATTGAGCACCTTTGCCAGGCGAGGAGAGAGATGCACCTGTCCGGGAGGTGCCCCACTTCCCTGAACCTGAGGAACCTTCTGCAGCGCTTGTTCTGCGGCATTTTTGACGGCGGTCGGCGAGACTCCCGTATGCTCTAATATCGGGTGAGCCAATCCACCGGATTGCTCCAGCAACGCCAGCAGGAGATGCTCCACATCAATCCCTTGATGGCTTCGTCGCATCGCGATCCCCGAGGCAGCCTGCAAGGCTTCCTGTAATTTAATCGTCATCCGGTTAAGGTCCATTGGCTTCCCCCCGAAGAAAGAATGAATAAATAAATGAAGAATGCGCCTCTCACTATAAGAGATAACAATCCCTGGATCGAATTCAACCCCTCTGGACTGATTCACACCCGACATTCTTCCCATGGCCGGAAACACAGCGGGAAAATGAAGTGCGAAAAGATGCGCGAAAAAAGGTATATCCCCCAAAAAGCATCGAGCCGCTAGGACGCTGACGAGCACAGGATGCGTTCATACAACTGATGCACTGTGGTGGTATGGCGACGATAGTCGTTCTGGAAGGCTTCCATGGCCTGGGCCACGGTGACGTGTTTGAGATATCCCATTCTGACGGCACATTTGGCAATCTCTTCCGTCTTGCTCGGGAGCAGATGCGTTTGAAACTCATGGACCATTTGAAGTTTGTGCTCAAGATTTCGCAAAAACACATAGGCCTCTTTCAGCAGGCGCGCATCCGATGCCGTGAGTTTTTCCATGTGCGTCAATTTCACCAGCGCCTTGAGTGTTTGCCGGTCGCGGATTTTTGGAAACGCCTGTCCCCAACGCAGTTGAAGGGCTTGCACAATAAACTCTATTTCCCGAATGCCACCGATGCCCAGCTTGACATGCCGGTCGACTTCCCCACGTCGAATCATCTTGGCCAGAATTTGTGAGCGGAGTGATTGGATGGCCGGAAATACCTGGTCTTCGCCTTCTTCATTCCCATAGACAAAGTTTGTCAGACCCTTGATTAAAGATTGTCCCACACGCAGATTTCCGGCAATGGGCTTGGCTTTGAGAAAGGCCAGGCGTTCCCAGGTTCGGCCTCGGCCCGCGTAATAATGCAGCGCGTCTTCCAGGGACGAGGCCAACGGCCCGACCATCCCTTCCGGACGGAGACGGAGATCGACGCGAAACAAGGCGCCTTCGGCTGTGGGCGCCGTCAAGACCGCCGTGAGTTCCCGGGCCAGAGTTTCACAATACAGCACGCGAGCAATACTGGTTTGTCCCTTCCCCGCTTTCGTCTTCCCTTCGGACGCATGGTACACATAAATGAGATCGACATCCGAGCTATAATTCAGCTCCCAGCCTCCGAGTTTCCCCATGGCCAGCACAGAGAAGCCGTCCGCCTTTTTCCCGGTCGAATCCCTTCCTCCGAAATCGCCAAACCGCTGGGTTAACTCCCGTTTGACCAATCCATAAACCGCCTGAATCACTACTGAGGCGAGATCCGACAACACGGTATAGGTTTCTACGGGGGTGGCGATGCCCAATAAATCACGAATGCCAATTCGTAGCATTTCGCGGCGCTTCATCCGCCGCAAGGCTTCACATTTCGCCTCAAAACTCCTCACGGTACCGAGGGCGGCCTGCACGTTGGCCTCAAGGGCACTCCGGGTCATCCGACGACGCAGGACCCCATCATCTTCGATCCAATACACGAGTAACGGATCACGGATAAATGTCTGCGCCATGGCCGGACTATTTCCGAATGCCGTTCCCAACACCTCGATCACATGCGGGACCATCGCTAAATATTGAAACAGTTGGAGCCGTTGGATACCGGAGTCGACATACCGTTCCCATTCATTCATGGCCTGATCCGGATCAGCCGTACGCGCGACGCTGCATAACACTGTCGGCAGAATGGCCGCCAGGGCTTTCCGGGTGACCGGTTCCCCGGCCATGGCCTGAAGGTTGTGGTCGGCTCGCTTCCAATCCTGTAAACCATAGGCCTGAAGAATCCGGGCCATGTCTGGCGTTATAAGTCCTGAAGCCAGGAGTAAGGGCGTGGGATCGGGAAGGCGAGCAGGGGGAGGATTCTCGTCGGAGGCTGGGTGTGGCTTGAAAGAGGTCATCGTAAAAAAAGGAAAATTATACGGGAGCGCGTCCGCCCTTACAATGCAACAATTTTTCAGTATACTCGGACATCATGAACGAATCAGAGCGGATCCAGTCGTATCAAACGCAATGTCCTGATCTTCGTCCGGCATTGATTAGAGATTTTGTCCAGCAGATGGATCCGGATTACTTTGAATGTTTTCCTCCCGCCGCTATCCTGGAACATATAGCATTGGCGAACCAGCTCACGTTTGAACGACCCTGTGCCATCTCGATCCGGACTCTGCCCACCCGGCAATTTCAACTGACTCTGGTGGGGTACGATTATTTTTCAGAGTTTGCCACATTTTGTGGCGTCCTCTCGTCCTTTGGACTGGATATTCGGGAGGCCACGATTTTTACGTCTTTGGAAAAAATGGCTCCCACTCTTCCCTCAACTCCATCATTGCAAGGACTGACATCCACCGGCTCCTCCTCACAAGGGACTCGAGGATTGACCCGGAAAATTGTGGTGGATGTCTTTCATGTTCAAGCGCTTGAAGATCTGAAGTTTGACGAATCCGAACAACGTGAGTTTCAAGAGATGGTGACGGCCCTTCTCGTCCTTCTTCAAAAGAATCAGATCCGGCAGGCCCGTCGACAAGTGAATCGGCGGCTCATTGAGAATTTAGAGAACATGCGTCAAAAACCGACGGAGATGGTCCATCCGGTACACATCACGTTTTCCAACCCGCGCGGCGGTCATGAAACCATTCTGGATATTAGCTCAACCGATACGCCGGCATTTTTATACACCTTTGCCAATGCCCTGGCCATGCGCGGCATCTATATCGTGAAAGCCAAAATTGAAGTCGCCAACCACCGCGTCCGGAACCGCCTCTACGTCCGCGGACGGCAAGGTGGAAAAATTCAAGGAAAAGGCGAACAACAGGAGCTGCGAACGGCGGCCACCCTCCTTAAAGAATTTACCAATTACCTTCGGTGGGCGCCGGACCCCGGGAAAGCGCTCGACCATTTTGATCAATTCCTGGATCAATGGTTAGAGCAGGCCAATACCCCTACGCATCTCACCAAGCTGAGCCAGGCTTCTACGCTGGAACGACTGGCTCAACTCTTTGGCAGCAGTGATTACCTGTGGGAGGATTTACTCCGACGGCAGCATGACAATTTGTTGCCCATGATGAATCAATACCAAAAAGGCCCCCTGATCCGATCAAAATCTATCCTCAGCAAGGCCATTGAGCCGTTATTGCGTAAAGCTAAAAGTCCTGCCGACAAAAAACAGCGTTTGAATCAATGGAAAGACGAAGAGCTGTTTCGAATCGACATGCGTCATCTTCTGGAAAATAGTCCACTCCCCGACTTTTCTGAGGCTCTGACCAATCTCGCTGATGTCATTCTCAACCAGGCCCTTCTGCATTCTCAACAGGCGATCAATCCGAAAGCCTCCCTCACCACTCATTCTTCGATGGCGATTTTTGGATTAGGGAAACTCGGAGGCGGCGAATTAGGCTATGCCTCGGATATCGAGATTCTGTTCGTTTATCACATGCCTGGCAAACCCTCGCGAGGCCAGACGGCCGGGGTCTCCTCAGATTATTTTGAACGCTGGGCGCAGGAATTTCTCCAATGGATTGAAGCCAAGCAGGAAGGCATTTTTCACCTGGATACCCGGTTGCGCCCACATGGAGAAAAAGGCCTCCTCGCCAATTCCATTCAAGAAATTCAGCGCTATTATGCGCCACAGGGTGGAGCCGCTCCTTTTGAACGACAGGCGTTACTCAAGCTCCGTTTTCTTGCAGGAAATCGTGCGGTGGGAAAAGCGGTTGAAAAGCATCGTGACCAATTTGTGTATGCCCCCGACCCATGGGATCTTCAGACGGCCCTCCATCTTCGTGAGCGTCAAATTAAAGAGTTGGTCCAGCCGGGAACCACGCATGTCAAATACGGAGCCGGTGGCCTGCTTGATGTGGAGTATACCGTGCAATATCTTCAACTCATGCACGGGCACGATCATCCCTCCATTCGCACGCCCAATACGCTGGAGGCCATCGATCACCTGAGCGGGGAAGGCCTGTTCACTCTTGAAGATGGGGCTCAGCTCAAAGACGACTATCTGTATTTCCGACAACTTATTGATGGACTCAGAATTGTCCGCGGCCATGCCCAGGATCTTGTCCTGCCACCATCCGGTTCTGATGAAATGGTTTTTTTAGCTCGCCGGCTCGGGATGCTCACCACAAACTGGCTTCAGGGAGCCGATGATCTGGAGCATGCCATTCACACCAGGATGACGAAAATTCGCAAACAATTCCTTCAACGATTTCCCAAACAGTAACGCCCGGGCATCAAAAGGAATTGTTCATCCCCTCTATTGGCTCACCCGGGCGTTAGGAAACCGTATGCCTTCCCCGCGAGAACGCGGGGAAGGTCACTCTCAGCGCTAGCAATCAAAGTACATAAAGTATTCATACGGGTGTGGCCTGACTCGAATGGCATCGATTTCATTGGTCCGTTTATAGCCAATCCAGGCTTCAAGCAGGTCCTCGGAAAACACTCCACCCTTCAAGAGAAATTCATGGTCATCCTCAAGGGCCTTTAAGGCCTGTTCGAGACTCGACGGCAATGAGGGAATATTCCCTAATTCCTCGGGCTCTAAGTCGTAGAGATTCTTATCCATGGCTTCGCCCGGATGAATTTTATTTTGAATCCCGTCTAACCCGGCCATGAGCATGGCACTGAAGGCCAAATACACATTACACGAGGGATCAGGGAACCGGACTTCAATGCGTTTGGCCTTGGGACTCGGAGAATACATGGGAATCCGGATTCCCGCCGATCGATTCCGGCTGGAATAGGCTAGCAACACCGGTGCTTCAAAGCCCGGAGTCAGCCGTTTGTAGGAATTCGTAATCGGGTTGGTGAGCGCGGCTAATGCCGGACCATGTTTCAGTATCCCGCCGATATAATACAAGCACATCTGCGACACACCCGCATATTCCTTTCCGGCAAACAATGGCTTCCCGTCTTTCCAGATACTCTGATGGGTATGCATCCCGGTGCCATTATCCCCATAGAGCGGCTTGGGCATGAAGGTCACGGTTTTGTTGTGCCGGCGCGCGACATTGCGCACAATATATTTGTACATCATCATCTGATCGGCCATCTTGACCAGGGTATCGAATCGAAGGTCGATTTCGGCTTGCCCGCCCGTGGCCACTTCATGATGGTGCTTCTCCACCTTGATCCCGGCTTTTTCCATTTCCCGGCACATTTCTGACCGGATATCCTGTTGTGAGTCGACAGGGGCCACGGGAAAATATCCCTCCTTATGGCGTGGTCGAGACCCGAGGTTCTCTCCGTCTTTCCCGGAATTCCAGATGCCCTCTTCCGAATCGACGAAGTAGTAACTGGAGTGACTGTTTTGATCGAAAGACACATGGTCAAAAATAAAAAATTCGGCTTCAGGACCCCAATAGGAAACATCCCCGATTTTGGTGCTCTTGAGATATTGTTCCGCACGAAGGGCCACTCCGCGGGGATCCCGCTCGTAGACGGTTCGGGTAATCGGATCTTGCACGTCCCCCACGATGCTTAACGTCGGAATCTCCATAAACGGATCCATGCAGGCGGTATTCGGATCAGGCACGATCAACATGTCGCTATTTTGGATCATGCGCCAACCGCGGATAGACGATCCATCGAATCCAGAACCTTCTTTAAATAAATCCATCGTTAATTCTGAGGTCGGAATCGAAAAATGCTGCCAGGTACCCATGAGATCGACAAACTTGACGTCGACCATTTCCACCTTGTTCTTTTTCGCAAAATCCAACACTTCTTTCGCGGTCATTCAATACCTCCTTCGCAAGCACATCTGTTTATAAAAGTAATACCACGCTCTCATCTCCGCAACCGCTATCAGGCACTCATCAGAGGTGGATCAAACGCCAGGTCCGATTCCACCGAATCATGGTCCTCCACATATCTCCTGGTTAGGAATAGGCTCGCTCATTATGTTGACTGAGATCCAACCCCATTTCCTCGTCTTGGGCGGAGACTCTCAGCCCGACCGTCACATCCACGATTTTCAGAATGAGATAGGTCCCGATGACAGAAAACGACAAGGTTACCAAAGCCAATACGACTTGTATACCGAACTGTCCGGCATTCCCGAAAAACAAACCCTGGGCCCCGATTGAGGCAAACAACCCCGTCGCTAAGATGCCCAAAAACCCGCCCACACCATGAATGCCCACGACATCAAGCGAATCATCATAGCCAAGCCGCATTTTCCACACGACCGCAATATAACAGACGGTGCCGGCAACCATACCAATCAAGAGGGCTGACATCGGCCCGATAAATCCTGCAGCCGGTGTCACCGTGGCCAAACCTGCAACGATCCCACTGGCGACTCCTAACACGGTCGGCTTACCCCTGTGTACCCATTCAGCCACCATCCAGCTAAGTCCCCCAGCCGACGCGGCCGTGTGCGTGGCGAGAAAGGCGGCCGCAGCCATACCGTTGGCTCCTAACGCACTCCCCGCGTTAAAGCCGAACCACCCGAACCAGAGGAGTCCGGCTCCCAGAACGGTCATCGGCAAATCATGAGGGGGCATCGGGTCTGCCCCAAACCCCTTGCGTTTCCCAAGCATCACGGCACAAACCAATGCCCCGAACCCTGAAGAGATATGGACGACCGCACCGCCGGCAAAATCCAAGGCTCCAAGCTTTGCTAACCACCCTCCACCCCACACCCAATGCGCCAACGGGGTATAAATCAGGAGAGACCATAAGACGGCAAACAACAGTAAGGCCTTAAACTTCATTCGCTCCGCTATACTGCCGGTAATCAGGGCAACCGTAATGGCCGCAAACATGAGTTGAAAGAACATAAAGACCTGATGAGGCACCGTCGACGCATAGGTCGGACTCGGTTCCAACCCCACACCCTGGAGACCAATCCATTCGAGCCCGCCGATTAACCCTCCGACATCTGGACCGAAGGCGAAACTGTACCCGCACAGCACCCAAATCAGGCTGATTAAACACAGAATCACCATCGTGTGCATGATGGTCCCCAGCACATTTTTTTTGCGAACCAGTCCGCCGTAAAATAAGGCCAGTCCTGGAAGGGTCATACACAACACCAGCGCCGAAGACATTAAGAGCCAGGCCGTATCCCCGGTATCAATCTTCGGCAAACCATCTTCAACAGCCCAGACGGCTATTGGCTGACTCAGACTCATCCATAGCACCAATCCGGTCAACCTTCCCATCGTTGAGCGTGGAATGAACAGATTCATTTCCCCTCCTCGGGTAAACAAGTGGTTTGGTAGGATGGTAATGGTCAGACTGCTCCTTCGCCTGATTCTCCCGTACGAATACGGATGACACTATGCAACTCTGACACAAAAATCTTTCCATCCCCAATACTTCCGGTTTTGGCTGCACGCATGATGGCTTCCAGCGCCTCCCCCACTCGCTCATCGGCCAAGGCGATTTCCAATTTAATTTTCGGGACGAATTCAATTTGATATTCCGTGCCTCGATAGGTCTCTTTATGACCCTTTTGACGACCAAATCCCTTCACTTCGGTGACAGTCATGCCCTGAATCCCCAACTCGATCAAGGCATCTTTCACTTCATCTAACTTAAAGGGTTTAATAATGGCTTGAATCAGCTTCATACAGAACCATCCTTCCATTGGATTAAGACACTCAGAAAAACGCCTTCCGTCGTCGCGGGCAACTGACCCTTCCGACCGTCCCTTGCTCTCGAAACGTTCACATCTTTTTTGTATGAATTAACCATAGGCCCGTTCCCGGTGTTGGGTAAGATCACAGCCGAGCACCTCATCTTCTCGATTAACCCGCAGCCCGATTGTGCCGTCAACGAGTTTGAGAATGAGGAAAGTGCCGACAAATGAAAACACCCAGGTTGCGCCCACGCCAATGACTTGAATGACTACCTGCCCGGGATTTCCGAAAAAGAGCCCGGTGCCTCCACCCATGCTGGCAAATAACCCGGTGGCTACGGCACCCCAGGTTCCTCCGATTCCATGAATGCCAAGCACGTCTAACGCATCATCATAGCCCAGTTTATGCTTTAAAAACACACCGAGATAACATGCCACGCCTCCTCCAAAGCCAATCACAATCGCCGCGATGGGCCCCACATAGCCGGCGGCTGGTGTGATGGCCACCAGACCCGCGACGGCGCCGCTGGCCGCACCCAATACGGTCGGCCTTCCTCGATAGAGTCCCTCCACTCCGACCCAGGCTAACGCTCCTGCGGCCGTCGCCACATGAGTGGCCACAAAGGCACTCGCCGCAACCCCATTGGCCGCCAGGGCACTTCCCGCGTTAAATCCAAACCACCCGATCCACAACAAACTGGCCCCGATGACCGTAAACGGCAGGTTATGGGGGCTCATATTCTCGGTACCATATCCTTGGCGTTTTCCTAAGACAAGAGCGCAGGCTAACGCAGCCACACCCGAACTAATATGGACGACCGTGCCACCGGCAAAATCTAAGTCCCCCAATTCCGCTAGCCAGCCTCCTCCCCACACCCAATGAGCCAGAGGCGCATAAATGAACGTCACCCACAACACGGCAAATAAGGCAAAAGCGCTAAATTTCATTCGCTCGGCAATGGCTCCACTAATGAGGGCCACGGTAATCGCCGCAAACATGAGCTGAAACACCATGAAGGCCAAATGGGGAATCGTCGAACCTTCAAGCGGTTCGGGTCCGACCCCGGTCAATCCCATCCACTTGAGTCCCCCAATTACGCCTCCCACATCCGGAGCAAATGCGAGACTATAGCCCCAAAACACCCACACCACACTGACGAGACAGACCGCAATAAAGCTATGCATCATCGTACTTAACACGTTTTTACTGCGGACCATCCCCCCATAAAACAATGCCAATCCCGGTATAATCATGGCCAACACCAAGGCCGAGGACATCAACACCCAAGCCGTGTCGCCGGAATTGAGTTGCGACGCTCCTCCATCCTCAGCCCACACCGGGGAGCCCAGGCAGCTCCAAGTCAGAAAACTCACCAGTCCCCAGAACATTTCTCTGCTGGCTTTCTGAATGAACCATTTCATCGTCTTTACTCCTTCTCTTCCTGTTAAAAGAGGAAAATGGCTTCAACCGCCAGTGTTTGTTGGTTATTGGTCGAATTGTTTTTTCCATCTAAAAAGACATTTTGATTTGATTTGTCATAGCGAAATTCCAATCGCGTGATCAGCGAGGGAGTGGGTTTATATTGAAGGGTCACGGTGTTCTCCCACAGCGTTTGTGCTATCGGGGCGGAAACCGTACAAACATTCGAATTTCCGCCGGATCCGGCGGTTCCCAAACAGCTCTGATCGCCTCCGGCATCTTCCCAAACTTCTCCACGAAAACGGAGGCCCCATTGATCAGTGAAATCATAAATGGCATACCCCGCGACACCATCCCAACGGGCATTCTGCCCAGAGCTGATCGCACTCCCATTTTCCTGATTGGCATAATAGCCCTCCACCACAAAGCCTAATTGATCGGTGGCCTGGAAGGTCACATACCCGCCGACAAGGACCCGTTTCCCTGCACCAGATCTCGTATTAGCACTCTCTTTTCCAACAATTCCATACACATTCAATCCCAGTTGTTCAGTGGGCTTATAGGAAATTAACCCTTCCACCGATTTGGCGGTATTTTTATCTTCCGTCAATCCGGTAAAGGAATTGATCGCACCCACTGCCACCGACAGCTGCTCGTTGATGGGATACAAAAGCCGAATACCGGTGGTGGTAAATGGCTGCCCCAATCCAAACAACCAGGATCGGGAATAATTGGCATTAAACGGACTCTCAATGACTTCATACCCCACCAGGGAATTCATTCGGCCAATCCGTATATCCAACCCGTTGCCAAGAGGGGCGACATATTGGACATACGTTTCCTGGAAATCCAAATCATCCCCGACTCGCCCGCCCGTAAATTGCGCATCCTCACCCATATTTAATTTGATTCGGAATCCGGCACGCTCGACGGCATTGGTCCCGTTGGTCGCTTCCTTTTCAAAGACCAATTGAGCCATATTGGGCCTGAAAGAATTGGCGTCCCCGTCAAAGATGCGCAACTGATTCGCATTGGCCCCGGAATTTTTGGGATAGTTGAAGTTCTGTGTATAGGACGCCTCCACATACCCATAGAGCTTGAAATCCTCCTTGGTTAGCACCGCAGCCTCACTCACGCTCGATCCACCCACAACCGCAAGCAACGCAAGACCGACGCTTACCAGCCCACCATGTCTTCGACCCTTATGTAAGTGGTGAAAGGTAATTCCAGCCATTAGATCTTCAATCATGTAGCCCTCCGTGTTTTTGAGGTCGCACTCGCCATAACTCGACCAGGATTTTCCCGCGCCGCCTTGCCCCGGTAATGATCAGCCACGCTTCATTGACGAGACTTTTTTGGGTTTTCCAACTACAAAGAGCGGTCATGGGTTCAAAAGGCAAAAAAAAATCCCCAACCAAATTTTTGGCTGAGGACTTCATTGTCCGCGTTCTATTGTATGGAGGTCGGCCATGAGACTTCGTTGTCCTTGACGACCTATTCTGAGTTTTTTACCACCCAAGTCATCATGTGTCAAGGGAGAGCCACTAAAAGAGCCCTAGGTCCGTGAAAAAGAGTCGCTTCGGAAAAACTCTACAACTGACTTCATTCTCAAGTTTTTCAGCCCGGATTTTAGAAACATCCCCACGCCCTCTCATCCGTGCTTGCCAATCCTCCAATCCCTTGAAAGAATAGGCATTCTACTCCGGCTCAGCTCCTTAATATTTCTGGGGTTGAAACCGGCCTTCACTAACCGACTATTCTCTTTTTCTTTAAGGAGGTCATGGATGGAATCTTTTGTTTTTGAAAAACTCACTCCCTTTCTCGCAGCCAAGTCTCTCGCCATGATGGAAGCCAGCTTGCGCCTTCTCCTCATCGTGGTGGTTGCCTATGTTGGTATACGTGCCGTTCGGTTTGGCCTGCACAAACTCGAGGTCTTCCTACTCAGAATAAGGGAAAATGAAGTGAAAAACCGGTTGGCCGATGAAAAACGGGTTAAAACTCTCATCGGTTTGCTTCTGACCATCGGTCTCACATTGGTTTGGGTCGTTGCCGTGGTGATGGGATTGGATCAAATAGGGCTGGATATCACACCAATTATCGCCAGTGCCGGCATTGTGGGACTGGCCGTCGGCTTTGGAGCACAAAATCTGGTTCGGGATGTCATTAACGGATTTTTTATCATTTTAGAAAACCAGGTTCGGATCGGGGATGTGGCCGTGGTCAATGGAACCGGTGGCTTGGTCGAAGCCATCAGTTTTAGAACCATTACCCTACGCGACCAGGCAGGAACGGTCCACATTTTTCCGAATGGTACCGTCACGACCCTTTCCAATATGACGAAAGGTTGGTCTGCCTATGTCATGAATATTGGCGTGGCGTATAAAGAGGATACCGATCGAGTCGTAGAGGTCATGCGAGAGGTGGGAAAGGACTTACAGCAGGATGAACAATTTGGCATAAAGATTCTGGAACCTATCGAAATTATGGGTGTGGATGCCTTTGAGGAATCAGAAGTCGTCATCAAAGCCCGCATCAAAACCTATCCCATCGAACAATGGAGCGTTGGCCGTGAATACCGGCGACGTTTGAAAAAAGCCTTTGACCAAAAAGGCATTGAAATCCCCTTTCCCCATCGAACGCTCTATATGGGAGAGTCCAGCCCGCCATTTCTCGTCAAAAACACGTTGCCTCAGACAGAGGCACCAAGGCCTTAATCAGGGCGGGAGGAGGACTCGACTATTTACGAACTGGCCGGGAGAATGGACTGTTATCAGCGGGAAAGGCTTTCCAATAGCCTCGGGCAAGCAAGCCCCATCCCATAATAAAACACAGGCCTCCAAACGGCGTGACAATCCCTAATCCACGCACACCCGAAATGGACATGACATACAGGCTTCCTGAAAACAACACGATGCCCAGGAAAAACGCCCAACCGGCCCATTTGAACTGGCGAATGGGGCCATATGCCAGACTCATCCCGGCACTGAGAATGCCCAAGGCATGGATCAAATGATACCGCACACCGGTTTCAAAGGCCGCCAACATCGGTTCGGAAAGAAATGGCTTGAGTCCATGCGCGCCAAAAGCGCCAATCGCGACACCCAGGAGAGCCATTAGCGCCCCACTCATCAGTATTTGCCGTGCCATATTATTCATCCTCTTGTGGTGAAAGTCCGTATTAATTATGGAGAACTGGTTGGCGGAAAGATTCGTCCCCATTGAATCTTTTGCCAGACTCGTTCATGAACCCAATACAAAAATATTTTCGTGACCAATTCCGTCAATCCAACAGAAGCGGCAAGAAGGAGTTCGCCAGAAAAAATAAACACTAAGAGAGTCGTATCCAACGTACCCACTGCCCGCCAACTTATACCTTTCACCACGCTACGCCAATGAGTTTCCATAGGTTCCTCTTATCGTTGACCTTCGCGCATGACAGCAAAAAAGACTGGCTAAGATTGTTTCTCCGACGACCTTTTTTTCTTTGGTGTTGCACCTGGCCCTGGTTGTGTTTTCATATTGAGTACTGCCCCTCCTTGCTGGGGAAATACAAAATCTTCAAGAGTGTAATGATCAAGGACCGATGCAATCGCGTTTCGCACATCCAGCATGATGCGCTGAATCGGACACGTCGTCGTTGCCGCATGAGGACAATCTTGGCATTTCTGATATGCCGTCTGACTCACACAGGCAATCGGTGCGAGTGGGCCATCCAGAAGGCGAATAATCTGCCCCAATGTGACTTCACGAGGCGACTTAATTAAAAACACCCCGCCATGGGCACCCCGTCGACTCCCAATAAGCCCCGCGTTCTTTAACGACAACAAAATCATTTCCAGAAAACCCAATGGAATATTCTGCCGATCAGCCAGGGATTTCCGTTGCACGAGTCCGTGACCGAACTCCTGAGTCAGCTCAATCATGGCCCGCAAGGCGTACTCGCTTTTTTTAGAAAATCGCATAATACTACATAAAGTTAACTAATATTATGCAGATTAAAGCATAATGCCCTTTTCATTTTCTATCCCAAACATAAATTTCCAAACGCGGATTTTTAAAAAGCTGTCCGCCCTTAGCAATTTTTACACAAAACAAACCCGACGAAGGCAATGACCGTTGAATGAAAACTTAATGCTGTCCTCAGGCACATAGGCATCATCCAGGCACTTTGGCACAAAAAGTAAAGTTTTCCATAAGGGAGATGATTTATTTTGTTAGGCTAGAGACTGAAAGGATTAGGTGAGAAACCCGTCGCAATCGGAAAGCCACAACAGGGCGGCCAACCGAGGACTGTATCTAATTGGAATCAAATAGAAAAAAGAAAATCATTAAAACCTGGCGAGGCCAGGCTACTAAAAAATATTAGTGATACTCCCCCATTAATAAGATGGACTAAACTGAGGAATGATCGGTAAGACAAATGAAGATAAAAAGGAGGGAAAGCAGTGTTTATACCGGAATGAGAAGAAGATGGGCAGGCAGACGAGGTTTGGGATAACTGTGTAAATTTTGACAAAGCATGCTTTATCGGACTTCGTTGGATGATGAAGTGGTGGAGGGCACGGGAGTTGAACCCGCGACCCCTACGTTGCGAACGTAGTGCTCTCCCAACTGAGCTAGCCCCCCACTTTTTAGAACGATGGGATATGAAGTGCAAAACAGAAATACTACGTTACTTGTGATGAGGAATTATAACGAAGCCTGATGTATCTTGCTATCTTTTCGGTAAAAACTTTTGTCGTCTCAATTTTTTTGTACTTCAGCGTTCCGTAAACTTCACACGATGGTTCCTTTAGTAGAATTCACGTTCTCCAACTCCATGACTCTACCTCCCCTATCCCCTCCTTACAAAGGAGGGGGAAATCTGAAACCATCTGGACTCTTGTTGTATGTATGTTGGACATTCTCGTGGAACCGGCGATCTAGGGCTTTTCTTGCTTTCCCGGATGTCCGCCTCCGCGGGCATGACGAGTAGATTGGAGACCGTATCATTTTAACTATTTGACTCCCTATCAAGGGAGCACTCGCACCGTTCGGCCTTCAACCTGTAATCGCCCTTGAGCCATAAGCTGAATGGCTTGGGGATAGAGTTGATGCTCCTGCTCTAGGATGCGAGCGGATAGGGATTCAACCGTATCCCCCTCAAGAATGGGCACAGCGGCTTGCACAATAATAGGCCCTTCGTCGACCCCTTCCGTCACCAGATGCACCGTGCAACCACTGACTTTCGCGCCCCATTCCAAGGCTTGACGTTGGGCATCGAGTCCTGAAAACGCCGGCAGGAGCGAGGGATGGATATTAAATATCTTCGATGGGTACATCCGAATTAAGGCGGGTGTCACAATCCGCATATATCCTGCCAGGGCCACGTGTTCCACTCCATGGTGGTGAAGAAGGGCGCCCATCGCCACATCATAGGCTTCACGGGGGTTGGCTTCCTGGGCAAAAGTTTTGGGATCCAGATAAACCGTAGGAAGGCCTCGTTCCTTCGCTCGCTCCAAACCCGCGGCATTGGGCTTGTTACTGGCCACGACCTTGAGAGTCGCATCCAATGAGCCACGATCAATGGCATCCAGAATGGCCACCAGATTTGATCCGCGGCCGGAGATTAAGACCCCAAGTGCGAGCGACACGATTTCAACCTTCTAATGCGAGTAGGAAAGCTTTGGCTCAGAAGAAGGGCGATCTCGAACGTCTCCGATCACCCACCCAGTCATCCCTTGTTCCTGAATAATGTCCAATATCCGGCTGGTTTCTTCAGGCGGCCCCACCACGACCAGACCAATTCCCATGTTAAACACGCGGAACATTTCGTCTTGATCAATGGCTCCGGCTTCTCGAAGAACAGTGAACAACGAGAGCGGCACCCACGTGCTTCGATCGATGACCGCTTGGCAAGACTCGGGAATGACCCGTGGCACATTCCCGGTAATTCCACCACCGGTAATATGCGCCAGACCGTGCAATCGGCTCTTCGACAATAAGGCCTTGACCAGTTTCACATAAATAAGAGTCGGCTTGAGTAACGCCTCCCCGACTGTGCCCGGTAAACCTTGTACCCGGGTCTCAGGAGACCATTCCTTCAGCTCAAGAGCGACTTTCCGCGCCAGGGAGTAGCCATTACTATGAAGCCCACTCGACCCGACTCCAATTAATACATCCCCATTTTGAATTTTTTCAGGTCCCAACATCTCGGACCGTTCCACCACTCCTACCGCAAAACCCGCAAGATCGTATTCACCCTCCGGGTAACATGAAGGCATTTCCGCCGTTTCTCCACCGATCAAGGCACAACCGGCTTGCCGGCATCCCTCGGCAATTCCCTGGATAATCGCTTCGCCGACTTCCACCTCGAGATGGCCCGTCGCGAGATAATCCAGAAAAAAGAGAGGCTCCGCCCCGCTCACAATAATGTCATTGACGCACATCGCGACCAAATCTATCCCGATCGAATCATGTCGATTCATTAAAGTGGCCATCTTGACCTTGGTCCCGACGCCATCCGTCCCGGACACCAGAATCGGCTCACGATAGCGGTCGGAGGGAAACCGAAAGAGGCCACCGAACCCTCCGATGTCTCCCATGACTTCAGGTCGGAAGGTCGAGCGAACCATGGGACCAATTCGTTTGACAAAATCATCGCCCCGTTGAATATCTACTCCCGCTTCTCGATAGGTGGCCATGGCGCTATCCTTAATCTCCGTCGCCCGGTTCAGGTGCTGAAAGCGTCAATTCGACTAATGTTTCAAGATGTGCCGTCTGGGGAAACATATCAAATGGTTGCATGCGCTTAATGGTATAGCCCTTTTCACATAACGATTTAATATCCCGGGCCAATGACGGGGCGTCGCAAGAAAGATAGAACAGTTTGGGGACTTGCAAGACACCCAATCGGTCTACAATTTTTTGATTGAGCCCCGCACGTGGAGGATCAAGGAGGATAACATCGTAGTCGCCGGATTTGACAGTCACGAGATAGGATTCGACTGAACTGATCCGCACACGACACCCTGTAATCTCATTGATGCGTAGCGACTCACGGGCATCGTGAATGGCAAACGGATTCCCTTCCACACAGGTCACGTGAGCACCCTGGCTCGCCAAGCTGAGACCTAAGGGGCCGGTTCCGGCATACAACTCCAAAATTCGTTGCCCTTTCAGGTTACCCAGCCATTCCTTAACCATCTTCCCCAACAATTGAAAGACGTCCCAGTTGGCCTGCATAAATGATCGATATCCCATTTTCAAGCCGCATACCACCAAAGGTTTCCCATAGATGATCCGCTCCTCGCACAATCGGCTCATGCCTCACGTGACGCCTCGAATCATGTTCTGGTGCATCCGCGCGCTCATAGATCCATCCCTTGATGTTGGGGATCTCGGAACAGGCATTCATCAGACGCTCGACGTGTTCTTTGGTCAAGGCTCGACCGCGGAATACCACCAGACCGCCCTCCTCCAGTTGAGACCATCGGATTTCCACACTCTCTAAATTCATCCCATCAATGACCAAGGAGCGAAGCCCGGACCGGACAGCGTCAATCACCGATCGCATGATGTCGTCCACTAAAAAACACGTGTCAACCGGTAGCAGTTGTTGAGTCCCCGACTCAAAAAATCCCAGGAATAATCCGTCAGGTCCCTCCTCGATTCCCATGCGAAGGACTTGTCGATAGCCGTAGGGCTTCGGAGAAGGGATCACTGGGGAAATCGGCACATCGAAAATTTTGCCAATCCGACGAAGGGTATCGTCCAGAATCAATCGTTTTTGAGAAAGTTGTTCTTCGTATTGCACATGCTGAAGCTGGCATCCTCCACATCGCCCGACGACCGGACAGAGTGGAACAACCCGGTTCTCAGCCGGATCCTGGATTTGGAGGATCTTCGCTTGGCTCACGCCTTTGCGCCGACTGAGAATCTCCACCCGTACGGCTTCACCGGGAATGCCACCGGCACACAACACCACCTGGCCATTCAGTCGTCCGAGACTGAATCCGCCAGCCACCAATTTTTCAATGTGGAGAGGATGGGAAGATCCGGGAGACAGCGTTTCAGAAGAAGAGGGAGAAGAAGTCGTGGACTGTTTAATGTTCGGGCCGGAGTTCAACATGAAGGAGTTTAATCTTTCTGTGTAAATGGCTACGCTCGATTTTCAATTCATCAGCGGTTTTGGAGACATTCCAATTATTCTCTCTGAGTTTAAGAGAAATGACTTCACGCTCAAAGGCATTGCGGGCTTCCCGGAGTGAGTCATAGTTGGTGCCCACGGCCAGGGAGGGCACCCCGCTTGGCGCCCGACCTTGAAGAAACATTTCAACATCCGCCCCATCAATGACCGCCTTCGGCACCATAATTAATAATCGCTCAATTAAATTCCGGAGTTCACGAATATTTCCCGGCCAATCATGCCGTTGCAACGCCTCCATGCCTTGCGGACTGAACTCCTTAGGTTTTATGCCCTGCTCTTCCGAATGAAGTCGCAAAAAATGCTGTGCGAGTTCAGGGATATCGTCACGACGCTCCTTGAGGGTCGGGACTACAATCGGCAAAACATTTAACCGGTAATAGAGATCTTCACGGAAGGTCCCTTTTCCAATCTCTTCCGACAAATCTTTATTGGATGCGGCAATGACCCGGACCTGTACATTGATGAGTTTTGTTCCGCCAACCCGCGTAAATTGTTGCTCTTGAAGGGCACGCAACACTTTGGCTTGCGTGGCCAGACTCATGTCTCCAATTTCATCTAAAAACAGGGTTCCCCCGTCCGCCAGTTCGAACTTGCCACGTTTCATGGAGCTGGCGCCGCTGAAAGCCCCTTTTTCATGACCGAATAACTCACTCTCGATCAACGTTTCCGGAATCGCCGCACAATTGATTTCCACAAAGGAACGATTATGCCGAGGGCTCTGCAAATGAATCGCGCGGGCGACCAGTTCTTTCCCTGTCCCATTTGCCCCCGCAATCAACACACGACTATTGGCTGGAGCCGCCATCGCAATTAGTTCGCGAAGCCGCTCCATAGCCGGAGAAGACCCGACCAATTCAAAACGCCGCTCCACCTGAATCCTGAGATTCAGGTTTTCCTCTTCCAGTTTGCGTTGGTGCAAGGCATTTCGCACCAAAATAGTGACTTTTTCTAAATCTAAAGGCTTTTCTAAATAATCATATGCCCCCAATTTTGTGGATTTGACGGCCGTTTCAATGGAGCCATGCCCGGACATCATAACGACCAAGATGTTGGGAAACTGGGTACGCAATCGCTTCAACGTCTCCAGCCCATCCATCTCAGGCATCCAGATATCCAAAATGACGAGGTCCGGCACTTCACTTCGGATAATCTTGAGAGCCTCCAGGCCGCTCTTCGCTACCAACACTTGATAGCCTTCATCCTCAAGAATGCTGCTTAAGGTATTGAGAATGGCTGGTTCGTCATCAATCAGACAAATGGTCTCGGCCACAATACGACCTCCATCGGGTGTGTAAAGAGTGGTCCCTCACGGGTGTCTCGCAAGACGACCCTTCCGGAGGAAAGACCGTCCAGCCACTGACGTTCTCTTCCCCTACAACGGCAATTCGAATGTAAACAACGCACCTTTTGGATGATGATTCTCCGCATGAATGGTACCATTGTGATCGGAGATTATACGATGCACAATGGCTAATCCCAACCCTGTACCTGTTCGCTTTTTTGAAAAATACGGCACGAACAACATTTTGTGATCATCCGGCTGAATACCCATCCCTTCATCTGCCACCCTGACCACAGCCCGATGCCGCCGCCAATCGCACTCCGTCGTCACCCAAAGACGGCCGTGATCATTCATGGCCTGAATCGCATTATCAAACAAATTGACCAACACCCGGTGCATCTGCTCCGGATCACAATTCAGGGACGGAAGACCTTCATCTAATTCGACGATAAAATCAATATCCCGATGAGCCCCCGTATAGAGGGAGATCACTTTTTCGATAATGTCATGAAGCGAGGCCTTCCGCATCTGGGGAAGCGGCATCCTGGCATATTTCGAAAACTCATCAACCATCCCCTTTAACCGTGTGACTTCGCTAATAATGACGCTGGTGGCTTGATCAAAAATTTCATCAAATCCCGTAGATTTTTCTGCGTATTTTTTTCGCAATCGTTGAGCAGACAATTGAATCGGGGTTAACGGATTCTTAATTTCGTGAGCAATGCGTTGCGCAACTTCCTGCCAGGCCGCCGTTTTCTGCGCCTTAATGAATTCCGTCCGATCTTCAAAAACAAACACAAAGCCCAGGTCAAGACCGGCATCGTTCTGCATTCTGGAAATATTGAGGCCCACGGTCAAGAGGCGACCATTGGGTGTTTCCATCTGGCCATCCATGGACACACTCTCCGTCTGTTCCTGAAGCATCTGGTCATAGGCTTTCTGAAACAATTGCAGGTTGAAGGACTTAAACGCTTCGTGCACCGGTCGTCCACGCAAGTCCTCTCCCTTCACTCCAATAATCCGTTCAGCGGAAGGATTGAAGGTGGAAATCAGACCGGCCATGTCAATCGACAACACTCCGGCCGCAATGGTTTCCACCACCGCTTCGGTATAGGCACGCCGTTGATCAATCTCCACATTGGATCGTACCAGCGACATATTCACTTCTTCCAAACTGGATTTACTGGTACGCAGATCGGCGGTCATGCGATTAAAAGACTGGACTAAGGTCCCGATTTCATCCGTCGCCTTGACGTCGATATTCACATCCAAATTACCCTTGGCTACCGCCTCGGTTCCTTCAGCCAATCGTTGAATGGGGACCGTAATCCCTCGGGCAACATAAAATCCAAACCAGGTGGCGCCAAATAGAATAAGCACGGTCACCACGGCCACAAACATATAGGCTCCACCCTTGATCGGATTTTTCATGGATATGATCTGCCGATATTCCTCGAATTGTTTGGCTATCCCATCCATTTTCATCACCAAGACTTCCGGCACATAGGACGACACCACCACGACGCCAAACACCCGGTCAGTTTGACCATTTCCTCGAATCGGCGCCGCTGCCCGAATAAGTTTCCCCACCGGAGCTTCCTGGGCCGAAGACATGGGTTGACCCGTATCTAACACATGGAGCACCAGTTGCCCCACAGGCAGGCTCAACACTGCATCAGACAACTTGGGATCCATCATGCGGGCCAAGGTTTCCATTTTTGGCGAAAAGACCTCCACGCCAGCTAAATGATATTCCTGTTGCATGCGGGCCATGATGGCTCGCAATAATTCCCGATGTTCCGGTTTTAAAATATCTTCCCGGAAAATTTCCTTGCTAATGGCGCGGGCCGTATCCGCTGTCAATGACTCACGTTCCTCCTGATAGAGATGCGCGACTTCTTCCGAATCCCGTAGGACATGCATAATCTGATCATTAAACCACACGTCGATGACTTCACTGATGACCCCACTGGCCACCAAGGCCAACAGCACGGTGGGGATTAGCGCAAAGCCGATAAAGGCCGCGACCAACTTTGACCGGAATCCTTTCCCCAACAGCTTATGACGCTTTTCGAAAAAGGCCCGAATTAAATTTCGTGACAAGAGGAGGGTGAGCGCCACCAAGCCCACGCTATCCAGGTACACCAGAAAAAGCACCAGGGCATAGCTGGGGCTGGGAAGAATCGAATCCGGTTGCAGGGGCCCTGATAAGCCATACCGCGCGTAATAGAGGGTTAGGGCCAGACAGGGCAGGAGTATGACCAGCACAATCCAGACAGGCCTATAATGATGCCGTTTCTGTTTCGATGAAGAACTGTGAGAGGGAATACCCGACTCGACGGACGCAGACGGTGGCCCCGTTCGAGGAAACTTCCGGGATTCAGTGAGCGGTTCTGAGAGAAGGTTCACGGCATGTCAGTCGGAGAATAACACCCAAGGGCCAGGTAACTATGATCATTATTGATCAAGAACGGGAACTTCGCAAGGCGCGACCACATATCCGCTTTCGATCTGCCTGTCTGCCTCAAGCCGAAATGAGAAGCACTTGCCTGGAAGTTTGTGGGAAGGAAGAGGGTTCGCCAGCAATTAGGGAGAAACCATACTGCCCTTACTTGACGTTAAACTGACATATTTCATCCGCAGGGTGTAGAGCATATCTCCTAAGACGGACGCTTCTTCAGACGACAGATTCCCTTTGGTCTTCTCTTCCAGCAAGGATAAGATATCCACAATTTCCTTGGCTTGTGGAAGATTCACGGGAGGTGGGGGCTGTTGAGGATCCAAAGTCTCTCCCATCAGCATGAGAGAAGAGGTTCCGAGAGAAAAGACAAACGATGAAAATGACAATGGAGGATGAGGTGCATGGGGTGATTCCGCCGACGAAACGGGTTGCGCCGCTGAAGTCTTGGCCTCTGGGGGAATGGAAGCCTCTGGCTCCGATCGCCCTCGTTTATCCCGAATCACAAACCCTTGTTCTTCTTCGCTCATCGAACACCTCCTCTAGAGGGAAAACAGTAGCACTAACCAATGGGCTCTATCAAGAATCAAGGACTTACACGGAAAGAAAAAACGAGTATAATGCCCTCGCGCCGGACTCATATTTTTTGGCAGATTCATGAATCAACCATCCTCAGAACCTTCTCCTTCCCTTCCTACGACAAAATGTTTGTCAGATTTACTGGCAATCATGTCAAGATTGCGTGGACCGGACGGCTGCCCTTGGGACCGGGAACAAACCAGCCAATCCTTAAAACCCCATCTTCTTGAGGAAGTGTATGAGGTGCTGGAGGCCATAGATGCCGGGAAGCCGTCCGCCCTCAAGGAAGAATTGGGAGACCTCTTACTTCAGATTGTGTTTCACACACAAATTGCCTCAGAACAGAATCAATTTTCATTCGATGATGTGGCCAACGGTTTAGCCGACAAACTCATGCGACGACACCCCCACGTTTTCCAACAGGCCACCGATACGACTCCTATCACAACGGCACAAGATGTGAGCCGGCAATGGGATCAACTCAAACAACAAGAACAGGCCACTCAACCGGGACCTCAGTCATTTTTACAGGGGGTTCCCAAAATTGCTCCAGCGCTCCAGCGGGCCTTTCAAGTTCAAAAACGGGCCTCTCGTGCAGGGTTTGATTGGGAGACCATTGAGCCGGCTTTGGAAAAATTCCAAGAAGAATTGAATGAATTATATGCGGCCGTTGTGGAAAGTATTCAACGGTCTCCGGAAGGGACTCTTCGGCCACTGAACCTGCCTGTTCACAATACCATCGAAGACGAGTTAGGCGATGCGTTCTTTGCGTTAGTTAATGTTTCCCGGTTTCTTCGAGTCAATCCTGAAGAGGCATTACGCCGCGCCACTAATAAATTCATCTCCAGGTTTCATTTCGTTGAATCACAAGCGACGCTGGAAGGGAAGGATCTTCGCGACTATACCCTTCCGCAACTCGACAAATGGTGGGACGCGGCCAAACACCTGGAGCGTCAAGCCCCACAGACTTCCGAAAGCATCAAAGGAGCGACAACGTGAGCCAAGAGGAAGAAGAAGAGCCGACAGAGGGTCGACGAGTAGGCATCCACCCTCTTATCGTGGTATTTGGCGTCATTTTTGGTTTATGGCTATTTATCACGTTGATCATCCCTAAATCGAAAAATCTACCCAACCAGGGAACGGGGGCGACGACCAATACCCCTGTGGCCCTCCACACCAACGTATCGACTGATCTGGTCCCCACATATGAGGCCACAGGAACCGTGGCAGACATGAAAGCCATCACGATTCTCGTTCCCTCGATGACCACAGATAGTCAGGTAGTCGCGCTGTTGCAATATTTCCAAAAAGCCCGTCTGGATAATTCGCTAGACACCCTTTTGCCCCCCACCACACCCGGAGACAAACTGGGTGAATTCGCCATTGCCGATATCTATGTTTTTTCGGATGTCCAATACGGCGTGACCGAATCAGCCAAGGCCTTAGGTCGAGGGGCTCATGCCCCTGGAGAATTTTATCCCAGCTCCATTCCATACGAAGTGGCTATGGAAAACGTCAGAGGCCATTACGCTATTGACCTGTACAACAAAAACTCCCCAGAGCGTGCGTCCCTGGGATTTGGTGAAGACAACACCGGCGTCTATTCAAAACGCTATCAACGCGTCTTCTAACACAATTTGTGATGCGCGAAGAGACGAAGGGGCTTTTCCCTTCTCAAGCTTCCCTGACTCTCAAAGGCCCGTCTTATCCTGGATAGACTTCCGCAGGACAGCCTGTTCGGCCTTCATCCACTCATCAAGCAGCTGAAACAGAGAAATGGAGTCATCGGCAAACGGCCCTATCATCACATCCCGTCGATCAGCCAGCAATCCATCCGCGTCAGCAATCTCAAGTTTTTTATCCGAAATTGCTCGCGAAAGGATTTGATTAATCCGAACTTGTTGCCCCATTGATCCACCGGAGATGGCCAGGATCGAATTTTTCAAATAGTCCAGTTCCATTTCAATCGAGACCTTCACTCTGACTCCCTGTGCAGTGCCCCAATCTGGTCGCTGAATGGAATAATCATAAGAAAAGGCAGACTCGCGTGGCTCCCGAAATGGACCGATCACATTCAGGACAATTAAATCTGACGGCATAATTCGCGTTCCCCAAACAATGAATAATGAGATCTATCCAACAGAAGGTGAAGATACCCGTGATTTAGGCGATATTTGAATGAGGGATCCACTCGAATCCCCTTCCATGGGTCCCGTCCACCCTTGTAATCCATTTTTCAAGAGATAGACATTGGGAAAATTCTGTCGACTCAGAAAATCGCAGGCAAGCCGACTCCGATCACCACCCCCGCAATACACCAATATCTTTTCGGATTCAATCGGGAGTTCCGTCTGGTACCGCATTTCTAAATCCTCAACAGGAATGAGTTTGGCTCCTGGAATTCGCTGTTTAGCATATTCAGCATTGGTGCGGACATCCAACACAAAAACATTCGATGAAGGGGAAGGTTCCACCAGCCATTGGGCTGCATCAGTGCCGGAAATCTCGTGATACAGTTGCCCATTTCTAATCAAGGTATCGGAGACGCATTGGCCTCGAGCCAACAGCGCCGTCTGGATGCGTAAGGGTTCTACGGCAGATTCAATCTTTCCAGGAAGTGCGCCCACTTTCTGCTCAAGATAATATTGGTTACGCTTCAGGCGTAAAACCTCTTGATGGAGTCGCCGAACAGACCAGAGCGCAACACTTGCGACACACAGACCGACGACTCCCCCAATGAATTCTAGACTATCCATCTGCCCAATTTGTCTCTTTTTCGAAGAGAAAGAGATCCTTTCCATTCACGACAGAACCATCCTTGGTCATTTGTGGTCCCACCTGCCTATAAGGTTTCGTACCCTCCAGGACGAATGTCTCCCAAATTTCTTTGGTGTAAGACATTCTCGCTGTAAGTGGATATGAAAAAAACAGAAAACCACTGTAGGAGAAAAACGACCAGTGGAAAATTGATAACTGGTCGGGGCGAGAGGATTTGAACCTCCGACCCCCGCGTCCCGAACGCGGTGCGCTACCGGTCTGCGCTACGCCCCGATCACTACGAAACTACTGTCAAGAAGGAAGAGGCTCATACGGTAATCCATGGGCATCGGCAACAGCTTGGCATGTTACGCGACCATGGAACACATTCAATCCATTTCGTAAACCATGATGGTTACGCAGGGAACCTTCCAACCCTTCTTCAACAAGCTGGACTATAAAAGGTAGCGTGGCGTTGGTCAAGGCTAAAGTCGATGTATACGGCACAATCCCAGGAATATTTGCGACGGCATAATGCACGACTCCATCCACAACATAGACCGGATCGCTATGCGTGGTCGGATGGGTCGTCTCCGCACACCCACCCTGATCAACCGAAACATCCACAAGAACTGATCCGGGTTTCATGTCAGAAATCATGGATCTCGTGATCACCCGAGGCGTTCGCGCCGCAGGGAGATACACGGCTCCAATGACCAGATCCGCGCGAGTGAGGAAATGGTGAATCATTGACTGGTTGGACACAACCGTGACAAGACGCCCAGGATAGCGATCATCCAGGGTCCGTAATTGCCATAGATCCAGACTTAACACCGTGACTTTGGCTCCCATGCCTAATGCAATTTTCACGGCTGAGGCCCCTACAACCCCGGATCCCAGAACGACCACCTCTCCTGGGGGAACTCCGGCCACCCCACCTAACATGACCCCGGAACCTCCACGTTGTTTTTCCAAAAAATGTGCCCCAATTTGGACCGACATTTGTCCGGCGATTTCACTCATGGGATACAAGAGCGGAAATTGCCCTTTGGTATCCTCAGTGGTTTCGTAAGCGATGGCCCCGCACCCTATTTTTAGCAGGGCCTCCGTCAAGGCTTTGGAGGCAGCCAAATGCAAGTAGGTAAAGACAACATGATCTTTTTTTAGAAAAGGCCATTCTTCGGGCTGCGGCTCTTTCACCTTCACAATCAGTTGGGCATCTCCATAGATGGCCTGTGCCGCTGGAAACAGAACCGCACCAGCTTGCCGATAGAGGTTATCCCCGAACCCACTCCCCTCCCCGGCTCCCTGTTGAATCACCACCCGATGCCCACGACCACACAATTCCTTCACACCATAAGGAGTCAGTGCTACACGAAATTCATGATCCTTGATTTCTTTTGGGACCCCAATTACCATAATCTTATCCCCTTCGCCTCCCTGCAAGCCTTGCATTCGGCCGCCTCTAGTAAATCAATTACGTACGTTTTGTTCAATGAATACAAGGGTTCTCTCGTCATTATGGCCCGGTGACCTGGACAGCTTCCTGAACCCTCAGGTAAGATCGGCTCTTTATTTTTCCATTTCCTTTTCGGTCATTTTGATGAAAATTTAAAGATTATGAGTAAATTTACCCATCATATTTTCGTGTGCGTCAATGAACGGCCAAAGGGAGATCCCCGAGGTTGTTGTGCGGCCTTGGGTTCTGTCGGATTGCATGCGTTCTTCAAAAAAGAAGTCGAGCGGTTAGGGTTAAAAGGAATTGTCCGGGCAAACAAAGCCGGATGTCTGGACCAATGTGAGTATGGACCCAGCGTCGTCATCTATCCAGAAGGGGTCTGGTATTGGGTTGGCCAGGAATCTGATGTCACCGAAATCATGGAGCGACATATCGGCAAAGGAGAAATCGTGGAACGACTCCTGATGCCAGGGAAAAATGGTTCGTTACCCACAGTCAAATCTTAATACCTTGTCCTCTCACAAAGGAACCACTGGTCTCATAACCCTGGCGCCACAAATTGGCACACGGTCTTCATCTTATGGGCAATGAAGATAAATGGAAAGCCAATTTACGGAAAGTTGCCTTTTTAAAGTCCTTTCCGGGCTGGCTCTCCTCCTGGGAACAGGGCATTGGATCCACCATTGACCAGGTCCTTCCTATTCCCGGACATGCTCCACATACAGTCCTCCTGTTATCTGAAGGCCGCTTTGTGGTCACACCACCCGTGCATGACGAACCGCAAATGGTCACAGCGGGACTCAAGTCCGCTCGTCCACACCTTGAATCCATTCATGCCGGCGCGTTTACAGAATATGACCATCTGGCACAGCTGGATCAGGAGCTTGGGCGCATGGCCAGATTAGAAAATATTCTCAATGCTATTGATAACAATCTTGATCGAATTCCTGAACTCAAATCGCGTATTCAGGAATTAGTCAAACAATGGGACATGGAGAATCATCAATCACAATGAATATGCTTGAAATGTTTTCCGGAGCCCTTTTTGAAGGAGTGAAGCCTATGATGGTGAGAAGAGACCACTTGGTCCGACATCCGGACCGTTGCACCCATAATGCGATTTGCATTCCAATTTGTCCGACGGGAGCCTGGCTCTCGACTCCTCCCTACAAGTTCGATTCGTCACGATGCATGGAATCGTGTCGTCTTTGCCTCGATGCCTGTCCGACTCAGGCCATTTACGGAGTCTTTCTCAAGGGCGAAAAACTTCTCTCACCGAAGCAAGAGTAAATTAGATAATACGCTTCCTCCAATATCCCCAATAGGCCGTACCCACAGTGCCACAGCCACCGGTGAGTCCCGTGGAGGCCACGATTTGATAGACATCGCTCCGTGCAATTTTGATGGGTGAGTTCGGGTTCAGCACAAGCGGTGACACCGACAGTTGTTGCAAAGTACGGATCCCAATCAAAATCGGCCACATGCAGGCCAAACGCAGGCGAATTTCCATACGAGGAATGGCCATTGTATAGCGCCAACCTTGATCCAAATGATCTCGAGCCTCTTGAATCAATTTTCTAAAGAGGGGGCGAAACGCCTGAACAGAGGTTTCATCCAGCAGGTGCTGGGGAGTGAGAGACACCTGATCCAGCATCACCGTCGGGATATAACACCGCCCATTCCTCAAATCCCGTGGCAAATCCCGAAGAATATTCACCATCTGCAACCCCTTCCCATAACGAATGCCTAAGGGAATCATGCAAGCCTGATCCCACCCCCGGAAGCCCGGTAGGTGGCTGCACACCATCTTCGTCCAAAATTCTCCCACGCATCCCGCAACCGCATACGTATAATATTCAAAATCGTGAATCGCCTGTAACGCTCGTACCACCTGCCCATCCGTTTTCTGGGGGAATTGGTGGAGATCAAATTCCATTCCTCCAATCAGTACCGAAAGAACCTGCGCAATCTGAGACCGGTCGGTTGGACTGAATTTTTGGTAAATCCGGAAACACCCTTCCAATTCTGCCAATAAACGACGCTCATCTGGATTTGATTGTTGGGTAAGTACTTGCTCCTGGATTTTTTGGATCTGCGCCAAATCAGGGCCGCTTCCCCACAACTGCCCCTTTAAAAGACGTAAACATTCAAGACGAACCCCATCCTCTAAGTCCCCCGTATCGGCAATTGTGTCCGCAGCCCTGGCCAACAAATAGGCCAGACCAATTTGCGAACGAACCGCACGAGGCAGAATGGCGAGGGTTAAATAAAATGAGCGGGAAACCCGCTTCAGCACGTCACCGAGGAGATGTTGGTCCAATGGAGAAAGGCGCATGAGCTAGCGGACGATGAGACGGCCTTCCATTCCTTGCTCACGATGGGAAGGAAAGAAAAGAAGTTTCTTATCGCAATAAAAAGGATAGATGCCAGGCTCAGTCAACGTGAGGGTAAGGGCTTCAGTATCTCCGCTGGAAATATCCGCGTCCACCAGACGGATGCCGCTGGGGTCATCCAGCAAAAAATTGTGAGGAACCAAAAAGGACTGATTACTCAGAGTCAGGGTCACCGACTCACCTGCTTTCACCACCACTTCAGATGGCGTAAAGACATAACTTTCCATACTGATCATGACCTGTTGTCCGAAAGGTTCCTCCACCTGAGGCGACGAAGACTCTGACGTTTGAGCGTGAAGACCATCGGAAAAACTCCAAAAGCCTATCACCACGACAAGACCCAATATCAATCGTGTATAATAAAACTCAGAATGAACACCTATGAAAAATGATCCCTTCATTTGGAAAGATATCATAACGGTTTTCCAGCCGAGGGTCACGTCTTTCCGGCTCTTGACTCTCAAGGAAAAGGTGTTATCTTCCAACATGTTGAACCCTGACAGTCGTCTTTGAGGACAATAGTAAAGGGATCATCACATCATTCATGAAGTCGAACACATTAGCGTTTTTTCACCAGTGGATGTGGAACAATTAAGGGAGATTGTCTATGAAAAAACTTAAAGGAATTGGTTTATTACTGATTGCCAATATCCTCATCTTTATTACCCTCTCGATTTCGTTTACCGTGTTATCGGAGATGATTCTACCGGCCTTCGGAATTGATCTCCGTGGGTCTTTCGCCCAGCAGGATCTGTTGTGGGCTTTCGTCATCGGATTTGGTGGAGCCTTTATCAGTTTGGCCTTTTCCAAACAAATGGCCAGGGCCTTTATCGACTGCACTCAAATCACGGAACCACGAACCCAGGCGGAAAGACTCGTGTTTGACACCGTCCAAAAAATATCTGAAAAGTTAAGCATTTCCATGCCCGAGGTCTGGATTTATGAATCCCCAGATCCCAATGCGTTTGCCACCGGGCCAACCAAAAACAATTCGATGGTGGCCGTCTCAACCGGTCTGCTCAACAACCTTAATGAAGGCGAAGTTCGAGCAGTCCTTGCTCATGAGATGGGCCATGTCTACAACGGCGATATGTTTACCACAACCGTGTTGGCAGGCCTGATGAATACATTTGTCTATTTTATTAGCCGGTTTATCTATCGGCAGGTAGCGGAACGTAATGAGGCTCTAGGATTTGGCGTGTATATCGTTTTGCAAATTGTTCTCTCCGTCTTGGCGATGATTCCGATTAGCTGGTGGTCCCGCCGCAGGGAATTTGCAGCCGACCGGTTCGCAGCCAACACCGTAGGCAAAGAACATATGATCTCCGCTCTGGAGGGCATTGATCGTTGGGTGCAACGAACCCAATTCGAATATAGCTCCCAAGATGCGCTGGCTACGATGAAAATATCGGGGAAATCGCACAGTTTCATGCAAATATTTGCGACTCACCCGCCGATTGAAGCGAGGGTGGCTGCGCTACGGCAACTCTAATTCGTAAGACAGGCGTAACCCGAAAAAGGGACTTGGCATGGCCAAGTCCCTTTTTTTATGGTCTTTCTGTCAATCCGGATTGCTTCAAAACTCTTAGTGCTGAAATAAGCGATTTGTTGCCCACGGCAGGGAAGAATGCGGATTATTTCAGCATCCTGACATCGTATTCATGGGAAAGGACGACTGGAAACTCTTTCATCCCATGCCGGAAAAGAACAGGAAGGAGCGAGGCCGGAGGTTGAATCAGTGCGACAGGAATACCTAATTGCTGAAGGTGATAGAGTCCATACCCACACAAAGTCAGCCCCATCGGGCCCAGGGATTCCACATCAGAAAAATCAACGAGGACTTTTCGATAGTCCAGACTTATCGCTCGCGCTGCTGCCTTTTCAAACATCCCCCCAAGAGAATGATCCGGCACACCAAATATTCGAACAACAACCGCATCCGGTAAGATCTGAAGACCCCATTGCATTAGGAATTCCTCCTCCCGCCTGAAAGATATTTTTCGACGCACTACTCAGCTGCGCCGCTTATCCATACAGGATTGAGTGAACCCCTTGAGCCATATCCCTACAATTCCCTATTTGAACTAGCGTCGCCTTTTTGGACCTAGTCCCTTGCCAGGTCTTCTGCGATGCCTACTGTGATAGCCTTGATCAGGCAGTTCTACTGTGAGGGTAGCGAGTGTTTGAGCATGGACCGATGGTCGGGGCCATGAAAAAAAAAGTCTATTTTAGAGTGATTGACAAAAAGCCGACACAGATGGCCTGGAAGCATTGGCTATCACAATGAGAGTGGAAGGGGCAGGCTGGACTGGTTCGAGCACAGAAGATAATTTCCCATGACAGCCAGGGTTGATCCTGGACCGAGTCCCCGTTCAACATTTTACTGAATTCCCTACCGTGACAAACGCGGGAATGGTCCAGAAATCTAAAACCGAAGAAGATGAGGGAGGTGGTGGATTGAATTGGAGCGGGCGAGGGGATTTGAACCCCCGACAACTTGCTTGGGAAGCAAGGACTCTACCACTGAGCTACGCCCGCTCACGAGATCAGGATTCGCATTCTAGGTGTGGGCTGAGGCTTAGTCAAGGTACAAGAAAAATTGAACAATGACAGTGTTGCCTCTGTCGTCGAAGCCAATCAATCCTGATTATATCCGGAAGAATTTATTTCCTGAATTCAATGATCGCAAATTTTCGTTTGCCTATTTTCATCGGATACGATCGGCCAGGCTCGAAGGTCATCATCCCGTTGGGGTCGGTAAGCTTTTCTCCTTCCACCTGAACGCCACCCTGAGAGACGAGCCGTCTGGCTTCAGATTTACTGGGCACTAAGCCGGTCCGCATCAAAACGTCAACGACAGGCATGGAATAATCTTGCGAGTTATTAAAATCCGTGGGTGAGAGTTGCACATGGGCATCCGGCTCATCGGGAAAGTCCCGCTTCTGAAATCGCTGTTGAAAATCAGCCTTGGCCTCTTCAACCGCATCGCTTCCATGATATTGATGAACGATCTGTTCGGCCAGGGCCATTTTGGCTACCATGGGATGTTGATGCTTGACCTCATCCAAATTGCTGACCGTCAGAAGTTCGTAATAGCGCAGCATGAGTACATCGCTAATAGACATCAGCTTCCCGAACATATCTGCCGGACGATCTTCCAACGCGATATAATTTCCGAAGCTCTTACTCATTTTCCGGACCCCATCCGTGCCTTCCAACAACGGCATCGTGAGCACCACCTGCGGTTTTTGTCCGTAATCCCTCTGCAAATCACGCCCGACGAGGAGATTAAATTTCTGATCCGTTCCACCCAACTCCACATCGGCCTCCAACACCACCGAGTCGTACCCCTGCACCAAAGGATAAAGAAACTCATGCACGCTTATGTGCTTTTGATCCCGGTATCGGTTTGAGAAATCGTCCCGTTCCAACATCCGCGCCACGCTATAATGGGAACACAGCTCCACCATCTTTTCCACCCGCATGCCACTCATCCATCGGCTATTAAATTCGATGCGGGTTTTTTGAGGGTCCAGCGTTTTGAAAATCTGCTGTTCATAGGTTTTCGCATTGGTCAGCACTTGCTCTTTCGTCAGCGCTACCCGGGTTTCCGACACCCCGGTTGGATCGCCGATCATGCCCGTAAAATCTCCAATGAGAAAAATAACTTGATGGCCCAGCTCCTGAAAATGTTTGAGCTTTTGAATTAACACGGTATGCCCAAGATGCAGGTCTGGCGCCGTAGGATCAAATCCGGCTTTAATCTTGAGGGGACGCTGTTCTTTCAGCGACTCCGCTAATTTGGCCCTTAATTCGTCGAGCTGAATGACCTCCACGGTTCCGCGAAGAATAAGGTCCAGTTGCCGGTTGATTTCTGAAGTTGTCATCTTTTGAGCCACGCTGTGTGAAAGTGCAAAATTAACTCCCGATCCCTATCGCCATGGTTGAGGCTCGTACACCAACAAGGGGGCGCAGTTGCTCCAACCGTTTTTCTCCAATTCCCGGCACCAGAGCCAAATCTTCAATGCGTCGAAATGCTCCATGAGAAGTTCGATGTTCCACAATTCGTCCAGCCAAGACCGGTCCAATACCAGGGAGATGCTCTAATTCAGCTAAGGTGCCCTCATTCAAGTCCACGGTAAACGCCGCAACTTCCCTGGGTTGCCCATTTTCCCCTTCCACCATCACTTGAAGGGGCTGGACGGCATCTCTCCCTGAAAGAGGCGACAGGCTCCGAACCTCGTCGGGATGATCCGCGGAACCGGAAGGGAGTATGTGTGAGGACTGAACACCTGGATTTTCGAGGGGAGCAACTGGAGAAAATGACGACTGCGGCCAACCTACCCAATAGACGAAACACACGCCTGTCCCCAAAAAGGCCAATTTCAATAGAAGAGAGCATCCCCAGGAAATGTCGCCTGAATGCATACCAGACCATTGCCACGACCTGACTCGCGATCTCTCCGGTTTAATGTCGTTCATGCTGAATCAATGACCACATCTCACGGCATTATTACCGCTTCCGCACCTGATGAATAGCCATGCCCTCCACATCCTCGGCGGCCTCCATCAACCCTTCCGAAAAAGTCGGATGAGCATGAATCATGGTGGCGAGATCCTCAACGGTCAACCCACCCTGCATTGCCATGGCGGCTTCATGAATAAGGTCGGCCGCATGAGCACCGATAATATGGACGCCAAGAATTCTCTTGGTCTGTTCATCCGAAATCACTTTGAAATGTCCAAATGGCTCCCCGACGGCCTGGGCTTTTCCGAGACCGGCATATTTGAATCGCCCGATCGCAATTGCCAATCCACGTTCCCGAGCCTGGGACTCAGTCAGCCCGATTCGCCCGATTTCAGGCAAAGTAAATATTCCTGCGGGAATCACATCATAGTTAATGGACTGCGGCCGGCCCATGGCGTTTGAGACAGCCACTTTTCCTTGAGCCGAGGCGACATGCGCCAACATGAATTTCCCCGTCACATCACCGATCGCGTAAATACCGGGGACGGAGGTTTCCATTTTTTCGTTGACCAGAATTTCACCCTTGGGTCCCACCTCTACTCCCACCTGATCGAGCCCTAATTGGCCGGAGTTCAGACGACGCCCGACCGAAACCAGCAGGTGGCCTGCAACCAGTTCTTCTCCCGAGGCCAGCGTCACGCACACTCCCTCATCAACAGCTGCCCACTTCGTAATCTGCGTATTGAGATAGAGTTGAATCTTGCGTTTTTTCAATTCACGCGTCATGGTGGAGATCGTATCTTCATCCTCGAGAGGCAGCACGGAGGGCATCATTTCCACGATGCTCACTTCCGATCCCAACCCGCTCAACAAGCAGGCAAACTCAGATCCTTCTACCCCGCCGCCGACAATGACAACACTCCTGGGGATCTCCGTTAAATCCAAGGCGTCTTTACTGGTCAGCACGCGTTGACCATCTATAGGAAATTGAGCCAGTTGAGGCCAGGAAGAACCTGTAGCAAGAATAATGGCATCGGCATCAATGGTGGAGGAGGACCCATCAGGATGGGTGACCCGCACTTGCCGGTCATTGACCAATTCGCCTCGCCCCGGCACATGCGTAATTTTCCACTGCTTCAATAAGGTGCCAATCCCCTTCACCAATCCACGAACCACTTCCTCCTTGCGTGCGACCATGCGGGCAAGGTCATAGCTCACAGGCCCCTCAATGTTGAGGCCAAACGGCTGGGCATGCCGAACCCGTTCGCCAAGATCAATAAAGCCCAACAGGGTTTTACTGGGAATACAGCCCCAATTCAGACACACCCCCCCAAGCACCTGTTCTTCCAGGATCGTCACTGTGGCACCTAATTGAGCGCCACGAATAGCCGCCACATACCCACCAGGGCCTGATCCGATAATCACGATATGGGGAGAGGTGGTCATGATTCCTGTGAGGCTAAAAATGCGGTGTATTCTTCCGGCGTCATCAATGCATTCACTTCACCAGGATTGGATAATTCCAGCACCGCGATCCACCCCTTTCCATAGGGATCCTGATTGAGCAGTTCGGGATGGTCTTGAAGCTCTGTGTTGACCTGAAGAATTTTTCCGGTAACCGGCGTGTAAATCGTTGAGGTGGCCTTGGTTGACTCCACTTCTCCCAATTGATCTTCAGCCTGCAAAGAGGTTCCTACTTTAGGAACGTCCACAAAGACCACATCCCCCAGGGCATCCTGAGCAAAATGACTGATGCCTAAGGTGGCCTTGTTCCCTTCAACGCGAATCCATTCGTGCTCCTTGTGAAAACGCAAATCCTGTGGCTCCATTCCTACCCCCTTTTGTTCAAAACGATGATGGCATTCATATGTGTGTGTGTCTCCCATGCACCAGGTTGAGTGACTGTACCCACCTCAATGTGCCAGGGACACCATCAGGAAAATCAAGAAAAGGCGCGAAGATCGTGCACGACACCAATTCCCGAAGGAAACTCATCTAGAAGTGACGTGCTGCTTCCGGCTGTTCCCGGCGCAATGCGCTTTCCTCTCTCCGCCGGCATACTCACCCACACCCGCCGCGGATCGTCAAGCACAGGAAGCAAGCGGGTTAACACTGCCTTTGTCGAGATGCGCCGGAGCTTCTCAACCGCCGACAGTTGATCGGACGACGACTGGCGATCGATTTCCGGCCGCACAAAGAAAAAGGAAAACGGGCGTCGTATGGCTTCCATGGCATCCTGGGCATAGTCCACCAGGGCACGAACCGGATCGGTCAATCCATGCGGGTGGAGTTCCAGACCACATTGAACCGTCAGATGGCGTTTGCGAAGCTGGCCTATCAACTGCTCCACAACGGTTAATCGCTCGCGAGCCTTCCACCCGGCCCATCGCCAAAACACGGAATCTTGGTCAAGAGCGCTTGAACCCTGCGTTGATCGACTCGACAGTTTAGATCCTCTGAGAGGTTCGAACCCTGGCTGAAAGGCACGCACGGGATCAAAGCTCACTCCGAATGCGGTTTGAAAACGGGTTAACCCCGACCGGGATACGCCGTCATACATCCCCATGGGATAATCGTCCAGAAATACCAGACCGTCGACACCCTCACCGGAGAGTTGCGCGAGAAATTGATCAAGAAATTGTTGATACTCCGGATGAAACAGATCAAAAAATCGGGAATCCTGAGTCTGACGGGTGGTCACATTATAGGTGCGATCGCGCCATTCCGGCAAAGGGGAATCGTGCCAATTACCGATACAACGCAGATTTACTCCCACATACACCAACAGATGCAACTGATGACTTCGTTCCACATATGAGCGCAGGAGCGCTTGCAGGTCAAGCAGATGACGAGGCGCCTTCGAGATCCGAGGTGGATCGGTGTGAAAGCCTGTTCCCTCGCACCCCAAATCAATCAGCAGTGTCGTAACTCCATCGGCCTTCATTTTCTTGATACCCTGGTCAAACCCACCGCTGGCCGGCAATTGTTCAAGTGTTAACCGGATGGCCTGAGTGTCGAGAGGAGGCATCGTGAATTGTTCAAGTAACCGTTGAAGTTCCTTGAATTGCAATTGGGCATCCGCCTGATAAGGATTGGTGTTCCCTGCAACGGCGAGTGTGCGGTACTGATCTCTGGCGGCTTCCCACTCCCCAACTTGACGATAGGCCTGAGCTAGCAACCAACGGCTTTGGACTTCAATGGGTTCTTCAGGGAGAAGCGCCAGCAAGCGCGTGAGTCCGCTGATGGTTTGAGGATAGGCTTTCGCCTCAAAATGTTCTTTGGACTGTTGAAAGAGTTGCGCATGAATCCGTTGAATATCCGGAGGGACTTCAGGTGGTAATGATACCACCCCTTCATCGCGATCGGGCGCGGGCTCGACAGCAGGGGGAAGAGGGATGACATCACTCACCGGTGGCCCCTGGGGAGGACGCATCCGTCCGCACCCGGCTAAGAGCCCCAGACACAGCAACAGACTACAAATTTTTAGCCATGTTGTCATACGGCAATACGTGTAGAGGGAAATGTGGCCTAAACCAATACACTCTATCTATGAGGAGACGCATGCCCGCCGCTATCGGCGGGCATCATGCCAGGGGCATTAAGCCCCAACCACCCTAGTTTGGTCTTTCCACTAGCCCAGATTGGATTCCGCAAAAAAGTACCGAATCTCAATTTGAGCATTCTCGGCCGAATCGGACCCATGCACTGCATTAGCCTCAATAGAAGCCCCATGCGCGGCCCGAATGGTACCCGGATCGGCTTTTTTGGGATCGGTCGCTCCCATCAGATCACGGTGTGTTTTGACCGCGTCCTTCCCTTCCAACACCACGACTACCACCGGCCCCGAACTCATATAGGTCGTCAAGTCGCTAAAGAAGGGGCGTTCTCGATGCACAGCATAGAACCCTTCAGCCACCCCTTTGGATAACCGCATCATTTTCATGGCAACCGGAAATAACCCGGCCTCTTCATAACGGCGGACAATATCACCAATCGCATGTTTGGCCACCGCATCAGGCTTAATAATTGCTAACGTCCGCTCTGACATACTTCTCGTCCTTTCCCAAAAATCCCATAATAAAACCCTGTGAATAAGAAAGGAGCATTTTACGGCCCCCTCTATTCAGTTGCAATCTCAAGACCACACTTAAAAGTCTGTAATCACAATGACTTCGGCTGGCTGGAGCACCACTCGCTCAGGAAGGGATTGGGAGCCAGGATGCTGATCGAGCGAGCTGACACGCCACATTCTTGGAGAAGACGGTAGGCCGCCCAACTCACCGATGGCCACATCAACCGGCTCATGGACATTCGTATTGAGACAGAGGAGCGCCCAACTGTGTGAATTTTCCAACGACCGCCGTTCCAAAACGCACAGGTTGGGGTGGCTCATCGACCGTTGAACCAGATCCCCCTCCCCTTGCCAAAGCGGCACTTCCAACTTCCAGTGATTCACCGCACGGATAAAACTCTGCAAATCCCATCGTGGGGACTCCCAATCATCAGGGGTGGTCTCTACCACATGCAGCGACTGTTGAAATCCAAATTCATACCCCATCGGGATCATGAGGCCGGTGGAAAACAGCGCGGCAAAGGCATAGCGTTGGCGTTGAACCGCCTCATTCCCTCCAGACTCAGCCGCCAGGCGCGGGGTGTCATGGGACTCAGGAAATCCAATGGACGGCATATTCTGAAATTCACGGTGCTGGGTTAAACACCAGGCGTCCTTGAAGTTCCACCATTTGGAGCTGTTACAAAAAAAGTGAAACCCCGCGTCCCCAAGCGCGCGCGTCTGCTCCAGGGTACAGCCAAGATTTTCCGCCCAAAAGACGGCTTGCGGATTCACGCGTTGTGCCCGGTCAATAAGGAAAGCGCCACAACTCACCTGGTACTTTATAGGCCGCATCACAACGAAACCCTTGGAAACCCAACTCAAGATACCGGTCGACCAATTGCCCCCAAAACTCCCAGAGATGCTCACGGTCGGGAGAATGCCGATTATCAATTTCGGCTAAATCGCCCCACACCGTTTTCTTGCTGGGATCATCCGGGTCAACCGCATAGGGGTTTTCAACTTTTCCGTGTTCATCCCGCATATACCAGTCAGGGTGCTGCGAGACTAGGGATGAATCGACGGCGGTGTGGTTCAGTACCAGATCCACCATCGGCGCCAGGCCACATTGCGCGATACGCTGAAGCGTGGGACGCAAAACATCAAGGCGCTGATCCTGAGTCCCTTCCGGCAGAAATGCCGGATTCAGGAGATCGTATTCTTTAATGGCATATAAACTTCCCGAGAATCCGGGGAGATGAATGGGATTCACAAAGAGCCAATTAAATCCCATGTCTGCGGCCCGTTCCGCATGAGAAAGCCAGCGATCACAAGGGACCGGCCAGGCGTGGAAACAGATTATAGATAAGAGGAACGCGGTGCGAAGGGTGCATCAAGACAAACCTACTCTTTCTCTGGACAGACTTGAGGTGGACGACTATCCGAAACCAGGCCTTTGGAAAAGATCATTCTGCCGACCTGTTTCACATTGGCGCACAAGTCACCCAATCCAGGAGTGACTAAGCGAAACGGCCCGCCGCGTTCGGGAGGAAACGGTGCGCCATCCAGTTCATACACCAAAATGCCAAACTCCACGGCTTGCTTCATCGTCAGACAGGCCGAAAATTTTCCATCCTGCGACTCGAAGGTCACATGGTCGGCCCCCACATTGAGTGTCACAACATCAAGTACTGCTTGAAGTTTGACGCCACGCACATTCATGCCCGGCATCAACGTGGGCAGCTCAGACACCTGATGCGCTGCGGGAAGTTGCGTCAGCGTTGTTCGCGTGAAGCGTAGGGTCTGCATGATGGCCCCCTCTATCTGTATCGTGGCCTCGGCGGAAGACTCTGGATGCGGTCATGAGCCTTAATAAACGCCGTCAACATGTCGTTCATCGGGGTGGGCACGCCAAACGACTTGCCTTGTTCGGTGATAAAACCATTCAGCTCATCAATCTCAGTGGGCCGTCCGGCCTTCCAATCATCATACATCGACGTATGGATATCACGAAGTTCTTGAGCCCACTTGACGACCTTCTCCGGCATATCCTCATCCAACGGCACACGGTGCACCGCCATGGCCACGGCCGAGACTTCCCGCACGATAGTCGCGATGACCGGTTGAAACTCCGGATGATCCAGGGCTTTCGCCACCCGATCATTCAGCAATACCGTCAGCGGGTTAAACACACAATTCCAACACATCTTCTCCCACTTGGCGCGCCGGATATCAGGATTGATGAAACAGGGAATTCCTGCCCCTTTAAATAACGCCAACATGGCTTGGAGTCTGGGAGTTTCCATCCCCAACGGTTCGCCAATGGTCAGCATCCCTTTTTTATAATGGTCGATCACCCCCGGCTCGGCGATCTTGGAATAGATAAATGCCACCCCGCCCACAATCCGCTCCCGGCCAAATCGGACCATCAGCGTATCCTCAATCGTCACCCCATTTTGCAAGGTCAGAATAATGGTATCCGGTTTCAGCACCGGCTCAATCTGGTCCATGACCTCATCCAGGTCATAGGCTTTGATCCCCAGCACAATCAGATCCGGTTGGGGCAGTTCCTCGGGATCGGAAGCCACGGTGGGATGCACGGTAAAGCTCTCACCAATCGCGCTCCGGATGGTCAGCCCGTTTTTAGCCACGGCCTCCCTGGTACGCGGCCGCAGGAGAAACGACACGTTCGGATTGTGGCGAGCCAGATGCGCCCCAAAATATCCACCAACCGACCCCGCTCCTACAAACAAAATCTCCTTCATCCGATCACCTTTTTAATATTAATAAAACTTCATGTGATTATTTAGATATTGGACAGTCACATCATCCCCCTATTAGACCTTAACTATATGGTCATCTTGAGCTGGAAGCGAATGATCTGTGCCCAGAGAGAAAAGCCCAAGAACTCAGCAAAATCTCCGTGAAACGTGTATTGAACTTGTAGAAAAAATCAGAATGATTTGCATCAGACATGTATCCCAATTGCAGTCATTCCCGACATTGTTAATCGGGAATCCATCCTGGCCTTCTTCGGATGGGCCCCTACTGAATCCATGCGGGACGACAAGGGAATGATTTCCTCCCAGGCTGAAAAATCATGGCGATCTTGCACAATATCCACCAAAGAGAATGGTTGCGCTAATTCGATGATGGCCGGGTGGCTCCACCAAGGTCGCTCTTGAACAGCTCCTCCGGCGCAAGATGAGGATCAAGAGAAACCATTTCGGCAAGCAGGGTCTCCGGGGCAATATCCTGCTCTTGGGGCCAAGTCACTGCACCAAATAGAATGCCTACCTGGTTAAAGTCATGCACATCCCGAAGCTCGCGAAATACGCCATGGTCAAAATAGGGCTTTAGGTCAAATACTCCCTTTCTTCCATCTTCGATCTCGACATAAATGCGATAGTCGGGCAAAGGCCTAACAGTTTTGACATCCCAAAACATGGTATCACCTCTACAAGGGATCGATTTTATAAGGGCTCTCCCCACTAACCGTAAATGCGCCACCTGTGGTTGCCTAACTTGCCCCACAAAAAATCTTCTTCATGCGATTACTTTTCCGAAATATCATCTTGAGCCAGCGCGAAGGATCTGTGCCCTGGAAGAAAAGCTACATTATTCAACGAAATTAAGAGGAAATAGTATTGCCCTACTCTACCAGAATTAGCGCTGCTCGCCTACGGACCTTTGGCTTACTTGGCGCCATGAAACTGCAGCTGCCGCCACGCCTCATAGACCACCACAGCCACCGCATTGCTCAAATTGAGGCTACGAGAATCAGGGCGCATCGGAATGCGCAAACGATGAGTCAGGAGGAAGGGCTTCTAAGATATGGGCAGGCAAGCCCCGCGTCTCGGGACCGAAGTACAAGGCATCGCCAGGCTGAAAAGCCACGTCGTGATAGGGTCGCTGTCCTTTTGTGGTGATCGCAAAAATACGTGAGGGCTTTTGAGCGTCCAGATAGTCTTGCAGGGTTGGGTAATCTTTCATCCGGGCCAATTCATGATAATCCAACCCGGCCCGGCGGGCCCGCTTATCATCCAACTCAAATCCCAACGGATGAATCAGATGTAACCCGAAGCCGGTATTGGCGCATAGACGAATAATATTCCCGGTGTTCGGCGGGATTTCCGGTTCGTAGAGGACAACATCTAACATTTATGAAATTTCAGCCAATTCATTGTTGGGGAGGCCAGTGATTGGCTCCATTCTTCCTGGATGGTTCCCTGATCATCCAAGCCAACAGGAGCAAAAGACCGAGAAGTACAAGTGGAACGGGCACAGCACCCATTTCTCCAGCCCTCAAGTGTGTCAGCGCCGCACCGACCATAGTAATGCTCAAAACCCCAATGCCATACCATTGCGTCTTCGGAATAAACAAACAGATCCCGCCGCCGACTTCAATCATTCCGGTCAAATACAGAAACCAAAAGGGATACCCCCATTGCGCAAAATGTTCAACCTGGGCTGGACTGCCCAGAAGCTTGGCTCCCCCTGCCACAACAAAAAAAATCCCTAACAGCACACACAGGACCATTTTCATCACGCGCTTCATGACACCTTCAACCTATGCCAGAAAAATAGCCTTACCCCTTTTGGTCAAGGTTTTCTTTCTTAGGTAATCCGGCCCAACGCTCCCAGCCACCAGCCTTGGCAGGCCCCAGACTCTTCGCCCATGCTGTTAGACCGATAACCATAAGCTGTCCTGGCCTTGCTCAGGCGCATTCCTGGCTTCCTGTTCCACCTGCTGGTCCAACGCATGGACAACAATCTCGATCCATTCCACCAAGCCTATAATCTTTTCCCATCAGGGAACCCTTAACCCAATCCTGGTGACTATGCGCAAGTAGATTTCGGAGATCCTCGGCACACCTCAGTTGATTGGACGCTTTAGTTTTGCTTCCTAACCTCAGCTTCTCGCAGAGGTCTTGTCGTGCAAGCACGAGATCACGTTTGTCACAGAACTGAAGGCATTCCATGAGGCTCACGTTCTGCCATCTTCCTCTTTGACGGTCAGCTTGGCGCTTCTTTGCAGCTACTAGACGTTTGGCCGGGAGCACCGTCTGCCATGAGTCCTGGTAAACCACCCGAATCCAGAAACCAAGATGCATTTCCAGTAGAGAGAGTAGGCCGAATAGGTAGACCCGAACGGGCGGCTTGTTGAAATCCGCTCGAGTGATGATACCTCTGACTTCCGTCCCGACCAGGACAAATATGTGCGCCCGTTTCTTCAGCACCGTCAGAACGCTTGGGAGTGGAGTGGCGTCTGAACGAGCGTATCTGCAGTTATGGGTTTCATGTGATCCCTCACCTTGCCATCCCTCAGGCAGTCTCGGGTGATCGAACCAATAACTGGACCGGCCGGCCATAATTGGACTCCTGCGACATCGAAGTCTCGACTCTGCAGGACCGTCGCGATTTCGATGGCCTCGGCATCCGCAGGGCACGATTGAAGTGGTTCAAGGATCGCATGGCCGGTGATCCCCGCGCCCAGCAAGGAACGCAGCTCCTCGAGTCGCGTTCCCTTACGTCTGTAGCCAGTAATCGGAGAGGTCCAAAGTTCGTATCCCATCTCCGAGCTCAAGCCTTTTAGACCGTCTTAACAATAATAAGATGGACCCAGATAAGATTCAGATCTTCAATTTCCAGGCCATATAACACGCCTTCGATTCTTCAGAAAATATGAAATGAGGCGTGAACCAGCACCGGGTCGCATCCCTCTCCACTCGTTAGTTGGGTTTTTCATGCTTCTTCAATCTCGCAGGATTCTGAAATTTCCTCTAAGAATTCCGGCTTGATGAATCGGAGCATATGCCCTACTGCCTTGATCTGTTCTTTGAGAGTGTTGAATGAAATGAACCGGCAGATTTCTGAAAGCGGAGGAGACAACTTTGAGAAGGTTGGCCGGTTTACCTCCGTGATCACTTTATCTCGTCTATCGTCTGGCGCAACCAAGTATAGCGGAATGGTCAAGTTAGGTTGCATGGACACGAGGTCAGACATGCGAAGCAGGCCGGAATAGATTGATGTAGTGCTTTCTACTTCAAACGCGGCGACGATAGCGTTGCCTTTTAGCCAAAGGACATCAATCAGCTCGATGGTGCGGTTAGTCGCGTCGTCAAACTGAAGCGGCAATTCAGACTTTAGTTTGAGGAAGTCGGTGAACTTCTTCGAATCCCACGACTTGTTCTTATCGTTTCGGGCGACCCATAGATCGAAACCCATGTCTGATCCCAGCTTCAAAAGATGCCACTGAATTTCAGTGTGCTCCCTTGGTTTCTTTCCATCGGATTCCTCCTTAAATAGCTCGGCTTCCTCACTTTCTGGCACAGTAACAGAGCCAATCTTGGCTTTGAAGGCTTTAGGTCTATATTTCAACTTTCGCTCATCCACCGGACGGATAGTCGGATTCTTTTGCGCTTCTTGAACTGCTTGGACAACTGCTTCTCCATTCGCGGTATCCCATTTTGCGGGAGAGGCTCTAAAATGGCCCGTCCATGCGTGCGGACTAGTAAGGTGCTTAAAAAAAGATAATTTGTCCCGGAGTTCAAGAACAGGAATGGCTGTATCCACCGTCAATTCCATCACAACCTTCACCTTGAGTCGACAAGGAAAGTCCTCGTCTTTCCAGATAGGCGTGCTATCTTTGTATGGCTTGTTAGTAACCTCGAGGATTCCAATGAAACGCGAAACTCCTGTGAGATAACAGATTAAATAGTCGCCCGGTTTGATCTTCTGGACCGTGTTCCACCTGGATTCGCGGAAACCGGATACTTTCGCGCCAGCTGCCTTAAATTCCTTCCACGTAGCACCGGTAAATAGATCAAGCCAGTAATTACGCTTTGCCATGTATGTCCTCTTCAATTCAACTATGATTTGATGGTTCCGCATAAGATGCGGATCTCCGATTTTCTGCCCCTATAATACGCCATCGTTTTCCCCGAAAAATTCGCAATACTTTTTACGAACAATGCTGCCATTACCAATTCACGTCATCCACGACTCAACTCCATGGCCTGGCTTCAATGCGTAAGGTGCCACGCAGGCCAGGGCGAGCGTTCTGCTCGATGGGGATATCGAACGCAATGCCGGCGTTCGGCTTCCCCTTGATAAGCGGACGCGTTTCTACGTCTTTGCCGGGTTTGCCGGGATTCATGTCCTGGTAGCCATACTTGATGCGCCAGCCAGCCGGGGCCGAATCATCGGGAAAGGCCTCGACCAGAATCAGCTCACGATAGATGAACCCACCCTCATAGTGGCGCTTCATGAATAGCAGGCCATCCACGACGTAATCGGGCACCAGTACCTTGATGTCGAAAGCAAAGCTGACCGATTTGGATGTTTTGACGCTTTTACTTGGATCGAGAAAAATGGAGAAGAGATGCGGACTGTTCGAGCGGTCCGGCTTGCGCTTGGTGCGATCCTTCCCCGGAAACAGATCCTCATAGCTGCGGAAGATGGCGGAGTTCTCGCGCACCTCGCGCCGCGTCATCTGCCACTGACAGCCACGCACGCTAGCCGCAATTTCGAACTGGTAAGATGCTCGAACCTTCTTGCCGTCGTCGTGCGCCTTTTGCACTTCCACCGGCAATGTGATGTCATCGATCTCCAGAATGCCATCCACTCGCAGTGCACCGAACAGGAACCGCGTGAGGTTCTGGTAGCCCTCCTCGGAGTTCACGATACCGTAGTGGCCGGAATGGCTGCGGTGCACGAACGCGCGCGGCGAACTCACATCCTTGCCGTCGGGACCCGCCCCATGCGTGGTGGCATTCTCAAGACGCACCAGCCCGTCGCTGGCATCGCCAGCGGCCCATGACGAAATGCCGCCCGCCACGGTGTAATCGCGCGAATCCGTGCCGACCAGGTTGAAGATGCGCTCGGGCGGGAAATTTTTGACGACCGAGACATCATCACCCTTTGGCACCGCGAGGTATCCGGCCATCTTGTCGCGATTGAAATTATTGATATCGCCGAATGAAAGCCAGCCCGGCACATTGCGCACGATACGCATATCAATGCCATTGTGAGGCGTGGCATAGGTGAAGAGCTTGTCCACCGCGCCGCGCGCCTCCGCTGAGCTGAGTTTCGTATTCTGCAGAAAGGCCCGGCAGATCAGCCCTCCCATGGAGTGAGCCACGAGATATACCCGGAAGTCTTTGGGCGTGACCTTGTTGTCCTTGTTCGCGCAGACCTTTTCGCGCAGGCGCAGGATGAGATTGCCCAGGCCTTTGGCGAAATGCTCAATGGGAGGCGTCTTGCCGTCCCCGAAGTCCTTCGAGGCTTCATCGTAATAGCGGTAGATGATAATAGAGCGGTAGGGAACGGCATAGTCGGTACGCTCGGCGGCCACGAGGTCGTCTCCATCCACGAAGACGTCCTCATACTCGTGATCGCCCATTAACCGCACGAGCGGTGACTCGAAGTAAAAGCGCTTGACGTCGCCGGTCCATGCCACACGCGACTTGGTCGAGCCGATATTGAACCCCATGTAAGGATCGGCCACCGTTTCTTCAATCTCGCTCTGAGTGGCGGCAAAGCCGCGGACGTAAATGATCGGGTGGTAGGGATGCTGCGCGGTATGTCGTCATGAAGGTACCTCCGAATTACGAATGCGCGAATGTCAGTATGAACGAGCCTTTCTGTTCCAGTTGATCTCCCATTGCCGAGCTGCGGAATCGGCGAAGGAGATTTTTGGTCAATTGAGTAAATTAGTCAAGCTGTGGGTCTGTGAAGAAGGAACCATAGGATCATCCTGAAACCAGGAAGATTTAGAATTTCTCTACAGGCCTTGCTTGGGTATTCAGAACGCTCATTTAATTTTCGGACAACCATATACGTCCAGCCCTCTGGAGCCTCACATGCTTTATCCCCTCATCCGATGAAACCCGACCGGGACACTTCCTTTCTCTTTTAGGGGATGTTCGTCTTTCTTGGGCACAGATCTTTCGCCGCTGGTTCAGAATGTCAATTGGATTAAGGCCTCACCGAATTATAATTTGGTCGTTCAATGTTTGAATGGTGATATCTAGGTTTTTACAATTGAGACATGCCAGCCCCATCTTTTTTCCAATCTCTCACAATACACCATCCACAGTCGATGCAGACGATCACCCCGCCCGCTTTAGCAAATAGTATCCTGCAGCCCCACCGATCAGGGAGGCCATCAGAATGCCCAACTTGGCTTGGAGGATCAATACATCATCGTTGAACGCCAGTCCGGTGATAAACAGCGACATGGTGAACCCCACCGAGGCCAGCATCGCAGCACCAAAGAGATGCCCCCAGCCGGTCTGTTCCGGCAAGGAGGCCCACTGAAAATGTATCAGGATGTAGCATATGCCCATGATCCCCAGCACCTTTCCACCCAGCAGTCCGGATGCCACTCCTAATGTGACCGGACTGGCCAATTGATCCAGGAAGTCAGCCGGAAAGCTGATCCCGGCGTTTGCCAAGGCAAAGACCGGCATGACCACAAACGCCACAAAGGGATGCATGGCATGTTCCAGGCGTTGCAGCGGAGTCAGTGCCTCCCTGGCCACGGCGCGAATGTCTTCCAATATATGGAGCTGTTCATCGGTTACCAGGGTCACGTCATTGCTTATTGCCGCCTCGAACCTGTCTCCCAAAGCCTTGATGCGCGAAACGAATCCCTTGTCCGAGATTTTCACATTGGCCGGAATCGTGAACGCAGCGAGAACCGCGGCAATGGTGGCATGTACTCCCGACAAGAGGAAGGCCAACCATAGGCCACCGATTCCCAGCACTCCATACCACAGAATGTTGCGGACCCCCAGCAGGTTGGACGTCACCAGGAAGATCATGAACATCGCACCAACGAAAAGACTCATGATGTCGATGTGGGACGTATAGAAGACGGCAATGACCAGCACCGCACCAAGGTCGTCCGCGATGGCCAGGGCAGTGAGAAACACCTTAAGCGACAATGGGACCCTGTTCCCCAACAGGGAGATAATGCCGAGCGCGAAGGCGATATCGGTCGCCATGGGTATGCCCCATCCGTCACTCGCGTCGCCCGAGGGATTAAACGCAAGGTAGATCAACGCCGGCACGACCATTCCACCTATCCCAGCCGCGATAGGAAGCAGAGCATCACGGGGGTTCCTCAGTTCACCCGCCATGATCTCGCGCTTCAGTTCAAGCCCGATCACGAAGAAGAATACGGCCATCAGCCCATCGTTGATCCAATGATGCAAGGTCTTACTGATCATGAAATCGTTAAACCCGACTGAAATTTCATTGCGCCAAAGATGGTGGTAGGCATCTGAAAAAGGTGAATTGGCCAGAACCAATGCCACCAGGGCGGCAACAAACAGCACAAGGCCACTGGCGGTCTGGCTGCCAAGAAAGCTGCTAAGCGGGTCCGTCACCCAAATGTCGATAGGAGTTTTCTTCATATTCCGAAACTATCAGGAGGAGCGGGAATGCGAAACCGGATGCCATACCGATGGTTGTGACCACGGTACCGACCTACACCTTAGCTGATTTCCTTGAGCGAGAAGTCTATGACCACTAGGGACAATGGAATCATCCCCCCACACCTCTGGGCAAGCCACAGGATACGTGCAAACCTGACCGTTGGTATTCAGATCTGCGAAGGACGTCATCCCAGATTGAGAAATCTGAGATTTAGCGAGATTCTGTGTTTCTCACCGGATGACTTGATTCATCCACAAATTCATCTCTGCTATTGTCCCATATGAGAGGGAAGATTCTTCGGCAGAAAATCTTTTTTAACATAATCTTTTGGAGGATCAAATTCCCGCACCGAAACAGATTTCTCCTCCACTCCGGTCAACCGGCTTTCTGTGACAATGGTTCCATTGGAGAATATCCTCGTCAACACTGGGTAGCCTTCAATCTTCCCAATTGATTCAAAAAATGACGCTGGACCTCCACCGCCTTTGAATGCCCCTTGCCACACCTCCTGGGAAAAGGCAGCCATATCTTGAAAAATGCCTCTGGCTTCCTGACTGCCGGGAACCTGCTTCCAATCACTCACGCAATGTTCCGCGACTTTTTCGCTTTCCTGCCAGATTTCATATTTCACACAAGGGTACCCATTGATGGTTTGGCTTTCGCCGGTTTTTTTTACCTGCATCTCGACCTTCCCTCCCATGATGGCGGGGTTGATCCCTTGACCGGCAAACATTTTCTCCATCATGGCTCGTCGTTCGGGCGGCATATTCTTTAACATTTCCTGCATCTTTTCCATGGCCGGATTGATTTGTTGCCCAAGATTGACCATTGTGGCCTTGTCCATAGCACGCCAGGTGTGATCTCCATGATTGATTAGCAGAATTTCCTCCCGATCGCCTCGATAAATGACGGTGGATTGAGCGTTCCCCGTATCATTTATGGTCATCTTCAGTTTCTTACCGTCGACCGTCATCGCGTCCGTCCTGGAAGGCACCTCTGTCCGATTGGGAAAGGTCGTCTCGACATGAAAGACCACGCCCGCACAGACGGTTGCCTGGATACCCAGCACCAATCCGCCCACAAGACCGAGAACCTTCATCATAATAACCTCCTTACGCGTGACAGATGGAACAGCCTGTTGCTTTAACAGGGGGTAAACTCTGAGACCTGTCAATTTCCCAAAATTCAACCCGATTCACAAGTCTTATTCGTGCGGAGGAACTCTCCTCGACCCTCCTCCCCTACTTCTATGGTCCCATCAAGGACCATTTTTATGAGGGGAGCTAGGAATCGGTTTACCTTTCCTGGTAAAAGAACTATGGACAGGAAACGCTCGTTAGGCGACCACCCCACATAACCGACAGGCAGACATCCCTCAAAAAGGGTCACGAGTTGTCGTGACCTTTCACGGTTTCGTCATCATGGTCAGGGACCATATGCTGCCCGGCGCGACACGACCAGCGGGTCGCGGGGTAGGACAATGGTAAGAAGGCCCAGTCTCTTTAAGGTGAGGCCATCCAGCCCAAGGAAGTCGGTTCAATCAGAACCGTCCCTTCCTCTCGTCTTTAACGAACATCACATATCGATAGACCGGCTCAAGTCGGCCTATACACAATTCAGGGCCTCATCCAGAAAGGTTGAAAAACCGTCATGAAACAGGACACGTCCAACTCACCCACAGCTCCTACTATGAAGGGCTTCTCACCCGGCTTTGCGGCACTTGGCCTTGAAGCGGCGCTGCTGACCACGCTTGAGGCGTTAGGCTATGAAGAGCCCACTCCCATCCAACGCGAAGCCATTCCACCACTTTTGGCCGGAAACGATCTCCTGGGGCGAGCCGCAACCGGAACTGGGAAAACCGCTGCATTTACCCTTCCCCTCCTCCAACGCCTGGCCCATTCGGCCAAGCAGCCGAACCCTTCAGCCCTTATTCTCGTGCCCACACGCGAATTGGCGATACAAGTCTGCGAAGCTGTCCAGCGTTATGGAAAACAGCAGCAAATCGCCATCCTCGCGGTCTATGGAGGACAAGCCATTCGACCACAGCTCATCGCATTGAAACGCGGTGTCGATATCGTCGTGGCGACTCCAGGACGGGCACTGGACCATATCCGACGCAAAACACTTCAGCTCAAGGACCTTCAGATTGTGGTGCTGGATGAAGCCGATGAGATGCTCAATATGGGCTTCGCCGAAGATCTGGATGCCATCCTGAAACAGACGCCTGCGACCAGGCAGACCGCACTGTTTTCAGCCACCATGCCTCCCCGCATCGCATCAATCGCACGTCACCATTTACGCAACCCCATCGAAATTCAGATCATCAAGGAACCGGTAAAGGCTGGGGTGGCCCCTCGGGTGCATCAGACCGCCTACCTCGTGGCTCGACATCACAAAGTGGCGGCCCTGGCCCGAATCCTGGATATGTCCAGTCCAAAGTCAGCACTGGTATTTTGCCGAACACGCTTAGAGGTCGATGAGTTGACCTCCATGCTCAACGGCCGTGGGTACAGGGGAGAAGGCCTGCATGGCGGTATGAACCAGGCTCAACGCGATCGCGTAATGCAGTCGTTCCGGGCTGGGAAAACCGAGTTGCTTGTCGCCACAGACGTGGCAGCAAGAGGCCTGGATATTCCTCACGTGTCACACGTGGTCAATTACGATGTCCCGTCCTCTCCGGAAGCCTACGTCCACCGTATCGGGAGGACCGGACGCGCCGGACGGGCTGGTGATGCTATTACCCTCGTCGAATCACGCGAACGCTGGCTGCTGCAAAACATTGAGCGCCTGACCAAATCAAAAGTCGAGATGGGCACCCTCCCGACGGTTGCCGACCTTCAAACCAAGCGACTTGAACAGATTGGCGTTTCCATTCAAGATATTCTCAAGGCCGACGATTTTGAGCAATTCCGAGTGGTGGTCAACACCCTCACTGAAAAATTTGACCAGGCGGATGTCGCCGCCGCCGCGATTCAATTGGCCTATGGGTCAAGGACCGGTGATCGGGTTGAAGAGGATATTCCTGCGATACGGGACCGGGCACCTGACACATCCCAAACGTCCAGACGGCCAAGGCGAGGGCCATCGGATTTCCCAGATGCTCCAAGAGTCCTCAGAGGCGGAGGAGGTGGTGGCAGGCCGGTCGGCAGACGGGAACGTCACAGTCAGTCCACAAGTATGGCGACCTTGCATGTCAACGCCGGTCGCATGGCAGGGGTCCGGACAGGAGATCTGGTCGGTGCCATTGCCAACGAGGCCGGTATTAGTTCGAATGTGATTGGCCCCATCAAAGTCTCCGATCAATTCTCTCTGGTCAAAGTACCGGAAGAGCATGTCCATGGGATTATCAAGGCTCTTGGCCGGACCAGAATTAAGGGGCAAAAAGTCACCATTCGCCTTTACAAGGAATAAGAGTAATTCTGACACCGGCAGTGGTGGAATTTTCTCAACAATATGCTGGTGCCATACATCATAACTTTCATTAATAAGTAGATACCCACGGACTTTCGCCCGTGGTCTTCAGCATTGGATTTGATAGCTATGAGAAACTAACATGGCCGTTGTCTTTATCACGCTGAATTTGAATCTATTTTATGCCTAATGGACTGACGATTCTTGATGTGCGTGACCGGATAGCCATGGCCCGGTCGGTTACTGTGCTTACCGGTGCGGGCATTTCCGCAGATAGCGGCGTTCCGACATTTCGGGGACCAGAAGGTTTGTGGAAAAATTACCGGCCGGAAGAACTGGCTTCACCTGAGGCCTTTGCCCGGGACCCGAAACTTGTTTGGGAGTGGTATAATTGGCGACGTGAATTGGTCGCAACCAAATACCCGAATGCGGCACACGAAACCCTCGTTGAAATTGAACGACGGATTGAACACTTTTGGCTCATAACGCAGAACGTCGATGGGCTTCATGCCCTGGCCGGCTCCCAATGTCTTTCCGAAATCCATGGCAACATCTGGAAAGTTCGTTGTACGCAATGCAATCGGATTTCGTCTAACCGCGATCTGCCTCTGGTCTATCCACCAATCTGCACGGACTGTTCGGGGTTGTTGCGCCCCCATATTGTGTGGTTTGGAGAGTCATTGGATCAGGAAGATTTGAACCGCAGTTATCAAGCATTGCGAACATGTGATATTCTTCTCATTATTGGCACGTCAGGCGTGGTCTATCCGGCTGCATCATTTGCTCCCATTGCCAAAGACGCTGGCGCCTTGGTGGTCGAACTGAATTTGGACGAGACGCCCAACTCCTCTGTTGTGGATCTGTCCTTTCAAGGCCGCGCCAAAGACCTGGTGCCGCTGTTGTGCCAAGCCATCTAACCGCACCATTTCTTGACTCCCTTCGTAGGGGTTTGTTACGTTTTTTGTTTAGGGATTTTCAGTACTTACGTTTGGAGCACGGCATGCAATTGACGATCAATGGTAAACCCGAAACCCTGGAGGTTTCTACGGTGCTAGACGTCTTGAAAACCAAAGATATTGACCCGCAACTGGTCGCTGTGGAACTGAATACGCAGATGGTTGATCAGGAGCAACTGGGAACGACCTCCATTAAGGATGGCGATAAACTGGAATTTTTATTTTTCATGGGCGGTGGCGCGTGAATGCCGCATTACTTCGGAATATTACGGATGGTATTGGGCATACTCCATTAGTACGATTAAACCGGCTTTCCCTTCCAGGTGGTGCCACAATTTTTGGGAAGGCAGAGTTTTACAATCCCGGCGGCAGCGTGAAAGACCGCATCTGCCTGAATATGATTGATGAGGCAGAGAATAAGGGACTGCTCAAGCCTGGTGGCACCATTGTGGAACCGACCAGCGGCAATACCGGCATCGGATTAGCCCTGGTGTCCGCCGTTAGGGGCTATAAACTGATTCTTGTTATGCCGGAGGGGATGAGTCTGGAACGGGCCAGCCTGCTCTCCTCATATGGCGCGCAGTTGGTGTTGACTCCTGCTCGAGAAGGGATGCGAGGATCGATTAAAGAAGCAGAAAGTATTTTGGAGCAAAATCCCGAATACTTTATGCCGAACCAATTTTCTAATCCGGCCAATCCAGCCATTCATCGCAAGACCACGGCATTGGAAATCTGGGAGGCATTGGAGGGAAAGGTGGATGCATTCGTGGCCGCAGTGGGAACCGGCGGAACGATTACCGGCTGCGGAGAACTGTTTAAGGAAAACAATCCTTCGGTCAAGGTGATTGCGGTAGAACCAGCCGGCTCTCCCGTGTTATCCGGAGGAGAACCCGGGCCGCACAGGATACAAGGGATCGGCGCGGGCTTCGTTCCCAAAGTTCTGAATCGGTCCCTCATCGACCAAATTATGACCGTAACGGATGAAGAGGCTTACCAAACCACGAAGCAACTGGCCAGGAAGGAAGGGCTCCTGGTGGGGATTTCTGCAGGGGCCAATGTGTTCGCCGCTCAAAAGGTCGCGGAAGCTTTAGGCCCGAATAAGAATGTGGTCACGATTCTCTGTGATACAGGCGAACGATATCTGAGCATTGAGAAATATTTTAATATTTAGTGCATTTCCACGGAACCCATTGCATGAAGGAAGAATCAAAATGAGGAGGAGCACACAACTTCCCTTCCTCAAAAAGATAAGGATACTTAAGATGTTCAGGGCATGTCGTCTTTCGGAGAACGATTCCCAGGTCCAATAATCATTTTTGCATATCACGCTCACCTCACTCTCCTCGGGTAGCGGGGATGAACCAATAGTAAGCACATTAAAAGGCCAGAGGTCATATGAGTTTCACAGAAGACCAAATTACCCGATATAGTCGCCACATTTTACTGCCGGAAGTGGGCGGCAAGGGCCAGAAAAAGCTGTCACAAGCGAAAATCTTTATTGTCGGCGCAGGGGGCTTGGGCTCCCCGGTGGCCTATTACCTTGCTGCTGCCGGCATTGGCACAATTGGATTGATTGATAGCGATGTAGTTGATCTTTCCAACCTTCAACGACAAATCCTTCATCATACCCCTGATGTCGGGCGGTCTAAGGTAGTTTCGGCCAAAGAAAAAATTCAGGCGATAAACCCTGATGTCCAGGTCAACATTTATGAAGAACGAATGACGTCTCGCAATGCTCGAGAATTGATTGGCCAATATGATGTTGTCATTGATGGGGTCGACAACTTCCCCGCAAAATTTTTGATTAATGATGCCTGTTACATGGAGAACAAACCTCTTGTCCATGGAGGAATTCTCCGGTTTGAAGGACGTGTCTTCACCATTATTCCTAATCAATCCGCCTGTTATCGTTGTGTTTTCAAAAATCCCCCGCCAGCCGGAGTCGTCCCGACTTGTCAGGAAGCCGGGATCATCGGGGTGGTTGCCGGACTCATTGGAACGATTCAGGCCACCGAGGCCATTAAACTCATCCTCAACATTGGAACGCCATTGACGAACCGCATCCTGGATTTTGACGCACGCACCACCGCGTTTCGAGAAATTCGCGTCAAACGGAATCCCTCATGTGCACTTTGCGGCCCAAATCCTTCGTTGACGGAACTCATCGACTATGAACAAGAGGCGTGCCAACTTCAATCATCGGCTACAACGCTAACCAACGGATAAACCCCGCCGTTTAAAAGGGGAGGATGATGCTATGAAAAAAATGCTAGCCCTGGTGTGTCGGGAGTGCGGAAAAGAATATCCTACGCAGGATATTCATGTATGCGAATTGTGCTTTGGGCCACTGGAAGTCAAATACGATTATGCCGCCATTAAACAGGTCATGACGCGTGAAAAGATTGCATGCGGCCCTCACAGCCTTTGGCGATATGTGGATCTGCTCCCCGTGGAAGGCACGAATTTCATCGGTCTTCATGCCGGTTTTACCCCGCTGGTTCATGCCAAAAACCTCGGGGCATTTCTCGGACTCGACAACCTGTACATTAAAAATGATTGCGTCAATCATCCGACGTTGTCGTTTAAAGATCGCGTGGTGGCCATCGCCTTAACTCGGGCCAGGGAACTGGGATTTGAAACCGTCGCCTGTGCCTCAACCGGCAATCTGGCAAATTCGGTGTCGGCCCATGCAGCCTCCGCAGGTATGAAATGCTATGTGTTCATTCCCGGCGACCTGGAAGCCGCGAAGGTGTTGGGCAATTTGATTTATCGTCCCAATGTCGTCGAAATTGAAGGAAATTATGATGATGTCAATCGACTCTGCAGCGAAATCGCGGGAGAACGTCACTGGGCATTTGTTAACATCAATATCCGCCCCTATTACGCTGAAGGCTCGAAAACTTTGGCCTTTGAAACTGCCGAGCAATTAGGGTGGCGGGCTCCGGATCAAGTCGTGGTGCCCATGGCCTCTGGATCATTGCTGACAAAAATTTGGAAAGGCCTCAAAGAATTTGAGAAGTTGGGCCTCGTGGATTCAGTGAACACCAAGGTGAACGGGGCGCAAGCAGAAGGCTGCTCTCCCATTGCCACGGCATTTCGAGAGGGTCGGGATTTCTTTAAGCCGGTGAAACCACACACCATTGCCAAATCGCTGGCCATTGGCAATCCGGCGGATGGATATTACGCATTAAAAACCGTCGCGGAAAGCCAAGGGGCCATGGACGCCGTCACTGATGATGAAATAGTGGAAAGCATTAAGCTTCTGGCTCAAACGGAAGGGATTTTTGCGGAAACCGCCGGGGGGGTCACCATTGGCGTCCTTCGCAAATTAGTGAAACAGGGGCGCATTCAAAAAAATGATGTGACCGTGGCTTATATTACCGGGAACGGACTGAAAACTCAGGAAGCGGTCGTCGATTCCGTCGGACGCCCCTTCCGCATTCCACCCAGTCTCAGTCACTTTATTAAGACTTTTGCCATAGAGGAGTCAGCATGATTAAGGTCAGAATTCCCACTCCCTTGCGCCCCATGACTGGGGGAAAAAGTGAAGTGGAAATAGCGGGGAACACGGTATCTGAAATCATTGACAATCTGGGCTCTGCCCATCCCGGCATTAAGGAACGGGTCTATGATGAACAGGGAGAGGTTCGCCGATTTATCAATATCTATGTCAATGAGGAAGATATTCGGTTTCTAACCGGCAAAGACACCCCACTGAAAGACGGAGATGAAGTCTCCATCATCCCCGCAATCGCAGGAGGTTCATAATGGCCAAACTACGCTTTCACATTCGATATCCTGAAGATAAAATTCCTTCTCCCATCCTGTATGAAATCGGGCAGGAATTTCAGGTCGTGCCCAGTATTCGACGGGCCGATGTACGTGAGACCACCGGATGGATGGATGTGGAGTTTTCTGGAGAAACTGATGAAATTGACCGGGCTATTCAGGGTCTTCGTCAAAAAGGCTGCATGGTTGATCCGATTGAACTGAACGTCGTTGAATAAGGATTTCGCTTCTCATGGAATTTACTGAATCTCAAATCCAGCGATACAGCCGTCAGATTATTCTGTCGGAAGTAGGCGGCAAAGGACAGAAAAAATTCCAGGATGCCAAAATTCTGGTGATTGGGGCAGGAGGACTCGGTTCTCCGGCAGCCTTGTATCTGGCTGCGGCCGGAATCGGAACATTGGGACTGACTGATGGCGATGTCGTGGACTTATCCAATCTTCAACGGCAAATTTTGCATACGACCGGCCGTATTGGTGTTCCTAAGGTTGAATCCGGCGGAACATTATTGTCAGCTCTCAACCCTGAGATCACTCTCAATCTATATCCTGAACATGTAAACGTCACCAATATCCTTGCCTTAATTGAGGCCTACGACATCGTTCTGGACGGATCCGACAACTTCTCAACGCGGTTTCTCGTCAATGATGCCTGTTTTTTTGCAAAAAGGACCCTCATTTCAGGGAGCATTTTTCGGTTTGAAGGGCAATTAGCCACGATTAAACCCCATGAAGGTTTTCCCTGTTATCGCTGTTTATATCCGGAGCCTCCACCCGCCGGCCTTGTGCCGAATTGCCAAGAAGCTGGTGTATTAGGTGCCTTAGCCGGGACCATTGGTGTCTTGCAAGCCAACGAGGCCATTAAGGAAGTCCTCGGACTTGGAGAAAGTTTGGCAAAACATCTTCTTCTCTACGATGCCCTGGATATGACATTCCGAAAGGTTGGTCGCCCGAAATCTCCAGACTGTCCTCTCTGTGGACCTCATCCCACCATCACCAAACTTGTGGAACAGGAAGTTTCCTGTAGCATCTAGGTCCATGCTTGCCATACCGTCCAGTATTATCAAAAACATGATTGCCCATGCGCGGGAATTAGCGCCTCATGAATGTTGTGGCATTCTGTCAGGAACCGAAAGCACAATCACTGAATACTATCGCATTACCAATATTCTGGCTGAGTTATCCGAACAAGAACTGACACGCTTTGACGGAGCCAAATTGTCTGACCTGCAACGTTTATCGCCGGAGGAGCGAGCGGATATCGCCTTTCAGATGGACGCCAGAGAAATGGCCATGGCTCAGCGGGACATTCGTTCGAAAAGCCTCGACCTTTTAGGATTTTATCATTCCCACACATTTAGTCCGGCCAGGCCCTCTCAAACCGATATCACCATCGCCATGGAATTTGAAAGCTACCGGGCCAAACTACATTTCCCGGAACCGTTTCACTTGATTATTTCCTTAGAGCATACGGAGCAGCCGGTGGTCCGAGCCTACCGAATCCAGGAATCCAAGGCCACAGAAATTCCTATCCATACCATGCCCTAGTTCAGGCCATCCCAAACATGCCTGCACCTGTGCGATACCCATAGACTTTCTCCTAAGAATATTGCGATAATGAGAAAGGCTTCTCAAAGTAACAACAGGAGAAATTTATGCCAAACCTCCATCACCTGTTTGGTTTTTTGCTAGGGTTGATTGTGTTTTTTCAGCCTGGGTCACAGGTGTATGCCGAAGCTTCTACCTCACTCCAGAAGTTCAACAGTCCCATTATGAAAATTGAATCGGACAAAGGTGTATTTTTGATTACGACTGATTCTGGTATTCAATGGGTTCAGGTTGAAGAAGAGGCAAAGATTCAACTGAAGACATTGGATGTAGGAGATATCATTGACGTAATCGTCGAAATGCGACCAGACCCTACTCCACCATTGGTTAAATCATGGAAATTAGCCAGAAGTGGTTCTTCCTGTAAAGTATTCAATGGTAGGACCTGCAGTCCGTAATATTTTCTCAACGAGAGAATTCTAACTGCTACTTTTCCCCGACCTCGCCTGAGGCCTACTACTCCGATGGGCCATTACCCAATGACAGCTTTTCAGAAGTAAAAAATATTGCCCTAATCCATAATCCTTTACATAGGGAAACATGGTAGAAGCTGGCAATGTGAAGCTGTGGCAACCCTACCACAAACTTATAGAGAGAACTGCGGTATGTTACGACTGTGACGCATCTCCTGAACTACCCGAGATCGAGAAGGAGATACAGATTTACCAACGAAGGATTTTTCCAATTTCCGTCACCGTGTATCCCCCAAGTGATTCGATTTCCCGCCTGAAGGGATGACTGACCATCGCATCAAGAAATTGGGACATAACGGGGTGGGAGTTAAGAAATTCGGTACGCATAATCAAGTCATACTGTTCTTCTCGAAGCGGAATGAAACCAAGCCCAAAATGACGCGCTGCGGCTTCCACTCCAATGCCCACGTCAGCCATGCCATCTCGAATCAGACGAGCCACTTCGAGATGAGACGGCACTTCGTTGTCATACCCCAGTAACTTTTCTCCGGTTAATCCTGATTTCCGAAGCAGGGTATCCAACAGAAATCTGGCTCCGGCTCCCACTTCCCGATTGACGAGACGAAGGCCAGACTGGCCAAAATCCTCAACACTACGAATGGTTTTAGGATTTCCTGGGTGAATTAACAGACCTTGAACCCAAGAAGCAAAGCGCACTCCGACAAAATCCTGACCAGGAATATGCCGTTTCAGATAAGGAACGTTACTTTGCCCGGATTTAACATCCACAAGATGCAATCCCGCCATGTGGACTTCTTCCCGTTGAAGCGCACGGAGCGCATTCGCGCTTCCCATGGTCCAATTCGTGATTCCCGCCATGGCATTAATCTTGCGGACATGCTCTCCGGCGAGAAATAACGCCGGGTCGCATCCGGCAATGAGAATCCCCTTTTTGATGGCTTCCGGGGAATTCAGTAATTGAACCCGTACATATGGCCTTTTTCGGCTGGAAGATTTCTTCGTCTGCTCCAGAGCTACTCCATCAGCTGGCATCACAAAATTCAATACATCGCCCAGTTCGGCCATCGGCCTAGCCAGTATCCGGGATCCAACGAATGACAGCTTTACCCTTGTCGGGTGACCCAGCTTCGTTGTGCTGCCAATGAACTCAGCTTCAACGATTTCTTCATGATTTGAAAGGATAAAAATATCCTCAACTCGGCACTTCAACGCATGAGCGAACCGTAAGGCGATATTGGTACTTGGCAAATATTGATTGGCTTCTATGGCATATACCGCTTGTCGGGTCAGGCCTACGATGACGGCTAGCTCCGCCTGTGAGATTCCCTGTTTTTTTCGTATATCTCGCAAGCGATTACACACGGATTCTTGAGGCGAGACCTTCACCTTGTCAGAGGACTTGAGCCTTTTAGGGATAATTTTTCTCATGAGTGAATGGTTTAAACGAAATATTTCTGGGGTGACCAATGATTTCAAAAACCTGCCCAAAATTCAATTATCGAGAGCCTCTCTATGCGCAATTTCATTCATGAGGGCCTCGTAGATGGCTTTTTCGCCCTTTTACATCTCATACCTGTCAACTCAGGAACACACGCTCACATTTTCATCATGGACAATCGGGAAAGATCGAGAACTATCTCTCCGCTATGCTCGTCTCCCAAAATAGCCTCCCAAAACTTTTTCTCTTTTGGCATGACGGTTTCTTCTGTCTCATAAAGTAAATCTACTTCAAGGGGAGCCAGAGAAAACAGTGGATACCGCCGATCATAGATCAGCCCTGCAGGGGGAATTTCATAGCTTATGCGGTGATTACTGATCATGACATGAAGATGTCCATCTCTGACATACATCCCTCCGGAGGTCACTTCTCGTTTAGTGGCATTGACAGGATGACTAATATAAAACGTGACCAGTTCCTGTGGCACAGCTAAACCTAGTCCCTCCAGTAATCGTGGGGCTAACAATTCGATTTCCTCTTTCAAGAAAGCCGGCTCAGGATCCGCGAGGCCACGAAACCATCGGATGGGGCCGGAACGGTACTCACGCACCCGCAATCCTCTCAGGGCCTCGATCATTTGACGTCGAGACATGGTGGCAGGATGCTCGTTCAATGTCTGAGAATCATCTGTATCGACCCAGGGGGAGACTTCAAGTCGAACAAACGAGGTTGGATTTTCGAAGATCAGGTAGGAATAGAACGGTGAAGCAACACAGCCCGCGAATAGCCATCCACCAAGGACGCACCAAGGCAAGACCCACCACCACTTCTTAGGCATTCAGTTCAGGCACACTCATGGTCATTTCAATTCGGTCAGTAGGATTATCATTAGCATCCCGCTTGGCATTGACGATTCGATCAACTGTCTCCATGCCACTCACCACCTCACCAAACACAGTATATTGACCATCTAAAAAACTCGAATCCGCTACACAAATAAAAAATTGGGAGCCTGCGCTATTGGGATCTTGCGATCTCGCCATCGATAGCGTCCCTCGTTTATGAGGCTTGGAGCTAAATTCCGCATTGACCCGATAGCCCGGCCCACCCATTCCATGGCGTGACCGATCCTGTTCCTTACTATTGGGATCTCCTCCTTGAATCATAAAGTTGGGAATCACCCGATGAAACGTCGTGCCGTCATAAAACTTCTCTCTGGCCAATTTCAGCATATTCTGAACATGATTAGGCGCGACATCCGAAAAAAGCTTTAAATGGATATCACCCCAGGACTCGCCGTTCACCTGAATGTGAATAGTGGTTGCCTGATCTTTCTGAGTTGCGTCGCTCATTTCCCGTCCTTTCCGTTACCTGGATTTATTCATAAGGGCCTTTGGGAACCAACTGGACACCCAACCCTTGGCTAATATTCGTCCAATGGGCACCCCCGTCTTGACTTCGAAATGCTCCACTACTGGTTCCGGCATATAACTCGCCGGCATCCGAAATCGTGAGACTTTGAATAGCTAGGTTAGTCAACCCGGTATTCATGCCCATCCATTGTTGCTGATCAGTTTTCCACCGAAAAATTCCGTTTCCGGTCGCTACAATAACATCTTCATGATCGGGGATAATGCTTCTAATTGAATCATTGGGGAGATTCCGACTGAGAGACGACCAAGATTGACCACGATCCGTACTCCGGAAAATCCCCCCATCCTGTGTTCCTAAAAAAATGTGTTGCGCCTCATTGACGGCAATGACTCGAAGATAGCGATGTGGCAACCGTTCCCGTGGATCGACAAATATGGATTGGGAGTCCACCCAAATAGAGGGAGAAGAGTGTTGAGTCTCCAGATGAAAGAGACCTTTGCCGGAAGTCGCGGCGAAAATTTTCCCATCATCCATGATCGCTAGCCCAGGAACCAGAATTCGATCCAATCCGGCTCCGACGATGACCCACTGTTTTTGGGCTTCTACCCACCGGTACACCCCGGTTCCTGTTCCCGCATACACGGCATCTCCGTGAACCAGAAAAGATTTGACTTCCGCCTCATTTAATCCTGTGCCAATGGATTCCCACGTTGAACCCTTAAGTTCAAGACGATATATTCCACCACGCATCGTCCCGGCATAGATGTGTTTCCCGGGAATCACGGCAAGACACAGCAAAAATGGGTCACTCAAGCCTCGATTCAACATCTCCCAGGACTTCCCCTTATCCTGGCTCCGAAAAAGCCCCATTCCAAATGACCCCGCATAGACCACTCCGTCCGGGGTCACCACAAGGGCTTGAATACTAGGGGCAAACCCTTTGTGAGTATTTTCAGAGTCATCAGGATGAAGGGAGGGAATATTCGAGACCGGATATAGCAACGATAACAGAGGACGACTTTCTCCAAGTCCGGAAAACCCCATAAGCCAGAGTGAAGCAACTATGCCCACACAACAATTCCATAGAGGCCTTTGCATTCGTGTTGATCGGATAATCGACCCCATCCGTTTAGCCTTTTTCTTCATCGGCCACGCCCTCATTTCCCTCAGTCGCTTCACTTTTTTCCCCAGCCGGCTGGGGAAGACGTCCAAAGACCTTTGCGCCCCAAATGCCTATTTCATACAGGAGGATCAAGGGGACAGCCATTAATAACATGGTGAACATTGTCGCATCCGGCGTGATCACGGCTGAAAGAATCAACGCCACCAGAGCGGCATGCTTGCGGAACCGAATGAGGACAGACGCCTGAATGACCCCCGCACGAGACAGAAGAGAAATTACCAGTGGAATTTCAAACGCAAAACCAAATGCCAGGAGAAACTTGACGTTAAAATCGACATAGGTTCCGACGGCTAATTCTGGAGTAATGGCTCGATCCATGCCAAACGTCACAAAAAAGTCGATGACCAACGGCAAAATCACCATATTGCAAAAGGCCAACCCCAAAAGAAAAAACCCCAACCCGAGGAAGAAGAGCGGAACAGCCCATCGTTGCTCTTTCTGAAGCAACGCCGGCTCAATAAATTTCCAAAATTGGTACAAAATGATAGGGACACTGGCAATCACAGCCGCCATAAAAGAAATTTTTATGGAGGCAAATAATGCCTCTGCCGGGGCGTAAAAAATCAGATCATCTTCAAAAGGCCGCTTGAACCAATCGATGAGAATGGAAGAGTAGGAAAACGCTATCACAAAAAACACCATGATCGTGGAGCCCACGATCAGTAACCGGCGCTTAATATCACGAATGTGGCGCTGAAGGGGATGCACCACCGCATTCATGGCCATGGTAGGGGAAAAAGCAGCCATTAAAAAGAGGGGTTTAAATTGCGAAGCAGCCGTTCGGATTATCCATGTGTTTTGGCATTATCACATGAGGCACGATGTTCACGAATGAGAGCGGCCATTCGATCTTTCTTGCCAAGTTTTTCTTTTTGTAAATGTTTTTTAAGAATTTCTTCCTGAGGAGTCAACACATGGTGTTTCAATAATTGCTGGAGCTCCAGATCCAACCGGTGATGGGATTCCTCCAACTCCTGATACTCCACATTGGATGCCCGCAAATTTTCGGCGATTTGTTCGTCCGTCACCATCGGTGCCCTCCTTATGTTAGTAGTAAGTTTTGAACTGGTGAGCGTCTCCTATTGGGATTTGACCTGGATTTCCTCTAGATCTTTTTTATCAGAAATTGGCTTGAAAATCGGTTCCAGGATCATAAGAATAGCATCCTCGCTAGGATTCGTATAGTAGGAACTTCTTCTGCCATATTCCTTAAATTTAAAGGATTCATAGAGCTTTTTTGCCATCTGATTGGAGTCCCGAACCTCCAACATCCCCCGACAACATCCCCGAGCACTCCCGATGCATAATGCGTGTAGGATTAACCCCTTAGCCAATCCCTGTTGACGGAATTGAGGGTGAACTGCCAGATTTAAAAATCGGATTTCTTCAAAAATCACCCACACGCAGATATAGGCCAGCAAAGGAATTTTCAGTTGTTCCCGTGGGCCTGGAATGACAAGAATTTGGCTGAAGGAATTCCCGTGCAATTCGGCTTCAAAGCTTTTTCTCGACCAGGGGACAGAAAAGCAGGACTCTTCCAGACTCACCAATGCGTCCAAATCAGCCAATGTGGCCAATCGAATGGCCTCATTGGGAAATGGATCAGTATCCACGACACGGTCCTTAGTGAACATCCTTCACTCCTCTATGTCACACGAACAGGTACCCAAGAAGTCTCATTACATGGGATTCAAGCTTTTAGTTTTTGATACTTCTGCATACGATGGCTGAATATAATGTGGGGTACAGCCTTGAGGAAGGAGAACCCCTCGTTCCAGCAATATCCGTCCTGCCATTCCCGTCCCTTTGGCCGACGGCCATTGCTCCTCAGGAGGAGCTTCAACAAGGGAAAACCCTTTTGAAATGAGGGCCTCCCGGTTCTGTATCCACCCATCTCCGAGCACAATGGTCGGTTCGGTCAGGCCACCACAAACGTCAATGATGTTCCCGATTTGGGACTCTTTTACGCACACCATCTGTTGATTTTCCCAACGGAACATTGCCCAATACACGATCCCCTGCCGAATACCGATAGTGCTGAGCAGAGGGAGATCGGTAACAGGATGATTCCAGGCAAGCCCTTCGAGTGTGGAAACCCCAACCAAAGGAATCTGTAAAGCCAAACGAAGGGCAGTCATTGTTGCCAATCCCACTCGTAATCCAGTGAAAGTCCCCGGACCTATGGACACCACCAAACCTTCAATATTTGATAATTGCACAGAGACCGAGGATAACAGCTGATCAATAGTGGGGATGAGTTGTGGAGTCAGAGGCCGACCTGACTCACAATCCAGACTGGCTAACAGGTGTTTGTCGCGAAAGACGGCCACACTCTGATGAGAGGTGGCCGACTCTAAAGCTAAATACAGCATAGAGCTTGTTGACTCCCGACATGCTGATTAGTGGTGGCATGACGCATAAGGACAACTATGACGCCGCATTGACGATAAATTCCTTGAAGTGCAGGGTAATGGAACCCCCGCTGGGTCGATAGTCTGTGGCCCGAACTAGAAACGGCAATCGAACTGGTGAGCTCTCTTCGGTAGTGGTCACTTGCACCTCTCGATAATCTTCACATTCCACGGAAACGACGATATCATCAAACGAGCGTCGATATTCAATCGATATCAGGTCCATGGTCTGGGCATCCACCCAGGTCCTGACGGTAAAATCGTCTTGAGATACAGTGGATGAAGATTGGATTTCAGGCAGATCGATTCGATAACGTTCGTTGCCTTTCCACACGCGGGCCTCTTTACTAGATCCCACGGAAATCTTTCCCAACACGGCATCCAGGGCACGAATACTCAGCATCACAGTGTGATCCCACACTGTACGCTCCTGGGTTTCATCCATTTTTCCGATGACCACCTTACCTTCAGCGGGAAAATACAGTTCATACTCGTTCCCCTTGCGATGAAAATCCATCACGGGCACACCCATTCGAATAAAGCCTTTCAAGTCCAAGACATCGGGGCGCACATACGAAACGGTGCCAAGAATATTTTGGGAAAGAGGAACGCCGGAACCGGAAATTGACCCGTGAAATAATCCTCGTAGGGTGAGAATGGTCAACTCCTTTTGACGCAAAGCTTGAAGTACCTGCTGCTCTTGCACGTCTTCAAGCGGTCGTAACGATCCTTGGAACATTCCGGCGCATCCGACGAGCAGCATCACCGGCAACAGAGCCCATCGACTTGCAGCATTCATCGTAAACAGACCCTCTGCCCTTGCCATTTACGAGGCATGACTCACAACCGTTTCCCAAATATCGCCAATATCACGAATTCCCACGACTTCCATACCAGCCACAGGTTTCCATTGGTTCAGATTCGGCTCAGGCACCACGCAACGTTGAAACCCCAATTTCATCGCCTCACGAATTCGCAGGTCCGCATGTTGCACCGGCCGGACTTCTCCGCCTAACCCTACCTCTCCCATTACGACCAATCTTGGGTCCAATGCCAATTCTCGAAAGCTCGAAAGCACAGCACATACGATGCCCACGTCCACCGTTGGCTCATCGATCCGAAGCCCACCCACCACATTCACATACACATCGTACCCGGCAAAGTGCAACCCGAGTCGCTTTTCTAGGACCGCCAACAACAACGACACCCGATTCACTTCTACACCTTTGGCCATACGTTTCGGCATAGGGTAAGTCGTTTCCGCCACCAGCGCCTGCAACTCCACTAATAAAGGCCGAGAGCCTTCCACGCTCGACACAACAACAGATCCGGCGCCATGTCCGATTCGCCCCGTCAGAAATAGTTCTGAGGGATTCCCAACCTCGGTCAGCCCCTCATCCTTCATTTCAAAGACCCCGATTTCATTGGTTGGCCCGAACCGGTTTTTCACCGCCCGAAGAATTCGATAGCTTTGACCTTTATCTCCTTCGAAATACAACACCGTATCGACAATATGCTCGAGAAGCCTTGGCCCGGCAATCACGCCTTCCTTCGTCACATGCCCGATAATAAAGATAGGGACATGCGTCCGCTTGGCATACCACATCAGGCGACAGCCAACCTCTTGAACCTGGCTGACACTACCGGGCGCTGATGTGAGTTCCTGGGTAAAGACCGTTTGAATGGAATCCACGACGATGACACCGGGATTCATCTGCTCTGCCACTTTGAAAATTTCTTCCAGGGAGGTTGCAGCAGCCACATACAGATTGGGGGATTGAATGCCTATACGATCCGCCCGCATCTTAATTTGCTGAGGGGATTCTTCTCCCGATACATACAACCCGACCTGTTTAGCAGTTCCCAAGGAGGCAAGAGTCTGGAGCAGGAGTGTCGTTTTACCAATTCCAGGATCGCCTCCAATCAAGATAACCGATCCTGGAACCACTCCCCCACCAAGCACCCGATTCAATTCTTCAATACCAGCCTGAAGACGAAACTCCTGAGTCTGCACAATGGAGCTGATTGGAACAGCTTCCGGTGTCCCCCCGGCGACACTTCGCTGTTGGAGGGTTGAAAGATCTCGATCAACCTCTTCCCGTAAGGAATTCCATTGCGCGCATTCCGGACACCGTCCGCTCCAGCGGACCCCTTGATGTCCGCATTCCTGACACACAAAACGGGTTTTAGGTCGCGCTGTCTTCACCAAGACATCTCCCCTACTACCTATAACCTGAGAAGAAAATCATAGGGCATGGCGAAATATATACCTTCATCCTCGGACCATTCTTCGGCCGGCTATTTGCTAATTGGCGCCATCACAGATGCCGTCGGACACGTGACCAGTCATTGAGAACTATGGCCCTGCGTGGAAACCGATCTTCTGTCTGTGGTAGCGGTAAAATCACGGTTTGCAAGCGATTTTGAACGAGAACTTCCGCAAAATCTGCCGTTCGCCCAATACCACCACTCACTTTTTCCCAACCCTCTGTTTTCAGATCGTGGATAAGGTCGATCAATGCCGTTGGCGTCTTCGGAAGGATCCTAATCATTCCTGGAGGGAATTGATGCTCGCGCACCCAATCCTGAATATCTTCAAGATGCCCTCGCCCGGTCAAGTCCAGATACACAAGGTTGTAATAAAATTCAGCTAGTTTGCCCAATTCTGCCGCAGCTGCAGGATGGGCATCTCCTAATATTAGGCCGGGATCCTCATAGAGTTCAGGCGGAGGCGGATCTATGACTAGCTCCCCTTCCACCAATACCGCCAGGTCAATCAGCAATATGGGACGGCGGCGTTCCCAGGATAGGAGAATCCCTTTCCCTTCGATGGCCTCGGCTTTCGATGGCGTCACCAACTTCACAATGATTGGTAAATTCCCTCGCATACTGGGAGCAAAGTCGAGCCGGGCCCACCCTTGAGCATCGGTAATCGCCTGGCCCACCGTCCGACCATGCACATTAAATTCCAAGGGCTGATCCGGCAAACCAATCTCCCCTACTGCCTCAGGATTGGTTAAGCGTGCCTGTAATTGAATGGGCTTCCCTGGGGAAGTTAGCCCATCAGTTACGGACAAATTAGCCGCCTGAGCCAGTGAGGCATTCAACCCCATCACGGTTACCAACAGTCTAATCGCCCAACTTAGCATTCCAAATCTGGCAAACCGGAGATCGACCTGCATCATAATTTTAAAATAGCCCTCTTCCGCGCTTCCCAAATGCAAAGGCATCAAAGCCTGCTAGAATGGCAAATTGCATGTAAATAAGCCATCCGGTCGGCCAGAAAAACTTGGAAATGATCATTAACAGAATGCCACAAATCAGGAAAATATTCCCGCGTTTGACACCCAAGTACAGATGACCGATCCCCGGTAAAATGGAGAGGGTGGCGGCTCCGAGAGCATGCATGGTCTTTTCACGATCATTCACGGCAGTGGCCTTGACAAACCATACCATTGGCCCTCGACGGAGTTCCAGGTATGAAAATCTGCACCATGAAATGATTGACCGCACACTCGCAAAAAATAAAAAATCTGGAGAGGGTGGAAAGAGGAGTTATTCAGCCTAGATTCCGCTTACGTAATTCTTCCTGGTAGGTTTTTTGATAAAGGACATCCCACTCTTGGGAACCTTCTGGAATCGGCTGTTTATAGGATTGCAATCGACTCCGAACCTTTTGAACCAGTTCCTCCTCAGTTTTCATGTGCTCGGCCAGCACGCGCTTCACTTCACGAAGAGCGTAAGCAGAATCGCCGATCATCTTCACTTCGGACATTCCTGTGACATTGGTCAGAATCACATGTGCAAGATGGGTCTTTTTTTCGTCGCTGAGGATGGGAGTATTCATCATAAATCCAGTCGTACGGGCCTCCAATCACATTCTTCCGTGTGCCCTATAAAATGACCCCGCGTTCTTTGATGAGCTTTTGCTTCACCATCGTAAACATTTTCTGATAATCCGCTCGACCTTCTGCAAATTCTCGTTCAAATTGCTTCAACATTTCCCGAACATCCGCATTCAACCGGTCTTCCACCTGCAACTCGGATAAAATGGCTGATTCCAATTTCTGAATAACCACCTCAGGTTTTCCTTGAATTTGCAACAAACCACTTGACTGTAATCGTTCAATGACTGAGACGGCCATCTGATGCACACGAACTTTATTGAGACGCATCAAGTTCCTTCAGGAAGCCGTTCCACTTTCATGAGGGACGCCCCTGTGGCCTCCATCAACACTCTCGGATCACCGATTACTTTTCCAATGACATTCACCCGATCAGCAGGAACCGGATCATCGCCGAGACTCATGGGAGTACGCCCAAAAAAGACGGCCAACATTCCCCCCATTCCCCAAAAAACCACATCTCCAACTTTCACCTGTGTGGTAGCAACCTCCCGATAATCTTTGACTCCCGGCATGTTGCAATAAAATTCTTCTCCCCATTGATTCACTGGTACCTCAACAGGGAGGGCATCAACCACAGCCTGTGCGGTTCGATTCGGCTTCAGTTGTGCAATGACCTGTATCCCACCGATGGTCATTTTAATTTTCTGTGGACGGAATTCCATATATTTCCGCTTAGGCTTCGAATGAAACACAATCTCAAGATTGCTTCGAATGTAGCTTGTCCTCCTGGTGAAATCAAGGTTAGAATTAGGCTCTCTTCGCGTTTAGATTCATGTTACAATCCACATTTCTTTTTTTACCTGGCATTGGAGAATCCACCGAACGCCTCTGGTGGGAGGATGGCATTGGCACCTGGGACGCTTTCCTTGAGAAACCTATCGCTCCCCGCATTTCTTCGTTTCGGAAAGCGCAATACGATGAAGATATTCTGGAAGCGCGAAGACAGTGGAAGGCACAGAATTCCCGTTTCTTCACCCGCATCCTGAAAGCGCGCGACCACTGGCGTCTTTATCCTAACTTTCGATCTCAGGCTGCGTTTCTGGATATTGAGACAAATGGAATCCCGTTGCCCGATGGTGAGATTACGATGGTGGGCATTTACGGAAAAGGTCGCATGACAACGTTCATTCAAGGAGAAAATTTATCGGGGGAACGCTTGCAAGCCGAATTGGCCTCATACGATCTTCTCGTGACCTTCTTTGGCTCAGGCTTTGACCTACCATTTTTGAAGGCCAAATATCCAGACTTGATGCTTGACCATCCCCATATCGATTTGTGTTTTGCGGCCAGACGCCTTGGATTAAAAGGTGGACTGAAGGCGATTGAGATGGAAATAGGCTATTATCGCCCGACTTCGCTGGAAGGACTCACGGGGTGGGATGCAGTCCGTCTGTGGGAAGAATGGCAACTCGGACAAGCGGACTCTAGAGAGGTACTCATCCAATATAATGAAGCAGATTGCAAAACCCTTGAGCCTTTAGCCGACCTTATTTACAACCGTCTGGCTCAACGTCATGGACTCCCGGAATTCATTGCTTCCCTATGACATCAGCGCAACCATCTGACAAGTGGACTGGCATAGGACTGACGGATATTGGCCTGGTGAGAAAACTAAACCAGGATGCCTTTTCGATTGATAATGCCCTACAACTGTGGGTGTTGGCAGATGGAATGGGTGGACATGCCGGGGGGGAGTTGGCCAGTCAAATTGCGGTTAAAACCATTCCCGATGTCATTCGTACCCAACTCGTAACTGAAACCTCTCCATACGTTCAATCTGAGAAATCAGAATCACTGCTGAGTAAAGGCCTTGAGTCCGCGAATCAAAGTATTCGAAAAGAAGCGGCGGAACATGAACGCCTGAAAGGAATGGGGACAACCATTGTGGGAGTCACCATCAGTCGTTCCCCGACGGGATTTCAGGCAAGTGTAGCTCATGCCGGCGACAGCCGCGCCTATCTCTTCAGGCAGGGTTCCCTCTCGCTCTGGACAAAAGATCATACCCTCATGGAGGAGCGGTTGGCTCTGAATCTCATCACCCCCGAACAGGTTCGCACGCACCCTCTTCGCCATGTATTGACTAAAGCCCTGGGGATCGATCCTGAGGCACACCCCACCATTCAGACCTTCCCGCTTGAACCCTCAGATCTCATCCTGCTTTGTTCAGACGGCCTTACCAAAATGCTGACTGATCAGGAGATTCAAACTATTGTCGGCCAAGAAGCTCCGCACGCTGAAGCCATATGCCGTAAACTTGTGGCTACTGCCAATCAATTAGGTGGAGAAGATAATACGACGGTGGTGTTAATTGGGTTGAATTGAGGAGGGATATGGAACAAGCCTTTAACGGTGGGGTTTTCGAAACATGGCCGACCATCCAAAATATCCCACCGCATCTTTCATATTCGAAAACCACCGTTGGGCCAACCCCATTGACGGAATGGTGACATATTGAAGCGTAAGCACAATCCGTTCTTCTTCTCCCCCAAGCGGCGTAACAGCATGATGCAATTTATCGCCATTAAAAAAAATATATGTGCCTGGGTCAGTCCTGAGGGATAGTTCTTTAACCTCTCGCCCCTGTTCCTTGGTATGGAGACGGCAGACCAGTCGGCTGCTCGATTGATCCTGCAAACCCAGTAATACCGTAAATCGTTCGCCCTTGTAATATGAGGTGTCATAATGATACCCGATATGGTCACCCGCCTCGGTATAAAAATACAGCGCACAGGAATGGGGGTCCTCTTCAGGACACAACATTAACTGAACTCCGGCAATCTGGCTCAAGAGGTTAATCCATCCCTGATGGTGATAAAACGCAAGAATTGCTGGAGCAGATTGGTGCAGAAGATAAAAGCTGACACTCCCCCCCTTCTTATGCCCTGGTATAAAGTTTCGATTGATCTGAGGCCGCACACGCTCTACCTCCCGCATAAACTCCTGAACAAGCTGAATGGGCATCAAATGTTCTAAGGCCAAAAACTCACCCTGCTCCCAATAGTGACGCGTGACCTCCTCAACCTTGAGAGTCTGAAGCGTCTCAGTCAACAGTTGATCAATATCATATACCGTTGGATTGAGCATATTCAGTCTCCTTCATTTCTCCACGGTCCAACTTTAAGCCTATCCTTTTTTTCAATACCGTCATTAACCATAGTTTAACATGACTTTCACCACATTCTCACGAAACAATAAAACCATATTCGGCTTCAACCCACACTGACCGACGTTTTGTGGTACATCATACCTTGCATCCAAAGGATCGAGTGAACGCGCCTTGGTTTGATGGAAGACCAGAATCGGCTGGTTAAACGGATCAAAGTCCACGATACTGAGAGGACCGCCGCCGTCGATGACGTAGAGCATGTTGTTCAGTTTTTCAACCCTTACATCTTCCCAACGAACCGCCAGACGGCAACTATTTGTCGAAAAAACGATGGAAGTCCCCGCGAAGCGTCTGGGGATTTACAGGAAATGGATCCTACCATGTCCGAAGAAATCCTAGGGGGCCGATATGCCTTCAAAAGCCTGGTCACCAATAGATCGGATCTCATTCATATTGCCACAGGGTCTATTTGCTGGAACTATGCGTTAGCTTCAAAACGAATGGCTGTAGTGTTTTTGGGAAAGCCGAATCTTAACAACTCTCGAACGCAGAGAATAAGCTATCCACGAGTTCATGAATGGATACCTGAATATACAGGCTCATTCGAAATTAGATTAGGTCTTGGCCGGTTTCTTTTTTGGCTTTTGGAGACCGGCGCCTATGTGAGGGCTGCTTCCTCGATCCAGCATTTCACCGGCGGTTTTTCTGATGGTTGGGGTCAGCGTGCCACCGCCCAACATCCGAGCGATTTCGGTTTCCCGATGAACTCCAGTGACTTCGTGTACTTTTGTCAGTGTCCGGTCATCTAGCCTTGTTTTCTTAACCACGAACTGGGCGTGAGCCTGCGAGGCAATCTGCGGGAGATGGGTGATACAACACACTTGATGAAATTGAGCCAATTGGCGCAAACGACTCCCCATAACCATTCCCGCTTCCCCACCTATCCCACTGTCAATTTCATCGAAAATGACGACAGGAGTCTGATCATTTTCCGCAAACACCGTTTTTAATGCCAACATGATTCGAGACAATTCTCCACCCGATGCAATTCGGCCCAAGGGCATGAGCGGTTCTCCGGGATTGGGAGCCAGGAGCATCTCAACACGGTCCATTCCTGTCAAACCAATTCGATTATCCCCATTGGCCATCTCAATATTAACTTGCACATCCATGGTCGACATTTTAAGAGCCGCTAATTCCTGCCTGATCTCCTTCACCAAATGCTTAGCAACTGTTTTCCGCCGGTCCGACAATTCTTCAGCCAAAGCCTTCATCGATTCATATCGACTGTTCACTTCTGCTTGCAAATGCGCCACCTGCTCTTCTCCATTTTGGAGTAACGCCAAGTCTTGCTTCAGGGTTTTGGTAAGCTCCACTAAATCTTCGATCGGCTTTCCATATTTCTTTTTAAGCCGCTGAAGACCGGCCAACCGACTATCAATCAGATCCATTCGCTCCGGGTCATACTCTATCTGAGTTCGATAATCCCGAAGGTTATCAGTCACCTCCCGCAATGCCACGGTCGCTGCTTCCAACAAGGGGACCCATGGTTCACCCTGCCCATCTATTTTCGCAAGTTCTTGCACCCACTCAGTCACCTCACCCAGGTGATCCAGAACCGATCGCTCTCCTTCATGTAACGCCGTAAAGGCATGATTCGATAACTCTCCTAATCGACCGCTATGTTTCAACCGATGGTATTCCTGGCTGAGAGACTCTTCTTCTCCAGACTGCAACTGCATCTTGACCAGCTCGTCATATTGATATTGAAGGATATCCTGCCTATTGGCTTGATCCCGTAGCTTCACCACGTATTCATCCAGAGCCCCCTTTTTCTCGAACCACTCTCGGTGCAGCTGCTGATAGCGACCTACGACATCCTCAAGATTCCCAAACGCATCTAGCATTTTGAGCTGGGTCTTAGGGGATAGCAATGATTGCTGGTCATGTTGGCCATGGATATCTACCAGCTGCGGACCGATGTCTTGAATCGTTTGAAGAGGGGCGAGTTGCCCATTGAGGAAATTGCGGTTCTTGCCGGACCGCGACAACATTCGACGAACGATGAGGTCCTGTTGGTCGGGTAAGAGGTATCCGTCTTGTTGCAACCTGCTCAAAAGAGGATGAGTCGGTGGGATAACAAAACAGGCTTCTAGCAGGGCTTCGTCAGCACCAAACCGAATATGCTCGGCAGAGGCTCGTCCTCCGGTAAGTAACACCAAGGCATCAATGAGAAGAGACTTTCCTGCTCCGGTCTCCCCCGTCAAGACAAGAAACCCAGAGGGGAGTTCCAGATGAAGTTGATCGATGAGGGCAAAGTTGGAAATACGCAGCTCGGTCAGCATAACACCGAGTCATCGACCCCGCTGATCAGGCAGGGGAAGTGGGTTGAGCCAGGAGCGAGTCAATGATTTGCTTAAATTGTTGCTTCGGTCTTGCCCCAACAATTTTTTCGACAACTTGGCCACCCTTGAAAAAGAGAATACTGGGAATACTCATGATTTGATATTGTCCCGCAACTTCTGGCGCATCATCGGTGTTGAGCTTCATGACTTTAAGCTTGCCTTGATATTCCTGTGCGAGCTCATCGACGATTGGGGCCACCATTTGACAGGGTCCACACCAGACTGCCCAGAAATCCACCATAACAACCTCTGAAGATTTCAGCACTTCCCCATCCCAGTTCGTTGCATCGGCTTTGGCCACTAAATCAGACACTGACTGCCTCCTTGGATAAATACGACAAAATGCCCAGGCTATGCTGGCATCCTAAAACCGCTCTTGTCGGACTGTCAACTCACTCATACACGCTCAGCTGGCTAATGAGGGCTGCCCCCTATGATCTGCTGGCTCTCTCCACTCCCAAGCACGGTAGGAACAGAATTCACCACTGCCATTCATCCGGTGTGCCGGTCCACCATGAATCAGGTTTCAATTCACGCCACCGGGTTTGTTGTGCCCACAATTCATCCGTCCGCATCCGACTCAATCGATTGGCCATCGCTGCTGTCACGTCAAATTGTTGCCGAATTCCTTCGTGAATAAGCTCTTGCGCCATACGAGGCATGAAATTTGGCGGATCAATGAGATCAAGAATGTTCCGTGCGTTCAAATTCAAAGCTAATTGCTCTACTTTCACATAATCCTCCTGCTTCGCTAATGATCCTAAATAACCATCAATTGCCTGATAAACGTAGGCCAAATAAACGTACGCTTCAACCGAGGGATTGCGGTCAATATTTTCCTGGCATGTCTCCACCGCTCGCCGGTAATCTCCGGCCATCAAATACACTTTGGCGTGGGCGAGAGGTTTAATAGTCAGGATAGGAATCTGGTCTGACTGAGCCCAACTATTGAAAACCAGTAACGAAACCAGAAAAAAAATCCCCACTCCGAAACCCACCATCATTTCCCATGCTCTTTGGCTTGCCGACAAAGCCCTCATGATCCCCTCCATCACTAAAATTGCCTAACAGACTCCATTCTCGATAGATTCCCCGGTCGTTCACCTCCTTTTTCGTTGCTTCGCTTAACTCGGCTTTGAGATTGTCAGATTTCTTTTCCGTAGGAGAATCCTGAAATGGCCCTGTTTCCAATCACTTTAGAAAAAAATCGTTTTGCCTTATCTTTGATGTCCCGGAAACACGACAGGATGCTGTAAGCAGGCCACTAGTTATTTATAAAAACCCCAAAAGCCTAACACCAAACTCCCCCTAACAACACAAGACTCCCATAAAAACGGGCCATTGAACAATCTAAAACGTCAATGGCATATACATTGCGAAAGACCTGTCCAAGAAGCGTTTCATTGATCTTGGCTCTTTCATTTTAACAAAAAGACAACGAGCAAAAACTTTAAACCCATCACTACTTAAATGGATAAAATGAATCGAAACCAAACACTTTTGTCTTTTATCCTCATCATCGGTATAGAAACCTTCTCCTTATGCTTAATTCCTGTCTCACCTGCTCACGTAAATTCGGCTGATATCGCATTGGTTCTTTCACCTTCTACGCTTGGATCACCATTGCCTCTAGAAATGATCCACTCGCTGGATTCCACCCACAGCGACGACACATTAGCCGCCTTAACTATCTACCTGGAAGCCGGTGGGGAAAGTTTTGCTGGAAAGTTGGCCGTCGCGGCCGTTATTCGGAACCGGATGACTCACAAATACCACAGCGATGGCACGGTAAAGGGCACGGTTCTTCGTGCCAAACAGTTTGAACCATGGATGGGGCGGAATCCAGAAGAAGTAAAATTTGATCAAACTAATCGAAAAATGCAGGAAAGTTTGTTAGCCTGGAGGCTTGTACAAGACGGTCGGAAGGTGGTGGATGGGGCTGTGCTGTTTTATAATCCCCAACTGGTCAAAACTCCCCGTTGGGCTCAGGTCAACCGTAAAGTGGCCAAAATTGGCGGACACGAATTCTTCAATAAGCACACCATTTAACTAGTCATCCCCTACACGCGTTTTTCGTAAATTCCTGGGTCGAGGCGCACTGGGTCCCCCATCCTCAATACGTTTCAACTCTATGCGTAAATGTCGGAGTGCACCGGAATGCACCCGACAGACGCCGGACTCGGTAAGACCCATTTGGTGACCAATTTCTTTCATCGTCAATCCGGTGTGATAATAGGATTGAAGTACCTCTTGCTGGCGTGCCGATAATGTCTCAATCGCCGCTGACAATGCGGCCTTCATTTCTGCATCCGCACAGGCCACAAAAGGGTCCAGATGATTAACATCCGGCAAAACATCACGAAGCGTACATTCATCTTCTCCCTGCCCAACCGGCTCATCCAGACTTATTAAACGAGGATCACACCCTCCCACTCCCTCTATTTCATCAATGGGAACGTCCAATAACGTGGCCAATTCCTGTGTCGTCGGTGGCATCCCGTTTTTCTGAAGATGCTCTTCAACAATTTGTCGCACTTGATCTCGGCGAGATCGAACGGATCGAGGAACCCAATCCATTGCCCGGATTTCATCTAACATCATGCCACGGATGCGATATTCGGCAAATGTTCGAAATTTGATATCCCGTTTTGGATCATAGCGTTTTAACGCCGACAACAGACCCATAGCCCCTGCGCTCGTCAAATCCTCGACATCTAGGGAAAAGGGATTCTTGAACGCCATGATTCCAGCCATTCGGCGAATAATCGGGAGAAATTCCAATAAAATCCGGGTAACATGTTCCTGATCGAGCTGGCTCTGTACCTCTGTATGTTCTGCTTTCTCAGGACTAACCAAGTCGAGGAAAGACGAGTCGAGTTCTTTGATACCAACTGCTGGCTCTGTGAAATGTTGCGCGTCTTCGTCCATATTTCGGCCTTTCCAGTGTGACCAAAAAAAAGCGCCCAATTCCAGGGAATGGGCGCATGAACGAACGCATGGACCTACCAACACAGTTCGGTAACCAGACGAACCCTGATACAACAACACTCTCAGGGTTTCTTGGCTTTGCGCCCTACCCTCACGGATAGTTTGCCCTTGTCACCTGTTGAATTTGTTATCCGATAATCACAACCTTATGTAAGTGGTGTGTTTTGGAAATTTTCCGATCAACTGTCTGCCTGAGAGCTTTGGATCGTCCTCTACCTTTGAACTCAATCTCTGTGCATGTGTTATCGGATCCAAGTCAGAGGGAATTAAGAAAAAACCTTGCGTGTTCATGAAAGAAATTGACAAATTCATACATTGCACAGCATCAAAAACCAACATTAATGAGCACGAGCAACCGATAACGAAAATCTCAATCATACATTCCCTTGATCGATCTTCAAGACAATCGCAAATCTCTCATTTTAGCTTTAAAAAGAGATTAATCCCGATGATCAAAAACATGGCTGTGGCAATCCAGCTACCAATGATCGGTAACACCGCTCCATTGCGTCCTAAGACAATACCCACAGAATGCGCGGCCCAGAAGAAAAACCCAATTGCCAGAGTTTGCCCAAGCCCTTTGGCCACTCCAACCCCACGCACACCACTTCCTCGAAGACTCACCGAGATCCCTAGCAGTGTCATCACCAGAGGAACGAGGGAGTACGCAAAACGAGCCCAATAATCAGTTAAAAAACGATGAGGACTATGGCCATCTTCAATTACTCGCTGAATATAGTCATGCAACTGATACAACGACATATGCTCTGGAGACTGAGATAGCCAATTCTGAAAATCATCAGGCGTGAGGGAGAGGGGCAACACCTGCCGTGGCATGCCATTGACGTGCATGCGTTCTTCCTCCTGAAATGTTCGCTCAACCACATGCTCAATCACCCATTCCTCATCGACAAATGTGGCCCATTCCCCTTCAAGAATTTTCTTGAGACTGAAGCGATCATCAAGTGTGTACTGGTGAATACCATTCAAACGAAATCCATCCTCCGTCACCGAATCAATACGCAAAAGGTGATTTCGTCCTACCCGGAGCCACAAACGTTCCGGAGTGAGTAAGAGGGGCTCTGGTTTATTTTGGATGAGGACCGATTGGACATATTCGGCTTTGATATTGGCCAGAGGAATCAACACAGCCGTCAAACTCAGACCCACGACACTCACGAGCGCACCAAAGACAAAAAAAGGAATGGCAATTTGATAAAAACTTAACCCACAACTGCGCATCGCCGTGATTTCACGAGTCCGATTAAGCCCACCAACGGTCAAAATTGACGCCATCAGGGCCGCCAGCGGGGCCAGTAAAAAAGCAATCTCAGGAATTCGATAGACAAAAAAGCTGAAAATAACCGTTAAGTCTGCATCATATTTTAAAAACTTTCTTAATTTTTCAAAAAAATCCACGACGAGATAAATCGTCAGCACGGTTACAAGACACATCAGGAAGACCCGGCTGAATTTTCCAAACACATACCAGGAAATTTTCTTCATGATTTAAAGTTTTTGAAAAAATTCTTGATCATTGTTTTCGGGCTTGAAATAATAAGAATCCTGTCAGGCAGGCCAGAACGATGTTAGGCATCCACGCGCCGACAAATGGAGAAATCACCAAAGTCGTCACGAGAAACTCTCCCAACACATTTAATAGGTAAAACCCGATGACCACTAAAACCCCAATTGCAAACCCTCCGGCTTTTCCCGATCGTTTCGACACAATTCCGACTGGGACGCCCAATAAACCCAGCACAAATGTGGCGACCGGAAAGGCCGTGTCTTTATGAAACTCTATTAATCGACGAAGAGCACCAGCATCCGTTCCACCCGATTTTTCCAATTGTTGAGTGAGGTCTTGGTAGGTTTTCCGTTTTGCCTTTTCTTTCACTGACGTAAATGGGGAAGAAAGCCAAAAATCATAGGTATCAAAGGTGACCCGATGAAAACTATTGGCATCTTTGGGGATTTGATGGATAGCCCCCCTAAACAAGCGAATGCCAAACTGCTGACGTTGGCTCTGTTTCAACATTTGATAATTCTCCGCCACAATAATCAAGGGTTGCTCCGGATTACGCTGATCCGAAATAAATACGCCCTTATGGCCAGAGGCATTCTCCGAGTGAGGCACATACACCATGAGTCCGGGGATTGGTTCATTAAACACACCCGAATCAACAGCAAGCGTCAACTCATCCTCGATGACGCTCAGGGCCAAAGTCTTCAATGAAACATTGGCCCACGGTTGGCCCCATTGAGAAAGATACACTGTTAAAAGAAATACAATACCGGAAAAGACCGCCACAGGAATGTTGATTCGCCAGAAACTGACTCCCGCGGCTCGAATGGCAATCACCTCATTATCAAATGATAGGCGATTAAATGCCGAAATTGAGGCAATCAAGCAGGCAATTGGTAAGGTCAGGACTAAAAAGGAAGGAAGCAAATGCAGCACAATCGACCCCAAGGCCGCCAAGCTAATCCCTCGGGATACCACTAAATCCACCAGTCGTAGCATTTCCTTGGTAAAAATGATGAAACACAGTCCGGTCAGGCTGGTCAAAAACGGGGGGAGCAACTCAAAAAAAATGTACCGATCGAGAAGTCTGATCAAGGTCTTGGAGAATAAAATTAATGAAAAGTGGAAAAATATTGGCTAACTTGCACGCACCACTCGGCCATTATCAATTTAATATTTGAAACTATTACCCTTACAGGCGAATAGTAGGGAATGAATTTTCTTCTGTCATTTATTGACAAATTCTTTAAACTGTGCTACTTAGTTTCCGTTTTTGTATTATGGGTAAAGAAGTGAGAAGAATATTACGCCGTGAAGCCGAAAGAGGAATGGACTCCTTTTTCGGCTTTTTTTATAGGCACGCACAGCTTTTTTATAATATGTATCCACAAGTACTCTATTGGGGGGGCATCATGAGAAGTAAGGGAACCGTAAAATGGTTTAACGATCGAAAAGGTTTTGGATTCATTCAAGTTGAAGGGGGACAGGACGTATTTGTCCATTATTCCGCACTTCAAGAAGACGGATTTAAATCCCTAAAAGAGGGAGAATCCGTAGAATTTGACTTGGTAGAAGGTGCAAAGGGTCCGCAGGCTGCTAACGTCACAAAATCAGGAATTGGACAACCCTCTTAAATAGAGTTGAATTTCTGTCGCATTCTTACCTTTAGATTTGTGGATGATAAAAGGTGGTGAATTTTTTGGCTATACTATGGCTTAATTTTTCTTCCAAAATAATGAGGTAAGGGTATTCCTTGATCTGCCATTCCTTACCATTGACTTGCTGTCAAAGAAGGTTAAGGGGTAAATAGCCTGCCAAGCTCTCCTTGACTTCCCTATTTTTCTCCTGGTAGACTTTTCTCGTAAGTCATTGTATTTATTGCAAAAAATTTAAAATTTCACATAACTGACTCATCATTTTCAGGGGAACAGCATGACAAAACTTCTCGATGCCTTATTTTATGAATATCCGAGCTATCGAAACATGTTGACCATAGAAAGTGGAGGGGAGGACTGGGGAGCAGGACAAAACCAGGATACCAATATTCCACCGGCACCAGACAACTTACGTGCTATCCCCGATCATACTCGTATTACCCTCACATGGGATTCTGTCCCGGAGGCCCTGTATTACAGCATTTATTTCATGACCACCAAAGGCGTTCAAATTAAGCCAAACGAACTGACCAGACCCGTAGCAGGCCATGAGGATTTCATCCCAAAAGTTGGGATTACAAAAGAAAAAGCAAATTGTATTGAAGGAGCGATCTCTCCTTACGAACATAACGACCTAGCCAATAACTTCTGTTACCACTATGCAATCTCTGTGGTAACAGAAGAGGGTGAAAGTCTATTGTCTGAGGAAGTGATGTCCATTCCCTCTCCCTACCTCTCCGTCATGCAAATCGGGTGTGAAGGCGTCGATGATGGAGAATTCAAATCGCCAACCGGTATTGCCATTGATAAAGACGGAAATATCTATGTCGGCGATACAGACAATCATTCGATTCAGAAGTTTGACCGATCGGGAAAATTTCTTGCACGTTGGGGAGACGAACCCGATTCAACCGAAGGAAAGTTTTACTACCCACGAGGCATCGCCACCTCACCAGAAGGAGAGGTGTATGTGGCCGACAGTGGGAACAATCGAATCCAAAAATTTGATTCAGAAGGAAATATTATTAACGCCTGGGGGAAATTCGGATTTGCCTGGCGAGGGGCGGAAGCCGGGAAATTTGATGTCCCTTGGGGGATTACCACCGATTCCGAAGGCAACCTGTTTGTCTCTGATACCAGCAATGCAAGAATTCAGAAATTCCTGCCGAACGGCTCCCCCGTGCTCAAGTGGGGCCGTGACGGTGGATACGATGGCGCATTCTTTTTCCCTCGAGGCCTCGCAGTTGACTTTGTGGGGAATATATATATTGCCGATGAGGGGAACCATCGGATTCAAAAATTTGATGCCCGTGGTAACTTTCTCTTGAAGTGGGGAAAAGAAGGGAATGCTCCTGGCCAATTCAAGGCCCCATGGGGAGTCGCCTGCGACCCTTTAGGATATGTATATATTGTCGACAGCGGAAATCACCGTGTCCAAAAATTTGATTCCAGTGGAACCTATCTTACTTCCTGGGGAAACCGGGGATTAACCGAAGGGCAGCTGAATTTTCCATCAGGAATTGCAGTAGACAAAGAGGGCAATGTCTACGTGATAGACAGCGGCAACCACCGTTTAACAAAGTTTGCCCCAACCGAAGCGGAACTCAATCGAGGCAAACAAGAAAAACGGGTTGCCAGGGATCTTGCCGCCCCCATCAACCTTGCCGTTAAACCCGGAGATACGGAAAACATCCTTAGTTGGCTCGAAGTTTCCAATGCCGTCAGTTACAACCTCTATTTTAGTACCGAACCAAATGTCTCTATAGATACCTCCACAAAAATTGAAGGCGTGACCACTCCCTATATTCATAGTGGCCTCACCAATAACACGGCATATTTTTATGCCATGACCTCGGTCACTGAAGAAGGAGCAGAAAGTCGAATTTCTGAAGAACAGACCGCTATTCCAGTTCTAATCGACATTTCGGCACCTCAAAATCCTGACATCGTCATAAATCATGGTGCTTACATGACCAATAGTCCTGACATGGTGGCCACCATCTCAGCTAAAGACGTGGATAGCGGAGTGGCCGCCTATTTCATTTCCGAAAACCCCATGACCCCAAGCGGGACCATGCCTGGGTGGGTTGAGGTGGACCCGGAACAAAATTTTGGAGCCACGATTCCTTTTACCACCTCGCCAACCGATGGCATTAAAACCGTCTACGTTTGGTTTAAAGATGCAAATAATAACGTTTCTGTTCCTGCCAGCACCCATATCCTTCTCAACACGTCTGGGTATATTTGTGCCACAAAGTGGGGAAAACCAGGCCGTGGAGCCTCCCTTCTCCATGGAGGAGAATTTATTAGTCCTCTATACGGGCTAACGATTGATCGCCAAGGATCATTGTTTGTGGTTGATAACGGGAACAACAGAGTCCAGAAATTCGACCGAAATGGCAATTTCATCTTGCTATGGGGAAGTTTCGGTTCCGCTAATGGCGGTTTTAATAACCCAACCGGTATCGCATGTGATGCGAATGGCAATGTGTATGTGGCGGACACCAATAACCATCGGATTCAAAAGTTTGATGGGAAATTAGGGCATTACATGATGAAGCTCGGATCCCGTGGAAATGGCGAAGGACAGTTTAATGCTCCATGGGGTGTAGCGGTCGACCGAGTCCGCGGGTACCTGTATGTCGTCGATAGTGCCAACTTTCGGATTCAAAAATTTGATGAAACCGGAGAATTTATCATGCAGTGGGGAAGCTTTGGGAATGGGGACGGGCAGTTTTATTTTGCTCGAGGCATTGCGGTAGATCAAACCGATGGAACCGTCTATGTGGTCGATATGGGTAATCATCGGATTCAAAAATTTGATACCAGCTCAAACGTCCTCCCCCAATTACTCACCAAGTGGGGCGGCGGCATTGGGCCTGGCCATGCCAGCAGCGCCCAGGCACAAGAACAGGGACAATTCCGATCACCCTGGGGTGTGGCGGTAGACGAATCAGGCGACATATTTATCAGTGATACCGGCAACCAACGTATCCAAAAGTTTGATCGAGACGGTAACTTTATCACCCAATGGGGCGGCTTCGGCTCCCAGGATGGCCAATTCAACTTTCCCTATGGAATTGGGGCTGACTCCAGAGGACACGTTTATTCCGTTGATAGCGGCAATATGCGAGTTCAGGAATTTATGCAGGCAGAGGAAGCTGAAGATCATTTCCAAGAAGAGGAAACGATGGCCTTCATTCCTGAAGCAGCGGAATAGCCACATAATTCTGGTAGCATCCCAAGGAAACAAACACCCACATTGACCACAGATGCCAAAGAAATCCCTGTACCCTTTGGCATCTGTCATAAGACCCCATAATTCCTCGGCTGGGAATACAGCTATCTGCTGATCCTGAGTAGTGTTGGGTGTTCTCCCAATCCCATCTTGTATAACAAGAAGCACATTGACTGCGTTTCAAAAGAAAATTATGATGAAAGACTTTTCCCCATACTCAATTCGGCAAGGGACGGGATACAAGGCCTAACTCATGTTGGAAAAACAATTACGAATAGGGCTCACTTTTGATGATGTGGTTTTGGTCCCACGCCATTCAAATATCATTCCCTCTGAAGTGGATCCCTCCACCCAACTCACTCGAAATATTCGGATCAATATCCCCATTCTTAGCGCGGCCATGGACACCGTAACCGAAGGGCGATTAGCCATTGCGATAGCGCGTGAAGGCGGGATTGGAATTATACACCGTGCTCTCTCCCCTGACATGCAAGCCTCAGAAGTCGATAAGGTCAAAAAATCAGAAAGCGGGATGATCCTTTCTCCGATTACCATCTCCCCAGATCATACCATTCGTGATGCCCACCATCTCATGTCGACCTATCGCATTTCAGGAATCCCTGTGACCAAAGATGGCAAATTGGTTGGAATCTTAACGAATCGAGACCTTCGTTTTGAAAACCGTCTGGATCTCAAAGTTTCCCAGGTTATGACTAAAAACAACCTCGTGACCGCCCCTGAAGGCACCGGATTAGACCAGGCCCAGGCAATTCTTCATGAGCATCGCATTGAAAAACTTCCGGTGGTGAATGATCAATTTGAGCTAAAAGGGCTGATCACTATTAAAGACATTCAGAAAAAAATAAAATATCCCTTTGCCTGCAAAGATACGCACGGGCGGCTACGAGTTGGGGCCGCCGTCGGGGTCGGACCTGATGTAGAGGAACGGCTTGAACGGCTCACAAAAGCTGGAATTGACCTAATCGTCGTCGATACCGCTCATGGGCACTCTCAAAGCGTCCTGGACAAAGTCAAAGACATTAAATCCCGCTATCCAAATCTTGAGCTGATAGCAGGAAATGTCGCAACTTCTGCCGCCACGCTGGATCTCATTAAGGCCGGAGCTGATGCTATTAAAGTTGGAGTCGGGCCAGGCTCAATCTGCACCACCAGAATCGTTTCAGGAGCCGGAGTCCCTCAACTGACCGCAGTAGCCGATTGCGCCACCATCGCAAAAGAACACCAAATACCCTTGATTGCTGACGGAGGTATTAAATATTCGGGAGATCTCACCAAAGCCCTCGCGGCCGGAGCCTCTTGCGTAATGATTGGATCACTATTTGCGGGAACCGAAGAATCTCCGGGTGAAACCGTATTGTATCAAGGCCGAACCTACAAAGAATACCGGGGGATGGGATCACTGGGAGCCATGGAACGAGGAGGGAAGGATCGCTACTTTCAAGAAGGCCGCGAATCTTCCAAATTAGTTCCTGAGGGCATTGAAGCCAGGGTTCCATACAAAGGAAATCTCGCCGTCATGGTCTATCAATTAGTCGGAGGGCTAAAGGCAGGAATGGGGTACTGCGGATGTCGAACAATCGAAGAACTTCAACAAAATGCTCAGTTCCTTCAACTCACCTCTGCAGGGCTGCGAGAAGCCCACGTTCATGATGTGGTGATTACCAAGGAGGCCCCCAATTATCGGGCTGACTAAGGTCTGGTTCTGCCCCCATTCAGTCAGATCCCCCGTTGACGAATTATCCGTACGCCATGCACACGCACCACGATACCATTGTCATTCTGGATTTTGGATCGCAGTATACGCAACTCATTGCACGGCGGATACGCGAATTCCACATTTTCTCCGTCATCCTCCCTACGCAGGCAACGGTTCAGGATATTCTTAACTATCACCCCAAAGGGATCATTTTCTCCGGAGGTCCGGCCAGCGTTACTCAGGCCAATGCCCCGAAAATAGACAGCCAAATTTTTGATCTCGCCATACCCATTCTTGGCATCTGCTATGGAATGCAATTACTCGCCCATCAATGTGGAGGAACCGTCAACCCCACACCTCATCGTGAATTCGGTCGAGCCGATCTGACCATCGACGACAACACGAATTTATTTCTTGGCCTCGATCCGTCAACCGCATTTCCTGTCTGGATGTCTCATGGGGATTCGGTTCAACAGCTGCCATCCGGATTTCATGTGATCGCCCACACGGCCCATGCCCCGATCGCCGCCATGAAATCATCCAAGGACACGCAACACCTTTTTGGTATCCAGTTTCACCCTGAGGTCATCCACACCCTCCACGGGTCAACGATTCTTCAAAACTTTGCACGTCATATCTGCCATTGCGAGCCAACCTGGACAATGGGGTCATTCATCGAACAAGCCGTGACAGATATTCGGCAGACTGTCGGCAGCGCCAAGGTCATTTGCGCACTCAGCGGCGGAGTGGATTCCACAGTGGCCGCTGTCCTGGTTCACAGGGCAATCGGAGACCAATTGACCTGCATCTTCATTGACAATGGCCTCATGCGAAAAAATGAAGTGGCACAATTACAAACGACTTTCGATTCCGCCTATCATCTAAAGGTTCGCATTGCTAACCATGGAGACGCATTTCTGGCAGCACTGGGGCGCACAACAGACCCGGAACGCAAACGAAAAATCATTGGTCGTCAATTCATCAAAGTTTTCGAACAGGAAGCGGTATCTTTAGGCACGGTCGGGTTTCTCGTTCAGGGAACACTGTATCCGGATGTGATCGAAAGTCTGAGTGTGAAAGGACCATCGGCAACGATCAAAACACATCATAATGTCGGTGGTTTACCAAAGCGCATGAAATTCAAACTGATTGAGCCCTTTCGAGAATTGTTTAAAGATGAAGTTCGTCAATTGGGATTAGAATTAGGTCTGCCTGAGGACATTGTCTGGCGACAACCCTTTCCCGGTCCGGGCTTAGCGATTCGCATCATTGGTCCGGTGACCGCCCAGCGCCTCACCATTCTTCGTGAGGCGGATGCCATTGTCCGGGACGAAATCGAACGAGCCGGACTGTCAAGAATCATCTGGCAATCCTTCGCCGTCTTGCTCCCAATCAAAACCGTCGGCGTCATGGGAGACCAACGGACCTACGAATCAGTGGTCGCCATTCGTGCCGTGACCAGTACGGACGGCATGACTGCGGACTGGGGCGTGATTCCACCAGAGGTATTGGGCAAAATGTCCAATCGAATTATCAATGAAGTGCAAGGGGTCAACCGTGTGGTGTATGACATTAGCTCAAAACCCCCAGCAACGATCGAATGGGAATAGGTATGGCTCAGGCAGAGAAAACAGTTCGTTTACAAAAAATCATCGCCCGTTCCGGCTTCGCCTCCAGACGCAAGGCTGAGGTAATGATCCAACATGGGCTAGTCACCGTCAACGGGGAAACTGTCATGACGCTAGGGACTAAAGTTGATCCTGCGGTTGACCACATCAAGGTCGAAGGACGCCACCTGAAGTCCCGCCCTCCTGATATGTTTCTGATGCTCAATAAGCCGTTGGGATATATCTCCACATTGCATGATCCCGCAGGTCGCCCTACGATTAAAGCCTTGGTCCCGAAACCTTCCATCCGGTTATTTCCCGTCGGACGTTTGGACTATGATAGTGAGGGCTTACTGCTGCTCACCAATAACGGTGACATTGCACAAGCCTGCCTTCACCCCGCACACCATGTCCATAAAACATACCTTGTGAAAATCAAGGGTATCTTAGAAGAACCAGAAATTCAAAAACTTCGACATGGACTGATGTTGGAAGATGGGCCCACAGCTCCAGCAAAAGTAAAAAAGGCCGGAAAAGCGGCAGCCAATTCCTGGGTAGAAATTACCATTCATGAAGGACGTAAACACCAGGTCAAACGAATGTTTGAGCAAATCGGCCATCCCGTGATTCGATTAAAACGTGTCCAGTTTGGGCCTTTGAACCTTGGAACCCTTCCTCCAGGTCAGACGCGATACTTGACAGATAAGGAAGCAAATGACCTACGCCATTTACTCATTGCACCTGAATTACGACGCCTGCCTATCCGCCAGCCGATTAAGAAAACAGAAAAATTTCCGGCATCAAGACCTTCAGGTCAATTACGGCCACGACCGGCAAACGCCAACTCCATCAGAAGCAAGAATACCCCTTCACCTGGGGGAACAAGCGACCAAGCACGACCATGGACGCCAACTCGTCTGCCGATGAAGAAACCGGAAAATTCCCTTCCATCCAGACGACCTACGCCTCCTTCGCGGCCACGCTCATCAATCCCGAATTCCATCAGGGGCAAGAAAACCACTTCACCTGCGAGAACGAGCGACCAAACAGGGCTATACGGATCCAATGATCAGCCGGTCAAAAGAACGGAAAATTTTTTTAAATCGGGACCTGCTGGGCAATTTTGGCCACGCCAGGGAAATCCGAAATCCACCAGGAGCAAAAGGACAATCTCGACTCCTGGCACAACCGGCAAAGCACGGCCCCGCCGACCAGGGGTCACATCAAAAAGCCGATTCAAGTTTAAAACTTGAGCCTTATTCCAAATCCTGGTTTCATGTTCTCCCATCAAAAACTGATAGGTGTTGGAAAGGACTTAAGCGTTGAAACGATCACATCATTGCGGTGAACTCTCCTTAGATCACGTGGGCCAAACCGTGACCCTGGCAGGCTGGGTGGCCAGCCGCCGCGACCATGGCGGAGTGAGGTTCATTGATCTTCGTGACCGCTACGGTCTCACACAAATCGTGTTTGATTCAGAGTATGAGTCAACGATGCATCAACTCGCCGATCATCTCCGCAATGAATACGTCGTGGCAATCACCGGTGAAGTGACGCTACGACCGAAGGGATCAGCAAACCCTCATATTCCAACTGGCGCCATAGAAATTCGAAGCACATCCCTAGTGATTCTCAACGAAGCCAAACCCCTCCCCTTTGCACTTGACGATACGATCACCACCTCAGAGACCCTCCGTTTAAAGCACCGATACCTGGACCTTCGACGACCAAGGATGCAAGAACTCCTTCAACTCCGCAGTCAGGTGTCGCATCTCGTACGGCAATACCTTCACGCCAATCAATTCATCGAAGTGGAAACTCCGATTTTAACGAAAAGCACACCAGAAGGCGCACGGGATTATCTTGTACCAAGTCGAGTCAACCCAGGTGAATTTTTCGCCCTTCCCCAATCACCGCAACTCTTCAAGCAGATTCTCATGATCGGGGGAACGGATCGTTATTATCAACTTGCCCGATGCTTCCGCGATGAAGACCTGCGGCTGGATCGACAACCCGAATTCACGCAAATCGATGTGGAAATGTCGTTCGTGGATCAGGAAGATATCATGAACCTGATCGAACAAATGGTTAGATTAGTCTTTAAAGAGACCTCCCACATTGATCTCCCCACCCCACTGCCTCGGCTATCTTTTGAGGATGCCATGGGGCGCTATGGAACGGACAAACCAGATCTTCGCTTTAATCTTCAATTGCAAGACTTGAGTCAATTCGCCGCAACCTGTGAGTTTAAAGTCTTTCGGAGTGCGGTGGAAAACGGGGGGATCGTGAAAGCCCTCGTCATTCCTGGTGGCAACGCTTTTACTCGCAACCGGATAGACAATCTGATTGATACTGCAAAAGAATTCGGGGCCAAGGGATTGGCCTGGGTCAAGATTAACGAAGAGGGCAATCTGGATTCCTCTATCGCCAAATTCTTCAAGGCTCAAGACTTACGGGAGGCCCTTCCATCGGCGCAACCAGGGGACCTCCTCATTTTTGTCGCGGATTTGGCCGTTACCGTCCACCAGGTCTTGGGCCGACTTCGCCTCCTGCTGGGAGAGGAGCTTCAATTGATCGATCGAAACCGGTGGGAACCCTTGTGGGTCATGGATTTCCCCATGTTTGAATATGACGATACCGCCAAACGGTACGTCGCTCTGCATCATCCGTTTACGGCACCTCACCCAAAAGACCTCCCGCTTATGGAAACCGATCCTCTCCAAATTCGGACGCAGGCCTATGACCTTGTTTTGAATGGCTTTGAGTTAGGGGGGGGGAGTATCCGAATTCATGCGCCACAGATTCAGTCGAAAGTCTTTGACCTTCTCAACATCTCCAAAACGGAGGCTCGTGAGAAATTTGGATTTCTCTTAGATGCACTGGAATCAGGGGCACCGCCACATGGAGGCATCGCCCTGGGACTTGATCGGTTGGTGATGTTACTTGGCAAGACAGAATCGATTCGGGAAGTTATTCCGTTTCCAAAAACACAGAAGGCTCAATGCCTCATGACCGAAGCGCCATCCACAGTCACACCAGAACAACTACAGGAGCTCTCTATTCGCACGACGGCTAAAAAGCCGGATATCCCGCTTTAAGCGTTCTGAACAGCCAACACAATGGAATGCAAGCCCGTCGCCCCAGCCGGTTGTGGTCTCGTGATTTCCGAGGTTTGGATCTTTCCCTTAGTATCAATAGCCCGGACAAATACCATGTGCTTGCCAGGCTTTGGGGGAATCCAGTCATAATTCCAGATAACCCAGGTTAGAGGAGACAGCGGTGGTTCGATTTCGGCAGACACCCAGGTTTTCTCCTGATCAAAGCTCAATTGAACCTCACTGATGCTCTCCGGTCCCCCATAGGCTATCCCGCGCAACCGTTGTTGAGGGCCTTGTAACGACTGATAATGACCAGGGCTATCAATGCGGGAAAAAATATGAATGGTCCCATCATCCGTCCAACCTTTTTGTTGCCAGTAGCCCAGGTAGTCCCCGTTATAGACTTCGATTTCCGTAATCCACTTCACATTTTTAATTCCGTAGAGACCTGGAACAATCAAGCGAACCGGAAAGCCATGATCCTTAGGAAGTTTTTCCCCATTCATCAGATAGGCCAACATGACATCATCTTCCATGGCCCTGGCAAAAGGAATGCTATCGGAATACCCGTCAGCCGCTCGAAAAATCACATCACGGGCGGTGTCCTCATCAGCTCCGATGTCTTGCAAAAGTTTTTTGAGGGAAATCCCTCGCCACATGGCATTCCCCAAACTACTCCCGCCTGGAAGAGTATCAATGCACATCAGGGTCACAGCCTGATCAAAGGACTCCCGGTTTAGCAGGTCACGCCATTTCATTACCACAGGCCGTCCCACTGCCCCTTTGACCACCATTTTCCATTGCTCCACATCCAAGTCGCGGGTAAAATTGTAGGAGGCATCCATGAAATTCACGGTATAAAATTTATCGTTGGACGTAAAATACGTTGTCTCTCGTGGAGGCACCGCAAACATCGACCCCATATCACATCCAGGAAAGCCGAGGCCGAGGGAAGCCAGTCCCCCAAGCTTGAAAAGGGCTCGACGAGTCAATGAAAAAGAATAGGGAGAATGATGTAAAAATGGCATAGACTTTACCAACATTATCTAATAACCTTAGGACCTTGGACAAGATCTATCGTACATTCGAACATACCACCTAATTTATGCAAATAGAAGGACAAAAGGCATGCGAATATTCATAACCGGAGGAGCCGGTTTTTTAGGAAGTCATTTATGTGAAACGCTCATTCATCAAGGACATACGGTCATTTGTTTGGACAATTTGCTCACTGGACGCACGGAGAATATCGGAGCACTCATGGGGCACCCAAAATTCTCATTTATTCACTACAATGTTTGTGATTACCTTCATATCGACGGACCAGTCGATGCCGTCATGCATTTTGCCTCACCGGCGAGCCCACAGGACTATCTTGAATTTCCCATCGCCACAATGAAAGTCGGGGCCTTAGGCACGCACAAAGCCTTGGGCTTAGCCAAGGCGAAACAAGCGCGATTTCTTCTGGCCAGCACTTCTGAAGTCTATGGGGATCCACTGGTCAACCCACAGCCTGAAACCTATTGGGGGAATGTTAATCCGATTAGTCCGCGAGGCGTCTATGACGAAGCTAAACGATTCGCCGAAGCCTTAACAACGGCCTACCATCGATTTCATGGCATCGATACCAGAATTGTCAGAATTTTCAATACCTATGGTCCAAGGATGCGCCCTAAGGACGGGCGGGTGGTTTCCAATTTTATCGTGCAAGCCTTACAAGGGAATCCGTTAACCGTCTATGGCGATGGGTCACAGACGCGCAGCTTTTGTTACGTCGATGATCTGGTCGCGGGAATCGTGGCGCTCCTCCAGGCGCCGGCAGACGAAATTCGAAAAAATCAAGATTTTCAGGATTCTGTCCGTTTTGGAAAAACCCAGGCCAACATTGGATCTATACATGACCCTGTCAACATCGGCAACCCACAAGAACTCACCGTTATGGATATTGCAAAAACTGTGATCCAACTCACCAACTCATTAAGCACGATTACCCAACACCCCCTCCCCATCGATGACCCTAAAGTACGCCGACCAAATATCGAGAAGGCCACCACTCTGCTCAAGTGGGAACCTCGGATTACTTTGGAACAAGGCCTTGCAAAAGCCATCGACTATTTCCGCTCTCATTTTGACCTCGTAAAGTGAATCAAGGATTATGAGGTTCATAAATTCGGCGCAATTTGTGACTCATCACATATCCTGTGAGCATGCATCGGGACTTCATCAGCCGGATTATGAGTTCTGCGACGAAACGATTCTGGTTGCCGTGAGTGGCTTTTATCAAATGGTTAAATCGCTTTTGGTCGGATTTGGAAGTCCAGGAGAGAAACCCGCAACCGGCACTTGATCAAGTTCGAGATGAATGATGGACCCCAAACCTTTCCCCGAGGGCATAGCCGACAGCAAAAGGGGGAAACTTGCACTACCATTTCCATTAGCCTCCTTAATGTATCTTGCTAATTGGACGGTACTTCAAGAGAAGGGCGACAAGACAATCCTCATCGAATCTTCAGGGACTTGGGAGGTGTTGGGGGGGTGGGTGGTGTCGGCAAAATGGTGTCGACCATACCTGTCGATGGGCGAGGAGATTCTATATCAATGGTTTTTGATATTGCTGGCGAGGCGGTATTTTTCAATGTTTGAGCAAGACAGATTTGTAGTTGCGCGATGGCTTGTATAGTAAGCGTGGTAGGATCGTTCGCATAATCCGTGGCCAGCTTTCGGCAAATGGCTGCTTCCACAGCTCCCTTGACCTCAAAAAGGTCGCTCAAGGCCGATCCCGTGAAGGCCATAACCCCAAACAAAACTCCAAAGAACACCGCTTTCATTCTCATACATTGTTTTCCGGATCGGAGGCCATTAAACCGGGGGAATCGTTTTGAAGTCTTCTTCAAATACCGGATTTTTCAGCATGAACTGAAATTTGAGAATCATGAGAAAAACCAACGAGGTGGAATCCAAGCCGGGTTTAATTAGGCCTCAAGTCCCATTCAGAAAAATTAAAATATTTGCCTGTCATATCCTAGATATCTTCAACCAGATTGTTCAATTGATGCTATTGAATCTTAAACTACCACATGCAAACGATACTCATCTTTCTTATAAAACAAGATTGACTCCAATCTACGATTGGTCCTGCCAAATTGATTCCAACCCCTGGCCTCTTGTCCACCGCTCCACTCAATCAAATGTGGATTCCAAAAGATACGATTCTTATTTCCATCCTCCTCCTAATGCCTTGTAAATTTTTACTCCTGCTATTCGTAGTTGCTTGGCAAAACCGATTAATTCGAGACTGGATTGCAATGCATTCCTTTGTGCAATAAGCACCTCCAAATAACTTGCCCTGCCATATCTATAGAGTAAATGGGATGTCTCAACAGACTGTTGTAGCACTTCGTTTTGTTGCTTTTTCAGAGTATTGATTTTTTGCAAATTATGAATATTAGAGAGTTCATTGGCCACTTCAACATAGGCGTTCAAAATTGTTTTTTGATAATGATACATGGCGGTTAACTGATTGGCTTCTGCCTTGTTGAACTGGGCTTTTAAGGCATTTCTATTAATGAGCGGTGCTACCAAAGTCCCTACAGCGGTATAGGCGATTGAGGCAGGCGCCATAAATAAATAATCGGGATTGAATGCCTGAAATCCAAAACTCGCCGTAATGTTAAAACTCGGGAAAAAAGCGGCCTTGGCTACTTTCAAATCAAACTTGCTCGCCTCGATCTGGAATTCTGCTTCACGAACATCGGGGCGGTTTGCCAATAATTGTGAAGGAACACCCGATGAAATTTCATGCGGAATTCCTTTTAATAATTGACCTTTGGTCCGTTCAATTGGCTGAGGATAGCGCCCTAACAGAAAGTTAATATGATTTTCGGTGACGACAATTTGTTGAAGGGCCTCTTTTTCCAATATACTGGTATTGAGCACTTGGGCCTCAAAGAGTTCCACGGCCAATTCTGTTGCCCTTCCGGCTTCCTTCTGCACTTGAATCACCTCCAACGATTCGTACTGTGTATGGAGGGTTTGCCTGATGATTTCCAATTCATTATCCAATGCCCGCAATTCGTTATAGTAAATAGCTACATCGGCAACCAGATTTGACACGACAAAGCTCGTTCCTTCGATACTTGCCAGAAAGTTTGCCATTGCGGAACTGCGCTGATTTTGCAACTTGCCCCAAATGTCGACTTCCCACGATGACTGTAAGCCCACAAAAAAATCCGGCAAATTGGAGGGAATGGTTTGACCGGATTTAAAGTCGGTCGTCGCGTTCCCTGCCCCGTCCATGGTGTACAGTCCGTATCTGCGAATTGCGGTTCCAACACCCAAACCCATCGTCGGCATGAGGGCACCGGTGGCGGCTCTGACACTTGAACGCGAAAGTTCAATTCGCTGCAACGCCATTTGCAAATCAAGGTTATTGCCTATGGCGGTATCAATTAATTTATGCAGGAGCGGATCGACGAAGTAATCTTTCCACTGAATGTCAGCAATATTTGTGGTATCTTCTGCTTTTGGGAACCTATCAGGTATGTCATTTTCCAAAATGGCTAGGTCGGTACTAAGCCCTGTGCAACCAGCGAACGTGACGACAATGACAAAAACAATAAGGCTGGAATACATTTTACTTTTCATGGGGGTAACGAAGGGCTACTAACGTCCGTTGAAATTCGATGGGGGACCCTACCAAATCAGGGACTATTGTAATTTCGTCAGGCTGCGTGAAAATTTAAAGCGAGACTTAAAACTCAAACGGAAAGCCTTCCTTTTGTTTGATCTTTCGTCACTATTTCGCGTCTCTCCAATCGTAGCAAATACCACATATAAACCCGGGATAAGAATCACCCCGCAAATTGTCCCAAAAAGCATTCCTCCTGCGGCCGCCGTGCCGATGGTATTGTTCCCAATCTTCCCGGCACCTGAGGCAAACATTAAGGGAAGGAGCCCGGCAATAAACGCAAATGATGTCATCAAGATTGGGCGCAAACGCAGGGCAGCCCCTTCAATGGCGGATTCATACGGTGTTTTCCCCAGTTTCCGCCGCAATAAAGCGAATTCGATGATCAGAATGGCATTTTTGCCGAGAATGCCAATTAACATGACCATCGCGATTTGAGCGTAGATATTGTTTTCCAAACCCATAAGCAACAGTAAAAATAATGCGCCGAAAATACCAATGGGCAGGGAAAGAATCACCGCCATGGGCAAGAGGAAACTTTCATATTGCGCGGACAGGAGGAGGTACACGAATAATAAGCAAATCAGAAAAATATAAATAGCCTGATTACCCATGTTAGCCTGATCCCGAGATGAACCGGCCCAGTCGTAGCCAAAACCTTTTGGCAATTTACTGGCAGCCACCTCTTTGATTGCAGCTATCGCCTGCCCGCTGCTGTATCCGTTTGCAGGCTGCCCATTGATCATGGCTGAGGGGTACATGTTGTAGCGCGTCACCTGCTCAGGACCATAAATTTTCTCAATGCGAAGAAAAGAAGAAAAGTGAATCATTTCCCCTGTGTCATTTTTGATATATAACTTCATCAGGTCGTCAGGTTCCGCACGATATTCGGGAAGCGCCTGCACCATCACTTTATACATCTGGCCGAAACGGATGAAATTGGTCGCATACACACTCCCAATCAATGCTTGAAGGGTACTCATCGCATTTTCAGCAGTGACTCCCTTTTGACCGGCCTTATCGCCATCAATGTGAAGCATAAACTGAGGAAATCGGGCATTTAATGTGGTAAACGCATTAGCAATTTCCGGCCGTTTGTTGAGGTCTTCGACAAAGGCATCAGCCGTTTTCTGTAATTCCTCAAGGGTGCCAGAACCGGTTTTGTCTAATAACCGCATTTCAAAACCGCTGGAATTCCCATAGCCCGGCACAGGCGGAGGGGTAAAAAACTCAATGCTCGCATCTTTAATATGTTTGGTTTTTTCCTCAAGAACCCTGATAATTTCTGTATCAGAGGTCATTCGTTCCTTCCAATTCCTCAAACTGATCAGATTCATTCCATAGACGGCACCCGTACTCTCAGAAAGTATACTGAATCCGGCAAGACTTGAAACCGACGTCACGACATCGACATTTGATGCAATACGTTGCACCTCATCCACAACTTTTTCCGTGCGTTCGAGAGTCGCGCCTGTGGGAGCGGTGACATTGGAATAGATAGTCCCTTGGTCTTCATTAGGAATAAAACCCGACGGCACCACCCCCCCGATCAAACCGGCGGCGACGGAAAAACCAAGCAATATTCCAAACGTAACGACTCTTCTGTTAGCAATCGCGCCGATAAGTCTTTTATAGTTGTCAGCAATATTGTCATATCGATGATTAAATCCATCAAATAATTTCTGAAGTCTCGATGGTTTTGGGTGTTCGGTCTGATGGATATTTTCAAGGAATAACCCACAAAGCGCGGGAGTCAGGGTGAGAGCGGTTATTCCTGAAAGTACAATTGAACATGCCATAGTGAGAGAAAACTGCCTATAAAAAATTCCCGTTGGGCCATCCATAAACGCGACGGGCAAAAACACAGCCGACATGACCATGGTAATAGCAATGATGGGCCCGCTAATTTCATGCATGGCTTGTTCTGTGGCTTGTAGGGCGCCAAGGCCAAAATCTTCCATTTTGGCATGAACCGCTTCAATCACCACTATCGCGTCATCGACGACAATACCAATGGCGAGAACCAACGCAAACAGCGTGATGAGATTCAGAGAAAAACCCATTAAAAACATGAAAAAAAATGTTCCGATCAACGAAACTGGTACGGCCAGAATGGGAATGATGGTGAGCCGGACATTTTGCAAAAAGATAAACACCACCAGGGATACCAGGAGAAATGCTTCCAGTAAGGTTGTCTGGACTTGAGAAATAGATGCATCCAAAAATTCAGAAACATCATAACTGACGCTGTATTCCATCCCTGGCGGAAAAGACGTTGATCGAAGTTCCTGCATTTTCTGTTTGATCTTATGAATCACCTCCTTGGCATTGCTGCCCGGGCGCTGTTTTAACACAATAGCGGCAGAGGCTTGCCCGTTTTCTTTGGAAAGAACCCCATAATCCTGTGAGTCAAAATCAATTTCCGCGACATCTTTAAGTCGCACAATTTCTCCATCATCCGTACCGCTTAGCACCAGTTCTTCATAGGCTTCCTGTGTATTGTGCTTGCCTGTATATTTCAACACATATTGCAGGGACTGCACATTCTTGTCCATACCAGAGCTTTCCCCAATTTTCCCCGGCGCGGCCTCTACATTCTGAGCTTGTAATTTTTCGATAACCTCAAGAGCTGAAATGTTATACATGACCAATTTATTGGGGTTCAGCCACACACGCATCGCATATTCTCTTGACCCCATAATCTCCGCAAAGCCTACGCCATCTATTCTTTTCAGCTCCTTCAGGACATTGATGTCCGTAAAATTGAACAGAAATTTTTCGTCTATCGTGGGATCCAAACTGAGTATGTTGATATACAACAACATACTGTTTTGTACCTTCTCGACGATCACTCCGGATTTAATGGCCTCTGGGGGCAACTCTTCCAACGCGGATGCCACTCTGTTCTGTACATTCACAGCGGCTATTTCAGGATCAGTTCCAGCTTTAAAAATAATCTGGATAATGCTCTTACCATCATTGCCGGAAACGGACGCCATGTAGGCCATACCGGCGACCCCATTAATAGCTCGTTCAAGTGGCGTCACCACCGCTTTTACGACGGTTTCTGCATTTGCACCTATATATTTTGTGGTCACATTGACTTCGGGAGGAGTAATCTCGGGAAATTGAGTGACAGGAAGCTTGGCAAAGGACAACAAGCCCAGCAAGGTAATGAAAAGAGAAATGACAATGGAGAGGACCGGCCGACGAATAAAGGTAGCAGACATATATCCCTAATTTTTCTCAATCTTGACCGCTTCACAGCATCGCATTCGCCATATCAACCTGAACAGGATGGACCTTGTCTCCATTCATCACATTCTCCACACCCTCGAAAAGAATTTGTTCGTCTTTCGTCAAACCGGACTCCACCACATAAAAATTCGGCAATCGCATTTTTGAGACAATATTCCTTTGCTCTAACACATTATCTTGGTTCACCACATACACATACAGTTGATCTTGAATTTCAAACGTTGATTTTTGAGGGATGAGCAACGAATTTTTCAGTATTTTATTGACAATAACCTTACCATTTGCTCCTTGTTTTAACAGTCCATCTGGGTTGGGGAACCTAGCCCTCAACGCAATATTCCCCGTTGAGCCGTCGAATTCACTTTCAATCATTTCTATGCTTCCCTCATACCCATAAAGAACATGGTTGGCGAGTTCAAAGCTCACAACTTTTGTCTCTTCTTCCCCAGAGGCAATGTAATTAAGATAATCGATTTCTGAAAGGTTGAAATAGGCGAATACCTCCCGATTATCGGAAAGGGAAGTTAATATGTCTCCTTCGGCTATTAAACTCCCCACCTTGTTGGGAATACGGTTAATAAAGCCGTCATAGGGAGCTCGTATTTTTGAAAACGAAAGATGTAAGGCTTGCAGATCCTTGTTTGCCACAGCCTGTTCCACGCTAGCTCTTAATGCATCAAATTTTGCTTGAATGACATGAAGCTCCGATTTAGACACAATATTTTTCTCGACCAACACTGTCACGTTTGCTACTTCAACCTCCGCGACCTTTAAATCTGCCAAGGCATTTCTATACGCCGCATTCGCTTTTTGCAATTCTTTTTCAAATACGGTAGAGACCAGAGAAAACAGCAACTGCCCTTCTTTGACCGGCTGACCTTCATCCACATAAATTTTTTCAATGTACCCTCTAATTCTACTTCGTATCTCTACATATCTCACCGACTGAATTTGGGCGACATATTTGCTGCTATAGGCCGAATCTTCGACAACTGGATAAATCACATTATGGGTATCGACAGTTTCAGCCTCACCTTTATAGGTGCAGGATATCGTGAGCAAACAGACTGAAATAAACAGGACTGAGCTAATTTTCATTTTGAGTACTGTCTCGAAGTGAAATTTTGAACAATGGAAAAAATTTGGCCTTCTCCCGAAATAACACCGACTATAAAGAGAAACATACTCCGTTCCAGATAGGTGAAATTAGCGAAAGGGAGCGGTTATCCTATAACATAAAGGCCTCAAGCGTTGGTATGTTTTGGATACAGTCTTACTGATACGGAGAGTCCAGCAAGATAACAATTAACTTCCTCAAATCAAAACAATACCGATTTGAGTGCAGGAAGGATATATATTCCTAACAACCACCTTCCCCAAGGCGTCAAAAGCTTAAAGTTAGGAATTTTTCCGCACCGAGACTGACTTTTCCGAACGTTAATTAAAAGGTTTTTGCGGTGACAGACAACAGATTATCCCGGACTTAATTGAAATCCCGATTGATGCCAAAATTATCCAGAATAACAGGTACCAACTCTGAAAATTCATCCCCTCTTCCTTAACATTCTTAACAAAGAACAAACTTATATGGTAACCACCCAGGCATGAAACCAAAGCCCTCGGGTGCCTTGGTTTCACACTCGAACTCTTGGAATCAAGTGAAAACCCGATTGGCACATATTCGATTCATCTTGCGCGAAATTAAACCGAGCTTGGCTGATTCCATTGACATCTGACCAGGCGTTTCGGATCTATCTTGCCAGAATTTAAACTAAGCAATTCCTGCACGCCTATTTTAAAATAAGGGCAAATTATGAGCCACAACCCTCATCGACTGGCTACCAAAAAATATCTAATAAAATGCCTTTAATTCTAGGACGCCTTTTGTAAAAAAATTATTCTGTTCCAGAATCCCACGATTAGACACGGGCACCACCACGAAACCACGAAACCCTGAGGCTCAAGACGTATCATTTTATTTCCTGAAGTTCCTCGCCTGGAAGGTTAGTTAGCCTAGAGCTAATGTCGTTTGCCAAATATATTGGTAACGACACATACGGGTACCTGCCTGGCTCCTCCACGAGGTTTAAATTACCACTTGTAGAAAATGTTCGTAAAGGAGCCAAAAGCTAAAGAACGGTAGGCTCATTCAAAGGGTATATACGCTCCACCAAGCATCAGGTATCCTGCTTATTAGAGAGGGATTCAAGAGCAGGACGGGAAGAAGACCATTCCGCGCAGTAATCACGGCTTTCCTGCACATAGCTACGAAAGGGATCGGCCATGACAAGGGCCGGACTCCCCTGAAGTTGCAATACCGACCAATTGATGACATAGGGTGGTCGACGCGGATCATGACGGCCTGCCGCCTTCTCTAAAAAATCCGCCCATCCTTCCTTGACGACATGGCGAATGATTTCTGATCGCCCAAACGCACGGGTGTTTCGTGGCGGTTGACCTTTTGCCAATTCGACCAAGTCATTCGTCGTAAAGCGCGGCGCATCACCTTCTGCTGTCATGCCATGGTACAGTCCTGCCTGCGGATCGACATTGTGATATTCCAAATCCAGGCTTTTCAACCAGGGATCGTCCCATTCTAATTTCTCCGCTTTCCGAAAGTTCTCCAACAACCAGAGCTTTGAGGCCCAGTCAACCCGGCCGACCACCGCCTGATAACCCTTTCGTAAATCTTTCACCACCGATTCCCAGTGGGCTAGTACCCAGTCTGTTTCCTCATCCTGCCCGGCATAGTGCCTGGCTGCGGCTTCCCAAAACTGCTCTTGAATATCCAAGGCAGAAAGGTGCTGGCCATTTGAGAGGGTGACCATCCATTTTTGCTGAGGGTCGTGAGAGATGGCTCGCAGGGTCTGGACAGGATCATCGAAATCCAACCCTTGGGGGGCATGCCCTTCTTCGATCAACTGCAGGACCAATCCTGTCGTCCCCATTTTCAACAAGGTCGCTTCTTCGGCCATGTTCGAATCGCCCATGAGCAAGTGCAATCGCCGGAATCGTTCCGGGTCGGCCAAGGGTTCATCTCGGGTATTCACAATGGCCCGATTCTGCTGAACCCATTCAAAAAAGTCGTTGACGATATAATCCGGACGTTGGGAAATTTGGTAGATCACTGCCTCTTCGGCCGAAGTCCGTGACCGGTCCCCTCCATGTCCTTCAATATCGTCCAAGCCAATCCAGCCGTCCACAGAACGTGCCTTCCCGATTCGGCCGGCTCCGGTAAAAACCTGGCGAGTCACCAGAAACGGCATGAGCAACCCCAACCCTTGGTAGGTAAACGGAAAGTCCCGGGTAACCAGGTAATTTTCATGACAACCAAATGTCGCGTCTGTTTCATGATCAATATTGTTTTTAATGATCGACACCAGTTCTGAAAGCCCTAGCTCTTCCAGGCAATCCTGCAACAGCCAATCGCCGGCACGGTCCACAGCCACTAAATCCCACAACGAATGGCATTCCGGTGAGGCATATTCAAGATGTCCCATGTCCACATACATCCGGCCCGCATTCAGCAGAAAGCCCCCATTGCCTGGAGGCTCATCATGCCCACGATAATGCCAGTCAATAACGCCATGCTTTTTCTGGCCAAACAAATGTTCAATGATCCGGCGTGCAATCCATGGTGGAGACACCTCCGGTTGATCGGCCTTGATTAGCAGGCCATATTCGGTTTCAATGCCGAAGATTCGATTATGCATTGCGACCTCGCTCCGCCAGGTTTAAGTGGCAGGTTGGAACACGGAGGGAATGAAAGACTGAAGTTCCGACTGACTCAGAGCACGGTAGGTTTCCATCTTCCCGCTTTCCCGATCCAGTAAGACACACTCCAGTGTTTCTTTGGACAGCGTTTCACGAATTCGTGAAGCAATTGTTTCATCGTCTGGAATGGTGGACATGGAAGTGGCTGGTGAAGATGTGGTTCCTTGCTCTTCTGTATCCCAAGAGGGAGTGGCAGCTTGGAGATGACTGGCAATCCCCCACAGCCGGAGACTCACCTCCACCGCAGACTGCAAAGAAGAGAGAGAACTATGGCTTTTCCATTCCTGAGTAAGAAGGCCACGAATGGAGGCGGAGGCTGTCAGCAACCCGAAATCGCGCTGCTCCTCAAACATGCCATCATAATCGATGCTGAACAGGTGGTCACGATCTTGAGTAGCGCCGACTTCTGCCAGTAGAATTTTGGCAATGTATGGGGCCTTGAAAATTTCTTCAAAGGCTTGTTTGATGACAGGAGCCAGACCATTTTTCATCAGGCGGGAAGCGGTCACATCCGCCGGTGACCGTTGAAACCCTTCGACGTGGGCCATATCCAATAGGGTATACCGTAATTTCTCCAGATCGGCCGGATGCCCCATGCCTCCTAGCGCAATGCGATCGTAAATTTCATAAATTTTTTCCGTACCCCGATTAAAGGTCACCAACAGAATCCCTTGTGTAAAGGAGACGGCGATTAACGGGTTGCCTTGTGTGAATTGATCGTCCAAATATTGCCGCCGATTGGCGACGGCTTCGATCCATCGATAGGGTTCTTCATACATGATTCAGCACCTTTTCAGAAAACAGTGATTTCAACCGTTCGGCGGGAATGGTTCTCACCCCATCGGCGGAAATGCGTTTCACTATGGGGTAAAGTTGAGCCTGCGCGTCCACTCCACCGGTGGCGGAGTCAAATTCTGCAGCACTGGTCATCAGCCGAAGCACGAACGTCAGGGCTTCTTCCTCATTCATCCCGGCAACGGGCCCACTCCCCCACCGATTCATGTAAAACAAAATCCCCCGAATCGTGGAAGACCCGGATCCGGAGACAGCATATTCCACCGCCTCGAATTCAGCTCCTAAGATGTCGTAGAAAAAGATCTTTCCGCATCCTTCAAGTTGGTCAAACCCTGCAAAAATTGGCGCCACGGTTCCGGTTCCTGCCAACGCTGCAGGGGCATTATTTTTCAACAACGTTGATAAAGCTCGCAACTTTCCCTCAAAACTCAAATCCTGCAATTGGCTTCTCCGGTAATACTTAAAGGAATGCTCTAAGATTCTGGCCATTTCAAACGCGGTAGCAGGAACACCTGCAATGGCTAAAACGGAAAACCGATCCAATTCCAAAACCTTATCCGTGCGGTCATACATCACGACATTTCCGGCCGTTGCCCGCCGGTCACCAGCCACAAGGACACCGTCAGCATACTTGATGGCGAAGACCGTCGTCCCCGTTGTAATCTCAGTATGGCCTGATGGCGCAACGCCATTGAACGAGTGTCGAAGGTCCTCGACCGCATAGCCACGTTCTCGCAGAACCTGAAGAAAATCTCCCTGTTGTCCCATCCTCTTTATTCCCCGGTTCGTTGGCGATATTTTTCTGCCTGCCTGGGATCCACCTTGCGCATACGCTTCATGAGATTATCACGCGATGGGGAATCAGTTTCCGGGCGTTTAGGACCTGATTCCTGATCGCCAGGTCCCGATGGCTTAGAGAGTGGATCGACTGGCCGCTCTTTTCGTTCAAGTCCTCCACCGATTTGGATATATTCATATTGGTTTTTCATAAATCTCATCCTCCACATGAACTATATTTTTCTGATTTTCAGTCTGCAATAGAATGATTTAGAAAGACGGTATTTTGAGGTTCGAAATTACAGGGCTTTCTCTACTAAACCTTTCTTAAATAAATACCAGTTTGGAAATTCCCCCCAAAAACCGGATAGCAAGACATAATGACTTCTAAACCCAATTTCATTAACAAATCATCAATCCAACTGGGGTTGTAGCAAACGGCAGTTAAATCATGATCATTTTGCTTACCACCGTTAGCAGGTACAACACAATTTTCTAAAAAAATATAATTTGGTGTAAATTCTGGATTGTGTTTTGCCTCATATCTGCTAAAACAGGTCAAAAAGGCAAAACCATTTTTTACCAATTTATCAGAGATAAGCCGCATATATATTTCAAAATCTTTTATGTCCAAATGAGAAAAAACGCTCCAGGCCCAAATTAAATCATATGACTCATCTAAAAAGTCAAAAACTGGTTCTTTTGTCGAAGCGTTTGGGCTGTACATTTTATTCATATAATCAATATGGTTGAATGTGAACCGTTTATCATGCTGAAAGAACGTACTGTTTTCATTGATGTCATTACGATCTACGTCAAAACCGGAATAATTAAATTCTATTTTTAGGTTTTCATCTTCAATCAATTTCCTTGGGATGCGCCCCTTACCACATCCAATATCAAGTATTTTTAATGTATTCTTCTGAAGGTCCTTAATGAGAGCGGTGAATCGTTGATATTCGTAAACTTTTTTTTCATCAGAAAGCCAGAACCCGCCATCAGTAAGCCTAACAACTCGATTTCTTTCAAGGAAGGTAAAAGAGTTCGGCATTGCCTCCTTTTTGGTTCTTAAATCAACTAACATTTCTCAAAACGTCCTTCTTCATTCTGTGCAGTGCGGGGCGCCTGCCCTTTGTTCCATTTTCCCAACACCAATTGATTCGCTATGCAGATCATCAACCGTTCCATGGAGGAATTGTTCGTAATCAGTGGAAAAAGCAATCCAAAGATTTGATGAATGTGCTGTTAAGGTGAACATGAAAAATCCCTCAAAAATTTGAAAATTACCCCTAAGAGAACTACTCCACTGTCAATGATTCCATCATATCAAAGGGGGTCTCGGCCTGCTCAATCACAGACCGACAATTCGCCACCGACACCGGCTCAAGGTGATCCAGCAGGTCAAGATGCAGTCCCCCATTCTGCCCCAGAAAATGAACCCCTTCCCATTGTATCGAGGTAATGTCTTTTCCGAATCGTTGCACACACAACCCCCGGAGACCTCCACGCGTATCAAGCGGCCCATGTTTCATTGCCTCCTGAATTTCTTGTTCCTGACACAGGCGTGTTGTTCGACCTTCGGCTTCCAACCCGAAAAACAGGCCGCGATCGGGATCCAGATTATGATATTCCAGATCCAGGCTTGCAAGCCAAGGATCGTCCCAGCCGATATGCTCGGCCTGCCTAAAGGTTTCGAGTAACCACCATTTGGTCACCCAATCGATTTTTCCCACAAGCTGCCATCTATCCCGTTCCAGAAGGTCTAACACCTGCTCCCATTCACAAAGAATCCAGGTCGTCTCTTCATCCATTTCGATGAAAAATTTCCTGGCCAAATTCAGGTACTCCCTTTGAATATCCAGTCCCGAAATCATGCCGCCAGCTTTCCGCTTCACAAGCGTGTTGAATTCAGGATCACGAGATAACGCCTGAATCGCCTGCACGGGAGAGTCTAATTCACAGGGCGGCAACAGCCCTCCCGCAATCATATCCAACACCACTCGTGTCGTGCCTATCTTCAAGGCGGTGGCAAACTCACACATGTTGGCATCCCCCACGATGAGATGGAGGCGTCGATAGCGCTCACGATTCGCATGGGGTTCGTCTCGTGTATTGAGGATGGGTCGGTTATGCATGGTATCCACGCCCAACTCGGCCTCCATAAAATCTGCGCGTTGGGACAATTGAAACCCGCCAGGCACGAATCCGCGCTCTTGCCCTTCCCGACCAACCTTGCCGGCGCCGGCAATCAATTGTCGGCTGACCAGGAAGGGCATGAGTCCACGAGCCAAATTCTCAAAATTGAGTGTGCGCGAGACCAAATAATTATCATGGCAGCCATAACTATGCCCATGAAAATCCGTGTTGTTTTTATACAGCTGGACCATCGGTCCGCCAAGGACCTTGTTTCGGCGTTGTGCCGCCATCCAAAGGATTCGTTCGCCAGCCCGGTCATGCGCGACCATATCCTTAAGAGACCGGCATTCCGGCGTGGAATATTCCGGATGCGTATGGTCATTATAAAATCGTGCCCCATTGGGGAGGACAAGGTCACTTTTCATTTCATGGAATGAAAAAGGCCGATGGGCATCCTGCTCAGCGAACAGGTCCTCTTCTTTATCCTGAGCCAACTCGGTCACACGAAACCCGCGTTGATCTTCATGGGGATGTTCGCCCCGATAATCCCATCGGCGTGTAAAATGTCCGTCAAGATAGGCTCGCACCAACTCCATGGATTCCACAACAGGATCAGCGGCCTCGATATCTTCCCGCGCAATCCCGTACTCGGTCTCAATGCCAAAGAGGCGAATCGGGTTCATATCTTCCAAATCTTTCAACTGAGGATATCCTATTTTGAAATGCTATCTAGCAAGAGAAGTTTAAACAATTTGAGAAGTCCGATGCTCTTCTCCGTCCTTTCCTGACTGAAAGGAGGACACACCGACAACCTGGTCCGGGTGATAATCCAAAAGTTTCAACCATTCCTCAGCTGAATCATCTGGGGGAAAGATTTCACTCTCCTTGAATTCTTCATTGGTGGCAATGAGTAAATCATCTAGGCTCAGCCCCGATGGTTCCTGGTCACCCGCTTGAATCGCCCGCTCAATAGCCCGTTCTTTGGCACGACGGACGATTCCCGCCAACACCGCACCACTCAATAAATCCCGACGGTAGAGAATTTCTCGCCGTCCGTTACGCAACCGGATAGCCAACACTCGATTCTCCTGGCTCCGTTGAAAGAGATTCTCTAACAGTCCGTCGATGATACCTGACACCGGAGTCCCATCATCTTCTCCACTACCAGCAGATTTCTCCGTTTCGTAAGGAAGATCAGCCGTCAAGTAGACACGCAAAATTTCCCCAACATCGTTTTTCCCTGGTCGGCCAACTTTGATTTTTCGATCAATTCTTCCAGGTCGAAGCACCGCCGGATCAATCATATCCGGACGATTCGAGGCCAAAATCACCACCACCTGGGAAAGGCTTTCAATCCCGTCGAGTTCGGCGCAAAACATTGGAACCAGAGTGTTAGAGACATTGTAGGATCGCACCGCCCGTCTCGTCCCTAAAATAGATTCCGCTTCATCAATGAAAATAAACGGTAACTTTCCGGCCTGTCGTTGTTGTCGGGCTTGGAGAAATAAATCGCGGATGATCCGTTCCGATTCCCCGACCCACATATTCAGGACTTCCGGACCTTTGACATGCAGAAACACGCCACCCTCAATCGGCGGAAGTTGTGAGAGAGAATCTTGTCCCTGACTTCCTACATGAGGCGTGAGCGTTTCACGTTCTTGCGCTAAAAGTTGTCCAAGGCTCGCAGCCGTGGCTTGCCCAATCAGCGTTTTTCCGCACCCCGGTGGGCCATGCAGCAGAAACCCCTTGGGTTGCTGGAATTGATAACGCGAGAACAACCCTTCATGCAGAAGCGGGTATTCTATTGACCGGCGAATGGCTCCAATGGCTTCCTGCTGTCCACCGATATGCTCCCACCGCACAGTTGGCAACTCCGCTAAAAGATGCGATTGGCCTTGGGAATTCTCCAATCGTTCAATGGCAATCCTGTGAGTCGGATCCAATCGAACCTCATCGCCAACCTTCAGGTCCGCACTCGCAAGATCATCCGCCCGTTGAATAAGAATGCCTTGCCTGCCAGCCTCCTGGTCAATACGAAGACGCCCATCGCCTAAAATCTCTCGAACTTTCACGATTGGACCACTCCGATCATACCCAAGAGACCGGATGACGACATACGCCTCATTCACTAAAATCTGATGTCCAACCTTTAAGCCTTCCCCCTCGAGCCTGGGATCGACATTGGCATAGTATTCAGCCCCACCAACCATGATTCTGGCCACGCCCTTCTCAGACTGACCCAACAACGTCCCGATTCGATTCGCCGGGGCTGTCAGTTTTTCAAGCACCCCCTGGAGCTTTTTCATGTCGGCTTCCTGTTGTTGAGTAGCCGTCGTTTGCTCAACGAGCCGGTGTCGAAGTTGATAGAGCAGGGGAATTCGTTGATCCCCTTCAGGCAAAGATGCCAGGCATTGGTCAATGAGTTCTAATGGGGAATTCCCAGGACTGACGTGAGGATTTTGAAAATGAGGAACCAGCCGACGGAGAAGACTCCTTGGAGGAAGAAAATTCTGAAGAATCGCTCATCGTATAGGGTATTCCTATTCTATTTCAATTGGAACATAAAAGCCGTGATGCACATCAAAGCCACTCACGAACCATCTTGGCCGTCGGTGACCCTCTCATTCTACAATGTTTCCTGACCATTACCCAAGGTATAAAAAAAGCAGGGGATCCGTTACTGGATCCCCTGCTTCTATTGAAGAGTAACCTTTAGTGACTTAATGTGTTACCAACGGTCTCCACCGCCACCACGGTTTCCGCCGCCGTCCGCCACCATCCGCCACCACCGCCACCACCAAATCCGGTTCGTGGCGCTTGGGGCTTCGCTTCATTGACCGTCAGGGTACGCCCTCCCATTTCGGTCCCATTCAGCGCCTCAATCGCGGCCTTGGCTTCAGCATCCGAGGCCATTTCCACAAAACCAAATCCCCGAGACTGCCCGGTGTACTTGTCCGTAATAATTTTAGCCGACGTCACGGCGCCGTGCTGCCCAAACAGGTCAGCCAATTCCTGCTCTGCCGTGGAATACGGCAAGCCACCCACATAGATCTTTGAACCCATCGGGGTCCCTCCTTCTAAATGCGATATTGTTTTGCATGGTTCGAAGAGAAGAGAAGGGAAGGAACGGCCCGAGAACGCAAACCAGGTGGCGACTTAGGACTAACTTCCAATCAGACTCCTTGCGGATTCCTTGGCAAAACAACATCAGTGATGGGCCCGTCACTCAAACATCCACCACGTGGCCCGAATGTCGTGATGAATTTCTTGTAAGTAGCATAAGTCAGAATGGAAAAGAATGCAACAATCCCCAGGTCAGAAAATTCGACTCAAGAGCATTATTTTCAGGAAATTAATTGAGGAACGTCCTTGCCATCAATCGCGTCTTCGGTGATAACTACTCGCTTAATGTTTTTCAGGGCTGGAACATCATACATCAAATCCAGCATCACTTCCTCCAGAATAGAACGTAATCCCCTGGCTCCGGTTTTCATTGACGAGGCCCTGGTGGCAACAGCCTGAACCGCCTCAGGGGTAAAATCCAACTGGACCCCATCTAATTGAAATAACGCTTGATATTGTTTCAGGAGAGCATTTTTCGGTTCCTGTAGGACCCGAACCATATCCTCCACGCGCAAATCATTCAGAGAAGCCAGAATCGGAAATCTGCCCACAAATTCAGGGATGAGTCCATACTTCAAAAGATCCTCCGGCTTGAGTTTTCCCATTAATTGATCAGAGGTCAATCCCTGACCATTAGAGGAAACTGCCCCAAACCCCATTCGCTTCTGATTGGTCCGTTGAGCAATTATATCCTCCACTCCGACAAACGCACCGCCACAAATAAAGAGAATATTGGTCGTATCCACCCTGAGAAATTCCTGCTCAGGATGTTTTCTGCCCCCCTTGGGAGGCACATTACATAACGTCCCTTCCACCAATTTCAGCAATGCCTGTTGGACACCTTCCCCAGACACATCCCGCGTAATAGAGGCGCTTTCAGATTTCCGACTAATCTTATCAATTTCATCAATATAAATAATGCCCACTTGGGCTCTGGCCATATTGAAATCGCACGACTGCAACAACTTCAAGACCACATTTTCCACATCTTCGCCGACATATCCCGCTTCGGTCACCGTCGTAGCATCCGCGATGGCAAAGGGCACATGCAAAATTTTCGCTAAGGTTTTCGCCAGTAAGGTCTTGCCGGTACCAGTCGGACCGATCAACATCACATTCCCTTTTTCTAATTCCACATCAGGCAGGTCTTTGCCGCTAAACACACGTTTATAATGATTGTGGACGGCGACCGACAGAACCTTTTTCGCACGGTCCTGTCCAATTACATACTGGTCAAGCACCGCCTTGATTTCAGGAGGTGTCGGCAGCGGACCGGATGGCGGCTCTATGGCCGACTGACCTTCGGTATGGCCTGATAGAAACTTTGAACACTGCTGGATACAATCCGCACAAATCAACACTGACCCTGGTGCCTGGCATTGCGTACAAGCCTGTTTCGTCGGGGCCTGAATCAAATTGGTTGCTCCAGGTTTTGCCCGACCACAAAAGGAGCAGACCGCATCCGCACGATTTCGTCCTTGCTTCGAATCCCAAAAAGCCACAGCAGTTACCTTTCCTTACTCTTCGCCAAATACCAATCTAATAGGTGCGATCGCTCATCCATGAAGGGATAATCTTAATCTTCAAGAGGAAGGATATCAAATCATCCCCATTCAGGATAAACCGCCCAGGGATTCCGCCACAACCAGCGGCACAGGCTCCCATGACAATCCACGGTCCACCGTCCGAAAAAGTCCTTTTCCATTCGTGCCAACATAGAGCACATCAGAATCGACCGCGCTCATGGCTAAAGCCCGAATATTAACATTCGTCAAGCCCGCACTTCGAGCTTCCCAGGTTATTCCTCCATCTTCACTTCTAAAAACGCCGTCACGATTGGTCACATACAAGACATGGGGGTGGGTGTGATCGAGAATGAGGTCACTCAACATTTGATCCGAGAGCATATCCCCAATGCGAGCCCAGGCCTGCCCTCCATCCTTGGTAACGTACAGTCCACTCAGAGTCGCAGTATACACCGTATCGGATTCACGAGGGTCAACCTTAATTCGAGTTACCCCCAATGCCCTGGAAGATTTCAGCACATCAGAGGCCACCAACCCATTATTGATCATCCTCCAGCTTCGAGCACCATCAATGGATTTATAGACTCCCCCACTTGTTCCGGCATAGAGCGTTTGGGGCTGCTGTGGATCGCAATCAAGCGTCACCACCATGAGCACTTCTTTCATGCCCTCCATCCGCTTGCTCCAGGTTTCCCCGCCATCATCTGATTCAAACACGCCTAACGAGGTAGCGGCAAAAATATGGGCACTGGATCCCGGGGCAAAGACCAATTGATGGACCACCGAAGAAATCGTCACATCATCCAATCCCGTCCGTCGTGACACCCATCGTTGGCCACCATCATAACTTTTATATACCGCATCCCCTTTAGTCCCGGCTACAATATTGGCCGGAAACAGGGGATCAATGGCCAGGGCAATGACGCGAGAATGGGTCATGCCCGCTGACATGTTCTGCCAGGTCATTCCTCCATCCCGGGATTTATAAATATAGTCGTTGGTAGCGAGGTAAAGAATTTGGGGGTTTGTGGGATGAATGGCGATTTCCACCACCGCCTCACTTTTGCCACAACCACCAAGAATTAGGCAGGCAGCTATTGCCAACCAAGAGAGACGAGCACAGGTGATCATATCCTGCCTGAGACGAATAACAACGATGTTTCCGGAATACAACGAAAAAGCATTGCGGGCATTGTTCACAACAATCTCTACCGACCGAAAGGAGCCCCGTTTGGTGGTTGTGGAGGACGTTGAGCAGGTGATGGTGTAATGAGAGGCAGATTGACCACAGGCGCCTTCAGAGCCTTTGCATACAGATCCATGGCTTCAGGCATCCATTTCGTGAGATCGGCAATCCGGGTTTCATGCGCTGGATGGGTGGATAAAAATTCCGGTGGAGCGCCATCAGAAGCCGCTGCCATCCGTTCCCAAATATGAATCGCTTCCCGTGGATCGTACCCCGCATCACCGGCAAGCAAGATGCCGATATAATCGGCTTCCGATTCGTGTTTTCGACTAAACGGTAACAGAACTCCTGTCTGCACCCCAAGTCCCATCGCCTGCATGGCTAATGCGTTTAACGCCGGATTTTGACCTTGGGTCGAAAGCACAATCGCCCCTGCGGTCATTCCAAATTGAGCCACCAGTCCCTGGCTCATCCGTTCGCCTCCATGTTCCGCCAATGCATGAACCACTTCATGCCCCATAATGGCCGCTAATCCGGCCTCATATTTGGCCATGGGGAAAATTCCCGTATAGACCGCAATTTTTCCACCAGGCAGAGCCCAGGCATTCTTCGTATTGTCATCTTTAATGACGGTCACCTCCCAATCGAATCCCCTCGCCACGTCCGCGTATTTAGAACGCTTGGCCGCCTCAATAATACGAGCCGCGACCCGTTTCACCGGCTCAATTTCTTTGGGATCTTTGGAAATGATGACTTTGGAGTCCTGCAAAACTTCACTATACTGGGCAGCCCCCATCTGACTCATCTGCCCTGACGGCATCAGTAGAAGTTGAGAGCGATTCGTATAGGGATTGGTCTGGCAACCTGAGCCTAGAATGCTCAGGAGCAATGCACAGAATAAGGCCGTGCGAACTCTGATGACCCACCACAATATTAGCATCTCACAACCTCTCTGAATTCAGCATAGAGCACAAAGAGGCATCCAGCTCCTGCTACATGCAGCGGACCACCTACATTCCGGCAGAAGGCTCTGGAATGCGGATGTCCAATTCCTGAATTTTCTCGTAGCGAGCCAATGCCGGTTTGGTGCCTGCACGAGGGCCCACCACCAGAATCGCAAACTCCTTGGGTCGCAAATGATTGTGTGCAGCGATTCTGACTTCAGCGGTGGTGACCTTTTCTATGCCCTGGCGAAACTCTCTCAGCCAGGTTGAGGGGTACCCATAATATTCGTACGTCAAGTATTTGCCAAGCACTTTCGTGGGAGAATCCACGGAAAAAACAAAGGAATTTAAGATGCTGGCTTTCGCGCTCGCCACTTCTTCATCCGTAGGAGGCTCAGCGACCATATTCCGAGCCTCAGCAATTAACGCATCAATTCCCTTCCCCGTCGTTTCTGTTTTAGTCGACATCGAGAGAACGGCCATGCCTGGATAGTCCCATTCCAATCCAACACCACCGTGCACATCATAGGCCAGACCCTGTTTGGACCGGATGTTATAAAATAATCTGGCACCAAATGACCCCGAAAGAATTTGATTGACAATCACCAAGGGATAATAATCGGGATCGTCCCGACGAATTCCCAAATGTCCCATGGCAATTTTTGCTTGGGTCATATCGTTTTTTTCAACATAAAACACACCAGCCGGAACCTTTGCCTGAATGCCGACGGGAGCATCCGGTATCTCTGGGCCTTTGGGCCAGTTGCCAAAAATTGATTGAATGAGCGCCAGAGTCTTTTCTCGTTCAAAATCGCCACTCACCCCTAAAATGATGCGATTAGGATGAAAGTATGTCGCATGCCACCGCATCACATCCTCTCGCGTGATAGATCCCACGGCGGCGTAAGTCGGCTCCCAGGTATATGGTGATTCTTTCCCATAAATTAACTTCTTAAATTCTCGTGAGGTAATTTCATCAGGATCATCGTTCTGACGGGAAATCCCCGCCATTAACTGATTTTTAGCGATCTTTAACTTCTCAGGATCAAACACGGGAAAACGCAACACTTCCCCAAATATTTTCAATACATCCGGAAAATCTTCAGCGAGGGAACCCATCGATGCGGTTCCCGACGAGTCCCCAATATGTGTTTCAATCGCCGCAGCCTTCCCCTCCAAATACTCATCCAGCGCATCTCCGCTCAGGCTTTTGTCCCCCCGTGCGAAGCACGGTTCCCGTTAAGGAGGCCAACCCAATCGTGTCCTGAGCATCCAATCGAGAACCCGTTTTGATCATAGCCGACACACCCACCAACGGTAACTCATGGTCTTCCATCAGCAAAACCACCAGTCCATTATCCAGAACCACGCGTTCAGGTTCAGGAATGACCAGTTCCGGCAAGGGTGGAAAATGCAACTCTTCGACTTTGGTCACTTGCGCTTGCACCCATACGGGTACACAAAATATGACAAAGGCGACCAATGCCGTGATCAGGATTGACCATCGAGCGAACTTCACACAACGCTGGCTGGTGGGACATGAGGCGATTCATGATTGACCCTCCCCGGAAGTGACTGGTTGAGGACCACTGGCAGGAGGAACCGTTTCAATCATGCCCACGATTCGGTTCGTGGATTGAAACATCGTGTTGGACGACCCGACGAATTTCGGCCTTGGTCACCTGATCCAACCGATCAATGGACCGGAATAACTCGCGCCAATCGCCAAACAACATCTGATAGTCAGTCAGGTACATCGCCATGCCCAGGTTATTATTTAAGGCCCTGACTAGCCCGGCTTTCGCCCTGGTGCGAAATCGAGCCAACTCCTCATCGGAGACGTCCTGGGTTTTAAGCCGGTCAAATTCTTCTCGTAAGGCCTGTTGCACCGTCTGATTCATCACGCCCCGGCCAGGAACAGCATAGGCCATCCACAAATGCGGGTACTTGTCGCCAGGATATTCCCCATAGGCTCCGACTGATACCGCGATACGTTTGTCTCGTATCAGGGCTCGATACAATCGGGACGTCCTCCCATTCGTTAAAATATCGTCGATCGCATCGTAGACCGGTTGGTCCGGATGAGTCACAGGTGGCTTATGATAACCCTCGACATATAACGGTTGGGAAGGATCCTGCAGTTTCACAATTTTTTCTGCGATGGACGGAGGCTCAACGATTCGAAGCTGAGGGGGCGAGGGAGCGGAGAGAATTCGATTGAATATTTTTCGAGATCGAATGACCGTTCTCCGCTTTCACATCCCCGACAATCGCCGTCACCAAATTGTCGGCACATACTGCGCCTCATCAAAACTTCTTCGCGTCGGTCATCGTGTAGCATTCGATATCGCTGGCAAAGCCAATCACCGGATGGTGATACGGGTCGAGCCATATAGGCCGTCGCAGCAAGATCTTCGAGCAACCGGCCGAAGGATCGGCTTGCCACCACATTCGACGCTCTTCCATAACCACGTCCCTTTTCTTCATAAACTCCCGAAAGACCGGATGCGAGAACGCCTTCTTCGAGGACAGACTCAAGATAGGCGAACAATTCCACTTTATTAGCCGGAAGAGCATAAAATATCCTGTTACATCAGCACCAGTGAACGCCATTTAAGGCTACCCCACCCTCCCGTTCAATAATGTCAGCCAAACTCATTCTTTACCACATACGCAGAAGCCTCTTGTTGTCGTTCTTTAAAAACCGCATACAGGCGATCCACCGCCTCCGGATCAGAGACGGAAGCAAGACTTTTCCTTTTGATAGGCCTGGTAAGCCTCTTCCAATGCCTCTAGGGCGATCCTTTCTGCGTTGTAATCGGTCGTCCCAATGTGAGGTGTCCCTTTAAATGCCATATGTTCAAACATATGAGCCAATCCCGTTTGCCCCATACTTTCCTGAGCCGATCCCACATTGACTCGCGTCATAAAGGCAAAGACAGGGGCCACTGGACGTTCAACAATAATGAAGGTCCACCCGTTCCTTAACGTATGCCTGGTCACACGTTCCTCAAAGGAAGCCAGATCCTGACCAAACACTATCCCACCGCAGACGAACCACACCAGCCCCACAAGTCCGAGGCTCTTGCGCCATCCCATCATTCGTTTACCGATTCCCATTGTTCACCATCCTGTTTAAGCAACATCTCTAATCCGACCATTAATAATCCTACCCAGTAAATGAGAATTCAGGCACTATTGAAAGGCACTATTGAATCCGGATCCCACATCGTTAACACCTGCCCATGTTAACAAGGGATGCCAAACTTGTCCCGAGACTTGCCGTAAGGAAAAGCTTTTCCTAGCTACTCAATAAAAAAGCTGTTGACAATTTGACCGCCGCCCGTGCGATGAAGATATCTGAGCACAACCAAGGAGTGAAAATGCTGCCGGCCCTCGAACTCAACGCTCTCCCTATCCAACGACGATCACCGATGAGGGTTCTTGCCTCATCTCCATCCCAAGCCCGGATTCTTCCCATCGGTGCAATACGGGGCCTTCATATTGATACCCTCCTTGAATTGGATCCCCAGACAACAGTAGCGGCATATCAAGATCTAAAAGTCAAATCCTCCAAGCCCAACACCAGATCCAGGAACAGCCCATCGCCACACGGCTTGTACCATGCCACCAATCATGAGTCCGACCTTGAAGTGCGTGCCAACCCGGCAATATCCATAGACTCCACCACCCCGCATTTCGTACATCTTGAGATTCAATACATCCCAGCATTTCGATCAGATCAACGTCGGGCATCCTCTACGGATCGAACCGATCCATCAGCGGCAAGAGGAATCGTTCCTTTCCGTCGCAAGGCCACGAATCCCTCAACATCCTCCCGAGCGACCGGTTGCTCGAATAACGTCACGGGTAATTGAATGCTCCTCTGCCGTATACACTCACCTGCCTGTTCCAATGAAAGACCTTGATTGGCATCAAGGACAAGCTTCGCATCGGGACATGCAGCACACACTGCCTCAATCCGCCGGATATCCTCATCCACGTCCAACCCGACTTTCATTTTAATATGCGGATCCCCTGGCAAACCATGCTCGGGCGGTGCCAACAATCTGGTCGAGTGGTCCAATAGGCAACGTGACATCGGTTTCCCGTCGTCGCACATCCGCCCCTCCCCACAGTCCCCACAAAGGAATACCCATGCCACGGCACAACGCATCAAGGAGAGCCGTTTCAAGGCCACATCGCACCGGCAGGAGTCTGGCCTGCCACCTCACGAAGGTGCTATGCCTAATTTTCCGAATGAGTGACAGATCTGTCCCAACATTCCCTGGCTGCAAGAGGAAAACTCGAAGGCAACCCGCCTGATCCCTCGCCTCGAAATATCAGGAGACGGTGCATCATTTCCCCAAACCGTCGCCCGTTTCGAAGCGCCTTGACACGGACAAAGACATTGGAGCAACCGCCATGGCTCCTGGATGCCACAACAAAGGGGCCACGAGCGGCAAGGCGATTGCCCACGCTTCAACTTCGTAATACAGAAAGGATGCACGACCGGCATAACTACATGGAGATGCACACGCCAAAGACCCGGAAAATCTTGTCTCAGGTTGCCACATCTCACGGTCAACCATACCGATCGTTGTCCCATGGAAGCGCGGTATTGGAATACCCGCGCACTTCCCAGAATCCCCGTTCATCGCGCTCGGAAAACGTAATTTTTTTGACCCACTTTGCGCCTTTCCATCCATAAAGTTTGGGAATGATCACGCGTACCGGACCACCATGATCCCTGGTTAATGGCCTCCCGCTCCAATGGGTGGCAAGAAGCACATCATCATCATTGCAAACCTTAGAGTAACATTGGTTGTGTATTCATCAAAGGCTTCGAATAACACATACTTCGCCTCGGGCAAGGGACGAACTAATTCCAACAGGTGTTGAAATTTTACACCTCCCCACTCATTATCCAACATGCTCCAGGACGTCACACAGTGAAAGTCAGCAGTCAGTTGCACCTGAGGCTGTCGTTGAAAGGCCTCCCAATCCCAGGTCAACGGATTGGCCACGCCTCCATCAATACTTAAGGCCCATTCCGCCAGCACGATCTCAGGCTTACAGCCTAAATCGAGGACTGGAAAATTATTCACCACATGTTGCCCGGGCGGAACCCGCTCATCTTGAGGCTCATCGACCTCCCGACAGGAAAACTCCCGCCGATGTTGGGCAACCTGTTGCTTCGCTTTCACTGTTCGTTCGTTGGGTTCCATCTTAGCCTTTCCTCCTCCGGTCCAGGACAGAAGTCTTGAGGACACTAAACACCCTTCTCGTAAACGAAAACTCACGGCAAAACACTGTTCGGCCTAGTATAGCGAGGTTCCCCGGCCAGGAATAGTCGAAGGAGGAGGGCCAGGCTCCCTCCTGAACCATCCGACCCTCTTTTCTTCATCAGTTCACAACAAGGGAGGTTTCCATGAATCCCAGCCATCCTTCTTCATCAAGCAGCAGAATATTTCCTGATCACATAGCCAAGAAAAAAAATTTCTGATAGATTATTGTATTCGTTCACCAACAGTCTGGAAGCCAACGGTTGTTCCCCATCTCGTTCTAAACCGCCCCCATTTCCAGCCAACTGTTATATCAGTAATAATTTTTGCGGAGGATCAGTCTCATGGCACTGCATGTATTGGCTCGGATTGTCTGTTGCTCCTTTCTGGTGGCCTCAGCGATGGCCACATCTGCACAGGCAGAATCACAAGAGGGAGGCTCACCCCTGACCGTTTCCGAAGGAAAATCCATCTCAATGGAGTATACCTTGACGTTGGAAAACAAAGAGGTGCTTGACACCAATGTGGGGGGAGAACCTTTGACATTTACTCAGGGATCCCACCAAATCATTCCTGGTCTGGAAACGGCCCTGGATGGCATGAAGGCGGGCGAGAGTAAACAGGTGAGGGTGGCCCCGGAAGAGGGATATGGGCCTATCAACCCTCAGGCCGTCCAAGAAGTCCCCATTGATCAAATTCCGAGTGATGCACGAAAAGTCGGAGTAAAATTACAAGGGAAAGATGGCCAAGGGCGAATGGTCACCCCGACCGTTGCGGAAGTGAAAGAACAAGTGGTCGTCTTAGACTTCAATCACCCCTTAGCGGGAAAAACACTCTATTTTGACGTGAAAATATTGGACGTCAAAACTGCCACTGCCCCCTGAAGTTAACCGAATATCACAAACAAGAGCCCCGCCGTTTCAGGCGGGGTTCTTGTTTCCCCGACCCATCATCACTTCGCGCAGAAACATCTTGCAGAGAGCCCCTTCAATAATACCCCGAGGAAGGCGTCATTCCATTACTTTCTTTTGAGGGCGTCATTCCATCAATTTCTTTTAAATGCATCACGGCGGATTTTGCATGACCGGTCGCCACATCAGCATGGCCGGCTTTACCATGGGTAATGGCCTCCCCTAACTCGGTAATCGCCGCATCCAGGTGAGGATTATTCATGTCTTTTTTCGCGGCCTGCGCATGTTGAAGGGAAGCTTCAGCATGCGTCACCACCACATCAGCATGCCCCATGCCGCCATGATCTACCGCCTCCTGTGCATGCGTGACTGCTTCTGCCACATGTGGATTGACACTACCAGTTGAATAGGAAGCACAACCCGACATGAGCCCCATGCACAATAGGGCAATAGTAAGCCGAGGGATCCAGGATAGTACACGCATCGTCACGACCTCCTTAGATAATGTAATAAAAAGACTTCACCCTCACCGAATTCTAGTTCAAAATGCATGGCTTCGTCCCCATACTTCAATAATTCAGGACACAGGCCCTTCCCAAACGGCCGGTTGTCCGGCATGGAGAGCTCCGTCATTTCGATCGTGCGTGGAGCAGGTGCCACACCGAAGAGCAGGTCGGTCGCGATGGTTACAGGAGGACCGACAAGAAGGTATTACTCATCGACATAAACCGGCAAAACCGGGAGTACGATCGTTAGCAGCGGTGCTTCCGCGATTCGCCGTTTCCCTTTCGGCCTTAAACCGCCACCGACGCCGTGCGATGCACATCCCCTGCACATTTTCATACAGAAAAGGGTAACGCAGGTCATTGTCGAATCAGCCAAAAACCCCACAAACAACCTGGAGTCACAACCTGGAATAAAATGAGAAGGAAAGGAAAGTGGAGAGACAGAGACGATTCAAAAACGATGAAGCCCGGATCATTCTGATCCGGGCTTCAAGAAAACCTCGCAATGACTCTTTTTGAAATAATAAAAGAGAATGCGTGTGAGGTGTTAGGAAGCTAAGGTAGACGGACGCGGTCGGCGAACAGCCGGTCGGTCATGCCGTGCCGGGCTTCCCGATCGGGGAGCACCAAAGCCCCTCCCCCCGGAATTTGGCCGAGGCCCACGTCTTTCCGGTGCAGTGGCCGGCATTGGCGGCCGGCTTCCAGGGGCACAGGGAACCGCCTTCCCCAACAATTTTTCAATCATGCGTAATGAACGATTATCCTCACCCGTGACAAAACTGGTGGCCCAACCCTTGGCATTCATACGCGCCGTCCGACCAATACGATGGATATAATCTTCTGGCACATGGGGCAAATCATAATTGATCACATGTTGAATATTGTCCACGTCCAGCCCTCTGGCCGCAATATCGGTCGCCACCAAAATCTCAAAACGTCCACGGCGAAAACCTTCCAGGGCGGCGCGGCGTTGAGGCAGCCGTCGGCCGGCATGCAACACCGCAACACGACAACCGACCTTTTCCAGGGTTTCTCCAATCCGGTCAGCGCGATGTTTGGTCCTGGTAAACACAAGGACCGACCCTTCGGTCTCCTTTAAAATAGAAAGCAGGAGGGAAGTTTTATCGGAATTGGCCGTGTGATGCACGGTATGAGTGACTCCTTCAGCCGGTGTGGCCGATTTCGCCACCAAGGCTTTAAACGGATCGTTGAGAGACATCCGCGCCAAGTCCGCCAAATTACTTGGCATCGTTGCCGAAAAGAGTAAGGTTTGCCGGGTTTCCGGTAACGCCTCAATGATTTGATTGAGCTGAGGGGCAAACCCCATATCAAGCATCCGATCGGCTTCGTCCAGCACCACCATTCGAAGCTTGGCAAAGGAAACCGTTCCCTGCCACATATGATCGAGGAGGCGACCCGGCGTGGCTACGATGATATCGGGACGTTGCCGTAACCCGCGGACTTGCGCATGCATATCAGCACCACCCACCAGGGTGGTCGCAAAGATCCCGCGCACGCGCCCAAACTTATCGACTGTTTCTTGAATTTGGAAAGCCAATTCCCGGGTTGGTGCTAAAATCATCGCTCGTGGGTGGCCTTTAGGACCATCTGCCAATCGTTCAATGATGGGAATGACAAAGGCGGCAGTCTTTCCAGTGCCGGTCTGGGCACAGCCCAACACATCCCGACCTTCCAAAGCCGGAGGAATGGCCTGTACTTGAATCGGGGTCGGTTCCATTAAACCAAGCTTATTCAAGACCCCAACCAGGGTAGTAGACACACCAAGCGCACCAAACTGTGACAACGCAGTTGCAGACATAAAACTATTCCTTTTGTTACAAGGATCGTATGTACACGGGGGCAGAAAACCGAGTGAAGCAGAATCAGGTGGGAAGTCCGCTCCGAGCAGGATCTGGTCGCGATACGATCGCGGGGCCCGAAGAATTTAGGATGTTCCCGTCGTCGGACCGAATCGACATGAACTGGCTACAGGTTACAGGACAATCCATATACTGTCAAATTTCCCTTCACCATGCCTTGCATGGCCAAACCTAAATCCGAATGATACGATCCGAGCCTATAAACTGGTCAGCATGAAACACCGCAGCACTTCATTCACTCGAACACCTTAACCATATAAGATAAGGGGAAAAACCCATGAGCACCATTTACGACATCTCCTGCCAGACCATCCAGGGAAAGAATGAAACCCTGGCCAGGAATAAGGGCCAGGTCTTACTTATCGTCAATACGGCCTCCAAATGCGGGTTCACCCCTCAATTCCGAGGGCTCGAAGATCTCTATCAGAAATATCACGCACAGGGACTGGAAATCCTCGGATTTCCTTGCAACCAGTTTGGAAGTCAGGACCCTGGGGAGAACGAAGAAATCCTCACATTCTGCCAAACCAACTATGGAGTAACCTTTCCCATGTTTGCCAAAGTCGATGTCAATGGGCTCAATGCTCATCCCCTCTTCAAACATCTTAAAACCGAGGCACCGGGAGTACTCGGATCAGAAGCCATCAAGTGGAACTTTACGAAATTTCTCGTAGACCAAACCGGTGCGGTCAAAGAACGCTATGCGCCCGCAACCAAACCCTCAGACCTTGAGTCGGCCATCACAGCACTTCTGAACACACCGGCGAAACGAGCATAAATTATGTGAGCCCTGTCCAGCTCATCCAACCTCCATTGACAGCCCAGGGCTTGTGCGCCGAGCAACAGCCAGTACGCAACCTATTCCTTCCATACCGGCCATTTGATATCATTGCCCCCATGCTTGATATCTATACCATGATCCTTGCCGGTGGCCGCGGCGAACGGCTCCTCCCGCTCACCCAACACCGTGCCAAACCTGCGGTGCCCTTTGGAGGCAAATACCGCATCATCGACGTGACCTTAAGCAATTGCCTCAATTCGGGGCTTCGCAAAATTGCCGTGCTCATTCAATATAAATCCCACTCGTTAGACCGCCACATTCGAAGAGGTTGGTCGATTTTCAACCCCGAGCTGGGCGAATTCATCATTTCCATCCCACCCCAACAACGTATCAACGCCGAGTGGTACCGGGGCACAGCCGACGCCGTCCATCAAAACCTATTTCTGCTGGAACAAGAACGCCCGAAGTTTTTATTGGTCCTGGCCGGAGATCACCTTTACAAAATGAACTATGCCGACATGCTCAGGTTCATGCAAGAGACGGGGGCGGATGCCGTCGTGGGCGCCCTTGAATGGCCGGTCGAGGAAGCTCGGCAGTTCGGGGTCCTTGGGGTAGATACATCCAACCGGGTCACCCGGTTTGAAGAAAAGCCGGCCAACCCGTTTCACTTACCTGATGATCCAATGCATGCGTTTATTTCCATGGGCATTTACCTTTTTCGCACAGACCAACTCTATGAGGAACTGCGAAAAGATTCCGGAATGGCCACGGCCCATGACTTTGGGAGAAATATCATTCCCAACATGATTCAGAACAACAAAAAAGTTTTCGCCTATAATTTTGAAGATGAAAACAAAAAACAAGTCAAGTATTGGCGGGACATTGGTACCCTGGACGCCTACTACGAAGCCAACATGGATCTCGTCGGGGTTGATCCCCACCTCAACCTCTACGATGAGGCCTGGCCCATCCGCACCTACCAAGGACAATTTCCTCCAGCCAAATTTGTCTTTGCCGATGAGTTCAAGGGAGGGCGCAGAGGCATGGCCCTGGATTCCATCGTCTCAGGAGGCTGCATTATCTCCGGAAGCCTGGCGCAAAATTGTGTGCTCTCTCCAAACGTCCGCATCGAGCCTCATGCCGAAGTCCGCGATTCCGTCATCATGGAAAATGTCAAAATCGGCGAGGGTTCTCGTATCCGCCGGGCCATCATCGATAAAGGGGTGGTCATTCCCACCGATACCATCATCGGTCACGATTTCGACCACGACAGTCAACGCTTTCCCGTCACCGAAGGGGGCGTGGCCGTCGTCACACCCGATTCACGCATAACGTAATCGAGTCCCCATGGAAAGGGCACATCCCAAAAACGGACAACCCATTACCCCATAACCAACACCCCTACCCCACTCACAATCAAGCCGATCCCGCCAACCCATCCCACGCGAGCACTCCAGGCCCCTACCGGCAAGACCTTTTCTAAAAATACAAAGACCGTGATCGCCGCGATCCAGAGCACATTCATCACTCCACCCACAAACAACAATCCCATTAAGGCCCAACAGCACCCCAGACAAAATGCGCCATGATGAAGTCCTAAACGAAACGCGCCACAAATGCCCGGGCGCCAATGCTCTGCAAAAAATGAGCAGGTGCCCGGCAGTGATCCAAGCACACGGCCTTCCACGAGGTGAGTTGATACATACCTGCGCCAATCAACAGCCCTGCACCGACAACATGACTTTTGGCCACCATCATGGGTGAGAGCATGGCCGTTTCATGCAATCCCCACTGCACGAGAGTCGCGGCCACACTAAACACACCCCATAGAGCCAAATAGCCACCAACAAAGGCCCCCGTCGGAGCCATGGGGGTGCTCTGCCGCTCGGCCTTACGGACCATACCTGGATACAACAGGGTCATCGGGACGACACCCGGCAACATCATCCCGACCATCATGACGGCCCACATCACATACACAAACACAAAGTCCACCGGCATCCACGGATGCAACTGCATGATGGCCCCAGGCGCGTCAGCATTCATCATGGGCATTTTCGCCCAGAGGTACAGGACATACGTCCAAGCTAAAACAATCACCCCAAACAAGGCTGAGAGAATCGTGATTCGATCACGCTTGGGTAACGAAGGAATTGAAGGCGCAGGAGAGGGGCTCATGAAAATGGACCATAAGAACCCCTGAAACAATCAGCAACTGACAGGTATGTTGAAAAACCACGAGGCCGACACCTTGGCCGGATCAGGCTCTGATCACCCCATCTTGATTCATGTGAAGAATATTAAATTGCCCATAGCTATTAGACAGGTTCAACGTAATCCCGCCTTGAGCCTTGGTCGACCCATTGCCCACTTCGGCCACGGTGTATTCAAATCCGTCTGGTAAATTAATTCTGGCGCGATGGTCTTTTCCGGTATGAGGATTGGGGATGGGTGTACCCATCGATTCGACCAGGCCCGGCACATTGACCGTGGCCTTTCTTCCGTCCACATCTGATAGAGGGATCAATCGGAACATACTGCGGGTCCAACACGTGAGACATCGTACTATTGAACACAAAAAAGTGCGTAGCCCCAGGAGTCATCGCCTCGCCATGTAAAATTTTTCGGAGGGCTTCGCGTTGCAAGGCATTCGCCCGTGCATCAATCAAAATCTCCTGCGTTCCATTTCCCTGTGCAATTTCCCCAGGCCATTGCAAGAGCATGACGTAATTTAATCCATCCAAACGGGTGTCGTTAAAGAACCCCTCTTCAATATACCCCGAGCCCATCACTTCGCAAAATCCGTTGGTCGAGGAGGCATTAAACTGGCACCCACACCCCTAGCTACAGTTGCAATTGGAATACTCGACACCACGCAGCATCCATTGATCAGCCATCGTGCGCTCCTTTCGAAAGCCATGTCCGACACCCTCTCAAATTTTCCCATCTTTTACCATGTCGTCCACCAACGTTTCCACCGCCACCCCGAGCAATTGTCATCCACCAGAGGTCTTCGTCAAGAACCTCTCTCACCGCTTTCATTCACGCACAAAATCCAACTTTCCCCATCACGCCATCTATACTTTTTCTCCCAGGTTCGCTACCATTCACCTCCGAACGGCACCACAGAAAAGCCGTACCACTTACAACACAAGGAGTATACCCATGGGCAAGAGCCAAGACGCACGCAAAGAAACCAAAAAGAAGCCAGCTAAAACCATGAAGGAAAAGCGGGCCGAGAAAAAAGGCAAAAAATAGCTCAGGGCATTCGTGCCCAATAGGCGAAGACCCACGAGTTGACGAGGCGGAAGGAAACACCCCCTCGTCAACGCTCACAAGATTCCCCCCTCAGCATCCGCCAACCTGATTATCGCAAACAACGCAAAATATATTTACTTTCCAATTTCTTAATAGGTACGCGGACCCCAAAGAATCACTGCCGCTCCCACAAGACACAGACCAGCCCCGAGCACATCCCAACGATCCGGTTGCATCCGCTCAACACCCCAGAGCCACAAGAGAGAGGCCGCGATATACACTCCGCCATATGCCGCATAGGCTCGACCCGCAAATGGAGCCTCCGTTCGCGCCAATAACAGGGCGAACAGAATCAGACACACAATGCCCGGCAACGTCCACCACCCCGATCGTCCAAGTCTTAACCAGGCCCAAAAGGCAAAACACCCGCTAATTTCGGTCAGCGCAGCACCGGCATACCAATACACGGTATTCATACATTCTCCTTATTCCGTGAAAACACAAGCCATGATTACCCTCGCTTCGAAGGAAAGGTATCCGGGGTATGGACGACAAACCCGAGCAGGCCGATAGCCGTCAATACCGCGCCACTCAGAAAGGTGGCGGACGGACCGAACTGGTCCCAGAGGAATCCTGCCAGCACACTCGCACAGAGGAGTGACACCCCGCTTACGAAACTGAATATACCGAAAGCGCTTCCGCGAAGTTCATGCGGTGAGGCATCCGCAATGAGAGTGGCCAGGAGTCTTGGGTTACGCCAATATGTATATCCCAGATCGCGACTCCAATCATCACCATGACCACATCGCTGGCAATATCAAGAATCACATCAGCCATCAGTAAGAAAAAACATCCTGCTACCACCAAAGGACTGCGACTCATGTTATCCGAAAGACTGCCTGCGGGATAAGCGGACGAAGCATAGATCACGCTCATCACGACCATCACCAAAGGAATAAATCCCACCGATAACCCGACATCTTCTGCCCGTAGAACCAGGAAAGCTTCGCTAAATCTGGTAAAGGTTAACAGGCCTCCCAACACAACAATCCACCAGTAGACCGGACCAATCCTCTGCAGACCTCCCAGCCGAATAACCGTTCGAGGCATTCCCTCAGGCTGAGTGGATGGGGGCTCCTGAACACCGACAATAAGAAGGACCACGGCCAATACTGCGGGGATCACGGCAACCCACAATACGGCCCGGATATCATTCGCGAGCAGAACCATCAACCCCATGGCCATCAACGGCCCAAGGAAGCGCCGACGGTATCGAGCAATTGGCGAAGGCCGTAATAGGTCCCTCGTAGATTCGGCGGCGCCAACTTTCCAATACGCGCATCACGCTGGGCCCCACGAATGCTCTGCCCTTCGCGGTGCAGAAAGCGCGTGAGAAAAACGGTGGCTAAACTGGAAGCTAACTGAAATAACGGCTCCGTGACCGCGGCCCTGCCATAGCCAATCACTGTCAGCAGCTTGCGTTTGCCCCAATAATCACTCAGCACGCCGGAAAACACCTTGGTCAGTAAACCCGTGGCTTCAGCAAATCCCTCAATGAGGCCAACCGACAACAGACTGGCACCAAGCACCGTCACCATATAGACCGGGAGCAAGCTGTGAACCAGCTCAGACGACATATTCATAAACAAACTCACCAAGCCCAGCGCCCAAATACTTGTCGGGATTCGTGGTCGATCGGAATGAGAAGAATTTAGAGAAGATAAAGGATCAACCATAGCAGGGCTTCTAGTGTTCTATTGCACACTGGAAGGGAAGGTCTTGATTGATCATCCGGCAGGGGGGGACCTGAGGTCATCGCCCTGATAATTGCGCAACACACCCCTCATGCATGGCTTTCACTTCATGTCTTGAAGGTCCCAAGAATACCATATTACAGCACATTTGTTGTTGGCAGAATCCATAGGGAATCATCCCCCGGCCAGAGCGAGGATTGAACAGCCTTGCGTCAAACTCCTTGCGAAACTGTAGAAAAGACACGGTCTGAATTCTTGCAAGCATCGAAAAAAAAGCCCCAATCACCGGGAAATCGCAGTCCATTTGACGCACGTTGAGATGCGCCATCAAAAAAGTTGGATAGACGGATGCATTCGACCTGGCGTTAATCTCTGCAAAAAACCACCGACTTCTTCCGGTCCGGACATCCGTATGTTCCACAAAATCAAAACCGACCAACCCTGTGAAGCCATCTTCCTGCAGCCATCGTCCCAATGCTTCAGAAGCCCGACTCATGTCATTCAGCATCTGTGCCCCGGAGGGGGAGACATTTCCGATATGTCCCAGATGAAGATTCAAGCGCTGATCGGATATTCCGACCACGTTCACCGCCCCCCCATCAGGCTGGACATCGACAAGAATATTAGGGGAGAAGGCGACCTCATACAATACCTGCACGAGATAGAACGATGATAAGGGCCTTTGAGAGATGAGCTCCAATGCATGTCGCTCGCTTTCGGTATTATCCTCAACAAGGAAGATACCGGACCCGCCCCTGCCTTCGGCGGATCGAATAATTACCCGGCCGGTCTCAGAAACGTAACGACGGATTGCCGATCGAAGCATAGTCACATTCTTGGCTTTGTCATCAGACGACTCAATAATTTCGCCACGGGCAACCGGAATACCAAGTTCCTGAGCCTTTCGATACGCCACGTGTTTGAGATTCGCCGCGTCGGTCACCTCAGGATTGCCGCCCATGAACTTCACTGTCTTGCCAAGGATGTTCTCCAACGCTTGGGCCATCACATACCCCTTCTGCGACACCCCATCCGGATTCAGAACGACATGATTTTGGGGTGAGATCCGCTCACAGATTCTGTGTAAGGAGTCGACAGAGAGGCCGAAGGGATCATTGTCGAGGCATTCGCCAAATACGGGGCCGGGCTCAAGTTCAATGATATTTCCCAGTTCGGGCCCAACACCCAACTCGTACAGAAATCCCATATAGGACAGGTCAATTTTACTACTTGTCATACAGACCACATCGTGCGGCCTGGCCATGACGAGCGCCCGCTGATCGTAGGCACGGAAATTGGGAGTACGCATCTCCAAGGGAAGATTCTTTGCAAGTGCTACCGGATCATGCACAAAAATGTGCGTCACATCAGACCCACCGAGGGTGGAAATAATGGGTGTCATTCCGCCTTTATGCCTTTCGCCGGAACTATCGATTCCACCATCAGACAGATCCTCTCAGACAATAGCTTCCCCGCAAGCCGGTGACCGGCGGCGTTCCAGTGGCCTTTCCCCATTTCAGTGTTCTGAAATCCATGCAGGAACACACCATGCTGTTCAGCATAGGTGGCGAGAGGTCCTGCCAGGCTCAATAACTCGATGCCTTCCCGTTTCGCCAAAGCCTGGATACGCTGATCAGGATACAAAAGATCCGGCACGCCCAATTGACGGGCTAATGCCTGTCGATATTGGACGTCGGGATGAACCTGGTCGGGATTCGAAAGGCTCACAAGAAGGAATCGGCGTCCCCCATCATCTACCTCTCGCTTCATTTGCACGATCAATCGTTCGGTAATCTTCCAGGCATTTTCCCAGGATGGGTCCGGCTGGTCGAGATAGACCAGTAGATCGAGACGAAGAGCGGGATCTTCCCAGTCCTTCATCTGCTGTTGCTGAGCCATTCCTTCCAGAAAGGATTTTAGTTTGTATTTGGCCTTGCGAAACACCTGTAGTACGCGGGAGGCTTCAAAGACTTCGGCACTCAGGGGAAGTTGTTGAAACCAAAACTCCGTCGTGTGATGGAAGGAATTGTCGAGGACGAGGCGCCCGTCGTTCATGATGAAATAGGGGATATTGTTTTTCCCGTACAGTTCTCTCAGGTTCCCACGAATATCGTTCTCTGTATAAAATGCCAGCAGGACGAGATCCGGATCATAGGGAGAAACCTTATGACGCAGCACCAGTAATTCCTGGGCTGTACTGAAGCCGGACACACCGAAATTCATGGCTTCTACCTGACGCCCGGCGAGGGAGGGACAATCTGACAACTCGTGTTCAAGCCTGGCCCCATAGATCTGTTCTGTCGGGACCTGCATCGCTTCCGTGTAGGAATCGCCCAGAAGCGCAATCCGGAAGGTCCCAACAGGCTTTTCAAGAGTGTGCTCACGGTCGCGCAGCCCTAAACTGTTGATCCGAATGTAGGCTTCACCTTCATTATAATAAAGACCTTCAGCCCCCGGTTTATGAGCATAGCCGGTCAGATTGTCAGCAATAAAGAAAGAGGGGGAGGAAATTCCGAAAAGGCGAAGACCGATTTCAACGAGGATAAATGCAATTCCACATCCAATGAAGACTAATGCGATGTTTCCTGCCCACTTCCTTACCACCCGCTCTCATCCCCATCATTTTTCCATATCATCATAAAAAACCGACCTTCTGAAACAAGGCGAAATTTCCCCATATTTGCACTCTACCCGTAGCGGAGCTTCAGAATAAAAATCCAGCCAGCCAGAAACAGCGTCACCATATTGGCGATGACTAAAGGCCAATCATGATTGATTAATCCATACACGCTCCAGAGAATCAAGCCCGACGTCAAGATCGAATACATACTCAGGGAAAGATCTTTGGTATGTTTCGTTTTCATGATTTGAATCGCCTGCGGAAGAAACGACGAGGTCGTGCATGCCCCCGCAACATACCCCATCACAGTTACCCAATCCATGTTGCCTCCTATGTTATTTTTCCAATGAGCCAGTGCGGGGTTTTCAGTGAACCACCCTGCTCAAATTTCTGCAAATGCCGTATACTCTACCAATTGCCTTATGGGGGGACCGGGTTTCCCGGTTTGTGATTTGCAAAACCATTGAACCGGGAGAGACGCCGGATGTTTCCCGGATCATGCGGAAAGGTGAGTCCCGGAAAGAACATGACGTATGTTGTGTGCGATTATTCAAGAATGTCCAAACGAAAGGATTCTCAGTACCATGACATTGCACGCTCATGCGGAAGCACTGTATGCAGGGATTCGATCATTATTGGGACAGCATGACGGGAACCAGGTTCAGGCGAAACTGGAACATGACCTGCGCCACGTGATTCCGACCTGGAATCACACAACTCCTGACTGTCCCGGATGGTATTGGTTTAAAGCGTTGGGCGTGAGTGAACCCCGACTATTGTATGTTGGGCATGGCAGAATTGACACCAAACTCATGGCTGATCTGGGTCCGCCGAATAATCTTCTGGATGTTCAGCGTGTCAAAGGACAATGGGCGGGGCCCCTTCTTCCACCAACCTAAATGGGCGGGATCTCAAGAAATCCTTACTCCATTTCATCCAATCCCGTTCCCCATTTCAAATCTGACTGAAGTCCAAATATTTGTGGACGACGCTCACCACATCCCGCAGCTTCTTCATCTCCGGTGAGTTATCGTAAATGAGCCAGAGACGGTCCTGGAGAGTGCTAATCAGTTTTACGGTTGGTTTATGATGAATGGACCCGACAGCCCACACGACTTCCGTGAGCAAAGGGAATTCGATATCCGAGGAAGACCTAATCTCCAACACGGCATGGGAAAGATACTCCTGCAGGATCGTCATCACCTCAGCATCCCCATAGGCTCGCAAAATCCGTCCTAAACCCTTAGCAGCGGCAGCTCGAATCGAGATCGGGTTGTCCTGACATTCAAACAGGTGTTGCAGCTGCGGAGCCACCTCGCGCCCTAGCCCGGACAGAGCGGCAATGGCTTCATCAGGAGACTGCCCCTGTTCAATTCGTGTCAAGAGATAAGGAAGGGCTTCCGGAACCGGAAACTGACGGAGTAAATCAAGAATGACCAATTGACGGGTTGTGGGTGTCCCGGGATCGGTGAGCAAGGCCACCAGTCGATGCGTCTGTCCCCATTCACTCAATAGCATAACCGGAAAATCAAGCCGTTCAAGTTCCCGGGTGAGTCCTTCAAAAACAGAAGTTCCGGTGTCTAAGGCCTGCGCCTCTCGCGGAAGGAGGGAATCCTCTTCAATGAAAGCGCGTACTTCTTTGTGCCAACCAAGGTCTTCCCTCTCCAGGCGATAAGATAGCTGGCAGGCCGGGCCATGCCAGAGCCGGTCCGGCGTATGGGTCAGCTCAGCATCTCCGCCATAGCGTGCGACGCTTTGTTGGTGCTTACGCTCTTCACAGATGACGTGGAATTCCACATCATGCGGTTGGGTGGCATCCGTAACCACCTGGAAGCCCAGCTCTTCGAATCGCCGCTGGACCACCTTGAGGATAGGCTCGGACGACACAAAGCCATTTTCGCTCAGCGCCAGGGTGGAAACCCGAATAGTTTGAATGCCGGAGAGCTGTGTTTTTTGTTCAGGAGTGAACGAGGCGCGGCGGGCCGAACTGTCCGTGGGCCATACCAACATCAGAAGGATTACGAGATGCACCACCATTCCCATCATGGTAATCTCCCTTATGGTCAAGACTACCAGAGATTGATTTAATCGCAAACATTTTTTTGTGGAAGCAAGAATTTTTCGGAAAAGGGCTAAACACCCGCCACCAATACGTATTCTTCTCAAATAACATGGAATCATGGATTCCAAGCGGAATGGCAGAGAATTCCGGGCTGGACCACATAATAAACCATGCAGCCGGACACCACGATGGAATGAGGGGTTGTTTAATAATTACAGTTTTTGCCTGCTGATCCGCAGCTGGATACCCGAGAACCATACGAAGAAAAATTGGGGGAGTGTTCAAAAAGGCCCGTCCAGCAAGGCCGCAGCGGCTTGGACGGGCGGAGCGTACGAGGGAGTACGTGAGCACGGCCAAGGGGCGAGAACGCAGCTGGCGGCTTTTTTCAACAACTCCAATGAAGGTTCAGACAACGGAGCCTGGGATTAGACACCTCGTCCTCTTTATGCAACCGGGTTCACTCGTCTAAGTTACCCTTAAAGATATCCTTTGAGAAGTGGAAGACGATGGGACATAACGACCACTGGGAAATCCGAGCTTATTTAGGCGTATCAGTTAACGATGCCATATCGATAACGAAACGAAAACGTACGTCGCCCCGCATGACCCGTTCATAGGCTTCGTTAATCTGTTGGATGGGAATGACTTCTACATCGGAAGTGATGCCATGCTCCCCGCAAAAATTCAGCATTTCCTGCGTCTCGCGAATCCCGCCAACCAGGGAACCCACCAGACGTCGCCGCCGCATTATGAGCTGAAACGCCCCAAGGGCAATGGGCTCGCTCGGCGCACCGACAAGAATGTACGTGCCATCGGTTTTCAGTAATTCGAGATGAGCATTGTAATCATGCGGGCCCGAAACCGTATCAATGATAAAATCAAACCGACCCGCCAAACGCGTAAATGTCCCCTCCTGCGAGGTCGCAGCAAACTCAGTCGCCCCGAGACGTTCAGCCTCCGTCCGCTTTTGGTCGGTGCGGCTAAAAACAGTGACCTCCGCTCCAAAGGTCTTTCCAAATTTCACGGCCATATGGCCAAGCCCCCCAAGCCCCACAACACCAAGTTTATGTCCTTTTCCCACACCCCATTGTCGCAGGGGAGAGTATGTCGTAATTCCGGCACACAACAGTGGGGCAACACCTTTCAATGGGAGGGATTGAGGGATGTTCAGCACATACTGTTCATTGACAACGATGTGGTGGGAATACCCGCCATAGGTGGGTTGGCCGTGTTTATCCAGCCCGTTATAGGTCGGAATCATTCCCGGTTCACAATATTGTTCCACACCCTGAGTGCATGCTGGACAGGTGCGACATGAGTCGACAAAACATCCCACTCCGACCGCCTCACCTTGACGAACTTTCTTGACTCCCGCCCCCACGGCCGTCACGGTCCCGACAATCTCATGGCCCGGGACCATGGGGAAAATCGATCCACCCCATTCGTCACGCGCCTGATGAATGTCGGAGTGGCAGACTCCGCAATAGTCGATCGTAATCAGGACGTCTTTCGACCCGACAGGTCGCCGGTCAAAGCTGAACGGTTCGAGTATGGCGCTGGCTTGCAATGCGGCATACCCTTTGGTGTTTCCCATAGTTGCGCTCCTTTCTTCGGTCAAAACAATCCTGCCAGAGGTGAGGAGCCTTATGATGGCTGATTGAGAAATCTGGGGCGATCCCTGACGGAAATCATTCGCATCAGATCCCTCACGGACAAAATTCCCACAATCGCATGATTTTCCGTAATGGGCAGATGCCGAATATTTTTTTCGGCCATAAGATCGCTGGCATCATGCACGGTCCGGTTGATATCAATATCAATCAGCGCTTGTGTCATCACGGAGCCCGCCCTGGCCTGAGTAAGATCCCGGTTTTGAGCCATGCCTTTGTAGATCAGATCACGCTCCGTGACAATCCCCACCATTTCGCCAGCCTGCGTCACCATGAGGGCGCCGATCCGCTTGTCGGCCATACGCTGAGCGACGGTGATGAGTGTCGCTTCCCGATCGATCGTTTCAATGTCACGCCGCATCAGCACACTGAGGGGCCGGTACACATCATCAAGATCTCGGATCGGCCCCTTCTCAGCATACACAAAATATTTCACCAGATCGCGAACGGAAATCAGCCCGACAACCGCTTCCCCTTCTGTCACACAAAGATGCCGAATGCCATGCTTCTCCATGAAATGGCTGGCCTCCAGCATCGTTCGATCAGAGGGAATGGAGAGTAACGGGCTTGCCATAATCTGCCCCACGTTCGTTCCGGCCGCAGGCAGATCTTTGGCTATGACCAGGCGGATAAGATCGGTCTCTGAAATGAGTCCGATAATTTTTGTTTCCTGAGATTCCTGCCCTGTGGGATGGACAACGAGACTTCCAATCCGTCGTGCCGCCATGAGACTCACCGCATTCCCCACAGAGGTGTCTTCGCCCACACCTTCAAGATCGCGCTGCATATTATGCCCAATGGTTTCACGAATATCGACGCTCATAATCTTTCCCTCTTCATCAAAATGTAAATGCCGGCCCGGCCTCTCAAGCTGATTCGATTGTGGCCTCTAGTCTAGACATGCCGATTACGTTCGTTCCTGTTCTTGAATAAATTGCCGTGCATTGGTCAGTTCGTCATACAGACACAGTTGATTCTTCACCAACAAATGCTCAATCGCGGCAATCCGGAACATCACTTCAGGTAGCATGATATCGAGACGTTCATTCAGCGCCTCAATCGTTTTGGCCATGTCTCCTGATGCTCGGGAAGTACGGGCGCGTTGAGGTTGTGGTGATTTCCTGGAGGCAGGCACTTTTTTTCGAGTGGCTGTCCCTTTTTTGGAGGAGGCTGGTCCTTTTTTGCGAGCAGGCGTTTGTTTTTTGTTGGGAGAAGGAGTGCGTTTTTTGGATGCTTGACGTATCGACTTCTTTGTTAGGGCCATACTATCCTCCAATTAACCAATAATGGATCTCACAACGAACAACGGGTCACAGAGATTTGCGTCCATTTGTCCACGATTACGCTGAACGACTATACACCACCATGTCAGATTTTTTCGAGCACCCCCAATTCCATCACCGATCCGAACATGACCATGACAGTTTCTACCTGGTCACTTCAGATTTTTCAACTCCTTCTCGATGGTAACCTGACACTCGAGGCAAACCCCATGCGTCAGGTTTGGCATGATTCCGCCTCGAAGGAGATCAAGGCGGGAAATGGCATCTTCCAACTCCACCCATTTCTGATTCGGGAGGCAGGCTTTGATACACCAGCTACAGATCCTGAGATATTGCTCCCCCCTCTTCACCTCAGGATCGAGTAAGGGAACTGGGCTCCGTGAGTGTTCACGAATGGGATGGGTCGAGAACATCAGTTCGTCCTCAGGTAGAGGAGACACGGTAAGGAGGAAATACCGGCGACATACTGGAGAATCGCAGCGAAACTTGAATTCCTGGACTCGTTGTTTGGCCCTAACTGTTTTCAAAATCAAACGATGAATCTGTCTGTTATCCTCCCCATCAATGAAATCCCAAAGCGACTTTCCGATGACATAGGCACGACTCAGGTGTGCTCCGTCATTTTGACAGGCGAACTGCAACCAGGCCTCATTGATAAACCGAATATGATCGGTGCTGTCGATGCTATATTGAATCGACATGAGCCTGCAGGACCTCCTGCCTGGATGGGACTTCCACAACAATCGTGAGGGGGTGGGTTCATCTTACGCCAAATGGTAAACCAGTTCAAAATCGGCCTAATGAATGGCCTGGGTATAGGGGGCGCCCAACACCCCACCCATTCCTCCATTCCTGACCTCCGTCTTCTGGAAGAGGTTTCGTTGTTCTTGCTAGAGTGAGAAAGAGATTTCCCCCTGCGGCCTAAATCTTTGATGAGGAGTGCCTGAATGAAATATGTCCATCTTGGTCGATCCGGGTTAAAAGTCAGCCGGTTGTGTCTGGGCACGATGAATTTTGGACCGGAAACCACAGAAGCTGACAGTGGAAAAATCATGGATACCGCGTTGGAACTCGGCATCAATTTTTTCGATACCGCAGACGTCTATGGTTGGGAGGTGGGGGAAGGGATCACCGAACAGATTATCGGGCGTTGGTTTGCACAAGGAGGCAACCGCCGGGAAAAAGTCGTACTGGCCACCAAGGTGTTCGGGCGGATGGGAGACTGGCCCAACCAATCCCGTTTGTCCGCACTCCATATCAAGCGGGCTTGTGAAGCAAGTTTGCGTCGGCTCCAAACCGATTATATTGACCTGTATCAGATGCACCATGTTGACCGGCATTCTCCATGGGAGGAAATCTGGCAGGCCATGGAACAACTTATGCGCGAGGGAAAAGTCTTATACGTGGGGAGTAGTAACTTTGCCGGATGGCATCTGGCCCAAGCGCAGGAAATGGCCAGGCACCGGAATTTCCTGGGACTGGTGGCCGAGCAAAGTTTGTACAACCTGAATGACCGCATGATTGAGCTTGAGGTAATTCCGGCCTGTGAAGCATACGGCATAGGCTTGATTCCCTGGAGCCCGGTCTCGCGCGGCCTGCTGGCCGGGGCGCTTGAACCGGCAACGAGCGGACGACGGGCCGATGAGGATCTGCGTAGGAACGTGGAAAAATACCGGCCACGGTTGGAAGCCTACGAAACGCTGTGCCGGGAATTAGGCGAAGCGCCGGCACATGTCGCCCTGGCATGGCTCCTTCATCAACCAGCCGTCACGGCACCCATCATTGGACCCCGAACCATGGACCAGGTAAAGGGCACCATGCGTACTATCGAATTAACTCTCTCCAAGGATGTGTTAAGCAAGCTCGATAGCATCTTTCCCGGACCTGGCGGCCCCGCCCCCGAAGCCTACGCCTGGTGACACCACCTTTCCTCTCCAATAGGGGTGTCAAATATTTGCAAATTGTGCATATATGGATAACCCATAGGCAAAATATTGACGAGTGCGTCCTGCTCTCAATTGCCTCGTTACCATTCTAATTCCTTACAACTCAATAGGTTGATTTCCCTCAAAACAAAATAATCACCCACCTCTTCTTTGGCATAGCAGTTGCTCTAAACAAGGGATGAAGAAGCTCACACACAACAAGGTAGTCGGGCAAAGGGCCTCACGCCAAGGAGGATGTTCTGCGAACGACCACATTCAAACATTCGCCATTCTGGATGGCAGCATGATGTACATGACCGTTGCAGGCCTTGCGATTGCTCAGGCATATGGAATTCATTTAGATTTTGGTACACAGCTGCCGATGTTGCTGGTATTGATGTTAATAAGCAAGGGCATCGCCGGAGTACCAAGAGCGTCGCTCGTAGTAGTCACTGCTACTAGTTCCATGGTTGGAATACCACCTGAGGGATAGCCCTGATATTGCCCATGGATCATTTTTGCGATATGTTCGGCACCATGACCAATGTATTGCGCAATTCGTTAGCTACCGCTGTCGTGAGTAAATGGGAAGATGAATTGGAGAGTTGAGGTATAAAGTAGGAAGTAGGAAGTAGGAAATAGAGCAACGTTAAACCTTAAACTAGTTGTACTGATTGTGACCTAGGTACCCTAAAAGCTGCCTGAAAAACAGAAACTATGCTTGATCTGATACTGCTGGATTTTAATTGGACTCAATTATTGCAACCCCAGTTCTATATCGATAACGGGGGATTATGGCTGGTTTTATTTATTATTTTTGCTGAAACCGGACTGTTTGCAGGATTTTTTTTACCTGGTGACTCGCTTTTATTTGTCTCCGGGATCTTTAGTACGCAGCTCGCTGCTACTGTGTATGATAGCGGCAATGATTTCATGAACCTGCTTCTGATCATTGCCCTGACTTCCGCCGCGGGAATTGCAGGGAATGCTGTAGGCTTCTGGACGGGACGATGGATCGGTCCTGCGATGTATACGTGGAAGGACAGCTTTTTATTCAAGCAACGTTACCTGCACCAGACAAAGGAATTTTATGACAAGCATGGTGGCGGCGCGATCGTGTTCGCAAGGTTTCTCCCGATCATTCGCACATTTGCCCCGATTGTCGCGGGGATTGTATATATGGACCGAAAGAAATTCGGATTCTTCAATGTAGTCGGTTGTGTTGCCTGGACCTCATCAATGCTGCTAGGAGGTCAATATCTTCAGAAGTTGTTTCTTGGGGAATTTGGTTACGACCTTAAAGAACATCTCGAAATAATTGTACTAGGAATTGTATTGGTCACAACTGCCCCCGTTTTGATGAAATTATTTTTCGGGAAGAAAAAGGATCCCGCGGAACCACGAATTAGCCCTTGTTCTCGTTAATGGAGAAATAGCCGAAGCCGAAATGCCGCCACCCGAACCGGATGAGGCCTACTTGGTCGACGAAGATATCAATATTGTGACCGGTCTCTACATGCGGGAATATTCCCTCCGCAAAGACGGAATCGTGGATTACAAAACCGCCCGTCAAATCCTCATCTCGGAATATAATGAACATTGGAATTCGGTCGTCCAAACCGAAGAATGGCCCTTATTCTACTGGCATGATGTAAACCGGGATGGTCATTGGATGATGTATGTGGACCAAAAGATCAAAGGCTGTACCTGCGATTTCATCCCCTACGAAGTGAAGACAGACGACACGATCGCGCAGAACGATCCTTATTAAATATCCACTCGCACGTCAACCGTTACGCCACCCAACACCATCTCTTGCTCCACAGGACCAGGCGCCACGCTCCTTCGCCTATGCCTGGGAATCGACACGTTTCCTGCCTTCCTGCACCCCAAAAGAAAAATTCGGAGAAGCCTGCTGAACGGTGATCCTATTTGCCTCTCTGCCTGACTGAGTACACTCTTAGGCTAATTTTTTGTTAATCTAAAATATAATTATTCATACAGTTCGAATAATGAAAGGAGACATTCATGGCACACTCACTGGAACAGCTTCAAAAATTTGCCGATGATCTGAAACGCCAGCGTGACGAACTTCAGGTCAAACTCCACCTGGCCAAAGCCGATGCACGTGATGAATGGGCGAAACTTGAAACACGATGGGAAGACGTCAAGACCAAGATGGAAGCGGTCCGCAAGGAAGCCAGCCATACAACCGAGTCAGTTTCTACCGGGTTGGGACTTGTGCTGGACGAACTGAAAAAAGGCTACGACAACATTCGCAAGACATTGTAACCTGTGCCCTTGTCGATTCCTCTTCGTTGTCTGATTCGGGTACCGATGAGAGACAGTACAATCAGACAAATGAGATGAGGGTACACCCCAACTTCTCTCAACCCTCATCGGAACCAGCAGGATGACCCGCGACGAATTCACCAAAATCATTGACCATACTGCGTTAAAACCGGAAATCACGAAAGACGAGATACGACAGGTCTGCGGAGAGGCCGGTACGTTCGGCTTCGGGGCGGTCTGTGTCGCACCGCTCTGGGTCCCGCTGGCCACGCGCTGCCTGGCGGGATCTCCCGTCCGAATTGCCACGGTCATTGGCTTTCCTCACGGCAACACGCTTCCGGACGTGAAAGCCTACGAGGCCAAACTGGCGATTGAAGCCGGGGCGCATGAATTGGATATGGTCATCCAGATCGGCTTGCTTCGAGCGGGCAATCATGGAGCAGTCCTGGACGATATCCAGGGAGTCGTGAACGCCGCGCGGCGTGGCCACTCTTCAAAAATCCTGGTCAAGGTCATTCTCGAAACGTCGCTCTTAAATAAGGAAGAACAACAAATAGGCTGCCAACTGGTGGAGAAGGCCGGGGCCGACTTTGTGAAAACGTCGACCGGATTCACCGGTAGCGGAGCCACGATTGAAGGCGTGGGTTTTCTGCGGGGCATTGTAGGGCAACGGTTAGGTGTCAAGGCTGCCGGCGGGATACGCGACCTGATCACGGCCGTGGCGTTGGTCAATGCCGGAGCTTCCCGCCTGGGATGTTCGTCGTCCGTGGCAATCATGAAAATGTGGCCGGGGTAAGGTAAGCCTTCTATGGAACGTTCAACCCCGCTCACGATTTTGACCATCCATCCTTTCCCTTTCGAGTCATCATTCCCTCCGGTCGTAAGCGGGAATCTATTTTTTTCAGATCCTCACTTCCATTAAAAGTACCCGATCTTCCCGAATGGCAGCCGGGCATGATATCGTCTCATCCTGCTGGAGTGGTTGGCGACAACCTGGAGTAGCAAATGGAAACTGAAGCCACATCCGAAATGGGGAAAGATGCCCAACACCATCCCCTCCTAGATGAGGTGATGAAGCAGCTCACTGATCATCGCCAGGCCTTTCACGCCTTCCTGACCCGCCGACTCGGCAATCCTGCCTTCGCCGAAGATCTCCTGCAACAATGCTTCATGAAAGCATTGGCCCATTTCCATTCCATCAAACAGATGGACCGGATCATCCCCTGGTTCTATCAAATCCTTCGACATGCGCTAATTGATTATTATCGGAGCAAAGAAACGGACACCAAGCGGTTCCAAGCTTTTCTTGACGAGAACGAGACTCTGGGAAACCATCAGGTCCCTTCGCTAGATGAACTACAACCGACGATTTGCGCCTGTCTGGATCGCCTCGTATTGACCCTCAAGCCCGAATATGCCGCCATCATTCGACGGATTGATTTATCCGGAGAATCCCTGCAATCCGTTGCCAAGGATTTACAGATCACCAGCAATAACCTCACGGTCCGTTTGCATCGAGCGCGCCATGCCTTGCGCAAGTCCCTGGAAGATTCCTGCGGGATTTGCAGTAAGCATGGGTGTTTGAATTGCACCTGCGAATAAGCCCCAACACCCCTTCTCCCTACATTTCCCACTTCCCCTATTCATCCCTACGCTCGCGAACATTGGCCCGCCGTTGGGTAACGAAGGCTCATGCCCAACTCCTAAGGGAGTGTTCAAAAAGGTCCGTCCGGCAAGGCCGAAGCCACTTGGACGGGCGGAGCGTACGAAGGAGTACGTGAGCACGGCCAAGGGGCGAGAACGCCGCTGGCGGCATTTTTCAACACTCCACCCACTGTAAGAATTCGATCCGAGCTCCGTCTATATAAGCAAACAGGGCATGTCGGACAAAGAACGTGACATGCACCACACCACATTCAATTTCACCAAACGGAGGTTACCATGGAAGATCTCACACTCACGATTCAAGGCATGAGCTGCGGTCATTGTGTTCAAGGCATCACCAACATCCTATCCAACTTGAAAGGCGTGAAGGTGGATCAGGTGAAAATTGGGGAGGCCACCGTTGGCTTTTATCCTCAATCCATCACACCAGAAGAAATTATTCAGGCGATCGAGGAGGAAGGCTACAAAGCCCGGCCCAGCATGGAGGCCGTATGAGCACCATTGAATGGACCGTCATCATCGGTGGCATGACCGCCATTGTCTGGGTCAATTGGTACTTCTTCATGGCCAAAGCCATGGCGGGCAAGCGAATTCAGAACACCGAAGAAACCAGGCACCCATCCAAGCGGTGAACGGGAAATGAACCCTCGTCCTACCGACTTTGTCATCCTGATCGACTCTGTCATCCTGAGTGAAACGAAGGATCCAGTTCAGCCACGAGGCTTCTCACCTGGACGCAGAGGCTTCGCCGAATGGCTCAGGATGCCAGTGGGGTGAGGATCCGACCGAGGAAGTGCGTATTGTCTAATGCCTGAAACCTGAAAATTGATATCAAAAATCTTACCCATCAGCATCGAGCATAAAGGATAGGGAAAAAGACATGAGCACAGTCATCGCAAAAGCAGAGAGAACACGATCGCATCCCCCCATGAGGAAACGAGAGGAACCGCCTGACATGCCCCCAACCAAGAAGGTTAGTCTCTCGGTCGGCGGGATGACTTGCGCCGCCTGCCAAATCCGCGTGCAACGCGCGCTGGACAAGGAACCCGGCGTCATCCAGGCCTCAGTCAATCTCATGTTGAAATCGGCCGAGGTGACTTACGATCCCGGCACCACGACACCAGATTCGGTCAGACAGGCCATTACACAGACCGGGTATGAAGCGGAGATCAATTCGCCGGACCACACGGATCAGGATGAGCAGGCGCAACAGGAACAGACGCAGGCGGAAGAATTTCGATCATTTCGCAACAAGGCTATTGTCAGCGGGATACTCGGGGTGGTCGCCATGGTGCTCTCCATGCCGCTCATGAGTTCCGGACCCACACACGCGCACGGTGGGGTGACCGATCCGTTCATGCAATGGATCATGGGATGGATGACACCCGTTCTGACATCATTCGCACCCGGGCTCTATGCACTGGATACGGCCTGGCTCTCGGTAACCCTGCTCGCCATGACCATCTTCGTCATGACCTGGGCAGGCAGCCATTTCTATACGCGGGCCTGGGCCGCCTTCCGGCATCATTCCGCCGACATGAATACCCTGGTGGCGGTTGGCACCGGCGCAGCCTTTCTCTTCTCCCTTCTGGCCACCCTCGCGCCCGAGGTTTTTCTGAGCCGAGGCATGGCGCCGGAACTCTATTATGAGGCCGTCATCATGATCATGGCGTTGATCCTGACGGGAAATGCACTTGAATCAAGAGCCAAGCGCCAAACATCGGCAGCCTTGCGAAAACTCATGACGCTTCAACCGCAAACCGCCCGGATCATCCGGGATGGCCGTGAACGGGAGATTCTGGTGGAAGACATGCGAACCGGAGACACGGTGCTGGTCCGGCCAGGGGAACGAATCCCCGTGGATGGCACATTGCTCGCCGGAACCAGCTCGGTCGACGAATCGATGCTGACGGGAGAATCCATGCCCGTCGATAAAAAGCCCGGCGATCGCCTGATCGGAGGAACCATGAATACCACCGGCGCGTTTCAATATCACGCCACGACCTTGGGCACAGACAGTGTCCTCTCTCGCATTGTGCAACTCATGCGCGAGGCCCAGGGGTCTCGCGCACCCATCCAAAAACTGGCCGACCGTGTCAGCGGGATCTTTGTCCCCGTGGTCCTGTCGTTGGCGATTGCCACATTTATGGTCTGGTTTGTCATGGCGGATACCGCCCCCGCCATACGCGCCCTGGTCGCCTCGGTGTCAGTGCTGATCATCGCCTGCCCCTGTGCGATGGGCTTGGCCGTGCCCACAGCCGTCATGGTGGCCACCGGAAAAGGAGCCGAACTGGGCGTACTCATTAAAGGTGGAGAAGCGCTCCAACGGGCAAGCCAGGTCACGACCATCGTCATGGACAAAACCGGTACGCTCACCGAAGGACAACCGGCCGTCACCGAAATTCTCTCCGCCCCCGGCACCACACATTCCGCCCAAGAAATCCTTCGTCTCGTCGCCTCGTTGGAAAGTTCGTCCGAACACCCGCTCGGCCAGGCCATCGTGCGGCATGCCACCACCCAAAATTACTCCTTGTCTCCGGTGCACGCGTTTCAAGCCATGACCGGGCGGGGCGCCGTGGGCATGGTTGAGGGACGAAAGGTCGCAGTAGGGAATCTCGCACTCATGTCTGAGTCCGACATCCAGACCAGCGCAATCCAACAGGATGTCGAGCGATTCGCCAGGGAAGGAAAAACCCCCGTATATGTGGCCATCGACGGAACGTGGCGGCCTTAGTAGCCATCGCCGACCCACTGAAAGCCTCCTCTCGCGACGTAGTTGGCCGCCTGCACCGGCTGGGGTATCAGGTCACGATGCTCACGGGCGATCATCAACGAACCGCGGAAGCGGTGGCACGAATGGCCGGAATCACACGGGTGGTGGCGGGTGTCCTACCCGAAGGAAAGGTGGCGGAAATTACGCGGCTCCAATCGGCAGGAGAAGTCGTCGCTATGGTCGGGGACGGGATGAACGACGCACCCGCCCTCGCCCAAGCGGATATCGGCATCGCCATGGGAGCGGGGTCCGATATTGCCATCGAGGCCAGCGATGTCACCCTCATGCGCAATGATCTGCGGGCGGTCGGGTCCGCCATCGAGCTAGCCCGGCAGACGATGAAGACCATGAAGCAAAATTTGTTCTGGGCCTTCATCTATAATGTCGTGGGCATACCGGTTGCCGCCGGTATCCTCTATCCCATTTGGGGCATCATGCTCAGCCCCATCCTGGCCAGTGCGGCCATGGCGTTAAGCTCGGTCAGTGTCGTCACCAACAGCCTCCGGCTCCGTGTATGGAAGCCGGCAGAACGAACATGGTGAGTCAAAATAATTTACACCAACCACCGGGCAGGAAGCGTACCCGCTCCCTGCCCGGGCCCCCATCCCTCCCCTATTTCGTCATTTCAACAATCTCTGGCTTGCATCCGTCTTTTTCCTGAATGCCATTCCTCCTCACGTGCAATGTCTATGTGCGGTGTCTGGTTGGAACGCATCGGCCATCTATGCCAAAATGAAAAATGGAGGCTAGGCTATGGCAACGATGAATGTATCGATTCCCGATCCCATGAAAGACTGGGTACAGGGCCAGATTGAAACGGGAAAATATGCGAACGCCAGCGATTACGTGCGTAATCTGATCCGGCGGGATCAGGAAAAGGTCGAGGTGTTGCGGAGGGCACTCACCGAAGGAATACGTAGCGGGGTGAGCCGCCGGAAGGTTGAGGATATAATGAACGATATCAAAAAACGAAGTGTAGACAATGAGTGAGTATCAACTTTCAAAAAAGGCAGACCAGGACCTCCAAAGAACCTATGAATTTTCCATCCAACAATTCGGGCAAAACGTGGCGGATGAATATTTCCTCTCCCTCAGGGATTGCCTGTTGCAGGTGGCCGATAGTCCAACAATGGGAAGGGATTGCAGTGAAATTGTGCCGGAGTATTTCCGGTTCGAATGTGGCCCACACTCAATTTTTTATAAGATGGCAAAGAAGCGAATTGTGATCGTCAGAGTCATCCATCAAAGTATGAACCCGGACATACACATGTAAATCAGCGTGATGACTGCGCGAATCTGCCAGGAATCTTCCCTCCCCCCATCCTCCCTACTGAGATCATTTTCAAAGAAATCCGTAGAAAACAGATGAAGTATTGTATTCAATTACAGGACCAACAATGGCAATTGATTGATCAGGATGAGCCGGACATGACGCCGGTGGTCATTGACTTTGTGTCCGGCAAAACCGCGTACCGGAGAAAATATGGCCACGCCGGAGGCGAGGCCATCAGCAAAGCGGTCGGCATCAAAAAAGGCAAACGACCGACGATAGTAGATGCCACCGCCGGGTTGGGGCGTGATGCCTTTGTGCTAGCAACCATGGGATGCCGCGTGCACATGATCGAGCGATCGGAAATGATCGGCAAACTCCTAGAAGACGGATTACGTCGTGCAGCAGAGGATGAAAAAATTGGCGCGCTCATCAAAGACAAGCTGACCCTCACCTGTGGGGATAGTCGTCACGCACTGCTCCATGCCCCGTTTGCACCCGAGGTCATCTATGTCGATCCCATGTTTCCCCTGAAAGACAAATCGGCGCTCGTAAAAAAAGACATGCGAATCGTCCAGGATATCGTCGGGCAGGATACAGATGCCGATGAATTACTGAAGGTAGCACTCACGATTGCCACAAAACGGGTGGTCGTCAAGCGCCCAGCCTATGCCGAGTATCTCGCCGGGATCAAACCCCAGGCCTCCATCAAAACAAAAAAACACCGCTTCGACATCTATCTCATACCCAAGCAGCAGGGGCCTAGTTACCTTGAACCACTCTGTCATCCTGAGAGAACCGAGGATCTAGCTAAGGAGTGGCAGCTACAGGTTTAGCTCAGACCTTTCGACTGTTTGCACCACGCTTTCCTTATCTAACTCACATAAGTGGCCGATAGAAAATATGCCAAAATCCCACGTACTCACCACCTGCAGGTCGCCCAAACGGGATGACCCTCAAATCAACAAGTGGCCCTTGTCCGAGCTCTACAAGTCAATTCACCCTTCCTCTCTGGGCTCCCCTGGCCTGGTGGCTTGGCCGAACAGTGCAACCGGCACCGACCTTCTCTCCGCCGTCCTTCCTGCGCTCACCGCTCTTTCATGAATGAACCTGATAGGTTCGTCTTGTATGATCCGACGCCTGCCGGTTGGCCCAAAGGAGGGACGCTCTTGATCCGCTAGCGGACCTTGTCTGAGCCAGGCGAGTTGGTTCGCTCTTCTCAGAGTTGGCGTCACTCCTCTCAATAAGGCCAGGCGGGGCGTCAATGGTTTTGGCCACTTTTGCCTCCACAACAAAGGTCGCGCTCCTCGAGACGCATCAGGCAAAACCTCGGCTGTCGGGCCGAGTCCCGGCATCAATCGAAACCTCACAGCACCTCCGTTATTGATCAAACGGCATCCATCTACCCTCACATCCTCCCCACCACCTTCAGGTCGGCCAAACGGGCTGACGCTCCCATCATTTGGCGGACCTTGTTTGAGCCCTTCGGCTTCGCTCAGGACAAGCTCAGCGAGTTGGTCCGCCCTCACTGGCCTTGCGTCAGCACGATGGAATGGGGCCGACCTGGGTGGAAATCGACATAGGTAGGCGGTCACCCGCTTTCCCTGTCACACCACCGTACATACGGGTCCGTATACGGCGGTTCGGCGGGTTCAGCTATCGGCCAACCAGTAGAGAATCCTCGCAAGCCTGGTACCTGCGGGCTTTCGACTGCGCGGTTCGCCGCAAGCGATTCGATCACTTCCTCGACAGTCCTTGGGGCTTCACCCCATCCGCTGTCCGAAAGGCCAGAGTCTAACTGGTTATTCAGCCGCTTGTCGCTCATGAGTTCCGCTGCCGACTCACCACTCCTCACCGTTCAGGCCTTCATCCCTCCTGGGACTACTATGCCCTCTGCTGACTCCTCCCGTCCGATCGGGACCAATCACTCAGTCCTCAGTCTTGCCGCCAAGACAGGCGAGAGGTCTCCCGAGGTAAGCTCAACCGCCTTCAGCGCACGACCGCCAGATTTACAACCCGCACCCTTGATGGAGAGGGACTTCGCGAATCCATGCTCGCTCGTCCGGCGCGGTCTGCCTCGTATCTGGTTCTTGTTCATCGGCCCACGCTTTTGCTCCACGCTGCCTTCAGACCCCGCCTCACGACGACGCCCTGGCGTTTCGCTATGAACTTCACCTCCATCAGGTTGTCAAAGGGACTTACACCCTCAAGCTGTTGAACATGCTCGGCGCACCTGGTTTTGGGTCCTTTTCCCGAAAGAAAAGGACCTCGTCGTACGGGGCCGAAACCCCGAATACCTTCACCTCGGCTGCCGGGCCGAGTCCCAGCATCAATCGAATCCTCGCAGCACTCCCGCCAGCCGTCGAGAAAAAAGCCTATTAGGGGGTGACCGGATTCGGAGAGGGTTCAGTCGTTGCGGTATCCAGATACGGATAGTCAGTATATCCCCGAGCATCTCCCCCATAGAAGGTGGCACGGTCATAGGGATTGAGAGGACCGCCCATTCGAAAGCGATCGGGAAGATCCGGATTGGCGATAAATAACCGGCCAAAAGCCACGGCATCAGCATGACGGGCGTGAATCACGGATTCAGCGGTTTCCTGAGTAAAGCCACCGGCGGCAATGACCGGTCCGCCGAATAAACCTTTAAAACGGGAGGAGGCATCGGGAGCATTGGGATCAAGGGCATTCGTATCGCTACGCTGATTCGCACGGGGTTCCACGATGCGCAGATAAGCCAGCTTTCTTTTGCCAAGCTCCACCGCGACATGCGAGAACAGCGCCTGCGAATCACTATCGCTGATGTCGGCTGATACACCCCACGGCGCAATCCTCACCCCGACGCGATCGTGGCCGAACACCCCCGTCACCTGTTCGACAATCTCAAGCAGAAACCGCGTGCGATTTTCAATGGACCCGCCATAGGCATCCTCACGCCGGTTGGTATGGTCCTGTAGAAATTGATCAATGAGATAGCCATTAGCGGAATGAATCTCGACCCCGTCAAATCCGGCCGTCAGCGCATGCTCGGCCGCCTTGCGGAAATCACCGATAATCTCTTCAATTTCCCCAAGGGTAAGTGCGCGGGGGGTTTCGAACGGCACAACATTGCCCTGCCGGTCCATATGATTGCCCGCCGCAACAACGGCCGAGGGAGCGCCGGGCAGCCGTCCCCCAGGCTGCATCGAACTGTGGGAAATACGTCCGGTGTGCCAAATCTGCGAAAAGATAAAGCCCTGCTTGGCATGAACCGCCTCGGTCACCCGGTGCCAGCCCCTCACCTGATCCGCCGTATAAATCCCGGGCGCACCGGGATAACCCCGGGCCTGTTCGGAGGTATCCGTCGCCTCGGTGATAATGAGCCCGCCGTCGCTCGCCCGTTGCCCATAATATTCGGCATTCAGCCCGTGTGGAACGTCATCCGGTTGCTGACTGCGAAGCCGGGTCAGTGGCGCCATAACCACCCGATGATTGAGAAGAATCGCCCCAAGGTTAAGGGGTTGAAAAAGTGCCGCCATACAAACTCCTCTTCAAGGTGGTGACAACAAATCACCGTTATTGAAATTTAGCATCAGCCGCAAAAATCCGTAAATGGCGAACCAGAAAAAAAGCCTACTTTACCAATCATTCCTTCCCTCAGCTCTGCCGCCCCACCGTCATGCCAGCCCTGATTCAGCGAGCATCCATTTTTTCCACTCCGTCATTACTACGGGTCTCTCTCATTCTTGAAAATTTCTGAATGCTGCGTCTCCTTAATGACCCGACGCCTGCCGGCTGGACCCAGGGAGGGACGCTCCTAGCATTTAGCGGACCGTGTTTGAGCAGAGCGAGTTGGTCCGCTCCTCTCAGGGTAGCGTCCCTCCCCTCCAATGAGGCCAGACGGGGCGTCAATGGTTTTGGGTCCTTTTGCCTCCACAACAAAGGTCGCGCTCCTCGAGACGCATCAGGCAAAACCTCGGCTACCGGGCCGAGACCCGGTATCAATCGAACCCACACAGCACCTCCGTCATTGATCATACGACATCCATCTACCCTCACATCCTCCCCATTACCTGCAGGTCGTCCAACCGGGCTGACGCCAAAATCAACGGGCCACGCCTGCGAGTTAGGCCGCCCCTCCGTTGGCCTACGTCGGCACGATGCACTGTGGCTGCACGGGGCGTCAATGGTTTTGGCCACTTTTGGCAAAAGAAAAGGAACTCGTCGTACAGGGGCGAAACCCCGTCAGATCCTGAAACACCCAATTTCATCGATTGCCCTAGCGATTCGATACGCTTTCACCCCCAACACCCCACCGACAAACATTCATGAAGAATAATTCTGTACTTTTTTTAAATGGGTTGGGTAGCATGGTTTCGGGTTCGTTGATGAATAAGATTCGCGCCTGATCAAGACACATCAGGCGAATGGGACAGGGGAAAAATATCCATCGAAAGTTTCGACAAATAGAATGATGAATTGTCGTCGAATCCGCTGCGTCTCGTCCTACATATCCTGGGTCCTGCCGATGCTCCTCCTGTTCGCGCTTCCGGCAGCAGCCGAAACCAGCGTCCCCGCTTCTGCCGTGGTCGAGAAGGAAGTGGCCTACGACCCCTATCGAGGAATGGACCAGAATGGCCGGATTCCCAGGATCGACAAAGCCGCTCTTGTCACCAAGCCCGAACGCTGGCGCTATATCCCCGAGGGCCGGCTCAAGCCCGGCGGGTTCTTCGAGCGCTTCCTGGTCTCGAGCTTCTTGCTTCCGCTCTTCTTCGCCAACTCCGCTGTCGGCGTCGGATTGGGTGTGGCAATCACCGACATCGATTTTCGTGCTCAACGTCGTCGTGAATTCCTGGGGGCCTTTCTCTCCCACACGACCGAGGGCCAACAGAGTTATGTGTTGCGGTGGCGACGGTGGCTCAAGCATCTCGAAGTTCCAACGGGTGGCGTGCTCCAGGAAGAACGCAGTTTCGTAAGCATGGGCGGGGGATATCGCAAGACGCTGACCAGCCGCTTCTTCGGGATCGGGCCATCGACCAAGGAAAGTCAGGAAACAAGCTATACCGACCAGATCGCCTTTCTCGAACTGGGTCTCTCGAGGTCGCTTGAGGGATCGTTTGAAGACGTCGTCCTCGAGCTGGATGTGCGAGGGGAACACCACTGGCTCAGCCGGGGCCGCGTTGGGGGCGCCGGGCAAACCAACAGCGAGTTTCCCGGGCTCTTCGCCGAGGCGGATCCCTATGGTCTCGGGTGGGTGGGCGGCGGCATTCGCTGGGACACGCGTGACAGCCAGCGCAATCCCTACCGCGGGACGGTCCTGGGCGGGAGAGTCGATGCCGCGCTACTCCAGAGTGATTGGAACCGGGGTGTGATCTACCAACTCTTCGCCGACCAGCTGATCCCCGTTCCAGGGCTCTTCCACGATGGAGGAGGCGAGGACGAAGAGCACCCGCCGACCGACACCATCGCGCTCCACCTCGAGAGCCAACTGAGCTCCGGCGACCTCCCGTTTTTCGCGCGGCCGACCCTCGGCGGCAGCCGGGTGCTACGCGGGTACATCGCCGGTCGCTGGCGGGATGATGCGGCCTGGGCTGCGGCCACAGAATATCGCGTCTGGGTCCTCCCACGCGGTTTCACAATCTGGCGATATCTTCGGATCGAGCGCCTTGGGCTGGCGCTCTTCTACGAAGTCGGCGGTGTCGCAGAGAACGGATTAGAATTCTTCCAGGAACGCGTGCGCCAGAGCTACGGGGTCAGCGGCCGATTCACGTTGGAGCGTGCGGCCATCTTTCGCGCCGATTTCGGATTCTCGGAAGATGGTCTGAATTTCTCGGTAGGCTTCGGCCTCCCCTTTTAACCTGTACTCCATGAAAGAGATGGTTTTGGCCACTTTTGCCGAAACAAAAGTGGCTCGGCTACCGGGCCGACCCCCGGCATCAATCAAACCCTCACATTCTCCTCATCACCTTCAGGTCGGTGACGCTCAAATCGACAGGCAACCTATTAATTCGACGCCTGCCGGATGGCCCACAGAAGGGACGCTCTTATCATCTAGCGGACCTTGTTTGAGCGGAGCGAGTTGGGCCGCCCTCTTCAGAGTTAGCGTCCCTCCTCTTCAATGAGGCCATACGGGGCGTCGTTTTGCAAGGTGCGTCTCGCGGAGCGCGACCTTTGTTTGGAAACTTATGCCTCCACAACAATGGATGCGCCCTTTGGGACGCGGCAGGCAATAGCTCGGCTGCCAGGCCGACCCCCGGCATCTCTTAACTCACATCACTCTCAACGTTATGACCCAGCTAAAAGATCAACATTTGCCCTGCAATTCCCTGGAAGGCAACTTCTGGTATACTTTAGCCTCATCAACAGAGGTATCAATAGGGAGGTCTGCATGGAATATCCAATCGTTATCGAACAAGACCCTGAAGCCGGAGGGTATGTCGTCTATTGTCCCACGTTAAAAGGGTGTGTTTCACAAGGAGAGACTGAGGAAGAAGCCCTGGAAAATATCAAGGATGCCATTAAGACCTACCTCGAAAGTATTGAAAATTTAAAACGACGAAAGAAAATGCGGACCGTCGAAGTCACGGTATGACCAAACTCCCGCAGGTCTCTCATGAACGCGTCGTGAGAGCCCTCAAGCGTGCAGGTTTTTACCTCCTTTGAGAAGGCAAGCACATTTCGATGTCCGACGATAAACATATCGTCATCATTCCTCGCCAGCACGTCATCAAACCGGGCACATTAAAACAGATCCTGGACGCGGCGGAAATATCCTCCGAACAGTTCCGGGAACTTCTCTAGCTTGCCGCCTCATCGCAATTCTCACCGGCAACCAGCACTCATCCGTCATCAAGCACCCTTCTTCACATCTGACCCACCACCTGCAGATCAGCCAACCGAGCTGACGCCAAAATCAACAGGCGGACCGTTAATCCGACGCCTGCCGGTTGGCCCGGAGGAGGGACGCTCTTATCAGCTAGCGGACCTTGTTTGAGCCCTTCGGCTTCGCTCAGGACAAGCTCAGCGAGTTGGGCCGCCCTCTTCAGAGTTGGCGTCCCTCCTCCTCAATGAGGCCAAACGGGGCGTCAATGGTTTTGGCCACTTTTGCCGAAACAAAAGAAATGTCATTAGGGGGCAAAACGCGTCACCCCCACCCTCGAAATTTCGCGGCACACGGATCAATTCACATCTGGTGCGAATTCTGAAAGGAACCTGGTGAGAATTTTTTCCGTTTTCATTTTGAAATTTTTCCCTTCTTGTATTGCAAACAACCCCCCAGTTTCTCAAACCAATTTTTTTGCTGTACTTCATTTCATTTCTGATGTACGATTCCCAAGATTGTGTTTAGGAACACATTTTCAAACTTTGGATATTACCTGACTCCCCCAACAGATTTATGCCAACTTCTCAAAACCTTTCCGGCAATCGAATAGATCATCTTTCGGCCCGAAAAGGGTTCTTTCTCCCTGAGATTTCGCAGATATCTTCTTTGCTAAATACGTTCCGAAAATTTTCGGAACACACCCCCCACCCCATCGACACAATTCCATCAACAATAATTCTGTTCATTTTTCAATGACTTGGGTAGCGTGGCTTAGGGCTCCATGATTAATTAGATTCGCACCTAATCATGACAACTCAGGCGAATGGGACAAGGGATGTGTCGAAATGTTTTTTTCAATAAATTGATTAACTATGCAACTTTGTTTTTCTCCCATAATTTGCGGGGATAGAGTTATTGGTCAACAGCAGCCTTGACCCAAAGCCCGCTAATCCCTCGCTTAATCCGGCAGAATAATAACCTTGTTGGTTTGGTTAAGTTATAGAACAGTGGATTAGCTCAATCGCTTGCAATGCGCAATATAAACTGAGAGGTCAAGCAATGAAATTGTTAGAAATAAGGATCAATTCTCTATTCGATCATTTCAATCACGTCATAGAACTAAACAAGGAGGAGCATATAACTATTATCACCGCTCCTAATGGCTATGGAAAAACTGTTGTACTGAAAATAATCAATGCAATATTCAATGAGCGGTTTAATTTCCTTCTTACTCTTAATTTTAGTTCCATTGATGTAAAAACAGACAAATCCTTATTTAGCATTCGTCGTCACGGTGAGGATAACGCCGTAATTTTGAGTTAAACTATCTGGAGTTGGCGATAAGTTATTTAGATACGACCGATCCGAATATATCGAACAATTTGAAGATTTGGATATACCAATGAATGCAATCGAACGATTCCTTCCTTGGTTAGATAGAATTGGGCGAAGAGAGTGGAGGGATGAACTGACCGAAAAAATTTTAGATATTGGCGACGTTCTTCAAACCTACGGAGATCAATTGCCATCTCAAATGAAAGCTAAAAAATCCAAATTGCCTGATTGGCTGCAGGAAATAATAAATTCGATAAATATTCACTTGATTCAAGATCAAAGGTTGATCCAAAGATTTGGGGTGCCTAGTACGAGGAGCCGGAAAAATAGAATTATAGATACTATCGAGAAATATGCTGACGAGCTTTCAGCGGAAATAGAACAAAAATCCATTGGTTCTTCGGAAATATCGCAAAAGCTCGATAGTAGCTTTCCTTCGAGACTCTTAAAAAAGGATCTGGAATTCAAAACATTGGGCATCGAGGAGCTCCAACGCAAGCTAAACAATCTAAAGGAAAAAAGAGAACAACTTAGCGGGCACAGCCTTATCGCATCCGACCATTATTCACAGTTCGCAAGTCTTGACGAAATCAAGGATGAAGATAGAAAGGTTCTTACCCTGTATGTGAATGACGCGGAAGATAAATTAAAAATCTATGATGATCTTTTGCAACGAATAGACCTATTTACCAGCATTTTGAATGAAAAGCGATTAGCATTCAAAGAAGGTTTTAATCGACAGAGAAAAGGGGTTTTACTTCGTAACTGATAAAGACAAGCGTCTTCAGTTGACTCAACTATCTTCTGGCGAACGGCATGAAGTGGTCTTGCTATTCGAGCTAATATTTAGAGCGAAAGACAATGTTCTTGTATTAATCGACGAGCCAGAAATATCTTTGCATATTGCGTGGCAGAAAGAATTCTTAACTGATTTAAAGAGGATCATTAAGCTTCAAAATGTTTCAGCAATAATTTCCACTCACTCACCACAAATAATCGACAATAACTGGCATCTTGTTGTTGATTTAGAGTCTGGGGTTATGCGTTGAGAAAATATATTGGCAATGGCTCTAAAGCTACTGAAATAAGAATGTTACTGGGACACCCGTCTTTTAAAAACAGGGTCATCGTTCTTCTTGAGGGGGATTCCGATATAAGATGGTTTCGGATGTTGCTTAATACCGAAATCGTAAAAATGGAGACCGCAAATTCGAAGAATGATGTCATTGATATTGTTAAAAATCTTGCTGTGATGTTGCGCAAATAATAGGAATATGTGATGCAGACTTTGACCATATTCTAGGGGCCAACATTAATTGCGGTAACATTTTTGCTACTGATACGCATGATATTGAAACTATGATTCTGCAATCAGGTGCAACTGAAGCACTAATTGCAGAATATGCAATTAATGAAGAAAGTCACGTACTTTTAAGGGAAGGGCTTATTCGTTCGACGGTCAGTGCCGCTTTTATCATTGGTATATTTAGGTTGATAAACCAATTGGACAGCCTAAATATTAATTTCAAAGGGTTAGTTTTTGATTTGTTCTCCACGTTTAACGGGTTAGACATTGAAATTGATATCAAAAAACTTGCAAATGTGCTGAGGGAAAGATCGCCAGGAATGCCTGAACATGCAGACAATGACTATTTGGTAAGCAGATATTCTAAAGTCACTAACGACGAATTCGATAGGATGCAAATATGTTGCGGCCATGATGTTACAAAGTTTATATCATTCATTTTACGTCAGAAAGATTTATCAAACGACAGGAATATTAACCAAGAGAAAGTGGAACGCTCCCTCCGATTGTCCTACACTTTAGAGTATTTTTTCAAAACTCAGCTTTGCCAAGCTTTAGTCTTGTGGCAGCAAAAAAATTCGAAACGCCTGATTTTGTACTAACAAATTAGAAGGCCAATCTGATATGCCAAATATTTTTCAATTCGTCCTCGTTCATTACGGAAAGACTTCTCAACTTCATATATCACTCGTGGTCAAATCTTTCATCTACACATATCCCCACGCCCTTTTCACCCCCCAATTGTTCGGATGATTCACTTTTCTCGACGGGATCTTTTGGGAAAAGTTCTTTAAAGCGAAGATGGCTGAAACTTGTCTTTTAGATTAGATGTCGGGTGTCGGCCCGGCAGCCGAGCCACTTTTGTTTCGGCAAAAGTAGCCAAAACCATTGACGCCCCGTCTGGCCTCATAGAAGAGGAGGAACGCTACCCCCTGCAAAGAGCGGACCAACTCGCAAGGCTCAAACACGGTCCGCCCGCGGATTAGGAGCGTCCCTCCTTTGGGCCAGCCGGAAGGCGTCGGACTAAAGAAGATACACCGATCGCGCTGCAGGGTCAGGTCTTCATTCACACATCCTTCCTCCCATGTCTACAAATCCCCAGAGCTCTCCGCTCATACCCCTTTCCTATTGGCCGCCATCGTGTTGGAGTGGGAGAGACTTCTTCTTTTCAATTTTCTCTGGTCGCCTAATTCTGACTCAGAGATAAACCAGCCATTGGCGTATCCGAAGAGCGCAATCAACTTCGGAGATTCGGCGAGGACTGTTTAAGCAAAGAGCGTTCCGCTTCGGAACAAACCCTTACAAGGGCGAGGGAGTTTCTAACTTTTTATTGGGTTGGTGGTCGGGTCGTGACTTCATACGTCAAACTGCTTCTGGCCTGGGCTACAACACACAATCAATCGGCGTGGGAGTCGTTTCGCCAGTTTCTGTCGAGCCCGCTCAAGCTGAGGTCTGATGGAAATCTTGACCAACACGAATCCCAACTTAATCATTACCGAAGACGGTCATCAGTATGGATCACACCACGAGGCCTTTCGTTGAGGGAGGGCCGCTTGGCATTAGAGTCTCTGAAATCTCTCGGGAACCCATTCCGCTCTATCAAATCTCTCGGAATTTGAAGGTATGGGTAGGCCGTGGAGGCGAAGCGAAGCCGATGGTCTCTGCGGGGCAGGTCCTGCTCAATGGGAAAGTCGACATTCACACGCGAAAGTACATACTCGCCGGTGAGACTATCCCGTTCGCTGATGAAAAAATTCGAATCCAACTCTCACCAACTCATGGTACAGAGCACCATGAAGTCACGGGAACACCGACATGAACAATAATTATTGCCTGCGTCGAATTCGCTACATCCTGGATTTTAGTGATTCCAAAATGATCGATGTCTTTGCTCAGGCCAACCAGACCGTGACACGAACAGAGGTGAGTGCGTGGTTAAAAAAAGATGATGATCCAGATTTTGTGGAATGTCCTGACACCATGTTCGCCACGTTTCTCAATGGTTTGATTAACGCTAAGCGTGGCAAGAAAGATGGCGCCCAGGCTGAACCAGAACAACGGCTCAACAATAATATTATTTTCGTCAAACTGAAGATCGCCTTCAATTTACAAGGCGATGACATATTGTCGATATTGGCTTTGGCTGATTTCCGTATGAGTAAACATGAGTTGAGTGCATTTTTTCGCAGACCTGATCATATACACTATCGCAAATGCCAAGACCAAATTTTGCGGAATTTCTTGAAGGGCCTTCAACTGCAGTATCGTCACGAGATGGAACCCGACGAACTCTTTCAATAGCCACCCCTTGAAGTCGTGGGGGAAAATCTTTGGTTGCCTCATACTCCGCCTCTCGCACTGGCCCTGTTCAGCCTCGATTGGTCAATTTATCAGTTGTTCAATTTTCCTTCTGTTCTTGGGGTCAAGTCTTAAAATACGACATCTTTACTGCCTTGTCTTGGTAGCTCCAGGGCTCTTCTTCTCTCCCCCTGTTTCTGTTGGAAAAAATTCATGTTGGCGTGAGAGAGAATTCTACTTTTCTGTTTTCTCTGAGCTCTGTTGGGTGAAGGATTGAAGAGGGATTCCCGATGACGACCTGTAGAAATGACGGAGGGGCCTAGCGTTTCGATGCGCGGGGTTAAGCTGGGCACAGATCCTTCGCTGCTGCTCAGGATGACAATCTGGGAATAAGTTGGGTGCCCGATGACTACCTGCGGTGGATGACGGAAGGGAAGATGGATGGAACTTGCCATTTAGATTAGATGCCGGGTTTCGGCCCGGCAGCCGAGCCACTTTTGTTTCGGCAAAAGTGGCCAAAACCATTGACGCCCCGTCTGGCCTCATTGAAGAGGAGGGACGCTAACCCTGAGCAGAGCGGACCAACTCGCAAGGCTCAGACAAGGTCCGCTAGATGCTAAGAGCGTCCCTCCTGTGGGCCAGCCGACAGGCGTCGAATCAACGGTCCGCCGGTTGATTTGGGCGACTGCCCGATTGGCCGACCTGAAGGTGGGGTTTAGAATGAGACCGGGTTGTTGTAAAACTCTTGGGGTTGGGCTGGGCTCAGATCCTTAACTGCTGCTCAGGAAATGGTATGGACTCCCCCTTTAAGGACGGCATGACGATGTGCCAAGCTGGACGATTGACCAACCAGCTTTCAACATAAAGGAGGAGTCACCATGAAGCGTACCATCATTGGGATCGATCTTGCGAAGAATGTGTTTGAAGTGTACGTGGAAGATGGCAGCGGAGCCGTCGTCGAACGGAAGCGCCTCTCGCGAAAGAAGCTGCTGCCGTGGTTGGCCAATCAAGCTCCCGCCCTCGTCGGGATGGAAGCCTGTGGCGGCGCCCATTATTGGGCCAGAGAATTGACGAAGCTCGGACATGACGTCCGCGTGATCGCCCCACAGTACGTGAAGCCGTGGGTGCAGACGAATAAGAGTGATGCGGCCGATGCTCGAGCGGTCTGTCGCGCCGTGCAAGAGCCGGGGATGCGGTTTGTCGGCATGGCCAGCGAAGCGCAGCAGGCCGTGCAAGCTCCCCATCGAGTGCGGAGCCGCCACATGGGCAATCGGACGGCTCTGGTGAACCAGATTCGTGGGATCCTACTGGAATACGGCGTGGCCATCCCCCAGGGAGTCGCCTCGGTTCGGAAGATGCTGCCCCTCCTGCTCGCCGAAGAGCGATGGGGGCCGCTGCTCCAACAATTTTTGATCGACCAACAGGCGGAGTTGCGCTATTGGGATGCCAAGATTGAAGCAGGTGACGGCGCAGATCAAACGGGAGAATGCCATGCAGCCGGTCTGTCACCGCCTCGAGCAAGCTCGGGGCATTGGCCCCTTAGGCGCGTCGGCTCTCTGGAGCAAAACGGCAGGCCAGTCCTATCAGAACGGCCGCCATTTCGCCGCAGCCTTGGGGCTGGTCCCCAAGCACACCGGCACGGGGGGGAAGGTCCGGCTCGGCGGGATCAGTAAACGGGGGGATCGGTATCTTCGGCAGTTGCTGATTCATGGGGCCCGGGCGGTCGTGCGGCAAGTGGGGGAGAAACCGGATCGGCTCAGCGGGTCGATCCGGCGGCTGGTGGTCCAACGGGGATGAATAAGGCCGTCGTGGCCTTGGCGAATAAGAATGCGCGGATGGCCTTCGCGCTCATCCACGGGGAGCAGCCGTATGATGTCACAAAAATGTGCGGGGCCGCCTAGATAAAACTGAGAAGAGCTTGCCAAGGATTGCGTAGCAGGAGAAACCAACTGATGGGCGAACGGGGTCACCCCCGCAGCAGCAAACCCTGAGTCTTGTCATCGGCTGGGCATCAAGCCGTCAGGATGCATAGGAGCTGCCGCGCGACAACCATCAAGGCTCGGAACGAAAAAGGTTCCATCACGAAGCCGGATATATGACCGCAGACCCGCTCCTCATCGTGGTGAATCCCGCTTGCAAAACAGGGGGAGTCCATATATGACAATGCGGGGAAAAAGATGGATGCCCAATGCCTAACGTCGGGAATTAGTATGGATTCCCACTGCCTTGCCGGGTTCTTGCGCAAGCGTGTGAATCTCCTGATACGACTGCACGTGCAATGGAACTTGGAGAGTAATTCTTGATGGAAAGGGGAGCGTTGATGCGGGGCACCGAAAAAAACTGCGAGGGTTTTTCCTTCGTGGCCATGTGAACATTTTATCGATAGACCTCATTATTGGTTCCGATGTCGAGCAACACAATCTCTTTTCTGGTTATTCGTAACTTCAGAGTGATGCGGTATGCACGAGTCAAACTGACGGCATGCAGTCCTTCCAATTCCCTTTGAGAACATGCAGTCGTAGAGAGGGTTGAAACGGATCGGTTTCCAATCCTCTGAGAACTTTGGCAAGTTGTTTTTTCTGTTCGGGGTGAGTTCGCGTGAACTTGGCCACGCGCCGATTAAAATAGCTGGTCGTGGCCAGCGTATACATTAGGCTTCGAGGTGAAGTTCGTCGATGAGAGTTTGCGCTGTGTGGGGACGAACATGCCCTTGCTTGAGATCCTTCAATGAGCGGCGAATCCGGTTCAGGTACGACTTACGATACCGCTTCGCCAGTTCCCGATACTGGTCTTCTGCCATGATGACATAGGCGGGTTCGTTGTTCTTGAGCACATGCACTGGACCGTTCTTCAAGGCTTTGTCAATGACCGAGAGTCCCCTGCGCTTGATTTCGGTCGCCGGAATCGTCTTTTGCGCTGTGTCAGTCGTGGTTCCCATGAAATTACTGTATCTCAACCGTCCCATCACGGCAAGCTCTAATAACCTATCACGGGGCCCAATTCCTAGGGTCTTGCAATATGACATCTTTACTGCCTTGTTTTGGCAGTTCCAGGGCTCTTCTTCCCTCCCCTGTTTCTATTGGTCCACATTGTGTGGCATCGGAGCGAATTCTGCTTTTTTGTTTTCTCTGGTCTCGGTTGGGTGACGGATTGCAGATGGACGCCCGCTGACGACCTGCAGGGATGACGGAGGGGCATAACGTTTCGATACGAGGCGCGGATGGGCTCAGACCCGTCGCGGTGCCTGCCCGAGCGAAATCGAGGGGGATCCGTATGACAATGCGGGGACAACATGGATTCCCGATACGAAGTCGGGAATGACGGAAGGAGCAGAGGGGAATGCCGGATCCGAAAGAAATCTGCTAACGCCGGCCCCCCCACGATAACGAAGGTGGAAGCCTTCCATTTGGCCGGGGATCTGTACTCCTCATTTTTTCATGCCTGCATGAAGATGGATGGCCGATAACGTCTATTGGGCATGACGGGACTGGAGATACATGGTCATGGCCCACCGCCTTTGGCTAAGGGAAAATAGCACGGTTAAGGATGACTGTATTGGGTGCAAGGATGAGTCTTCGCATCGAGCGAATGTACCCCGACACATGCAGACGTTCTGCCAAAAAATTGGCATAATGCTAAGCTGAATCGTTTTTGGTAAGGTTCCGCCAGAAAGATGACGATGAACTGACACACGACACCAATCGTTGTCGAGACAGGTCTGCCTTTTTGGGGATGGCAGGGAGCATACTTTCATGTGGAGGCGATGTCATGAACCACAAGAGTCTTGTCTCGTTATTGAGCAGCAGGCGCGAGGAAATTGTTCGCCGATTTGCTATTAAGACATTGGGCATTTTTGGGTCGGCAGCCCGTGATGAGATGCACGAGGGAAGCGATATTGATGTTCTTGTGGAGTTTCAGTCCTCCCCACCTTCGATGCCTATATGGATCTCAAGTTTTATTTGGAGGATCTTTTCCAGACGAAGGTCGATTTGGTCCTTGAGGACACCGTGAAGCCTCGCATGCGTCCTTTTATCGAAAAGGATTTGATTCGTGTCGCGTGATTGGACGTTTTTCCTGGAAGATATTCTGGAAGCCGCCATTAAAGTGCTTCGCTATACCAATGGCCTGACACTGGAAGCCTTCCAACGTGATGAGTTGGTTTTCGATGCCGTGGTCCGCAATTTGGAAATTATCGGCGAGGCCGCCAAACACTTGCCAAAAACGTGCAAGAAATGATGCCAGAGGTTGAATAGTCCAAAGGGCCGCCGCATTTCGTGATGTGATCGCCCATGGCTAACTTTAATTAAATGTCCACATTATTTGGGATGTAACCCGAAACAAAGTCCCAGACGTCTCCAGAGCCGTAAAAAAACTGCTAGCCACGACTACGGAACGATCAGCCATGAACCGACCCAGTCCACCCCGTTTACAAATGAAGGAAAAACGGATTTCCGATTTCTTTCGTGATTGAGCGACCACATACGCTAGTGCTCCGCATTTCGAGATAGCACTTCGCCTTAGAAGCTGCCTCAATGGATGGTGGCCGAGGAATCGGTTGTCGTCTGTTGTTGTTGCTGTTGATACAGGGCTTCAAAGTTCACCGGGTTGAGCATGACGGTGGGGAACCCTCCCCGTGTCACCGCATCAGACACCAGTCTCACGAACATAGGGAAAGAGAATATTCGCACACCCGATGCCTAACACCGGGCCTAGTTCCGTTTCGGGGACATGGCAAATCCGAAAAATCCCGGCTTGCTCTGCCTCCACGATAAACATGACCTTTTCTTTGACCTTGGCCGTGACGGTCACCGTCAGGGACGCATCATACATGCCCTCTTCCACACGGGTATGTTGCGTCTTCAACTCGACATGCACCTGTGGGGCATCACGCTCCAGAAAAATTCCGGGTGCATGGGGAACTTCTAAGGACAAATCCTTGACATAGATTTTCTCTA
>CAWDGE010000004.1:0-94562 GCA_963801755.1 uncultured Nitrospirales bacterium | reverse complement strand
GTGTAAAAATCTGACCTCCATGTATCAAATAGTGTCAGATCCCTGGCAACCATGTTAGGTATTGCAAATAGAAGGTCTTCCGTTGTCCCTTCCGACAAACCGCAATCTCTCTTTCTCTGTCATTCCCGACATTTTTTATCGGGAATCCATCTGGCCTTTTCTTTAGGATGGATCCCCGCTTACAACTTGCGGGGATGACAATCGATGGGAATGGATACCCACCCCCAATGCAGGGATGACCTCTAGTATTCTTTCGGTTTAGATCACACCTTCAATTTCACCCGACACTGTCCGTCGATTGATATCACAGGTTTTACACTTTCAATCATACCCATACAGCCATGTGGTCGTCGCGTGATGAATATTTTTTACTGAATGACAGGCTTCTTTCGGGATGAAAACCTCATCTCCGGGCTCCGCGATAACCTCTTCACCCTCAATATTCATTCGCAATTTCCCTTCAACAACGGTGACCAACTCGTTGGTCGAATGGACAAAATCATTCCACTCCCTCCCTGGGGGGTCAATAAACAAGTCACACGAATACCCCCGCTGACTCCATGACTGAGAAACCTCTTGGCGATTCAGAGGAATCGCAAATTTTTTAGGTGTGACATATTGCATGGGATTTCCCTCCGAGCAGGGTGACAAGGTAACCGGCGCGAGACCACCGCAACGAGTGTTCCGTACAATGGAATGCCCTCTCAGGCCCTTTTCGAAGTACCGCTATCAGGAGTTCAGCAACGGCACCGCCGGATGCCGGGTTCTGCCCTGTGATAAGCCTGGCATCTTCAAGAGCAAATGAAGCCTACGGCTTGTTCTCCTTCTGATAAACCGCAACGCTTTGAAATGAAATTTGCCAATGATCATCACTCTCACCCTGTTTATTCTTTCCTTAACTTCGGGAGGCATAATCAGAGTTCGGTCGCTTGGTTAGGCTGGTGGGATTCTTCGCTTCCAGTATCCCGGCTCGCGGCTACAATGCATGACAGCCACAATGAGGATAGACTCCGGTTCTATGGTAAACAGAACCGCATAGGGGAAGACATGGGTGAGACAACGTCGGACATCCTCATCGAGGATCCTATACCGTTCTGGAGATTCGAGAATTCGTCGGATGGCATCCTCAACAGTGTCGAGGAATTTCAGAGCAAGGGCCGGATCACGCTCGGCGTAGTAAAGAGCTGCCTCCCGATATTCCTCCAGGGCTTCCGGGTGGAAATCCCATTTCATCGGCGAACGTCGTCTCGCACCCTCTGAAGCGCTTCGTCTCCAGGGATCGGCTCGACGTGCCCGCTTCGTACTTCATCGCGCCTGCGCGTTGCCTCTGCAACCCACAGGCGATCAATCTGCCCTAGTTCATCGACATCTAAGCTTTCCACAAGAAGGTCCGCTAACCGCGCCCGCGATTCCGTCGGTAGACTCATGGCCTGCTCGGCCAATTGTTCCCAAGTTATAGCCATGACCGAAGAATACCCCAATACGTATAAAGCCAACAAGTCACAGACGTTGGCCGGGACCATGCTAACATGCGGCTACAATCCCCGATTGATGGCGACTGCGCGGAGTGGTCACGAAGGAGGGGAGTGGGCACCCATCGGTGATCACAGCTTAATACGGATCGCGTTCTCCGTTTAAGAGAAAGGGGACAGGCTATTTTCTTGTCTCCAAAGTCTCCCTTTGGGCCTGCCATAATCCACCCCATAGCCGACTTCTTCGACTTTTTTGACGAAATAGACCGGCTCTCCAAGCCACAACCCGGTGGCCCGGTTTAGGTTAGGATATTTTTGGACGCTCGTCAGAACGACCAGTATTTTTTTTGCTCATGATGTCATCTCACTATTTCGTCCAGGATTTAGTCTATTTCTGACATGTAAGTCCTTCGAACCTCGAGGTTTTAGAAACAAGAAACTACAGATAAGTATTCCCGCCCCTTTCCCTTCTTCTTTCTACTTAAACCATTCTTTCAGAGTCTCACGGCCTCGATCTGTTATCGCAAACCTTGCTGTTGCGTCCGATTGAGCACCGTAACCCATTTGATCCTCTTCCTTACTCATATAACCAAGATCGAGCAGGTGATTTAGCAGAAAAGGCATCGCGATAACACCAAAATTGTTCCGCGCAGCGATTTTAAGAGCGTTCACGCCATAGGTAGTAACGGTCTTATACATAAGATGCCGCTTGCGTGTCCTTATGTCTTCTAATGTGATTCGTTTCCTTTGATGATACCGCATATGGCAGTTGTGGCAGAGGACGATTGTGTTTTCGTAGACGTCGTTCCCATGGTTTCCGTCAATGTGGTGAATAGTTAGCGCCTGGGTATCACGGAGTCCACAGAGTGCACAGGTGTCGTCAGTTTCGGAGTACAAACGGTCGGCCAATATCATTAGTCCTTTTCCCTCCATTCATTTCCATTGGAACACAACCTTTCGTACAATACATATGGTCCCAATCTTTGGTGATAAGAATCATTTTTGATTTTGTTTTTAACTATTTGACTTGAACCGATAGCTGGGCGAATTATAATCATCTATGAAAAACAATCCTAAGATGCGATATGAAGCTATATCCATCTCTCGCCTGTCAATTCTAAAAGCTATTAAAATTTCAAAAAGCTTCAGTCTGGATAACTACAAAAATTCTGGCTTTGAATTTGCTGTTATATCCAAAGGGGTGTCCAATCTTTGCGTTTTGAGGAAAAACGCCACACTGTTAGTAAGACTCCTTGATGAGGAGTCTTCACTATCCAAGATCTGAGCGATCGAAGTGGTTATGATGAATGATGAGTTTCCTTAGCTGGTATGTTTGCGAAATTTATTCACTCAGAAATCGGCTACGGCATGCCCTATAATCCCTACTTTATCCATCCGGCTGTGATCGTGGACAAGAAGCAGGAGTCCACGGATATCGTGACGTTTCGCCTGCAACTCACCGACCCTGATCACCGGAAGTCATTCCGGTTTGAGGCGGGGCAGTTCAACATGCTCTATGTGTTTGGTGTAGGCGAGGTAGCCATTTCCATTGTGTCGGACCCTGGCGATCCGGAATTCCTGGACCACACCATTCGTGTAGTGGGACGGATCACGCAGGTACTGGGCGCGATGCAGGTGGGTGAGAGTGTGGGCGTTCGTGGGCCGTTTGGAATTGGATGGCCCATGAAGGAAGCGCAAGGAAAGGACGTGCTTATCGTCACGGGCGGATTGGGTTGCGCCCCGGTGGTCGGCGCGATTGAGTATATTTTCCGCAGACGGGAGGAGTATGGCGCCATGACCATTCTCCACGGAGTAAAGACCCCCCACGACTTGCTCTACCGGGAACGCTTCGATGCCTGGCGCCACCAACCCCGCACACAGGTCCTATTGACCAGCGATGAACCCGGCAAGACCTGGCATAGCCATGTGGGTGTGGTGACCGAATTGTTTGACCAACTGCAGTTGGACCCGGACAATACGCTGGTCATGATGTGCGGACCGGAAATTATGATGCGAATTGCCTGTAATACCTTAACTCATCAGGGCCTGCGCCCCGACGCCATGTATGTGTCGTTGGAGCGGCATATGGAATGCGGCATTGGACTCTGCGGGCATTGTCAGCTTGGGCCATTCTTTGTCTGTAAGGACGGGCCCGTGATGCAATTAGACCGGGTGGTGCCGTATTTCGGAAAAGTGGGGGTGTAAGAGAAACTAAAAAACCATATTTCCTCTTCTTTGTAAGGGGAGGATTGAGGTGAGGTAGAATTGTCAAAGGGAAAATCAGTCGCAGTAGGAGAACATCTTTCAGCCTGGGAAACTCTACCTCCCCTCGCCCCTCCTTACAAAGGAGGGGAACTGATTAAACAAATGGATTCCCGATTGAAAATGTCGGGAATGACAAATCACCTCCGTCATCCCCTTAGGTAGTTAGCGGGGATCCATCCGGGGAATTGTACAGGGAGAATGATATAGATGGATCCCCGATTAAAAATGTCGGGGATGACGCGGAAAAAGAAAAGCAAGCGTCCCTGTTTCCCTTGTTCAAAAAGGAGATTTTGAATATTGAATAGCCGGTGATGAATATGAACGAAACAACCCTAGCAACTCAGCATCCTTCAACCAGGCTTCGCCCTCGGATTGCGGTGGTGAAATTTGCCTCTTGTGACGGATGCCAGTTAAGCATTCTGAATATGGAGAACGATTTGCTGGCGTTGGGAGAGGCCCTGGACATCGCCTATTTTCCCGAAGCCTCCAGCAATATGCAGCCTGGCCCGTATGATATTACATTCGTGGAAGGCTCCATTACCTGTCCTGAAGATCTTTCTCGAGTTCTGGATCTCCGTCAACAGACGACGACCTTGATCACCATTGGCGCTTGTGCGACCTCCGGCGGCATTCAGGCTCTTCGGAACTGGGGCGATGTGGAAGCCTTCAAGCGAACGGTATATCCCAGCCCCGAATACATCCACAGCCTAAGCACATCGACTCCTATTTCCGAACACGTCAAGGTGGACTATGAATTGTGGGGATGCCCGATTGATAAACAACAACTCCTTCGAGTGCTCACCGATTTGCTGAGAGGCGTGACACCCAGCATTCCCGCACACAGTGTATGCCTGGACTGTAAACGCCAGGGACATGTCTGCGTCCTGGTCGCGAAGGGACTTCCCTGTCTTGGACCGGTGACGCGAACCGGGTGCGGGGCCATCTGCCCCGCCATGGGCCGGGAATGTTATGGATGCTTTGGCCCTGCAGAACAGGATTCCGTGATTCCCGGCGTGCCCCCAAATACCGCCTCCCTGGCCAAACAATTTCATGAGCATCTTCACCTCATCCCCGTGGACATGGTTCGCCGGTTTCGAGGAATCAACGGATCGGTTCAGCCGTTCCAAAAGGAAAGCGATGCCTGGGACCCTGATAAATCAAGAACCATCAAAATCGACATGATGGCCAGGGTCGAAGGGGAAGGGGCCCTTCATATCACCGTCCAGAATGGTCAGGTTCAGGATGTTCAGCTCCGGATTTTTGAACCACCTCGATTTTTTGAAGCCTTCCTCCAAGGACGTCACGTCAACGAAGTGCCCGATATCGTGGCGCGTATCTGCGGGATCTGTCCGGTGGCCTATCAAATGAGTGCGGTCCATGCCCTGGAACAAATCTTCGATGTGGAAATGCCACAAAGCCTTCGTGATTTACGTCGACTCCTCTATTGCGGGGAATGGATCGAAAGTCATGTTCTGCACATTTATATGCTCCAGGGTCCGGATTTCTTAGGATTCGACAGCGGGCTTGAGATGGCTCGTTCCCATCCCGATCTTGTGAAGCGAGGGCTGCGAATGAAGAAGGCCGGCAATCAGCTTTTGTCGCTCTTAGGAGGACGGTCGGTGCATCCGGTTTCGGTGAAGATTGGCGGATTCTCTCAAGTGCCGACAAGGAATGCTTTACATGCGCTGAAGGACGAATTCCTTTGGGCCAGAGATGCCGCTGCGGAAACGCTTCGATGGGTGAGCGGGTTTGAATTTCAAGATCCCGAACAGGCCTATACCTTCCTCGCCCTTCGGGGGCCTTCTGAATATCCGATGAATGAAGGCGACGTCGTCACCAATCGAGGACACCACATGGCCGCATCGGAGTTTGAACACCATTTCCATGAAGAACAGGTGCCCTACTCCACTGCCCTCCACTGCACGTTGAATGGACAATCTTATCTCACAGGGCCGTTAGCCCGGCTCGCTCTCAACCAGGACCAGCTCTCGTTGTTGGCCAAAGACGTCTTACAGAGTACGGGATTAGGCCTCCCTTTCAACCGCCCATCCATGGGTATTGTGGCACGATCGGTGGAAGTGCTCTATGCGTTTGACGAAGCCCTTCGCCTCATTGACCAGTATGAACCGCCAGGTGCTTCAGCCGTTCCGGTGATATTTTGTGCTGGAAAGGGTATGGCCGCCACCGAAGCCCCCAGAGGCCTGCTGTATCATCGCTATGAGGTCAATGCGGATGGCACCATCCGTATCGCCAAGATCGTCCCACCAACCTCCCAAAATCAACGCCGCATGGAGGACGATCTTCGAAAACTGCTACCAGACATTCTCCATCTCAACGACCAGGAGACGGCGATGAAATGCGAACAACTGATTCGCAGTTATGATCCCTGCATCTCCTGCGCCACACACTTTTTGAAATTCACGAGAGAAGAGGTATCCTGATTGATGCCCACCATCAAAATTATCGGGTTGGGAAACGCTTTCCGTGCAGATGATGCCGTTGGCATTGTGGTTGCCCGACAACTTCTTCCTTATAAAAGTCCTTCCGTTTCAATTATTGAAGGCGAGTTGGCAGGCTTAACTCTCCTTCATGAAATGGAAGGAATGGACAAACTCATTCTCATTGATGCGATTTCCAGCCAATCCGAAGTCGGCACTCTCCATCGCTTCGCGATCCCACAGGACCTGGATACAATCGGCCAGCTTGCGTGGAACACATCCGGTTCCTCCACTCACGGCTTGGGTTTGGGAGCAGCTTTGACACTGGCCAATACATTAGGAGAATTACCTCCATACGTGGTGGTCTATGGCATTGAACTCGCCACGGTCAAACACGGGTTTGAGTTATCGCCCAAAGTTGCCAAAGCGATCCAGACCGTGGTGAACCGGATTGTTACTGAAGAATTGGGGCAGCCGACATGCACGAACTCCAATTAATGCGCCAGATGGTGACCAGAGTGACCGAAGTCTGTCAAAGCCATCCTGGAGCCCATCTGACTCTCATACGGCTGGAAATCAGCAGCCATTCCCATTTGGCGAGTCATACCTCAGAGGAATTGCAGACCACCTTTCATCTCGCCGCGCTAGGGACGCCAGCCTCTGACGCGACTCTCGACATCCGTATCCTATCTGCGAAAGGCACTTGTCGATCCTGTGGATACACAACTGACCGAGGGCCTGAGACGTTTGCCTGTCCTCACTGCTCGTCAGGAAATGTCCTATGGGAAGATCTGCCGGAATTGGTACTCAAAGACATTCAATTGCTGGATCCAACGGAATGACGCTTGCGGCTTCTTTCACTACCACACCAGGTTGCAACGAACGGATCCGGCTTATCGTTCGTGGAGTTGTTCAAGGCATGGGATTCCGGCCTTTTGTCTTCCGGTTGGCACATGAACTATCTCTTGCCGGGTGGGTGGCCAATACTGGCCAGGGCGCAATACTCGAACTGGAAGGTGAGACAGCCAATCTCCAACTCTTTCAGACAAGACTTCAAACCGAACTTCCTCATCCGGCAACGATTCAAGAACTAACAACGACGCAAATCCCCAAAGAAGGCGAATCCACATTTTCTATTCATCCCAGTCAGCCGGACGGACGTCGGCAACCCGTGATTTCCCCTGACCTGGCAACCTGCCGGGAATGTGTGCAAGAGATCAACGATCCTCACTCTCGTCGTTTTCAATATCCCTTCACCACCTGTGCACGGTGCGGTCCGCGATACAGCATCGTGCTCCGCCTGCCTTACGATCGTCTGAGCACCACAATGGACCAGTTCCCTCTGTGCTCTGATTGCCAACACGAATTTGACAGTCCCTTAGATCGCCGCTTTCACGCGGAAACTATGACCTGTTCCACGTGTGGGCCTCAGGTCGCGTTATGGAATCGTGAGGGGAACATCCTGGCGGAACGAGACGGAGCGCTTCGAGAAGCGTGTGACATCGTCAAGCACGGTGGCATTCTCGCGGTGAAAGGATTAGGGGGATTTCAACTGTGGGTGAATGCCCAATCATCCGAGGCCGTTCAACAGCTACGTCAGCGAAAGTATCGCCCCAACAAGCCCTTTGCAGTTCTCTTCCCTTCATTAGAAATGCTCACACAACATTGCCTAGTCGGCCCAGAGGAAGCAGAACTGCTTACCTCCCCGGCCGCTCCCATCGTCTTGTTGAGACGAACAGATCCGTCGACATTATCTTCCAACGTTGCACCCGACAATCCCTACCTGGGAGCCATGTTGCCTCACACCCCACTCCATCACCTCATGATGGCCCATATGCCAATCCCAGTCGTGGCCACAAGTGGAAACCGATCAGATGAACCCATCGTCTTTGACGAACAGGACGCGTTGGAACGCCTTCAGGGAATTGCCGATGCGTTTCTCGTCCATAACCGCCCGATTACCAGACCCGTGGATGATTCGGTAGTGCGAGTGGTGAGTGGGAAACCGGCAATGCTTCGTCGCGCACGCGGGTATATGCCCACTCCTCTTCCATTGAGCAATTTATCGGACGGGGCCGAGAGTCTCCCTTGCATGATCGCAGTGGGGGGACAGTTAAAAAATACGATCGCGGTCACCACACAGACCGACATACTCGTCAGTCAGCATATCGGTGACCTGTCAACGGCTGAAGCCTCCATACAATTCGAACGAACGGTTTCCGATCTCCTGGCCCTGTTCGATCTGACACCGCAAGCCGTCGCGTGCGATAATCACCCGGACTATCGTTCAACCCGATTCGCTCGTCAGTTTGGAGAACAACACCACATCCCGCTCATTCCCGTCCAACATCACCATGCGCATATTGGTTCATGTATGGCCGAACATGGGTTGAAGGGTCCCGTTCTGGGTGTAGCTTGGGACGGAGCCGGATATGGATCAGACGGGACCCTCTGGGGTGGTGAATTTTTAATCTGTGATCCTTCAGGATTTGAACGAATCGGCCATCTGCACTCGTTTCCCCTGCCCGGCGGAGAGATCTGTATGCGGGAACCACGGCGGGTGGCACTGGCCTTCTTACATGAAATTTTTGGAAATCGGCTGATGGATCTGGATCTTCCTCCGATCCAATCCTTAGGTTCAGATATGACCCGGTCGTTGATGGCATTACTGGACAACAAGGTGAATTGCCCTGCCACGTCCAGCATTGGTCGGTTATTTGACGGGGTGAGTGCGTTATTGGGCTTAGTCCAAGTCTCCGGCTTTGAGGGGGAAGCGGCGATGGCGCTGGAATTTCTGGCAGATCGTGAAGTGAATCACACTAGGCCCCAACACTATCACATGCCTTTAGGGTCTATGGCAGAGTCGCAAGAAGGATGGGTGGTCGATTGGCGACCATTGATCTCCGACATCGTCCGTGACATATGCGCGGGGAAAAGTCCGGAAGGGATTGCCTTCGAATTTCACCACACACTAGCAAAATTGATCACGAACATCGCCGAACGCATGACGTGCACCCAAGTGGTCCTCTCCGGCGGGGTCTTTCAAAATGCTATGCTCCTCAATCTTTCAAAGGCGGAACTCATCAAACGAGGGTTCACGGTCTATACTTCAGAGCTATTTGGAACGAATGATGGGGGCCTATCCCTGGGACAGTGTCTCATCGCTTTACATTCATTCGCGAAAAACCCGTCACCGAAAAAAGAGGAAGGGATACCTGCCGACAGCAGCCAGGTGTGACAGAAACAACTCAGCAACGGCCCCCTTATGTGCTTAGCCATTCCAGGACAAATTCAACGCATTGAGCACGACGACCTTCGGACGGGAACGGTTTCGTTTGCCGGGGTGACCAAAGAAGTGTGCTTGGCCCTGGTCCCCGAGGCTTCCGTCGGAGATTATGTGATCGTCCACGTCGGATTCGCTATTAGCAAAGTCAATGAACAGGCTGCGAAGGAATCTTTATCGATGATCGCACAATTAGGCCGTGATCCGACGAATGAAATCCCACTGCCATGAAATACGTGGATGAATTTCGAGACCCGAACGCCGTGCACGCGCTTTCTGGAGAGATTCATCGGATCACCCACCATCCCTGGACCATTATGGAAGTCTGCGGCGGGCAAACCCATTCCATTGTTCGGTATGGATTAGACCGCCTCCTGCCTCCAGCCATCACACTCATTCATGGACCGGGATGCCCTGTGTGCGTCACGCCCATCGAATTGATTGATGCGGCTTGCCAACTGGCTGCGTTGCCTGACGTCATTTTTTGTTCCTTCGGCGATATGCTGCGCGTTCCTGGATCCTATAATGACCTCCTGCGCGTGAAAGCCCAAGGAGGAGACATCCGCATCATCTATTCTCCCTTAGACGCCGTGAAGATTGCGCGAACCAATCCGCACCATCAGATCATTTGTTTTGCCGTGGGATTTGAGACGACGGCTCCGACTCAAGCCATGGCGGTTCTTCATGCCCGACGCCTTCACCTCTCCAATTTCAGTCTCTTGGTGGCTCATGTGTTAGTCCCCCCCGCCATGGAAGCCATTCTCTCGTCGCCTGAGAATCGCGTGCAGGGTTTCCTGGCCGCCGGACATGTCTGCACCATCATGGGCTATGACATCTATGAGCCCATCTGTCGACGGTATCAGGTGCCTATTGTCGTCACCGGATTCGAACCGGTGGATATTTTAGAAGGTCTGCGCCTGGTGGTGGCGCAACTGGAAGAGAGACGCTATGAGGTAGAAAACCAATACGCCCGTTCCGTTCACCGGACGGGAAATCTTGAGGCTCGCAAGGGGGTCGACAACGTCTTTGAACCTGTCTCTCGAAATTGGCGGGGGATCGGAGAAATTTCGCGGAGTGGCTTGCAACTTCGGCCCACCTTCTCCGAATTTGACGCACTCCGAAAGTTCAAAGATCGCATTCAACCGAGCCGCACCGACAACTCCCAAGTCTCAGAGTGCCAAAGCGGGAGAATTCTCCAGGGACTCATGAAGCCCTCGGCCTGTTCCGCATTTGGCACCCGGTGCACACCAGACCATCCCCTTGGAGCGCCGATGGTGTCGAGCGAAGGGGCATGTGCCGCCTATTATCGATATCGGAAAAACGAAGTCGCCCCCGGGTGAAATATGACGCCCAAGAACATTAAGATTCAATGCCCCCTCCCCCATGCGACCGAGGATACGATTCGCCTAGCCCATGGTGGGGGAGGGCATCTCATGCAAACCCTCATTCATGAGATTTTTCTTCAGGCCTTTTCTAATCCTTTTTTAAATTCCCTTCAAGACGGTGCGGTACTCCCGTCGCAGGATGGACGTCTGGTCATGACCACCGATTCCTATGTGGTGCATCCCCTCTTTTTCCTGGCGGGGATATCGGCAGCCTGGCGGTCCATGGAACCATCAACGATCTGGCCATGATGGGAGCCAATCCTCTGTATCTCAGTGCCGGATTTATCCTGGAGGAAGGTTTATCGATCGACACCCTCAAACACGTGGTGAGCTCTATGGCGAAAACCGCGCAAGCCTGTGGGGTGCACATTGTGTGCGGCGACACCAAGGTGGTGGATCGCGGAAAAGGCGACCAGATTTTTATCAATACCACCGGTCTTGGCGTCATCCCGTCGCCTGTGGATATTGGCCCCCACCGCATCACTCCGGGCGACCGGATAATCCTGAGCGGCGATCTGGGCAGACATGGCATGGCCGTGCTCAGCATACGGGAAGGCCTCACTTTTTCCGGAGATATCGCCAGCGACTCTGCGCCGCTTCATGAACTTGTCGCGGAGCTGATAAAAAAGGGTGTTTCGGTTCATTGTCTGCGGGATCTCACTCGTGGCGGACTGGCCAGCGCCTTGAATGAACTGGCAACAACGGCCCAGGTCAGAATGACGATCGACGAGTCACAGGTCCCAGTGAGCGAATCCGTCCGAGGAGCCTGTGAAATTCTTGGTTTGGATCCTCTGTACGTGGCTAATGAAGGACGTTGTGTCCTGTTTCTGCCATCGGGTGACGTGGAGAAAGCCCTGGCTATTCTTCAGAGCCATGCAATCTCGGCACTCGCAGTCGAAATCGGGGCGGTGCATCCACTCTCATCGAACCATACCGCTCAGGTCATTCTCCACACACCTTACGGTACACACAGAATTCTGGAACTTCTGTCTGGAGAACAACTCCCTAGGATTTGCTGAGCCCTTTTAGCCTTTTATGAGACACCATGCAGGTGGGAGAAGACCAAGTGATGATTGAGAGTTCAAGTCACAAAAAAATGGACTTTGACTGACTGGTAGGGACAACCTTCTAGCCCGCGCCGGGCATCGCATTTTGCAGAAACAGCGCATCGAATTGATTGGCAAGCGGAACATGGCGACGACTCAATACGGTTCTTGCCTGTTCCATCAATTGAAGAAGATTCGCCTCACTGTGGCTGTTCATCTCAAAAAGTTTTTCTGACTCATGCACAACATCTTTCAGTTTTCTCAAGATTTGGGCAAAAGCAAACGGATCAATTCCCAAACGACTTTCGGCAAGGTCCACCTGTGCTAAGAAAACCTCATCCGAGGCATTAGTGATGACTAATCCTACCAAATTCACTGCGAATCCCACGCAGTTGAAAAATTTCGCCGGTCCTTCGGAATCCGGGAGGAGTCGAGCCTCATCACTTAATTGAACGGCCATACAAATTTTTGATGGAAAATTCCAATCCATGAGTAACCAACTCCCAACGAGAGCATGAGTGACCCCCAACATCTCCCGCTCATGTGCGACGATCTCGGGATGCAACAATTGATTGAGGGCCTTTGAGTGATAGAGCTCCGGATTCAGGCGATCCAGAGCTAACATGCCGATATCCTGAATGAGTCCGGCCAAAAAAAGTTCTTCTGTATCCTTTTGCCCACAGATATCCCCAATGGCGCGACATGCCGACGCAACCAGAAGACTACGACGCCAAAACAAGTCCAAATCTAAACCCGTTGAGCCTTCATTTCGGAAATGTCGGACGAGCGTAAAAGATAAGGCTATGGCCAGGATTCCATTAAAACCAATGAGAATAGCCGCCTTGAGCATCGTGGTTACCTGGCATTTATAGGGAAAAAGTGAAGAATTGGCCAATTGCAATATTTTTGCTGTGAGCGCGGAATCACTGGACAAGACCTGGACAATCTCTTCCACATCCGGAAAAGGTGATTCCATTAATTGAATAAGCCGCTTCGCCACGGCTGGCGAACTGGGCAAATTGGGGCATGTACGAAGTCGTTCTTTCAGTTCAACATGATCGGTCATATTCAGTCTTCTCCCAGGAAACCCTCGTGCTTGCTGACATCGGTTGAGTTGCTCCTGTTTGGAGACATTTCGGAATGTTCGTGTAGGAAGTTAACCACCATTACAAAAACGACAAACTTTTCGCACCTTTACCTTCCGATGAACTCCTTATGGCACCTTCCACCTTGATCCTCAAAGCTATGCCATGATTTTCATATAGGATTGGGGGAGTGAATCAGGCCTACTCACCAGGCCTTCGAAAAAGATTCAACCGCCTAAACCAGAAACCCAGAATCCTTCGCATATGGGCCGAGAAACCTCATCCCAAGGCTATGCCACGGAGAAAATCCCGAGGAAAATAATTCTTGAATCAGTAGTGTCCGGCAATTTAATTGAATAGATTCAGTTGGTTATTGTTTTGCTGTGTGGTCATTGGCATCTCCATGGTTGTAAGTAATTGATCGAGTGGTGTTTTCTCGAAAAGTGTCAGGCTCAAAATCTGTAGGATTGTGTAAAGCGACGCGTCGGTATGGAGCCGCTTTTTCATGATGGCGACCAAGACGTACACCGTGATGGCGATCCAGATTTGCGTCTTGACGGCATCCTCGCTGGTGCCGTAGAACCGCTTGATCCGAAGATGCTGGTTGATCCCCTTGAAGAACAATTCGACCTGCCAGCGGCAACGATACAGCTGCGCGATGGTCAGCGCAGGCAAGTCGAAGTTGTTGGTGAGAAAGCCCAGATGCCTGTCGTGTTCGGCATCGTAGAATTTGATGCGTCGCAGGTGCTGCGGATAATCCTTGCTGGCCTTCGCAGCAGTCAACCCAATGGTCTGATCGCAACGTAACCCTGTGGCTGTGTCCACGGGGCGAGAGTCGATGCGACTGAAAGAGCAAATGGGATTTGCCACGGATGACAAAAAACGCCTGGGCTTGATGCAGCATGTACCAGCGAGCGAAGTCGGTGAAGCCGCGATCCATGAGGTACAAGCTGCCGGCTTCGGGTAGCAACATATCGAGCACATTGACCTCGTGCATCTTGCCGTCGCTGATGTGGATGAAGGTGGGAATATGGCCGCGCAGGTCGAGCAGCGTATGCATCTTGACGGCAGCCTTGGTGGGGCGGAAGCGTGCCCACGGAAAGACGCTCAAGCACAGGTCGATCGTCGTGGGATCGAGTGCGTAGACCGTCTGTTCCAGCTCGACCGCAAAGCTGTTGCTGGCGTAGAGTTGTCTGGCCGTGTGGATAAGGCCCATCGCGAAATCCATGTAGATGCGACAGCCGCGCTGTTCGTTGGCATCGGCTAGCGTACTCTTGGCCATGTGGCCCCGTATGCCCAAATGATAGAGCTTGGCTTGGTGAGCGCGCAGACAGGTTTCGATGTCGCGCAAGCTTTCTCGATACGTCAGCTGCGCAAAGGCCATACAGAGAAATTGATCGAGATGCGAAAACGTCTTGGTGGGATATTGGGAAGGGTCACGCTGCACACAGCGGCGAAATGTGTGGAGGGGTACATGCTCCATGAGTTGGGCGAACACCAATTGGCCTGAATACATGATGGGAAACTCCTGGGAGAAAATCCCAATTTCCCAAAAATTTCACGTTCAAGTCGGTGACCCCCCGCAAAAGGCTATTTCCTATTCCAGATCAAGTTGTTAGATACCCGTCTTGGCAAAATTGCCGGACACTACTGATATTCAGTTTCTACAAAATCCATTGGATGATATTTCTCTCCTTTTATCCTTAAGGCTTCTTCAAGAAGTTTGGGTTGGGAAAAATCTATTGTAGCTACCACAAGGGTTCCACTATACGGAACTCTTTCATATGAAATGGAAAGGCCTTTGGTATTCTTATACTCAAGCCGAGCATGACCTGAATGCACCCCAAAATACCCATTGCACTTGCTACATATCTCAAAGCTTCCAAATAGTCCATTTCCTTGGCCAAGTTTTGTGTCTCTAGTAACACCCTCTCTAATTGCCCTATCTAAGGCGTCGGTGTCGGAAGTAATGTCTGAATATCCTTGCCTCGATGAAGCTGGTATTCCAATACCAGCATCAGCGACCACAAATTGAACTTGTTTTTTATATTTCTCAAATGTAGAGACTTGTACTAGTCCGCCAATTGGAGATTGGGGATAAACAAGTACATTATCCGTTAATTCGTTTACAGCCCATTCAAAAGCGGCAAAATCAGACCTCTGCATATTTGGAATTGCCCCTAAAATACCATTTACAATCCTATTTACAGCTGATTGCTGTTCATTTGGTGTTTTATATTGTGTAGCGGGAATTCTTGAATATCCACGAAAATTTGAGGGATCAAAATTCTCCGGATCCAAAAAAACCCCCACCCTGTATTTCGAAAAATATTCCTTAATGTAGGAAATTCCGGTGGTATCAAACTAAATTCAACACCAGACTTTCTATATGCCATCACTTGAGCACATACCGAAAGCATTGAATTTTGAAAGGCAGCCGTGCATTTCTCAAGATTTAGCACCACGTCTGAATAATTAGCTTTCTCAATAGCTGCATGAATTAGAGAAAGAAAGCGGTGGAAATCGTCGACTTCACCGACGACAACAATCTCATTTTCTCTTCTTTCTATGGAACCATTCATATTTTGGTTTAATCACCTTTCAAAAGAATAAATATCCCGAATTAAACATTCTCAGAAAGGTCAATTAAATTGGCTCTTCCCCTGATCGAGTGGGTTGGTTACGGTATGGGACATGAGAGACAAAGACCTATACAAACAGATTCTGGGGATTCAGCCGCCGTGGGAAGTCATGGAGGTGGAGCTCTCTATGGCAGCCAATGAAGTGCGGGTGTCTCGTCGAACACGAAGCCGAGGCACGCCCCCCCCTGTCCCCATTGCGGGACGCCTTGTCCTGGCTATGACCAGCGTACCCGGACGTGGCGGCATCTGGACACCTGTCAGTTCAAGACACTCATTATGGCCGAGGTCCCCCGGGTCACCTGTCCGACTCATGGAGTGGTGACGATCAAGGTGCCTTGGGCGGAGGCTGGGTCGGGATTCACTGCCCTGTATGAAGCCCTCGTCCTAGACTGGCTCAAGGAAGCGTCAATTCAGGCCGTCGCCCGGCAATTGGCCTTAAGCTGGAATGCGATTGACGGCATCATGCCGCGAGCCGTCAACCGGGGGTGGGCTCGCCGGCAAGTCGAGGCCCCGACTCGCATCGGAGTGGATGAGACTTCCTTCCGCAAGGGGCACGATTATGTCACGGTGGTGACGGACCAACTGGAAAGCCGCGTGCTCCATGTGGCCGACGAACGGAAGGTCAGCAGCTTGACGAGCTATGACGACACGCTCACAGAGGAACAGAAAGCGGGACGAGAGAGTGTCAGTATCGACATAGGTAGGCGGTCGCCCGCTTTCCCTGTCACACCACCGTACATACGGGTCCGTATACGGCGGTTCGGCGGGTTAAGCGACCGGCTAACCAGTAGAGACTTCTCGCAACTGGTCACCTCTCGCCGGGCTTTCGACTGCGCGGTTCGCCGCAAGCGATTCGACACTTCCTCGTCAGCCCTTAGGGCTTCACCCATATCCTCTGTCGGGAAGGCCAGAGTTAACTGGTTATTCAGCCGCTTGTCGCTCATGAGTTCCGCTGCCGACTCACCACTCCTCACCGTTCAGGCCTTCATCCCACCTGGGACTACTATGCCCTCTGCTGACTCCTCCCGTCCGGTCAGGACCAATCACTCAGTCCTCAGTCTTGGTGCCAAGACAGACGAGAGGCCTCCCGAGGTAAGTTCAACCGCCTTCAGCGTACGACCGCCAGATTTACAATCCGCGCCCTTGATCGATACGGACTTCGCGAATCCATGCTCGCTCGTCCGACACGGTCTGCCTCGTATCTGGTTCTTGTCCATCGGCCCACGCCTTTGCTCCACGCTTCCTTCAGACCCCGCCTCACGACGACGCCCTTGCGCTTCGCTATGACTTCACCTCCATCAGGTTGTCAAAGGGGACTCTGCACCCTCAAGCTGTTGAACATGCCGGGCGCACATGGATAGGTGGCCCGCCTACATCACGGCCACGCGGGACCAGATTCCCGAGGCACAGAGCACAATCGCCTTTGATCCATTTCATGTCGCCAAGTATCTGGGGGAGGCCGTCGACCAGGGGCGCAAGCAGGAACACAAAGCGTTGATGCGAGAAGGGGGGGAGGAGCTGAAAGGGACGAAGTATGATTGGTTAACCAATCTGAGCAACCTCTCACGGAAACGACAGTGTACGTTGAAGATCCTGCGAGCCAGCACCCTGAAAACGGCACGAGCCTGGGCCATCAAGACATTGGGCCTGAAGCTCTGGCCCTACACCAGTCGGACCTGGGCCGAGAAGGGATGGAAGCAATGGTATGCCTGGGCCATCCGCAGTCGTCTGGCCCCGATCAAAACGGTGGCACGCACCATCAAGAACCATTTGTGGGGCATCCTCAATGCCGTGCTCTTACAAGCCAGCAATGGGGCCTCAGAGAGTATGAATAGCCGCATGCAAGGCCTCACAATCCGGAGTCGTGGCGTTCGGAATAAGCCACGCTCTATCCAAGCCATCGACTTCCATTTTGGGGGATTGGATCTCTATCCGGAAGGGGTTCATCGATAAAGCCAACCCACTCGATTTGATGAAGACCCCTTTTTCATAACCCGGCAGGCTCCACTTGAATACTCATCGAATTGATCCCCAGGTGGGTTTTGATCCTAGACTGACATCCTCGTATTCGCGCCCATTAAGAGTTGTCCGTTTTGGGGTAACCACAACCTATTCGCAGGAATCTCGCTCTCTAAGGAAATTCACATGGGCTTCCCAATCTCTGGCTTAATCCCCGGGATCCATCCGTTGATTCAAGTCGACGACCATCGGACTGAGTTTTCTCACGGGCCTTGTGGAGGCATTACGCAGCGGCCTGGTGGAGTGACTCCCACACAAACCCCACCATTTCCCGGGCACAGGCAACCTTGACTTTGTTGGGATGCTTCCCGGCCAGCAATAACCGCCTGCCCTTTTTGTTCAGTCGACGTAAGCAGCGATCCGCAATGTCAACCCATTCAGTTGGCGGTGTGCGCCCGTCTGGCCTTTATCTCCTTGCTAATTGTTGCGGTTCGGTAGCCGCGTTGATTCGCCTCGATGAAGGCCGTGCGCACATAGCGATTGCCGTGTTTCGTGATGCCAAAACGATGGTGTTTGCCCCCTGAGGAATATTCCCGAATATCCATGCCGATCCAGGACACCAGTTGCCTCGGGTGGGGAAAGCGCTTGATGTCGCCAATTTCTGTAATCATCGTTAAGGCAAAGATATGTTTGATCCCTTTGTAACAGGTCAAGGCTTGAACCGGTTTCTCATAGCGGGGAGTGGTGGCAAGAGCCCCGATCTGTTGGTCATATTCCACAAGGATCGTGTTCAAGCCTTTCAGGTGGCGCAGCAGCAGTTCCAGGTTCACTTTGAGACTGCCCGACGCATCGTGATGGTGCGCTCCAGCCAGCTCATGGTGTGGTGTCCAATGAGTTTTGTTGTGGGTCTGAGCCTTGTAGTGCAACCCGTTTCGGCGCGACAAGGCTTGCAGATGCTTGCGCAGTTGCGTTTGCTGCTGTACTAGATTCTGGCACGAGCGCATCAGGTCCCGATCTTGTTCCAGGTCCGGCTCCGGTATGCTGACAAAAGTCAGCAGGCCATTGACGTAGAATTGCGCCGCATCAATACGATCGGTCTTGATTTGTTTGCGGCGGGGTTTGGGGATACTCGTAGGCGCCACCCCATCACAATGATAACCTTTCTCGGCTAAATCTCGTTGCAGGGTATAGCCAATATAGGACGCTTCATAACACAACCTGAGCGCGTATTCAGGAAAATGCTTGCCGAGCTTCGCTAGCTGACTGAGCAGGTCCTTGAGCGTGAACCGGGAGCGAAAATCTAATGAAGGCAACCGTGTCTTTGTTGAAGGCCGAGCCATGGTATTGTATTGGGTGTCATCGACATCAAGGCCCACGTAGACTATAAGTCTGTTTCATAGACGCCTCCTTTGGTTCATGTGGTTGCAGAAACAGAGCTTACCACTTTGAGGTATCCATCATAGATGGTAGCCCTTTATTCTGCTAAACATGGGGTGCCTATTCTTCTATTTCCTCCTGTTCCCAATTGTAGGCTGGCGCGATAGGTACTCATTTCCTGGTGGAAAAGTCCAGGCAAATGATGTTGAGCAATGTTCTTTGTGGTAAATTGACGCACAGAGGAAGACTTATAGCTTATGTTGAGTAACAATCATATACTTGTGACCGGTGGGGCTGGCATGATCGGGTCTAATTTGGTAAAGCGCCTAGTTCGTAATGGAAATCGTGTGACTGTGGTCGACAATCTTTCCCGGGGCAAGCTCGAATACCTTTCCAACCGGAGTGGCCCGGTTATCAATCTAAATCAGTTTTTTCACCAGCTTGATTTATCCGTACCAGGGATCCTCGACTCACTTCTGGTTGATGTTGACTACATTTTTCATCTTGCTGACCTGGTGGCTGGGATCGGCTACGTGTTTTCCAATCAGGGAGAAGTGTTTCGGCAGAATCTTCTTATCAACTCAAATGTAATTACATCAGTAAAAAAATTTTCGCCTAAGGGGTTCCTTTACGTGGGAACCGCTTGCAGTTTCCCTACTCACAAGCAAACGGGAGTTGATGCCTTGCCGCTGAAAGAAGAAGATATGTATCCGGCTGCCCCAGAGTCGGCATACGGCTGGAGTAAACTCATGGGCGAGTATGAGTCATTTTTAATGGAAGCCGAAACCAATATTCCGGTTTCCGTGCTTACCCTGCATAATGTTTATGGGGCGCCTTGCGACTTTTCTGATACGACGGGGCAGGTCGTCCCATCGCTTATTCGTAAGGCCATTTATTATCCAAAGGAGCCCTTTGTTGTATGGGGAAGCGGTGAGCAGGGGCGTGCGTTTATTTACACTGATGATGTTGTGGATGCCCTACTTAGGGCAATGGAGTGCGGACTAGGACATGGGATGATACAGATCGGCACCAATGTATGCACTAATATTAGAGAGATCGCAGAAACTATAGTCGAAATCTCTGGAAAAGATATTCTAATCCAATTCGATCGGAGTAAGCCAGAGGGGGATCGAGGCCGGTGTGCCGATTACAGTAAAGCGCAAGGGTTGCTGGGTTGGATGCCCAGGGTTTCCCTCTGCGAAGGGCTCTCCCGAACCTACCAATGGGTAGAGAGCAAGATCCGAGAAACAGGAGCCTAACAGTTTGATTCGAATGCCGATCAAAAACGTGCACACAGTTGCAAATTGAGTGCATAATCGCAGGCTACAAGACTTGGATGAAAGAGACGCTTCACATTATGCGTATTCATGAACAGGCATAACCCGCGTAAGTAGTTGAAAAATGCACATCATGCACTAGATGATGTGTCTCAGGAACCCCTACTTTGATTTTGGAAATAGTTTAGTTTAGCCGTCGACCCTCGCAGCATGAATATTCTCTCAATTTTTCCCGGCCATAACTCGGCGATTTGTATCCTGCGAGACGGTGAAGTACTTCTCAACTGGGAGCTCGAGCGATTCACACGCATTAAGCATGATTATGGCTTCCGCCACGACTTTTTAATTGAGTCACTAAATCTATGCGACCTCACCATCGACGCAATCGATCTGATTGCCACGAATCGTGGGCTCGAGTCGGGCACGTTTCGCGAAGGCACCGTGTTACGACCATTCGACGTTCCCGCAACAACCATGCAAACCGTCGTGCCCTTCGAAGTAGATATTATGGGCGTGAAACGTGAGGCGCTGGCGATAAACCATCACCTTGCCCACGCTGCCTGCGCGTTTTTCACCTCTCCTTTTGACGAAGCAATCCTTCTCACTTACGATGGCTACGGCGACGCGGAAAATTCATCTCTTGGGTTGGGGCGTGGGAACAAAATCGAGTGCTTTGAACGAACACAATTCGCGGATTTGCCAGGGTGGTGGGTATCGGTCACGCTGAACAACTACAGGATGCCGCGTGTTCATGAATGGGACCCTGGAAGCCATTGCGGGAAAATCATGGCGTTGGCGGCTTACGGTGACTCGGACCCGCAAATGCGTCAGGATTTGGAACGTGACATATCGGAGGGACTCCGCCAACCTCACTATTTGGAACCACACATGTACGCATTTAATAACTCCGAGGACCTCTCGGACACGCGCTACCCTCGATCGCAACTGTTGTCGAGATCATTGCAGGACAAGACCGATGAAGTTGTGGCTCATTATTTTCGATTTGCGGGTGAGCGATACCCGGACGTGCCGCACATTTGCTATGCCGGTGGGTTCGCCTTGAACTGCATTGCCAATTCAAGAGCCCTACAAGCTAGTGGCTTCGATCGCCTGCACGTCCCGCCTTGTCCGAATGATTCGGGGCTTGCACTCGGGATGGCAATGTACATGCACTATCATCATCTCGGAAATTCGAGACAGCCAACGCATTTTCTTCCGTTCACAGGTCCTATACACAGAGAGGCGAGTGCAACTTTTCCAGAACTGGCTAGGCAGCATGGCCTAACCGTCGTAAAAATGACAAACGAGCATTTGGTGGACATTTTATGCCAGCGAGAATTGATTTGTTTCTACGGTCCGCGCAGTGAGTGCGGTCCGCGAGCACTAGGGGCTCGCAGTATCCTTTGTTTGCCCGACCGAGATAATTGCCGAGACTTTCTTAATTTCCATGTGAAGCGACGAGAATGGTACCGACCTTACGCGCCAATGATTCTCGCAGAAATGGCACAAGAAGTGCTCGAAAACTTCTCGCTGGACTCGGCTTATATGACGACGTCCGCAACAATACGCCATGAATGGCGCGCAAGGCTAGCTGGAGTCAATCACATTGACAACACAACAAGGCCGCAGATTGTAACTGAGCATCAATATCCGTTTTGGCACGAAGTGCTTCTGGCAATTTATCGCCGCACGGGAATCCCGGCGTTATTGAATACTTCCTTCAATCTTCAGGAACCAATTGTCGAAACGCCGTTCGGCACCTGGCAAACCTTCCTGGCAATGCCAGTTCCTTACCTTGTTACGGAAGATTACATTATCGCGAAGCGGGTCCCCCCACTTGGCGTGACCACGATTTAAGCATGCAAGGGTGAAGTCGGCAGGACAGTATGCAACATGTGGCAGACTCGACGAAATTCCTTGTCATAGCCTCCGGACCTCCACTCCATTCGTTGTGGCGAATTCCAGGCGATGTTTGATCGCTCGTCGGGTTTTTTCTAAAAAATTCAATTCGGCAATCAAGAAGCCCTGCGCGGCATTTACCGCGCTGTCCGGGATCACAATTGGGACCCGGTTGTCCCCGAGGTGCGAAATCTGGGTTCAGTTCAAAGCGGTTTGCCGAGAATGCAAAATCCATTTTGCCTGGAATAGATTAGGACTGAACACCGTAGGCCTCTGCGTCTAATTCTCGGATAATCGCTTCAATCGCCTCCGAAATTCGAGGAGGGCCAACCAGCCCCATGGGAACCCTCTGACACTTGTCGTCGCCATCGACGATCCTGCGGTGATCGCCAAGATCCTCGCCCATCTGGGGTCGCCCACCAGAGCCTCATCCCGTTCATCAGCTCGGACCTGCGATCTCTTTCAAAACGACTTGATGCCACCCGAATTCCATCCGGTTCAGTCCCTGAGCCAACAATCACTCTTGGCCTTCACCCACCTAAAACGTCACAACATGTCCCAAGCCTTAGCAACATCCTTGGAACAGGGAATGGTGAAGCCCTCATCGCGGGCGACACCCCTGTTAAACCGGTGATTGACGCTGATTAGCGTAATGGACTCCCCCTGGCTCCTTAGTTACTGTTCTGTTTGCTTAAAACGGGCCTTTATTTTTCCGCCCTCGACAAGGGTGCTAATCTCACATTAGGCTGGCTTGAGCGGTTGTGGATCGTCCCGCATCATAACGCAAGTGCCTACGGTCGTCTTTCTCTCATCGCTATTCGCTACATTATCGACCGACATCAGTTATGCTGGCTTTCCTATCGTGCAAAGTCCTGCCAAAGCATTCACCTCCACATGGAACACCCTTAGCTCTAAGGGATGTTCCATTTACTTTGACACAGTCCCTAAAAATACGTTGACTTGAAGTAGAGCCTGGTATACTATTTTTCCCGCATTTGGGAGGTGCAAGCTGTGGGGGAAAATGGGGACGCGGTCGTGGGATCGCGAATTGTATTCGAGTTTTGTCAGCATCCTCACGAGTCCAGAACTGGTTGGGGAAAAGTGAAGGCGTTGTTCGCGGAAAGCGGTGCACGCTTGATTTCTGAACCTACAGGGAAACCACCTTACCTTCTTGTCGTCGTGATCCCGCAGAGCTCGGCGGTCAAGCCATTTCTAGAACGCCTACGGCAATTGGAGGGCGTGGGACGGGCGGACATAGACGCGCTTCGCGAAGCGTTTTGAGAAACCACGATAGGTGCGATTAGAGGAGGATACCGCAATGGCTAAAAAGACTGCGAAAGCACCGGCTGAAAAGACTGCGAAAGCACCGGCTGAAAAGACTGCGAATCTGAATCCGTTTGGTCCCATGGACGACAATCGCGTTGCTGGAGAGGTCCTTGTCAAACTCAGCGCCGAGGGCGAGCAACGGGTCAATAGGAGCATTCCACCTGGTCCGCTGAGGTCATTCAGTGAAGCTTCCGCAGGTTTTGGCGTCAGTGCGCTGGACAAAGCGCTGTCAGCTTTGAAGGTTCGGGCCATCACAAAAGTACATGGCCCCATTTCAGAAGCAAGTAGATCCGGCGTCTCGGGCGAAGCACTGGCGGAGGATACCAGCCAACCACCGGGGTTTGTGGCACCTAGCCGCGTAGCTCCTGCATTAAGTCGTTCCTATCGCATACGAATTGCTCCTGACGCAGATTTGGATGGCGCTGTTAGCGAACTGGCCAAGCTGAATGAAGTGGAGGCAGTGGAGGTCAATCGCTTCCGCTATGCCTTTGCCATCCCCAACGATCCAATGTTTCCTCAGGAATGGGGACTCAATAAAATCAATTGTCCAGCAGCATGGGATCGAACCACGGGTAGTGCCTCGGTTGTTGTTGCTGTAGTTGACTCCGGTGTTGATTTAGACCATCCAGATCTAGTGGCTAACTTGAAACTACCTGGACGTGATTTGGTTGATTTAGCGGGAGTGGCCCCGCGACCCGGTTGGCACTTTGATGGAGATTTCCTTACCCGTGATGATGTTGCGCAGGATGAGGTGGGCCATGGCACTCATGTCGCCGGAACGGTTTCGGCGGCGACCAATAACGCCATCGGAGTTGCTGGTGTTACTTGGTCGTGTAAAATCTTACCGGTTAAAGTTCTTGCGCGCATGGTAGAGAATGCCTCCCCGTTCAGGGTTACTGGGGTTGGCACAGCGGTTGATATTGCCGCAGGGATTCAGTGGGCTGCCGATCACGGGGCCGATATTATCAATCTCAGCCTGGGGGGATATTCAGACACCTTTGTGGAACGTGACGCTGTTGCTTACGCCGTTGCGAAAGGCTGCGTTGTAGTCGCGGCGATGGGAAATGATGACGTTAGTGATCTTTCTTATCCTGCTGCGTATCCTGATGTGGTAGCTGTCGGTGCCATAAACCAGAATGAAAAGCGAGTGTCCAAAGCCAATACTGGCGGTCTTTGGGGGTCGAATACCGGGCCCCACATTGATGTTGTCGCGCCCGGCGTGAGTGTTCGCAGTTCAGACTGGGACAACGCATACTCGAATAAGAGCGGCACATCAATGGCCACGCCTCACGTTGCTGGCGTGGCGGCCCTGCTGAAGTCATGCAATGCCGCCCTTACCGCACAGCAGATCGCAAATGCCATTCGCAACACCGCTAAGAGCTTAAAGGACGACCCAAGCGATCCTCTACCGAATGATCAATACGGTCACGGGCTAGTCAATGCCAAAGCCGCGCTGGACAGCGCTTGTGGACCCGTGACCCCGCCACCGCTGGTGTGGACCCCACCCCTGACGCCCCCCCCGTTGGTGTGGACCCCACCCCTGACGCCTCCGCCGCTGGTGTGGACCCCACCCCTGACGCCCCCGCCGCTGGTGTGGACCCCACCCCTGACGCCCCCGCCGCTGGTGTGGACCCCACCCCTGACGCCCCCGCCGCTGGTGTGGACACCGCCGCTCCAGGTGCCGCCGCTCCAGGTGCCGCCGCTCCAGGTGCCGCCGCTCCAGGTGCCACAGCCGTTTGGGGTGCCGCAGCAGTTCCCAGGACTACCGGCGTTCACGCCGCCCCTGGTGTTCACGCCGCCCCCGGTGTTCACGCCGCCCCCGGTGTTCACGCCGCCCCGGTTCACGCCGCCCCCGGTGTTCACGCCGCCCCCGGTGTTCACGCCGCCCCCGGTGTTCACGCCGCCCCCGGTGTTCACGCCGCCCCCGGTGTTCACGCCGCCGCCGTTGGTGTGGACGCCACCGCTCACGCCACCGCCGCTGGTGTGGACACCGCCGCTCCAGGTGCCGCCGCTCCAGGTGCCGCCGCTCCAGGTGCCACAGCCGTTTGGGGTGCCGCAGCAGTTCCCAGGACTACCGGTGTTCACGCCGCCCCTGGTGTTCACGCCGCCCCCGGTGTTCACGCCGCCCCCGGTGTTCACGGTACCGCCGCAGTTCACGGTGCCGCCACAGTTCACGGTACCGCCGCAGTTCACGGTACCGCCGCAGTTCACGGTACCGCCACAGTTCACGGTACCGCCGCAGTTCACGGTACCGCCGCAGTTCACGGTACCGCCACAGTTCACGGTGCCGCCGCTGGTGTGGACACCGCCGCTCCAGGTGCCGCCGCTCCAGGTGCCACAGCCGTTTGGGGTGCCGCAGCAGTTCCCAGGACTACCGGCGTTCACGCCGCCCCTGGTGTTCACGCCGCCCCTGGTGTTCACGCCGCCCCTGGTGTTCACGCCGCCCCTGGTGTTCACGCCGCCCCTGGTGTTCACGCCGCCCCCGGTGTTCACCCGCCCCCGGTGTTCACGCCGCCCCGGTGTTCACGCCGCCCCCGGTGTTCACGCCGCCCCCGGTGTTCACGCCGCCCCCGGTGTTCATCCCACCGCAGGTGGTTGTCCCTCCGTCGGGGTAATGGGAGGCTAGCAGTCACCAATGTTGGAGTCGCCTCGAGAATCGGCGACCCAGGAGATAACCGGAGGTCGAATATGCCAGTTAATATTTGTGACTTTCTGACGAAGCTTGCAACTGAGCCAGAGACATTGAGTTCGTTCATTCGGGACCCTCATGAGGTAATGGCCAAGGAAAGGCTATCTAAAAAGGTTCAAGAGGCCTTAACCAGTGGGGAAGCTATACAGATTCATAATCAAATATTGGCCAGCGCGTCAAAAGAGGGGAAGTAATGATTAAGCCGAGACAATTTATACCGTCGGAGAAGATGAATAGGGATATTCTCGCCAGACCGTTCGACTGGGCCGTCCTGATATTTTCGTGTCACGGTTTGACTGAACCCTGCTGGATGATGGAGTAACACGGAATGGCTGAAAACCAGGGGGGCGAAAACAAACCAGGTTCATTGGTCGCCGTAGGCACTGGGATTCGAGTGGTTGGCCAACTCACCGTCGAAGCTATTGCATCGATGAAGACTGCCGACAAGCTGCTTTACTGCGTTGGAGATCCCATTGCCGAGCATGTTGTGAAGAGTCTGAACAAGGAGGGTGCGGAATCGCTGTACGGCTTCTACGCCGAAGGAAAACCCAGGATCGAAACATACGAGGAAATGATCCAGAAGACGCTTTCCTGCGTTCGCTCCGGCCTTCGCACATGTGTCGCTCTCTATGGCCATCCCGGCGTTTTCGCATGGCCGGCGCACGAATCGATTCGACGCGCTCGCGCTGAGGGGTATCCGGCAAAGATGCTTCCCGCGGTCTCAGCAGAGGATTGCCTGTTCGCCGACGTCGGAATCGATCCGGCAATGTACGGATGTCAGTCGTACGAGGCCACGGACTTCATGATGAACAGCCGGGTGATCGATCCGACGAGCATCGTCATACTGTGGCAGATCGGCGTCGTCGGTGACTGGTCGTTCAAGAAGACACTGTACGACACATCGTCTATGCCCTTGCTGATGGAACGTTTGAGTCAATTCTATCCGTCCACCCATTACGCCATTGTGTATGAGGCAGCCGTCTATCCCGGCTGCGATCCCGTGATCCGGCAGATACCCTTGTTCTCCTTGCCGTGGGCCGGTGTGACGGCGATATCCACGCTCTGCATTCCTCCCGCCCGGGCACCGGTACCGGATGCGAACATTCTGGGGCGCTTAGCTGCGTTGGCCCGGTGAAGCAGGGGAAACAGCCGCTCGCGTATTCGCCGGGGGCGCTCGTTAGACAGATCCGAGGCAGCCAGTGATGCAACTATCTCAGGCCAGTATCGTCATTCCGTCTCGGAACGAGGGAGCATACCTGCCGTACACTGTGCACTGGATCTTGAAGAACAGCGGGCACCCCAACTTCGAAGTCGTCGTCGTAGATGACGGATCGACCGACGACTCGGTGCAGCAAGTCATCCAAGGGTACGGTTCCACTGGAATTGTGCGGGTTGTTCAAGGCGAACGGCGCGGACCGGGGCAAGCTCGTAATCTGGGCGCACGCGAGGCAAACGGAGAAGTTGTCGTCTTCATCGATGCTCACTGCTACACGCCGCCTGGCTGGCTCTCAAGGTTGATCTCGCCGTTAGCCGATCCTCACGTCGCCCTGGTGGGCTGCGCGATAACGGATCTTCGCCGGTCGAATGGGGGCGTGGGTGCGGGCTGCACCTGGGGGCCGACACTCGACATGGTCTGGCTCGGACCGCAATCGCATGACGTTTACCCGGTTCCTTTGCTGCCCGGCTGCTGTCAAGCGATGCGAAGAGCGGATTTCCAGTCCTTCGGCCAGTATGACCAGGGTATGAGTCACATCGGCAGTGAATCTGAGGAGCAGAGCTTTCGTTGTTGGCTGATGGGGTATTCGGTTGTCGTGCAACCACGCCTCGTCGTACACCACCTGTTCCGGGACCGTCCGCCCTACGAGGCCAAAGCCGGTGAGTTGATCTACAACCGACTTCGGACCGCGCTGGTGCACTTCACGCCAGAGCGAGTGGCACGGGTCTTCGACGCGCTGAAGTTCTCTTCTGACTTCTCAGCTCAGGTCATGTCACTATTGCGCAGTGACGTGATGGAGCAGCGATCGGCATGGCACGAACGACGCGTGCACAGCGACGACTGGTTCTTCGCGCGATTCGGCAATACGGTGTGACTCAGTGAGCTTCGGCGCCGTTCTTGACCTGCCGAGGCTCTATGCCAACGAATCAGCCCATCCGTCTTGACGACTCACCCGCTCGTAGATCCGAGGTCGCGGGTGCAGAGTTCCAACGGCATTGGCGTTCGCTCGAGAGGGTTGAAGGATGTCCGGGCAACGCGAAATTCGAAGCGACGGAAGGCACGAGGAACTAATCCATCCGTTTGATGTGGGGTTCATGCTGTCTTGCGTGCGCACTTGACGCGGCGGCTGGGCCATGCGGCGCGTATTCCCGTGGCTGAAAACTTTGACCAGAGTTCTCCCTGGGATAATCTGGCAATGCACCGAGGCTGGATTGCCGAGCGTCCAAACCCGGGACAGTACAACCAACAGTCAACAGTCCCGATTACAGGTCCGATGGAATCCCAAGCGTTGTTGAAAAGTTACGGCAAGATCCTCCGGCTTCGAATAAACCATTCCTATGCTGGGTTCTTTGCTTACCTCACATTCGTCCTGAATCAGCTCCGATATTGTGAAGCCAATAATTTCTTTCCCGTGGTCTACTTCGGACCTGTCTCCGGAGATGGGCCCAACGCGTTCCACGACCCCCGTTATGGCGACAACAGCTGGGACTACTATTTCGAACCAGTCGCGGGCATGACATTCGGGGAGCTGTGCGCAAGGATTGCAGATCCCCGCGACGCGCTCACATACGCCGACGTTGTCGAGCTAAGCTCTGATTTCTTATGGTATCTGCACTTGTACGACCCGGAGTCCATCTACAACTATCCTTATGGATACTATCGAGCGCATCCCATCGGCGACGTCGATGGGTGGTACCGTCATCAACGCGCCAAGGCCCGGTACTACCTCTCGAAATACGTGCGGCCAAAGCAGCATATACTCGTGAAGGTAGAGCTGTTCTGGAAGTGCTATCTGCAAGGATTCGACGTAATCGGCGTGCACATGCGAGGGAGCGACAAGGGAGTCACGGATGCAGAGCCCGAGCTCATCAGGATCGTCGAGCCGAGAGAGTATTTCCCGCACATCGATCGATTCGTGCAGGAGAAACCAAACAGTCGAATCTTTCTTGCTACCGAACAGTTGCAGTTCGTGCAAGAGACCCGCGCACGTTATGGGGACCGCGTCGTGACCCGAGACGTGATTCGCACCGGCGCGTTCGGCCCTTTGAGCAACCCGTTCCAGAGTAGCACTGGGGATGCTTATGCGAAGGGCGAAGAGGTGCTCATCGATTGTCTCCTACTCGCGAAGAGCACTCGACTCTTGCGTTGCACCTCCGGTGTCGGCGAGTACGCGGTCTATTTTAACGAGAATCTCGAGTCCATCGACTTAAATCGTCTCCCGAGTATATGCCATGCCACACAGTCACGCCATCGCGTCGCAGGCCTAGGTGGACACGTTTCTGGCAACCCGGACGGCAATTCCCCACAGGAGTCGAAGCAGTCCCACGAGGGCTACGCAGCGTGGCCGACGGCGATCACCACCTACCGCGCGCCTATCAGAGAGTTCATCGGGCCTGGCCGATTGTTCGAGGGTGCCATACTCATCAACCTCGACTGTCGGCCGGACCGGCTCGAGCGGTCTCTCTCCGAGCTCAAGCAACACGATATCGATAACAGTGTCACCCGTATGAGTGCCTACAAGCATGAGAATGGCATGTACGGCTGTTCCGTATCGCACCTCGAGGCGGTTCGCTACGCGCGCTGGAAGGGATGGCAATCGGTACTGATACTCGAGGACGACATCAAGTTTTCAGAAAATTTCGCTAATGACGCCCCCGCGCCCTTACACGATCTGTGCGAGCAGGAATGGGGCCTCTTCCAGTTCGGGATGATGATCAACCTGCACGAGCTCCAATTCGTCACCCCCAACCTCTTCCGATTCAAGCATGGCTTCGCGGCGCACGCGTTCGCACTCCACCAGCGAACCTACGATTTTGTGATCGCCGACTATGTCTGTGAGCTGGATCGCGGCAACTGGCACCAACCGACGCACGTTCCCTTCGACACATACCTGAACAGCTGGCTGACGTTTGCGTTCGACGCCTACGGCTCGAGGAAGCTACTCATCTCGCAGCACGCCGGCCTATCCGACACCTGGAATCTGCAGGTCAACTATCGGTCACAAATCGACGATATGTACGAGAAGCTCGACGGGCCTTGACAGTTTCACAAACAAGCATGGCGAACTCGTGTAAACCAACACGTCGACAACGGAGAACACGCCGAGCCTGATTGTCAGGATGAACCACCTTCAGACTGACCCCACCTGACGAAGTGCGCTCCTCCAGATGTCGAGCCGGTGGCCGACGCCGCTCTCGTCACGGTAGAAATTGACGAGAGGGACATCACCGACAAGGGCCGCTGCCAGCGAGAAGGTCGAATACTTCGTCATTTGGACGATTCGCGTGCATCGCGAGAGCGCGAAGAAGTCTACGAGTGCAGGATTTCCAGGGACCTTGTGGGGGTCGAGGTCGGTTGCCACCGTCACAACGTCCCCTCCCTTCGATCGCAGATGATCAATCAAGGCCGCCTTGTATACTGGGTCATCTGAGCACACGAAGAGCGGCTCGCCACGATCAATGCATTGCTCCATGTAAGCGACTGCATCTCTTTCGATGGAACGCCAGGTGAGCAGCGACATGTCTGTCGACGTCTCGTTCATGACAAGCTTGTCGCCGAGCCGAATGTGTATCCCTACACGCGTCTCGATGTCTTCGGGGGCCGCTGAAACGATGGACGGCAACGGCGCAGTACTGGCGGCAACACCGCGGTAGATGTCGACGACACGCTCAGGCGGAATACGGGGGTCGAGCTCGTAGAAAGCGAGATCCGCGTGCAGCCGTTCCGGGCAGGTGTTTCCCCAGATCATTCCTGTGCGCAGGATGAGTTGCCGAACGTCGGCACCTAACCGGACGATCCCGCGCTGGTTGAGTGCAATGTGGCTGAAATATCCTTCCATGGCAAATGCGCCGTAGGGTGGCACTCCCACAAACCTGCATCTAGCAACCTTGAACAAGTCCGTTGAGTAGGTCCCCACGAAGGTCGCAAACTGAAAACCCTCGTGCCAACAAAAAGCAAGCAAACCGTTGGGCTCATGAAGGGCCGCAACGGTGCCGACCGCCCACAGGTCGAGAAGCCGGTCGCCTAAACCTGATCTGCACTGTAGGTCGTGGTAGAAGGCGGGTCGGTCCAATGGTCACATCCGGTCAAGCGGACAACGAGGAGGAATGCCTTCTTAGCGATGGCGAGTCTTCCAAATAGGAATGTTAATTGGGGTTTTTGAAACGAGAAGAAACGTATCAAAGACGCTGTAAAGTGTCAACAACTCCAATCAGCTGCCTCACAATGAAGAATAGTAGCCTGCGAGAAGGGTCCGACCGGTCCTTCGAACAAGGAATTTGACAATTATTGGGACCCCTAGTGAGAACTTAGTAACGCCAGGTGTCAAAATGGGAATGGGGGCACCCATTACTGCGAGTGCAAAATTTTGTGACATGGGCAATGGAAAAGAGTGTCATAAAATGGGATGTATTTTAAGTCCAAAGTTCTCCCTATTTCCGTAGCACTCAAATGACGTAAAGAAAGACTAGAAATAACACTAATAGGTCGAGTGAAATCTTAGCGACTTACTTCTATTAACCAAATCTCCTTCTTAAGGAACATGTCAATTTAGTTCTCCGATACCCTTGGCGTCGTTATGCGAAACCTAAGATTTCTCAGGAGCGCTGTCCTGCCTTCCCCCAACCCTTTTCAATGTGACACCATACATGAAACTTATTAGGCTCTGTTTATGTGTTTAGCCGTCCCGGGAAAAATTGAAAGCGTTCAGGGAGATAATATCCGGACCGGCGTCGTCTCGTTTGGTGGGATATCAAGAGAAGTTTGTCTGGCGCTGGTTTCCGAAACCGGAGTGGGACATTATGTCATTGCGCATGTGGGTTTTGTTATTAGCAAAGTGAATGAAAGTCAATTTTCATAAAATACGTTGATGAATTCAGAGACCCGAAAGCGGTGCAAGCGCTTTCCAGAGAAATTTGTAAAATTACTTACCATCCTTGGACCATCATGGAAGTCTGCGGTGGGCAAACCCATTCCATCGTTCGGTATGGGCTAGATCGGCTCTTGCCACCTGAGCATCACTCTCATCCATGGCCCCGGATGTCCGGGGTGTGTCACTCCCATTGAATTGATTGATACCGCATGTGAACTCGCCAAGATTGCCCGAGGTCATTCTTTGTTCTTTTGGAGATATACTCCGCGTTCCTGGAACCCACGAAGACCTACTCACGTCAAAGCCCATGGAGGAAATGTCCACATCATCTATTCTCCCTCGATGCCGTGGAGATTGCGCGAAGCCAATCCGCTCCATCAGATCGTCTCCTTGCCGTGGCCTTTGAAACGACGGCACCGACTCAAGCCATGGCGATTCTTCATGCCGACGCCTTCACCTTACAATTTCAGTCTGCTTGTGGCCCATGTGCTTAGTCCCCCCCGCCATGGAAGCCATTGCTCTCGTCGCCTGAAAATCGTGTACAGGGATTTCCTGCCGCCGGACATGTCTGCACCATCATGGGCTATGACATGTATGAGCCCATCAGTCGACAGTATAAGGTACCCATTGTCGTCACCGGATTCGAACCGGTGGACATTTTAGAAGGCGTGACGCTGGTGGTCACGCAACTGGAGGAGAGAGCGTTCGGATGTAGAAAATCAATACGCTCGATCCGTTCACCGGACGGGAAATCTGGAGGCCGCAAGAAAGTCAACAAGTCTTCGAACCTTCTACTCGAAACTGGCGGGGAATCGGGCAATCCCGCGGAGTGGACTGCAACTTCGTCCCGACCTTCTCCGAATTTTGATGCACTTCAACAAGTTCCGCGATCGCATTCACCGACCGTACCACAAATCTCCTCACTCAGAATGCCAAAGCGGTCAGAATTCTCCAGGGACTCATGAAACCTTCGGCCTGTTCCGCATTTGGCACCCGGTGTACTCCAGACCATCCCCTGGGTGCGCCAATGGTATCGAGCGAAGGGGCTTGTGCCGCCTATTTTCGATATCGCCCCACTACCACAGTCGCCCCCGGTAAAATATGACGCCAGAGAACTCTTCTTTCAACCCTCAATGTCCCCTCCCCCTCGCGACCGATGAAACCATTCGCCTAGCCCATGGTGGCGGCGGGCACCTGATGCAAACCCTCATTCATGAGTTTTTCTTCAGGCCTTTTCTAATCCTTTTTTAAATTCCCTTCAAGACAGTGCAGTACTGCCTTCGCAAGACGGTCGTCTAGCCATGACCACCGATTCCTATGTGGTCCAACCACTCTTTTTTCCTGGCGGGGATATCGGCAGCCTGGCGGTCCATGGAACCATCAACGATCTGGCCATGATGGGAGCCAATCCTCTGTATCTCAGTGCCGGATTTATCCTGGAGGAAGGTTTATCGATCGACACCCTCAAACACGTGGTGAGCTCTATGGCGAAAACCGCGCAAGCCTGTGGGGTGCACATTGTGTGCGGCGACACCAAGGTGGTGGATCGCGGAAAAGGCGACCAGATTTTTATCAATACCACCGGTCTTGGCGTCATCCCGTCGCCTGTGGATATTGGCCCCCACCGCATCACTCCGGGCGACCGGATAATCCTGAGCGGCGATCTGGGCAGACATGGCATGGCCGTGCTCAGCATACGGGAAGGCCTCACTTTTTCCGGAGATATCGCCAGCGACTCTGCGCCGCTTCATGAACTTGTCGCGGAGCTGATAAAAAAGGGTGTTTCGGTTCATTGTCTGCGGGATCTCACTCGTGGCGGACTGGCCAGCGCCTTGAATGAACTGGCAACAACGGCCCAGGTCAGAATGACGATCGACGAGTCACAGGTCCCAGTGAGCGAATCCGTCCGAGGAGCCTGTGAAATTCTTGGTTTGGATCCTCTGTACGTGGCTAATGAAGGACGTTGTGTCCTGTTTCTGCCATCGGGTGACGTGGAGAAAGCCCTGGCTATTCTTCAGAGCCATGCAATCTCGGCACTCGCAGTCGAAATCGGGGCGGTGCATCCACTCTCATCGAACCATACCGCTCAGGTCATTCTCCACACACCTTACGGTACACACAGAATTCTGGAACTTCTGTCTGGAGAACAACTCCCTAGGATTTGCTGAGCCCTTTTAGCCTTTTATGAGACACCATGCAGGTGGGAGAAGACCAAGTGATGATTGAGAGTTCAAGTCACAAAAAAATGGACTTTGACTGACTGGTAGGGACAACCTTCTAGCCCGCGCCGGGCATCGCATTTTGCAGAAACAGCGCATCGAATTGATTGGCAAGCGGAACATGGCGACGACTCAATACGGTTCTTGCCTGTTCCATCAATTGAAGAAGATTCGCCTCACTGTGGCTGTTCATCTCAAAAAGTTTTTCTGACTCATGCACAACATCTTTCAGTTTTCTCAAGATTTGGGCAAAAGCAAACGGATCAATTCCCAAACGACTTTCGGCAAGGTCCACCTGTGCTAAGAAAACCTCATCCGAGGCATTAGTGATGACTAATCCTACCAAATTCACTGCGAATCCCACGCAGTTGAAAAATTTCGCCGGTCCTTCGGAATCCGGGAGGAGTCGAGCCTCATCACTTAATTGAACGGCCATACAAATTTTTGATGGAAAATTCCAATCCATGAGTAACCAACTCCCAACGAGAGCATGAGTGACCCCCAACATCTCCCGCTCATGTGCGACGATCTCGGGATGCAACAATTGATTGAGGGCCTTTGAGTGATAGAGCTCCGGATTCAGGCGATCCAGAGCTAACATGCCGATATCCTGAATGAGTCCGGCCAAAAAAAGTTCTTCTGTATCCTTTTGCCCACAGATATCCCCAATGGCGCGACATGCCGACGCAACCAGAAGACTACGACGCCAAAACAAGTCCAAATCTAAACCCGTTGAGCCTTCATTTCGGAAATGTCGGACGAGCGTAAAAGATAAGGCTATGGCCAGGATTCCATTAAAACCAATGAGAATAGCCGCCTTGAGCATCGTGGTTACCTGGCATTTATAGGGAAAAAGTGAAGAATTGGCCAATTGCAATATTTTTGCTGTGAGCGCGGAATCACTGGACAAGACCTGGACAATCTCTTCCACATCCGGAAAAGGTGATTCCATTAATTGAATAAGCCGCTTCGCCACGGCTGGCGAACTGGGCAAATTGGGGCATGTACGAAGTCGTTCTTTCAGTTCAACATGATCGGTCATATTCAGTCTTCTCCCAGGAAACCCTCGTGCTTGCTGACATCGGTTGGGTTGCTCCCGTTTGGAGACATTTCGGAATGTTCGTGTCAGAAGTTAACCACCATCTTAAATACGCCGACTTTTCGCACCTTCCACATGCTGATGGACTTTTTATGGCACACCCACCTTGGTCCTCAAAGCTATGCCATGATTTTCATTCAGGATTTGGTGGGTGAATCAAGCCTACACACCAGGCCTTCGAAAAAGATTCAACCGCCTAAACCAGAAACCCAGAATCCTTCGCATATGGGCCGAGAAACCTCATCCCAAGGCTATGCCACGGAGAAAATCCCGAGGAAAATAATTCTTAATTAAAGGAAATTGCTGGAAAACTGAAGAGCAGGCCTTACGGAAGAGTCGCCAGATGGTGGCCGGTCAGCCCGAAGTAAGCTTCATCGACTGTCCCCACAGGGGAGACATGCATCAGAAACGGCGTACGCCAGTCTCCATCGCGTACATCATACTCGCTGGGAACCAACACACGCTGAAAGTGGTTATGGTAGGCAGCTAAAATCTTGAGTTGAAGCCCTCCCACGGCTCCAATATTACCCCTCTCCGTGATGGTTCCGGTCAGGGCCCGGCCCTCAATGAGGTGGTCTCCCTTGATCATGGAAACCACACTCAGGCCCACCATGGCCGAAAGACTCTCCCCATATATCGTCTGACCGGAATAAGGAAATTTCAAGAGCACAGTCCAGGAATCAGACGGCAGATTGGCGGCGGCAAGCGCCCGAGTGATAGCCGAGTGAATCGACTGACGGGCAAACAAGGAAAACTGCCCTGGTTCGGTGTGAAATTGGATTTGAAGGCCATTGAGATCCTGGCGTTCATAGACATCAATCACCACTTGGCTGACCCGGCCTACCGGCCTGAATTGGTCGTTGATAGATGTCCCCAGAATGGGAATAATTAAATGAGGAATTTGGTGAACAGACGGACTGGCCCCCAGACTGCTGGCCAATACCACATTTATGGTCAAGGCCAACCCGAGTAGCATGAAGATCCTCTTCCTGTCCGACTGATTATTCATTCAATAGATACCCTTCAATTAAAAGAAGGGAATTTACCACCCTTGATATCATTATACCGGACAGCCAGTTTTTTGTCGCCTGTCCGTTTCTGAGCGCCTCGAATCCTCCACATCTCATACGACCACCTGGGATTCCTTGACCAGACCCCCTCGTATCTTGGCCCAGAATGCGCCAAAAGAACATTAGCAAAGAACTCAGTACCCCCAAGGTTTTAGACACAGTCTCATCTGGAATGTGGCCCGAACAGGCCGAAAGATTCGGCATGACATAAAAGCGATGCCCCCCTTTAACCACTGACCAGGGCGCCGGATCGACCTATTCGAGGAGTGCGGTTAGGCAGGGGGACATTCGAACCAAAAAAAATTAGCAAGCGGATTGAGGAGGGTGTGTACCTGCAAACGAAATAACCCTTACTGGCAGGGGCTGGTACACCAGAAAACCAGATAGAGAAAAACTAACACGCCTATCGCAACCGCACCAATGAGATACCCGGTTTTATTCATACGATCTCGGAAAAGGATTGTTTATCCAGATTTATCCTTTAGACCGGGTCATTCACGCACAAACAAAATTGAAGACTCAGTGAGATGCACCACGGAATGGGAGACGCTCCCCAAAAGAAAACGACTCACGCCGGATCGGCTATGCGTTCGCATCAGGATGACATCGGCCGCATGCTTGGTCGCTTCTTCAACGATCGTGTGTGAGGGTGCCCCGACGACGACGACCCCCTTGGCCTCATGTCCCATCTGCTTCAATTCCACGCTGAGACCGTTCGTGAATTTCTCCCCATAGGCGAGCATCTCATTTCGAAATTCCGGAGAAACCATCGCCCCCACCGGCCAGACCGGTTCTGAAAATGGAATCACATGCAGAACGATCGCAGAGATCGGTTCCCGAAAGGGCTTCTTTTTCATGAATCGCACGACCGCTTCGCCGTCTTCCCGGCTTTCAACGGGGATGCACACCCGTTGGATCTTGCGAATGGGCTTTTTAATAATCAGGATCGAACACGGCGCGTGGGTCATGACTCGATGGGAGACACTCCCAAACATCTGCTCTCGTATCTGACCAATGCCCCTGGCGCCCAGCACCACCAGGTCTACGTTCTGCTCTTCCGCCATGGCAAGAATCACCTCGGCGGGCTTACCCGTTTCAAGTCGTTTCGTCACAGGTCCTGGATTAAAAGGCAGGAGGGACACCGCTTGGTCCATGGCACGTTCGCCTTCTTCCTTCATCGCTTTGTCCACAGCCATCGACAAATCTTTCGCAATACCCGCACCCATGGCCGGATAGGGAATTCCAGGCACATTCACCACATACAAGACCATCAAGCTCTCCGCCGGGCTGAGGGCTTCAAACGCTCGTGTGGCATCTACTGATTGATCCGATCCATCAATGGCCAATAGGTATTTCATACATTCGTTTCCCGGGTATGACACTTTCCTTGTGTCGTGTGTTTTAATGTCAAAATAATCTTCCTGCTTTTTCCAACTACCGACTCTGGCGTGCGAACGATTTTCTTGTTCCTATTTGATTTCTTTGACCATATCGATGGCTCCGCAGGGACATTCCTCCGCGCACACACCACATCCCTTGCAATAGTCATAATTCACTTCGTACCGTTGACCGGGTCCCAATTTGATAATGGCGTTGTCCGGACACACGCCATAACAGGTATCGCACTCAAAGCAATTCCCGCAAGAGAGACAGCGTCGGGCTTCGAGCAAGGCCGTGTCTGAATCCAATCCACCCACTACCTCTTCAAAGCTGGCCCGACGCCTGGCCAGATCCAGGTAGGGCTGCCGACTCTTATCCGCATCGGTGTAATACCAGGTATTGAGACGATCATAAGTCGCAACGGTATTGGGCGATGATTTCCGATACTCACTTCCGCGAAGATACGCATCAATATGCCGTGCCGCTTTTTTCCCATGGCCGGTGGCCACCGTCACCGTGCGCTCTGCAGGAACCATATCCCCCCCCGCAAACACTCCCGCACGCCCGGTCATCATCGAGGCATCGACGTGAATCACCCCATCGGACGAAATATCCAATCCCGGCACATTCTCTAAAAACCCGGTGTCCACTTCCTGCCCCACCGCCAGAATAACCGTGTCGGCTTCCAAGGTTTCAAACCGGCCGGTGGGTTGAGGGCGCCCCTGCTCATCCAACGTCATCTCTTCAACGGTCAACGTCGTATTGTCCACCTGCCTGATTGTCTCCAGCCATCGGGTCAGCACACCTTCCTCCAAGGCTTCTTCCACTTCAAAATCATGGGCGGGCATGTGCCCGCGATCACGCCGATAAATCAAAATCGTTTCCTCGGCACCCAGGCGCTTGGCGGTTCGCGCGGCATCAATAGCCGTATCACCTCCACCATAGACGACGACCCGCCGACCGATCTTGGGAACAGCCTGGCCATCCATTCCTTTAAGAAATCCCAAGGCATCGATCATCCGGCCGGCATCCCGGCCGGGAATATCAACCCGTTTACTCAGATGAGCCCCAATGGCCAGAAACACGGCATCAAATCCGCCTTCTTGGATGGTCGTTTCTAAATTATCGACCTTTTGATTCAGATGGATCGAAACGCCCATGGCGACAATTCTGGCAATTTCGGCGTCCAGGATATTGCGGGGAAGACGGTATTGAGGAATCCCGAACCGCATCATGCCTCCCGGTTTCGGCCCCGCTTCAATGATCGTCACCGCATGGCCCAAACGGGCGAGATGATACGCAGCAGAAAGCCCGCTCGGTCCCGCCCCAACGACCAGCACCCGCCTTCCGGTGGCCACGCCCGCCTCCACCTGCCATCCCTGCTCAATCGCGTAATCGCCCAAAAAACGCTCAACGGCATGAATGCTCACGGGCTCATCGAGCTGGCCCCGATTACAGGCCGTTTCACACGGGTGATAACACACTCGACCATGAATCGCCGGGAAAGGATTCTCTTCCATAATTTTTCGCCAGGCCTGCTCATATTTCCCTTCCTCCGCCTCATACAACCAGCCTTGAATATTTTCGCCAGCCGGGCAGCCCTGATTGCAGGGCGGAAGGTGATCGACATAGATCGGACGCATCGTCCGCCAGTTGCCCGTATGATTGGCCAGGCTTGAAGCGGGGTTCAAGGTAATGGCAAAGGGTTTCTGTTCCATCATCATGCCTTTACAGGAAGTAGCTGATACCGATGAATATTTGCATCCGCCATCGCCTGAATCGCTTCAAGAGCACGCTCATCTCGTGGATGAAAGAGATGTTTGAACCGACCTTGAAGTTCGAGGTATTGCTCGACAGGTACTTGTCTTCTAATAGGTGTTCGATCGGTCACTTCTCCCCCTTCGGCTTCAATTAAGGGAAAGAGGCCGCTTTCCACCGCCAGGCGGGCGACCTTGATCGTATGCGCAGGATCCGATTTCCAGCCTAGCGGACAGGGCACATGGATATGAATATACCGTGCACCCCTGAATTTCATCGCCTTCGTCACTTTGGCTTCCAGATCATGGAGATCGGCCACCGAGGCCGTGGCCACATAGGGAATACCGTGGGCCATCGCAATGCGTGGCAGATTTTTTCCAATGCCCATGGGATTGCCGGGGTCGGTTCCCACGGCCTGCGTGGTATTGGTCCAGGCTCGTGGCGGGGTGGATCCCGAACGCTGCACTCCCGTGTTCATGTAGGCCTCGTTGTCGTAACAGACATACAACACGTCATCATTGCGTTCGAACATTCCCGACAAACACCCGAACCCGATATCAACCGTCGCACCATCTCCGCCCTGGGCGATGACTCGAATATCCGTCCTGCCTTTGGCCCGCAGGGCTGCCGCCACGCCGCTCGCCACCGCCGGTGCATTCCCGAACAACGAATGCAGCCAGGGTATCTGCCAGGCACTTTCCGGATAGGGACTGGAGAAAACTTCCAAACAGCCGGTGGCATTCACCGCAACCATCTGCTGATGCGTGGCGCGCATCACCGCATCAAGGGCATAGCGGGCGCCCAGCGCTTCACCACAACCCTGGCAGGCGCGATGGCCGGAATTGAGTGAATTCGTTCGATCCATCCCGGCTTGGACCGTGCGATCGGATTCATTCAGTAACCGGTTGCCAACCGTGAAGGTTCCCGTTTGATAAAATTTCACTCGTTGATAGGACATACCGGCCTCACGACTAAATTATTAAATGGGTGATACGCCGGGAGCACCGATTTCCCGGAGAATATTTTCTGCGGTGGGTCCCGAACGCCGCTGCGCCTGTTGTCTGGTCAATTCCCGATTAATGGCGTCCCAATTCAGATCGAGAAAATGAGGTTCCTCCAAACCCTCCAGGCATGCTTGCTTCACCGTATCCATGACCGAGGCTTTAGGAATGGGGCGACCTCCAAGTCCGGCGATCACCGTATCCACGATAGTTGGTAATCCCCGAAGTGCCATCTTCACATCGCTGGACACGATCCCCCCCCTACCCACCGCCAGGTCTTTTTCAAAAACAATAATCCGCTTGGCATCCTGAACAACATGCCGAAGAGCACGGGAGGGGAAGGGACGAAATGCACAGAGCGCAATAGAACCGACCGGCCATCCGTCTTTCCGCAAGTCATCCACCGCGTCTTTTATCGTACCGTTCACCGATCCCAGTGCCAGCAGAATCGTTTCCGCCTCATCCGTGTGATAGGTCTTCAACAGTCCACCAGACCGACGCTGAAAGATGCCCTGAAATGCCTGAGAGAGTCGTGGGATCGCCTCTAACGCTCGCAGATGCTTGTCATGCGCGAGATAACGCACCTCGGCAAAAGCTTCCGGTCCGACCATCGCGCCGATGGACACCGGGTCTTGCGGGTCTAACACTTGAACGGGTTCAAACACCGGCAGGAACGCATCCACCTGTTCTTGCGTAGGAAGATCCACCACCTCATAGGCATGAGTAAGAATATAGCCATCCATGCACACCATCACCGGGCAACTGAGTTCCTCGGCCAGGCAAAAGGCCTGAATGTGAAGATCGACGGCTTCTTGATTATCTTCCGCAAACAATTGAAGCCAGCCGGCATCCCGCATGGACATGCTGTCCGAATGATCGTTCCAGATATTGATCGGGGCACCAATAGCGCGATTGGCAATTGTCATGACAATGGGGAGCCCCAAGCCTGCCGCGTTATAGACCGCTTCCGCCATGAATAACAGCCCCTGGCTCGTCGTCGCGGTATAGGTTCGCGCCCCCATGGCCGAGGCCCCGATCAGCACGCTTAACGCCCCAAACTCTGATTCGACATTCAGGAATTGACAATTGCCGACTTCTCCGGCTTTCACCTTGCGTGAAAGGGTTTCGACAATATGGGTTTGGGGAGAAATCGGATAACAGGCAATCACTTCAGGCCGACACAGGGCAACAGCGTGGGCCACGGCTTGAGATCCTTCAATATGTTGTTTCATGGTCTTCTGCTGATTCCTCGATTGAATTAGACCTTGGACAGATTTGCCGCAACATAGTCATACACCTCTGCAGCCACCGCCGCATTCAACTCTCCAATCGTTCCGGGAAACTTCTCTGTGATCGCCTGATTCACGGAAGCTTTGCTGACTTCCCCGGTCAGGGCCGCATAACCGGCCACCATCCCGATATTGGCAAACGGTCGCCCAAGATTTTTCAGGGCCAGATCGGATGCCGGAAGTGTATGCATCTGCACTCCGGGATGTTGGGTAACAAAGTCCGTAAGATGAAGCGCGTCGACATCTCGTGTGGAATTAATCAGAACAAAGGCTGATGTGGTCAATCCGGCAAAGACATCCACCTGATGCAGCAGGGTGGAGTCCTGTATGAGCAGGACATCCGGATGATAGACCGGCTCCCGACTCCGAATCGGTTGGGAATCGATCCGGCAGAATGCCGTGACCGGCGCACCGGTCCGTTCTGATCCAAAACTGGGAAAGGCCTGCGCCTCCTTTCCATCCCGGAATGCCGCTAACGCAAGCAGCTCCGCAGCGGTCACCACGCCCTGCCCTCCTCTACCATGAATACGGATTTGGATCATCGGCCTCGTCTCAATTCACCTAAATGTACCCCTGTCGCTAATACTCACTGATAATGTATTTGGCAAGAGATATGCCTTATTTCGTAAGAGCTTGAAATGATAGATTCAACTAGCAAAACCTCAGCAATCTTGAACAGGTCCAAAGCAGTGAGCTGGAACATTGGGGAAAAGAGGTACAGTCGAAATCATTGGTCATGTAGAAAAATGCCCCAGTTGATTCCCTAAATGAAGTCCATTCATTTCTGAACGCAGCAAGGCAGATGTCCACAGGTTATTGAAAAATTAAGGAGACTCCAGTTGTCATCTTCACCATTTTCCTCAAAAAATCTTTGCCGGATTGTTCTCATGCTCTGGATAGTCAGCGCCGGCCTGCTGGGCTGGTTCTTTTTTCAAGGGGCGACCACCCCTTCAGCCGATGGCCGAACTGTTGTGCATCTTGCTCCAACTGAACGTGACTTTATCCTGACGGAAATGCGGCAACTCCTTCAGGCCGTACATGGCGTCGTGACGGGCCTGAGCGATCCTGACCAGACCCAAGGACATGCTCAGGCTGCAGCGGCGGCCCGTTCGGCCGGAATGAAGATGGCCGTAGATGACAATCCCTCGCTTATGCTTAAACTTCCTCTTCCCCTCAAACAGCTTGGAATGTCCGTACATCGGGATTTTGACGAATTGGCGGATGCGATCACCGGGGGCACGACATCACAGGACATTCTTCAACGCCTGTCGACTATCACAACCCGATGTCTGGCATGTCACGAGACGTATCAACTCAAGGAGGGGTAATATGTCAAATCTTGCGTGGTACCGGTCAGACATCAACTCCTGGATAGCACACAATCAAGGCATGCCAGGCGTCCCGGGAGACATTGGCATCCTGATCCATTCGGCAAAGCTCAGGACAAGATCCGCGAAGGATCTGGCTAACCCATAGCCTCGTCACCCTTGGCACAGATCTTTCGCCATGCCTGCCCTGAGATTCTATGGTTTATGTCAAGCATTTTGTAATCCGTTCTGGATTAAAGGTTGTGCGGTAGTGATGAATGGACCAAGCGGCTCGAGCAATTTTGCGAGCAATGATCACCAACGAGGCGGTCGTGCTCCAGCCTTGAGTGCGATAATATTCGTAGATCGGTTTCCAGACTTTGGTTTTGATGGCGGACATCGCGGCGTTAAACAGCAAACGGCGCAACTCGGCGGGGCCGCGTTTGGACAACCGTCGGCGCCCGGTTTTGTGTCCCGAGTCATTCGCCCGCGGATCCAAGCCCATGAAGGCGACGAACGCATCCGCCTTGCGGAACGGCACGCGCTCCAACGTAGTGGTCAAGCTGATGCCCACCAAGGGCCCGACGCCCACAATGGTTTCCACCCGTTGTTGGGCCTCCTGGTGTTGGGGCGAACTGGCCGCCATGACAGCCATGGTCGCATCAATCTTGGCAATCAACGCATCCACTTTGCCCCTCACGGCCTTGAGTTCGGCGGCAAAGCCGCCCAGATGGCGCATCGTCTGCTTGAGCGTGCCTTTGAGGCGGACGATCGTGGCGCGCCGTCGAATGAGCCGATCGAGCTTGCGTTGAGTGGCGGTAGGAGGCGTGTAGGGCCGCAAGCGCGTGTGCTCTTGTGCGATGAGTCGGGCGATCACCTCCGCATCCACCCGGTCGGTTTTGGCCCGAGTGCCCATGGCCTTGGCGTAATGCCGAGTGTCCAATGGATTGAGGAGGAAGACGGTATGGCCTTGGGCCTGCGCCAGGTCCGCCAGTAATTCGTGATAGGCGCCGGTGGATTCCAAGCCGATGCGGCTACTGGCGGGGAGGGATTTCAGCCAAGCCCGCAACGAAGCCCGCTGATTGGGAACACTCTGGACCGGAAAGCTTCGCTCGGCGCACGCCACCACGACGGCGTCTTTAGCCACATCCACGCCGATGTTCAGAACGGGTTGCATCATCGTCGCCTCCTAGAAAGAAATGAATGAATGACGCTGGGGTGGCACACACCAACGTGAGCTTGCGGGTAAATCGGCGGTCAGCATCCCTGCCGCGAGATTCCTCATCGACGTTTGAGGTGTGGGTGGGAGAGTTCTCAGGGAGTCTGTCCGCCGGGCGGCAGATGTCAGTCGATGTCCCTCCACCCCAGTTCCTTTTAGCTTCTCAAAAAATGAGCTGTAGACACCATACAAGCGGAGTCGAAGGTGGCTCAAGATGACAACATGGTGAGGGGAAAACCGAATCATCAGGTGTTCATCCCATGTCTGAAAATTGGAATCAAAATTATAACGGCATTCACGTTCCACGACATTTCAGAAGTCCCCTAGAGTCCCAACAGCCAAGATGACCAAAGAACCCAACAACAGCGCGGAGACCCCTCGCCCATCGCCAAGCGATACGGCCTGGCATACTCTTTCCGTGGCGAACGTCACTCAACGCCTGGAAGTCGATCCGCAGTCGGGGCTGAATGCCGGAGAAGCCAGCCGTCGGACACGCCGATACGGACCCAACACCATTCCCGAACATCGCCAGCGCAGTCTCACGAGAATCTTCGTTGATCAATTCACCGAATTCATGATTCTGGTGCTCATTGGAGCCGCCATCGTCTCGGGCATGTTGGGGGAGCGTCTGGATGCCCTGGCAATTGTCATCATCGTGGTGCTCAACGGCGTGATCGGGTTTGTGCAGGAATATCGGGCGAACCGAGCCATGCAAGCCATCAAGAAGCTCGCCACGCCCACGACGCACGTGAGGCGTGAGCAACACATCGTCTCGCTCTCCACGCTCGAGGTGGTCCCGGGTGACATCGTCTTACTGGAAGCCGGAGATCTGGTCCCTGCCGATCTTCGATTAATCGAAGCGGTTCAACTCAAAGTAGATGAATCCACGCTCACGGGCGAGAGTGTCCCGGTCGACAAACAGTCCGACCCGCTTGAGGACTCGAAACTTCCCCTGGGTGATCGCCGGAATTTGGCTTATAAAGGCACGCTCCTGACATACGGCCGCGGCACAGGGGTTGTCATTGGCACTGGCCTGCACACCGAGTTAGGACAGATCGCCTCGCTCCTGCATAAGGACGAAGACATCAAAACGCCATTGCAACAACGCCTGGCGGCATTTGGCCGCCGCCTGGCGCTGGCCGTCCTAGCAATCTGCGTGGTGTTATTTGCCGTGGGGGTCTGGCGGGGTCAGCCTCCGGTGCTCATGTTCCTAACAGCGGTTAGTCTGGCCGTGGCCGCGATTCCTGAAGCCTTACCAGCCGTCGTCACAATTTCGCTGGCCTTGGGCGCGAGAAAAATGGCCCGAAAACAGGCGTTGATCCGGCGACTACCCGCTGTGGAAACATTAGGCTCCGTCACCTATATCTGCTCTGATAAAACAGGCACCCTCACACAAAACTCCATGCGGGTCGAGCAGATGTCTGTGGGCGGGACCCTGCTACTCCCATCCACAGGCGAACAACCCTCTATCGAATCCGACCCCAAAAATCCCATCCATCTGTTTTTCCTGGCGTTGGCGTTGAACAACGATGCAAACCCACAGACCAATGGAACGACTGGGGAATCAATAGGAGGAGATCCCACAGAAGTCGCGTTGTATCTTGCGGCCAGCGAGGCGGGATACGACAAAGACACCTTGGAGGCCACGGCTCCCCGCGTACAAGAAATCCCCTTTGACTCAGACCGGCAATGCATGACGACGCTGCATCGCATGCCGGAAGGCATCATCTCCTTCACCAAAGGGTCGCCGGAAAAACTTCTTCCGCTTTGTGAATCCATGCTCACACAGACCGGCCCTGAGTCCCTGGGCACCGACAGCCTCCTGAAGCAGGCGGAGCAGATGGCCAATGAAGGCTTGCGGGTCTTAGCCGTGGCCTATCGCCAATGGGACCAGGCTCCTTCGGAAATGACTCCCCCGATCGTCGAACGTGAACTCACCTTTCTCGGGTTTGCCGGCATGATGGATCCTCCGAGAGAAGAAGCCGCGCAGGCGGTCGTCCTCTGTCGATCAGCCGGCATCAAACCCGTCATGATCACCGGCGATCATCCGGGTACCGCCAAGGCCATCGCCTCACGCGTCGGCATCATCAATAAGGACACCACCGTGCTGACGGGCCAGGAGTTGGAACAGCGTTCCCCGGAAGAGCTTGCAGAACTGGTTGAGCATACCCGTGTCTATGCCCGCATCACGCCCGCGCAAAAAATTGCCATCGTCAAAGCTCTCCAAACCAGGGGAGAGTTTGTCGCAATGACCGGCGACGGGGTGAATGACGCCCCCGCCTTGAACCAGGCCAACATCGGCATCGCGATGGGGAAAACAGGCACAGACGTGGCACGGGAAGCCTCCGACATGATTTTGTTGGATGATAACTTTGCGACGATCGTCACCGCGGTCCGGGATGGACGCCGGATCTATGACAACATCCGGAAGTTTGTGAAATACACGATGACAAGCAATTCAGGAGAAATCTGGACGATTTTTCTGGCACCCTTATTCGGCCTGCCGATCCCCCTGCTCCCGATTCAGATCCTGTGGATCAACCTCGTCACGGACGGCCTGCCCGGCCTCGCCCTCGCCATGGAACCCGAAGAACGCAACATCATGCAGCGTCCTCCCCGCCCGCCAAACGAAAGCATCTTTGCCGGTGGCCTCTGGCATCACATTCTGTGGGTGGGGCTACTGATGGGCGGTGTCTCGCTGGCCACTGAAATGTGGGCCTATGAGGCCGATCAAGGACAATGGCAAACCATGGTGTTCACCGTCCTCACCCTTTCTCAAATGGGTCACGTGCTGGCGATTCGTTCGGAACAGGATTCTTTTTTCCAGCGAGGTCCGTTGAGCAATATCTGGTTATTAGGAGCCGTAGTCCTTACATTCGCCCTTCAAATGGCCACGATCTATGTACCGTTCCTCAATCCCATCTTCCATACGATGCCCTTAACCCTTGACCAATTAGGCCTCTGCCTCATTCTTTCAACAATCGTGTTTTTTGCCGTGGAACTTGAAAAATGGGTCAGGCGTCGCCGCTGATGACTCTGGCAGAATCTATATTCTTTCCAAATAATTTCCGCTTTCCTCGGGGGCACAATTTCCCTAACCGGAATGATCAGAGATGCCAGGTTTCGTCCCGGCTGCCGAGCCACTTTTGTTTCGGCAAAAGTAGCCAAAACCATTGTCGCCCCGCCCGGTCACATTAGAATGGACGGACGCAACCCAGGGGAGGGCGGGCCAACTCGTTGCACTCAAACAAGGCCCGCCGAGTGATGAGAGCGTCCGCCCATGGGGCCGGGCGGCAGGCGTCGGGCAATGGGAAGGGTAAGATCCTCAGGGAATTCCATGTGGAATAGCCGCTTTACTGGCATGATCAAAGAAAAGAAACCTTTGGAATTATTTGGAATAGCTATTGTCCATCTTTCCCACAGTCAAATTTCCCATTTTTCAGAGTAATTTTAGCATTCCCTGAATGGTCTCTTTTAAACTTGTCCGGTTGTTCCTCATTTACTCTCTGGTATAATCCCCAGGAAAAAAGAAATGTGTTTACTATTGCAGAACGTATTACTGTGCACGCTGACCAATGCGGTGGCCGTCCCTGTATCCGGGGAATGCGGATTCGTGTGACGGATGTCCTTGACCTCTTGGGGAATGGGCTCACCCCTCAACAAGTCTTAAAAGAATTGCCCGATTTAGAAGTGGAAGATATTCAAGCCTGTCTTAAATTTGCCAGCATGCGTGTGAACCATCCCATGGTTACCTCTTGATTCTGTGGATCGATGCCCAACTGTCTCCTCAGTTAGCACCCTGGCTCACTACTACCTTTTCTATTTCCGCTCAATCCGTTTCCTCTCTCTGGCTTAGAGATGCCAGTGATCTGGAAATATTCCATTCTGCTCGAAAAGCCGGTGCCACCATCATGAGTAAATATCAGTATTTTGTGGATTTGGTGATGGTGCATGGCGTCCCATAGCAAATCATTTTGGTCACATGCGGGAACACTTCCAATACCTATTCTTCGCACCCTTCTCCAACGAACGTTCCCAACCCTATTGACGCTTCTGAAATCCGCGGAGCCTCTGGTTGAATTATCCGGAAACTTCTAAATTTTAAGAGCCTACCACCAGTGAAGTTGTCGCTTTTACAAAGTAGGATTTAGGGGGATTTAAAAAAAGGGCATGTCCTGAAAGGGAAAATATCTGAAATTACGAAAAATCAAGGGCAAGGAGTCTCATGAAAAAACCGGTTTCTCAACGCATTTTTCTCATTATAATGGCGGTGGACAAGAGGACTAATCCTCCGTCGCAATATTGCAAGCTACAGTACGATTCAGCGCTTAGTTGGGCGGCTCCACCAAATTTTTGTTTCTACTGAAGATTGAGACTCACCATTCACTAACTCCTGCGAGTCTGTAAGCGTCTCCCTAAAAATCTCGACGCTGGGATCATATCTACTCCACAAGCGTATATTGTAATTATTGGCTAAGTGGACTCCGTGATATCTGAGGTTTAAATACAGAACAAGCTTATGTGAAGTAGATGTTCTGCAGTCAAATGTCTCTTCGGACACGCCAAAGGTACAGATCATGGTGGTATGCGGATCAACCATGAACTGATTAATGCGGAACAATGGTTCAACCAATTCCTCGTCAAGGAACACCCCCACATTTCCACTGACACCTGTTGCCTGTTCGTCTGAGATGTTCTCGATGAGAACGCTTATGGAATGCAACCAGCTAGTCCCGCTTGGTGAAGTTACGGGTCCATCGAATTTCGAATCCTTCAGGAGCAAAAATGGACGATTTCTCTTGTCCAGCAAAAGAAAGTTCATTGTTTCCACAAGAAGATCGTAGTCGAAGACTGCCCCAAGAGCTCCCTCTCGAAGTGGGCCGACTAGGTCACTAAATTGTTTGGTCCTCTCGAGCTCTGCTTCTACCAATTCGGCAGTAATGGGAGAAGGAATGCTGAGTACTTCTCCATCCGGAGACAGACGGACATAGAGGGCGTCCTGTTTAGTTTTCTCCCGGTCACCGTCAGCAACGGTCATTGCAATTGGATCACTCGCGGCTGGCGGACAGGAAATATGCCCTCGAGGCAGCACCTTCTCAACGTACAATTTCATTGCATCGGCGACATGGGCCGGCAATGTGCGTGCATCTGGACCTACGCCTAACCTCGCGATGAACGCATCGTCAGAAGGGCTGAGCCACTCCATAATTATCCCAACAAGTTGCTTGTATTTATGTTTGTACAATGACTCTCTAACCTTGCCTGTCCAAGGAATGACACCTTCACAAATCAAATGGAGCAGAAATGCTTTGGCAAACTCCTCTTGAGCCAGAATGCAGAGAGCAACTGCCGTGTTTGACCGCTCTACCCCCAACCACTCTGCATCTTCATGTAGGCGCTGTCCATTTTCGACACAGGCGTTCACCGCTTGCAATAAAGGTTTTCCCCTACCTTTCATACTCTGCATTTCCTCTTGCAGCCCAACAGTCGAATCCACTGGTATTAGAGGCCTTTTCGTGCAAGTCGCTTTAAATTTGGCTGCATGGCTCTTTCCGCTTTGGCGTCAGAAAACAAACCCGGTCGTGAAATGTGCGTTGGCGCCTTGAACTCTTGAATCCCCTCCAAAATGGCTGCTTGCCAGATTCTTTTGTTTTCCATCTCCAGCTGATAACTGACATCAACTTGTCAGAGACTTTCTCAAGATTTTCAAGTAGCAAAGTCCAGCCTCTCTTCTTGCTCTGAAGAAATCAAGCCAGATATTTGTATCAACATAGATGAATTTTTTGATTGCCATGGCTAGTGCTGGATACTTGTAATGCTACAATAAATATTATTTGATTCAATTCCCCTCACCCTCAGAGCATGGGAGAATGACGATGCCGTGCCGACTCTACTTCTTTCCTTTCCATGTCCGAATGACTCACTGTTGAACAGCCACGGCCAATTCTCCGTCAATCGACGAAATATATCAAGGTACAACAGATTCCTATTTACCGCCCACAGGAATGAATGAGTTGGAAGGAATACCCCGCCAAAGGCATGCGAGACTTAACGAGATAGGAAAAATGGATTCCCAATAACTAATGTCGGGAATGACCGAGTGAAAGATACCTGCAAGAAAAACGCTGGCAAAGGGTGTGGTGTGAGCACTCACCCGCTTAAGGAAGGAGGTGTGAGGATTAACCTTTTTTGGTCAGTTGTTGGAGGGAAATTTCAGAAGGGTTTGCTTGAACATCGGCATGTTCAATGGTCATCCCAACAAACTGGCCATTTCTATCAAGGTCAATCAGAGATGTTTGCATTCATATCTTTAGTTCCGCAACTCCCTGATTACTGAATTCGATATAGGCGGAATCCGTATCAGAAAAATATTTCACCTTCATGCTGGTCTCCAAAAAGATCGATCAAAAAATGCGTTGTGTATAGTTTCCCTATCGGCCAACAAAATGACCCTGAGAACTTTTCCACCGGCTTCCTCTATTCGGCCCCAACAGCGAATTCGTCCATCAGACTGAACCGTTTCATATTCGGGTTCACCAAACACTGCACCCACAGGTACCGGCCCTATTGCTGGTCATCTACCCTAACAACCAGCCGCCTCTTGAGTGATGGTTCCTAATCAGGAGCGGTAGACTTCTTTTCGGTCGCCGATCTTGAGGACAAGGACAATAAGCGCCTTCTCACGGATGGTATAAATGATGGGGTAGCTTCCCTCCCGAACAGGGTACAGATCATCTTCACCAGTCAGCTCCTTGACCCTCTGTGGACGCGGGTTGACTTGCAATTTCTTGAGACGATTAACTAAACGCTTTTGAACGGCTTGGGGAAAGGCCTTGAGCTCCCTTTCCGCAGGAGGGGCGAGGAGAATCGAATAGGCCATCGGAAGGGGTTAGAGACCTAGTTCCTTAAGAATCCCATCAAGGGACTTCGCACCTTTCTTCTTAGTTTCGGCCAAGGCGGCTCGGGCGTCGACGAGATCGATTCGATCTTCAAGCTCTTCCAACAAGCGCAAGTCCGCAATCGGGACGACGGCTGCGACTTCCTTCCCGCGCCGTCGCAACACCACGCGCTCGTTGCCGAATGCTACACGATTGATCGTATCTGCAAATCCTTCTCGTGCTTTGCTGGATGGTAAATGTGTCATGAACTACCTCTTTTCAATTCCTCTCGAATAAACGTATCGTACGAATTGTACAAATGGTACTTTTGATGAAGCGCGAAGTCAATCGGAGAAATATGAACTTACAGAGCTACCAGGAAGACAGAACTGACCCACGTGCCAGAAATGGGCCCTGACGCAAAAAGACACGACTGCCTTTAGTAAGGAATACACATTGACAGAGGATAGATACTGACGCCAGACACCAACTACTTGAGTGGCTGGTGTCTCGAAGAACTTCCCGGTCTCAGCCTTAATGAGCGTGCTCCTGCCTTCCACCTGATCACTCACAATATTCCAATAGGGGCCTTCGCTTTTGGTGCCTTGAAGCATGACATGGAGGGTCATCATGGCTCTGCTTTTCCCCTTGAGCCCTTTATTTTTCGCTTCTGTCATTGCCTGCGTACTGTCAATAAAATCTCCATCCACCACATCCGTGAAGCTCAACAACACTTCAAGTGTTTGGTCAATCTTGGTGGCCTTTACATCCACCTTGTAACCCATTTTGGCCTGAGGTGAATGGAAGAGAAAGCTCCATTTCTCCGCGGTGCCCTCCATATTTCCTGATACGATTATGATTTGGACCAGAGCCGCGTCCTTGTGCCATTTGATGGCGGACTCCTGTGCTTGCGCCAGCCCCGCCTTTGCGGTTGCCCCACCCGCAATAGCCGCCGAGTGATAAAGCGAAAAGGTGAATACGGTCATGATCGAGAACATCATGCATCGTTTCGATCTCATGGGCGTTTCTTCTTCAAGGTAGTTGGTGGGGACATGTTCATGGCATTCACACCTAGAACTCACGCAGTTGCTTCGGTCGAGCGCTGGCCCAATATCGTGTTGAAGCGTATTCAAGTCGCTTCACATGACGCCCGATGGTGACCCTCTGCGATATCTCTCATCGTTCCACCCTGAATCGGGACACGAGCATAAATGTATGGGCACCTTCATCGGCAGTGGACTCGACCACTGTTGCAGGAGCGATGTCGGCACGCGCCACAATTTTTTCTTCCTTCCTGAACGGATAGCGCCATGTAATGGAAACATGTAAATCGGATTGGACCGTGACGCGAAGGCACTGTTTGATCGTGGAGAATGCGGTGAGACCCAGCGCGCCAATCTAGAAGAGCCCCATCGTGCGAGTGACGACGATCGGAGAATAGCCGGATGGTACTCCGTCGCGGGTAATCATATACCTCATGGCTACGACAAGCAGCAGGAAGAAAACCGAGAAGCCCCAAAGAAACGCGGCAACATTGTTGCGAAAGGTTATAGCTAGGCTAAACGCCCAATTCAATCGTTCACCTGCCTGGGTCGCCACCGCGGGCTGTGAACGGAGCGCATTCTACAAGCGCTATGACCAGCTGCAGGATTCTGTTCAGCCACTGCTCTCCCTCACTTCTTGCGGACCTGACTGGGTCATCCCGGATCCATGCACCGCTTCCCGGTATTGAGGAAGACGAAAGGAGAAACAGGCCCCTTGGCCAACCACGCTCTCACACCAAATCTCGCCCCCCACCTTCTCGATCAGTTCCTTGGCGACCGCCAAGCCATACCCTGATGAGGGCTCTCCTGCCGTGGGCCTCGGGGTGAGTCGAATTCCGGGTTGGAAGAGTTTGGCCTGGTCGCCGAAACTCAGGCCTGGACCTTCATCGCGGACACGGCAAACCACCCAATCCTGCTGGGGTTCCACTTCGACCCAGATCCGCTTCCCAGGTGGTGAGTACTTCACCGCGTTCGAGAATAAATTATCCAGCGCGGCAGCCGTCGCGACACGATCCGTCCACACCGATGGAACATCCCCCCTGGGTACCAAGAGACACTGAATCTGTTTTTGATCCGCAATGCGTTGATAATAGAGGCGGAACCGCTGGGCCATGATCGGCAGTTCCACTCTTTCAAAGCGTAGTGTAGCACCCCGTCCAGTCTCGGCATTCACCATTTGGCTGACAGTGTGCGTCATCAAGTGAGAAGCATGCTTCAACGCTTCAAGCCCGGTGCGAACCTGGTCGTCCGGATGTTTCGCCAGCATTAAGAGAAGCAAGTCGACTGTCCCCCCTACCACGGTGAGAAAGTTATTCAAGGCATGTGCGGCAAAATGGACGGCACTTTCACTGACTACCGGCAGTTTCTCCAGGTCATACAACACCTGCTCTAATTCCGCCCTCGCTTTGAGAATGCCCGACACAATCTGATTTTTGTCCTCCTGCATAAACTCTCCTCTCTGCGATAGACATCGCGATCTCACCGGAGTCAGTGAAACCCAAACAATCTTAAGACTGATCCGTCTCTACTGCGGGGTGCTGTTTTCCTCAATATCATCAGGAACATTGGGATTTCATGAGGAATCAAGGTTGCCGCGATGCCTTGCCACAGTTGATGCCAATCCATATAACACCACACACCAATTAGATCAAAAGCCATCAACGGTAGCTGGATGCAAGAGGACCCACGGTAGACGAAATGATTATGGTTCATCATGGATTGGATCGTCACCACATCCCCCAGAAGCCTAGGGCTTGAAGTGAATTCGCCTACCTTCTTCTCCTGCCCACATCTCAATGCGCAACTACTGCACAGCTTGGTCAATTTTTCTTCAACCAACGAATTAAGTCAAGAAAAAACAAGCCGTTTGCTACTCGACTTTGGAAAAGAGAAAGCCCAAAGAATCCGTCCCTCAATTGCTCACAAATTTCGAGGGCTGGCAGTGTTGTGGGACACCCCGTACAAACCCAGAGTTACCTGGATATTTCATTGCGAGTGCTGAACCGCAGAAGTTGCCTGGTTTGTCATCGATGAAAGACCGTCAACGCCACTTTGCATTCGCCGCTTACCTTGTTAGCCCTGGCCGCAAATTTCATAATCGATACGTTCTCCCTAAGGCCAGCCTATTCTCTGGTGGATCTCTGGACAACCAAGTGAGGTGGATTTTCAAAAAACGATATGCACGTTTATGCTTTCGGATACAACGGCCATCCAAACAGAGAATACATCGCCCTACACACTGGGTGGAGATAGCCCCCGGGTGAGTACATTAGGGTGGCCTCTTCACCGTCAGCCATACGCTCACAGCCATACCATTCTCCATGATAGGGGGAGGTGGGGAGCCGGCGGGAACCAGACAATTACGTTCTCTGTCAAGAATTGAAATTTCGGCGCGCGACTGGATAGGCACTCATTTTCACCCCGGTATAGTTATTCTAATTTCGTCCGGGGTGAGTCAATCGATCGCTCTACTGAGCCATCAAAGGTCATTAACAATGGATTCCCGCCCTTCAATCAGGTCAGGGCGAATGGAGTTGAAAGGCTGAGTATACAGGAAAGGGTGAGTATTGACTGTTCGACAGGCTTAAAGCGAATAGAAAATCTGGACCTAGTGGTCCATTTTCAGATTCCCATAGGTTGCTCGCTAAAAATATTAACCCATTTTCGCCACTAAACAGCGAGGTTCCGAAAGCGCTTAACGGTCGGCAAGCACCCATTCCGTGGCAACCTTGCCAGGGTAGGCAGCCGAGCTGATCCCCAACCCGTTCATCATCCACACAGCTACCGTCCCATTGGTGCGATTGTGCCAAATGACATCGGCCGTTCCGTTGCCATCCACATCGCCTATCTGCGCCATGGTCCACGCAGCAGGGACCCCCTTAAAGAAACCCGAGGAGGTAATGGTCGAGCCCATTAATAACCAGGCTGCCACGACCCCACTGTCCTCTGTCGCCACAGCACATCGGCCGTCCCATTCCCATCGAGATCCCCCACTCCCTGAATGTCCCAATCGAGTGCCGTTGACCCAGGAAATCCCACGAAGCTGATGGTGAGCCCATCCATCTGCCAAATCGTCACCTTTCCTGTCCGGGTATTCAACCAAAATACATCCGCCTTTCCATCGGCGTTGACATCCCCGATCCCGGCGAATTTCTCCTCAGATGGCGGTGCATGTAACACGCCCGTGGACGCGACGGTGGCACCGTCCATGATCCAGACAGACACCTTTCCGGTCTTGGCACTCCGCCAAAAAATATCAACCTTCTCGTTGCCATCAAAATCTCCAACTCCTTTAATGACCCAATCCTTTGAGGCGGAGCCCGGAAACCCTATAAAACTGATGCGACTCCCTTGCATCATCCAGATGGCAACAACGCCACTCATCACTATTACGCCAGATGACATCAGCGGTCCCATTGCCATCCAGATCGCCGCTTCCTGCAATCTGCCAGTCTAGGGGCACGCCGGCCAGGAAATCTGCTGTCTTAATCATTCCAACATTGAGTACTTTTCGATCTACGATCCTTAGAGGGAAAGAGTCGGCCATCATATGCCACACCGCCACTCCCCCGCTCCGACTATTGCGCCAAAGAAGATCCGCAGTCCCATCACCATCCAGATCGCGATTACCGGGAGGACCCATCGCCGCATGGTCCTAGGTCACGAACAAAGACATCATAATCCCCATCTTGGATCTCCCACGCCCAGATTGCCAGCCCAAGACAAAAGGTCACAAACCGCCCATCAGCACTGAGGGCCGGGTTGAAGCTGACGTATGAGCGATCCCACCCCCGTGGAGCCCCACTCACCCGTGTGGTGGTCGCCGGGCTTCCGATCAAACACAAAGACGTCATATATCCCATCCCCACTCCCGGTCCACCAGATCCTAGCCGATGAAGTAAAAGCCACAAACCGCCCATCGGCGCTAGAGATGGATTGGAACTAGTCCACTGGATCTCCACCTGGGATCCACACTCACTCGTTCGGTGGTCTGCGTTCCCGGTCATACACAAAGACATCCGAGGTGCTATTCCCGTCCCCCGCCACCAGATTACTGGCAGATGAACCGAAAAGCCACAAACCGGCCATTGGCACTGAGAGTAGGCTCAAAGCTATAACCATTAGAGTCACCCCCCTGGGGATCCACACTCACTCCGAGTCGTGGTCTCCGTTTCCCGGTCATATACAAAAATATCATACGTTCCCCATTCCCATCCCCTGCCACCAGATCAGGGTCTTCCGACACAAAAACTACAAACCGCCCATCGGCACTAAAGGCGCAAGGCTAAAATCCAGAGTCCGTGTATTTGCACTCACCCGCGTGGTTGTTTGGGCCTGACCGACCCCGAGCGTCGTGGCTACCATGATCAGAACCGCAAAGGTGCACCACAGTAATCGTCCCCCCTGTTGTCTCATCGTTTGTTCTCCCTCACATTAACCATCTTTATCATTTAGAACCGATATTCATTCGCTGGATTTCCATTCCCATTCCGGGAAAACAAAAAAAGCGCAGTGGACGGGCTTTTCCCGCTCACCACGCTTCTCAGTAGGATCGCCATATTGGGTATCAGAAGAACCCGAATTTCATCGTCGATTATCTAAACGGGTATTCATTGGAGTCACGTGAATTTAAGCTACCAGCCACCCTGAACTATGACAACGCGGCAAGAAATGCCTACCTTCTTCTCTTGCCTCATGACATCAATAACAACACCCGGATGGAAAATTTTTTAGGATCATTTTTTGAAGGACAAGACCAGGCTCTCTCAACGCACACGTGCAACGAGAATCCAATATTTCGGTTGAACAAGAGCGTACGGAGGATACCTGCCAGAATTATGGAGGTGTAACGAAACCAATATGAGATGGATTCCCATTACAAACGAAGGAAATGATGAAAAGGGTGGGATCTGGCACCTATAGGCCTTTTGGCTCAAGGACCTGAAGGGTACTGATTTGCTAGTTTGGTTTTCCTATGGAAATTGGCATCGTCGGTCTACCCAACGTCGGCAAATCTACGATTTTTAACGCGTTGACCTCTGGAAACGCGGCCGCATCGAACTATCCGTTTACGACCATCGAGCCCAACGTCGGTGTCGTGGCCGTTCCTGACGCGCGTCTTGGGCGCCTGACCGAATTGGTCAAACCCAAGAAAACCGTGCCAACTTCCTGCCGTTTTGTCGATATCGCCGGTCTGGTTAAAGGCGCCTCTCAGGGTGAAGGGCTCGGTAATAAATTCCTTGCGAATATTCGGGAAGTCGACGCCATCCTTCACATGGTGCGACTTTTTCAGGATCCCGATGTGGTGCACACTATGGGCGGCGTGGACCATCGGCGTGATATCGAGGTGATTGAAACCGAATTAATGCTCGCCGACCTGGACAGCCTTACCAAACAGTACGACAAGGTCACGGCCAAAGCGAAGTCCGGAGATAAGTCCTCGAAAGAGGCACTCGTGGTGCTCGATATTCTAAAGAACGGTCTTGAAGCGGGTAAGCCGGCGCGAGCACTGGGCCTCGACCCGGAAGTTCTCAAGAATTTTTTCCTGCTCACCACGCAACCCGTGCTCTATGTCGGGAATACCGATGAGAATCCGGATCCGGCCATCCTTGCGGATTTTCAGGCATTCGCCAAGGAGCGCGGGTCGGAATCGGTCGTAATCTGTGGCAAACTCGAAAGCGAAATCGCCCAGCTGTCCGGCGAAGACCGCGAAATTTTCATGAAAGATTTGGGCATGGAGCAGAGCGGCTTGGAGAAGGTCGTCGTCGCCGCTTATAAAACACTCGGGCTCTGCTCGTTCCTCACCTCCGGAGTGCAGGAGGTTCGGGCCTGGACCATTCCAATCGGAGCCAAGGCGCCACAGGCCGCCGGCGTCATCCACACCGACTTCGAGAAAGGCTTTATCAAGGCCGACATTTACGCCTTCGCGGACATCGACAAATACCAGTCGGAAGCAGCCCTGCGCGAGAAGGGCCTGATCCGCTCGGAAGGCAAAGAATACGTCGTCAAAGACGGCGACGTCTGCCACTTCAAATTCAACGTCTAGACCAGTTTTCATTGCCGCCATGTTGGCGCGCGCTTTCGGATCCAACCGACAACGCATTTTCCCCTCCCAATAGCTACCTTTCCACCTTTCCGGGTGCGCCGACAAGGGCCTATCTTGGCTCATGTTATTCTCTCTAGATGAAGAATCTTTCATGTCCGCTTCATATCGCCTTCATGTAGACAGTCTATGCTGTATTCATGACCAGCCGGTTGATTCCATCAATTTTTCACCAAGGAGGATGTATCATGAAGCGATTACACACATTCAGTCTATTGGGCGCCTCAGCTTTGTTGTTGACTTCCGTTGGATTGGCCATGAGTGATGACGGCAAGGAGAAGGTCGCCGTGGCCAGTTTGCCCACTTCGGTCACCATAGAAGAAGCCATTAAAACCGCAACGACTCAATTTCCAGGGAAGGTGCTTGAAGCCGAACTGGAAAGTGAAGACGGGAAGGTGATCTATGAGGTTGAGATCGTCAACGCTGCCGGAGAGATCAGGGAAATTGAGATTGACGCCCAATCCGGAAAAATTCTGAGTTCTGAACTCGAGAACCAGGATGCGCACGGGAAGAGCCCCTCTCACAAGGATTCTGAAAAATCCTAAGAGAACGGCAAGGCCCCATACGCAAGAGGTATGGGGCCTTCTCTCGTTTCCCCACGCCGACGACACACATGAGGAATCATGTTTGAGATGCGGTTACATCCCATGTTCGTCCATTTTCCCATCGCCTTGCTCTTCACCAGTGTGCTATTTGATGCCGAAGGTTCCTGGTTCAAACGTGAGAACTTTCGTGACGGCGCCTTCTGGCTTCTTATTCTCGGCCTACTCGGAGAAGTGGCTGCCGCCATTGCTGGCGAGTGGGCAGAGGAAACTGCTAAAAAGGCCGGAATTGCCGAATCGATGATTGAGACCCACGAGACACTCGCCTTCGTGACCTTGGGAATTTTTGGATTCCTCCTATTGGGTCGCCTGGTGTTGCAAAACCAATTTACGCGTAAGACCATGGTCCCGTACTTTTTGATTGCGGCGATCGGATTAGGCACACTAAGCGCCACGGGTCACTATGGCGGAGATTTGGTCTACGAGCAGGGAGCAGGGGGTGCCCTTACGCACCAAGCCGGGCTCAAGGTGTCGGAGAACAACTGATTTTAACGGTGTTAATTATTCAATGGGAGACGGATGCGTATTCTCTTAGTGGAAGATGATTCAAGTGTGTCCGGGTTTATTGTGAAAGGCTTGCGGGAAGAACAATATGCTGTAGATCTCGCCACCGACGGTGAGATGGGGTTGGCCATGGCCGAGACTACGCGCTATGACGTGATCATTCTGGATATCATGCTCCCCAAAATGAACGGCATTGACGTCTGCCGCCGGCTTCGAGCGAAACGCCACACGACCCCGATTCTTCTTCTGACCGCACGGGACGCCGTTGAAGATCGAGTCACCGGTCTGGACACCGGCGCAGATGATTATTTAACCAAACCATTTGCCTTCGCGGAATTATTGGCACGTCTCAGAGCGCTTCTCCGTCGGGCAGTGCCCTCCCCACACCTCGCATGACGATCGCGGATCTGGAGCTGGATCCGGTTACCCACCGTGTCTCACGGGCAGGCCAGACCATCGTCCTGACCAACAAGGAATATTCACTTCTGGAATATCTCATGAGAAATACGGGACGCGTATTGACCCGGACAGCCATTACCGAACATGTGTGGGACATTCACTATGAGTCCGTTACCAACATTGTGGATGTACACATTAAGACCTTGCGCAGCAAAATGGATCGGGACTTTTCTCCGCAGCTGATCCATACCGTGCGTGGGGCCGGATATGTCCTAAAGATCCCGGAAGCCTAACCCATGCAAGCCTTTCGGACTCGCATACGTCGTGTTGCCTTAGGTTTCATCGTCATCCTCTTAGGCCTCTTTAGCCTGCTCCTGTACCTGGGACTATCCACCATTCTACACCGCCATATCGATGGAGAACTGGTGGCACTCGCACAGGAGGAAAGTCTCCGCGTGGAACTGGCGACCGACCATGTACATGTGTCTCCTCACCGGAAAAATGAAGAAGACGAATTAGAAGAATTTGATGACGAAGAGGAGTTACAACAGGCCATCCGCTACAGCGCGATTCTGGATCCCGCCGGCCGTATTCTCTGGAGTGGCCAGAGCATGGAGAACCGGCTTCCCGTAACATCTCAACTCATCACGCAAGTTCTCAAGGGAGAAACCGTTTTCGAAACGATACAAGATCCAGGCCGTTCCCCCATTCGCCGTATCTCAATTCCTCTCGCTATCGAAGATCACGGACGATTCATTTTACAAACGGAAAAATCCTTGCAATATATTGAGGAAACCCTTCATTGGCTGGCGTGGCTACTCTGTGGCACCTCCGCGATTTCCCTCCTGGTTGCCTGGTGGGGAAGCGGAAGATTGGCCAATGAAGCCCTGTCTCCCGTCAAGACCTTGAGTCAGACGGCGGAAACCGTTTCCGGGCAAACGCTCTCCACTCGTCTCACACTCAGCTCGCCCTACGCAGAATTTCAACGCCTCGCCCACACCTTTAACGGCATGTTGGACCGCTTGCAGCAGGTCTTCGAAGGACAACGTCGCTTCGTGGCCGATGCGGCCCATGAACTGAAGACCCCGTTAACGGCGATGAAAGGTAATTTTGAGGTCAGCTTGCAACGGGCACGGTCGGCAGAGGAATACCGCGAGACCATTCTCTCCAACCTGGCTGAAGTCGATCGACTCACCGCCATGACCAAATCCCTCCTCACCCTCGCACAATTCGCCGGCGACCGCCCACCACTCGTGCTGCAAACCCTTGACCTTCCCCCTCTTGTCGAAGAAGTCGTGAGCGAGTTGTCCGTGTTAGCTCACGAAGGTGGTCTCCACCTGCAAACGGAGTCTGAACCTGTTCCTCCTCTCATGGGAGATGCCTCACAGCTCAAGCAAGCCCTGATCAATCTCCTGGATAATGCGCTCCGGCATACGCCTTCAGACGGAACCATCACCGTTCGGGTCGTGGCTCAGAATAGATCCATCCGGTTATCCGTGGAGGACACCGGGCCGGGTATTGATTCCGAACATCTCCCTCACCTTTTTGAACGATTCTATCGAATCGACCAGGCACGGGATCGCCAATCGGGAGGAACAGGCCTGGGATTGGCGATCGTCAAGGAGATTGTTGAAGCCCACGGAGGAACTATTCATGCACAGAGCCAACCAGGAAACGGCACCACCTTCACCATCACACTCCCAACCGGGGAAGAACCACCGCTAACATGAACACCATGATAGTATTTTGTCGTTGGAGATCTATTGTCCAAATGGGCCATTCATGAAGAATCTGAATCACACACACTGGCGATGGTTCCCTGTTCTTTGTCTTGTCGGGCTGTTCCCGATGGGATGTTCCGACACCCAGCCACCAACGGGTAGCCTGCCGGACAAAAACGTGACGACTTCCTCCTCCGATCCTGCTCCCTCACCGGGACAACCCTTTCACGTGGACCATGTCCCTGAACAAGCGCGTCAACGTATCCGAATTGAAGAAGTCAAAGAACGGCTGACCCCGCATTCCGTCTCGGCCCCGGGAAATGTCGCCCTCAATCTCGCGCACGTGGCAAAAGTGTCCTCTCGCATCCCCGGGCAAGTGGATAAGATTATGGTCCAATTAGGGGATCGGGTTAAAAAAGATCAGCCGCTCGCGGCCGTGGAAAGCATGCGCTTGGATGAATTGGTCCAGGAATACCTGGTGGCCAAATCCAAAATGGATGTGGCCTCCAGCAATTTCAATCGAACCAAACAACTCCAGGCTGAAAACATCATTTCTCAACGTCGGTTTCTGGAAGACCGTGGACAGCAGATTGAAGCCCATGCGGTCTATCAACACGTCCGGGAAAAGCTCATGAACATGGGACTCAGCGAGCAAGAGCTCCAGCAAATGGAGCATGGCAGTCACCTGGAAGGGCACAAATATTTACTACGGGCCCCACTCAGCGGAACCGTGGTGAGCCAACACATCGTGCTGGGCCAGGGCGTGGCGGCGGGGGACGAGTTCTTTGAAATTGTGGATACCAGTCAGGTATGGGTGTTTGCCAACCTGCCCATCGAACAAGCCCGTCGTTTTCAGGAGGGCGATCAAGGGCAGGTCCTTTCCCGGGGCGGAGAGCCCATCACCGCCCGACTCGCCTATATCGCCCCGGTCGCAGATGCCACCACTCGCACCATCCGCGTGCGATTCGACGTTGAAAATTTAAAGGGCCGGCTTAAGCCCAATGAATATGTGGACGTGCGGTTGATCGATCAACAACTGCCTGTCTTATCCATTCCTCTGTCGGCCTTGACGATGGTGGAAGGAGTGCGCGGAGTCTTCGTCCAACGGGAAACCGGATTCGATTTCGTGGTGATCGACACGGGCCAGGAAGGCGGCGGGCTTGTGGAAGTCACACGGGGGTTGAAGCTGGGAGAGCACGTCGTCACTGAAGGCGTCTTCGACCTGAAGAATGCCTTTATGAAAACTTCTATTCAGGGTGAGTGAGCCGTGAAACGGCAAAAGGGAGCGTTGCTCGGCGATCTTTGAAGCACACCTGGATTTCATCTTCCGACAAGCAACGAGTCAAAAAGCCATATCAATGAGTATCAATGAGATTGAAGGGTTTTGTCATTTTATAAACAGATTTTGTACCATAATCGGAGGGTGTCTCTACGTTTCATTTTCGGATGTCCATGGAGGAAATCGAATATTGATTCAATCATTGAACGAAGAGTCTGTTTAAACGTTTCCTAAGGATCTATTTTGGTACATTTTCATGTAACCGTAAAAAAATTATGTTCATTGCGATGAAGTTCTCCCCGCGATATCCTGAAGTATTTTACCTATTTTAATTTAATTGTTGAGTGCTGCCCAGATCACTTAAGGAAATTGCCCAAAAGTCTGATAATCGTCAGTGAAAAAAAGAAAGAATCTTACAATTTTAAGATGAAAAATTTTATAAAATGATTATGTGCAGAGGGGTTCCCTCAAAAAGAGTTCGGTCCAGCCCTCAAGGAATTGAAAGCGGTCTTTCGAGTTGAATCGAACCAGGAATTAAAGGTGCGGTGTGGATGTATGTACTCAACCAAAGTGTATAAAACAGTTTGTTTATCGAATCTGCATTCGTCAAACTGTTAAGCGTCGAGGGATTTTTCCCCACCACAACTTATGGGTTAAAGGGGCATTATGCGCCCTTGTTCTTTGTCTGACAGGATGTGACCAAGCATCGGTACCGTCTACCGACGAACCTCCGCATATCGAACAGGCTTCTCCTCCTCCCGGCACCGCTCCCGCTCAGCCACAACGTCTGGTCTTGTCCCCTCACACGGTCAAAGAGGTTGGAATTCTGGTCGAACCAGTGAAACGCGGAACCTTTCAAAACTTCAGAGATTATCCAGGGACCGTAAAACCCATCGAGTCTCAATTGGCGGAAATATCTACACTCGTACAGGGTAGGGTTTCGAAGGTGTTTGTCAAATTGGGAGATGAGGTCAAGGAGGGAGATGAGTTAGCCCTGTTGTATAGCCACCAATTAGGGATGGCTCAATCGACGTATCTGCGGACCATTGCGGAATTCTCCCTTGCAAAACAAGCGTTTGCACGCGGGGAATATCTTTGGACTCAAAAGGTCATTTCCCAGGCTAAATACCTTCAACGTAAAGGAGAATGGGTGGTGAAGGCTGCCGCCGTTCAAGAAGCTCAGGAACGGTTGCGGCTTTTGGGAATGTCCGATTCCCAAATTCAGGGTTTGAAGACCACACAAAAATTTCAATCCTATCTTTCCATTTACGCCCCCTTTTCCGGCCGAATCATTCATTATTCGATTTCCCGCGGGGAAGTGGTGGGGCCGGGAGACAATTTGTTTACCATTGCCAATTTAAATAAGGTGTGGGTGGTCGCCAACATTCCGGAGATCGATATTTCCAACATTCGGGAGGGCAAAACGGTTACGGTTCGCGTGGCCTCTTTCCCCGATGAGCAGTTTACCGGAACCATTGTCATTGCCGGAGATGTATTGGATTCCTCTACTCGAACCATGATGGTCAGAGCGGAAATCGAAAATGACCATTACAGATTAAAACCGGAAATGTATGCGTCTGTCCGGCTGTATTCCGATCCTGACCCACAGGCGTTAACCGTGCCGACATTAGCCGTACAACGACATGAAGGGGGTTCCTTTGTGTTTGTCAAACATGACGTCAATCATTTTGAACTGCGTCCGGTGATCGTGGGAACGGAAGACATTGAGGAAACCAAAGTATTGTCGGGACTTGAAGAGGGAGAATTGGTGGTAACGGCCGGAGCCTTCGCCTTAAAAGCGGAGGCCATTAAGCAAGAGGTTCCCTTTCCCCGCTTATGATGAACTCTATTTTAACGTTCTGTCTGCGCCAATGGGTCCTGATGCTTGTAGGCGCCCTGGCCTTGGGGGCGGGAGGGATCTACGCGTTATCGAACCTGCCGATTGATGCGTTTCCCGATGTCACGAATATTCAAGTTCAGGTGGTGACAAAGGCAGAAGGCCTTTCTCCGGTTGAAGTCGAAAAGCTCATTACGTATCCCATCGAAATTCAAATATCAGGAATCCAAGGCCTTGTGGAAATCCGTTCGCATTCAAATTTTGGTTTGTCCCAGGTGACCATAGTGTTTGAGGATAACATGGACATTTATTTTGCCCGCCAACTGGTGTTAGAGCGGCTTATCAATGTGAGAGATCAGCTCCCTGTCGGAGTAGAGCCCAGTATGACTCCTGTAACGACAGGGTTGGGGGAAATTTACCAATATTATCTCGAACGTTCTCCCAACAATCAGGAAGCAAGCCTGAACCGGGAAGAGGAATTGACCTTGATGAGAACGGTTCAGGATTGGATCATCCGGCCCATTCTCAAAGGCCTCCCCGGAGTCATTGAGGTGAATGCTCTGGGCGGTTTTGTCAAGCAGTACCAAGTGCTCATCGATCCGGGTCTTCTCCGGAAATATGATCTGGCATTAAGCGAGGTGTTCGACGCCCTCAGGAAAAATAATTCGAATGCCGGAGGGAATCTTCTGGAGCGAGGGGCTGAAAAAATTATTGTCCACGGCGTCGGGCTGATTGAAAATCTCCAGGATATAGAAGACATCGTCGTCAAAGAGGTGGAAGGGACGCCGGTGTTTGTCCGGGATGTTGGAAAGGTGCAATTTGGTCATGCCATTCGCCACGGGGCGGCCGTCCTCAACGGAGATCGCGAGGTGGTCACCGGGGTGGTCATGATGCTCCGAGGAGCCAATGCGCGAAAAGTGGTGAATCTTGTCAAACAAAAAGTGGAGGAAATTCATGACAACAATCTGTTGCCCGCTGGGATTCGGATCAAACCCTTTTATGATCGGACGACATTAATTAATGCGGCGTTAACCACGGTGTTTAAAGCGTTGGTTGAAGGAATTTTTTTGGTTGTGGTGGTCCTGTTTTTCTTTTTGGGAGATGTCCGAAGCGCGTTTGTGGTGATCGGGACCCTCATACTCACTCCGCTCATCACGTTTATCGTCATGAAAGAGATGGGATTAACAGCCAATTTGATGTCGTTGGGAGGGTTGGCGATCGGGGTAGGGATGATTGTCGATGCCTCCATTGTTGTCGTGGAGAATATCTATCGATATCTGTGCCATTCTCATCCTGCGAATGTCTCTCCAACCGAATTGATTATCCGAGCCACGCGGGAGGTCGCGCAGCCGGTTATATTCGGCATCCTGATTATTATTCTTGTGTTTCTCCCCCTACTCACGTTGGAAGGCATGGAAGGCAAAATGTTTGCGCCGCTTGCCTATACCATCATGATTGCGCTGTTGGTTTCTTTAATTCTGTCTCTTATTCTATCCCCGGTTTTTTGTTCTCTCTGGGTCAAGGGCGGCGAAGAAACGGACGCGTTCGTGATCCGCCATGCGAAACGAGCCTATGTCCCTATTCTTGAATGGGCCATAGCCCATCCAAAAACCGTGCTGACCAGTGCGGTGACGCTGGTTGCCGGCACCGTCCTCCTGATCCCCTTTTTAGGCACAATCTTTATTCCTGTGTTGGAGGAAGGCGCCTTGACCCCCCAGACGATCCGGTATCCCAGTATATCTTTGGAGGAATCGATTGAAGTTGAAAAAAAAGTCCATAAGGCTCTCCTGGAATTTCCTGAAGTCGAATCGATCGTGGGGAAAATCGGCAGATCGGAATTGGCCAATGATCCTACCGAACCCCATGAGAGTGATCCTATTGCGAATCTTATCGATCGGGACTCGTGGACAACGGCTCACACCAAGGAACATTTAGTGGAGGCCATGCGAGAGCGAATCGCTTCAATCCCCGGAGTGAACGTGATCATGAGCCAACCCATTCAGGAACGGGTGGAAGAATTAATTTCAGGAATTCGCTCGGAAATCGCGATCAAATTGTATGGACCAGACCTGGAGGCCCTTGTGACCACGGCGAATTCTATTGCCGAAACGATGAAAACAGTGGAAGGGGTGCGGGATCTTCGGGTGCAACATGTGTTCGGACAACCCTACCTCACCATCGATATAGACCGGCAGGAAATTGCGCGATTCGGCATCAATGTCTCCGACATTCGGGAAATTATCGTCAATGCGATAGGAGGGGAAGCCGCCACCACGGTCTACGAAGAGGAGCGACGGTTTCAACTGATCACACGGTTTCCGGAACACTTTCGAAATAATCCCGAGGCCATTCGGAATATTTTGGTCAAAGACGCTTCGGGGGCTTTCATTCCCTTGGAGCAACTGGCACGAGTCGAGGTTCAAGACGGGCCAATGCGAATTTCCCGTGAACAACTCCAACGGATGATCATCATCGGATTTAATATTGTCGGGAGAGACATTGGTTCTATTGTGGAGGAAGGTAAAAAGAAAATATCCGAAAATGTTGTCATTTCGGACGGATACTCGCTTGTCTGGTCGGGAGCGTTCGAGAATATGGAACGAGCAATGGCACGATTGAAAATTGTCATCCCCCTTACCATCGGCTTAATCTTTTTTCTCTTGTTTTCGTCGTTTAATTCCTTCCGTTATGCCGCCTTGATCATCATAAACCTTCCCTTGGCGGCCATCGGGGGAGTGATTGGATTGGCGGTCACCGGCCAATATCTCAGTGTTCCCGCTTCCATCGGATTCGTGAACCTATTTGGCGTGGCGGTTCTTAATGGCATTGTGTTGGTGTCGTATATCAATAAATTACGTCAAGAAGGGTTGTCTGATGAAGAAGCGATTCTGCAAGGTTGCCAGCTTCGGTTGCGCCCGGTGCTCACAACGGCGATGGTCGCCCTTTTAGGACTCTTACCGCTTGCCTTTGCCCAGGGGATCGGGAGTGAAGTACAACGACCCCTGGCAGTGGTCGTCATCGGCGGATTAATCAGTTCCACCTTCCTGACGTTGTTGGTCATCCCCGCCTTTTATCCTTGGTTCAAAGAAAAGGTTGCTATTTATTAATGGTTATCACGAATACAATGCGGATGTCCCCCAAAACGCTCATATGGAACCGAGTGTAGGGGAGCCCCTCCTGAACCCTTCGCTTTTCCCCTTTCACGTGACTGAGCCCTGATGATGGAACGCCTTCTGACACTCTCGCTTCGGTATCGATTTTTTACCGTCGTTGCCCTGCTTCTGGTGATCGCCTCCGGAGTCTGGTCGCTGACCAATCTCACCATCGACGCGGTCCCCGATCTCACCCCTGTCCAGGTGCAGATCCTCACCCGCTCCCCCGCGCTCGGTCCGATTGAGGTGGAACAATTCATCACATTTCCTATTGAAACCGCACTCAGTGGAATACCGGGATTACAGGAAGTGCGCTCGGTCTCACGTTATGGCTTATCGGCCGTGACGGCGATCTTTGAGGAACACCTAGATCTCTATTTTGTCCGACAACTCGTGAACGAGCGACTAACGTTAGCAACCGAACGCATTCCCGCCGCCTATGGACGACCGATGATGGGCCCCTTATCAACCGGCCTCGGAGAAGTCTACCAATTCACGCTCACAGGCCAGGGGCACAGTCCCATGTTCTTGAGAACCCTTCTGGAATGGGATATTGGCAGGCGGCTTCGGGCGGTTCCCGGTGTGGTGGAAGTCAATATCTGGGGGGGGGAAACCAAACAATTTCAGGTGGTGGTCGACCCCAGCAAGCTCTTGGCCTTCAATCTCACCCTAAAAGCCGTGTTTGATGCCCTGGCGCAGAACAACGCCCTCGCCGGAGGCGGGTACATTGAACATGAGCGGGAACAATATCTCATCAAGGGAGAAGCGATGGCGACGACGATTACCGATTTAGGGCAAATTGTCGTGAGTCATGGGCCGGGTGGCGTTCCCATTTTCATTAGAGATCTTGGAGAAGTCAAAGAAGGCGCCGCCTTGCGCATAGGGGCGGCCACGCGGATGGGAGACGGGGAAACGGTCATCGGGATGGTTCAAATGCTCGCAGGCGCCAATGCCCAGCAGGTGGTCGAACGTGTGAAAGAACGCGTCCAGGAGATTCAAGCCACCCTTCCACCGGGGGTGGTGATTGAACCCTATTATGACCGGACACTCTTCGTCTCAAAAGTCATCAACACCGTCAGAAATAATTTACTCGAAGGGGGTCTGCTGGTCATCGCGATTCTCTTTTCATTTTTAGGAGACGTTCGGGCCGGATTTATTGTGGCGTTGGCCATTCCTCTTTCCATGCTGATGGCTTTCACCGGCATGTATCACGCCGGCATCTCCGGAAACCTGATGAGCCTGGGAGCGATCGACTTTGGACTGCTCGTGGATGGATCGGTCGTCATGATCGATAACATTCTGCGACGGCTCGGAAACGTCACCCGCCAATCGAAAGAAGAGAAGTTAGCGACGATTCAGGAGGCCGCACGGGAAGTCTTGAGGCCCATTGTGTTTGCAGTCGGCATTATCATCATTGTGTATCTTCCAATTTTGTCGTTGCTCGGCTTAGAAGGCAAAATGTTTCGGCCGATGGCCATGACCGTCATTTTTGCCCTTGGCCGCTTCACTGCTCTTTGCGGTAGGAGGCGTGCCTGTGCTGTCATATTGGTTTGCCCGCACCAGGTCCAACCATGAAGAAACCTGGCTCATTCGGCGTTTGCGCCGGCTCTATCGACCATGGTTAGCGGTCTCTCTGAATCGGCCGGCGATGGTGGTCATCCCTGGCATCCTCTTGTTTATTCTCAGTCTGGTGATCGGATCACGCTTAGGGATCGAGTTTGTTCCTCGATTAGAGGAGGGCGATATGGCCATTCAAGTCTGGCGCCTCCCCAGCGTCTCCCTGTCCGAATCCGTGGAAACCGCCTTGGGCGTGGAACGGGCGTTACGCCAATTTCCCGAGGTGGTGCAGGTGGTGACCAGAACGGGAAGTCCAGAAGTGGCCACGGACGTGATGGGCATTGAACTATCCGATGTCTTTGTGGTCCTGAAGCCTCGAAGGGAATGGACTACGACCACTTCGAAGGAGACGTTGATCGAAAAATTTAAAACCGCGGTTCTGGCAGCGGTTCCCGGGGTGGGACTCAGTTTCACCCAGCCGATTGAGATGCGATTCAATGAACTCATTGCCGGCACCCGGTCCGATCTCGCTATCAAAATATTCGGAGAGGATCTTGAGGTCTTACGCCAGCAAGGTGATGTGGTGGCACGTTCACTCGAACAGGTATCCGGCGCTACCGATGTGAAAGTGGAACAGGTCACCGGTGTCCCCAGGATTCGAATCATCGTAGACCGTGACCAAATCGGGCGATACGGGCTGAGTGCCAAAGACGTCTTAGGTATCATTGAATCCGTCCGGGTCGGCCAAACTGTCGGGACCGTCTTTCAGGGACAACGCCGCTTTGATCTGATTGTCCGCCTCTCTGATGAGACGTCGGCCGGGCCGGTGGCGATTGGGAACATCCTGATCCCCACTGCACATGGTGAATTGGTTCCCTTGTCTCGCGTCGCGACCATTGAAGTGGATGAAGGCCCTGCGCAAGTCAGCCGAGAAAATATTCAACGCCGTCTGGTGGTCGAAGCCAATATCCGTGGTCGAGACCTCGGCTCATTTGTCACCGAGGCCCAACAGGTTATCCACGACCGCGTCTCCCTCCCATCCGGGTACTACCTTGAATGGGGTGGACAATTTAAACATCTCCAGGAGGCCTCACGGCGATTGGCTGTGGTGGTACCGATTACCTTACTGCTTATTATCGCCATTCTTTCGGTAATTTTTGGAACAATTCGTCCGGCCTTGCTCATATTTTTGAATGTGCCCCTGGCTTTGTCGGGAGGGATCCTGTCCCTCTGGATTCGAGGATTGCCGTTGAGTATCTCGGCGGTAGTCGGCTGTGTGGCCCTCTTCGGGATCGCTGTCTTAAACGGTGTCGTATTGGTGAGCCATATCCAAAGACTGGAAACCGAAGGGCTTCCGACCCGTGACGCCGTCCTACAGGGGGCCATGGATCGTCTTCGCCCTGTCTTGATGACCGCCCTCGTCGCCAGTTTGGGGTTTTTACCGATGGCCGTCGCCACCAGTATGGGAGCGGAGGTCCAACGGCCTCTTGCCACAGTCGTGATCGGCGGTTTGATCACATCCACGGCCTTGACCCTATTTATTATTCCAGCGCTGTACGGCATCGTCTGTCGTTCAAAAAAACAACCGACCATACCCCATCAGTCTCACACAAACACCATCTCGATTTAAGTAGGATGGGGTTGTCACAAGAAGGGAATATCTCATGTCGTTCAAACTGATTATTTGGCTCATCGTTCTATGTGGTCTCAGTTGGCAATTCGCGTCGGCGGCCGATACCCCAACACCACAGGCCGGTGCCCCGACCTTTAGTCTGAAAGATATTCTTGCCATGGCATTAGAGAAAAATCCCCTCATGGCGGAAAACGAGGGGATCATCGAACAAAAAGAAGGGGACAAAATCTCTGCATCCGCTTATCCCAATCCCACAATTGCCCTTCAGAGTGGACGAGGGACCGTCAGAGATCCTACCGGCACCACGCTCACGGAACGGTATGTAACCCTCAGCCAACCTTTGGAATGGCCGGGGAAACGGGCGGCTCGCCAACATGCGGCGCAAGCGGGTGTGGAGGGCGCTCTGGCCTCAAGAGAAGAAGCCAAACTGAATTTGATTGCCGCAACCAAACAGGCTTTCTATGCCCTCTTATTCGCCGAACGCCAAACGGAAACGGCTATTCAAAATGTTCGGACTATGGAAGAAGTCCGAAAAGCCGTGGATCGTCGCGTTGACGCCGGTGAAGCGCCCCCTTTTGAGGCGGTGAAAGTCAAGGTAGAGAGCATGAAAGTTCAAAAAGAAGTCGCCCGGACCAAAGGTGTCGTCCAGGCCATCCAAGCCTCATTAAATAGCCTCACTGCCGGGGCATTGGGGCTTGATTTTTCCATTCAAGGCGATTTCGCCGTCTGGCCTGGAGCCTTACAGCTCGAGACACTCTCGGATCAGACTCTGGCGAACCATCCCATCATTACCAAATGGAAAAAACTTATAGCACAAGCGCAGCACACCCACCGTCAAGAGCAACAGGCTCGCATGCCCGATGTGACGTTGAGTGGAGGATACCAACGAGACGCAGGGCGAGAAGCCTATGTAGCTGGGGTTTCCATTCCTTTTCCGGTGTGGAATCAACGTCAGGGAGACATTGCCCAAGCCAAAGGCACCTTGCGACAACGGGAAGCGAGCCTCCTTCGGGCCAAGCAGGAGCTTCTCAAAGGCATCGCCCAGCAGATCCAACTTTCTCAAGCCGCTGCCGCACAAATTGCCACATACGAAAAAGGCCTGCTCAAGCAGGCACAAGAGGCGCTACGTATTGCCCAAGTCAGCTTTAAATTTGGGGAAGCCAGCCTGCTGGATGTGCTGGATGCCCAACGGGTCTTACGGCAAACACAAGTAGATTACGCCCAGGCCAAATACGATCTCTCTATTGCCCTGACCGAACTGGAACGCGTCACCGGCGGCACCGTACAACCCTGAGGCGCTTCCGGTTTTGCCGTCCATTCTGGATAGCGCCATCGGATCTATCCATTAATAATAATGCCATTTTTTCGGTACTATCTTTTACTTCCCTTGTGTGCTACGATTTTTTAACTCATCGCCCTGGGCTTAGCTTTGAGAGTTCAATCACTCAAGCCCGTAACCGGTGTTGTTTAGCCCGAGAGAATAACTCGGAAGTGTCTGACCTGAGTGGCGTGGAAACAGCGTCCGTGGCCTACCTCTTCCAAATGTTTTACCCTTCTCGAGCATCAGACAATATCATCTTTTTAAAAGGAGGAACCCCATGGGTTCGAAATTGTATGTAGGTGGGTTGCCGTATTCAGCGACTCAAGCAGAACTAACCGACCTGTTTTCGGCACACGGCACCGTCGAATCAGCTAACGTCATCAGCGACAAGTTCACCGGCCAATCGCGCGGGTTCGGATTTGTTGAAATGTCTACGGGAGAGGAAGCGCAAGCCGCAATTGCAGCCTTGAACTCTACGGAGTTTGGTGGCCGCACGTTGACGGTGAACGAGGCCAAACCCCAAGCTCCACGCACCGGTGGCGGCGGAGGCGGCCGTGGTGGATTCGGTGGCAGTGGCGGTGGCGGTGGCGGTGGAGATTTTGGAGGAAAGCGGCGCAGCCGATTCTAACGATTACTCGAAACGTCTGATAATAAAGGGAGAGGTCCACAAGGCCTCTCCCTTTTTTTATTCCATTCCAGAATTTCAGATGGTTACCCTGAGCTTCTAACCATGACGACGGCAGACAACAGCACTCCCAACCCTAACAACAGGGTCAGTCGACCAAGAAGAGGAGAAAATCGGAGAAGGAGCCCTTCGCCAACGGATAATTCGGAAGCGGCCTTACTCTTCAGAGTACGCACTTTAGGTCCCATTATCCGATCGTGAGTGAAGGACACCACCACTAACAGGAACACCAGTAACAATTTCGTGAGGACAACAGGTGGCCAGGAGGAAAGAGGAACCCCGACATTGATGACATTTACGAGAAGGAACGACCCCGTCACCAACAAAATGAATAGGGCGCTCCATACAAGCGTTCTGAATCGGCGAGCAAGACTTATAAATCCGCGCTGAGCGGTAAGAGGGTCGGAGTCCTGTTTCAGGAGTGGCACTGCGACAAGGGAGAGGAACAGCATCCCTCCAACCCAGAAGGTTGCTGCAATCAGATGCGTCCAGACCAGAATAATGTAAAAGAAATTCACCTCCGGGATTGTAGCGGAGTTGCTCCATACTCACCACATTAAAAAGTTCCCGAGCTCGGAAAAATGACCTTTTCGAGTGAATGGAAAAATCTATTGTACACAGGTACCCCTTCAGACATGCGAATGCTCCAAACAATTTCTCCCTAGAATTGAAGCCGGATCATGCTGCATCCAACTATGCCCGAGGTGCTACCGCTTTTATAAACGAAGGAGTTTGCCTCTTCAATTCTCCTTTGGCCAACTTGGCCAGATCGCAATCTCATCTTCACCGCTTCACATGCTTCTCTCACCGAAAATTAAAACCCGATGCCGACATACGCACCGGCGGTGCCGAAATTATTCGTCGTATCTGTTTGGCCGGCAACGAGATGAAATTGGCCGTCCACTCCGAGATGAATGGCTTTCCAAATTCGATACTGTGCCCCACTGCAAATTGGACTCCAATGTCCAAGACCGTTGTATCATTAGAGGGTGGGCTGATGACATGGAAGTCCAGACCGACAGGAATGACCCAACGACCGAAGCGACTGCCTGCCATGAACATGATTTTCGGAGCCACATTGACTGTGAGCATCGTGATTTGAACCTTTTTATTGGTTTCGACCGAGCAAGTCGGGACTCCCGCGACGGCACAGGTGTTGGGAACCGCCTGCGTCACGTTTTCAGAATTAAACCGTTTAAACTCCACCCCAATCTCCCCTAACACCCAGGTTCCAGAAAACAAATCCCAAATATCTCGTGTGAGGACTAAATCCAATCCGGCGCCAACATAATAGCCGTTATTATTATCATTGGATCCACTCAATCCAAAGGCATCCGTCTCTACTTCATTCGAACGATCATTCACTAACCCTGCCCAGCCTCCCCGGAAAAACACCATATTCCCGGTTTCTTGTTCAGCTCCTGGGGATTGGGGGAGCGTTTTCTGCTCCAAACGCTCCAACCTTTCGTAAACAGGTAACCTCTGAGCGAGACTCGCTTCCGGTACTGCCCACAACATACCCCCCACCAACCATACATATATGCCCAATTGTGTCACCAACCGGCTTCTGCCCATCATGCCTCCTCCTCATTCAAGAATTGTGGTAGAACCTCGGCCCCTCATGAACATGTCCTCGAATTGTGAGTCACCCCTGCTTCCCTCATTTCCAGTGAAAATTAGAAAACCATTGAATCGGCCGTAGGCTATACGATTTCCGAAAGCGGGACCTTGCTGGAAAACAATGCCCAATCAGATAGTTATCAATCTATTGGGTTCCCTCATGTATATGCTCTCCTGGACAATTTAAGATTATGGTAGTATTTCCAATGGCGCCCTGAGCCCTCTTTCATCATAAAATCCGGTCGGACCAATCGAATGTTCCAATTGCGTCAGCCTCCCGTTCATCACACCGCAAGCGCCACATGCCACCCATAATCGAACCAGATAACTTTCACATACAAGACGGGAGATGTATCGTCGCCTTTGCCTATGACGTAGGTGCGTCCATTCAAATCGACGAAGCGGAACAGCGGATTACCGCGACAAAAGAACGAGGGCGAATCAAACGGAAACGGCCGGCACCGGAATACTTTGATTATCACCCACCGCCGCTCCGTATTACGCAAGATCTGGACCCCATCAGCCTCAGAGCACATCAAACGCTTCGCACCGTCGACACCGTACTCTATGACTTCGGCGCGCTCATGGTGACCTACCAGATTCCACTGGCCGGACCATTTGCCTCCCTGCTCCCGCTCAGTGAAGTCCTCTATGAAAATGCTCAACTGCTCGAAGCCACATTCCTCCATATCCAATCTCTCCTGAACACGTTGGGTCCGGCAATTGAAAAACCGAATATATCCGAATTGGTCGAGGACTATGCAATATTTCATATTTTCTCGACGCAACCCGCGTTGGATCTGTCGCAATTCGTGAAACAACACGGCACGCTTCTGTCTCAAATCCTCCGTTGTGAGAATCAACCATTGTCAGAGCAGGAAATTCGTGATGCCACCTCGAGTCAAATTGCCTTCGGGACACAGGACCTGACCCTCATTGATTGGAATGCCACGCTCATGATTGGACAGGAAATGGATGACGTGCGGGCGGTCTTAGAATTCGCCAATGTGGAATTAGTCGAGCGCCGATTTCTCGACCACCAATTGGATGAAGCGTTGGATGAGGCCTATGCCGCCCTCACACAGGAAAGTCGGCATGGGTTCCGTTGGCCGGGATCATCGGATGTTAATCTTCGCCGAATCGCAGGCATGCAGGTGGATAGTGCGATTCTCTTTGAACGGGTAACCAACACGCTGAAATTATTCGGCGATCAATACCTGGCCAGAGTCTCGCGACTGGCGTCGCAACGCTTTCATTTGCAAAGTTGGGATACCAGCATTCTCCGCAAGTTGGACACGCTGGATAATTTATATGACAAGATGGCCGGTCAAACCGGCAATCGGCGGATGGAAATTCTCGAATGGATCATCATCATTCTCATTGCGATCTCCATTCTTCTTCCGTTTATCCCGGGGTTCCCCGGATATTAGGCCGCCTCCCCTATCTCAGTGCTCCCCGCTCTTGCTCACTCCAACAAATCCCATGGGCGCACCGACACAACTCAACAGTCTCAGATAAAAAAAGGTGCAACACAAACATGCTGAGAGCGAACTATTGGGACGCTACAACGAGAAACCGGAAAGGGGAAAAATTGAAGAGGAAGGAGCTTATTCGAGTGAAATACGGTCATCGATATTTCGGATGATCCTGGCACGACCCTCCTGGTCAAGTTGCGCCTCAATCCAATCACCTATATGAGCCGGTCGATCAATCCGCGTATTTTCATCAAAAGGCAATCGTGCCTCAATCTGATCGTTGATATGCACGACATAGGCTGCGCCTTCGATCTGAAACACCTGTCCCTCCACTATTCGCAACGATTCCTTGGGAGACAAGGCTTCTTCTTGAATCTGCCGGTAACCTTTGGTGCCTTCAACAATGCCAAGCCCGATATCCGCCTGACGCAAGCCCACAGGTTCCTGTGTTCCTCCGCAACCTACCAAACCCATAAGAACAAGGATCATCCCCATCCAACTGGGATTCGTAAGTGCCATGCACGGCTCTCCCTTTTTGCCTACTCCCTCAGGTGACTGATGAACATCACTCCGATAATGTATCCTAGCACACTCATTCAGGCTGTCCAGGAACGAGGATTCATTTCACACCATCTGGTGTCAGACACTTTCCTTCCTCTGGCTTAAACCCTCCATGTTGACGCCAACACCTCTTTCCAATTTCAGCATGAAAATTGACCTTGCCGGAAAATTCTTTTACCCTTGCCCCAGTAATGTTTACAACATGATGCATCGACATTCGTCGATCCGTCCAACAAGGTCATTTACAGGGGTGGACGCGTTCATCCTGCCTTTTCTACAGACCTCTTTATCTACGACATTCACATCATCAATCCTTTAACTGAAATTAGGAATTTTCGATTAATGCTCCAAGATTTCTGGCAAGAATTTCTTATCGTTTGGCACATTGGCATTTTAGATACCAGCCTGGGTGACATTTTCTTAGCCTTAGGCATCTTTCTGATGTTCTTGTTTGCCAGACGAATTGTGTTTCGCTTTCTGTCACATGTTTTCAAAGGGCTGGCGAGACGAACCCAAACGGATATGGATGACCGACTTCTGGACGCCATTGAGCGCCCCCTTGAATTTACCTTTGTGATTATCGGTCTCTATATTTCAGGACAGGTCGTGTCCTTGTCTCCCACGTTAAATGCGGTCTTTGGCCAAATCATCAGGTCTCTGATTGCCTTTACGATTTTCTGGTCTATTTTCCGAATGCTCGACCCGCTTTCCATCCTGCTGGATCGGTTCATCACGCTCTTCGGCAGCCAAACCATGCATGAAACCATTAAAGGCTTTTTCGTCAAAGTTTCAAAATTCATCGTGGTCTGCTTAGGTGTGGCCGCTGTGTTTCAAGAATGGGGGTTCAATGTCGCAGCGGTCCTTGGCAGCTTAGGACTGGTCGGCATGGCGGTCGCCCTTGGGGCACAGGATTTCATTAAGAATATGTTTGCAGGACTCACAATTTTCATGGATCGGGTTTTTGAAAAGGGTAATTGGATTAAAACGCCTGACGTGGAAGGCACGGTGGAGGAAATCGGATTTCGTGCGACAAAAATCCGTCAATTTGACAAAGCGCTGGTCACCATCCCTAACTCCAAATTGGCCAATGAAGCGTTGATCAACTACTCCCGGATGACGAACCGGAGAATTCATTGGATGATCGGCGTGGAGTACCGTTCGACGACGGATCAAATCCGGAATATTCTTCAGGCCATCACAACTTATATTCACGAATGCGGAGACTTCGAAACCGATCCGGAACGCACTAAGACGTTTATCTTTTTGGATTCATTTGGCAGTTCGAGCATCGACATTAAGCTGTATTGTTTCACCAAAACCACTGTGTGGGGAGAGTGGCTGGAAGCGAAAGAACGATTGGCCTACAAAATCAAGGAAATTGTCGAGGGCGAGAAGGCCAGCTTCGCATTTCCATCGAGTTCCATTTATGTCGAAAGTCTTCCACTAGGACAACCTGAAACCTTTCCCCATCAGCCTTCCGACAAGACCGGATCTTCACAGATGTTGAGGGATGCCCTCTCCGATCGCCCCGGACCTGAATAAGGGGATTGCGGTCACGAATAAACGCTATGTCTATTGAGCCCTCCTGTCTTGAATGAAACGGCTTGAGGGATAGCTCGGGAGGGTTCAACCGACCGCCGGTGCCTGATCGTTTTTCCTGTCTTCACAGATTTTTGTCAGGTAGGACAAAAGCTGGTCGTTATCTTGATATTCCTGATCTTTCATAAACGTACCGGATCCATCCCGCTGAACACATCCTTCCATCTCCCTTACCAGGAGGACTAAGCCATGAACTTTCCCTGTTTGCGTGTGTATTCTCCGAAGGTCGATTTATTCGAAAACATCTGGGGCTGCTCACGGTGGCAGTGAGCTTATGCCTGCTTGCGATACTTTCCCATATTCAATTTATACCTTTTCCTTTTTCCTATATCTCAGCCTTGCTTCTCACGAGCTCATACCCGATTCAGCTGGCGCATCTCCTCACCCTTGGAGACGGCTTGGCATTGAAATCCCCGGCTATTCCTACACTCCACTCACTGACCTGAACACATTCTCAGGAATGCCTAAGTCTAAATTTCGTTGCTTGAGGCCGGGGTAGCTTTCCTTGGCCTTCTTCCACCGTCTCGCTCGAATGCCTTCGAGGACGTCCTTTCTGGTGCCAAGACACACTTCCCGGCTGATTGTGGCCATTCACGATTAAGTCTGAAAATTCAGGAAATTCCCGCAGGCGACGATCCGAAAGAAAAGATGTTCCCGTAGCCAACCACAATTAATTATGTCTTGAATGAGAAAATCCATAGGATAGAAACCCATTGGGATTCATTTGTCGGTGCGGGAGGCTTTTTTCCCTCCGGTAGACGGGTAGATGTTTTAATTCAACGCTCTTGCTAAGCTTTTCGTGGCATCCTTCGGGAGGTCATCATTTATCTTCATCTTTTTTTACCTTTTAATTTATTTATAAGGAGGGGCAGATGATGAAAAAAGTAATCTTGTGTACCATGGTTTCATTATTTGTTTTCAGTGCTTTTGTGGCAGGGCCCTGGTGGGCAGATCTGGCCGGAGCTGGAGAAGCAGTAGCAGCAAAATGTTCTGATTTGCCAGGTGTGGAAGCATGTATTCTCATAATGCCAGGTGGCCATGTCGAGCCAGCCCCCGGCAAAGACAATAAAGGCAAAGTTATAGAATTTAAGAAGCCCAAAAAGAAGGGGGGAGGAAATCCTGACCAAGCAAAACCCGGCACTGTAAAGGATCGTAATGAACTTCCGCCAGAATTAGAGGACGACATCCCTACAGCCCAATTTATAGAAAATAAAGTCAATATTTATGGAGACAAGACCTGCATGAATATAAACGGTAATTGGTACTGTTGGTAATTCCTAATTGGGATAGATTCCTCAAGGGATGAGTACGGCCGCCACTGAACAGGAGACGCGCGGAAAAAGATTTTTGGGGTTGGGTAAGTTGATGTGGTGGCCGCTCAACCTCTGCGCGAGGAGGAAGAAAGCCCTGACGCCGAAAGAGACGAGCAGTCAGGTGTCAGAAACGACCGGAGAGAGAAAAAAAGGATTTGAGGTATTTGATGGTCAACCGAGGCAAAATACGTTACGGTTACCTTCCCTGACCTTCCCAGGTCGCATTTGAGGAGGGCCTGATATGGTGCTCCGGCAAGAAAGTGTTGAAAAAATTTGGGTGAAGGTTAGAAGTTCACTTCCCAAAAAAAAGTCCCGTCATTGGAAGGGAAAAGCCCTCATCAAGAAAAGGGTATGGGGATCCCTCAAGGGGTATCTCTTTGTGGTGACCATAAGTGTTGGCGGGGGGATGGTCAATACTGACCTCGCGTTCGCCACCCCATGTGAGGAATGGGTGGCGAAGCTCGTGTCGGTCGAGGGGACGATTGAGGCTCGTTCCGTTGGTGAAGCAATCTGGGAAAAGAGTGGGACGGGGGCGACCTATTGCGTCGGCGATACCGTTCGGGTCCCTCAATGGCGGGCGGCGCTGGTACTCAAAAATGAAACCATCATCCGACTTGATGCAGGCTCCGAAATCACCTTCACCGAGTTCAAGGAAGAGAAGCCGTCATGGGTCGAGCTACTCAAAGGCATGGTTCAGTTCTTAAGCCGCACCCCCCAGCGCCTGACGGTCACCACCCCCTTCGTCAACGGGACGATAGAAGGAACCGAATTTCTCATCCGCGTAAACGAACAGGATTCCCAACTTTGGGTGTTTGAGGGGCGTGTCGTGCTGGAAAATGAATTCGGCACGTTGCCGGTTGTCAGCGGCCAATCGGCTGTGACGCACAAGGGAGAGGCCCCTCAACGTGTGGTTCTGGTTCGTCCACGGGATGCGGTGCAATGGGCCCTCTATTATCCACCCCTGTTCGACTATCGGGCGGCACGGCGGGCGGGGCCTGATTCCCCCACCCTTCTCAAAGCGACACAACGATATGAGGAGGGAGATGTGCTGGGGGCCCTGTCCCAACTCGATACTGTTCCGCCGGCCCGGCGTGATGTCCAGTATTTCACGTTGCGGGCCGGCATGCTTCTCTCCATCGGGCGTGTCGATCACGCGCAGGCCGATATTTCCGACGCGCTCAACCAGGATGCCGACAATGGGGTGGCCCTTGCCCTGTTAAGCGTGATTGCCCTCGTCAATAATGACACTCAGGAGGCTTTACGGCTTGCGCATCAGGCCGTTGAACGGGCGCCGGACTCCTCAATTCCGCGTATCGCCTTATCCTACGCCCAACAAGGTGGATTCCAGATCGATGAAGCATCGACGAGTGCTCAAGAAGCCACCCGTCTAGCACCTGAAGACGCGTTAGCCAGGGCCCGTTTGGCTGAACTGTGGCTCGCCCGCGGCTACTCAGGGCGTGCCATAGAAGCGGCACAGCAGGCCGTGGAACTCAATGCCAAACTCAGTCGTTCCCACACGATCCTCGGGTTTGCCCGTCTCACCACCATGGAAATTGAAAAAGCCGCAACTGCCTTCCAGCAAGCCATTGCACTCGATCAGGCTGATCCCCTCCCACGGCTGGGGCTAGGTTTAACAAAAATCAGGCGAAACGATCTGGAGGCCGGGCGCCGGGAGATTGAAACAGCCATCACCCTTGACCCCAACAATTCCATTCTTCGCAGCTACCTGGGAAAAATTTATTTCGAGGAAAAACGCGATGGGTTGGACGAAACCCAGTATCAGATGGCCAAGGAGTTGGACGCTCATGATCCAACGCCCTGGTTCTATGATGCCATTCGAAAGCAGTTGGTCAACAAGCCCGTCGAAGCGCTCCACGATTATCAAGAATCCCTCCGTTTGAATGACCAGCGTGCCGTCTATCGTGGACGACTCTTGCTGGATCAGGATGTGGCAGCTCGTGGAGCCACAGTGGGCCGTATTTATAACAATCTGGGATTTAATCAGCGGGGAAGAGTTGAGGGCTGGTATTCTCTCACGAATGATCCCGCCTCGCCCATGGCACATCGCCTCCTGTCAGACACGTATAGCGTCCTGCCCGGTTATGGAATTGCCAGGGTCAGTGAATTGTTGCAGTCGCAATTATTGCAGCCATTGAATACCAATAATCTTCAACCCCAGTTAGCCTTCAGCAATTTACAAATTATTGAAGCGGGAGGGCCATCAGCGGTCTCTCTCAACGAATTCAATCCCTTGTTCATGCGCGACCGCCCGCGACTGCTGGTCAACTCGGTGGTTGGGAACAACGACACGTACGGTGGCAATGTGACGGGGTCGCTTTTGCATGGGCCGGTTTCCGTCAGTGGCGGAGCTTATGGATTCAAGAGCGAACCGGATTTTCGCAAAAACTTCGATGTGAAACACACGATTTATAATTTATTCGGGCAGGCGGAGTTTCACCCCCAATTCAACGTCCAAGCTGAATACCGGTACCGGCACACCGAGCAGGGTGATCTTGTCCTTAATTTCGACCCGAAAAACTTTTCTGCCGATCAAAAAACCACCATTGACCAAAGCGTCGTCCGGACGGGTGCTCGCTTTACTCCCGGCCCGCATTCGGACATCATTGGATCCTATATTTATAGTCGACTCGAGCAGCACAGCTTCTTTCCGGGTGTGCCGTCTATCGACGGAAACACCGTGGATAACGCCAATCAGGTCGAAGGGCAGTATCTGTTTCGGAGTGGAATCGTTAATGCCCAAATCGGCGGAGGGTATACTCATGTCAATTCGAACAATATGTTTAACGTACAGGCTACGCCGGTCCCTGGCCCTCCCTTCTGCATTCCTCCTGCTCCAATTTTTCCACCGCCTTCTTGTTTATTTCAGCAACAGGAACGGCCCACGACAAAAAATGGCAACGGTTATGTGTATCTCAACGTCCATTGGCCAGAACAAATTATCTGGACAGGAGGGTTCGCGTACGAGTCCGTCAATAGCCAATCGCCAATTGGTAGTCAATCCAATGAGTTCGACCGGGTCCTGCCCAAGGCTGGCATGCAGTGGAATATGACCGACTGGGCACGGCTGCGGTTGTCCTATGTCCAAACGGTGAAACGGCCGTTAGTAGCCGATCAAACGGTTGAGCCGACTCAGGTCGCCGGGTTCAATCAATTTTTTGATGATGCCAACGGGTCTATTACCACGCAGGAGGGGGTGGCGCTCGATCTTACGCTGACGAAAGATCTGTATGCCGGATTCCAACTGGCCCATCGGGAACTGAAGTGGCCAGTGACCAGCAACTCGATGACCGCCTTCTATGATCGGCGCGAGGACCGTGCATTGGGCTATGTCTATTGGGCCCCTCATCCCTGGTGGGCCTTCACGGCAGAGGGATCGTATGAACGGTTCAAGCGAACGGCTTCCGATCCGACGTCCGTTCTTGGAGGCCAACCCATTGAGCAAGCCACGGTGGTCGTGCCGCTCACCGCACGGTATTTCCATCCGTCCGGGTTTTTTGCCGGAGTAAAGGGGAATTTTGTCTGGCAAACGGTTGATCTCTTACCGGGTGCCACCTTCAATGATGGCCATGACCACTTTTTTCTGGTGGATGCCGATGTCGGGTATCAGGCTCCCTAAACGGTTTGGCATCCTGAGCTTAGATGTCCGCAACCTCTTTGATACATCCTTCCATTATCAGGATCTCAATGCACAAACCGCGCGGGAAGCCCAGACGTCGCCCTTCCTGCCGACACGCATGGTCTTTGCCCGGTTGACGTTGAGTTTTTAAGATGACATTCGTGCCCCTTCAAGGGACCATTGCCTGATGGAATGAATGGCCATGGGCCCGAATCGATCAGGGTATCAAACGCCAAACTCTTTCCCTTCTTGTGATAAGCTCACACCTCAAGTGCTTATGCGGATTCGAACGGGTCATGTGATCGTGCATGAATCAGAACGTGTTACACGAACACACTCTCAAAAAAAATTTCATCATGGTCGTTTCTCATTCGCGATATCACCGGTACCGAAACCCTACGTTGGGGCCGATGCCTTTGTGTCTTCTCACATTCTTCCTGGTGTAAGCATACGTCTTTCCCGTTTTTTGAAAGAACTGGGTTCAATCACCAAACGAGGACCTGCTCACTTGTAATCCTCACATGCATCCCGAAAATCTCCAAAAACCCGTTTCGAAATTGAACAGTTGGGTGATTAGTTGCCTGATCATCAGTCTGACAGGCGTAGTGATGGATCTCTTCCCTGTTGGATTTAATGTCGAAGAAGAACTGGGATTACATTGGTTGTTTCAGATACGCGGGGTGCGACCCCCCTCCTGAAGACGTGGTCGTGGTCTCCACCGATCGGCAGTCCGCGTATGAGTTAGGTCTCCCCCAGGAACCCTACAAATGGCCACGGTCCCTGCATGGCCGGTTGGTCAGCCGTTTGGCGGAGCAAGGGGCGAAGGTCATTGTGTTTGACCTCTTTTTCAAAGACATCGGATCGGAGGAAGAAAATGCCAAGTTTGCCGAAGCCATGCGTGACGCAGGCAATGTGATTCTGTTCGAAAAATTGACCAGGACGGCTTCTCAGGCACACCCTGTTCGAGGGTCGATTCGGATTCCTCCAACAGCACAATTGGCTCAAGCGGCTACCGGCCTGGCCTCTCATCCCCTTCCGACCAGTTCGCTTCGGGTGAATCAGTTCTGGCTTTTCGATCCGAACAATCCGCACCGAGCCACTCTGCCTTTCCTAGCACTCCAATTAAACTCACTTCATCTTTATTGAGGATTTGTTGGAACTCCTCCGAATGGTGGTCCCCACCGAAGTGGCAACGTTACCACTGCGACCACGCGAAATTCAGGGACCGGATGGTACTCAAAATGTGGTGAAGATTCTGCGCACCATTTTCACACTTCATCCGACTCTCGGGGGGGCATTACTCGGCAAACTCCCCATTCCGCAGTCTGACAAACAAATGGAAAACAATCGATTATTAACCTCGCTTATTCGCGGCTATAGCGGGGAAGATAGTCAGTACATTGACTTTTATGGCCCTCCCAGAACTCTTATCACGGTTCCATACTTCTGTGTGCTTATACCTTGTTCCTCGCCTCGGCTGGGCATCGATTCACCCATCGACTTCTCCGACAAGGTGGTTTTCGTCGGGCTATCCGAAACCGTACAAAGTGAGCAGCAAGACAGGTTTCCTACTGTATTTACCTCAAAGGAGGGACTTGATCTCAGCGGTGTTGAAATTGCCGCAACAGCGTTTGCCAATCTTCTTGAGAGACAACCTGTGAGTCCACTTCCCCTGTATCTTCACCTTCTCGTGTTGCTGTTTTGGGGGATTCTTGTGGGAACAGCATTTTTCCTGATTTCGGCTACACGCCTCCAACACCGAAGCGGATTACTGATCCCCTCACTTTCAGGCCTTGGGTTGGGGCTCGGTATGGTGTATTTCGGGATCATCGTGTGGGTCTTCATCACACAGGCCCTCTGGTTTCCACTGGTGATTCCCTTGCTGGTGCAACTTCCCATGGGCCTGTTTGCCGCATTGTTCGGAATGTATCGTGATGTGAACCGGCAACGACTGATCACTGAGAAAGCGTTGGCGAATTATGTGCCTACCCCGGTCATCAAACCCCTCGCACGAAGAATTGAAGAAATTCGAAGCCAAGGACAGGCCGTGCATGGCCTCTGCCTCCTCACAGATGCCGAAGGGTATACAAAAGTTTCGGAAGCCTTGGAAGCGAACCCTGACAAATTACAGGCCCTGATGAATCGGTATTTCGAAGCGGTCTGTGCTCCTGTGCGTGAACAAGGGGGTATTGTATCGGATATTACCGGGGATGCGGTCCTGGCCATTTGGCCGGCAGGGAGACTCACTGCCGAACTGCGCAAGACAGTTTGTGAGACCGCGCTGAACCTTGTGGCCGCAGTGGCTCAATTCAACAAGTCGGAGCCTGAATATTCCCTTCCCACCCGTGTGGGATTAAGTGGCGGGCCAATGTTTACGGGGGAGATTGGGGTTGGGGAGTATTTACCTATACCCCATTGGGCGATATCGTCAATACCGCTTCCCGAATTGAAAACCTCAATAAGCAGCTTGGCACTCGACTGCTGGCTTCACATCTCGTCGTAGAACACTTATCTGGGATTTTCACTCGAAGAATAGGAAGTTTTCAATTAATCGGGAAAACGAAACCGGTGGTGATTTATGAACTTCTCGGGCAGGAGTCCGAAGCCGATATTATTTGCCGTGAAGCGATCCAACATTTTTTACACGGAGTAGAATTTTTTCTATTCCCGGCGCTGGGACCAGGCAGAGGAATCATTTTTAACTTGTCTGCAACTTCGAGGAGAAGATGGCCCAGTCCTTTCTACCTGCGACTCTGCAGTCACTATCGAAGCCATCCTCCATCCCCGGATTGGCAGGGCACGATCATCTTAACCACAAAGTGAGCAAACGCGTGAACCCATTCCTAAGTAAGTTCTTCAACTCAGAACGGTCTTCCACCAGCATGTTCATTCCGATGGTGATCCGCATCCGTTTCAACATGATGCCCGCTCCTCGTTCATATTGGTACCCGAATCGATTCCATCCCTTTCCACAATTCCTTCCTTAATCGAGAACTTCGTTGGTCGTGTGAAAAATTGTTTCTACAGTTGCCCTCAGAGCTATCAAACCCCGTAAACTTTCAGTAACATTAAACGTTCATCCCCTGGTTTCCTCATATTGGCATAGATGCCATAATTGGATCTGACCGTCCAAGCTATGAGACAAAATGATGGATCCAAGTATTGCAGGGGAGACACCAGCAGATTGCCAACACTGTCTAAAAATGCTAGTTCCCTTTTGGCACCTGCAAGAGAAAGAGAATCATCTAAAAGGTTGACTGATCCTGTTTGAGACACCGAAATGATCAGAAGGGCGGAAAACAGGGAAATTCACAGGCACGCTTCAAGAAGAGTATTGGGCACCACAGGGAGATTGACCCTCTAACCGCCTTTGGCATTCCAAATATGCCCATTATTAAGGCCAAATTAACCCTTTCTCTTATTCGTTGATTACGATAAAATCGTTCATTCAGAAGAGATAAAATCATTCTTCTTTTCCATTTGACCAATTGAAAATCCAATCAGGCTATTCAACCTAACAACAAAGGAGAACAGTGATGGCGGAAACAACTGCAGCAATGTTTGGAGGACACAAAACCAACGGCCTGGTTCTCGTCGTGGACGATGAGCCCGATGTCCGAAAAGTCGTGCGGATGACTCTCGAAAAGGCCGGATATGATGTCATCGAGGCTGAGGATGGGGAAAAGGCCATCCAGGAAGTGCAGAAAGGCGAAAACCCCTTAATGTTGGACGTCATCATTTCTGATATTCGAATGCCAAAAATTAACGGCGTGGAAGCCATTAATTACTTTCAGCAACAATACCCCCGTGTTCCACTCATTGTACTCACGGGATTCCCAGACATGGAAATGGCCACCGGATTTCTTAAACAAGGGATCGTGGATTACCTGGTTAAACCGGTTGAAAAGGAAAAATTAATTAAATCCGTGGCCACGGCCATGGAAAAACGAGATCTCAATCGCCTGTAATCTGACGGAACTGACTTTTCAGATTCCGACGTTCTTCTCACCGGGAGAATCGTTCCCCATGAAGAAGACTATGGTATATCGAGTAAAGCCCTATCCTCAGGATAGGGCTTTATACCATATGGACTTTGCAGCATGGAGAACCATTTCATGCTCCGCACTTGACCTTAGCCTCACCTCATCCTCTACTCCAACAATCAAGAAGGGATTCCATGGCACCCGTTGATCCTCCAATTACCGTTGCCATTCTCGGGGCTGGCAGGGGGAGAACGGCCATGTTGGAATCCTTTCTTAATTTACCCCATATCCGTCTATTGGGCATTGCCGACACAAATCCTCACGCCTTGGGCTTTCAACTTGCCAGACTTCACAATATCCCGACAGTCTCATCCCCGCCTCGCCCTGGCCCTGCATGGCCAGCGCCCACCCACGCAAGCTCGTTCCCCCGGCCACCCAGAGTGGAAATCCCCGCTCGGTCGAGAGCGCGACGGCAGCCTCTGCCTGCTCGTGCACGGCCGGCACATCCCGGCGAAACTGAGAGACGAAGGCCACCCAACACCGCGCAGACGCCAGACTAGGGGGATGCGACAGCTCATGTGCCAACGCCAGGGTCTCGTGGAGGCGGGCCAGGGCTTGCTCCGGGTACCCCAGCAACCAGAGGGTCGTAGCGGCATTGGCTCGGCAGCCAACACCCGGATCTTGGCCCATGCGGAACGCCAGCACACGGCGCTGGTCTGGCGTGTAGCGTGCGATACCTTCCTCGAGGTGCAGGCGGGCAGCAGGCAACGCGCCAAGCCAGAACCACGTAGACCCAAGGGCATAGTGGGCAATGACCGCGAGCGCGGGGTCGTCGGTACGTTGCGCCAGGCGCAGCAACGTTTCCCCGAATTCTCGTGCCGTGTGCAACTGTGACCGTACAAGATAAAACCGCCACAGACCAAACAGGACCGGGACCAGCTCTGGTGTCTCGCCCACCTGCTGACACAACGCGCGTGCCTGGGTGTAGGCGTGCTCCACCTCGGGCGCTGCGTGCCCTTTGGTCACTGCAGGGCCGCGCCGAGGGTGATGTGCAGGGTCAAGGCATGCTGGGTATGCGCAGGCGTCTCTGGCAGGGTCTTGAGCAGCTCGATCCCGTGGTCAAGTGGCTGATGGCTTCCACATTGGCCGAGCGGTCGCTGGCTTGTTGGCCCGCCCGCTGCCAGTAGACCACCGCCTGCTCGGTGCAGCCCGCCGCGGTGTAGTGCTGGGCCACCAGCTCCGGCTGGGTCTCCACGAGCGCGGGGAACCGGGCTTCGAAGACCTGGGCAATCTGCTGGTGCACCTGCTGCCGGGTGCTCTTGAGCAACGACGCATAGGCCGCGTCCTGGATCAAGGCGTGCTTGAACACATAGCGGGCGCGCGGTGGCCGACCCCGCTGGTAGAGCAGTTCGGCCTCGACCAACTGCGCCAGCCGCGCCTGCAACGTCGCCTCGTCCAGGGGCGCCAGGGCCTGGAGCACGTCGTAGGCAAACTCGCGCCCCACCACCGCCCCCAGTTGGGCCACGTCCTTGGCGGCGCCGAGCCGATCCAGGCGGGCCATGAGCGAATCCTGCAAGGTGGCGGGAATCGTCACCGCGGTCAGGGGACCGGTCAGCACGTAGTGCTGCGTATCCTCCTGCAGCAGGTCGGATTCCAGGAGCATCTTGGTGAGCTCTTCGACAAACAGCGGCACGCCATCGGTCTTGGCCACAATGTGCGCCACCACCTCCGCCGGCAGTGCCTTGCCTCCGGCCAGGTGCGTAATCAGGGCCTCCACCTGCGGGCGCTCGAGGCGATTCAGGGTGATGGGCGTCAGATGGGAACGGCTCGGCCAGGGCGGCACAAACACGGGGCGAAAGGTGAGCACGGTGAGCATTGGCACCGTGGGCGCCTGTTCCAGGAGCGCTCCCAGCAGCTCCAGCGTCGAGGGGTCGGCCCAGTGCAGATCTTCGTACACCGCCAGCACCGGCTGCCGCTCGGCCTCCGCCAGCAGCCATGCCACCAGGGCGTCCAGCGTCTGCTGCCGCTGCTGCTGCGGGGTAAGCGTCAGGGCGGCATAGCGCCCCTCCGGCAGTGGTACCGCGAGCAATGCGGCGAGCAACGGTACGACCTCCGCCAGGGGTTGGCGAGAGGCGTCAAGCACCCGCTCCAGCTTGGCCAGCCTGGCCTCGGGAGTCTCGTCGCGCTCCCAGCGCAGCAGGCGCTGGAGGTGCGCAATCACCGGGTAGAGGGCACTGTTGGTGTGGTAGGGCGAACAGCGGAACGTCAGGCGCGCACATCCCTCACGCCCGACGTGCTCCCGCAGCGTCTGCACCAGAGCCGATTTGCCAATGCCCGCCTCGCCGCTGAGCAGCACCACCTGGCCCAGCCCCTCTTTGCTCTGCTCCCAGCGCCGCAGCAGCAACCCCACTTCCTCGTCCCGTCCCACCAGGAAGGGCACCCGCGCCGGCCCGGCCTCCTCCTCGTCGCCAGGTGACTCCTGCGGGCCAAGGACGCGGAACACCGCCATAGGCTCCGCCACCCCCTTGAAGTGGTGCAACCCGCGCTCTTCCAGCGCAAACGCCTCGTGCACCAGGCGCGCCGTCACAGCGCTGAGCACCACCGTGTTGGGTGCCGCCAGCCCTTGCAGGCGGGCGGCGATGTTGGGCGTGTCGCCCATGGCGAGCTGCTCCTGGCGGTTGCCACCGCCCATCTCGCCAATGACCACCAGCCCGGTGTGGAGCCCGATGCGTACCGCCACCCGTACCCCATACTGCGGTTCCAGACGGGTATTCAGCGGTGCCATGGCCTCGACAAGCTCCAGGCTGGCCTGCACGGCCCGCTGCGCCTCGTCTTCATGGGCATGGGGGTAGCCGAAGTACACCAGGAGCCCATCGCCGAGGTACTGCGCCATATAGCCATCAAAGCGCTGGATCACAGCGGCCGCGGCCTCCTGGTAGGCGCGTACCACGGCGCGGTAGTCTTCGGGGTCGAGCTGGCGGGAGAGTTGCGTTGAGTCCACCAGATCACAGAACATCACCGTCAGATGCCGACGCTCGGCTTCGGGGGTGTAGCGGGCTGACGCCGGAATGCCTGTTGATCCGTCGTCCGTGGCAAGCGGGGACAGTGGCGCCAGCGCAGGAGACAGACCCATCACGGCGTCTGCAGTCGCTCCGACAGGCGGTGGCACCCCACCTATCCACACTAAACCTTCGCCAGCCTCATCGCGGGCCAGGCGTCGGAAGATGAGTTCCCGCCGCAGGTCTTCCAGCGACGCATCATCGAGCTCAAAGCCGCGCTTGAGCGCCCGATAGGTGATGCGTCCCTCACGCTGCAACAGCGCTATTGTCAGCGTCACGATCCCAAAGAACCGCATGGCTGTCCCTCTCCCCATGGCGCGGCTGTCCCCAGTGCCACGCCCTGACACCATGGTCCACCCCGGCGGCGATGGTAAAGCTTCAGGGGGCCAAATGCAACACTCCTGCATGGCGTCCAGACCAGCTCCTTGACGTGCCTGGCAAACCGTGTATGCTTCGGATTACCGGTTTTGTCACGTCGGCCTGAGGCAGGAGGAGGAGCCATGGGGAGACTTGAGGAGCGGGTGATTATTGTCACCGGAGGGGCGCATGGCATTGGGCGTGCCTACTGTGAAGGTCTGGCACGCGAAGGGGCGCGGGTGGTGGTGGCCGACATTGACGGCCGCGGTGCCGAGACGGTGGCCGAGACGCTGAGCGCGGGTGGGCAAGAGGCCCTGGCGGTGCAGGTCGATGTGGCGCAGGCCGAGGCCACGGAACACATGGCACAGGCGGCCATGGCACGGTTTGGACGCCTCGACGGCCTGATCAACAACGCGGCGCTGTTTCAGCGTCCTGCCATGTCCCGCGTGCCCTTTGAACAGATTCCCGTGGAGGAGTGGGATCGGCTCATGGCCGTGAACCTGCGCGGCCTGTTTCTGTGCTGCCGTGCGGTGGTGCCGCACATGAAGCAGCAGCGCCGGGGCAAGATTGTCAACATCAGCTCGGGGACGGTGTTCTATGGCGCGCCGCTGGTCGCCCACTATGTGACCTCAAAGGCCGGCGTGATTGGGCTGACCCGATCGCTGGCACGCGAGCTGGGGGAGTACAACATCAATGTGAATGCCATTGCCCCAGGGCTGACCATGAGTATGGAGGAAGAGAGCGAGGCCAGGACAGCCCAGAACCAGCAACGCCTCCAGGCCCGCTCCATCAAGCGCACCGAGGTGCCGCAAGACCTGGTGGGCACGGTGGTGTTTCTGTGCTCGTCGGACAGCGACTTTATGACCGGGCAGACCCTGGTGGTAGACGGCGGCGCGCAGATGCACTAAGTGCTGCGTATGCTATAGACGGAGTTCACCGTCTTAGCCCTTGATGCCGGTCAGAGTCAGGCCCTCCAGGAAGGAGCGCTGCGTGCAGAAAAAGAGGACGACCAGCGGCAGCGTCGCGAGCGTCGAGGCCGCCATCAGCAAGCTCCACTCGGTCGTGTGCTGGGCCCGAAAGGTGAAGAGGCCCAGTGAGAGCGGATACTGGCTGCGGTCCGACAGGTAGATGAGCGGCCCGAAGAACTCGTGCCAGGTCCAGATGAAGCTCAAGATCGCCGCCACCATCAGCGCCGGCCGCACCAGCGGCAGCATGATCTGCCAGAAGATGCGAAACTCCCCGGCGCCGTCGACCCTGGCCGCATCGGAGAGTTCCTGTGGCAGTCCGAGAAAGAACTGGCGCAGCAGGAAGATGAAAAAGGCATTGCCGAGAAAGGCGGGGACGATGAGCGGGGCATAGGTGCCGAGCAGACCAAGGTGCTTGAAGAGCACGAAGGTCGGGATGAAGATGACGATCCCCGGGATCAGCATGGTGGACACGGTGATGGCAAAGAGCAGGTCACGACCCGGGAAGTGCAGGCGCGCGAAGCCGTAGCCGACCGCGGCACAGGACAGCACCGTGCCGAGGCTCACACACCCGGCATAGAAGACGCTGTTCCACAGGAAGCGCAGGAAGGGGAAACCCGGATAGTGCAGCGCGCGTAGAACATTGTCCCACCGTACCGGGTGCGGCCACCACTGGATCGGCCGCGCGAAGATCTGGCTGTTGTCCTTGAGCGCGGAGATGGCCATCCAGTAGAACGGCAGCACAAAAGCGATGGCCACTGCGGCCAGCAGGACGTGACGCACCACGGGCGCCAGATAGCGCCGCGAGCGCTGTGCCCGGCGCACGCCAGTCTTACCGCCACGATGGTGGCGCTTGCGTGCGGTCTCGGTGGGTCATCGGTTGCTGTCCTTGCTCCCCTCGTAGTACACCCAGACATGGGCGGATCGGAAGATCACCAGCGTCACGACGAGCACTGCCAGGAAGAGCACGACCGCGAGGGCTGAAGCGTGCCCCATCGCGAAGTACCGGAAAGCCGTGCGGTAGATATGGACCATGAACATGAGCGTCGACTCCAGCGGTTTGCCAGTGGTACCGCCCACCACCAATGCCTGGGTAAAGATGTGGAAGGAACTGATGACACCCATCACGAGGTTGAACAGGATCACCGGGGTCAGCAGCGGCAGCGTGACATGCCGGAAGCGCTGCCAGGGTCCGGCGCCATCGATGGCGGCCGCATCCAGGAGCGCTGGCGGGATCTCTTGCAGGCCGGCCAGAAAGATCAGGGCGCTGGCGCCGAGCCCCCACAGGCTCAGGAGGATCAGCGCCGGTTTCGACCAGGTCGGGTCGGTCAACCAGCCCACTGTGGGCAGTCCAACCGTCTGGAGCAGGGTGTTGATGAGTCCGTTATCGGGGTCGAACATGGCGATAAAGATGATGGTGCTGGCAACAGGGGGGACGAGCACGGGAAGGGCGATGAGCGTGCGATAGACGCCCATACCCTTCGCCCGGGTATTCAGGAGCAACGCCAGGCCCAGCGCGCCGGCCAGACCGAGGGGAACGGCGAGCAGGGCGTAATACGCACTGTTCCCGACCGACGTCCAGAACGCCGGGTCGGCGGTGAACATGGTGCGGTAGTTCTGCAAGCCAATCCACCGCGGGGGCTGGACGATGTTGTAGTCGGTAAAGGACAGGTAAAACGTCGTGAGCACAGGATAGATGGTGAAAAGCAGCAGGCTGCACAACCATGGCAGCACAAACAGCAGCCCGGCACGGGCCGCGCGGCGCCGCGCTCCCACCCCGCCGCGCCGGCTGTACACGAGTGGCCGCCATGACCTGTTCCTTGTCTACGCGCCCGCTTTCAGCACCTTTTCGAGTGCGCCCTGGCAGGCCTTCTGCGCCTCGATCAGGGCGCTCCTGGGCGTTGCTACCTTGTGCATGATCTGCTCGAGCGCTCGTCTGAGCTGATCCGTAGCGAAGTCTTGCACTGGTGAATCCCACATCGGGGTAGCGCTGTCGAGTTGGTCGCGGAAAAAGTCCATGATGTCCTGCGCGAACGTTTTACCTTTGCCATCGACCAGTGCCGCGGGCAGGAGATCGCGCGGCACCTTCAGGTTTGCTGGCAGGTCGGGAAAGTTGCGGAACCAGGCCTGGACGCCCACGCCGCTCATGTAGTCGAGCCATGCAAAGGCTTGCTCCACATGCCGTGAACCCCTGGGGATCGCCATCCAGTTTGGCCAGTATCCCGCCACGATCCTGGTACCACCGGGACCGACCGGCAGTCGGGCCATGTTCCATGTATAGGCGGATTGGGCGAAGATTTTCAGGCCCATGTTCCACGAGTAGGTCAAAAACATCGCCTGGCGCTGGTCGATGAAGGTAGGCTGCCGGCCCTCGATCTCGTAGCCCTCCCAGTTCCCGGAGCGCATGACTCTGGCGAAGTCTCCCTTGTATTCCTGATTCAACCAGTCACCGCGTACTTCATCATGGCGACGTTGGGCTCGGCGTCGATCGTATACGTACCATGCGCCGCATCATAGAGTTGCGAGCCATTCAACGCTGACCATGTCGCCAAATCCTCCACCGCATGCCAGGGAATCGAACCCGGCGACCTCCAGCGTGTCGCCCTTCCAGAAGGTGAACTCCTTCGAGAGCTGGCGCAACTCATCCCAGCTCTTGGGGAAGTCATCGCGACTAGCGGGGATGCCCCTGTGCTCGAACATATCCCGGT
>CAWDGE010000003.1:0-30556 GCA_963801755.1 uncultured Nitrospirales bacterium | reverse complement strand
GTGCAGATAGCTGGCTAAGGACAGTAGCCTGCCACTTTTCTATTTTTGTCTGCAGCCAGCGCGATCGGGCGAGCGGCAGGAAGAAGGGACTAGTTGATCTTCTATTCAGCCAAGAACTTCTTTGGGACTTGTTGCGTGATGCGCAACACGATATTATTAGGGCATGATCCAATCGTTCCGACACAAGGGAATCAGGAAGTTCTTTGAGTCGGGCAATGCGTCAGGAATCCTACCCCATCATGCCAAGCGGCTTCGGACACTGCACAGTCCATTGAGGACATGAACATTCCGGGTTTTCGCCTTCACCTTTGAAGGGCTCAGAACGAGGCCGCTGGTAGGTGCTGGGTCAATGGAAACTGGCGTATAACATTTGAGTTCAGAGACGGACAGGTCTACGTTTTGGACTATGAGGACTATCACTGATGGCTATGCACAATCCTCCTCATCCCGGTGAGTTTATCTCTGAGGTCTATCTTGAGCCCAATAACCTTAGGTGGTCGCGAGCTTGCTGCCAAACTCGATGTGTCCGCTTCCACGCTGAATCGCATCCTGAAGGGAACGAGCGGCATCAGCCCAGAAATGGCCCTGCGCCTTGCAAAGCGCTCGGTCGCTCTCCGGAGAGTTGGCTCGCTATGCAGTACAACTATGACCTTTGCCAAGCCAGACAGCACGTCAAGCTCGAAAAGGTTCGTAAGGTTCGGCTTACCACAGCCTAATCCGTTGCTCGTGCCGACGCCGGCTCCTGCCGTGGCGCTTTGACGGTAGAACTACAGGGCGGTGAGGCACGGCTCTGGGCTATGGGAAAACCCGAGTGGGGAAAGTGGATCGGCAGTCGTATTGTCGACTGCACGGGTGTGATTCACGCTCTTGAAAACGAAAAAATAGTCACCAGAAATTTTCCCAACAATTCCTTTTCCATTTTCGCAGAGCCAGAACTTGACTTGTTCCTTCAATTGACCAAGAATTTGCTTGGTCTATTTTAGTCAGGTGGACGAGCGTTTAGGCTAGCGAGGATAGATATGTTACCGTTCCCGATAAGAAACCAGGATAAAAGTAAAAACTGTTCAAGCTTCTGATATTTCGAAATTGATGGCCATACGAAGTCGCAATTTACGGATAAAGGAAGATCTGGTTGTTATCTAGACCTGCCTAAACATTGTTAGAAACCACAAAAACGGACGACCACGGAAATGAATCAGAGATTCGTCGGATTGATGTTTCAAATTGACACCAATCGGATCAATGCGAAGCAAAATTTGGAGCATATGAATCGGCTGGAACAGTGGGCGGCCAATGATGTGATAGAGCTGGATATGGCTGAGGTTGCGCTAAATGAAGCTATGGCAGGAGGAAACACACAGCGAGCGGTGAAAGCGCTCAATTCTATTTACTCCGAAACGTTCGCTTCTACGTCACAAGAGCGACAAATGTTAGCGACGATCGAGAGGATTCTATTTCCCGAAGGGGCGAACGATCAGAACAAACGCAATGACGTCGAAGATCGTTTTTAATGCGGCGAAGTATTGCAGAATCCTTGTAACTGCAGATGGCGATTCGAAGACTCAGCCAAGGGGGATCTTGGGCAACGCGAAAGCTTTAAAAAAGGCTGTCGGCGTCGAGATCATGAGGGACACAGAGGCAGTAAAACGCGTAGAAAGAAGAATTCGCGTTCGAGATGCGCGTTGTCGGAGACGTTTTGAGCTAGAAGGTACACCCATTCCTGATTGGATAGGGCAGGATTGAAAAAGTGTTTTCTAACAATGTGTTCAATTCGGACGATTGACTGCTCCCATACTGCGCTGCCGCTCCGATCGGTCGTCGTCAAGCGCCGGTTAATATTACAACGTTCAGCCGACCGCAGGCCGCGGACCATTGGCAAATAGGAATGATGATGGCCGTTCCTGCTCGAATTGATAGAGGGAAGATGTGTGAGCAGGCAGCTGAAAAGAGCCCTTGGCTTGCTGGACTTCCCAGACCCCTGCGGCAGCCGAACGCGCGGCTCGAATCGAGGGGCTTCCGGCCAATTACTCAGCCGCAGACCTTTTTAGGCAACTTTTCCAGGAGGTAGAGATGAGAGGACTTTTTATATGGGGGTTATTGGTCTTAGTGTTCATCAACCAGTCGCTGATCTATGCTGATGAATTACCTACGGCGTTAAGTTGTTCCTCCAATGCGAAGGCCTGGCGGGACTATGGATATTCAGAGAAAAAGTGGGGTGGGTTACTCCCGCCCAATCCAGATCGCCCGTTTGGAATTGCAACAAAGGCGAAGCCAGTGGATGGGTACTCGTTAAGAGACAAGGTGTTTTCGGCGCTCAACACTGCAAAACCTCTAATCCGTTCAATCGCTCCTTCTTCGGAAGGAATCGACGAACAGGCTACAGAGTTCGAAGGAACTATTGTTGGAAAGACGGAGGACGCCGTGTTCCTTATATGGACGAACGACGTTAACAAGATTTGGTTAGCCGGAATCGACAGAAAAAAACAGAAGGCCACCGTTTCCCAGGTATTCCAAGGACTAACATCTATTGGTGGCGAAATTGAAACACTAGATTGTCGATAAGTGTGCCTAACCAATTTATCGCTCCCGATCCCGCACTCCGGGCCTGCCGGGTAAATTAAATAAATTTAACCTACCCCAACCGGCGGACGGTGTGAAAGTGGGGATAAAGGGAGGTCACGCGTGCTTGATGTGTGATCGAAAGGATTGAGAGAAACAGGGGTCGGCAGTCGTTGTTTACTCCGGCGGTCGGATCAACGATCTTGTAAATTTTCTCCAAAAATTTCACGGTAAAAGGGGTCGGGGAGTTGTTGTTGGTTGAAAGTTTGGATTCACCTTCAACATATTATGAATCTGGTGGGACTTGCAGTAAATATCCTATTTTTCTTTCCCTAAACGTCTCCATTCTTTTGATTGGGTTATTCACAGAAGAGATGACAATTCAAACGTCAATCCTACCATGTCTTAAGCTTTTGCAACCAGACGTTGCATCTTGTTTTACAATCTGAAGCTTGGTACGAATTTTTTATCTTTTGAGACTCTTCCAAAACCCTCCCAATATCAAGGCATAGGAGATTGCAAAGCATGGCGAAAACTGTCCACCGGATTGGTGTGATCACCGGAGATCACCGATTGGCAGATCCGACGAAACGCAATGCGCAATACAATGAGGAGGATACGGCGACGCACAATGCGATGAAGGCGGCCTTTCAGGAGCTTTCAGACTATACGTTTCTCTTTTACGACGACCATGCCCGTCTGTTTGACCAGCTTCAGCGGGATCGTCCGGATTTAGTCGTTAATTTTTGCGATACGGGGTTTCGCAATGTGCCTGCTCAGGAACTCAACATTCCCGCGTATCTGGAGATGCTGGGGATTCCTTATACCGGCGCGCCGCCGTCCGCCATGGTCATCTGTTTTGATAAGGCGATTGTCCGCCTTGTGGCCCAGTCGCATGGCATCCCGGTTCCGAGGGAGTTCTTCATTGGTGCTGGAGTCTCGCTGAGGAGGCCTTACCGGATCTTTACCCCGCGTTGATTAAACCCAATGCGGCTGATGGGAGTGTGGGCATTACGAAGGATGCCGTTGTTCGGTCGCCGGAGGAAGCGCAGGAAATATTTGGACTGGCTGCGCTCGACACTTCCCGGTCGTGATGCGCTGATGCAGGAATATCTGCCTGGACCGGAATACGGCATCGGGGTTATCGGCAACCTTGAAACTGATTTTTGTATTCTGCCTACCCTTGAAGTCGATTTCTCGCGTCTTCCCGCTGGCCTCGATCCGATTTTGTCCTTTGAATCGAAGGCGTATCCTGACTCGCCCTACTGGACAGATATTAAATTCAAACAGGCTGTGCTTGATCCGGGTCTTGAGGAACAGATGAGAGGCTGGGTGCGGATCTTGTTCAGGCGGTTTCAGTTGCGCGACTATGCACGGTTTGATTTTCGCGTCGGGTCGGATGGTAGTCCAAAACTGATGGAGGTAAATCCGAATCCGGCCTGGGCTTACGACGGGAAGCTGGCTTTTATGGCGGGTTTTGCGGGAATCAAATATGAAGACATGTTACACAAGATTCTTCAGGCGGCCATCACTAGGCTGTCAGTCGCAACGAATTAGAGAAGCGAACGTGGAATCGCCAGTGCCCAATCAAGTCGTTTGATCAGTTGATCGCCGTGATAGGCTTCCAGTTCTCCCGCAAACTGAAAGGTTTCGGTCGTGGCGGTGAGCCGTGTCCGACACTCCAGCCAAATCGACCAGTCCCGCCGTTTCAAGTGGGCGGTCTGTGTAAGTTCGGTCTGAGCCGACAGTGCATCTTTTTCAAGAATCCGATAGCGTTTAAAGAGCGTGTATCCCACATCGAGATCGATCTCTTCAATCCTGGCATGTGATGCGCCGTCAAATTCTCCCCCGTCACTCCGTAACGTATAAACCATTTCGTTGCTTGCCAGATCGATTTCAATAGTTCGCCGCATGCTGAGTTGCCGGAGTTTTTTATGCGGGGTGCCTGGTGCGGCTTCTGGTGGCCCAAAAGGCCGTAGCGCTTCGTCTTCCTGGCGGGGAGGGCGTACGGGAAGGGTGACATTGCTCATGCCTGTCCGGATGGTCAATGTCACGGGAACGGGTGGCGGCCAGGCAATCGGCCAGTAACTGGTGGACAGTGAGAGCCTGATCCGGGAGCCCGGAGGGAACGCATGGGCAAGGTCGTTGAGTTGCACCCGTACCTGATACCATTTGCCCGGCTCGAGCGGTTGGGGTGTTTCATGACTCTCCCGATGCGTGAGATTCAACAGCCCGTACGTCACACGCAGGACGGACCCGTCAGGGGCCACCTCTCCGAGACGGACGGCGATCATGGCCACCGGTTGATTGACGCACAGATCAAGTTCCACGACCGGTGCGCCTAAGACCTCAAGTCGTTCGGTGAGCGGATCACTATCGAAGACGAGCGAACCGCCATCGTCGGAACGTTGATCGCGCGGCATTTCACCATCCGCGCCGAATCCGCACCATTCTCCAGACCGGACCCCGGTTGTCTGTGGTGAGCAAAACGATAACTCCGTGGGTTTCTCAGGAATAGGGGAGAGATGTCCCGGCTCTAAAAACCAGCGTTGCTCGCTGATGCGAGGGCTTGGCCAGGTGTCTTCCGCCACCCATCTGCCCGGCCAGACCGCGTATTGCGGTTGCGGGGGCTGACTCTCCTGCATCCATACCCGAAATGCGGGTTCATCCATAATTCCTGTTTCCTCGCCCTTCAGCCAGTGGTTCCACCACCGGACGGCTTCCTGCAGAAAGCCAATGGCCGGGCCGGGGACGCCGTCTTGCGGAAAGACATGGGCCCACGGACCGATGAGCGATTTTTTCGGACAGGAGAGGTGGGTCATCAACCGTGGAATGGCATTGGTATAGCCATCGGCCCAGCCTCCGATGGCATAGACCGGACAGCGAATGGCGTCGTAATGTTCGCACACCGAGCCGTGTTTCCAATAATTGTCCCGCGATTGGTGGCGCATCCAGACCACGGGAAACGGTTCGAGATTGTTTAACCGTTCCTGCCACATCTCCCACCATTTGTCGCCCACAATTTCCGGATCAGGCGGCAGCGCCGAGTACAGGGTCAGCATGGAACCCCACTGCATATTCTCATTTAAAAGACAGCCGCCCATATAATGCGCGTCATCGGCGTACCGGTCATCCGATGAACATAACGTGATGATGGCTTTCAGATTCGGCGGATTCCTCGCCGCGACCTGAAGCGCGTTAAATCCTCCCCAGGAAATTCCCATCATCCCGATCGCGCCCGAACACCAGGGTTGTTTGGCGATCCAAGTGATGATTTCCAGGGCGTCGTCATGCTCCTGATGGGAGTATTCATCATGCAGGATCCCTTCCGAATCCCCTGAGCCTCGAATATCCACCCGGATGCTGGCATAGCCATGCGCCGCAAAGTAGCGGTGGATGGGCTCGTCCCGTGATCGCATAAAGTCCCGTTTGCGATAGGGGATGTATTCCAGAATAGCCGGAACCGGCTCTGTGTCGGCTAACTTCGGCAACCAGATGCGTGCGGCAATCCGGCATCCGTCCGACATCGTAATCCAGGTATTTTCGATTTCGGTAATGCGATCGAGGATGGTGTGGTCGATAAACATGGGAAGATTTGGCTAGCTTGTTCGCAGCTAGCGCAATTCCGCAGCCGATTCGGGGATAAATTTTGGAGCGGATGGTCGATTGGGTTGAAACTGATGGGTGGACCAAAAACTCAGCGCCAGCTTTTCTCTCACGTCGAATCCTGTTTCAAGATCCCAGCAGTTGATGATCGCCAGACGAAATCCGCCTGGTGGCATGGAGTGGTCCTTCGGAGGTTTTTCTTCATGGAACGTGATTTGAATGCTGGAAACATTCGGTGTCTGACGCAACTGAGCGACCACGTCCTGGGGAGGATGCTGATAATGAACGCCGTGGGCGCCAAACAGGACGACACTATATCCTTCTGGTCGATGGGATTCATCGAATTGCCATGTTTCTTCCACATACAGCCGAACAAGTGACTCAACCCAACCGGCGCCGTACAAATCCGGCCATTGGTCCGCGAATCGCAAATGCACCTCGATGATTTTGCCGCCGATCGTCTCAAAGTTGATCATGCCGGTGTATCCGGCAAGATGCCGGCGAAGCCAGTTCCCGCAGTAGGTTTCAATGTCCGGACATTGTGTCGCCAGCACCGTCCAGTAATCGAACATCCCGCCTTCCAACGGTTTTCCGATGGCATGCCGCCACCAGTGGGGTTCGCCCTTAACCACAGCGACGTCGCTGGACACATGATCGCCTTGGAGTAACGGCATCCACATGTGTCCCGGTCGTTCCAAATGTTTGTATTCTTTTAACGAACGCAACACCCGGCTCCCGGCACCCATGCCGCGCATGTTGTAGATCGGTTTTGAGAATACAGGAAAGAAGGATGGATCCAGCCCATGCGGAGCACACGGCAGGTTTTGGCTCTCGGCAATCATCAGTTTGTTATAGATCCACTTGTACTGGGGGTACCATGCCCAGGCATCTCCATCTTCTGTAGGAATTTTGACATCAGTTGGGCAGGGAATGCCTTCGAAATACTGCATTCTCCAGGGATCAGCTTCACAGATCGGCATGTTGGTTTATTCCATAAAACCCCATTCACCACCTACGGTGTCTCACCATATTCTATGCGAGATAGGATCATGCAACAAGCGTTGGATCGATCAAATTTCGTTAGGAACTATCTGACAATTATGGATACCTTTTATTGGTATCAGAAGGCGGGATGGGCCATGCTACCTCAGTCACACATTGGGTTGACTCCCCCTCCTTTGTCTGTGAAGGTCAAGCCCAGATCGTGACGGGCCTGACTCCTTGTTTCGGTTGGAGACGAGAAGGCGTAACGCCTTGGGAGCCATAAGCAGGTGGGTATGAATGTATGTAACCGAGGAGGAACGGATTGAGTGAGTGGTGCCCTGAGTTGGTCCGAAGCCGCCACTAACAAGGTTCTGTGATGGTTTAACAGTATTGGCAGGTCAAAAATGAAATCGAATGCCGACCATTCCGGTTAGGCCGCTCAAATTCTCAACGTCAATTTTATTTTTTCCGGATCCATTCTTATACCGCGTTAGCTGAAAGTCTGCACTCACCCGGCCTTCCGCAAATAGGGCGACACCCTGTCCCACGGGGGCCTCGACACCCACTAGTCCCATAATGCCATACCCAAACCCTTTGTCTCCTTTTACATTGATCGAAGTCCTCTTTTTTTCAACATCCTTTTCATTAAAGACATTGAGGGCAATATTCACTCCAAGGCCGACATACGGTGAAATGCCGTGAGAACGGAAAAAATACTGCCCTATTCCCCTTAGAATATAGGATTGCATATCGATATTTTTCGCATGAAATAGGTCCGTGTCGTACTTTCGATATTCCAATTCAAGACCCATTCGTTCTTGAGGAGAGATGATTTCCATGGCTTGAATGGCACCGCTCACCCCGGATTTACCCTGAAACGGATAAAAGATTCCTCCTCCACCAGAAATCACCACCGTATCTGATTCTTTAGGTTCTATGACTTTTGCCTGAGCGTGATCCGATAGCCCGCCAAACACGATCAGTCCCATTAGGACGGTCAACCAATATATTGAAACTAATCGGTTCATGTTCCCTCGTGAGGTTGTGGATTTGCTGGTGGCTAGTGGCAAAGGAACATCCATATCTCTGATTCAGACCACAAGAATTTTCTGGTTACAATGGGGAGAAAGACTTGTCATGCGATTAAGGGGAGGAAGGCATATAAAGGGAAATAATTGAGATGGTCATTGACCTCCCTGATAAGCAGAGAAAAAATCGCTAAGTTCTCTATCGGCGAGGAGGATGTCCAAACTTAAATCTCATAAAGGGGATAATGTTTGTTGAATGCTTCGATTTGCCCCTTTCCGACAAATTTTTGCATTGTTACTGACCAACTAGGTGGCTGGTTTTGGCAATTGACCAAGAATCTCCTCACGTTCATTGCAAACCAATTGATGAGCGAGGTGAGCAAGGAGGGTCATGATGCCGTTTATCGACAGATGATGCTGTAATCAATGGTCGTAGGGGCGGCAACTGAACTGAAATTAGACGGATGACTGCGTTTTTTCCAAAGGAATGGATGGTCTATAATACCGTCTAAAAATCCGAGGTCTGCACCTTATGGGGATATATCTATTCATTTTTGGTCGACAAAGAAACACGAGGACGGTCTTAGAAGAAAGCATGACAATTCGCGAGTTAACATTGACGGATGTGAGTGCCTATCGCGCCCTCATGCTTTGCGATCTACAAGAACATCCTGAATCCTTTCGCATCAGTGTGGAAGACGCCGGAGAACCCATGGTTCCGTTTGCGTCGAGCCGTTCAGATTCCTTTATTCTGGGAGCCTGGCTTGATGATGGACAATTGGCTGGAGCGGTGAGTTTTGTACGAGAAACCGAGGAAAAGCTGAGTCATAAGGATTGCTGTATCGAATGTATGTGCGTGCGGAATCCTCCGGCAGAGGAATTGGCAGAATACTTGTCCGGGAAGTCGTAAAACGTGCAAGAGCCATCGAAGGTCTGGAGCAGATCAACTTGACGGTGGTATCGCTCAACTCACAAGCGAAGCGCCTCTATGTATCAGAAGGCTTCACATCGTTCGCACGTGAAGAACGCGGCTTGAAAATGCGGCATTCCTACTTTGACGAAGAACAAATGGCCTTGCGCTTGTTCAAGCCATCATCCTCATACGGCACTTCACCAGTTCGATCAGTAAAGGCATGCCCCTGAACCAGGCATGAGGCCGGTATTTTTTTCGAGAGGAAGAAACCATGAAACACAACGATACGTTCATTACACAGTTTACCTTACAGGCCGTCCCATTCGCGGAGCTTCCCGGCCATTTCGAATCGATGGATATGCTGGTTCAATTCAGTGGGGTGTGTGCCAGGGATACGGTTCTCGATGTTGCCTGTGGTCCCGGCATTCTGGCCTGCGAATTGGCCAAACATGCCGCTCATGTGACTGGTCTTGACCTCACTCCAACCATGATTGAGGAAGCGGAGAAACGGCAGCAGGAACAGAATCTCACCAATGTTTCCTGGCACATTGGGGACGTCTTGCCACTCCCATTTCCCAATGCTCATTTTTCGTGTGTGGTGACGCGCTATAGCTTCAATCACTTCCTCGATCCCATGGCCGTGTTGTTGGAGATGGTGCGGGTTTGCAAGCCTGATGGGAGAGTCATGGTGGTTGACGCGGTCCTTCCACCAGAAAAAATCGATGCCTACAATCATATGGAGCAACTCCGGGACCCTTCGCATACCAAAGCTCTCAGTTTTGACGAGATGGCGGTAGCTATTGCAACGTCGGGTCTGACCAATATCCAAACGGGACGGTATAAGGTCGAGATGGAGTTGGAAAAGCAACTAGCTGCTTCCTTCCCTCACCCTGGTGACAAAGACAAACTTCGCCAGATGTTCCAGTCTGACATTGGGAAAGATTCCATGGGTGTTGGGGTGCATCGCATGCGCAGTGAGATTCACTTCGCCTACCCGATCCTTATCACGGTTGGACAAAAGGTTGCCTGAGCTGGTTCCCTGAGAGGGTAAAAGCTGGGGAGTCATACATGAGTCATGGGTTTATAGGTATGATTTGGGAAATGCTCTTCATGAAATCGTATGAATTGGTCGGACAACACGGATCTGTGAGGGATCCCCTCCTTTGTATGGAGGGGTAGGGGAGGTAGAACACCAGGTGCCAACATGTCGCCAAGGCCGTTGACGCAATGAAATGGGCACACAGCAAAACCTCTACCCCACCTAACCTTCCCTTATAAAAGGGAGGAATGTGGAAACACATGGTTTTAATCATTGTTCGATGGGTTTGCCCACACTAAACCCTGAAGAACTGGAAATGTAAAACGATCGTCAAAGTTTGAACACCATTTTTAATGTTGGATCCCACTCCTTCACTCACGTTGTCACTTGACCAATACCATGGTTGTGTTCTTTCATTTCCCAATCATCAGGTTCTTCTATGTTGACTGAAAAGCAAAAAATGCTCAAAGGGGAGTTATATAACGGTGCCGATCCGGAACTGGTTGAGGAACGTCATCGTGCCCGGTTGCTTTGTCAGCAGTTGAACGCTTTGCCTGCGACCGCACCGGAAGTCGCGCGCCAAGCGATTCTTGCCGACCTGTTTCACACAGAAACCGACGTGGATCTCACCCCGCCATTCTTCTGTGACTACGGCTACAATATTCGTCTCGGAGCCCACGTCTACTTCAATTTTAACTGCGTTCTTCTTGATGTCATGCCGATCTCGATTGGAAGACATGTCTTGTTCGGCCCTGGTGTTCACATCTATACCGCCCTACATCCACTGAGTGCTCGCGAACGACGCTCTGGTCTGGAATTCGCCAAGATGGTGACCATTGGTGATGATGTATGGGTTGGTGGGGGGGCGATCATTTGCCCTGGGGTCGTCATTGGGGATGGTGCCGTCATTGGTGCTGGTAGCGTGGTCACTCGTGATGTCAAAGCAGGTGTCGTTGCAGCGGGTAATCCCTGTCGCGTCATCCGTCAAATTTAACCTGCCGGATGCATAGTGTTATCTAACTTTTTTCAAGCAATTTATTCGGTTGGACAGTGCAAGACAGGAGAGATGATGCGGCCCCTAAGTATGCGAAATGGTCGGGACGGAATCCGCAGACAGGCCTACATGACCAGAAAACTGAAAGCATGTTGCCATGGTTCGGATTTGCCTATCCCCGTGAGAGTTCGTTCCCTCACGATTGAAAAAATATCCACATAAGACATGGAAAGATTGACTGATATGTATAGACGTCGTGGGGACAGACGAATCTTCTGATGGAAATTGAAAAATATCCATTTCAATCAATTGAGAAAATATTCTAATAATAGGAAAGCTGACCACCGAGTCTTGCCATTCCTCTTGCCTGACAGGAGATTTCCATATGATACGAGTGGTGATTTTTGATGTTGATGGCACGCTCATGGATACGAATTATTTACATGTGGAGGCATGGGCTCGTGCTTTTTCGGCAGTCAAACATCCAGTCCCGCGTGCTGCAATCCATCGTCAGATTGGTAAGGGATCTGACCTGATGCTGGATACGCTTCTTCCGAATAGGGCTTTACACGGACGGGCCAATGAGTTACACAGCCAATTTTTTGCGGAGATGAAAGGGCATGCGTATCCATTGCCTGGAGCAAAAGAAATCATTGCGACCCTCTCATCGCAAGGCATCGCCATCTGGCTGGCCACGAGTGCGAAATCCGAAGAATTAGAACATCATGTTCAAGCACTTGAGGCGAAAGATACGCTGGCCGGGCTGGTGTCCTCGGCCGATGTAGACAATGCGAAACCCGCACCGGATATTTTCCAACTCGCCCTGGAGCGAGCTGGATCTTCCCCGCAGGAGAGCATTGTGGTCGGTGACACGATTTGGGATATTCAATCAGCTCAAGGTTGCGGACTTCAAACCGTGGCGGTCAGAACAGGGGGAGCCTTTAGTCGAGAGGAACTCCATACGGCTGGAGCGGTCGCCGTGTACAGTGATTGTGCAGAACTTCTGGCATCCGGGTTTCCCACGACAATTGGAGCGAGATAGGAATGAGGGTTTTTCTGCAATAGGTGATTTGCCTGTAGCAGGAATTCCACCGAGACCCCATCTTTTGTCATTCTGATCACGCGATCGCTGGAAACATTACGAGTGAGTGAGGGAAAGGAACGTTCCCGACGATCTGGCAGAAGGCCCTGACGTCACGTGTCCCCACGGCGGGTAATCACCCGATAAAGCCAGAGAAACAGGATGGCCCCGATGACGGCCATCACAAACCCGACGGGATCGTCCTGCCCATACATGCCGATCATTCGCCCGAGCATTCCACCGAAGAGTGCCCCAATGATGCCGATGGCGACAGTGGCGAGAAACCCGCCAGGATCTTTTCCGGGCATTAAGAGCTTTCCGACTACTCCCACAATTAATCCAAAGACGATCCAACCAATGACACTCATAATTCGACTCTCCTATTTAATGATTGGGTTCACCGGTTCCTGCGGGTTACCCGATCCTGCTTTTACCAAAAGACCTGCCTGCTCCTGATAATTTTCACGGTAAATTTGGAAGACCGCCAGGGCGATCCCAAGCAGAATTGGACCCAGAAATAATCCGATGAATCCGAAGTAGGCGAGCCCGCCTACTGAGGCGAAGAAGAGAAACAGGACCGGCAAGTCCGCTTTCGATCCGACGAGAAGAGGTTGCAGAACATTATCCATGAGTCCGACCAATCCGATTCCGATGCCGATCATGACGATCCCCTTCCATACCGGCGCGGTCCAAAACAGGTATGCCGCGACGGGACCCCAGACGAATGCCGTGCCGCCGAACGGCACAAGAGAAAAGAATGGCGCTCAGAGCTCCCAGAAAGACGGCAAACGGGACGCCCAGCGCCCCATAGGTAAGACCTGCCGCGAATCCCTGTGCCAGAGCCGTGAGCATGGTGCCCTGAACGACCGCCACCATGACATTGTCCAAGTCGTTCCATGATCACCGCCTTATAGCTTTCCTCGATAGGGAGCGCTTCATAAAATGCCTGATAGAGCTGTGGCCGTCGCGAAACAGGAAGAACAGGGTAAACAGAATCACAAATAAATCCATCACGAGATCAAGGGTGTTCGTTGCCAAACCTCCGACGCTGGACAGCAGGACCCCGCTTACCACTTTCCCTCCTTCAACCAGATATCCCTTGAACGATCCCCGATACGCCACAATAAATCGGCCCAACAATTCTTGTGAAACGATTTCCGATCAGAGGTAGTTTTGCGACCAAATCGGGCAGCCTTTGCAGTCCTCCTTCTTGGATCCAAGCATCGCGAGCTGATAGGCGTTCATGGTCTCTGTCACGACGAGAAAGAGAAAATACACAACGGGCAAGACGGCAAGCAACATAACACTCAGTGTGCTAAGAGCCGCCGAGGCGATTGTCCTGTCTCCCAGCTTACGGTTCAGCCATTGATAGAGCGGATAGAACAGGCGAACCAGAATCATGGACCATAAAATGGGTGTCATGAAAGGGGCAAAAATAAGGGCCAACACATAAAGTAGGAGGGAACACAACACCAGGAAGGCCACTGAAAGAACTTGTGGTGACATTTATGGTGATTTTGTGGAGAGTTGGAGTCAGGCATACCTGGAGCCTTTCGCAATGGTCAAGCGGACGGAAACATGATCATCATTACACGCTCCTCCATCATCAACATCTGCAGTGGAACATTTTTGAGTGTCCGTTTCGTACTTGAATCGTGAGAAAATTTTATACGTTGCAATGTTGTCCACGCACACCTCATTCAAATTCATGATATGAAACTGGACCTACTAACTTATTATGGACAAATAACCACGCAGAACTATCTAAAGTATCCATCTCCGTCCACCCTGGACTCCCTAGTCTTCAGAAAGCAGAATTTGGCGGATGTTTTTCGATGGTAAGACCTGTATTTGTCTGTTGAAAAATTTATAGCGATTCGTGAACTATTGAAAATGATTCTGTAATAGCCTTGTATCAATCGTAATTTCGCATGCAGCGATTCTCCTGAGATTATTCTGATCTTCATATTCGTCCTCCTTTCTGCAGCCTGAATGGTGCACGTATGAAGTTGGGTCCTCCTATACGGCAATGTCACGAATTCTCATCTCCAAAGGAGGAAACCGCTTTTTCCTAGTAGCTGAATAAATTCGGGTCTCGCCTGAGAGAGTGATTTACTTTCCCGGGAGAGATTCAAGCTCTGGTGGTCGGTCCATCGGATAGGTAATAACGATGGTGTTCAGGGACAAGGACGAATGTTATGCACTACAAGTTTTATTCACTAATAATCGTATTCCTCATCATGGGCGTATGGAGTGTTCGGTTTGATCCAGTATGGTCCCAGGAGCCTGTGGATAAACCTGATGGACCCGCAGGTCTCCCGCCCCAATATTCCACAGGAAATTGCAGTCGGGACCGACAAGGTTGAAGATAGGCTTATCAAGCAACGTCTTGCAGATGTATTTAAGAATTTACCTGCGCTTGCCAATGTCGACATCGACGTAAATGCCGGCGTGGTTCGACTTTGCCGGACAAACTCCCTCTGAAGGAGCTCACGAACAGGCTCTTGAGCTTGCCGGACGTGTTGATGGTGTGGTCAGCGTGACGGATGAAATCACACAAAAACGCGAAGTCCGTGAACGACTGACCGTCGTTGCAGGAAAAAATGGCGACCAATTGAATACATTTGTCGCCTATCTCCCCTCCTGGTCATCGGCTCCACTGTGTTTCTTTCATTCTGGCTTCCTCGCATCCTTTATCACGAAATGGGATAACCTTTATGGAAGAATTACCCCGCATGCATTTTTACAATCATTACTCAAACAAATCGTCAGAGGGACCATCCTATTTATTGGCTTTATTATCATGCTCGAAATTCTGGACGCGACGGCTTTGTTGGGAACCATTATTGGGGTAGCCGGCGTCATGGGACTGGCCATCGGGTTTGCCCTTCGAGATACGGTGGAAAACTACATTGCCAGCATCCTGTTGAGTATTCGACAGCCGTTTCTGCCACTGGACCAAATTGTCCTTGAAAATTACGAAGGGTTGGTGATGAAATTGACGTCCCGGGAGACCATTCTCATGACCCTAGACGGGAATCATGTGCGCATACCGAATGCCACCGTGTACAAGGGTATTACGCTGAACTATACCCGTAATCCCAAACGACGGTTTACCTTCGAAGTCGGTATCGATAACGCTGTCAATATCGAGCGGCGCTGCAACTTGCAATGAAAACCTTAAAACAAACCTCAGGGGTGATTGCTGACCCTCCGGTCCGATGCGTGGTAGAGAAATTAGGAGAATCAAATGTGGTCCTGAAAATGTACGCGTGGACGACACAGGATCAATACGATTTCGAAAAGGTAAAAAGTGAAGCGATTCGAGCAGTGAAAGAGGCCTTTGATCTTGCCAATTATGAAATGCACGAACCCAACTATACTCTGAAGATGCAAGGCTATTATACTGTCGATGAGCAGACCATTTTGGAGCAGACGCATCCCAAAAATGAAGCTTCTGCCATCCCGGAGTTCAACTTCCGTCTCAGTCTGATGTCACCAAAGATCACACATAGTTGAGCAAATTTCGAATGATCGAACAGAGAAGTAAGGAAAAGGATTTACTGAAATCATAGCTACCCTTATTGGGGGAAATTCTGCTCATTACCCTGGCAGGCAATACTCCCGCCATCCCAGGTGCTTGACCCTAATGGGATTCAAATATAAAAGGAGATGACGTGAAACAAACATCAACAGCGAGAGGTTGTAGTTATTACGGGGGCCTCGGCAGGTATCGGCCGGGCTACAGTGCGGGCTTTTGCTCGACGGGGGGCGCATCGGGATTGCTGGCTCGTGGGCAAGAGGGGTTGGCAGGAGCCCGTCAGGAGGTCGAAAAGCTTGGCGGGCACGCGATCATTATTCAGACGGATGTTGCCGATCCCGATCAGGTGGAAAAAGCCGCCGTCACAGTTGAGGAAACGTTTGGCCCGATCAATGTTTGGATAAACAATGCGATGGTCTCCGTCCTGTCGCCGGTGATAGACATGACGGCTGAAGAATTCCAGCGGGTGACCAACGTCACGTATCTCGGATATGTCCATGGAACCTCTATCGGCACTTCGTCGTATGCTCCCCAGGTATCGGGGTCTCATTATTCAAGTTGGCTCGGCACTGGCCTATCGTGCCATTCCTCTTCAATCCGCCTACTGTGGTGCCAAGCATGCTGTCAAAGGATTTACAGAATCACTCCGGTCTGAACTGATTCATGATGGAAGTCGTGTCCGTATTACCATGGTGAATTTGCCGGGAGTCAATACTACTCAATTTGGCTGGATTAAAAGCCGTCTTCCCAATAATCCTCAGCCGGTCCCACCTATTTATCAGCCGGAAGTGATGGCGCGTGCCATCGTCTGGTCGGCTGATCACGATCGTCGGGAGTTGTGGGTCGGAATGCCGACAGTTAAAACCATCGTCGGGGAGAAATTCATTCCTGGAATAATGGATCATTACCTCGCCGATGTGGCTTATAGCGGCCAACAAAAGAATGTTCCTATTGATCCCAAACGTGCCGATAATTTATTTGCGCCAGTACCGCAGGACAGAGGGGCTCATGGCGCTTTTGATGATCAAGCCCGGGCATCCAGTTTTCAACTGTGGGCCTCCATGAATCAGGGGGTGTTGGCTGTGGCGGGCATCGGGTGTCTTCTTTCGCTAGGATGTGCACGAAGGCGGTCACAGGTGAATCGATTGACAACGAATTCTTCAACCTAAAGAAAGTCCAAGCTCCGATCGAGAGGCTGGCCTGCCTCATGCAAGACCAGCCTCTCGATCAGAAGGCCCATCCCCGGGCAATTGGACATGATAAAGGTTAGCCCGCGGTGGCCTGCTTTTTCGCCTCCTGAAACTCTTTCCCCAGTCTTTGTAGCTCTTCCTTTGCCAGGATCTCCTTGGCCTTTTTGAAGATAGTTCCCTCTTCCTCTTTTACATGATGCAGGACACTTTTTTTGAGTTCGGCAAGTTTGGAAGTCCATTCTTCGGATTCTGCCCCCATTTCCTCCAGGTCTTCCAGAAGGTTTTCAACTTCTGCATGCTCTTCCGTGGCTTCATTTACCAGGTCTACCAGCTCTGCATTTTCTCTGAGGGCAGGATAGAACACGACTTCCTCCCCATGGGAATGAGCTTCAAGGGCATCTTTTAACTGAGAAAATAATTTTTCACGGCCTTTAATCGCACGTGGGCCGGTGGTTTCCATTTTTTCAAATAAGTCCTTTACCGTTTGGTGATCCTTTTTTAAAATTTGAAAAATGTCCATCCCCTGCTTCCTTTCCGGTCAATGACCGATGGTTACTCACTGAAAAAATAATGAAAACTTCGATCTTCTGATTCGAAGCATAATATTGGTCCATAAGAATCGTGAACTGGTAAGAACCCTGGAGCTGGAAAAGAAATGCGAATTGGAAAGCAAGAAACGGAGTGTAATATGTTTCTGGCTTTTGTATAAGAAGATTGGCATCCGGAAATGAGGAATGTCAGGGAGGGGAGATTTCTTGTTAAATTATGCTGACAACATTAGATTCCTCAACGGGGGGTCGTCGTGAAAAACCCAGCGAACCAGGCACAACTTTCCGTCGGAACACGCCATGACCCTCGTTGGGCCGGTGTGGTTTCCCGCGATTCGAAAGCCGACGGCACATTTTACTATTCCGTCAACACCACCGGGGTATACTGCCGCCCATCCTGCGCCTCCCGTTTGGCACGGCCCGAACACGTTCGCTTTCATGACACTTGTGAGGATGCCGAGAGGGCTGGATTCCGTCCCTGTAAGCGTTGCACCCCCAATCAGCCCGCATGGGGAGATCGACATACCCAAACCGTCATTGCTGCCTGTCGGTTCATTGAGAAATCTGAAAAGGCACCGAGTCTCAAAGACTTGGCCACTAATGCAGGCCTAAGCACGTATCATTTTCATCGGTTGTTCAAGTCGACCATGGGTTTGACGCCGAAAGATTACGTGAAGGCGCATCGTGCCAATCGTGTGAGGACCCAATTACACTGCAGGGGCACCGTGACAGATGCTATCTACGAGGCCGGATTTAACTCCAGCGGGAGATTTTATGAAACCGTCAATGACCTCTTAGGAATGACACCTTCCACGTACCGCGCCGGTGGCGCTTGGACGACCATACGGTTTGCGGTGGGGAAGTGTTCTCTCGGGTCGATTCTCGTCGCCAACAGTGAACGCGGCGTCTGCGCGATCTTTCTTGGGGATGCCCCTGAGCAATTGACGCGAGATTTGCAAAACCAGTTCCCTCACGCTCATCTCATTCGCGGGGATGCTGCTTTCGAACACCTTGTCGCAAAAGTAGTCGGTTTTGTCGAAGCGCCTGCGCGGGATCTGGGCTTGCCGCTGGACGTGCGAGGTACGGCGTTTCAGCAACGGGTCTGGAATGCCTTGCAGGGAATTCCGCCCGGCTCAACGGCAAGCTACGCGGACATCGCCAGGAGAATCGGGTCGCCGAAATCAATACGGGCGGTCGCCCGAGCCTGCGGTACGAATGTTATAGCCGTGGCGATTCCTTGTCATCGTGTGGTCCGCACGAACGGCGAATTGTCGGGCTATCGTTGGGGAATTGAACGAAAACGAGCATTGCTGGAACGGGAGGCAGGGACATGAACGAGGGAGGGCAATCAACATCTCAGCTTGCGTTGCACAAGGTATGCCTGAGCGAGTAAGGCGGATTGATTGGGCACAGGTGGCAAATGATCTCGACGGTCAAGGGCACGCCGTGGCCGAACGTCTTCTCACTTCGAAAGAATGTGAACGTTGGCCTCGTTGTACTCTTGCCATGAGATGTTCCGCAGCCGTATCGTGATGAGCCGCCATGGGTTTGGCCGCGGAGAATATCAGTACTTCCGGTATCCGCTTCCTGGTCTCATCGAACAATTCCGAAGGGCTGTGTACCCTCCTTGTCCCGGTTGCCAACCGGTGGAATACGGCCATGGGCAATGAAGTAGCCTATCCATCGACGCATGTGGAGTTCCTTGACCGGTGCCATCAGGCTGGGCAGGACAAGCCAACACCGCTGATACTCAAATATGGAGCCGACGATTACAATTGTCTGCATCAGGACCTGTATGGCCAACATGTGTTCCCCGTCCAATTTGCCATTCTGTTATCCGATCCTCGCGGGGATTTCACGGGTGGAGAATTTGTGATGACCGAGCAGCGGCCACGTATGCAATCGCGACCGATAATTGTCCCGCTCCGACAAGGCGATGGTGTCTTGTTCGCGGTGCATCATCGCCCCGTGCGAGGGGGACGGGGCTGGTCTCGTGTGACTCTCTGGCATGGGGTCAGCCGCATTCGCTCAGGTCATCCGCTATACGGTCGGAATTATTTTTCACGACGCCAAGTGAAAGGTTACCTTGCCCCGGCCAAAGGTCAATCTTTGGCCGGGAGGCTGATCGTCCCGCCGATCTCTAGCCGCCAGCCATGGCTCCAACGATGAGAAAGGGTTCTTCCCCTGTCGCTACTGCGTCTGGTAACGGGGCATCCGGTTGTTCATGGGACAGATCCTGCTCGCACGCGAAGAACCTGATGAACGGTCGGCGCTGTTGTGTCACCTGGTCACGGATCGTCCCTCGCAGCATGGGAAAGCGGGCTTCGAGGGCGTTGAGGATGGATTGTTGCGTGGCCTGATCCTCAATTTCCAGCTTCACCTCGCCATTAATGCGTGCGAGTGTTCGAAGATGCGCCGGCAGGACAACCCGAATCCTGATCATGGCAACGCCTGGACTTCGACCGATAGCACCGGGGGCAGATCTCGAACAATGGGTATCCAGGTGTTTCCCGAATCGGCCGATGCGTAGACCTGCCCGCCTGTTGTGCCGACATAGATGCCGCAGGAGTCGAACGAATCCACGGCCATCGCGTCTCGCAGGATATTGACGTAGCAGTCCTGTTGCGGCAACCCTTTTGTCAGCGCTTCCCATTCGTTCCCGCCTGTTCGACTGCGGTAGACGCGCAGTTTCCCCTCTGGCGGATAATGTTCAGAGTCGCTCTTGATCGGCACCACATAGATGGTCTCCGGTTCGTGCGCATGCACGGCAATGGGAAATCCGAAATCGGAGGGCAAGTCTCCGCTGATTTCGTGCCATGACTCGCCCGCATCGTCGCTACGCATGACATCCCAGTGCTTCTGCATGAAGAGCACATTCGGGCGTGACGGGTGTTTGGCAATGCAGTGCACGCAGTGGCCGACCTCGGCATTCGGGTCGGGAAGTTCATACGGCGATTTCAGTCCCTGGTTGACCGGCTGCCATGTCTTTCCCGCATCCTCGGTGCGAAACGTGCCCGCTGCCGAAATGGCCACAAAAATTCGTTTAGGATCGCCAGGATCTAACAGGATCGTATGGAGGCACATTCCTCCGGCACCAGGTTGCCAGAGGTGGCCTTTAGCGCTGCGCAGACCGGGAAGCTCCTGCCATGTTTGTCCGCCGTCGGTCGAACGAAACAACGCGGCGTCTTCCACTCCGGCGTATACTGTATCCGGATCCGTCAGTGAGGGTTCGAGATGCCACACTCGCTTGAACTCCCATGGTCGCTGAGAGCCGTCGTACCATTGATGTGTGGTGAGGGGTTTTCCGGTTTCCGGGGAACTATCGTACACGAACTTGTTGCTCTCCCCTTTGGGCGATCCGTCCGGAGCCGTGGTCGGCTCACCGGGTGGTGTACCAGGTTGAAACCAGGTTTTGCCGCCATCATCGGATCGTTGGATGATCTGCCCGAACCAACTGCTGGACTGTGATGCATATAATCTATTCGGATCGGCGGGAGATCCTTTGACGTGATACAACTCCCAGCCGCCAAAGTTTGGTTCGCTTACATCCCATTGGTTGCGCTTACCGTCCGATGTCAGTATGAACGCACCCTTACGTGTTCCGACTAGTACTCGTACGCCACTCATACCTTTCTCCTTTTTAAAGTTTGGGACAGTATTAATATGAAAACTTTTTTATTCAGAAGATATTGATCAATTTGAAGCCGCCAGGACTTGAATGTATCTATACATAAAGTGTTCATGTCGGAAGAGTGCCGTTCACCGTCCTGTCCCTTTCAATTGTCGTGATTCACAAACAGGTCATTGCCGCTCTTTTTCATCCAAAGGCTTGTTGAAGGCGTTTGATGTCAAGCTTCTTCATCTGAAGGATGGCATCCATGACTCGATTCGTTTTCTCAGAATCCCGGTCTAGCATCATTTCGCCCAGCATGGTTGGAACGATTTGCCATGACAGACCATACTGGTCTTTCAACCAGCCGCACTGCCCTTTTTCACCACCTTCGGAGAGTTTCTCCCATAGCTCGTCTATTTCTTCTTGGGACTCGCAATGTATAATAAATGATACCGCTTCCGTGAACTTGAAATACGGCCCGCCGTTTAACGCCATAAATTCTTGTCCGTCGAGCTGGAATGTCACGGTCATCACCGATCCCTTGGGTCTTCCGGAAATCTTGGCGCCTTCATTGCCATATTGGGTGGTGTATCCGACTTTGGAATTTTTAAAAATCGACACATAAAAATTCATGGCCTCTTCGGCCTGGTTATCGAACCACAAACACGGGGTAATTTTCTGCATCATGTTTTCTTCCAATCTCAAAATTCAGAATGAGCTGTATCGTTACTCTGACGTATTCCGATTGCCGTTTTACTTTGACTGTCCTGCCCCCGTTTCCATATACATCAGTTCCCAGATGTGACCATCCAGATCTTGAAACCCATGTCCGTACATAAACCCGTGGTCTTGTGCGTCATCGTAGGTTGTGCCGCCGCCTGCGACGGCCTTTCGAACCAGTTCATCGACTTTTGCTCGACTTTCTGAAGACAGGCAGACAAGCACTTCGGTGCTTTTTGTGGCATCACAGATGTCTTTCGGTGTGAATGTCTTAAACTTTTTTTCCGTCAGGAGCATGACGAATATGTCCTCCCCCACAATCATGCAAGCGGCTGTCTTGTCAGTAAATTGAGGATTGAACGTAAAGCCGAGTTTTGTAAAGAACTCTTTGGATCTAATGAGATCTTTTACGGGCAGATTCACGAAAATTTTCGTCGACATGCTTCCTCCTCTTAAAAACAGACTATGGCTATCGACCCCGTCAGTGTGACAAGGACCCCACAACTGGGTTGACCATGTTCTGCATTTAGCTACAGACTTTCTGCGCGGCCTGTTGTATTTCATCCGGGCTCATTTCACGAATGTGCGTAGCAACCGACCAATGGTGCCCGAACGGGTCATCGAGTTTTCCATACCGATCACCCCAAAACATATCTTCGGGTGGCATCGTCACTTTCGCTCCCGCACTGACGGCACGCGCGACGAACGTGTCCACATCCTCGACATAGAGATGAATGGTGACCGGCGAACCTTTGAGTGTTTTCGGCCCGAACCCTCCCCAGTCAGGACATTCGTCGGCCAGCATGACTGCGGAGTCACCGATCCGGATGAGAGCATGGAGTACTTTTCCCTCAGGACCCGGCATACGACCCGACTCTACGGCGTTGAACGCCTTCTTATAGAATTCAATGGCTTCATCGGCGCCCGCGCAAATCAGGTGGGGCGTCACGGTATGCATACCATCTGGTATAGGTTTCATTTGTGTTTTGGTCATCGTCAGTACTCCTTCTGGTTATTCGTTGAGAGTTAGGATTCCCGGACTGATTTGACCGGTTGATCCCGGTTTTGACAATTAGTCGTACGGGTCCTGCGAAATCGACACCTCGACCGCTCACTCCTGGGACATTAATCAGCGGGCAAACCCCCTAGCTCTAGTACCGGACGAATTTCGACAGTGCCCACCCGCGCTCCTGGAATCTGGGCGGCGATGTCCGTCGCCTCATCCAGGTCTTTAGCCTCAATAAGGAAGTAGCCGCCCAGTTGTTCACGCGTTTCCGCAAATGGACCATCGGTGACGAGCCGTTTGCCGTCACGTACGCGGATACTGGTCGCCGTCGTAACCGGATGCAGGGGAGCGGCAGCGAGATACTTCCCTGCAGCTTTGAGCCGATGCGCAAGGTGCGTGGATTCTTCATAGCACTTCTCCCGTCCGGCCTCATCCCAGGCCTGATCAGTCCCGTAAATCAGCAGCATGTATTTCATAATGGATTCCCCCATAACCGTTAAACAATGAACCCTTCACCAGGGTCTATCCTCAGCTATATCTATTTGTCGAACAGGATTACCGTAAATGGACATTCCGAATAATCCTTTTTCCCAGGGTTGTTCTCCTCGCTTGTACCCCGGCCTTGGGTTCCGCCTTGTGGAATGGTTAAGCGTCGACCAGGATCTTGAATCCCCCATAGACCATGCGTTTATGGTCAAACGGCATCGACTGAAGATCCATGTTTTTCAAGCGGGGGTCTTTCATGACTTTGGCGTTGACGCGATTGCGATGGGCACGCGATGTGAACATGATCCACGCAAACACGACCGTTTCGCCCGGCTTGAGTTTGATCTGGCGCGGAAACGGTATGCCCCATTTCACATCCAGGTCATCGCCAACACATTCCCGGTACTCAAGTGCCCCGTGATCGCGCCAGATTTTGCCCGCCTTCTGCGCCATTCGGCGGTAGGCCTGTAAATTTTTTTTCGGAACGGGCAAGATATATCCATCCACATATCCCATATAACCTCCGCAGACATGTCTCAATTAGGCAGTCACTCACGGATTCCTTATAACCTGCAATAAGTGCACCTTTGTTGCCAATCTAAGCTAGGAGTGGGTGAAACCGGCAAGCAGGATACGGGTCACGGCTAGCTCCTATGAAAAACTTACAATGGCGTGTATATATTACAAGTTCCAACCTCATCTGGCCGCAGTTTATGTTCGCCGCTGCGCGGCCGTATCCCCAACTGCACCGCCTCCCTTTTTGAACGGTTCGTAATCGTCAGCCGTTGCTGTATTGCCCGCAAGAAAAACAAACCCCCTGATTTTGGGCAGAATGTTCACCTTTTTTTAAAGTTCAGCCGATGTGCTGACTCTTAAGACGGAGGATACTTTTCAAACTTTGGCAACGCGGGATTCATTTGATCCCACGGGTGCGCGTCTGATGTCCACACATCCACTTGCGGGTTGAACCAGCTCGGATCATCCAGGCTCGCAGTTCTGATCGCGACAATGTGAGGACTGCGATCGGTCTTGACCAGCAATCGGCGAGCCGCATTCAGGGCAAAAGCCCCGACGGGTCTTGCCACCCGCCTCACTGGGCGAGGCATGGAAGCGGAGTGAGCCTTGCAAGAGCTTGAACGCTTCCGTCGGCACGATGACGAAAGACGAAAACGGACCTCCGCTGGATCGCTGGCAATCTCGACAGTGACAGTGAAGCATCATAACCGGTTCTGCTGTGGATTCGTAGCGAATCGCGCCGCAAGCGCATCCGCCTGAAAAGGGTGTGGTTATTGTGGTCATATAGTGTTTGTTCCTTATGGTCATCTTTTAATTGTTTAGAAGCTCCACAGTGATCAGCGGCCTCCGAAGACGTTGAGTCCCTTGCCGGTTTCCAGGAAGGATTTCATGCTGGAAAGCACGCGCGGCCAGCCCCAGGAAACTTTGCCAGCCATCGTCGAACCGGCCTTGAAGTTGCCGTGAGTTACCGTGAGGCACACCATGTCTTCAATCGCCTCGATTTCAAAAGTGACGCGCGATTTGTCGGCGAGATCGTCCGGGTCGGCCCAGGTCAGCACGAGGCGTTTGGGCGGAATGCATTCCAAAACTTTGCCGGTGATACAGATTTCAGGCTTGTCGCCCTTGGTCACATGTTGCCAGGTCGAACCTTTCTTCCAGTCGGAGACATTCGCGAGTCCAGCCCAATATTGACGGGTGAATTCGGGTTTGGTGATGGCCGCCCACAGTTTTTTCGGCGTCGTGCGAATATATGTTGCGTAAACTAACTTTGGTTTTTCCATAAGGTCATCCTTTCTTTTTAAACTCCGCAGTCGTTTTGCAGTAATGAAAACCAATGATGCCACACAATACTACACTACAAGCATTGCCGTAGGTGCGTGGCGGTCGGCAAAGAAATTCCAATGCCAGGCGCAAGAGCCCACATATGCCCACACGCATACGGGACACTTGGGAAGCAGTGCCAGCGTAGCGCTCGGAACCAGCCAGCCGGCCATCTCGACCGACACGGCGTAACCGCCACGCGGGCCGACGAACGTTGTCGTCGGCTCGCGTCTTGATTTGGCAACAGTGGCAAGTGTTCACGCGCGTGCCTTTGTTGCGTGGCAACAGGAGCCGTCGTTATGAGGGAGCCCCTCATACTCGTTGTGGCGGCGCCACCAGGGGCACGTCTCGTTGCGCCCTTTGGGGGCCGCGGCCGAGCCACGGGTAGATGCTCCAGAGAGCGTCGACTCCGCGCGAATAGGTGGAATAGGTGTGGTAGATGACACCGTCCTCGAGCACGAAGGCGCTCATGCCGGCCTATCGCGCGAGTATGTTGGCGCGTCGGTTCCCGTCATGGCGCTGCCAACTGGGCGACGGGCTCCGGAACAGGTATCACGTCCATCGCGTGGCCTCCGTTTTCGTAGTTATATTCAATGGCCCTCTTGCGCTGTTGCTCCTCGGTGAACGAGACGTTGAAGTCGAAGTTGAAGTCGCTGCCGACGGAGGACGACCAGGGAAACGTCCAGCCCATCCGTCGCTTATACGCCTGCAACTTCGCGAGCGGCGCGCGAGACACCGCCCAGAGCATCACGTCGTGGTTCGCCAGATGGAGGGCGATGCCGTTGAACCCGTCCGCGATGGCCGAGCAGGACGGACACCCCGCCTTGTAGTCTGGCCCGAACATGAAATGGTAGACGAGGAGCTGCGAGAGCCCTCCGAAGAGGCCTGGCAGTGAGGCGCTCCCTTCATCGGCCTCGAATCGGTACGCCTTGTGACCCGGACCCACGGCAACTCTTGACGCTGCCGTGCCAGCTCGTCGCTACGCCGTGAGAGATCCTTCTCCGCCTTGAGCAACCCGAGTCGGGCTGCCAGCCACTCTTCACGTGTCCCGGTTTTGTGTGTCGTCATCGCTCTTATCTCCTTGGTCCTCATTTTGAGTTCTCCTTCCTTATGCCAGAGTTGTAGCTGTAAATCTTTAAACCTGTAGATTGCGAATTACTGTTTCTCCTTCATTCCTGCTCGCAATGATTTCTCTTGCACCGTTTTTTTTGCGAGACAACACCAATGCCGGCAGCCTCCCGGCCGAAGCCGTGCTGGCGACGATTAGTCCAATGTCCGTCAAGCAGAATGGACACATGGTTTACCTCCTTGTGGCAAAGCTGCCCGCTGATCCGCCTCCTATTTTATTAGGAGTAGCGGCACACCGTTCGGGTCGGCCTATTTCGCCGCTAATGTCTCTCCGTTAACCTTGGACCGTCAGTGCCCAGATATCGAGCTTTTCGATGTCGTCATCGAGGTGGGCGCCGCAATTCCAATTCTGTGAATGATAGCTACCATTTTGTGGTCCACGATCTATGGATTCCTGGTGTATGTGATCTCCATGATCTTCATTTCCTTGCCGCCGTGGTGAGTTCCGTACATGTCAAATGTCTGGGTATTGTTGTCGAGGATCTTCCAAACTGCCCGATGAGACATCTGTCCGCCGCCTGGCTCAGGATGCGATCCATTCAGCGTAATGGTCTTGCCATTGTCGCTCGCCGTCCCTTCCATGATGAAAATCCCCGTCCCCATCGTATCCATCCAGGCCGTAACATATTTCTTGGTTATATTGTCGTAGGCGTCGATTCCAATCCCGGAGAAAGGTTGTCCCATCATTTGACCAGTGTATTCTTGGTAGAGAAAGCGTCCGTCCAGCAATATTTTCATTTCTGCGGTGCCGGTCGATTCTGTGGGAGGCTTGCCTGGTTCCATCCATTCTTTGGATTTGGTCGTCCAGCTCCCAGCTAGGCTGGCAAACACCTTGTGCGGTTCCCCGGGCGTGGCCAACTTCTTGTACATTTCCATCATCGCTTCTGGGTCCATCTGTTTTTCTACTTTTTTGTCTGTCGCGAATGCCGGAATTGCTGTCAGGGCTATACATAGACAAGTGAGTGTAATGGATGGAAAACGCATAGATGCCTCCTTGTGATTAGATAATGAAAACAGTTGATGAAATTGTGCCATGGTAGGTGCGACGGTCCCACTGATCAGGTTCGTGAGGACAATCTTTTGCGTAGGCGCTCCTCTTGCTCCCTCAACTCAGGGGTGAACTCGGTGCCGAAGTCTTCCGCCTCGAATACCTGGCGAATTTCGATCTCGGACTCCCCGGCCTGAGGATTGGGGCAGCGCTTGACCCATTCGATTGCCTCCTCTTTCGAATTCACCTTCCACAGCCAGAAGCCGGCGATCAGCTCTTTGGTTTCTGCAAACGGGCCATCGACCACCGTCCGCTGCTTTCCTGAGAACCTGACGCGCGCGCCTTTTGAACTCGGGTGGAGTCCATCTCCCGCCACCATTACGCCGGCTTTTACCAGTTCTTCGTTGAATTTTCCCATCTCCGTGAGGAGTTGCTCGCTCGGCATCACACCGGCTTCCGAGTCCTTGGTGGCTTTGACAATAATCATGAATCTCATCGCGGAATCTCCTTTGTGTTTTCAGGTTAAGATCGGGGCTTCGACCCGGTATTTCGGATCAACCCCCTGTCTACCTATTAGTCGACGCGAGTCGATAAAATCGACAGATCATTCAAACACTTTTCTTGCCAACGTTGCCCCGAACCGTCTGGCTTCTCCCTCTACCTTTTTATTCATAACGAAACACCTGGAAATGTTGATACGACAGATAACCGAAATCGTCGATCAGACGATAACCTGTTACCTCCATTTCTTTTCGGATTGTCTCCTTGGCCGTGCCATGACCAAACAACCAGGCGAAACCAGTGGGGGTATAATCGATAATTGCGATCCTCCCGCCCGGTCGTATAGATCGAGCCATGTTCTGGAAGTAGGCGATACGGTTTCGCAGATGATGAATGGTGTTACAGGTAAAGATTAGATCGATATTTCTGTGCGGCAGGCGCGGATCGTTTTCTGCTGCCTGCACCACCTCAACGTTATCTATTCCCTTTTCTCGCGAGTGTTGGGCAATGACGTCCAAGGCCTCTCGGTCAATATCGACCGCATACACTTTGCCTCTCGGACCTACCGCTTCGGCAAGCCGGAAGGTGAAATATCCACCCCCGGCACCCAAGTCCGCCACGCATGTGCCTGGCAAAATCTTCAACGACTCTAGAACAGCATTTGGCTGTTGCCAGGTGTCACGCCTTGCATCGTTCATAGATTCCCCTGCGAGACCGGAACAGCCCCAGCTCACAAGTAACAGGAGGGTCACGATAAGGTGCGCAATTGAACGTCTTGTCATACTCACCTCAAGATTTTCATTCACACCGCGCTATGGATGAATCCATAATAAAAAAATTGGACAACACAGCAAGAACGTCCGTCACGACTCGAGACCCGACCTTCCTTGCAAGAAAAAAAGGTCTTAGATGCAGGAAATGGCAGATCATGGCTCCCTGCCTTCGATTTGGACAAAAATGCCATTGCTGCCTCTCGTTTCGATCTGCCAGCAGTGGCGAGTGTTCACGAGTGCAACTCCGCCGCTCCGAGCGATGGCGTTGTCGGCCAATAGGGATTGTTCGCGTCTGCGAACTAGTCGGTACCATAACGATCGTGGTGGCGGATCCATTCCATCGTGTCTGCCAGGTGGTCCCCGTCGCGGCCCTTAGGTGTGAGGTCGAGCAGGTTGTAGGTGCCCATCATCACCTCCACACCGCGTCTGTAAGTCGAGTAAGTGTGGAAGACATTATCCGGATCGTCCTTGTAGAACACGCTGATGCCGGGTAATTCCTCACACTCAAAAGGCTGCATGCCGTAGTTGTAGTAGACCTGTCCCTTGGCCTGTTCTTCCGGCGTGAAGCTCACGTGGAAGTCGTGGTTGAAGTCGCTGCCGAACGAAGACACCCACTTGAACTGCCAACCCATGCGTTTCTTGAACGCCTCGATTTCGGGCAGCGGCGCGTGCGAGACGGTCACTAGCGTGACATCGCGATGTGCCAGGTGCACGTTCATGCCGTCGGTGTGATCGGCCATGAAGGAACAGCTGGGGCAACCTTGCTCCCACCCCGGCCCAAACATGAAGTGCTGTACCAGCAGTTGATGTCGGCCCTCAAACAGCTCGGCGAGCGTTTCCTTGCCCTGAGGGCCGTCGAACACGTACTGGCTCTCGACTTTCACCCAGGGCAGTTTGCGCCGCTCGTCACCCAACTGTTCGCGCAGCCTTGTGAATCCTTTCTCTTTTGTCAACAGCTTCTTCCGGGCGGCAATCCATTCTTCTCGCGATACAACTTTGTGGTTTGACATAGATGTCTCGGTTGCGTTCATGGTTTGAGCTCCTTTGATTTGGTTGGTCCCAATGACGAGCGCGGTCAGGCCGCCAGTTGAGGTTGTCCCTGCCGCAATTAGCGCTAGGGTTGTCAGGCATGCTGGACACATGAGTGACCTTCCTTCACGAAGCAGCGGCTGGCCAGTTACAGCCGCGCAATTCCTTCACCGGCCGCACTTCCAGGCTCCCCAGGCGGGCCGATGGAAACTTCGACGCCACCTGGATGGCCTCGTTGAGGTCCCTGGCATTGATGAGAAAGAACCCACCAATCTGTTCCTTTGTCTCGGCATAGGGACCGTCAGTGAGGGACACCTTCCCGTTCCGGACCCGAACGGTTATGGCCATCTGGATTGGCTCGAGGGGTTCCGCTGAAATGAGGTGGCCGCTCTTCTGAAGTTCCTCGCAGTAGACCGAGGTTTCGTCCGTGAGAGCCTCGAACTCGTTCTTCGACTGAGCGGTCAGCTTCTTCTCCTCGTGGCAACAGAAGAGCAAGTATTTCATGGTTCCAACCTCCCGTCATAATGGTGGGAATTGCCGCCTTTTTCAGATAGTCGTTCGTGAAGCTGGAAATCGACCACAGTTTCCAGGGATCCCGGCGACAGAGTTTCGATTTTAAGAGTGAACGAATGCTGACAGAAGATAGTCGCCGGGATAGAGGGAAATCGACATCGGGTTTTTATGCGTTCTTAGTATTTCTTTCGGGACAGTATTCCCCTTATTAATTTTCCCTATAAAATAGGCATAAGTAGAACTAGCAAAAACCCTGGTTACTTGAAAAAATTTTAATAAAAAAGTACTGGAAAGCCAGATTTATTCAAAATTGGAAATAACAAGATCAAAGAGGTATTCCTGACGAGATGTGGGGTACCTTTTCAGACGAAGAACCCCCTCTTAGACGGGGGAAGGCTGATATCATTCCACGATCGAAAAAGACTTGGTATTGGCACCGATCCTAGTCAGACGGCAGGCCGGAGATCTCGATCAACGGTC
>CAWDGE010000002.1:0-448849 GCA_963801755.1 uncultured Nitrospirales bacterium | reverse complement strand
ACGAATTGCGCCCAGACGCACTCGATAGTGTCGCCCGACTCGTTGACGAGCGGAAGGCCCTTCTCCTTGATGCCGAGGATCTGCTTGACCTCGACACGCGCGCGCGCGCTGATCGACGGCAGGTTGAGCCCGAACGTGTTGAACAACGTCCCGATGTTGCTCTCACGCACCTTGACGTCGGTCCAGATTGCCCCGGCTGGGCTGATGTCGTCCGCCGCTACGTGGGCCTGGCACGGGTCCCTGGGGCCACCGGGCTCCGTGTAGTCCCGCCATCCCGTAATCGCCTGCGTTGATGGCGACGTTGAGAGTCTGCCCCTGCTCGGCGATCTGCTGGTTGTACTTTCGTCCCCGGCAACCGGCTAAGCCGGTGCAGGCGTACAGCTGCTCCGCGACGTTTGCGATCAGCGGCCCCCCGTCACTACGGCATATGGCACGCGTTGAGCTGCGAGAGGTACTCGACCGGCAGCGAGCACCCCGGCGTCCGCGCGATTCTGGAGCTGGCGCTTGTGCGTGTACCAGTTTCCGACGTCGATGATGAGACCGCAGAACAGGAGGAAAACCGGAATGGACACTGCTGCCCGAACCAGCACCCCGCCACGCTCGTCCTTGGCTCCCCTGAATCCACGCATGCGCGCTCTCCCCCTCATCACGTGCATGGTCCAAACCGGCGAGCCGGTGTTGTAGTTCTGCGGCGCGGTGCCGGTCGCGTTTCCCGAATCGCTCGATGCGCATGACCGACGTCCCCCGGATCGTGATCGTGCCGACGCCGAGGATCGGCACCATCGTGAACGGCCTCGAGATCTTGACCTCGATCGGGCCGCCGATCGTCGGAGATCCTCCGCCTGGGACGCTGATGCAAACCTTCGTTGCGCCAGGCTGGGCTTGAGCTGCCGCCGTTCGCGCGGGCGTACTTCTGCAGCGCGTCGGGGTTCGGGAAAGCGGCCGGGTTCGGGTTGCGATCGACGACGACCCAGCGAGCCGTCTCGTTCGCGAGGTGGTTCGCCCCGATCCAGTAGAAGAACACGCGGCCGAACCCGAGCAGGCCGGCAACCACAACAAGGAAGACGGGGATGATGAGCGCGAACTCGGTCATCGCCACGCCGTCCTGGCGCCTGATGTCAATACGTCGTCTCACCGCGATCCCCCTCCAGATGAATACGCCACATGATGCCGCAAGAACCGGACTGTGGCATGTTCCAGCTCCTTCATAATCAGGGTTAACCGGGGTTTCACAGAGCATGGACCTGCACCTCGACGAGTCGCGGCGGTCGACCCGGGCGCCGCGACACCCGGGTGACCGCCGCATGCTCGAAGAGCGTCGTTACGAAACCGGGTTCGTGACCGAGCTGCCGGTGGCCCTGAACAGGTTCGTGATGTTGCCGCCCAGGAACACGATCGCTGCGATGACGACGACGGCAATCCCGCCGAGGATCAGCGCGTACTCGGCCGTAGCTGGCCGTCCTCGCGGTCGCGCAGGTTGGCGATGGTGTTCTCGAGGAATTGCACGACGAGTGCCGTCATGTGATGGGTCCTCCTTGGTGGTTAGGGGGAACGCCCCCCCAGAGCGCTCTGCCTCTTCCTCCCCCGTTCGGGAGGCTCACGGATAGTGCTTGCGCTCCAGGACCCCCGGTACTCCCTGAGGGTCTAGTCCCGGCCTAGCCCGGGGACGAGATAGAACGTGTGCCGGATGGCGCCGGTGCGAACGCCGGCGAGCCTTCCCTGGGGTGGGGCTCGTCGGGCGCGCGATAGCGCAAGGAGCCTCGTTAAAGCCCGCGATGAATTCTTGCCGGCAGCGGCCAGGAACTACATCTAGAGGCGTGGCTCGAGCCACGCCTCTAGACGAGGGTTACCGCTGCAACACCTGCCTGGGAGTACCGCTACGAGACGGGGTTCGTGACCGAGCTGCCGGTGGCCCTGAACAGGTTCGTGATGTTGTCGCCGAGGAACGCGATCGCGGCGATCGCGACGACGGCGATCCCGCCCAGGATCAGCGCGTACTCGGCCATCGTCTGGCCGTCTTCGCGGTCACGAAGGTTCGCGACGGTGTCTGGAGATACACGACGAGTGCCATCATGTAGTTGTTCCTCCCGGTGTCTCGGTTGAACGCCCTACTCGGCGTCATGCCTCGTACGTTTCCTTTTCGTCAGCACCATGAATCGTGCGGTTTCACCCCCGAACGTCGGAACTGGCCAAGGGTCTAGTCGTGGACTAGACCTCGGGACGAACCGCTGTGCGTCGATCTGGCCCTCGACGAGTGCTGGCGGAGGCATTATTTCGACGTGGCTTCGGCAAGTCTCCACCCGTGAGCTCATGGCCCGCGCTTCGCGCCCTCCAGCGCTCCGACGGCGGGTTCGCGACCACGGAGGCGGGGGAGCCGGAGGTAGAGCCCGCCGCGATCGCGGCACTCGGCCTACGCGATGACGCGTCTCGAGCGTGGCTCGTCCGTCGGCAACGGCCGGACGGCGGCTTTCGGGCACCGAGCGGCCGTACCGAGTCCACCGACGGAGCGCTCGCCGCACTGGCGCTCGGCGGGGCGGCGGCGAGGCGATCGCTCCGGTACGCGGTCGCGCGGCGGGGCCTCCCGCTGCCCGGGGCCGCCGACCAGACCCGGCGCGGTTGGGGATGGACAGCCGAAGCGCGGTCGTTCGTCGAGCCGACGTGCGGTGCTGATCGCGGCGAACGCGTCCCGGTGACCCCGGACGATCGACGCGTGTGCGTCAGAGGCGGTGCGAGCTCGCGGAGCGTCAGTGCGTGATGGCGGCTGGAACCACGGCATCATCACCGTCCTCGAGAAGATCTCCCCGGTATACGTCCCAGACGACGGCGATGGCGCTGGTCGCGCTGCAGAGGCGAACGGCGACCGTTCGTCCGCACGGCCTCGACTTCCTCGCCGGGAGTGGAGGCCGAGCTCGGCGGCCTGACGACGGCGCAGGTCGCTCGTCGCTTCCATTCCACGGTGCATCGACGACGGCGCCGCCGGCCGTCCGAATTGGCCAAGATCGCACGGCGTCGATCGTTCCTCGGTCGCACCGTGGGGCTTGCCTGGGCGGTGCTCGCGACGGGCCCGGACGAGCTGCTCGAGCCGCTGAGAGGGCGCGCGTGAGCTTGACTCGGCGACAGCTCGCTCGTGCGTACCGGGCGCGGCGGCGGCGTGGATGGGCGCAGGCGGAGTGCTCTGCCGACCGCAAGCTCGGCGCCTTCGACGGGGCACGCCCTTCGACCGCAAGCCTTCGCCGAACCGGGTCGCTCGCGGTCGCCGTGCTCCGCGCCGATCTACGAACCGACCTCGAGGGGCTGCTCGCCGACGGCCTGCGAGTTATCGACGTCGACGGGCGGGGCCGATCGGTCGTGTCAAGCCGAACTTCGTCGAGTTCCACGTGGGCTCGGCGATCAACACCGACCCGCGAATGGTCGTCGCGGCCGCGAACGCGCTTGCGGCGCCTCGGAGCTGCACTCTGTCCCGTCGCCGACCGGCCACCGCCGCGACACCGAGGCCGTCGCGTCGAAGCCGGGCTGCTCGACGCACTCGACGACGCCGGGCGTCGACTTCGTCGACCTCAACGAGGCTTCGGTCGTGCCCGCACCGCTTCGAACGCACTACACCGACCTCGGCGAGCTCTGGGTGCCGACGATCCTGCGCGACGCGGCCGTCGTCGTGTCGATGCCGAAGCTCAAGACCCATCACTGGGTCGGCGTCACGCTGTCGCTGAAGAACTGCTTCGGCTGCATGCCCGGCCGTGTCTACGGGTGGCCGAAGGACGTGTTCCACATGCAAACGTGCCACGGTCGATTGTCGACATCGCCGCGACGATTCGACCGTCGCTCGTGATCATCGACGGCATCGTCGGCATGGAGGGGGACGGTCCGATCAGAGGCGACGCCGATCCACTGCCGGCGTCGTCGTCGTCTCGCGTGATCCCGTCGCGGCGGACGTGACCGGCGCCCGCCTGATGGGCGTGGATCCCGGAGAAGATCGACTACCTGATGGAGGCCGGTCGCTTCCTGGGCCAGGCCCGTTCGGAGCTGATCGAGCAACGGGCGAAGATCCCGCGCGGCTCGAGAACTCGTTTAGACCGGCCCCGGGCTTCGATCACATCGTCGCGTGAGACGCCTGGTGCTCATGCCGCGGGGGCCCGAAACCGGGCCCCCGCGGCGTTGTGCGTGGTGTTACGAGACTGGGTTGGTGACCGAGCTGCCTGTCGGCTGGAACAGGTCGCTGATCTTTCCGCCGAGGAACACGATCGCGAGGATGACCACGATCGCGATGCCACCGAGAATCAGCGCGTACTCGGCCATCGTCTGGCCCTCCTGCCGCTCGCGCAGCTTGAAACCCGCGTTCTGCAGATACACGATGAGTGCGGACATGCCGCAGACCTCCTTGTCCATTGACGATGGGGAATGCCCCCTCGGCGTGAGCCCTCGATCCCCCCTGGTGGGAGGCGCACGCATCGTGTTCTCGGAAGAGCTGCCTGGTTACTCCTCGATGGTCCAGGACAACCTAGACTTTCGACCGGGGCGCCCCGGGAGCACGCGGGGCGGCGCGCTGGACTTCACCCGGAACGGTTAGCTGGAACTGGGCTTCGGGCTGGTGTGCGTGGGAGCCGTCGTGTGGGCCGATAGCGCGCGCTCGGGCATCTCGCCGGTGGCTCCGGCCGTGCGTTCCGCCTGCACGATGACGGCGAACACGACCGTGAACACGATCAGCACGCGCGCGCTGCCCCAGCCGTTTCCGGCGCCGATGCCCGCGCTCAGCAGGCCCCAGGTCGCGAGGGGGCGCGAGCCAGACGGCGGAGAGCCGTGGGCGGACGACTGCGAGCGGGATCGCGACCACGGCGTAGTAGGCGTCAGCCAGACGATCGGCGACAGCACGAGCGCCGCCGCGATCGCCAGCCCGAAGCTTGCGCGGCGCCAGCAGGCGGCGAGGAGGACGGCGCCGATCGCGAAGACTCGCCAGCACTGTGCCACACCTTCGTGGACGCCCGACCTGGGCCAAGAAGCCGAACGGCGAGTAGCTGTCCTGGTCGAACGTCTTTCCGAGCTCGACGAGGGTGCGCAGGTACGCGTCGAGCGACGGTGAACGGGAGGACGAGGAGAAGCGACGCCGCCGGCCACGGCGCGCCGCCAGCAGTGCCTCGCGCACCTTGCCGCGCGCGGCGAGCCAAACGCCCAGCGGCCAGAGGAAGAACTTGATCGCCCCCGCGACGCCGATCGCGACTCCCGGTGTCCGAGCGCGTGTCGCGGTAGCGCCAGGCGACTCGCGGCAGCAGGCAGAGGAAGGGCGTGAGGTGCGAGACCCGGATCTCGCCGATCACCTCGGGCCAGAGGGCGAACGCTCCGTACACGCGCCAGTCGCGGACGCCGACGAGGCGGAGCGAGGCCATGAACGCGGCGAGCCCGACGAACGCGATCGCCCAGTCCGCGCCGCGCCGGCGAGAGACGGTGAACGGCGCCACGAGGAACGCCGGCGAGCGGCGGCCAGATCAGGTTGTGACCGTAGTAGAGCGTCGCGTCGGGGCCTGGGAACGGGTTCTCCCAGTCGAGCAGGAGTCCTTCGGCCTCGGGGTACAGCTCGTTGTGGAAGTCGAGCGAGCAGCGAGCTGTCCCTCCTGCGCGACGGCGAACATCGCGACCGCGACGATCACGGGGACGACGGCGAAGGAGAGCACGGGCGCATGCGGCGGGCAGCGCCGTGTCATGGCTCACGCGTGCACCGGATGCGCGCCGACGCGGCCATGCGCCGCGCGTCGCCTGGGCCGTCGTTCGCAGAGGAGAAGGTCAGCGCGGCGAGTGCGAGGACGCCGGCGTTCTGCCAGGGAGCGCCGTTGAGTGTGCCGTCACCGATCCACATGCCGACGGGAATGAGCCAGACGGCGGCGAATCTCGGGCAGGAGAGCGCGAGCGGCACGATGAGCAGCGTGAAGAAATGACGCCAGACGATGGGCGAGAGAACGAGCGCGGCCGCGATCGCGAGCCCGAGGCTGCGGCGACGCCACGCGACGCGCCAGCACCGCGAGCGCCGAGGGCGACGGTCGCGGCCCGCGCGAGCGTGTCCGGCACGCCGACGTCCGCGAGCAGCGCGAAGGGCGTATAGGAGTCGTGCTCGAACGTCTCCCGAGGTTGCGCAGCAACCGGACGTAGTCGGGGACGCTCGTGAACGGCACGAGCAAGAGCAGCGACGGCGCGGCCACGACCGCCGCCACGCGGCCGCCCGCAGCGACCGATCAGCGCGAGCCAGATCACGAGGGGCCACAGAAAGAGCTTCAGCGCAACCCCGTACCCGAGGGCGATGCCGGCCACCGCCGAGACGTTCGCGATACTGCCACATCACCGCGACGAGCAGGTCGAGCGGCAGCGACACGTTCGCCGTCTGCACCGCCTCGATCACCGACGGCCACAGAAGAACGACGCCGTAGACCGCCAGTCGCGGACCGGAGGATCCAGAGCGCGGCCGAGAGGCGTCGCGAGGACCGCCCCGTTCGCGAGCCAGTCCGCGACCCCCGGCGGCAGCGCGGTGAGTGGTACGACCGGGAGCACCGCGGCCATCGGCCAGAGGCGTTCGACGCGGTCGGAGAGTCAGCATCGGGGGGTCGTACGGCTCGCGGCCGTCAAGACGGCCTCCGCCTGCCGATAGAGCTCGTGGTGGAAGTCGAGCGCGAGCCGATCGTCCCCGCGTACGCGCGAAGCGCGAGAGCAAGTGCAACGACAGGGGCGACGCAAGAGGAACCATTCGGCGCCGCGGACCGCCGGAGACCTCATGCGGCGAGTCCGCTGGGAGAATTCGAGTCCACGTGACAGTCGTGAGCGATCAGCAAGTCTCGAAGTCGGGTCTCATGCTCGCGCTTCGGCGGGCGGGGGAGCCTCTCCTGCTTGTCGCCCTACCGATCGTATGGATCGTCATGAGCTCGTTGACGGGCGACGGGGTGGAGATCGGCTTCGACTTCATCGGCACGCTCTGGGAGCCTGCGCGGGCGGTGATCGAAGGTGGAGCGATCTACGCCGAGCCGACGAGGGCGGGTGTCGAGATCGGCAACCCCTTCGTCTACCCGCCGCTCTTCATCTTGCTCGCGATACCGCTGACGCTCTCTGCGACCGCCGCTGCGTGGGTTCTGGTCCACCGTCCTGGCCGTCGGCGTCCTGGCCGCGTTGTGGATCGTCGGCGTTCGCGATTGGCGGCTGCTCGTCGTCGCAGTCCTTTCTCCGGTCGTCATGCAGGGCCTCTTCTTCGGGAATCTGACTCTCGCGCTCATGGTCCCCCTCACGTTCGCGTGGCGTTACCGGGACTCGCCTTGGCTCTCCGGCCCGACGATCGGCGTCGCGATCGCAGCAAAGCTCTTCGCGTGGCCACTCGTGTTCTGGTTGCTCTTCACGCGGCGATTCAAGGCAGCTCTGATTTCCATCGCGCTCGGGGCAGCTCTCGTCGTCCTCCCGTGGGCGCTGATCGGCTTCGAGGGCTTCCTCGACTATCCCGATCTTCTTCCCCACGAAGTACAGGACGTCTACGCACGCGTTAGTCTGTCTCTCGCGACGGTGTTCGCAGCGTTGGGGGCGTCCACGTCCGTCGCGGTAACGCTGTCCGGCCTCGCGGGCCTGACCCTCGTGGGGCTGGCATGGTGGCTCGCTGGGAGGACCGCCGGCGATCGACGATCGTACGCCGCGGTCATTGGTGCACCGCATCGTCGCCTCACCCATCGTCTGGCAGAACTACACGGCGCTCTTGTTGCATCCCGATCGCGATCACGTGGACGCGAATTCATCCCGCGTGGTTCTTCGGCTACGCGGTCTGGCTGATGGCGTTGCTCCCCAAGCCGACGGTCGACGGCCCCGTCCCGTGCTGCAAGCCCCCGACATGCCCGAGGTTCTCTGGCTTCATAGCCACGCCGATCCGAACTCGGGTCATGCTGGAGGCACGATGGCCGTGGTTCTGGCGGTGACCGCGCTCGTAGTCACCACGAACATCGAACGGTCAGGCGCGCGCGGCGACCGTGCAGACGTTGCACGCCGTCAGGGCGACCGAGTTCGGTTTCGGCGCCGGGCGGATTCGGGTCGTGAGCGACCAGCAGGCGGCGCGCGAGCTGCTGGAGTCGCCGTGGGCGCTGCGGTGGCGGCGAAGCTGTTCGTCCGGCCGCTCGTCGTCTGGCTCCTCCTGACGCGGCGGCTTGCGGCGGCGGCGTGGGCCTCCGTGTCGGCGGTCGCCCTTGCCCTCGGAGCCTGGGCCGCTGATCGGCTTCGAGGGGCTTGCCGACTACCCGGCGCTGCCGGTGCGTCACGATGTTTCCTCCGCCGTGTGTAGCCGGCTCGGCACGGGGTCGACCGCACCGTCAAAGCGGACCTGGCTCCACGTCCAGCGACGCTCATCCGTCCGACCCGGGTCAGCCGCCGGGTCTTCGTCCATGCTTGATCGGATGGAGGGCGAGGCCCTGTTGTTCCAACCTGCCGCGGATCGTCCCGGACGGGTTCCAGTCTCGGAATGTCTCGTCGCTCGCTTACAACGTCGTGGCGCGCCTGGGCGCCGAGCACCGGCGCGGGTGACGGTGCGGAGGTCGGCGTGAGCAGCGCTCGAGTCGAGCCGCGCGCCGCGGACGGGCGGGGCGTCGATCGGCCGGCAGGCGAGAGCGCCCATCGCTCGGCCGTCGCGACGCGGTCTCCGGTCGTCTACCTCGCTGCCGTGGTCGGCCTGTCGATGCTCGTGCGCGTCGCCATCGGCCTCGCCACGCCGAGCCCGTGGATCCTGCCCGACGAGCTGCTCTACGTGGAGCTCGCCCGCGCGATCGCAGACGGCGGGCTTCCCGCCGTCCGGGGCGACGCCACGCTCGGCTGGGGCGTCGTCTATCCGCTGCTGATCGCCCCGGCGTGGGTCGTGTTCGACGATCCGGTCGACGCCTATCGAGCGGCGCTCGCGATCAACGCCGTGCTGATGTCGCTCGCGGCAGTGCCGGCGTACCTGCTCGCCCGCCTGTTCGTGGGACGGACGGCATCGCTGCTCGTCGCCGCAGGATCGGTGCTCACTCCGATGCTGGCCCTGACGTCGGTCGTGATGACCGAGAACGCCGCCTACCCGGCGTTCCTGCTCGTGCTGTGGCTCCTGGCCCGTGCGGTTCGGACTCCGACGGCCCTTGGTCAGCTCGCCATGCTCGGAGCCCTTGGTCTGCTCACGCTGACCCGGGTGCAGGGAGCGGTTCTGCTGCCGGTGTTCTTCGTCGCGGCCGGGCTGTACGCACGCGGTCTGCCGCCGGGAACGCGGGGCTCGTACGTCCGACGCCTCGCTCCGACGGTTGCGTTGACCGCCCTCGCTGTCGCTCTTCCGCCCCTGCTCACAGCCGTCGGAGGGGGAGGCGGCGGATGGTCGGTCAGCGCTCCGGGACGCTCCAGTACGTGCGGGTTCGGAGAGGTGCCGCGCCTGCTGCCGTTCCAGACCGCCGACCTTCTCCTGTTCGTCGCCGTCTTGCCGGTGCTGGCGACGGCGACGATGGTGGGGATCGGTCTCGTACGACGCGCTGCGGAGTCCCACCGACTGTTCTCCACGTCGCTCTGCCGACGGTCGGCGCCGTCCTCGGCTCTGCGATCTCGGTGTCGTCCACCTACGTGATCGACGGGTCGCAGGAGATCAACGAGCGGTACGTCATGTATCTCGCGCCGATCCTGCTGGTCGGGTTGGCGGTCTGGATCGACGCAGGGCTGCCGCGTCCGCGGTGGGTGCTCGGGGTCGTCCTGGGCTGTGTGCTGCTTGGGGCGCTGCTTCCGTTCGACCGCCTCGAGGTCGACGCTCGGTACTACGCCCCGCGCTTGCCCCTGGGTCGCGCTCTCGGCTCCTGGGCCACTCCCGGGGATCCTCGCGGGTCTCTTCGCGCTCGCCGTGGCGCTCGTATGGCTTCGCTGCTCGCGCGACCGGTCAGGCGTCCTCTGGGCGGCAACGCTTGCCGCGATGGGTCTTCTCGGAGTGGTCACGGTCATGGGGTACGCGAGCCGAGCCGCGACGGCGAACGACGTGTCCGGCGCGACCCGTCCACCTGGGTCGATGATGCGGTTCCCGAGGGGGAGCGCGTCACGGTCGTGTGGGAACATGGGCGCGACCAGCCCGAGACCGAGCCGGTCGGCTGGATCTCGCGCACCGACTACCAGCTCATGCTGACCGAGTTCTTCAATCCGTCGATCGGACCCGTCTACCGGCTCGACGCACCGACGATCACCGAGAACCACCTTCCCACGCGCGGGGCACGGGTCGACGACTCCGGCACGCTGGTGGCGGAGGATGGGAGCCCGGTGTCGGCGGGCGTCGTGCTGACCCCGTGCCATCTCGGGGTCGAGGGACGGCGCCTGGCCAGTCCGCCGACGGAGCGCTCGTGCTCACGGCGGTGAACGGCGTCGTGAGGGTTCGAGCGGGGCGCTGCGACCGGGCAGACAGTTGATGGCGGGTGCTTGGGAGTGCATGGCATGGGACGTTGCGGACGGTCGTCCGACACTGAGTCCGGATGTACTCCGGGAGACGGCTTTCTCGATCGCCCGCCAGAGTCCAGCTCGAGTGGATCATCGTGGAAGACGGCTCGACGCGTCGCGAATCCATCTCAGCGCTCGCCTGCCGTGATCACGCCGTCCCGCGCATACGGGTGGTGCTCCACGAACCGCGGGCTAACCGCGGCCCGCAACACCGGCGTTGTGTATTCGACGTACTCGCTGGCGGAGATGGACGTTGTGCACCGCGCGGTCGATGCACAGTTCGACGAGGTTCGACGCGAGCCGTTTTCTGTTGTCCGCGTGGGAGCTGTCGGCCACACCGGAGACGTCCTTCGCCGTGACGTGGTTCTCTACGTTAACGGGCCGCAGGCGCGCTCGACGCACGAAACCGCTCCGCTTCTACCGCCAGTTCGTCGCGACCGGAGGACTTTGCTTTGACGTTGGTGCAAACGTCGGTGAGCGCACAGCTGTCTTCCTCGATCTAGGCGCGCGCGTTGTAGCCGTAGAACCACGGCGTGGTGTGCCGACGCTTTGAAGCAACGGTTCGGGAGTCGTGTCGAGGTGATCGAAGCGGCGCTCGGGGCGACGGTAGGCGAGGCAGAGCTGCATCTGGCGAGCTATCACACTCTCGAGCCTCTCGCCGGATTGGATCGAGGCCGTTCAGGCGAGCGGGCAATTGCAGCTACTCGTGGCCTCAGCGCGTCGTCGTGCCGGTCGTCACTCTCGATCAATTGATCCAGCAGTACGGCATGCCCGACTTCTGCAAGATCGACGTCGAAGGTTTCAAGCTCGATGTCGTGCGCCGGTTGAGCCGAGCGCTGCCGGCATTGTCATTCGAGTTTGAGTTCGAACGCCTTGGGCCGCGCATATCTGCTGTCGCGCACCTTGCTCAACTCGGAATGACCCGCTTCAACCTCTCGTTCGGTGAGTCGTTTGGTTTCGTGATGCGAGACTCGGTTCGAGCGCCGAGGTCGTGTCCTTTCTGCAGGCGATCCCACCGGGCAATGAGGTCTTCGGGGGACGTCTACGCAGCCCGGTGAGCGCGCGAGAAGCCGAAAGTTTCAGCAACGTAGCGGTGCGCCGCTTCATCCTGTGAGATTGCACCGAGCTCGACCCCGCTGCGCAGCTCGTCGGCCAAGGCGGCATGAGACTCAACGGCGGCGATCGTCTCCTCGCGGGCCGCGATCATTTCGTGCGTGCTCGTAGGGAAGCGCCGGTAGATCTCCCGCACCTCGTCAAGCACGACCGTTCGATCGGCAACGGAGTTGGCCGCATCGAGGTAGAACCGGTACTCGCACGTCTCGCGGGCTAGGCCGACGAGTGCTGTCGTTTCGGTCACGCGCAGCAGGAAGTCCCAATCGTGGAGGATCGCAAGCGACGGATCGAAGCCACCGTGTGCGTTAAACAGCTTCCGTGCCAGTAGCCAGGTGTGAAGCGGCGGACGATTCTGAACGAACAGCTCTGCGCGATTGAACGTCCAGACCGGCGGGTGTGCGCGCTCGACGATCGTGCCCGCCTCACCTCGTCCACTGACGAGTACTCGGTTGTAGTGGGAGTACACGAACGGCATCGGCATCGGATCTCCCGGGCGGCTTGCTAGGCGGAGAAGCGACGCGAGATGGAACGGATAGACGATGTCGTCGTCGTCGAGAAACGAGACGAAGCTACCGGTTGCCGCGTCAACGCCGTCGTTCACAGCTTGGCTTCGCCCATGGCCCTGGACGTTGCGGACGTATCGAATCGACATGGCGCTTTCGTACGGAGCAATCAGGTGAGCAACGTCTCGCCCGCCGTCATTCACGACGACGACCTCGAATGCGTCGAGCTTCTGCCAAGCCAGGCTGTTGAGCGCTTGGCGCAGGTCGTCGGGTCGATCTCGCGTCCTGACGATCACACTGACAAGTGGGACGCCACTTAGTGGTCGACGTCTCCGAGTCGGCGGAGCTGTGCAGCCCTGTGCTAGTTCGTTCAATCGGCGCTCAACATTCCAGACTCTCACGTCCTTGGCAAACGTACGCAGGCCTCGGCGTCGCAGAACCTGCACACCACCATGGGCGAGTTGGAGAGCGGCGGCAGAGCGCTCGTTGATGTGGATGGTTGAGCGGACGCGACTACCGGCAACTCGCCACGCCGATGCAACCGATCTCCGGCGCTTCCGCCCGCGAGTACCCGCGGCTCCTTGTGCCTCGGCCGAAGCTTCGAGGCGCCGAACGTCCGCTATCCGTGCTTCGATCTCTTCGTGGGCGAGGATGCCATCGCCGAGAGTCGCCGCAATCCGGAGGACCTCGTTGCACTCGTCGGTGAGGCCCGTCTCGGCAAGCAGCGAGCCCCACGTAAGCGCCGCGTTGAACGCGTGCTCGTCGACGTGGGTCTGCGAGACGCCGAGTAGCCGCTGAAGCTCATCGAGGCTGTTCGCAGACGGCGAGGCGCCAGTCGTGCGACGTGATCGCGCCGCCGCTCGCGCGACGATGACGGCCTGCGTCTGCCGCTTCAGCTTGGCCGCGCTGATGTTGCGCGCATGAACGCGGTAGCTGACGACGACGGTGGCGAGATTCGCAAGCGGGTGTCGTTCGCTCAGTCGGAGCGCGAGGTCGACATCTTCGGCCCACTCAAATAGTGGGTGGAACCCACCGACGTCCTCGACGGCGGCGCGCCGGAGCAACATGGTCGGGTGCGCGAAGCACACCTCGGTGAGGATGCGCGACTCGATCTCTTGGGGGAGCGTTGGGTACGTCAGCTGCCGGAAGGTGCGACCGAGACCGTCGATAACGTTGGCGAAGCCGCCGGCGAGGGCGACTGCGGGATGCTCGCCCAAGAAGGCTGCTTGCTGCTCCAGCCGGCGCGGCAGGGCGACGTCGTCGGCGTCCATCCGAGCGATCAGCGGTGCGCTCCCCGCGGCGATCCCGGTGTTGAGTGCCGCGACGATGCCGGACCCCTCGCTTCTCACTACGTGGATGCCCAGGGATCCCTGACGGGCGTACCTTTCGGCAATCGCTCGGCTCGCGTCGACCGAGTTGTCGTCGACGACGATGAGTCTGAGCCGCTCGTACGACTGGCTCATGATGCTCGCAATCGCCGCGCCGAGGAACATCTCGCCGTCTTTGACCGGCATGACGACGTCGATGTCCGGCTCCTGGTTCACCGCTCAGACCGGGACACGAGGAGCAAGTCAGCCTCCTCGTGGCAGGCGTGTGGCGTATAACCGTCGTACGCCGGCACGTCGACACGCCAACCCTGCTCGTAGCTGGTGAGGAGCACGCTCGTCTCGTGTCTTTCGTGACCCGAGGTTGGGTTCGGTGCGATGCGCTGGACTCGATTCAGCGCGAGGCTGACGGCTCGCGGCTTCCGGTAACAGAGCAGCATTGGGCGCTCGCGGGAGAGCTCGGGCGCCTTTAGTGAGAGCTCGTGCTCGAGCGTGGTCGGGGAGTCGAAGACGATCGCCCGGATGAGCGCCGTGAGGTCGCACCGCCGATAGAGCGAGCTCGAGAGTTCGAGTGGATACCCCCAATCGGCTTCCAGGCCCGGCCAGCTGAACGAGACTATTTCTTCTGCTTCTGTTGCCACGTCGACGCGTGTGAGCGCTGGTGCAGGAGACGCGATGTCGAGAGTCTGGCAGTAGCGGATCGTCTCACCGAGCCGCAATGAGAAGCCAAGCGCCGTGGCCCGATCGACGAGGGTCGAGACCATCGCTCTGAGGGAGAAGGGTTCGACGAAGATGGTGTCGTCGACGACCAGGAACTGCATCTCGGCCTCGCTGCTCGCTGCGTCGGCCTGTGGTTCCCGTTGCCCGAGGCCGCCAAGGAGTCGATGTGCGTCAGTCCTAAATGACCGCTCCTCGACGAGGACGATGTCGGGGTGCTCTCTCGCGACTCGCTTGTATGCCGAGCGGTGGCGCCTCGTCGTTCCGCGGAAGAGAACCGAGATACGAGCGTCCTCCGCGTCGGAGCAATGTCTCTTGAACGAGCGGAGTGTGCCGTCAAGTTGGAGCGCCCTGTCGCAGCTCGGGATGAAGACCGCGACGCGATGGCCGGTGTCTGAAGACGATGACGCGGCCACAGGAACGTTCTAGCAGCCGCTCTGGCTGGCGGCGCTCTCCGGTTGGTGAGCAATTCGCCGTTTTTTTTTTTTTCGTCAGTTCGTGTCCTGCGCGTGGGCGCCGACTCCGGCTGTGAGGGCGAGCGGGATGAAGGCGAGGCCGGTTGAGAGCGGCCCCATGCAGAGCGCGTTCTGGAGATACATTCGCTGAGCAGGAAGAGTCCGAAGATCGAGCCGGCTGCGGCCAGCATCAGGAACAGGCCGCCGCCGACTGCGCGGTCGGCCGATCGCTCGATCCGCAGGAGCGGTGTGTCAGTGCGGGGAGGACCCACGAGGACGAAGAGGAGGAGCCCTGCGAGCCCGCCGAGTCCGGTCAGGTGCGTCTGGGCGGATAGGAACGGGCGCTCTCGCCCTGCGTGATCGCGAAGACGATTGCCGCGAGACTTCGTCGTTGCAGACACCGCACCGCGGAGGTCGAGGCCCTTCCAGCGCGGCTTCTGAGTGCGGCCGGGATGATCTTCAGCGCGGCGATCGCGAGCGCGGCTGCAGGACGGGGAGATTGACGTAGAAGATCCAGCGCCAGTCGAACTCGGTCAGGACGCCGCCGACGAGGACGCCGATCGCAGCACCAGCGCCGCCGACCGCGCCCCAGGCAGCGAGAGCCTGGTCCGTTGGGTGCCCTGGAAGGCGGACATGATGACCGCGAGGGCAGCTGGGAGAGGATCGCTGCCCCGAGACCCTGGCCCGCGCGAGCCGCGAACAGGGCACCGGCGCTACCCGCCATCGCCGAGGCGAAGGATGAAACCGTGAAGATGCCGAGCCCGGTCAGGAACATCCGGCGTCGTCCGAGCAGGTCGGCGGCGCGGCCGCCGAAGGAGGAGGCTGCCGAAGATGAGCGAGTAGCTCGTGATGGTCCGCCTGGTAGTTGCCGCTGATGTTGAGGTCGCGGGCGAGACTCGGCAGGGCGATATTCACGGCCGTGATGTCGAGGATCACCATCAGCTGCGCGACTAGGAGCATGGCCAGGAGCACGAGCCTCGAGCGGTCGACATCCTCAGTAGCAGTGTGCAGGTGATGGACGCGGTGCTTCGGCGAGGAGTGAGCGCCTGACGGAGCGGAGTGGAGCTTCTTCGTCTTGCCGTGCATGACGGTCCTTCTCTAAATCGGACATTGATGTCTGGATTCTTAAAGCAGACACGAGTGTCCAATGTCAAGTCCCAGTTCGACCGCGCTGGTCTGAGAGGTCGCTTGGTTGTCGTAGGATTGGCTCGTGGACGAGGCGGCGGTCTTATCTCGCCAGGGCTTCGCAGATGGAGTCCGCCCGCGTCTCCTAGGCCCGCCAAGCTGGAGACGCTGGCGGAGGTGGAGACGCGTTACCGCGCGCTGACGGAGGCGCTGGAGTGGCTGCTTGAGGCCGGGCGGACGGACGATGCTCTTCGACTGGCGTCGACGCTCGTGCCGTTCTGGATCGCGACGAAGCGAATCGACGACGGCGACGACGTGGTTCGTCCGCGGGCTCAATCATCGGACGGGACCGAGGCGACCGCGCTCGGGCGTCTACGACTACGGATACCTCGTCTTCTGGACTGGACGCTACGACCTGGCGCAGCGAACGGTTCATCCAGGCGATCGCGTGCGCGCGGAGGCGCTCGACGACCCGACCTCGAGGCGCTGGCGTTGGCGGGATGCGCGCGGTGTCGCTCTCAACACCGACGCGAAGAGGCGGTGCGGATGGCTCCGGTCCGCGCCGTCGAACGTCACGCGGACCTTCCGGACAGCCTGGGCGATCGAGCGCGACTGCACGTGCTCGGCGTGGCGCTGCAGATGTCGGGCGATCTCGAAGACGCTCGCGAATCATGACCGAACGGCTCACGACCGGGAGGGCACGAGGCGACCTGGCTCGATCGTCTTCATAGAGTCCGCGAATCTAGGCATGGTCGAGCGTCAGCTCGGCAACCTCGACGAGGCCGAGGCGCTGTCGCGAGAGGCCGTGCGGATCACCGTGGAGAGTGGGGATAAGATGGCGCTCCCATGGGTGCTCAACGGTTTGGCCGCTGTGACCGAGGCGAAGGCGGATCACGAGCGCGCCGCAGTATTGGTCGGCGCCGCCGAAGGTCTTCTCGGCGGAGCCAGCAGGAGAATGGCCGCCGGACGAACGTGCGCAGTTGGAGACGCTGGCGGCCTTGCGCAGGGGCGGCAGCGCCGGACGATATCGACCTGGAGCGAGGCGGCGGCGGTCCTTTTTTTTCTGTCTTCTTGCTCAGCATCGTATTGCTGCCCGAGTGAGTGCCTCGTCGGTGAACTCCATCCCACTCTGGCGAAGGGTGTCGACTAACGACGAAACTGACGGAATTTCGCGCAAGCGTTGCGCTCGCGCTGCAGCTTCCCGCGCGTCGACGGCTGCTCAGATGGCGAGTCATACCAAGACCGTTCACTAAGGATTCCGGATGATTCAAGCCGCTAATGCCACGACACGACGTATCCGGCTCCCCTCGCCCTGTCGCACAGGGAGAGGGGCGCGGGGGTGAGGGTTCATTGCGACGACGAACCCGTTTACCCGCTTGACTACCAGAACACAATCGGGAGCGGTGTGAACCGCTCCAGTACCGGTCGGGGAGAGAGGATTTGAACCTCCGACCTCAGCGTCCCGAACGCTGCGCGCTAACCGGACTGCGCTACTCCCCGGAGCAACGGAGGATACCACAGGGCACTCGCATGGGCAATTTCCCTTCCCGTCCTGATTGCACGTGCGAACCTCACCCACACCGTTTCGTGCCATTCGGCAGCGTGTAGCAGTTGTCGGCAACATCTACTTTCGCGCTTGCGTCCGTACACTAGTGTACGGACGCAACTCGATACGCCATTGCCGATGACTGTCAAATGGCTGGCGCGGCCTGTGCTACGATGGGCGGTACGGCTCGTCGCAGCTATCCGCCCGCGTAGCTCAGTGGATAGAGCGCCACCGTCCTAAGGTGGGCGTCGGGGGTTCGATTCCCTCCGCGGGTACCACGCTCTCCGGCCGGTCCCAACCTATCGCGATTCTCCTTTGACCAGCGCGTGGATATGCCGTATTCGGCATCTTCAGCAAGGGGGGCAGCGATGGACATTCAAATTCGCGGCAATGGCGTCGCCGTCAATGACCAACTCACAACATTCATCAACCGCCGCGCAACCCAACTCGATCACCTCATCGACCACCTCATCGAGGCCAAGCTCGAGTTGCGCGGCGTGCACAACCGGGTTGGTCCCGACATCACCGTCGCCCAACTAACGATCCGCTCCGGCCGCGACGTGCTACGGGCGGAGGAGCAAGCACCCGATCAACTGCAGGCCGTCGATCAGGTCTTCGACAAGCTGGAACGCCAGGTTCGTCGCGTCCATGGCAAACGCTCCCGCCGTCGCGCTCCAGGACAACCCACCATCCGCACCGAGATAGCCGACCTCGAGGCGGCTGAACTCGAGGCGGCCGAGCTCGACGGCCTCGACGATGAAGAGGGACTGGGAGAGCTCGTTCGCACCAAGCGCTTCGGTCTCAAGCCGATGGACGTCGAAGAAGCCATCGAGCAGATGGAGCTCCTTGGCCACGATTTCTTTCTCTTTCATTCCTCACGACGAAGATGTCATGAGCGTCGTCTACCGACGTCGCGACGGAGCCTACGGACTCATTGATTCCTCACAAATAACGAACCGGCATCGTCGACCTCTACAAGCCCTTCAGAAGCACGGTTCTATGCGGGTTTGCTTCGCGTATCAGCGCATTCTCTACAACCTGGTGGTGAAAAAGTGAAAAACACATCGCGGCATCACTCCCCTCCTTGACACCCCGAATGTTTCTTGTTGTTTGCTTGGTTTCAGTTGGTGTTGCTGCCGAGCCGCACCTCGCGGCCGCGCCGGCGGCTGGTGGTCGCGAGGCGATGTTGGCGGGCGCGAATGTTCAGTTGGGTGACCAGGTCGCGGGTGGGGGCGAGCATGACGCTGTCCCGGTCGGCGGCCCGGTCGGCCGCCCAGGCGGTGAACAGGTCCTCGACGGTGGTGGTCTGGTCGCCGACATGAATGCGGTGCTGGTCGAGGTAGTAGCCGAGCGCGGCCGGGTCACCGGCGCGGATGGCGAGGGAGGCGGCGCCTTCGGCGGGGTCGCGGAACCGGATCACCGGGGGAAGCGTGACCGCGCCGTGGGTCTCGGCCAGGTCACGCAGGATGCCGCCGGAGGCGACCGAGGCGAGCTGCTGGTCGTCGCCGATCAGCCGAACCGTGCCGCCGCGGCCGATGATCCACTCGATCGCCGCGGCGAGGTCGGTGGTGGGGCGCAGGCCGGCCTCGTCGATGATCACCAGGGTGCGCTGGTCGACGGCCTCGGCCCACGGGGGCAGCCGCATCTGCGCCAGGGAGTCGATGAGTTTGGCCAGGGTGTCGCAGTGCGCCGCGCTGTCGGCGCTGATCTCGGCGCGCAGCACGGCGCTCGCCACGGCGGACGGGGCTGAGCCAGAGCACGGTGCCGCCGTCGTCGCGCCACGCCTGAGTAAGGGCGCGCATGGCGGTGGTCTTGCCGGTGCCGGCTGGGGCCAGCGCGAGCTGCACCCGGGCCGGGTTGGTGGCCAGCTGCCAGATCAGGTGGATCTCACCAGGTTGAGCTCGGTGCCGTTCGCGGTGGCCTCCAGGGTGGACGCCCAGCTCCACCGAGCGGGTATGACAGGTCCGGCCGTTGGTGAGGGCGGCGGCGTCGAGAATGCGCCGCTCCGCGGCGAGAATCCGGCGGCGTGTACAGCTGCGCACCGGCCACCTCGTACACCGACTGCCCATCGCGGCGCCGCAGCACTGCCGGGGCGGCGATGACGAGGTAGGGAAATCCTAGACGGACGCTGCGGCCAGCGCCGTGTCGACGACCGCGTCCACGACCTGGTCGGTCTGCTCGGGTGGCAGGTCTGCGGCTCGGGCGCGGCGCTCGGCTTCCGCGCGGACATGGCTGACTTGCCAGGTAGCCGCTTTCCAGTCTCCGCAGATGGTGGTGACCACAGTGGATACGGCCAGGTCGCGCGCCAGCCAGTTCGGACCCTCGCCGGTCAGCGGCGGGTAGCGCCAGCCAGGTGCGGGGGAGGGAGTCGGCGAGCATCCGCTGCACACCCTGGGCCCCCAGCAGCTGTTCGGCCGAGGCACGCCACTGGGCGCGCTGCTCGCTCAGGGAGCGGGGCGGGTGTGCTCCGGGCCGGGTTTCCAGGGTGGCTTGCTGCATCAGGGCGATCTCTTCCACCTTGGTCAGGCGGGCGCCCATGGGCGGCCTGGAAGGTGACGGACAGCTGCGCGCGGCGCGCCTCGATGACCGCGCGCCGGGCCGACCATGCCTCGGCCAACCGCGGGGACGCCGATTGTTCACTTCCCGCATCTGCCGCCGGCCCGGAAGGCTGGTAGGGCGGGCGGCGAACCGCAGTCCGAGCCGGTCCCGAAGCTGTGCCTCAAGCGGTATTATACCGCTCCAGAGCACGGCCACGGCCGTCTTGTGCAATACCCGCCCGTCGATCGCGAGCCACCGCCCGTCCAGGGCCTGTTCCTTGTTGTTGACCGCGACGTGGGTGTGCAGGTTGGGGTCCCAAGGTCGGCTTCCGCGGTGCACGAATAGGGCAGCGAGCATACCGGTCACATCAGATCTGACAATCATTCGGCACAAAATTTTTTTTTTTTTTTTGTAGGCCTGGCTAGACGTATTGGTGAGCCTCCGCTACATCTTGCCTCAATATTCCAAGGGCTGTTCTCGACACTAATTGCCCTCCTGCAAAGATGAAAACCTCTTCAACCGGTTGGTTCTTTTCAAGATCAGCAGCCCATCCTTCCACAACCAAAACTTCCCCTGAAATAGTAACGCGATCCAAATTGCCAGCAAGGTATTTTTTATCCCCATCGACTAGGATCTCTCGCTCATCGGAGAAAACAAGTTTCAATTGTCCCGACGCTTCTTGCTGCAAACTAATCATTGTCGACTCATTACTCAAAGTCCCTGGCTTGAGCAAAGATATTTGAGCTAATTCCGATCGATTTTCTGCGATCAGAAAAACACTGACTTTGTTCTCGCCTGGCTGGAAAGCTGAGGGAGGAAATAAAACTGAGAAATAATTCGGTTTTCCGTCCCATTGGGACGTTTCAGTGGTAGCCCAAATCCGGCCATTAAGGGAAACAGCAATCGGTAAATTTCGGCGGTTCGTTCCAATAATTTGTCCGCTAAAAAGTGCAGGCAGGTACCTGCTTTCAAGATTCACCTGATCTAATTGATTAAGATTTTCATTTATATATTTTAGGGAAGCTGAGCGACCAACGCCCAAATCCCCAAGTTCTTGTCCAATCAATTTTAAAGACGGCCCCTTTGGCACAAGCCGGTCGAGTGGCGTGTGCTCTCCAAAACGTTCAACCTGCCACTTAAGACGAGGAAATCCCTCCAGGTCCTGGGCTTTTATTTTTCCTACTCCGAGAAAATCAATCTCAACCCTGGGTGGGGTTTCATTATCCAACATAGAAAACCCATCTATAGCTCTGGGGATTTTTAATCCAAGCACATCGGCAATAGTTGGCAACACATCAATTCCGCTGACAAGTCGCTCACTAATGTTTCCCTCTCGTTGCCCAGGGAGCTTGACGAACATAGGAACCTTTAAAATGTCGCTCTCATTCCCCTTTTGCACCTCTCGCATAGATAGCCCCCGCTGAAAGGAAACACCATGATCTGCTGTCAAAATAATCAGAGCCCTATCATAAAGATTTGCCCTTTCAAGTGAACGTCGCAATTTCCCAAGGAACTGGTCAACATATCCAATTTGCTGGAGGTATCGATGGTATGCGGTGAGAATCAACGGTTCTTTCCCTATCCACCTCCCGCCCCAACCAGGGCCATCAATCCAACCGACAGGAATGTGTCCTCCTTTGTATGAATATTGGTGACCGGATACCAGATACTCATATTTTGTATGAGGTAGGACGATATGCAGAAAATGGAGAACGGGGCTGGAACTTTCCTTTATTTGAGAAAGGAAAGAAGTGAGATGCGTCTCTCTTGATTTTATTCCCCCTGTAGCAAGATCGAGAGGGACACCAGTCTCCCTCTGCCCAAGAATTCCATTTTTCAACAATTCCTGGCCGAAACCGGTCCATTGAGCATGGAGCGGTGGCAATTGTTGTCCTAATTTTGGCGGAGAAATGATATGTAAAAATATCACTATCAGATCTGCAAAAAACGCCTTGTAACGAAAGGACCCACCCCCAACATCTTCTTCCTTGCAAAGTTTATCAGGACATAATCTTGTCAACGACTCAATGACATTAAACCGATAATGATCTCCCAAAATTGTGAACAGGTTTTGAGGATGATCTGTTGCCGTCGGATTGAGCCGAACATCCCCTCTCGGTTGCCGCCCTGTCAAAATAGCAGACACCGCAACCGCAGTTTCTACATAAGTTGCGGTTGCATTGGTAAACCACTGACTTTGCGATGCCAGAGCCGCAAAGTTTGGAAATCGCACCGGATCGATCCGACTTTCCGAATCTAATAACGCTGTGATGTTGAATTCATCCAGCACCACCAGGACAACTGGGACCGGGTTATGAATCGGAATTTGGTCCTGTGCTTCAATGACATCCGGCATGACAAGACGACCCACGGGAGTAACCATTAAAAACCAAAGCGGAAATGCCACCACCACGGGGGAGAGCACAGTGAGAAACAGACGGACTGCCTGCCCACGAACATAAAGGACCGAAAATAAAAAGCCAATCAGCAATGCAAAGCCGACAATCATGAGATCGCTCGCGCCTATCAGTCGCTGCGCCGGAGGCAGAACTGTGAGGAACGCCAAGCCAAAGACACATACCAAATGCATGCAATTCCTAATACGCTCTCCAATCAACCAAGCAGCGAGTTCAAGTAGCACCAGGGCTAGTGCCACACCCATCGATAGGACGAAGACCATACCGATGATAAGCCCTGGGCTGGCTTTATGAGAAACAAAAAATTCGGGATTCTGTCCAAGAAGATCATAGATCGGCTGGGCAATGGCAAAGCCAGCGAGAGTAAACAGGTGCAAAAAATCAATAAAGACCATACGATTACGAGTCATACTTAGCTCATCTGACGAAGTGATCATTTAGGTCCCTGATGACAGCGATTGGGCCAAATTCAGATTTTTATGGGGAGATAAAAAGTGTCTTTGAGGAAAGCGTGCGGAAAGGTTCAAGGCGTTTTTCAGCGAAACCCCAGATGGTTCATGATGGTTCACATCCTCACGTAAATTTGACCAAAGTAATATGTTCCTGAATTACTTTCGTTCAAACCACACCAACATTCGTCCGCTTTTTGAGACAGTTTCATTCTTAATGATGACCGCCTTTTCTTTAAGAAGCGCTATGAAATGCTCGGCGGTGTAATCAGGGAAAATATCCTGACGAAGGCTCAACAACTCTTGCACCATTGGGTCATTTTTCGGAACAAATTCGATGATACCCTGTGGCGCAAGCCTGATCAGCCAATTGACAACCTGAACTAAAGGAATATTCCTGGCAATAGCTAAGTGATGAACAAGAGCCAAGGCGAATACGGCATCCGCCGAGGCTCGGGACTCCAGACTGTCTCGCTCGTGATTATTCCAACCTTGGTTTGGACTCGGATTAGCCGCATCCATAAACAGAGCCTGAAAAGAGAGACGCCTCTCGACTGCTCGATGGTAACTGCCATCCAACGCTCCCTGATCAAAGTCAAACCCCACGACGTTCCGTGCCCCGCCATTCAGCGCCGCTTCCGAATATTCCCCCGTATTACACCCAAAATCCCATACAAGTGTGGGCTGGACCGTTTGGGAAAATTCAAGAATGAATTGTTTTTTAGATTTGGTTTCCATTGAGGAATAACTACACGTCTTATCGTAGTCCCCCCAAGTGCTTTCACCCTTATTCAGAGGTGTCAATTGGCTAATCCAGTGAGACATTTTTCCCAGCATCGCCTTGAAGGAAGAAAGAGGGAACGAGGCTGTGGCTAACGAATGGTCCTGTAAGCTTTTAGTACGTTTGGTAGAGGTTTTTTGGAAAAGATCTTGAAGAACGACGTGGGTCAAGACATTCCACCTCCAGTAGTGTCGCCACTTCAGTAGCCTTCGGATCTCTCCAGTTGTTATTCCTTCCTGCGTTCCCCGATACCAGGCATTGTGAGATATTCCAAAAAATGCGCGAAGTAACAGAGGGTTCAGGAATTGTTCGCAAAATTGGCGATGACCAACCCACATTTCACCAGATTGATAGCGCCTTAAGGAGAGGTGATCAATAAAAACAGGCTGATTTCCCTGAAATTGAATATTGTAAGCCGAGGCATCGGAAAGCGTGACACCGACTTCCAATGATAGCAAATGAATTCGTAAATGGAGGAGGGCGGCAGCCTTTAGAGCCGGAAACGACCATTCATACGGATAGGAGATGATTGGGAGCCTGGGAGCTTCCAACACATACCGAGGCTTGGGATCTGAGAGCTTCAAAACATCTGAAGACACGACCTCAAACGGAAGCAGCAAGCCTTCGGTCGCAAGCTTTTTGAATAATCCCGTTGAAGTGACAAAATCGAAATCCTGAGAAAAACAACCATTGACCGTCCTAAAGATACGCCCTTCAAACTGATACACGCTCCCACTGGGATCACGGAAGGATCCTGGAAGGGGTTGGGCACCACCCATTACTTCTGATCTTCGGAAGAGGAATGTTCGGATTCTTCTCGAGCATGTCCACGAAACAGTCCAACAAAACGCCTCCAGTACAATTTGAGAATCACCACGGCGCCGGCGATGCCACCCAACAAGAGCTGCAACACCATACTTCCGGTACCGGGATCAAGATAAGCCAGTGCCGAATTTTCGAATCCGAACACTATGAGAATTATACTAATTACGAGAAAAATCCCTAAATGTCTCATTTTTGCTATTACCTCCCTGGCCTTTCAACACCATTGGCCATTTCAGGTTCGATCCTTATTCGCACCTAAACTATCGACAAACGTTAAGGGATCAGTCATTCTTCGATACAAACGCCGAAGTGAAATCAGGAAAATTGTAAATCAAAATCAGGAAGGCTTCTTGAATCCTGTTCTGTAATTTTCTCCAACACTCGTTCTTGAGCCTGATAGAAGGGATGCCCCCCTGCCGACTTATACGGATTATTTGCTTTGGTGTTATAACAACCGATTAAAGCGATTCTGGAATGGGGAGACAAGTTATCATTTGAACCATGCAGGGTATTACAATGAAACATGACAACATCTCCACGCTTCAATTCCACGTACACTTCAGGCAATCGCGTTTCAATCACAGCCAGGCGGTCCTGACAAACACCGCTGTCAGACACTCCGTCATGAAACACATGGTCAATCCTGCCCATCTTATGAGACCCCTCGAGAATTTTCAAACACCCATTTTCTCTGGTCATCGGATCAACGGCAATGAGAACCGTAGCCATATCCGGATACAAATTCCCCATTCCATACCAATAGGCATAATCCTGATGATAGCGGAATCCGACCATACCAGGATATTTCAAAGCAATTTTATTATGATACACGTAAATAGAATCGTTGAAAAAATATTCCAACCGATCAAATATCGCCGAACGGCGAGTGGCTTTGGCAAAGACATCATTCCCGGCCGTATCATTCCATACAAAAATTGTTTCAAATGAGGGTCGCTTTCCTTGAGACATTTTATTCACTAGGTCCTCAGTGCGCTGTTTCATACCCTCATGATTCACGATGATATTTTTCAGAATATGCATTTCTTCCTGATCGAACATGTCAGGAACAATGAGATATCCCTTCGTCCAAAACTGTTCGAACTCCTTCTCAAACCCCATCTCACTCTCCATTGTTGCGGAACCGATGCCCTTTAGTTGAACCAAGTGGAAACCGCTTCCCTCTGAGCGCGTTCATAATCATCTGGAGTGCCGATATCAATAAAATATCCTGCGGTGACGAATGCGCGAGGCTGCAGCTCTCGGCAATGTGGCTGGAGAATGTCAGTCTCAAAGGAAAAGTGCTCTCCGCTTCCGTATTTGGAAAATATTTCTGGTCCAACAACATACACCCCTGCGTTCACCAACCCGTGGCCTGTCTGACCCTTTTCTTGAAACTCAACGACTCGTTCACCCAAGAGCACGACAGCACCATACCGGCTCACATCGGGAACATGCCGAAGTACTATCGCCACCTGAGCTGTGGTCTGTGCATACCAGATCATCAGCGCGGGATAATCAATGTCAACAAGCGTATCGCCATTGAGAACCAAAGCCGGAGAAGAATCTTCCCCTTTTAGGGCTAAGGCCATCGCTCCTCCGGTTCCTAAAGGATAGCTTTCCCTTGAATATCTGATTTGAAGGGAGCGGTAAGCCCGACCAAAATGCTCTTGAATGGCCTCCGCCTTATACCCAACTGATAAAATGACATCGGTCACACCAGCAGTTACAAGCCGATCGAGAATATACTCCAAAAATGGCCTCCCTCCAACAGGCGCCATGGGTTTAGGAAGATCGGGAACGACAGACTGGAGCCTTTCCCCACGTCCCCCAGCCAGAACAATGGCCTTTCTGATTCCTACTTGAACCAAATGAATCACTCCTGTCTTCACCCATAAACCAACTAAGTGCCAGAGGAAAATGGCACCGGATTCAAAAAAAATTAGTGGCTCCGTTCATCACGGAACAATTCAGTTGAACACGCATCATCCAAAAACCTAACATCCCTGTCTGTCGAAATTCGGACTAAGTAGAGCATCAGTTTACTCCCCACCACATTCGGCTTTTTCAAACAAACATTACAAGAAGGCAACCACAGGCTGACTTCTTCTATAGGATTCGATTTAATCTATTTTCCAACCTTGCATCCCGTATTTGGTAAAATGGCAATTACTGACTTGGCCGGAGAATTTTTTTAACGCAAAAATTACATCCATTCGTTTTTCAGGCGGGACAAAAAACATCATAAATCCTCCCCCACCCGCCCCGGACACCTTGCCAGCCAAGGCTCCCGCTTTGACAGCCGCTTCATAGATTTCATCAATATGCGGATTAGACACACTTTTAGCTGAACGCTTCTTGCTGACCCATCCCTCGCGCATTGACTCTACCAAGCCAGTGAAATCGCCTTTCAACAGACTTTCCTTCATCGTACAGGCCTCACGCTTCATGGCATGCATGGCAGAAAGTGCCAAGTCGGTGCCAGCCTCAACATTGCTACTCTGATCCCTAATAATCTTTGCCGAAGAGCGTGACACGCCAGTAAACAAAAGCACCAATGAGGCCTCCAACTCACAGATAATCCAGTTTTTGATGCGCAAGGGATTGACGACCACCCGATTGTCTGCGTAGAACTCAATAAAGTTGAATCCACCAAAGGTCGCGGCGTATTGATCCTGTCTCCCACCCTGCAGCCCACAGTCTACTCGTTCAATCCTAAACGCCAAATGAGCCAACGCGTAGTCGTCAAGCGGGACGTTCAGCAATTCCGCAAAGGCTTTAAGCATCGCAACGACCAAAGTCGAGGAGGATCCGAGCCCAGATCCTACAGGAGCATCGCAGTAAGTGGTAACTTTCACAGGCAACGGCCGTCCATCATTAAACTGCTCGACCATGTACAGATAGACGGCTCGATGTAAATCAACACATCCATTTTGTGGAATCGATTCTCCCAACTGATACTCACTAAAATGCTGTCGATCAGCAGAACAAAACTGCACCTTATTGCCCGTCAACACCTCCAGGACTGCATAAGCGTATCGATCAATCGTGGCATTGAGCACGCATCCGCCATACAAATCACAATAGGGCGATACGTCTGTCCCCCCCCCCGCCAGGCCAAGCCGAAGAGGTGCACGCGCGCGAATGATCACCGAACCCTCCAAATATCAAAGCGGCTGGTCATTGTGAAACGGTGGCTTTTCCCGGTTGAAATGTTTAAGCGTTCGAAGATCGTCCCGGTACTGATTCAAGTGAATCCGCACTTCGTCTCGAGGTTGGTCTGTGGGCCGACCCCAACGCCCACCGGCATGCACTTCCGCAACGGGACGCTTACGAATGACAATCTCGATCCCGCATTCCCCGACCGAGCTCAACGTCTGATCGTATCTGGGAAGATTAAACCGATAGGTCGAAACAAGTTGTTCAATTTTGACAGGCTCGGCAGCAGAACCAAGATCACGCACTAAATCCAGGACATTCAGAGACTGTTCACTCCATGACTGCATCTTGAATATGGTAAACGTCCATTTATGGTCCGCATTAAATGTGCTCGGAAACCGGCCCTGTTCATATAAATCTTCATCCGGGACGGTAATCACGAGATGGCCGCCTGGCCGTAACACCCTAAACCAATTCCGGAGTCCTACTATCGGATCCTGCAGATGTTCCAGGCAATGACTACTATGAACAAAGTCGAATGTCTCATCCGACACCCCCTCCAGAAACTGCGCGTTCCCATCAACCAGATCCCACGTTTGCACATCTTCCATCCGACAGAACAATTCCTGATATAAGCCCAACGGATCAGGATGGCCACCAATATCCAGCCCCGTACCGACAAAAAACCGGTTAATGAAGTTTGGCTCGGATAATCGCCGAGCAATCGACTTGCTACATTCTTTCATACATCACATGGACTCATCAAAAAAATTGGTTTTCAACCTCCAGGAGATCGAAAGACAAACTGCGGGAAAATTTGCTCACTATGCAAGCCGTCGCGACGAATCACCAATTCTTCCACCGCCTCGGTCGCTCCTAAACAGCTTGAGGTGGTCGCATCATCAAACACCACATACCCACCTGGAACCATGAACGTCTTTACGAGATCATACGAAAAGGCCACCGCAGAATAAATATCACAGTCGATATGGGCCAAGACAATGCTTCCGACCTTGTCAAGAACAGAGGGGCCGGTCTCTTGAAATAACCCTTTGACAAACTCCACATTTCTCACACCCTCTCGCTCAGCAAATTCGCGCAATTCATGCAAATCGACGTCTTGGAAATCTCCTGCTCCGTGGGCATCGATAGCCGATTCGGTTGCGGGCATCCCTGCAAAGGTATCTAAGGCAAAGACTTTCCTGCCAGGATATAGTTGCTCGACCACATAGGCCATAAACAGGGCATTCCCTCCTTTATACGATCCAAATTCGACAATGTGGCCAAATGGAATATAGGGAAGAAAATATTTCAGGATCAGAAAAATATTCATCCGGTTATCTTCAGATACCACAGTACGGCCAGAAGCCAGACTGTATGCCTCTTGATATAATGGATCCTTCCGCACCGACTCGCGCAATTGGCCACATTGCAATCCCCATCCTCTGGCATAGCCATCGCGAACATTCCGAGATTTCCGCATGGCATAGCTTCCCCCAAAATCTGGGACGAATAACTTAAAGACCATTTCCACTTCCCTCAGATCCGGTTTCATTCCTCTTTCATCCCTGAGTTACGCACCATTCACAGTCATTTCACGGCACCAATGGGGAACCGTGTCTATCACGATCCGTTTACCCTATAAAAGGAAAGGGTCTTCTACTTCACAATTCGTCAAGCAGGTTTAAAGCTGCAAGCCGCCCTCGATATTTTTCACCCACCGCCCGTGAGCTATGGTTGGCTTTAATGAAGTCCGCCGCATGCATTCCAATTGTTTGGGCATAATGAGGCTCATTGACGACTCGCTTCATAAACCACACCGCATGCTCAATGTCAGGGTCAGCCCATTTCTGGCCCTTTGCAAACGGATATTCATGCTCCCTGACCGGAATAAGCCGATAATCGACGAGGCAAGAATTGTGCGCGTTAGTAAAGTCGAGGTTTCCCGAATACCCGGTCGCAATCACAGGTTTCCCGAGATACATGGCTTCCGCCAGCCCCCGGCCAAAACCTTCTGACCGATGCAGTGACAAAAAACAATCGCACAGCTTTACCAGGGACTTGGTTTCCCGGTCCGTCAACACCTTATCCATCAATATGATTCGAGGATCTCCACAATCAATTGATTGAATAAATGCCTGGTATTCCTGAGGACGCAGGTCCATCCCATTCATTTTAATCACAATACCCACGCGTGCATCATCCACATCTGGGAATGCCTGCAAAAATGCACGAATCGCTCCCTCTGGATTTTTTCGTTGGACATACGAGGTGAAATCAAAAAAGAAGAGAAACAAAAATCGGTCCTCCGGCAATCCAAAAGATTCCCTGGTCATCCCGTCTGGCTCTGGGAACTCAACGGCCAGTGGCATTCTGATGACGGGTGAAGAGGTCGCATCGGCAATCGCCTGTTCAATGAATCGTGACGGGGCCCACACTTCATCTACAAGCTGAAGAGCTGAACGCCACGCATGAGGGAACCGACTCAGCTCCCAGGCCCAATATCCAATATTGTACCGGTCGGTAAAAATATCCTTACCAAGGTGTATTTGCGCATTCACCATTTCATCTGCATTAATGTGAAAGACATTGGCTCTGTAGCAACCATCTTTGGCGATCTTACCCCGGAAAGGGAAATCCTGATGGATCTCGGCAAGGTGCAATCCATATTCTCCATAGATATTACGAATACTGAATGGGACCTCCACCGCTGAAAACGCCGAGGCCGACAATCGAACATGCTCACCCATCCCCAGCACGCCAAAGGGGTGGCCAAGTAAAAGAGCCCCAGGAAGAAGGACAGGCCTCAGGGAGCTAAGGTTTTCTTCAGAATTGGTGGCTGTGTCTGATGGCGCTGTTCCATCTGTTTCTTGACGGGACGAGAACGCCTTTCGATTAGCTAGTAAGTGCCTAATTTTTTTCTTCAGCCCGGAAAATCCTTCAAAGGCCATTACTTGCCACAGACGTCGAAACACCATGGAAAACCCTCCATGATGACGAACAGCTTGTTTTGCCACGTCCACAAAATCGGTAAGAGTTCCCATTGCTTATGCCCGTAACCTCTTCATATTTTCTTTTAACACAGAGCTTCCCCATTGGAACCAGAGATATCTCGTCAAATGAATAGGCAAAAAAAGGACGATTACCACCAAGCTAAGCATTCAATCCATTAAGCAAGATGTTAGGTAAGGTTTCTCCCAGCAAGAGGCATCTTTCAAATGTGTTGTCTAATTAAATTTGCGCATTCCTCCGCTCAGCAAATTGAGGGGCATTCTGCGTTGCCTTGATAAAAACTGAAAAGCTTCCGACCCAAAACACTCAAAAGTCACATACCACAAATAGTCGGCCTCGGAGCCCGTCACTTCACAGCACGAATAATAATGGGGAGCATATTGCCATAGTCATAATCAGGATGATTGCTCGAAACAAACCCGGAAAACACATCGTACAAAACACCCAATCTCACATCTGTAAATCCACACCGGGTTAAATCATCCAATAACCCCCACCCAAAGTGGTAAAAGGTCAAGGCACCCTGCGGCCTGATTGGATCTCCATGATACTCCGGATCCATGAGAAATTCTATTGAGCCATCTGGCAGAATTCGTGCCCTTTGAAGCTCTCGATCCAGCATAAAAAGAAAAGGACAGGTAAATATGAGACATCCCTCTTTCTTGAGCACCCGATAAAGTTCATCAAATGCTTTTCGATACTCAAAAACATGTTCAAGCACATCGTTATGGACGATAAGGTCTAAAGAAGAAGACGCGAAGGACAATCTGGTAATAGACTCATGTCTCACGTGAATACCACACATGTCCTGCAGGCTCCCACTTGGAATACCCTCTCCTATATATTCAGACCCCATAATTTCAGGGTATTTTTCTTTGAGTTTCTGATACAAAATAGATGTTCTCTCCAAAATGGCTAGCTGGCCATTCGCATCAGAATTAAATTCCTGGGAGATGGCTAAATAGATCAGCCGATTTCGATTGGATAATCCACACTCACAAATAAGACCTTCCCGAAGATTCGGACGATCTCCCAAATACACTCCACTGTTTACTTTGAAAGTTCTTACTTCCTGACAAGCCGGACAATAGCCCTGCACCTCATCTTGCAGAGACAGATAACGCTCAGCTGCGAGCTGATATGGCTTTACGTCTTCGACATACTGGAGAAATTCGTGTTTTTCACGAAACCAAGTAAACATATGCAGCCTTGCGGAAAAGGATTGTACATAGGAATTTATCGGAGAGCATTTTTCGTAGCCACCAGATATTGATGACCGAATTCCCGATCAGGTTCTAAGTGATTACCTTCGGCCCATTCATTCCACGCGTTAATAAAGACCACCCGTTCATCTCCAAAGTGAAGCCGACGGGTTTGTTCAACGACCCGTCGCAACCAGTATTCGTATCGTTCGGGAGTGGCACCCACAAAGACATGAGAGACATCTTGCCGACGCGCAGTATTGTCCCACGAAGGCATCACGCCTTTAAAGAGTTTGTAGAATGGCCAAGTTCTTCGTATAAAGTTTTCAGATGTCTGGACATAGTCAAACAACACGCCCTGATAATCAGGATTTATCAAGGGTTGTGAGAGCTCAGCCTGCACCGGATACCGATGAGGCGGAAATTCAATAGCCGCATCAAACCCATAGAGATTTGGATCGTCTCCCATTGGCATCCGATCAAAGCTCTGGACATAGGCCAAGTAAATTTCTCCAATCCCCGCATTCACACAGAATTCCCGCCACAAATCCGCCGTTCGTCTGGGATATGGTAGTTGGCCGAGCCGATACACGATCACCAAGGGTTTCCCATGAATCCTGACATACCGTGGATCCAGCAATGCAGGGGCAATCTCCGCAATAAAGCCCGCATGATCCGCCTCGGTATGACTCTGTGCGATGAGGATTTCCTCTTCACACCCATCCCATCGTCTTGTCCAGTTCTCATTGGCCCAACAGAGGCAGAACGGAAAGTCCGGGGCACCGGATTGCAGCACTTCGTCAAGGGGGCGGTTCAGGAGTTTCTTTCCGGCAAACCAATAATAATAATAGCAGAAGGCCGAAATGCCATACTGGCGAGCCAACCGCGCCTGTTCCTCACGTACTTCAGGCATACGTAAATCATAAAACCCTAAATCCGCTGGCAGATGAGGTTGATAATGACCTTTGAAATTCGGTCGTGCTTTCGTCACATTCGTCCATTCCGTAAAACCTTTTCCCCACCACCGATCATTTTCAGGAATGGGGTGATATTGAGGGAGGAAAAAAGCGATCGCACGAACCTCATTCAACTTCTTCAGCTCATCGCTCCACCGTTGAACAAATGTATGGACATTCCGAGCCACCAGAGGCATTTTTTCGTGGCTGGAATCATTAGTACTGACGCTGAGATGGTGAACAACTACGGAACGCGGTTGATAGAAGACCCGCTTCCCCATCTTTCTCACACGGAAGGCTAAATCCGAATCTTCGCAATAGCAGGGCGCATAAATGTCATCGAATCCCCCCAGGGTCTTAAATAACTCGGCCTTAATAAGTATGCAGGCCCCAGAGCAATAATCGACCTCTCTCACCACATTATATTCAGGCGCATGTGGATCACCATTCAACCCCACCAGTTCCGCTGAACCATCCGGCGTAATGATGGCTCCTGCTTCCTGGAGCTTGCCATTGGGATACAGCAATTTTGAACCCACTAGGCCAACATCTGATTGTTCTTGAAACGTGTTTACTAATTCATCCAACCATCCTTCAAGCACCTGGGTGTCATTATTCAGAAACACTAAATATTGACCGCGGGCCACCGTCGCACCTGTATTGCACGAACGCAGGAACCCAAGGTTTTCTGCATTCCTGCAATAGCGAATATTCTCAATTGCTGAGAGAATATTGGGGGTCTCATCATGAGACCCATCGTCAACGAGGATTACCTCAAAACTACACTGGGGCACATGCCTCAAAATGGAAGCTAAACAACAGACCGTATACTCCAAGTGATTGTAGACAGGGATCACAATGGACACTAAGGGCTGTTCCACATCGCTAAAGTTGAAGGACTGGACAAGCGTTGCCATACTACCCCGATCAATCTGAATGAGTGGAGACACCTTAAAAGGAGGCTCCTGAGTGGAGAGGAGCAGATTTTCCGAACCCTCAAGAATACGCGATTGCGTTTCCTCGCATTGCGTGTAACTGTCCGACCGTGTCAAGGAAGACGACACTAATTGATGTTCTGGAGGCGTGCCAACCGGTAAGATCGACTTTTCGCTAGTGAGTACTTGATCAAGCGACCCACCGGTTGATTGCCCATTTGAAGTGATTTGATGAGTTGATGTCTTCAACCAATGCACCAGGCTGGCGCAAATCCGGCCGCGCCTCGAACCCTCTGGACAAAGCCGTTCCCTCAAGATCCTCACTTTGCTGATATTTCGCCAAAGCAAGGAAGAATGCATGCGACGCAATTCTTCCTCTTTCGTCAGCAATTGAGTATACAGACTGCCAAAGCGCTGATCTCGGTCCTCAAGCACACGGGCAAAGCGCTGATCTCGGTCCTCAAGCACACGGGCATGTTCAGCAGTGGCACGGAGTATTTCCTGCTCTTTCGCCAGCAACTGACCTTGAAGGTAGCCAAGTTGTATATCACGTTCTTCAATGCCAGCCTGCAGCGCCAGGTGTTGATGCCAATACTCTGGAACTTCCGGAACAAAAATTCCAGAGGGAAGCACGGGTAATTCCCCATTCCCGACGATAGCCACGAAATAGACAGGTTCAGGAATGCTCAGAAACTTATGGGCTCGCCCTTGGGATAATCGAAAGTTTGCCTGGGGCGTTGAGACGTTATGAAGCGGACCAATACATGATCCATATCGGACTCGCTGGCCATAAAACTGCGTATGCCCGAAATAATTTAACAACAGTTCTTGGAACTCTTCGAAATAGAGTTCCCTCACATGAAAGGAATTAACGAACTGTGGCTTATCAGAATATTCAGCCTTATCCGGGCTGGAGATGAGAACTAGACCGTCTGGGCGTAAGACTCGAACAAATTCCCTCATCATTTCATGATGCTCATCATGGTGTTCGAGCGTTTCAAAGCTCACAATAAGGTCTACGCTGGCATCAGGGAGCGGAATGTGACCACACGCGCCTTGCTTAAATTGGACATTCGAACGTTGATAGCGTTCAGCAGCGTATCGTATGACCTCCTCCGAGACATCCACGCCCACGACATTCCGGGCAACCTCACCTAACAGCGCTGAACCATACCCCTCTCCACTTGCGATATCGAGCACATCCTTTCCTACCGCCAGTTCGCGTGCAAGGTAATAGCGATGCAAATGTTCTAGCTCAATATCTCCAATGACTCCCGGAACAAAGCGCTCACCTGTCCATGGAATTTTTGGCTGTTCCGTCACATCGGCCATGATACCCTACTTTCTTTCAGTAAAAGACAGAGGAGTTGAATCGAATTCAATAACATCCATTTTCTGGCCTTTGCCGGCTAAGGATGGGGTCATCCCGGATGAAACCTGTTGCTCAATCTTTTTCATGATTTGGCTCTATACATAATTGATCAACACCAAGCCAGGGTTAAATTAGCACCTTCACCCCAATCCCACAGAAGCCTCATTCCGGCTGGATACCCACACAGAACACCTCTAATCCTGACGGGGCATTTCTAGAATCCTTTTCACGATGAGGCATAGGGCATCACGGAAGACTCAAATTCAATCGCCAACATCGGAATGCCAATAAGCCCACGTAGGACGTGACTCGAGTGAACTCGGAAAAACAGGGCATCATCGATCCAATGATGAAGAGCATGATTCTCTGGTGTCCCCTCGGCTATAGCCGCGATCACCGAATAATCACCGGTTGGGAGATACGGTAACTGAAAACGAAACATCGCGTGAAATCGTTGCCCCTTTTCAATAGAGCGGTCTACGTCACGATACATCAGATACGTATTGTCGCCAAACAAATACTGACCTAATCGATCTTTCACGTAAAATCCAAGAATGGGCCGTGCTAAGGGTCGTTCCGACACACAGCGGATGGTCAGGGTAACTTCCTCGCCACCATCTAACGTTGTCAGGAGAGAGCCATGTTGGTCAGAAAGCGCCACTTCGCAAATACTGGCTCCACGCTCACCAAACCACGGAGCATTCGGATCAAAATCGAAAACTTCCAACTCATTTCGATGTGTAGAGTTCTTTAACATCTCACTCCGTGGATCTTTTACCCGCATGGCTAGATCTGTTGGGGCCTTGCGGCTTCCGCCAATACGAAAGGTGTTAGCATTTTCCTGTTCGTGATACAGCGCACCGAGAAAATTATGACAGATCTCCTTTGCAGGACCAATTTCCCGGACAACCCCATTATCAAGCCAAACAACCCGGTTACAAAGATTGGTCACCGAAGCCGTATCATGGGAGACAAACAGGAGGGTACCTTTTTCCCTGAATTGATGAAGAAAGCGCATACATTTTTGAGTGAACGCGGCATCACCCACGGCAAGGATTTCATCGATAATCAGAATATCGGCATCCACATGAGCGACCAGGGAAAAGGCCAACCTCGCATACATTCCACTCGAGAAAATTTTGACCGGATGATTAATGAAATCGCCAATGGCGGCAAACTCCGTTATGGATTCGTACCGGGCATCGATCTGCTCACTGGTTAGGCCAAGAATGGAGGCAGCCAAATACACATTTTCCTTCCCGGTAAATTCGGGATTAAAACTCGATCCCAATTCCAGCAATGCCGCGACTCGGCCTTTGACCGTCAGCTCGCCACAGGTCGGCGCTAGTGTGCCGCACACCAATTGTAAAAACGTCGACTTCCCGGATCCATTTCGACCGATAATCCCGACGGTTTCTCCTCGATACACGCTCAGATCCACACCTTGGAGGCCCCAAAACTCTTCATAGAACTGTCGGTGCCCTCTCCATAGCATCTGTTTCAACCGATCCTCAGGCTTTCGAAAGATCTGATAGGCCTTCCCAAGTCCTTGGACGCGTATAGCCAGGTCAGACGACATCAGCAAATCCTTTTCGCGTTTTTTGAAACCATGCAAAACCCAACCAACCTACCATCCAAAAAACAACCGTATACAAAAGCCAATCTACCCATTCCGGCATTTGTCCCCAAAATATGACCGATTTCGACGCATTCAGAACAGGTGTTAACGGATTGAGGTGAATCAATCCTCGATATGTTTCTGGAATTGCAGATAGGGGGTAAAATATAGGACTAAGAAACATCATCATCGTGGTCATCACGCCTACCAACGGCTGAACATCGCGCAGAAACACCCCCATGGAAGCCAGAAACCAACCTAATCCTACAATCAGCAGGACAAACGGAAAGAGTACCACCGGCAACAGCAACACGGTTACTGGTGGAAGCCCATGGACTATGAGATAAAAAACCAACAAAATTAAAAGACTCACGGCGGCATTGAAAAGTGCCACCTGCATCGACACCCAAGGCATTATCTCCAGAGGAAACACCACCTTTTTGATATACGACACATTTTCGAGCATAAGGCCAGGAGCACGCGTGACACATTCGGAAAACAGATTAAAAATAATCAAGCCGGAAAATAATAACAGAGCAAAGGCGCCGTTTTCCTCCACGGGCACCTCCCATCGAATCCGAAACACGACCGAAAAGACAAATGTATATACCCCCAACATCAGCATTGGGATGACAAAGGCCCAGATTACCCCAAGCATCGATCCTCTGTAACGAGCATCGATCTCTCGCTTGGCAAGGCGGGCAATCAAAGTTCTATGCTGCCATGCGCAGATCAATGGCGAAAAAGGGTTGTACGTATTATTCATTGATTAATTATCTATTTTATCGAATATTATCATTGATTTAGCTTTAGGAGATTGACCGAGTTGGAAATTCAAAACCACTTCTCCTTCACGCATCCCCCTTACCTGCAAGGCGACGCTAGCAAATATATCAGCATGAAATCCTCACACTCATAAGTCTTTGACCCGAACCTTCAACCTAATTTCTCAAAATCAGCAAATAAAACGATGAAATCAAATGGCTGGGTGACCAGACAGGAGAAAAATTTCTAAAAATCCTGGGGTATGCGGCAGAAGGAATTGACCCACTCTGGCTTCGGGAAGGTTTCAATTACATTACTGAAGGGGGAAAAGGTCTACGACCAAGATGATTTATATCAAAATCAACACCATATCATCAAGCATCCGGCCACCATGGGCGACCGGACCTTCCACTCTGCCAGGGCTTTCTCAGGGCTTCATTGCCGTAGTTTTTGGAAAAAAATGGAGGAATACGGAAAAACTAGTGAGGTCTAAACCCATCCTAATCTGAGCTCAGACCAACACCCTACCAGCCGACGACACTTCATCGACCTCAATCTGCATCTCCTTGTTGGAAATGACGGGAGGCACAAGCCTTTTAAAGGAAGATCCTGGTTTCGGCGGAATCCTCGGCTCCATCCGTACTTCATCCCGACTTCGAGGACCTGATTTAATGTGCTGGTGAAGCGTAGAGTTTACAACCTCACCGACAACTGTACCTGGCACAGCAGACTTGTAACCGTACTGGAGTTGATCGCCACCAACAAGAACAATTTGGATAGGCCCTATTGAACCCTCAGGCCTTTGTAGGGACCGCATCGATCAAGCCCATCTTGCCCGAAGCTGAAAAGGATAAAGAAACGTTGGGGATATTAGACCACCCCTATTAGATCCTTCGCTCAAATTTCTCATTGCCCTCTCATCATTTCAAATAGACCTTCGCCTAATACCCACACTATGTTTTTTATTGCACCCTACAACTGAATCCGACATGATCAAAGCATTCAAAAACTGAGTCGATTCAATGTCCTTACCTTTGACAGAATAATCTTAGACACCATAAAAACCCTCTTGATGGCGTTGACGGCAACCATGCCGATTGGGGGGAAATTTTTGAAAAATTAAACAAAGAGTGACTCACTGTTGAAGACTGCTCCTTCATAAACCAACGGTGCCTCAGGGGCCGTTGAGACAGATATGTTCATAATAATACGCGCGTCGAAGGACTCAAGCCTTCGACGCGCGTATCCGGATTTTTCTAGTCTATAATTCTTATGAGACTTTCAAGGCTTTAGACTCATAGATCAATATACCTTTTGTCGCTCCACTCTCCGGTTATGGCTGCATACTCCGAAGCATCTCCTCTTGCAGGTAGCTTGGCACCGGCTCGACCTCCATCGGTGGATAGGCCGTGGCTGGAATGATTGGCATGTCCGGTGAATTGGCCGGAGGCGTCACCTGCATCCCACTATCACTACTTGCAGGCACCATGGGCATCGTGGTACCAGCCGGTACAGGCTGAATGTCCATGGGAACTCCCACCACCGGGGCTCTTAAGCCAGAACTCTCTTCGGGAGGTGGGAAAGATGAAGGCGATGGTGAAAAATTTTCATTAGGCTCCCTTTCATGAGACAGAAATGAAGGTGTATCCACCTCATCTTGCACAGGCTCCATTTGCTGGTCTGAACTAAAACCCGTTTCACCTAATACACGAGAAGACCCAACATCTGATGGATTCCTCCTTTCAGAAACCGCTGGGCCTGGTGGTGCTTTTGGTGTCACATAGAGATATTGCAAATGGCCCGCGGCATTGACCGTGAACGCGTAATCCCATGGTGCCAAAATCTTGGCCAAGGCCGGAAGTATCTTATCTTGGTGAAGATCAACCGAAATGACTTTATTCAGTTCCTCAACAGGGGCATCATATTTTACACCCAGCTGTTTCTGTAATTGCTCCAGTACCGTTCGTAAAGTCACCTGTGAAAGATGACCGGTTAGCCGATCCCCCTCAAGCTGTAGAGGGACCTCCGTGGTCACTGCCATCAATTGTCCTATGGGAGCCACCAATATTAGGGAGGCCACCAGAACCAGCCCAATTATCCATCTAGACATTATTCTTTGTCTGGATCTCATTGTGTATCTCCTTATACCAGTCCACACGAAAAACACATGGGCTCACCTCATCTTCATACCACGAATATTTTCCACTCCGTTCCCCAAACCATTTTTGACATTTTCCTCCTCATACCAAATAGATCTCACTCTCGGGAACAAAAATAAAGAGTGAGAAACCCCTGAATTTCTCAGTAGGGGACTCCATGAGGGTATCACCTCATGCTGATCAAACGAAATAGGAGGACCACCGCCACGGGGCGATCTCAAGAAAACATGAAAATGTTAGTCCCACAACTGGCGGAGGTCAAGAAACAGTTTGGATAGAATTTGGGCGGATCAAAGATGCATTCCGTTTTACTAGAGAATTCCTTCGATCGAAAGCATGATCGTATTACTGTTGAAATCAAAATTAGCGAGATTTGAGCTTCTCTTCTCAAAAATATAATCTAAGCGAAACCCCAGCCATTTGACAGTACGGTATTCCGGTCCAATACGAAAGCGAAATCGATCATCCGTTCTATTCGTATCAAAATTATCGTTGGCGTAGTAAAAGTTTCCCCTGAGGGCCAGACGGTCCGTAAACGACTGTTGCCCATAAACGTCGACGCCTATTCGTTTATACGTGGAAGTATTCTGAACCGCTGACTGATTAATATTCGAAAAGGGACGGAGACGAAAACTTAACCGAGAAGTAGGGTTCCAATTCAAATTTCCTCGCATGTAAAAGAAGGTCCGCTGCTCCGATCCTAGGCTTAAACCCTTAGCAAGGAGGGCTTGGCCACGGGCTGAGTCTTCATCGATAGTCGCGTGGTCAAAATTTAGAACCTGGTACCCTATATTGAATTCTCCCGATAGCTGGCGGGTAGGTGCCAAGCTGAAGCCCGTATACGCCCCGTAACCGAAACTATCCTGTTGCTTATTCGTATTATAATCATTGTTGATTATTCGAACGCCAAGAAGGGCGCGGGTTGAGTGGGTTACAGCGAGAGATACGCTTAGATTGGCAGCAGCACGCGTCCGGTTCCGGGGAGCAGCCTGCCCATTGTTTGTGAAATTTAAATCATCAAAATTCGTGCGAAGACGGATACCAGCCTTTTGTCCCGTGAATTCAACCTGGCCTAAAAACTGATTCATATTCCACTTGGTAATATCTGTTTGTTGGGTATCCACTTCCGACCCTCTTGGATCAAACCCTTCTAAATGCCCTCCCTGCAAGTCTATTGCTAGACCACCCGGATAATTCAAGCTTACGTGCCCAAGAGCATCTTGGGCCAGGGCATTGTTTTCAGTAAATTTTGCGTAGAGAAATTGGGCAGCGCGGTAGTCGAGAAGGACTGAATGCTTACCTCCGCCAAACGGCATGAACGCCTGAAGCCCAGGCGCGATGGTTGTAAGAAAGTCACTTTTCGTATTTGTGTCCCTCTTAAACACATTGTCGGTATACACTTCCGATACGCCTAAAAACGGATGGAGCTGGACCGGACCGGCTTTAAGACCATCCCCTAGACCATTTCCCGTCAGATATTCACGAAAAAGTCCGCCCTGATTCTGAATAGGCCGGTGAGACCCTGTGAAATAAAATAGTCCCATATCAGAAAAGGACTGGGCCTGCACCCTGACCGGGGAAAAAACCTCACAGGCAACAAGACATATCAGAAAAAGAACAGGAGTCCATTTTCGCTCAGGCATCATGCCAAATGGGGAAAGACACATCGCTCTTGTTTTTTGCCATAGCCAATTAACCATCAAACAACCATACTCACTACTCGATTCACATATCGGGTGGATTCAGAAAAGCACACGAAAATAGGGGGCCTATTTCACTTTTAAATATAGTGTCCTCATCCCCTTGTTAAGTCAATTACAAAATGGGTTCCCTGATAAAGAACGGACCTTACCATAGGAACCGACACAAGAAACAGTCATTGATCCTTGGATGAGAAGATTTTCCTTTTAGGACATGTTTTCCTGGGAAGGGATGATTACCAGAATTACAGGATACAGTTGATCCGGGGGGGAGGGGAAATAAAATCGTACGGGGTACACTTAAATTTCGGGAAACCATGCCCTTCGAAGCCCAACAGGAAAAGATTAGCTAGGCTCGCATAGCGGAACAAAGCATCCAATAAATTTTGGAATGGTGCAATACTGCACTGAGGCCGGATTTACCGTGAAAATACTTGGGGAGTATTAGCAAAAATTCGACGGAGTGAGATTTGAGAAAATCGCAGAATACTGATGAGATTTCATGTGACCGACCCTCCCTTACAATCCATCCTTATAAATAACGTCATAACGCCGGAGGAAAATTCTTTTTAAACGCGACATTCGCAGAACATCCTCGTTCTACAAATTGCTCTAGAGGTAGGTGGGCTTCATTATCACGGAGCCCGCTGCACAAAACACGGGAGAATACGGCTTACCGCATTTCCCTTGGTACACCCTGGCCCAAATACAATCTCCCAGTAACCATTTGTCGCAGAGGACGATGTCGAATTTCAATAAACTTGTACATTCTTAGGAGGGGCAGGACGTGCAGCAACAATAGGCAACGTCACACTCACCTGGTTCGAAAACGGGCTTTCAATTTTACGAGCACGGTCGTAAGCTTTCACCGCAAAATAATACGTTTGACCGGGATTCAGGCTTGTCACCGTATAAATAGCCTGAGCTCCGACATCTTGAGTCTCTGTATAACTGCCGTTTGAAGTCCCGTAGGCTAAGATAAATCCTCCATACTCAGCGGAAGGAGGATTCCAGGCTAGGGTGACTTCTCCCGCCAATGCATTGGAGGGAAAGAGACAGAGAAAAAGGACAATGGCCCACAATGAACCAAATGCGGATCGAGAAGAATGGGGACGGGGAAAACCCAACCGAAAGAAACCTTGATCGTCTGTCATACGAGACCTCCTTTTATGCATGTGAGTCATGCCGAGCGAAGCCACTTCACTCATGATCAAGGAGACTCTGTGGCTTGCCTGGCAACCTGGCAACCCTATCTAGAAATCAGAGACGTAGGCCCAGGGGTTGGCGTCCTACCCTTTCAGATGGTTTGCCTTTTTCAGGATATGACCGTTTTTAATGCTGGATGCTTCATCGGAACATTTGCCAGATCCTTGAATGCTGGGAAATATGACTTCCATATTCTCAAAAATTCATGAAGACTGCCAAACAGTAATCACAAAAAAAACAAGAATATCTAAAGAAAAATGGATCCCATGATTCACGACTCAATCATATGATTGAGCAGACGCAATGTTTCAACGACTCTCTAATCTGATGAGACCCTACTTGAAGCCCAAGAAGTTTAGCCAGTTGCTGAAAACCTGCTTTTCGGGTAAATCGAACTCACATGAGTCGGTCCCTAAGGCATCAGTAAAGGAATCCAATTTCCCTGCTCAAGAGGCTAACATGTGCGTTACGATTACCTAATATCGACAGGTCTGTTTATTTTCCTCCGGGCGTTTGGATCAAATCAAGATTGCGTGCACGATAAACACTATCAATGAGATTGAGGGAGATCACTGCCAACGCATCGTTGTGACCAGAAGTGGCATCAAGCATTCAACCGGAAAGGTCTTGCAATACAGCGCATCGATGAGTTTCAACCCCCCTATGTTCCTCTTCTCTACTTTTGGATTTAGGGTATGCAGATAATGTTTTAAAACCAAGGAAATGACTATACTCCAGGTACCGCAAGCAAAATGCTGCCTCCAAGCATAGCGGCCCACCACCATTTCACATTGACCATCAACATATTCCCGCTCACATACAAGGGAAAGGGGTTGTCATCACCAAATCGTGATTTCCCAATTGAACTAATCTCAAGGAAAAAAAGCTCAAACAATTTGACCGCATCGAAGCAGATCAACGTGAAACAACAACCTGTCATAGGTAGGGTCCCATTGAGTAAACTTTTCTGGTCTCAACCTGACAGCTGAGACAACGGCCTGGGCTCAAAGTCCAAAACCACTACTCAAACTCCTGGCAAATGAGGTCATGTGCGTCTCGCACCTCGACGAGCTTACATTAGGAGAGGACCACTGTTCATTACTTTGGTTTGGCTAGGACACAGTGTCGAGGATCTCTTTGTACGCCGCCTAATGTTGGATTTCCCAGTTGATTGAAGCACTGCCCGGAAAGCCCACCGACATGACCGTGAGCCCATTCATCATCCACACAGCCACCGTGCCTGTCTGCCTATTGCGCCAAATTATATCTGCGCTCCCATCCCCATTGACATCACTGGTGCTAGCAATCTCCCACGCATGAGGCACCACCCCAAAGAAACCTGGCGAACTGAGGGTCACACCATTCATCAACCAAATCGCAACCTCACCCGTACTCGTTTTACGCCAAACCAAGTCCCCCATCCCATCATCATTCACATCACCCACCCCTGCAATCTGCCAATCCGTGGCGGCCTCTCCAGGGAAACCTACTGACATGACCGTGAGCCCCTGCATAAGCCATACTTGCACTGCGCCAGTCAGGTCATCCCGCCAAATGACATCTGCTTTTCCATCAGCATTCATATCCACAGTCCCGGCTATTTGCCACTCCAACGGAACCGCACCCAAATGACCGGACGAAGTAATCATGGAGCCGCTCATTAACCAAATTGTCACTTCCCCACTACTCGGATTTCGCCAAACGAGGTCCGCCCTCCCGTCGCCGTTGACATCACCCACACTCGCGATTTCCCAATCCGTAGACACACTACCCGGAAAACCCACCGATATGACGGTGAGGCCATTCATCAGCCACACCGCTACAGTTCCCGTATCGCTGTGACGCCAAATAACATCTGCTTTCCCATCCTCATTGACATCTCCAGTACCGGCAATCCGCCACTTCGACGACACCACGCCCAGTGAGCCGGAGGAAGCAATCGTAGAACCGTTCATCAACCAAATCGCAACAGCCCACGTGCTCGTATTGCGCCAGACGAGGTCTGCCTTCTCGTCACCGTTGACATCATTTCGAGTAGGGAAACTCACCCCAGCCTCAAAAATCCATCCTAAATCCTGCAACAGAGGCTGAGCTAACCCGATATCATGAATAGCCTTTCCGGAGGCAATTCCAGGTTCCATAAGCTGATCAGGCTTAATCGTGTTTGTAAAATGAGAAACCGACGAACCCAATTGACCCGGGTTCGGAGCGTACATCTGTACATGAGTGTCTGTTCGTCCAGCCGTCAGTGTCCCGGAAGCCCCTTGAATATTGACACCAACAAAATGAAGACTTTGCCCAGAAACATTCGCAAATTGCCGCTGTAGGTCCGTCATGGAAAGGTAATCAGCTGGACTGGCTCCATGATGCTCCAACCAGCGCATATACCCATCATTGGCTCCAAGAAATTTCTCCCCGGTTAGGACATCAACAAGTGATAAAAAACCAAGGCCATGAATAATTTCATGAAGAACTACGGTTACAAAGTCAAATTGTCCCGCTGGGGGGTTAGCATCCAGGCCAAAATACCAATTCGTAAAATTTGCACTGAATGTGGCATTTATATCACTAGTAGTAAGATCCAGGTCCTGTTCTGCAAGTTTATTTGCAAGGGATTGGACATACCAGGTATTCGCCACTGGAGAATTGGGAAAATTCCTATGGACCGTATTGGGGCCAGCCGTTCCCAAAATACCTGCTCCTAAGGAATCAATTCGAGCATCGACTCGAATACCCACCGTACTCACCAAAACTTGCGCTAAAATATTTGCAGCATACTCAAAGGCTTTCAGCCTGGCCTGTCCAAGCGTGGTGGCCGTATTCCCACCCACTGGGGTAAAAGGCGCAGGATCGTTAAATCCTTCACCAGGGCTATCTTTATTCACAATAATAATGGTGGCGGCGAAGGTCTCGTCCAAGAGGCCAAAGCAACCAAGGAATAAGACTACCAAAAATCCAGACACGCAGAGGCCGAAGGGGATCGGTAACTGAGAATGAGAGGGGCTTCTCAGTATCTCGACTTTAGAATAATTCATGGATTGAAAGGGTCTTATCCAACAATCTTCAGGGTTTCAATGGCGGTAGGTCAGCAGATTCATGCTGATGAATCGCATGGTCAGCTCCGTCCGGCACTTTCAGGATTGACTGAAACCGGCCCTCAACATTTACCATTGTCCCACCGCCCGCATCTGGCACATCCCGTAAACCCTCCATACTCATACGACTCTCAGGTATCGAGCCCAATGGAAGGGGTCGGAGGGTCCCATCTGGCTCTTCAATCCGCATTGGGGCTTTAGCTCCCTTACGATGCTCAAGAGTCATCTTTTCCTCTTCCCCGCCATGTGTTTCAATAATGACCTCTGCTTGCAGGAGAGAGGCACTACCGAGCATTATCCAAAGCATGAAAAATATCGGGGTCACGATTTTCATTTCATTTCCTCCTTTCACCAGTTCCCCTTTTACTCTCTGAGAGAAACTTCGGTGAGAGACCTAGCAAAAAAGTTACTCTGGGATTTCGTTCCAATCTACTTTTCTCTTTCACCCATCCCAAAAAGGAAAAACACATTGCGTTCTATTATTTGTGAAGGTATGTATAGCATTCATGAGTGGATAGTATATCCCAAGAATTCCGACCACTCCATAGAAGGAAGATCTGCGAGGCTTGGACATTCCACGAATTTAGTCCTAAAGCAACGAATTCGGTCAATTGGGATTCGTTTGAATTCACTAGTGAGAGATAAGTCGAAAATTTGCTTGGCCTCATGATATCGAATTTGAAGGATTAAAAAATTCCAAATAAACCATTGGGACGCAACCCTACTTCATTTCACAAGCAAGGAAAAGCGGATCAAAATCACCATTACGCATAAATGGAATCGGTCATTTGTCATTAAGGAATCCAAATAAAGATATGGAAAATGCGGCATGATTAGCTGCTAGTCATTTAAAGTCGGCGACAGAATTGAGAATGAATCCCTATGTTGGGATGGATTAATGACTTCAAATAGGACAGCGGTTGAATTGTCATTGCACCTTTCTGATTGGGAAGATTCTTTGTTGTTCGACGGGAATTTAAACAAAGAGAGGAGTTCTCTTTTTGAGGATGGAAAGGAACACAACCTAGGTCAATTTGATTCCGAGGACGGCAACGAACAGTAGGATACACAGGAATAAGGTTGGCCTTTTTATCGACAGTATTTTCTCTGGACTTTAGGGGTAATGCGCATCTCTTAAGAATGGATGGACATCCAGCCACATAAAATCTTCCCATGGTCCTCCATAACATTTACCGTGGAGATTTGGATGTGAAAAGATCAACAAGGAATAGGCAGCGGGAAAAAATATGCTTAACATGTGTTTTCTGGAGGAAATCGCCAGGACATCATAGACCTTTCTGCGACCGGCAAGTGCCAAGAAAATTTGCATTTATCTCTTTCAGATCTAGCCCAACCTGGGGCATAAACCTTACCACCTTTTCTCGTTCAATTTAAGCGAGCTATTATTTATCTTAGATTCAAATTGTATGCGCAACTCAGAGGTTTGGTTAAGTTGGGCAACTGCGATAGCATTGTGGCCTTGTCTCACCGACCAAAAGAAGATGAGCACACATGAGCAGCTACACACGGCTGACCAACGAACAACGATATCAAATGCAGGCCCTTCTGAACATCGGAACCAAATCCAAATTGCCCCGGTGATGGGCGTGCATAAAACCACAGCCAGTTGGGAACTCCGACTGAACCGGGGACTTTGTGGCTACCAATCCCACCAAGCCCGGCAGATGACCGAAAGGCACCTTCGGTGAGCAACGACTTTCGGTCTGAGGGAAGTGAATTCAAAATTGAAGTGCAAAATTAGAGAAACGAGCCAAATCTTATCGTGAGTTCAAACGCCACCGCTTCCGCTTTTCATCCGGCTCAGCCTCCTCCACCAGTTCGATCATGCCTTCCTTATGAAGCAACCGCAACATCTCACCACAGGTGTGATCTAATTCCCCTGTGCCCATGTTATGCAACCCTGCCCGACGGGCAATTTCTTCCTGAAAAACCCCCGTCCCCGCGGGCTCTGCATCCGGATGCCCACGAAGAACCTCTAGTACATGATCCTTCAGGCTATTAATCAGCTCCGTGCCCCGTTGATGAAGATTCATAGCGTCCCCTCTTAAATGATCATTCTTTGTAATAACTTATTGGGTCATTCCTATCCAAGCCTCACCCTCCAACTCCATTCTGAGTTAATCATCCCTTTGCCCTTTAATCTTCTCAGGATTATACAACCAATTCAACAATACGGACCGACAACCCGTTTTTGAGGTCAAAAGGAAATCTAAGAATTCCGTAGTAGATTTCAGGTCTGACGAAGATTGTTGGTTAATTTATAGAAGACAGAAACGAATTATTGAGTAGCGTTTGACTCGATTCCTTCTGTTCGGGGTAATAATGGGGCAAGCTTGGAATTCTTCAAACCAAGAGGTTGATCAAAAGCTATACGTTTCCTGTAAAAGCCTGGCTGTTCCGGCACCTCTTCAACAACCAATAAGGACTTGTCGCAATTGTCGATCGCCAACAGATTTGTTGTGAATATGGGGTAAGAAGTCTTGAAAGGAACTTTTTTCAAACCATCATACCTTGTGGCCGGCACAATACCCATCACATTTAATGTCTCAAAGTCCCCTAAATTGAATTTCACCGGGACCTCACTTTTGATAATTTCCCCTGATGGAAATGAATATATAATACACTCACCGCAAGAAACTCCACCAAATTCAAACTGGGATTGATGCATGAGCAGCATCACGCAAAGAACAATAGTTCCTCGCTGGGCCACGATGTCATCCGCTTTAAATATCAAGTTGTTCTTGCTGAGGACGGCCAATAAGTCATTCATAAGATCATCATCAGTGAATGCAGCGTTGCAATATAAAGTATCCAGAATATAATCAAACGCTAAGCCTGAGTAATGTCTGATATTTGAACTTATTAGGACAGCACTTTTCGCTTGCTTGTTTTCCTTAAAGAGAATCTCAAAATGGTTTTTGAGCTGTTTCGGGGTTAATTGGAACTTCTGCCAAAGCGAATCGGGCTTACACTCATCAATCTGTAGGATTATGAGCCGCTTTATGTAAAGGGGAAACCCTCTTAACCAGTCCGGCTTTCTTTCGGGCCATACGAATTCAAGGAGGAATTTGTGGTGAAGATAGAATCTCTCAAGGGCTTGGTGGAGGATGCCACGATCTCTAATGTTGTTGTGGGCAACAAAATTCGCCACTTCTTGAAAAACACGGTGGCCTGACGAATATTCGCGTAATTTCATGAACAAGGTTTCGACATCATTCTCGTCAAAGCATCCTGACAGAATTCGGTCGAGTGCATTCTGGGCTTTCGCCTTCTCGCTTTCCTTCATGCCAATGCGTATTAATTTCATTTCTAATGAAGTGTTCCGCCGTGCTGCTGACCTTGGATCTTGAATTGTTGATACCCAGGGTCTATTTCCCCTTGGCAACTGCCCTTCCTCTCCAATTCGGTTACATGGTCTTGAAACAGATCCTTCACATAATCAGTGAGACTATTTCCCAGAAGCGCGACGGCTGCCTTTAAATCCCTGGCCACTGGCAGCCAATTGCGTGGACATTATTCCATCCTTATGACCATGCTTATGCACACCTTTCATCAGAGCATCGCATAGGTGCGGGACGGTCATTTTTCTAAAAAAATGAACATTCCGAGCTTGGGGACCCATCTACACCATCAGAATGATGTACCTGAGGTCCATGGACAATGTGTAAACATTTGAGAGAAAAAAGGGAAGTTTTTGGCTGGGGGACCAGGGATCGAACCTGGGCAGCCAGATCCAGAAACTGGCGTCCTACCGCTAGACGATCCCCCAACCTAGGAGTGAGCTTAATTCACCTCTCAGAACCAGTCAAGAGACGGCAGAAAAACAAATCATGAAGGCTGGCTTTCGGCATTCATCGCTCGCTCAACACCGGCACGGATACGCTGGAGCGATCGCTCTTTCCCTAACAACGCCATGACCTCATAAATGCCAGGGCTGACCGTCCGGCCTGTCAAAGCCACGCGTAACGGTTGTGCCACCTTGCCCATTTTGAGCCCCTGCCGCTCAATAATGCCATGAAGAATGCCCTCAAGCGTCTCTTTGGAAAAGTCCGCCTCGGCCTCAACCTGATCAGCAAACGCCTGAAGACTCTGGGCAATTGACAAGGTGAGATGTTTTTTCGCGGCTTCCTCATCCATGGTCATGGGCTCTGACAGATAGGGAACGGCCCCTTGAACAAGGTCCAACAGCGTTTCTGATCGCTCTCGCAAGGGTGGGATCAAGGCTTCGGCTCCTCCAGGAATTCTGGCCAAAGCAGTATCGCCATAGCCTGCATTCTCTAAAAAGGGCATTAGGGCGTCGGCCACCTGCTTGGGGTCGCTGTTTCTAATGTACTGCGCATTGACCCACCGGAGTTTTTCAGGGTTAAAGACGGCTGCCGAGGCTTGCACCTGCTTGAAATCGAAAAATTCGACCATTTCCTGAATCGAGAAAATTTCCTGATCCCCATGAGACCATCCCAGTCGGACCAGATAATTAATTAGGGCTTCAGGCAAATACCCCATCTCCTTATATGCCAACACCGAGGTTGCCCCATGGCGTTTGGAGAGACGCGATTTATCCGATCCCAGAATCATGGGCAAATGAGCAAACTGAGGCACCGAAAACCCCATGGCGGAAAAGAGCGGCACCTGTCTCGGAGCATTATTGACATGATCGTCTCCCCGAATGACATGCGTAATGTTCATGAGCCCATCATCCACCACCACAGAAAAATTATAGGTAGGATAGCCATTTGACCTGAGTATGATGAGATCGTCCATAACGGTGTTATCAAACACGATCTGGCCTTTAATACGATCATTGACGACGGTCTGCCCTTCCTGAGGAGTGAGAAATCGAAGAGCCGCCGGCTCGGTAGGCTCCGAAATTCCTCGATGTCGACACCGCCCATCATATTTGATGGATTCGCCTTTAGCCTGAGCTTCTTTCCTTCTCGCCTCTAATTCATCAGACGTACAAATGCACCAGTAGGCTAACTTTCTCTTCAAGAGATCCATCGCCCGTTCACGATACAGCTCCAAGCGGTCTGTCTGCCGGAAAGGCCCCTCATCCCAATTCAAACCGGTCCATTTCAAGCCATCCAGGATGACCTGAATAGCATCATCCGTAGACCGGTCCCGATCGGTGTCCTCAATACGGAGGATAAAGGTTCCACCCTCATGACGGGCGAATAACCAATTAAATAACGCTGTCCGCACTCCGCCAATATGGAGGAAACCAGTCGGACTGGGCGCGAAGCGAACTCGAACCTCACTCATTTGTCTTCACCGACCTTTCTCATTATGACCCATGCTCATGTTGAAGGAGGCACCTCCCCCTAAAGAGACATTGTTTTTCAGAGGCGCCATGTTCCGCTCTCCACGCCTCTTTCCCAAAAAAATCAAAGACAGAGCCCATCCGGGAAATCCTCACACGGCCTGCAGGACGACTTCCTAAGAAATATCCATCATTCTCACACTCCGGCCCGTTGCTTTACCATGCCGTCCTACTGATGTAAAGAACTGAATTGACACGGCCCACTCACTTGCCTTTCCCGTTGCTGGCCCTTAAAATTTCGTCATGGTCATCAAAGAAATTCTGAGGAGGCAGGACGCATGATTCGAATTATACGCGAGGGTTCCACTAAATATCCCTGGATTCTCAAGTTACTCATCCTGGGCATCGCTGTCACCTTTGTCATCGGCATGGGATGGTATGGCTACGAGTCGACTCAAGGCAACGCGGTGGCAACCGTCGGTCCCTATAAGGTCTCCAAGGATGAATATCTCCGGGCAAAGCAAGGCTACTTCCGATTCTATCGGGACCAACTCAAACAAGAAGACGTGAAAGAAGAGACCATTAAGCAACTCGCCCTCGAGGGATTGATCACCACAAAATCCTGGCAATTACTGGCGGATGAAATGAATTTGGCTGTCTCGGCTCAAGAACTCCACGATGCGATTGTGAACCAAAAAGACTTCCAAAAAGATGGCGTCTTCGATACAGAATATTACCAGCGACTCTTGGCGGCCAACCGGATGAAACCCCATCAATATGAGGAGCAGCGCCGAAACGAATTGCTGGCGGAAAAAGCGAGACTGCTCGTCTCTGAAGCGACGACACTCACCCCGGCCGAAATGAAAGAGGTCAAAGAACTCGCTGATCGACAAACGCTTGACGGGGCAGAGCCCGATCTCACGGTCTTTGAACAGATTCGCCTTCAATTTCTCATGCAAAAGAAACAGCGGGCCATGCAAGCCTTCCAAACCGCACTTCGAGTCCGTGGGGACGTCACAATTCACGAGGAACTGTTGTAAGAGGCAGTTTCCGGCTTTACCCTGGCAATCTTCTGTATGGAGTCCTCCCACTGACCAGGCCGGGGATTCTCTACGCAGGACAGACCCCTTCCTCATCCGTCCATACCACGAATCCTTCGCCATACGGAAGAGAACACCTGCAGCGGAAATTACTTTAGAATTCCTCACTATTTCTGCCAACCCCATTATTCATGAATAAGCATGGCATCCCCATAGCTATAGAACCGATAGCGTTCGCGTACCGCATGCGCATAGGCCTCCCTGGTTTCCGTCAATCCTGAAAATGCCGAAACTAACATCAAGAGGGTCGTTTCAGGAAAATGAAAATTGGTCAGGAGCGCATCAATGACCCGGAATTGGAATCCTGGCAGGATAAAGAGGCGGGTCTCTCCCGAACAGGACCTGAGCTGGCCGGTCTCACCAATGGCCGACTCAAGGCTTCGTGCCACGGTGGTCCCGACAGCGACAATTCTCCCGCCCTGTTTCCGAACTTCACAAATTCTCCTCGCGGTCTCCTCTGACACCTCGAACCATTCCGGATGCATGATATGACGCTCCACATCTGTCGTCTTGACGGGCAGAAAGGTTCCAGGTCCAACATGCAGGGTAACCGTGGCTGTTCCGATTCCCTTCTCTGTTAGTTGTGTAATCAATTCTGGCGTAAAATGCAGCCCGGCTGTTGGCGCGGCAATAGCCCCCTTCACTTTGGCAAATACAGTTTGATAATCCTCTTGATCACGTGGAACCGGCTGACGTTTCAAATACGGAGGAAGCGGAATTTCTCCATGGGCAAGTAACCATGTTCGCAAGGCACCAGGACCCAGCCAATGAATCACCGTTCGACCTGGTTCTTTTTCCACCACCTGCGCGCGGACGGAACCCTCACATTCCACAATCTGTCCGACTCCAACTTTCCCCTGAATAAGGACTTCTGCATGGTCCTCACCAATTTCTTTGACAATCAGCAATTCTACCCGCCCCCCACTGGGCACCTTCTTCGCCCAGAGGCGTGCCGGAATGACCTTGGTATTATTGACCACGAGCAAATCCCCAGGTCGTAAAATATTGGGGAGATCTTTGACTTGCCGATCGATGATATCTCCGGTAGATCGGGTCAGAACCAACAATCTGGCATGATCCCGGGGATGAACCGGATATTTGGCAACCAGATTCTGGTCAAAGGGAAAGTTGAATTGGGAAAGATCCATTGCCAGGGAAGAAAAGAAAACAACAGAGTTAGTCGGCCGCAGTCAGGAGCACGCGGTCAAGAGGAAGAAGGATCGTGTGGGGATAATAATGTTGGATAATTGATTGGTAGTCATACCCTAATTCGGCCATTTCGCGCATGCCCCACTGACACATCCCCACGGCATGTCCTGCCCCATGACCCACCACCACCACTTCCTGCCCCAATGATTCGATGGAAAATTGGGTGCTGAAAATTTTGGAATATCCGACCACTCGTCGCAAGTCTTGCCCCCGCAGTATAATTTCTCCACGAGAATGAAGCAGGCGCACACGATCGACTCGCCCCGACGGCGTGAAGGTATAGGGTGTGAACGTTGCGATTTTGCCAACGTGATATCCTTCTTTAAGCAGTTGCTGCTCCAGAAAGTCGAAGGAAAATGATGTACGCCAATCATACCGTGGGGCTTGCTCATCAAATGGGCAGTCGACTCCTTTGAGATAGGGAAGGTCCAATGCCCACACATACAAGGCATCCTCGGTGGTACCCGCGGCCGTCGACGAATAGGCCGCGAAGATGGGGCGATTTTCATACGTCACCACTTGGCCTCGAGTGGCTGCAACAGCCTGAAGCACGGATTCAGCTCGCACGGAATGGCCATGATAGACTTGATCCTGCACACCAGCGACCACATCGAACGATTGTAATTGGTTTTCAAGTTTCTTGTACAACACATAGGTTCTGGCAGCAACGGCTTGTGCTTTCAGAGCTTCTAAGGGCCACTTGGCCCCGACTTCACCCGAGACCACGCCTGCGACGTATTCTTCAAGATCAATCCAGTTAATCAAAGCTAATCCAGACGGGTTCGATTGTATTTCAAGTGGTCCGCGTACTACCCATTCCGGCCCTGAATCGATGGGCGCTGACGTTTCCTTCTTCGTCTCCACTGTTACCTGATAGGTGCCTGCTGATCCCTCAACCCACAGATGTGCATCCGCCACGGGACTGTCATTGAGCAGCAGACCAGCGCCCTGCATTCGAATAGTCACCCGGCCCGAAGTATGAAATTTTTTCCCAGAGGCCAGGCGGAGGAAAAATGAATCCGCGGATTGGATGGATAGGACCTGGGCAGCATCGGCAAGACCAACGCGGATAGCTGGCTCAGCGGCCTCAACGACCGGAGGGTATAACATGACCCAACTGACAAAAAGCAGGACAATGCCGATGCGATTTTCCACACACACCATAACTCTTGCCTACCGCCGGAAGAAAAAATAAAGCATCACACTTCCGCCCACACTGATAATGTGCTGGTCGCAAGAGGAAAGTAAAACGTCACATGATCCCGTTTGATCATAAAATCGCCCGGCAACCGGCCAAGCCATCCCCATCCGCCCTCAGTGTTTGACCATTTCCCCAGGGGCAAGGAATATAAGACCCAGCACTAGAAGGATACACCCCATCGGAATCAAGGCTTTTCCCACTCCACTCATCATGTCGGCTCTGACACATTATCGGATAAGTTCCTCGGCGATTTGTACGGCGTTGAGCGCAGCACCTTTTCGCAAATTATCCGCCACAATCCACACATTCAAGCCGTTTGGCACCGATTCATCTTCCCTCACTCGCCCCACAAATACAGCATCGGTCCCCGCCACGTCGATCGGTAGGGGATACAAATTGCGACCGGGATCATCGTAAACCTGAATGCCGGGAGCGGCAGCCAGTATGGCTCGAGCATCATTCGCGCTCAGTTTTTGCTCAGTTTCAATATTCACGGATTCCGCATGGCAGATAAAGACCGGGACCCTGACTGTCGTCGCCGTAATCGGCAAAGACCATTCACCCAGGATTTTTCGGGTTTCGTTGACCATTTTCATTTCTTCTTTGGTGTACCCATTCGGCAAAAAATCATCAATATGGGGCAAACAATTAAAAGCAATCTGATGAGGATAGACCGCCACTTTGGCTTCTCCAAAACTGAGTAGTTGACGAGACTGTTCAACTAATTCTTCCATCGCATCCTTGCCGGTTCCGGACACGGATTGAAGCGTCGTGACAATAATCCGTTTGATTCGGACTGCATCATGCAGCGGTTTCAAGGCCACGACCATTTGAATGGTGGAACAGTTAGGATTGGCAATCAGTCCCTGATGCCCCGAAAGAGCATGGACATTCACCTCGGGCACCACGAGTGGGACCTTGGGATCCATCCTCCACGCGGAACTATTGTCTACCACCACGGCTCCCGCCTTGACAGCTATCGGACCGAATTCTTTGCTGACATCGGCTCCTGCCGAAAACAAGGCCACATCGACACCCTCGAACGAGTTGGGTTCCAGCACCCGGACAAAAAGGGTCTGACCGCGAAACGTCACCTCATTGCCTTCGGACCGTGCCGAAGCCAGCGGGACTAATTCCCCGACAGGAAAATCGCGTTCTTCCAAGACCTGGATCATTTCCGTTCCAACAGCACCGGTTGCTCCAACCACCGCAACCGTATAGGCCGATTTTTTCTTCATCATGTCAGGCTGACTCCCTCAAGAAAAACACGGATGACACTCAGTAATACGCCTATCCTATCAGTTCAAAATCCTTGACTCCAAAATGACGAAAGGGAAACCCAAGGCAGGCGAGCAACCAGAGGCAGAAATTCCTGGCATCCCCGTGATGGCATCCGGGACTTTTCTCAGACAGGAATATAGCGGATGCAGTGATTAAAGGTATCGGCAATGGCAATATTGCCCAAAGCGTCAACCGCCACCCCAAACGGAAAACTGAGGCTACTATCCGAAGCCTGGCCCCCATCTCCAGCCCATGTCGATTGACCATTGCCAGCGACAAGGGTCATTTCCTTTCTCCGGCCATCCCACTTACGGATTAAGTGATGATCGGAATCCGTGATAAGCACATGTCCTTGTGGCGTAATCGCGATGCCATAGGGCCTCGCCAACGCCTGAGACTGTTCATTCACCCCCCGCTCGTAGCGAAACTCGGCGCCATCTCCTGCCACCGTGGACAGAAGCCCCGTGTTGCGTTCCAGCATTCGAATACGGCTATTAAAGGTATCAGCGATATAGAGATTTCCATCGTGATCGAGTGCTAACCCGCTCGGTCCCGCAAGCGCGGATTCCACGGCAGGCATGCCATCCCCGGTATATCCGGAGTCTCCCGTGCCTGCAATAGTCGTGATCACACCTGATTCCAAATCCAGCATACGGATGCGATTATTACTCTGATCGGCAATATAGAGGCGTGCACCATCCACAACCAATGCCACCGGTTCATTCAACGAAGCGGAAATTCCAGGACCACCGTCCCCCGTCCACTTCGACTGACCGTCCCCGGCCACGGTCTGGATAATCCCCGTTTTGGAATCTACCCGTCGAATGCGATGGTTCCACGTGTCGGCAATAAAGAGGGTCCCAGCCGCATCAACGGCGACGGAGGAGGGGAAATTTAATTGTGCACTCGAGGCCAAGTCCCCATCTCCAGCAAACCGATCTTTGCCAATCCCCTTTCCGACGATGTAGCGAACCGTTCCACTCAGATCAGGCGTTTGAGAGTAGGCCTGGCCCGGAATCTCTTCCACATCCACAAGAGGATCAATCTCCTCCTCTACGTGAGAAATTGGAGTTGGAATCGGGGATTGTGGATTTTCCCCACCGACGCGGCGGGTGCCAATGCACCCGACTACCGTTTCGATGACACCAGTCGAATGTATCAGTCGGCGAATGACGTGATTTTCAGAATCGGCAATCAGGAGGTTACCTTCAGCGTCAAAGCACACATTCTTGGGTTCATTCAAAATTCCTTGAGTCCCGGGTTGTCCGTCGCCATCATATCCAGGTTCCCCTGTTCCGGCTATCGTGACAATCTGCCCACTCTTCCCTTGCCCAATCATCCGTTTAATGCCCTAACTGTTTTAGGATGTGATCACCCATTTCAGTGGTTCCAACCAGCGTACTCCCCTTACTTTCAATATCTTTCGTGCGATATCCCTGCTCAAGAGTCTTCTGAATGGCCGATTCAATCATGTCGGCTTCTTTCTTCAACTCGAACGAATAGGACAACATCATGGCTGCGGAAGCAATGGTCCCAATAGGGTTGGCGAGGTTTTTTCCGGCAATATCCGGGGCGCTCCCATGAATAGGCTCAAACATTCCCACTGTCGCTCCGACGCTGGCAGAAGGGAGCATGCCTATCGACCCGGTCAACATCGCCGCCTCATCACTCAAGATATCCCCAAACAAATTGGTGGTCACAACCACGTCGAATTGCTTGGGAAAGCGAACAAGTTGCATGGCACAGTTGTCCACATACATGTGACGCAATTCCACATCCGGGAAGTTCTGATGCACGTTGATCACTTCTCGCCGCCAAAGCTCGGATGACTCCAGAACGTTGGCCTTATCGATAGAGTGAACAAGGCTACGCCGCTTCCGGGCGGCCTGAAAAGCCACATCAGCGATCCGTCGGATTTCCTCCGTCGTGTAGACTTCAGTATTGAATCCCCGATGTCCTGTCGCCGTTTGTTCAATGCCTTTCGGTTTGCCAAAGTAAATCCCACCGGTCAATTCCCGAACTACCAGAATATCAATGCCCTCGACGACTTCCGGTTTTAGACTGGACGACCCGATTAACGCTGAATACATTTTTGCCGGTCGGAGGTTAGCGAAAAGCCCCAACTGCTCCCTCAACCCGAGCAAGGCGCGTTCCGGCCGACGTCCATATTCAAGGCCTTCCCACTTCGGTCCGCCCACAGCTCCCAAGAGGACAGCATCACTCGATTGAGCTAATTTCAGGGTCTCGGCCGGCAACGGAAACCCTGTTGCGTCAATCGCCTCCCCGCCAACCTGCCCATAGGTAAAGGTAAATTGATGCCCACATTTCTGGCCAATGGCCTCAAGAACCCGAATCGCTTGTGGCATGATTTCAGGTCCAATCCCATCACCCGGTAATACGGCAATCCGTTTCTTCATGATTCCCCCGATAATATGATAAACATCTTTACTTTAATTCCTACGATAAACGCGTACCCTAAAGGGTTTGAGAGAAACAACATGCCCATGGACATAAAAAAGGCAGGAGTTAAAACATTCGAAATTGGGTGAAGAGGACGTGTCCTTCAACACAACCCGATTTTTTGTTCGGCTCTGGCATGTCGTTCCGCCAAATCCGCCAGTTTATTGAGCGCATTGAGGTAGGCCTGCGCAGAAGCAAGGATAATATCCGTATCTGATCCGTGACCGGTAACCGTTTCACTATTCTCTTCGACGCGGACTGACACTTCACCCTGCGCATCGGTACCACCCGTAATCGCTTTTACGATGTAGGCACGAAGAAGACTTTTCGTTTCAGTCAAGGCTGCAATGGTCCGATACACCGCATCCACCGGACCATCACCCGTGCCAGTCAGTTTCGCGATACGCCCATCCATCATCAATTCCACCATCGCGGACGGGCGCTGCTCCAACCCACTTTCCACATGCAACCCCTTTAAGACATAGCGCTCAGGAACTTTGGTAATAGCCTTATTGACGATTGTCTCCAAATCCTCTTCGAATAATTCCTTCTTTTGATCGGCCAGACGTTTAAAGCGTTCAAAGGCCTCTTGCAATTCCTGATCGGAAAGGGTGTACCCCAGGCTGGCCAGTTCTTCACGAAAGGCATGTCGACCGGACAGTTTACCCATCACCAATCGACTTTGGGTTAATCCAACAGATTCGGGCCGCATGATTTCATAGGTACTTTTGTCCTTGAGCAACCCGTCCTGATGAATGCCGGACGTATGCGCAAAGGCATTGGCACCCACAATCGCTTTGTTGGGCTGTACCACCATTCCGGTGATATTGCTCACCAAACGGCTGGCTTTGGAGATTTCCTCTGTGCGTATATTAGTATCGGACTGGTAAAAATCTGTTCGCGTACGCAGTCCCATCGCGACTTCTTCTAATGAGGCATTTCCGGCTCGTTCACCAATCCCATTGATCGTACATTCCACCTGGCCTGCTCCCGCATATATGGCGGCCATAGAATTTGCGACCGCCAACCCTAAGTCGTTATGGCAATGGACGGAAATAATGGCCGTCTCTATCCCACGGACTCGCTCTCTTAATGTCCGGATAATTCGTCCAAACTCCTCAGGAGTGGTATACCCTACCGTATCTGGAATATTAACCGTTCCCGCTCCAGCTTCCACCACGGCTTCCACCACCTCACATAGATACGTCAAGTCAGACCGGGTGGCATCCATGGGAGAATATTCCACATCCTCAACGTAACCCCGAGCATGGCGAACCATCTCCACCGCTCTCTTGAGGGCCTCATCCCTGGTCATGCGAAATTGATGTTTCAGGTGGATATCCGAAGAAGACAAAAACGTATGGATACGACATTTGGGTGCACCTTTGAGTGCCTCCCAAGCCCGGTCAATATCTTCAGGCTTCGCGCGGGCCAGACTGCAAATGACCGGACCTTCCACTTCCTGAGCAATACGATGAATCGCTTCAAAATCACCAGGTGAACTAAACGCGAAACCGGCTTCGATAATATCTACATTCAACCGGGCTAATTGCTTCGCCACGAGGATTTTTTCTTCGATGTTCATGCTCGCGCCAGGAGATTGCTCTCCATCCCGCAGGGTGGTATCGAAAATTCGAATCATCCGTGTCATGGCTCATTTCCCCCACATTTGCTCTTCATCCAAGGTCACTTTTCCCCTGTCTGTCTGTCAGTCATTCATTTGTGGAGTCCATCCGGCCCCACTTCTTCAGCAGGCTTTTTCCCCATCATTCCTGCCACAAGCTTCCATCCTTGCTCCAAGACGCCTGAAAGTGCATAGGCAGCAAACACGACAAAAAGCATCGCCTGAGGATACGCTAAGACCGCCATGAGAATGAGGACTGCATACACCAAATAATTAAAGTGGTGGTGTTCCTGCGTTTTTAATTCTTTCAGACTACGATAACGAAATGTACTCACCATGAGAAACGCCAGACCTAAGGTCAAGACGATCCCAAGAATTGGCTTCACCTTCTCCCCTAATGGCGCAACATGATGATCGAAAATCACCAACGTGGCCATCACCCCCGCAGCGCCAGGAATAGGAAGCCCCGTAAACGGCTTACCATCTCCGCCAGTCGTCGCCAAAACGTTGTGCCTGGCCAATCGCAAGGCACCACAAGCCACAAAGGCAAACATCACCGCGGCGCCCAACATCTTCGGAGCACTGAGCGCCCACGAATACATCAGCAAGCCCGGAGCCACTCCGAAAGCCACGACATCTGCCAACGAATCATATTGCAGCCCGAAATCACTCGTACTTTTCATCAGACGGGCTGACGTTCCATCCAACACGTCAAAAACGATCGCCACAAGAATCGCAATGGCCGCAGGCCCAAAATCGCCACCAAAGACAAACAAAATAGAGGCCAGGCCACTAAACAGATTTCCGGTGGTCAGAAGATTGGGAATTAAATAGACGACCCGTCGTTTTTTGGGTTGTTTCATGAAGGCTCCACACATGCCAACTCCGCCAGTATGGACGATCCCCCCTTCACTTTTTCGCCAACCTTGACTTGAATGGCACAATCGTGAGGAAGATACAAATCCATCCGAGATCCAAACCGAATAAGTCCAAACCGTTCGCCTACTTCAACCTGGTCACCGGGCTTGACCCAACAGACGATTCGCCTGGCAATTAAACCGGCAATTTGCACGCACAGTATTTTTTCCCCATCGGAACGCTGGAGCATGAGCGCATTTTGCTCATTTTCCGCTGAAGCCTCCGGACGACTAGCTACCAAAAACCTCCCGTGAGCATAGACGACATCCTGTAGCACTCCTGGAGCAGGCATCCGGTTAATATGTACATTGAATACATTTAAAAAAATGCTGATTCGGATACTGGGCTCTTTGAGAAACCGGTGCTCGAATTCCTGTTCCACCGCTACGACCGTCCCATCACCCGGAGAAACAATGAGGTTTCTCCCCTGAGGAATCGTTCTGGCCGGGTTTCTAAAAAACCATGCCGTAAACAGGGTCAACGATCCCATCAGACATGTGGGCCAAACCAACCCGGCCATCCAACATCCAAGGGTCAGAAGCCCTCCACCTGCGATAAAGGGGATGCCTTCTTTGGCAACAGGAATTCCTCTCGCCTGATCAGCCATTGGGAATGGGTCTCACGTCCCGCAACCTTCTCATCAATTTTTCTGTTTATCCACAAGCTGATCCTTTTGCAGCCAGGGCATCATCCCTCGCAACCGTGCCCCGACTTCTTCAATGGGGTGCTCTTCCCCCTTTCTCAAGAGCGCATTATACACGGGCCGGTTCGCTTGATTTTCCAGCACCCACTCTCTGGCGAATCGACCGCTTTGGATCTCTCCTAAAATCTCTTTCATCACTTTCTTAGTCTCATCCGTCACCACTCGCGGCCCTCGTGTCACATCGCCATATTTGGCCGTCGTGCTAATAGAATAGCGCATATTGGCAATGCCACCCTGATAAATCAGATCCACGATGAGCTTCACTTCATGCAAACATTCGAAATAGGCCATTTCAGGCGAATAGCCAGCTTCGACCAAGGTTTCAAAACCTGCCTGTATCAGTGAGGTAAGCCCTCCACATAATACCGCCTGCTCTCCAAAAAGATCCGTTTCCGTCTCTTCCCGAAATGATGTTTCAATAACACCGGCTCTGGCTCCGCCAATCGCACAAGCATAGGCCAATCCGACCTTAGTCGTCTGACCACCGGGATCCTGGTGAATGGCTAACAAGCAGGGTACGCCCGTCCCCTTGGTATATTCCGACCTGACCAGATGCCCAGGACCCTTGGGAGCCACCATAAACACATTCACATGGCTGGCAGGTTGAATTTGCCCAAAATGGATATTAAACCCATGGCCAAAGGCCAGATAGGCTCCTTGCTTTAAGTTTGGACCAATATCTCTATTGTAGATAGCGGCTTGGGCTTCATCGGGAGCTAACAGCATCACTACATCGGCACATTTGACCGCATCTGCGGTCGGCATGACTTTCAACCCGGCCGCTTCAGCCTTGTTCCATGACGAACCTTCTCGACAGCCCACGACGACCTGAAGACCACTATCGCGCATGTTTAAGGCATGCGCATGACCTTGGCTACCGAAACCCACTACGGTCACAGTTTTATTGGCCAAAATTTGTCGATCTGCGTCTTTTTCATAAGAAATTTTCATCATGCACTCCTCATAAAGATAAGATAGTCCTTAGTCGTTCCGTCGATCAGGGTGGACGGATCCCCTCAGTCTAAAGGCAGGTGTTGGTTGGCCTGATTAATTCGCTTTCGCAAGCGGTCGGGATTGGGTTTGTGTCGAACGTGTCGGTTCGCGCCCAATGGCAATCCTGCCGGTTCGTACCAGCTCCTTGATGCCAAGCGGCTGCAGAAGATTGATGATCGCCTGGACTTTCCTCACATCTCCAGTGACTTCAATGGTATAGCTGGTAGGGGAGGAATCCAGAACATTGGCTCGAAAAATATCTGCAATGCGAAGAGCTTCCGCTCGATCCTCTGGGCGGGTATGAACCTTGATAAGCGCCGTCTCTCGTTCAACAAACTCGCTTTCGCTAATATCAACCACTTTAATCACATCAATGAGTTTATTCAGCTGTTTCAAAATTTGTTCGATAATCGGATCATCCCCCTTAGTCACCACTGTCATCATGGACACAGAGGGATCCAGGGTCGGGGCCACTGACAAACTTTCAATATTAAAACCCCGCCCGCTGAAGAGGCCCGCTACTCGAGACAATGATCCGAATTTATTCTCTACGGTCAACGAAATAATGTGCTCCATAACACCCTTTTATAGTTGTACTCTAAGCCGTGATGACAGAATCTGAATCCGCCTGAGAGCCGATTTTTTGCATCGCATTGGGCTTCTTTAAGTCCGGGGGATCTGCTAACAACATTTCATGATTACAGCCTCCGGCCGGGATCATGGGATAACAATTTTCAAACTGGTAGGTCGGAACATCAATCACGACCGGACCCTTAATGGAGAGCGCTTCACGGATGCCACTATCCATTTCCGAAACCTTTTCAATTCGGATACCGGCAGCCCCATAGGCTTCAGCTAATTTCACAAAATCAGGAACGGTCCCCAGGTAACTTGACGCATACCGGCCTTCATAAAACAAATCTTGCCACTGGCGAACCATGCCATGGAACCGGTTATTAATAATGAAAACCTTCACTGGCAGTTGCTCGACGACCGCAGTCGCCAATTCCTGGGTATTCATTTGAATACTGCCATCCCCAGCGACGCACAATACCAGACGATCCGGGAACGCAGCCTGCGCACCCATAGCGGCCGGTAATCCAAAACCCATAGTCCCGAGACCACCAGATGTTAACCAGGACTGAGGATTTTGCAATTTAAAATATTGCGCCGCCCACATCTGGTGTTGACCGACATCGGTGGCCAAAATAGGATTTCGATCGCTCGTTAACTGATACAGGCGATCAATAAGAAATTGTGGTTTGATTAATCCGTCAGGATCTTGGTCATAGTGCAGAGGATGTGCTTGCCTCCACGCATTCAGCTGATCCCACCAGGGCTTCCGTTGCTCTTTTTGGTTCCCATTCACCGTGGCCCGGAGAATGTTATTCAATTCGGTTAGCACCCGCTTACAGTCACCGACAATTGGAATGTCTACCTGAATATTTTTTCGGATGGAGGTCGGATCAATGTCAATATGAATAATTGTCGCATCGGGACAAAATTCTGAAACTTTGCCCGTCACTCGATCATCAAAACGTGCCCCAACGGCAATAACCAGGTCAGAATAATGCATAGCCATGTTCGCGACATACGTTCCATGCATGCCCAACATTCCCAGAGACAGCGGGTGGTTTCCAGGAAATGCTCCTAACCCCATCAAGGTCATATCCACCGGAATTTGGGTCAATTCCGCCAGATCCTTCACCTCAGGAGAAGCTCCAGACAACACCACTCCACCACCCACATATAAAATAGGACGCTTGGATTTCATAATCGCGTCCGCTGCTTGTTTAATTTTCCAACGACTTCCGTCGTAGGTGGGGTTATATCCCCGAATGGAAACAGATGTCGGGTAGTGAAATTCCGCTTTGTCCAGCGAAATATCTTTAGGAATATCGACTAAAACCGGGCCAGGACGACCGGTGGTCGCAATATAAAACGCTTCTTTAATGGTCTGCGCTAAGTCTTTCACGTCCTTGACCAGGAAATTATATTTGGTGCACGGACGACTGAGACCAATGTTGTCTGCCTCCTGGAAGGCATCGTTGCCTATCAATGCGGTCGGAACCTGTCCAGAAAAGACGACAATGGGAACTGAATCCATATACGCGTCCGCAAGGGACGTGATAACATTTGTCATTCCAGGGCCGGAAGTAATGAGCGCCACACCCGGTTTGCCCATGGCTTTCGCGTATCCAACGGCCATAAACCCGGCACCTTGTTCATGCCGTGTCAGGATCACCCGAATATCTTTTTGCTGGTGCAAGACATCGAATATTTTGAGAACTACTCCGCCTGGTAAGGCAAACATGGTTTTCACGCCTTCACGCTTTAATGCTTCTAAGAAGATTTCTGCACCAGTGATTTTCATGATTCTGACCCTCTGGTTAATTTGACGTTGGACGAGACCTGGTGAACCACATCGTCCAGGGAAACTCCCTCAAAAAACTCTCCAACAAAAAATATTCCCCATTTGTGATAATTTTATTGTCTGGGGTAAGGAAATAAACCATGGTAATCATTATGGTTTTTTCAAGTCAACATTTATTGTAACAGGGTTGATCTCATTACGAAATACCTGTGAAATCCTGGCTCCAAAGCTTATATCTCAAGACCCTGTGGGTATCTCAATGTTCAAAGAAGACCTTCAGACGTTAGCGCAACGACATCTACTCCGAGAATTATCCCTCATTAACTCCCCTTCGTCCCCAGTCATTTCAGTGGAAGGGAGGGAAGTCCTCCTTTTTGCCTCCAATAATTATCTTGGGCTGGCCAACCACCCACAAGTAAAAGACGCCGCCATAAAGGCCATCGATCAATTTGGGGTAGGATCTGGAGCCTCTAGATTAATTTCCGGCAACATCACGCCTCATCACGTCTTAGAAGGGGAATTGGCCAGTTTTAAGGACGCAGAAGCGGCTCTCGCCTTTTCTTCAGGATACACCACCAATATAGGAGTCATCCCAAGTCTTGCCACGGCAGATAGCCTGATTTTGGCAGATCGGTTATGCCATGCCAGCCTGATTGATGGTTGCCGCCTCAGCCGGGCCACGCTGCGCGTCTTCCATCATAACGACGTTGACCATCTCAAGCGCCTTCTGTCAAAACCACGTTCCCGAGCCTCGACGCTAATTCTGACTGAGGGGGTGTTTAGTATGGATGGAGATGTGGCTCCGCTGCCCGAGATAGCAAAATTGGCAGAAGAATTTGGTGCCACTCTGCTCATTGATGACGCGCATGGCACAGGGGTCATGGGTAGAACGGGTCGAGGCACGGTGGAACATTTTGGTTTAGACCCCCGCCGCATTCTACAGATGGGCACGCTCAGTAAAGCTCTGGGGTCAAGTGGCGGGTTTGTCGCCGGACCGAAAGATTTCGTGGCCTATCTGGTCAATACCTCCCGCTCCTTTATCTATACCACTGCCCCGCCACCAGCCACTGCCGCAGCAGCGAGCGCGGCCCTGGCAATCATTCAGCAAGAACCCCAACGAAGAGCACAGCTCTGGCGCAATCGAGAATTTTTGCATCACGGCTTAGTGTCCATGGGATTCCAACTCACCAACACTCAGAGCCCTATTCTCCCTATCTTGGTAAAAGATCCAGAACTCGGAGTCCGGATGAGCCAACACTTACGAGCAGAGGGAGTGTGGATTCCTGTTGTCCGCCCCCCTACGGTCCCTAAAGGGACCTGCCGCCTTCGAATCACTGTCACAGCGGATCATTCGCATGAGCATCTCAAGACCGCCCTCCAAGCATTACAGAAGGTGGGAAAGGCTCTCAAAGCCCTCTGACCAAAAGTATTAATTCCTTCGTATCCTTGTTTCCTTCCTTTTATCCGGATCATACGGAATGTATGGCTCCTCGCTCTTCCATGTAAATCCTTGAAGGGAGTGTTGAATATGATTTCCAAGGGCATATTGACCCACAGGCACGTTGCATATCAGAGGCCTCGGGGCGGTTCAAAAAAGTTCGTCCAGCAAGGCCGCAGTCATTTTTGCGCGCAGAGCTTACCTCCAGTACGTGAGCATGGAAAAATGACGAGAACGCCGCTGGCGGCTTTTTTCAACAGTCCCCCTGAAATATTCGTCTCCTATGGTCTGACGCCTGCCGTCTGGCCCAAGGAAAAGACGCTCTCATCCGCCGGCGGGCCTTGTTTGAGTTGAGCGAGTTGATCCGCCCTCCTAAGGCTGGCTCCGTCCGCTTCAATGAAGCCGGACGGGGCCTCACTGGTTTTGGGGCCATTTGCCTCCACAACAATGGTCGCGCTCTTCGAAACACATCAGGCAAAACCTCGCTTGCCGGGGCGAAACCCGGCAAGCCAGAAAATCAAGTTGACACTAGAGTTGGGTACACAAGTGCAATGCGTTCACCTGCCAATGCTTTTTTGTCAAACCCAAAAATGGATTCTCGATACACATCGTCACGCTGTAAGACCTGTACCATAAATTCTGTATGTTCCCTTTATCACTGCCAACTAAGACTAGGAAACATTCTTCCCTGTTGAATTTCAGCTGAAACTTCAAAAGATCAAGAATCCCCTCCATTCAAGAAAATCAAACGGTATTCCGACAAGATGAACAGGAATTCCATGGGTCCGAAATTTCCTCATTTCATTATTGATAAACGTGCCTTCGTTTTAATGGGCAACGACCACCATACGTCTTCAATCATCACAAAGATTCTTTGAGGCAGTTAGGCATTTTGGTATGAATACACAACTGTTGCCTGGAAAAATTGAAATACAAGGAGAAATTGCCAAAGGCCAAACCGGTACCATTTACTATGGATATGATCTCGAACTTCGCCACGAAATTGCGATCAAGGTTTACCATTCCCATATCAATGGTCGGCTCATTTGTGGAAAAGCCTTCATCGAAAAAGCCAAATCGCTCATTCGTTCAGAACATCCAAATCTCATTAAAATCTTCAAAGTAGAAGAGCAGGATGGCACTCCAGTGGTTTGCATGGAATTTTTTCATGCTCCTAGTCTCCATGACGTCATTCTCAATGAAGGACCTCTTTCAGTCGAAAAAATGCTCTTGCTGGCTCGTGAGATTGCGGAAGTTTTAGTTCATATCCACTTTCAAGGCATCATTCACGGCACACTCCACCCTGGACACGTCCTAGTTGGCCCTCAAGGCCAGATCAAAGTCATGGACATCGGATTATCTTGGATCCTGATGGACATCCTGAAAAACTGTGACGCCGATTTACTCAGACCATTACCCTACTTGCTCCCGGAAACTGCCAAGGGTGAACTTCTGACCCTCAGCAGTGATTTGTACTGTTTGGGATTCATGATGTACGACATGCTCACCAAGCGAGTGCCCTATTCCGGTCTTCCGAAAACATCGATTATGGGAAAATTGGCCTTTGACCAGGCTGACCCGGTATTTGACTTCCCTGACCATGTCCCCAAAGCCATCTGTGAGCTCATCCGCCAAATGACCAGGAATCAGTCCTCACACCGGCTTCAAGATGCCACCCATGTCCTCACCATCTTGAATCAGCAGTTAGCAAAATTCGCCCCTGCTGTTTCGAACCCACCAGTAGCACCCGCAGAACCTCAACCAACACCGGAGACCCAAACAACCAAGAAGGAGACACAGAGCCTCCCACCACAGGCACCGGTATCAGTACCCTCCCCAATCCAACCTTCTGTCGTAACTCGGCCGAAACATTCAACCGACTATCAAGGAATAGACCGAGCCAACACGAGAAAAAAATTAGGAGTCACGATAGGAATCACCCTGCTTCTCTTCATTGGTGGAATCATGGGTTATATCTACAAGGAACAGCTCGGCATCCCCTTAATTGCATCCCCTGAACTTAGTGTCCCCGAGCAGCCACCCATCAACAAACCGGGTCATCCAGTCCCTCCAATAGAGTCGTTCACGACCATGACTCCTGAAATCCAAATTTCTCCTCCACTCAATTCCTCAACGGCAGAAGAGCCACGCATGAAAACCAATGACACGTCAAATGGCGACCTCTCAAACAGGGCAATCCCAACCCCGACACCGCAGATAACCGTGGTAAAAGAAGATCACCCATTGAAACCTGATGTATCACAGCACCCAGGAACGCCATGGCCTTCTCCACCGGAACGCACCAGTACACAATTTCCGAACTCAAGCCCGCAACCTAAACCTGAAACTAAACCGGTTCCAGATCAACCTATCACGGCACCACCACAAGGTAATTCCACTCTTGCCAATCCACCATTGCCTAAGAAACCGGTTACTCCGGTCACCCCACCGGCGCCAACACCAAAACCTCCAGCAATCGTGTCGGAAACCGACCAAGCGCCTGTCCCCTCAGTCCCTGAGAAACCTGCTTCACACTCTGAAGTGTCTTCAGAGGTTTCCCCCAAGGGACCGCTACCCATACAGGACTCGACTGTTCCCTCTCCGAACGCAGAGGCTTTAGACAACGTTGAAAGCAAGGAACTCAAAGACATATTGGATTCGGTGCAGAGCCCAGAGACCTTACCCACCCTTCCGAAAGATGGACCAGGTTCTTTACTTCCATCTCCTCCGAATCCACCCCCCCTTCCGGCTGCACCGAAACACCAAGCTCCTTCATCACCAGTATCTATTCCCTAACCACATGCTCACATTACGAAACCTCGGAACCCCCATGAGCGTGACCTATAATCCGTGAATGCACAACCACCACCGGTCGTAATCTGAAATATATGAAACAGGCATGTTAGCTAAAATTCAGAGTGTGGGATTGTTGGGACTAGAAGCTAATCTCATTGAAATTGAGGTGGATATTGGCGGTGGTCTCCCACAATTTTCCATCGTGGGGCTACCGGATGCGACCGTTCGTGAAAGCCGAGACCGGGTTCGATCCGCACTCAAAAATACAGGGTTCCACTTTCCAGCAAAAAAAATCACCGTCAATTTGGCCCCAGCCGGACTAAAAAAAGAAGGGGCAGGGCTTGAGTTGGGAATTGCCATCGGTATTTTGGTAGCCGAAGGAGTCCTATCCCGGGAAGCCGTCACGTCCTATATTTTTGTTGGTGAACTGGCGCTGGATGGCAGGATCAAAGCGGTTCCCGGAGCGCTGTCCATGGCCATTGCCACCCATCACCCCTTTTCATTGATTCTGCCTCACGACAATGCCTCGCAGGCTGCCGTGGTCGACCACGCCACCGTGTATGGCGTCTCGACACTCCCCCAGGTAGTGGAATTTCTTCAGGGGGCCCTCACCCTCCTTCCTGTAAAAAACACATTCCCCTCCGACCAACCTGGACTCTCATCCATCGAAGAAGACTTTGCCGATGTAGTGGGACAATATCAGGCCAAACGTGCCCTAGAGGTCGCGGCCGCTGGTGGCCACAATCTTCTCATGGTGGGTCCACCAGGATCGGGGAAAACCATGTTAGCCCAACGGTTAACTGGTATTCTTCCCCCCATGAGCTTTCAGGAATGTTTGGAAGCCAGTCAGGTCCATAGTGTGGCTGGAAATCTTCCTCCGCACTCGGGCCTCCTCACCAATCGCCCCTTTCGTGCCCCCCATCACACCATTTCAGAGGCCGGCCTCGTTGGAGGAGGATCCATCCCCCGTCCTGGAGAAGTCTCCCTGGCTCATCATGGCGTTCTCTTTTTAGATGAGGCCTTGGAATTTAAGCGGTCGTTATTGGATAGCTTACGTCAGCCACTGGAAAATGGAACCGTCACGCTTACCCGCGCCCAAGCCAGCTTCACGTTTCCCGCCAAACTCATGTTGATCGTCGCGATGAATCCCTGCCCATGTGGATATTGCGGAGATCCCACCCATGAATGCGTCTGTTCGCCCTATCACATTCAACGCTATCGAAGCCGTCTGTCCGGCCCACTCCTCGATCGGCTGGATATCCACATCGAAGTCCCTGCCGTCCCGGTCAAAGAACTATCGGGCAGGACAATCGGCGAAGCCTCTTCCAAAATCCGGCACAGGGTGATCCGGGCACGACATTGTCAAATCGAGCGCTACCGTGCCGAGCAAACCTTAAATAATGCACAGCTCAAGCCCCGCTTGCTCAAAAAATATTGCCAATTAGATCAAGCCGGGAACACACTGTTGGATCAAGCCGTAACGCGCCTGGGACTGTCCGCACGGGCTTATGGCCGAATTTTACGTGTGGCTAGAACTATTGCTGATTTAGGAGAATCAGTTATGATTTCATCCACACACGTGGCTGAAGCGATTCAGTACCGAACCCTGGATCGACCCATTCTGACATAAGGAAATTTCATGGAATCGTTTAAAGTTTTTCGATGGTGGTTCATGATTGGTGCCCTCATGGCACTAGCTGTCATCATGATTCAGGGCGGGATTCGCGATCTGATGTTAGCCAATGAACCCATATGGGAAATAAAGCTGGTCGAGTTGGGTCCCCCGATCTTTGGGGGAGGGCTATTGGGTGGGTGCATTGCCCTCATCCTGAATCGAATCAAAGATAAATCCTGACTCAAGGAACCCTTGACGGCCTCTCCGCATCCTCTCCCCATCCCATCCCAAGCCCCCTCACCGTCTCAAGGGTGTTCAAAAAGGCGTTTCCAGCCCTGTCCGGAAGCTCGTTAAAAAAATGGCCGAAGCCGGATTGGAGGAGGGGAGCGCACGAAGAAGTATGTGAACAGGGCCAAGCAACCAATACACATCCCTAAAAGCATCCCGAATGGGGCAACATGTGTTTTCAACACTCCCCCCGGAACTTTTCCTCTAGCCACCAGGCCGATGCGGTCAGTACAATACATCTCAGTTTTTAGTCTATTCACTTACGAAAAAAGGAGGCTGGTGGGCATGGATGTGAAAGTTGGACCACACTGGTACCGCAATTCCAATGGGATTGTCGAAGTCGACGGACTCCCTCAAATCGAAATGACACTCCGAAAAACCGGAAAAACTCCTGTTCGAGTAAACTTTGCCATATTCGATAAAGTTGGAAAAATTCACGCAAAAATAGAAGCCAATTCCCTGGTCATCAACGAACAAGGAGCCTATCACCTGGAACGGTTGGAGAACGGCTTGGTTTTATCCAACAGAGGAGACAAAAAACGCGTTCTGGCCATCAACGTGACGGGCACTGATCAGGTGGAAATACCGGAAGGCGAGTTCTATACTCTAAAAGGACATCTCTTAAAGATTACGCCCACTGAATGGTCGGTGGAAAAAACCACAGAAAGATCAGGCGAGACTGACATGAAGGGACAAGCAGTTCCGGTTGGGTGTCAGTAAATGAGCGAAGGAAGCGTGGATTCGTTGGGGCCAACCGCCTGCCTTCCCTATACTATCACGGTCATTAAATATCAGCCGCCGGTGCATGGCACCGCCCCTCACAAATCGCACACACTTGTCCTCGGACGCCGTCCCCGACCATGGCCGGGCCCAATGAACTGCAGAGGTCCAAAGCCACGACATCTGACCCCTGATACGTCCATAAACGGCCACATTCCTGACAACAATACCAAATGGTAAACCCAGGCCACTCTCGATCACGCACAGCCATGTGTACTGTCTCCTTTGCAACCCCTTGATTACACAATCTAATTAATCGGACTCAATCATCTGGCATTTGCGCCCGAATTTGTTCAGGCAACGTCTGTACCCAATCATCGAAGGGCAGATCGGCATCCACGACAATTTCCAGCTTGCCATTGGGCAACCGACGAACCGCTCCCGGACTTGCTGGGGAAAGAGGGATTTCCACCGCCTCTCGTGAAATATCCAACTCATCCGTCACTTCTAAAATCCGCGTGATATGTTGAAACGAAACCGTATCCAATAAACTCACGTTGACTCCCTTCATCATGCTGATGCAATAAAATTTTAGAAACGGTGCCAGACCTTGTCAACGAACTCATGGAGAGGCGAAATTCACACCGCGGCTGAAAAAACACGACTGAAGATCCGACCCGCTGCGACCATATCTTCTTGATTAACATCCAAATGGGTTACCACTCGAAACGCCAGATCCCCCATGGCATTCAGCAGGACTCCGGCCTCCCGGCAGTCAGCTAACAACACTTCGGTCGTTTTCGAAGAACGAGGGACCTGAAACATCACCATATTGGTCTCCACAGCCTTGACATCCACCACCACACCGGGGATGTCCTGCAACAGAGTCGCCAGATAATGTGCATTCGCATGATCCTCCGCCAATCGGGCAATATGATGCTCAAGTGCATACACACCGGCAGCGGCCAGAATTCCCACCTGCCGCATTCCCCCGCCAAACACTTTGCGAAGACGGCGTAATGTCTGAACTCGTGCCGTATCCGACACCACCAGCGACCCAATGGGAGCCCCCAAACCTTTCGACAAGCAAAAGGACACCGTATCGAAAGGACGAGCATAGTCAGCAGCCGCCACACCGGTCGAAATCACCGCATTAAACAATCGAGCGCCATCCAAATGCAGGGCCAGCCTATGGGTGCGGGCAATCTCTGCAATTCGATTGATAGTTTCCAAGGAATAAATCGATCCTCCGCCCACATTATGTGTCTGCTCCAAACACACCAACGTGGTTGGGGGATTATGAAGACCCTTTGGCCGAATGGCCGCCTTAACCGATTCTGGCGAAAGACGTCCACGATCACCCGGCACACAACACAATTGGACTCCGGAGAGGGAAGACGCCGATCCACCTTCATATCGAATGAGATGGGATGTACTGTCAACGATCACTTCATCCCCGGGCCGCGTGTGTAACCGGAGAGCCAGTTGATTGCCCATCACTCCTGATGGCACAAACACCGCGGCCTCCTTGCCTAACATTTCTGCCGACATCGCTTCCAATCGATTCACGGTTTGATCTTCCCCATACACATCATCACCCACCTCCGCCTGAGCCATCGCCTCTCGCATGGCGGGTGTCGGTTTCGTCACGGTATCGCTACGCAAATCAATATTTTGCATAAATCAATTCCTTCAAAAATGAGGTATTCTCTTCGTATTCTAAGGAACCGTCCTCCATCACACAAGATTTCCTTTGTCCATTAATCTACAATAGCCGCTATGAAAAAACGTCTCCTAGTCACCGGCGGGGCAGGTTTTCTAGGAAATCATGTCCTACGGCGCGCCAACCAATTTGTATCAGCCGGAACGCTGCACTCCACGCCCTCCACATCCCTCCCCGGCGTGACGTTTCATGTGTGTGATCTCCAAAACCCGAAGGAAGTTCAAATCCTCATGGATCGGGTGCAACCGTACATCATTATTCACACCGCCTGCTCGGAGCAGGGAAACGGAATTGATGCAATCGTCCCTGCAGCAGGACTCCTCGCCATGCAATCAGTAGAACGAAACATTCGCTTCATTCACCTCTCGACCGACCAGGTCTTTGACGGGACCTCAGCACCCTATACCGAAGAGAGTCCCACGAACCCCATCAACCCCTACGGTAAGGCCAAAGCCCAGGCGGAAGAACTCATCCGCTCCCTGAACCCGCAGGCCACCATCGTCCGCACCTCGTTGCTCTATGATCTTCAGGCGCCAGACCGCCAGACGACACGCTTAATCGAGTCCGCAAAATCCGGTGAAGTGTTCCGCTTGTTCGTTGATGAACTTCGTTGTCCCATCTGGGTGGAAAATCTCGCTGATGTCTTATTGGAACTCGCCACCACGGATGCGCCAGGAATCGTACATCTCGGAGGCCCTGAAAGCCTGAACCGGTGGGACTTGGGGATGGGATTGCTCCAGCACTTTGGGATTATGCGGACATCGAATATTCAAAAGGGAACCATCGAGGAATCCGGTTTAGTCCGTCCCAAAAACCTCACCATGGACTCCTCACGAGCCGAGCGGCTCCTCCAAACACCTCGGTTTTCGCTACAAGAAGCCCGCAAGATGACCGTCACCCCTGGAAGTTAAATCCCTTTTACGACACATTTCTAGGTCTACAGAAGACTCCTGAAAACATGGTCCCACCTATCTACCGCCTGTTAGTCCACGCACTTCTTGCGGGACCTGCCCATTCAGTATCGTCTTCCTCACCCACATGCAGATCGGCCAGCCGGGCTTACGTTGAAACCAAGGGTGGGCCTTGTCTGGGCTCGGGGAGTCGGGCTGTTCTTCGTAATGAAAAGATAGAGTCAGCAGACAGAATCTGTTGGAGTCGATCCCGAGAAATGGGACTCTGACGGTGGACGAGAATTTTTTGCTCTACGTATAGCGCTATGGAGGGCTCAGTCCAACTGACGTGAGATTGCCGCCATGATGATCGATGTGGGCAACAACTAACAGAGAGATCGCCCCTATCCAAGGTAAATTTGATTTGACTGGCATCGTGACGACCATGACCGGAAGCCCTTACCTCCAGACTGGGCAAGGGCGGCGCCATGAAGAATCAATGCAAATAGTTTCTGGCCACGCCGGAAAACCAAAACTCCATTTTGAAGTCCACCCGTCCTCCCGTGTGCCGAAAGAAATGGCGCGGATTTTCGCCTGGTTCAATGAAACCCCTCCCTGTGAAAAACAGGAAATCAGACGGACGATAATGACGTCAGCAGTAGCGCATTTGAATATCGAATCGATACATTCGTTTGAGGAGGGGAATGGAAGGGTCCGGCGACAGCTGTCTGAAAAAGCCCTGCCCTAAGGATCGAACTAGCGATTCTGCTCAGCCTTTCACGAACCATTGAAGTGCAAAAAAAGCAGTATTATGAGGCGCTGCAGGCGGGGCAACAATCCAAAGAGCTTACTTCCTCAGTCACCCGGCTTGTGAATTTTTGAGAAAAGCGGAAGTACCCATCGTTTTGATCACTTCAAAACGAATTAAAGGAGCGTCAGTGGAAGGTAATGGATAGAATGGTGGAAGATGGGTGAAAGGGTTTACTGGAGTGGCATGAAATCAAAAAAAATTCCATCACTGACACTTTCTATTCGACGGCTACATGAGATTGACAGTATCTTGGCTCAAAGAGCGCGCTAATCCCGTCGGGAGCGGGCGCAACACGCCCTTTGAGGTAAATTCTATTGGAGTTGACGCCATTGTGGATATATTGCCGATTCGTTTTTCTTCATTGGGCACACCAAAAGATATTGAATATCAAAATATATATGGCCATCCTCAGATAATTCTCGTGCACACGACCCTTTGAGGCGTTTTCTATCGATTGTTTTTGATGTCCTTCCACTCCTTCCGGAATTCTTCCATTCCAGCATAGACTGCCTCTTTTATCGTCCCTTGAATGTCCTCCAACCCCTTCCGGGTTCCGGACACGACATCCTGATAAGTCTCAGCGGTTTTTTCTTGTAGACCGTTCAAATCTTCTCCTTTTCGACGAACGTAATCACGAATTTGCTCACGCGAGTCACGCCCTGATTGGGGAGAGAGCAGTAATGTGGCGACAGTTCCAATGACTATGCCCATGACAAATACACCTAGCATCTTTCCATCCACAGCATCTGATTCTTGGTGACGCATACATTTCCTCCCTTATAAGTGTTAAATTCTGAATAAAAAATATCCATGATCTATAAGTACCATGAAGACGGATCATCATGAATAGACAAATCACTCCCACGACTCAGCAAAAAGTCGTCCAGAACGATACCTTACAAATCATGAAAATGTGCTGAGGAGCCACACCATACCGGCGTCAAATTCCTCCGCAAATTCTCTCAGCAGTCCGTCTATGACTCCGACGGCTCCCAAAACTAGTTGCGAGATTACCCCTGATCGACAACTTCTCACAAGAATTATTGGGCTGATTTGTCGTGGCCTATGAGGATCTCCAGGAAACCCATCTTGGGGGAGGGAAAGCTGTAGTCGGAGTCGTCCTAGCCAACAAGGTTAGCGAATGCTACATCAGCAGAGGAAACCAAAGTGGAGCCGGATTCTTGACTACTAGGTCTCACCTGAGCTTAGCAAACCTGAACGATTTTTAAGTCCGGGCGTCTCGATATTTCAAATAACCTTCACAAACATCATGGCCACACCGACATTTTCCTACGGGCGCGGTAATCACATTTGCACATTCTTCCGAACAGTATTCCTCACCCTCGGAATTCTGGCATGAACATGGGGGATGGGCACAGACTGTGTTCATCAAGAAAACCTCACTTTCTTCCAGACAACGGAGTTTATTGAAATTTCATGGCCGCCTTCTCGGGCATTCTTCCAACATTCCTAAGTCCCGAAAATACCTATCTCTTCATAATTATGTCTCTTATTTTTCCTCTTTCGCAACCTTTCCCACCATGGATGTCATTCCCGCGGGAGATAGGGCTATCTCGATGGCATCGCTTACTGCAATGTAGGTAGAAGATTCCCGGCTGTTTCCTTCCAACGGAATGCGAACGCCGTCTCCGTTTACGTTTTCGACCACACGGGTCAGACTTACTGCTACCATCGTCAGGCCTTCTCTCACTCCATCAGACGCGACTTCCTTATGGGCACGTTCAGTGGCATGCCTATGAAAAGGAATCCCCATCCGCCGCCACGGACAGAATCGTCGCAACACTTCCCATGATTTATTCATTCCTTTCCTTCCAAAAATCTTCTCTGTTTAGATTTGCTCAAATATAAACCATTGCTCTATGAAGTTCTGCTTCAATTATAAATCGATTTCAGGTCTTCCTCACTAGAAAAACTTTCCATTCACAAAGGGCATATGTCCATATAGTGGGCTTGTGTGAACGAGTGCATCTTGAACGGTATTGGACCCCATAGAGACATCAATGCCATATTTTCCCAGGTTCTTCACCTTGCCTTTTTCTTTGCAACCTCGCTAACCAACGGGCAACTTAAGTTTATGCAACACCCATGACCCTATCACGTCGAAGCAATCCTCAGGTTGCGCTCATTGACCCTTTCGGGTTGAACATGTTGTCCTGCAGGGCTTAGAATACTGAGGTTCTCCCATTTTGACTGGCTTTACTCCAAAACCATCATCACTCACTCTTTTATTCTTTCTCGTATTTTCGAAATTTTCGCATACTATTGAGGTATTTATCCTTCCCATGGTCTTTTCCCCATCCTTATGAAAGACGCTAACCCAAACGACCGACACCGGCTTGCAGAAAAATTGAAGTTCCTTGAACGAGACGTGATTGAAGTCATTACGGCACAGTTCTTTCAACAGCATCCAGAAATAGATGTGTATGGAGAATCGGGGAAGTTGCACTGTGCCACCGACGCCCGTTACCACTTGACCTTTCTCAGAACGGCCATTGAATTTGGATCGGAGGAAACTTTCAGACAATACTTACGTTGGACGACGAATGTACTTCAGACTAGAAATATTTCCCAGACTGTACTCCAGAAGTTTTTGAATCAAATCTTTCATGCGTTGGAGCCCCATCTTACCGATTCCGAAAAAAAGGTCGTGCGAACATTTTTAATAGAGAGCCCTCGTGAATCTCCACCACCGGAAGATCTCATGGCTCCGCCCCTACGATCTCCTTTAACACTCCATCAGGAGGTCTTTCTTCAAGCTCTTTTGGCCGGAGATCGCCATGCTGCCAGAACGATCGCGTTCGAGGCCCTTTCAACAACCGACTCTCTCTCCGATGTGTATGTGGAGCTCTTTCAAGAATCGTTATATGAAATCGGCAGACTGTGGGAATCCAATCGGATCTCGGTCGCACAAGAACACGTGGCCACTGCCATCACCCAATATGTGATGGCCAACTTGTATCCCTGTGCCAAACCTGCACAAACGTTTCAAGGGAAAGGGATCATCACCGGTGTGGAGGGTGAGCTCCATCAAGTTGGATCCCACATGGTTGCGGATATGCTCGAAATACAGGGATGGGATATCCGGTTTTTGGGTGTCAATCTCCCCCATCAATCTATTCTCAAAATGGTCAAAGTTTTTCAACCAAATATGGTCGGTATTTCCGCGACCATGATCCTGAAGGTGCCTATTGTGCGGGATCTGATCAAAGAAATTCGTGGGCTTTTTTCCGGGAAAGCCACCCCGCGCATCCTGGTGGGAGGATCAGCATTTCGATCCCTCCCGGATGCATACCGTGAAATCGGAGCCGATGGATTTGCTTATGACCTCCGGTCATTAACGGCCCTCTTATAAGATGGGACTAGACATCAATGGTATTAGTAATTTCACGATTTAAGGTTGCCAACGGGCTTGAAAGTGGGGTGACCGAAGCATTTCAAAAACGGCCACGCTTGGTGGAAACGGTGCCGGGCTTTTTAGGCATGGAAGTCTATACTCCTCACGCCGATCCGAGCATTTTCCATTTGGTGACCCGTTGGACCGATCGTGAAACCTTTCACGCCTGGCATAAAAGTCCTGAACATCACCTTTCACACGGGATGCTGCCAAAGGGCCTGAAGTTGGACTCTACTGTGACTCAAATCCTTGAACTGGAGCGTCTCCCACAAACTGGACCACAGGGCGAGCTACAGGATTTTCTGGGAGACTCTATTTTGCTCCTGGAAAAATTTCTCAACCAGACAGATACCATTGTGTATTGCGCCATTTCGCCTGATGGATGGATTCAGGTCTACAATGACGTCCTTTTGACAAAACTCAACGTGTCCAGAGCGGAATTGCAGACAAAACGCATCTGGGAATTCCTCACTGATCCGGACCAAAAGCACCTGCGCGATGTCCTTGAAGATGGGATCTCCAGCCACAGCAACCGGATGGGACTTAATTTTCTCGATTCGTCCGGTATCCCTCACACACTGGACTGTTTGGTGCAGAAGAATTCTGCTGACTCCATCATTCTCATCGGAGAAGCGCCGGAAAAGTTTAACCAAAGGGCATTCGTGGAGCTCATGCAGATTCAAAATGAAATGACAGTCAAGATGCGAGAGGAGGTCAAAAGCGGAAACCGGCTGTCCGAAAATAATTCATATTTGAATAACGTGGTGACCGACCGGACAAAAGATTTGGTGTACCATCAGGAACAATTGCGTTCCATGTTGGTGAAATTGGCCCTTGTCGAACAACTCGAACGCCAAAAGTTGGCCACTGAATTGCACGATTATCTTGCCCAAATGCTGTTCGCCTGTAGACTGAAGCTCGGACAAATAGACCAGGAAATCATTCCCCCTGCCTATTCTGGGCTGGTTCAGGAGGTTGACAGCATCATCGACCAATCATTGACATTTACCCGAACACTCATCTCGAATTTAAGCCCACCTATTTTATATGATCAGGGCTTATTATCTGCACTCAGTGGTCTCGCTGAGGACATGCAAACCTTCGGCCTAACTGTGTCGAAACCGGAAGTCATCCCGGAAGTGAAGGTCTCAGATGAATTAAGCCTTGTTGTGTATAAGACGGTTAGGGAGTTGCTGTTTAACGTCTTAAAACATGCAGGGGTAAAAGAAGCCTCGATTCATTGGGAATGTCCTTCAGAGCACGAACTTTTCATCCGGGTCACGGATTCGGGAAAAGGGTTTGATCCAGTGGTCAATCAACTGGAACAGGAACCAGGACATCTTGGCCTCTTCTTTTATCAGGAACGGATCAAAGCCGTAAAAGGACAATTAGACATCATATCCTCCCCTCAGATTGGCACAACAGTTACCATCACGATTCCATTGTCCTCCTAGCCCTGCTCCTCTCTCTTTCGAACATTTCACGTTTGATTTCCACATATACCTGACCGGAAAGTGTGTGACACTCAATGGGGCTGTTGAAAAAAGCCGCCAGCGGCGTTCTCGCCATTTTTCCGTGCTCCCGTACTGGAAGTACGCTCTGCGCACAAAATAAAAGTTGTGCCCTTGAAAATTATTATTCAACATTCCCCCCATGGATCATCGGAGATTCTCTGAGTCTCCCATCCTTGGAATAAGGGCCGGACCGTCTATTTAAAAAAAGCCCTCCGCTTGGGCAGACAACATCAGGTTGAATCGTGACGTTTTGTCTAATGCTACAGGGGTCAGGGAAAGGGCATAATTCCCCCATAGGATCAACGGTTGGAAAACGATCGAAATTAGTTAACCACAAAGGAGTCCGCTATGAAAAAGGGTCTTATTCTTAGTCTTATGATGGCCATGTGTATTCTGCCGGCGAGTTCGGCGTTGGCCCTGTTCGATGACGACAAGGCCCAATTATTGAAGGGTGTCAACATCACACTTGTCGAGGCTGTGGAAAAGGCTCTAACAACAGTGAAGGGCAAAGCTGTTGAGGCTGAATTAGAAAATGAACATGGCAAGACCGTTTTTGAAGTGAAAATAATCGACGAAAATGAAACTACCAGAGAAATTTATGTGGATGCTCATTCAGGGGAAGTGGTGAAAATTGAAAAGGATTAACCCTACCCATGTAGGACCGCATTCAATGCGTGAGGGACATTTTTATCGTCGTGAAGCGAATCATGGAGGGGGAATCCCTCCATGATTGTTTCATCCCACCGGTAATAAACGACGATCCTTGAGTTATCCTCCCCATTCAGGTCAAATATGAAATCCGAGGGGTATGCAGAAGAAATTTCTGAAGTTTGACGAAGCAATAAAATTCAATGTGGCTGTGGAAAGATGACAGAAAATGTCTATTTTTAAAATCAACCATTCCCCCACCATCAGACCGTACAATTAATGTCACCGCTTAGATTGTGCCATAATGTAACGGTTTGGACCACGAATCTTAGCTAGATGGAATCCCCTTTTACTCGGCTCCCTCCACAACCAACCATGAGATCCCGTTTGTCAGAAAAATCATCCCTTAACGTGGTGCTTACCTGGCGATCAATCCTAGTATCTATTGGGCCTTTACCTGAGATAAAGGAAAGAACAATTCATTTTGTTTGAAATACAGTCCTCCCCTCTCTCGAACATTGAATATAAACGGGAGAGGGGAAAATAACACCTGAAGGCAATTCGCTAATTCGTAGATCTCCCCCAGGACCCTCATAAAGGCGAGAATACAAAAGACTTCGCAATACACATACCGAACATTTCCTACGACTAGATATCCTGCATAGCCTTTCCAAATTCGTCAGTTCTGCAATAATACAGGCAATTATTCAAGGGTTTTGCTCAGTTGGCGAGGGAACCAACCATAGCTACAGTAAAGTCATCCGCCTATCGGAAAGAAGGGAATGGAGAAGAGGCTAACGGAAAGTGTTAGAGTGGAACTTTCTTAAAGCAAAGAGATTCGAGACCTTTAATTTATTACAGATCTAACTGGGAGAAACGTCACTTACCAGACCTTTTTACAGTATGAACACAACCAAGCGAGCACGATTATTCCTTGTTGACGATCATATTCTTGTTTTAGAGAGTTGCAAAAAACTCCTTGAACCCCATCATGACATTGTTGGGGAGGCCCATGACGCAAGCGATTTGGTCAGCCAAATCCGACAAGCCAAGCCTGACATTCTCCTTATGGACATAACAATGCCGGAACAAAACGGGTTCGAATCTGCTCGAATGGTAAAAACGGCATGTCCGTCAGTAAAAATAATTTTTGTGTCCATGCATTTAGAACCCACATTCATCATGGAGGCGTTTCGTTCCGGTGGAGAAGGTTATGTCCCGAAGCAAACGGCAGGCAGCGAATTATTATCAGCAATTCGACAAATCCAGGAAAAACAGAGATACCTCTCTCCTTTAATTCCTGAGGAGGTGCAATATGCAGTTCTTGCCCAGATGGATGGTATGCCGGGGACCGAACTTTCCGGAAAATTGACTCCCAGGCAGCAGGAGGTGTTAAGGCTTGTGGCTCAAGGTTTCTCTGCTAAAGACATAGCCAACGTGTTGACTATTTCTCAAAGCACGGTTGCATTCCATAAAATGCAAATTGTGCAGGCATTAGGTCTCCATTCCAAGGCCGATCTTACAAAATACGCTGTTAAGTTAGGTATTTCCCCTCTCGACTAGGTTATGAGTGCGCATCAAGCTCCCGAGGATTAAGGGGCATTTATGATCGCCTGGATGTATCGGCAGGAGGTGAAGGAAAGACTACAGATAGGAGAAAGGAAGCCAGAACCTCTCGCGGCAATTAAATGGAAATAATTCCAGCGGTAATGGCATATTTCGTGAGTTCAGATGCGGTCTTGAGTCCCAATATTTGCATGATCCGGGTCTTATGAAATTCCACCGTCTTGACGGCCAGATTTAATACTACGGCAATGTCTTTATTGGATTTCCCTTCAGCAACTAATTGGAGAATTTCCACTTGTCGTTGAGTCAATGAAGGAGTTTCCGGGTGGGCCGCTTTCTTTGAATGAGACGACGGGTTCATTGCTTTACTGACGATCCCATGGGCAATGGAGGGGGAAACGTAGGTGCGGCCCTGATAAACCTCCTTAATGGCAAATACTAATTCTGCCGTCGCAGATTGTTTTAAAATATACCCCGCCCCACCGGCTTTGAATGCTTCTTGGACAAAATGGTCTTCCGAATGCATGGTGAGAAAAATTATTTTCGTCTGGGGTTCACATTTTTTTATTTGACGGGCCGCTTCCAACCCATTCAATAAGGGCAATGAAATATCAATAATTGCAATGTCAGGTGTATGTTTCTTGACGGCTTGAACCAATGCATGACCGTCTACAACGGTCCCCACCAATGTGAAATCCGTTTCCAGCAGTTTGGTCAGCCCCTCACTAACCAGGACGTGATCCTCAGCTAAGAGCACTCGAGCTTTACTCATGGTTGAAAAAGTAATGAATAATACATCTTTAAATGTTAAAAAATTAAAGAGGTGTATTATGAAAGAACCACCTAAATAAGTCCACAACGAACATATCCATTGGTTCCATCTAACCAAAACTCAATGAATTAACATAGAGCTTGACCTCAGGTTTTACTACCTTGTAGTTCAAAGTAGTTCAAAAGCCATATTACAACACTAATCTCAATGCGAAAAAGGAGATTGAATTTGGGGTATGGGAGGACGTGTGGGAGGAGGAGAGGGGGGTTCTGGAGGAGGGGTCGGCAACGGACCAGGATTAGGAAAAGGGTCCGGGTTAGGATTCGGGATTGGAAAGGCACATGGAAGAATAACGTCAGGCAGGCACCAACCATTGCAACTGGATTTTTTCATGATTTCCCCTCCAGACGTTTGGCAACAACATCCCAATTCACTTGGGAAATGAAACGTTCAATGTATTCGCCTCGTTCCGATGGTTTAAAGTCCAGCAAATATGCGTGTTCCCACACGTCCATCACTAATAGGGGACGAAACCCTGCCACATTGCCGAATTCATGAAGACTAATCCAATGGTTGGAGAGCCTCCCGTTTTCCGGGTTGTGATTGCATACAGCCCAGCCGACTCCCCGCATCTTCCCAACGCTCGAAAAGTCGGTTTTCCAAATATCAAAACTCCCAAAACTGTTTTCAACAGCTTTCAACAGGGAATTCTGGCCTTTGGGCGATTTGGACGATTGGGAGGTCATATTCTCAAAATATAATTCATGCAGAACCATACCGTTATATTCAAAACCTAACCGACGGGTGAGTTCAGAATAGGCCGGCATTTCTTCCTGATCCACCTGTCCATCAATTAAAAACTCCCTGATGTGACTGGTGAGAGAATTGGTGGCCTTCACGTATCCTTCATAGAGCTTAAAATGCATCTCTAAGGTTTTATCTGAAATACCGTTTAATCCTTTGAGGTTGAATTCCTTGACTGAATAATCTTTATTGGACTTCATGCGCATAAGCCCCTCATCTCAATAAAAAAACAATGTCCCAATCGAAATTCAAGGACCAGAATTTCATCATCAACTTTCTTCCCTTTATATATACGAGGGAGTAAGAAGAGGCGTAACTGGGAAAAACCCTTGATTTGGCAATTTTTTAAATGGTCAAGAAAGCCACCAAGCCAGGGTTTTGGCTAGTCGCCATTCATTTAATCTCGGGATACATTCTTATGTTATAAAGAATGTCTTGTGATCCATTGGGCATAAAGATCCGATATCCAGACAGTGTATGATCATACAATTCACCATATCCGACGAAATGGGTAAGGAATTAACTGACCTTCAATCCGCCCTCGGGATGAAAAGGGTTGAAGATCTCACGATTCATGCGTGGAATGTATTGCGCGCGCCCACCCCAAATGCGCCGTTTCCCCCGGTAGCCTCCACTCTCCCGATTAAACGGGGCCACGCCGATCAACGCGGCCATCTGCTTGCGATTCACTGGCCCAACTCGGGCACCTCCGCCAGCAACGTCTGCGACAAGATCGGCCCCACCCCTTTGGCACTTTGCATCAACTCATCCTGGGCCTGCCAAGCCGGACTCTGCTGAATCAACTGAGTCAGCTCCTGCTCCGTCCGCTCCACTTCCTTGGTCAGCCAGGTGATATGAGCCCGCAGGCGTTTCCGGAGGGCAGGCTCGACCTGCTGGGGCAGGCGATTCTTTTCGGCCGTCAGCATGTCCACCACTTGCTGGCGCCGGGCCACGACGGCACTCAGCTGTTGCGTGGCGGCATCGGGCTGCGAGCGAGGCGTGGGCTGCATGGTGGCGGCAAACTGCGCCAACACCTGCGCGTCCAGGCGATCGGTTTTGGCCAAGATGCCCGCTGCATGGGCAAAGGCCCGCACCTGGCGCGGATTGACGATCGCCACCGGCAACAAGGCCGCCGCCAGGGCACTCACCAAGCGGGGTTCCAACCCCCCGGTGGCTTCGACCACAATCAAGGTGGGCGCCAACGCCCGCAACTGGGTCACAACCTGTTTGAGCCCAGCCGGGTCGTACGCCACCTGCCAGGGCGCCCCGGTCCCATGGACCGCCAGGTCCAGCTGCGTCTTCGAAATATCAATCCCAATGAAACTGCCAGAAGTCGACATAGATGCTCCTTGGTGAAAAAGGTGGCTCTCCGGCGACCCGGCCTTGCCAATACGGGCTTGGTGGCCCCAGCAACTGTTCGGGTTCAGCAAGAGACGGACGTGACGACCCGCGCTGAGCCACGGTCTCTCGGGACCTCAGGATGATCGGTCTGTCACGTCCCACATCATGAACACGGATATTAGCCATATACGTTTCCAAAGGTACAACGGTTTCTAAGATACAAGGATAACCCAAAGTCCCTTCCCATTCGGGGACAACAATGCACCATCAGATTACTCTCAAGCGACCACGTCCTCTTGCAAACTGATTGCAAGCAGACTTCCCGTGGGATCCGCCAAGGGTTTCGAACAGTTTTTCTTCTATCTCTCTTTGATAAATTTCAATGTAAAGGAACGAAACATTTCCAACGTAGAAAGGAATGGCTTTTTCCTGCCCCTAAGTATGAGGTGTGGGAGCCGTTTAGGACACGAGGCGTTTATGACGACCCCATTGAAAAAAATTTTCGTATTTGCGACGTTTCCATTAGTCTTCGCAACCATGATCGAAAATACAGATGGCCAAATCTCATCTGTTCCCCTAGCAGGTTTTGAGGAAGCAATATCTCCTGAAACAAATGTTCCGCATTCCGACGACGACAATATGCCTGTGTATTCAGACGAAGAGTTAGAATATCGGATTCAAAGACGTTTGGAGATCAGTCCATATCGGAATGACGACATCACGATTCAAGTGGAACATGGTGAAACGGTACTCTCAGGATATGTTAAAGACTGGAATGCCATAGTGGATGTGGTCGAAATTGCTTATGACTCCGGAGCTACAAACGTTAATAATCAAATTCACATGAGAGACCTACTCGACCATCCCTGGAGAAAGATAACCGACCAGAAATTGAAAGAGGCGGTTGAAGGCCAGCTCTACTGGAGCCCATTTGTGAATTCGGTTCCCATTGGCGTTGAAGCTCAAAACGGAATCGTCACGCTCTCTGGAAGGGTCGAAAATCGAGGCGAAATTGTGGATGCGGTGAAAAACGCCTACGAAGCCGGAGCGAAGAATGTCCGCATTCGCTTATGGATTGATCCCACATTAGACTAACGAAGGAAAGAGCTTTCCCCAAATACGGAACAACGTGGATAAGGATGGAATGTCAGGAGGACTCAGGCATGAAATAATCCTTTCATTAAAAGACCACATCAAAATTTCCGACAAATCTCCTTTCTTTTTTCCACAGATAAAGTCCCTGAAACGCGTCTCATTTTTCGGGGGTTTTTTTTAGATGATTTGGTTGTCCTAACGGCTCATTCTCTTTGATTGGAGCCATTTCCGGATTCGAGGGGTCTGTCGGAACAGTTGAGACATCGGGAAGAATTTGGGGGTCGCCTGTGGGTGATTCGGTTCGAACCGGAGGAGTGGAGGACGCAGTACCTGAAGCTCCGATGTCGGGTGGCGTCCGGACACCTCCCCCAATGAGAGGAGAATCTTCTCTGTCGCCACCTACAGAGGGAAAAGTGGACTGATTTTCTGAACGGCCCTGGGATTGAATTTCAGCAGATGTCTCATCAAAACCATTTCCTAAGACCGTTTCCGCTAGGGGAGGCATGACAGCAAACATTAATCCCAAGCAGCGCAAAGACGCTCGGAAGACCTGGTCGGCAACGGCCGGGTTTTTCATAGTGTATGCTCCATTTCTAATTTGAACCCCAACAGCAAGCGAATTAATGCCTCTAATGAAAAGCATATCTTTACAAGATTCGAAGATAAGCGGAAAGATCCGCTTTTTCTTCTTTTGTCAACTGCACACCAGTGATTAAGGAAAAAAACTCCACCGTGTCTTCGAGAGTCAAGAGGCGACCGTCATGGAGATAAGGTGGGGAATCTTTTATGCCCCGAAGGGGGAACGTTTTGATCGAGCCCTCTGCCCGGCCATGATAAAACCGTTCAACCCGCAAATCATGCATCAGGTTATCAGTAAAATACGGAGCAGTATGGCAGGCCACACATTTGGCTTTACCAAAAAATAGCGCTTCACCTCGCAATTCATCTTCTCTGGCTTTCTTAGGATCCAATTGGCCAAAGAGGTCTAATTTCGGTGCAGGGGGAAAATCGATGAGTTTCTGGAACTGGGCCATTTTCATGACTTCGTTCCGGGTTAAATCACGCCGCCCTTTTTTTTCGGCAGTCGCCAGATCATGGTCGAAATACGCAGACCGGTTTTCAAATTCAGAAAAATCCTCAACGGACGTAAACGCTCGCTTGGATCCAAAGACCTTTTGAATATTGACGCCGCGTAAGGACGGCGTTTCTATGCGAAACCTGGAGAATTGCGGACGGTTATCGGGATTCAAATGAATGGCCCCATTGGTATGCCCGTTCACATGGCAATCGAAACAGGCGACGCCACGACTGGGCGGCACCGTTTTTCGGTCGTCCGTTGCATTAAACTGTTGCTGCGGGATTTTTTCGACTAACAATCGAACCCCGTCGAATTGCACCGGGGACAGAATGCCGTCAAACAACATATAAAAATTCTCATTCGTGATTTCCTGGCCCTGCGAGACATCTCCCAAATCCGGCCTGTTCGTCAGAAAAACCGGAGGTGGAAATTCCGGCAAAAAATGATCCGGCAAATCATGAACCACATCAAAACGTTCCCGTTCAGGATGAATGGCCGTCATCATCTCAGGAAATACCATTCCACCTGTGGAATGAAGCGGATGAGGGATCGGGAGGTACGGAAAAAGATCTTTGGCTTTGATGTCCTGCTCCGACATTTGGGCGAGTTGGTCAAAGTTGAGCCCGTTCTTCAAGCGGGCCGTGGGTCCTTTAGGAATGGGTTTCCCTCGAGTCATGGTCTCCCCTTCCACAAATTGGGGAGATAGATCATACCGTTCCTCAAGAAATTGTTGCTGTTGTTTCTTGATCTTTGATTGTTGTTGGTTTTCACGCTTAATGACCTTCTCAAGCGGATCATCAGGACTGAGATCAAAACCATAGGAACTAGGAGACCGCCCCCCAAATGTATGAATACCCGGAGGATTGGGAGTTCCGGGTTTGATGTCCGGAGCTTCTTCAGTATCACCTTTTCCAACCGGTTGGTATTGTGGATATAAACGTTGCCAATCCTTAACCACAGCCGGTGGACCAATGTGAGGAACCAATTGTTCCGGACCAGGCACTGCCTCCCAACCTTTGGGCTTGTCCTTATCCGCAGCCAATGCTATTGCCAGACCGCTGCTGGCGATCACGAAAAACCCCATAATGAGACTCCGGCTCATCCGCCATGTCGCTTTCATAAATGTTGAATCGCTGTGCATTGTGCTCCTTATTTTATGGCCTTCTTCGTGCCATAAGATTCAATTAGCGTGAAAAATTATTCCGGAAAATGGGATCCTCAATTAAGTGGAAACCGGCTTCCCTGATTTTGTAGGTGACAATTTTGATTATGTGGATTTGGTATAAGTCAATCACATCCCCCAATCGAACCCAACAAGAATGATTCAAGCAATACGTCGTTTTTAAAGGGCATGGTCACATTTTCCTAATTTCCCGTGATGAAAAAAAGGATAATCTGACCCGTCCTACAGTCTTCCAGTAAGAGCCAGAATCAGCACAATCACCAGAACCAGTCCAAGTCCCCCACTCGGGTAAGCTCCCCACGATGCACTGTATGGCCAGACCGGCAAAGCCCCGACTAAAAGAAGAATAAGAAGGACTAATACGATAGTGGACATAAATAAGATCCTCCTCTGACTATGAAATTTCATTCTCAAGGTTCATAGTTTCCTCATTGCCATGAAAAGAACGTGGCCAGTCTTTCATAGGCAGAGCCGACTTGAGTAGCGCTCGTCGCGACCAATTCCCAAAAAAACAATGGGACATTCCTCCCTGCCCCGCTCGGTTGATGTCTACCGTGGCCTGCTCAAGAATTTTGTTCATGGTTTCATTCTCCTTATTGTTAAATCCAATTTGGTATCTGCCAGGCCCGGTTATCGATTTCCAAAATTACATTTGTCTCATTTTCTTGATCGTCTTATTACTACAAAATTTTTGTGGCGGAAGACCTGACAAAAACCCTGGATTGAGCGAGCAATACCCCTGGATTATCGGGTGACTTCACCCCCCCTTGGCTTTTCCTCTTAGACAAAACTTATTCATGGAGGCTATACTTTTCTGAATGTCGTTTTTTTAACGACTTGTCCCGAACGGCGTTTTGCATAGCCACAGCGGCGGGCGAGTACCATCTTTCTCATTCTTCGAGGTAATGTCGTCCACTTTTTTTGATGTATACATACCCGGGAACGTGGATTCCCTTCTTCCGGTCGGAAAGAAAATGCCTAATGTCATGATGCCGTCTCAGGACCTGCTCCGTACTCCCTCCCCAAAATGGGATATACGCCTTTTGATAGCCATTTTCGCTCTCATGGCTGCAATTTTTGTGTTGGACCTGTACACCAACACAGGAGTGGCAACTGGCATGCTATATGTGAGTGCCATTATGCTTTCACCGTGGTTACCCCATGCCAAATTCCCATTCATGGTCGCAGGAGCCTGTACGGTCTTAGCCATCATAGGAATGATCTATTCACCAGGCGTGAACGTGGTGCATTCAGGCAGCACCATTGCCGGTTATGCGGTGATCAATCGTCTGTTATCGCTTTTTATGATTTGGGCAACGGCTCTCCTCACCTATCAATATCGTCAAGGGATGGAGGTCAGACTCCGGTTAGGCTCCATCGTGGAATCCACGCATGACGCCATTATCGGACAAACCCTCAAAGGGCAAGTCACCAGTTGGAACAACGGAGCCGAACAGATGTTCGGATATTCGCCAGAGGAAAGCATCGGGCAGTACATGCCATTTCTTTTTCCACCAGACCGGATTCCCGAAGAAAAAGATATTCTTGAAAAACTCCACAATGGCAAGCAGATAAAAAATTTTGAAACAATTCGACGCCGGAAGGATGGACAGGAAATACCTGTTTCCCTGACCATTTCTCCGATTATCGACCGATGGGGAAATGTTATTGGCGCATCGAAAATTGCCAGGGATATTTCACAGCAAAAAGAGTTGGAAAATCTCCTGGCCATACAAAACCTGACATTGGCCAGTCATGCAGCCTATCTTAAGCAGTCAAACGAGGATCTCGAACAATTTGCTTATATTGCCTCACATGATCTCCAAGAGCCCCTCCGCACGATTCATGGCTTTACGCAGTTGTTGGCGGAACGCTATAAAGACCAATTAGACGACCAGGGTAAGGAATTTATTGGATTCGTGACCGATGGAGCGAATCGAATGCAAACTCTCATTCAGGACCTCCTGAAATATTCGAGAATTCAAGCTCAGGAGCTGAACACCGTCCTAGTCAATGGCGAGGACGTGCTTCATGAAATTCTCGAACATCTCCGCATGGTGATTGAGGACAAACAGGCTTCGATCACACATGACCCTCTGCCCATCATCCAGACGGATCGATCGCATTTTCAACATCTGCTCCAGAATCTGATTACCAATGCTATTAAATTTCATGGCCCGAAACCGCCACGCATTCATCTGTCTGCCCAGCAAGGAGTGAATGAATGGCTCTTTTCAGTACAGGATAACGGAATCGGCATGGAATCGGAATATTTCGAGCGGATCTTTCTTCCGTTCAAACGACTGCACACGAGAGAAGAGTATCAGGGCACCGGAATCGGTCTGGCCATCTGTAAGAAGATCGTGGAGCGACGTGGGGGCCGCATCTGGGTTGAATCCGAATCGGGAATAGGAGCCAAGTTTTCTTTTACCATACCTAAATAAACCGGGGAATTTTCATGCATAATCCTATTGAAATTTTGTTAATAGAAGATAATCCGGCGGATATCCGTCTCACCCAGGAAGCCTTTCGGGCAGCACGCCTCCAAAATTCCATTCATGTGGTCAAAGACGGGGTTAGTGCCATGGCATTCATTCGCCAGGCAGCACCTTTTCAACATGCTCCCCGACCAGATCTTATTCTGTTAGACTTAAACCTTCCGAAGAAAGACGGGAGGGAGGTTCTGAGAGAAATGAAAGCCGATCCACACACTCGCACCATCCCGGTTGTCGTCTTGACCACCTCCGATGACGAAGAAGATGTGTTGCGTAGTTACGATCTTCATGCCAATGCCTATCTGGTCAAACCCATTGATGTCCTTCGATTTATCACCATGATTCAATCCCTCGAAAGTTTCTGGCTCTCCGTGGTGAAACTTCCTCCAAAAGTTTCAGAGTTATGAGCGATCTCCATTCTCCGACCCATTCCATTCTGTTAGTGGAAGACAATCCTGCTGACGCGGAATTGGTGCGGGAGCGGCTAAAGGATGCCTCCGGCATGTCCCCCTTTTACATTATACGCGCATCGACTCTCAAAGAGGCCATGACCTTAATTCAGACCACTCCATTTGACGTCATTCTTCTTGATTTAAATCTTCCGGAAACCAATGGCCTTGAGACATTGAAACGAATCCGGTCGGCGAACTCAACCATTCCCCTTGTCGTGTTAACGGTGAATGAGGATGAACCCCTGGCCCTTGAGGCCATCAAATTAGGGGCACAGGATTATGTTCCGAAATCCTCCATGAATGCCGTGTTACTTTCCCGAATTTTGCACTACGCCATTGAACGGGAAAAGAACGACCGGATTCGCCGGGATAGTGAACGAAAGTACCGGTTATTTGTTGATGGGGCCACCGGCCTGGCCTTTATCATGCTTGACTTGGAAGGCAACATTACTCATTGGAATTCCGGAGCGGAGAGGCTTTTGGGCTACCCGGAAGACGCCGCATTGAATAAACATTTTTCTATGTTATTTACCGCGGAAGACCAACGCAACGGTCGTCCGGAAAACGAATTACGGAGGGCGGAGGCCGTAGAAAAAGGAGACGATGACAATTGGCTGGTTCGAGCTGATGGGTCACGATTTTGGGCCAGCGGTGCGGTCACGGCCATACGCGACCCCAAGGACAATCTGATAGGATTTGCCAAGGTTGTTCGAGACAAAAGTGCTCAAAAAGATGCCAGGGATAAACTCGCCGAACTGAATCGAACCCTGGAAGAGCGCGTGATTCAACGAACCCAAGAACTCACCCGCAACCAGGAGCGATTACGGGCCATGGCTTCCGATCTCACGCTGACCGAACAACGCGAACGACGCCGGCTGGCTACGGACCTTCATGATTATCTCGCACAACTCCTTGTGGTCTGCCGACTCAAATTAGGTCAAGGTCAATCGATCACCGATACGAAAAGCCTCGTAAAGGTGATCCAGGAAGCAGATGCTCTCTTGGACCAATCCTTAACCTATACACGGACACTCGTCAGCCAACTCAGCCCGACCTGTCTCTATGAATTTGGACTCCATGCCGCTCTCGTCTGGTTGGGATCTGAAATGGGGAAGCAGGGGTTGACCGTCAAAGTCAATGGGGGAAATAGGGCGTTGAAACTCCCGGAAAATCAGGCTGTCCTCATTTTCCAATCTGTTCGTGAACTGTTGTATAACGTACTCAAACATTCCGGAGTGAATGAGGTGACGGTGAACCTGGCCATACAACAGGACCACCACCTGATTATCGAGGTCGAGGATTTTGGCTGCGGGTTTATTGACAATCATGAAGACAGAAATGAACAGTCCCCAACCAATTTTGGACTCTTTAGTATCCGAGAGCGCTTGGAAGCGCTCGGCGGAGAAATGATTCTCCATTCGGCACAGCAGAAGGGAACTCAAGTCGTCCTGCGTATTCCGGTAGAGAAGAGCATTGAGGAACTCCGGCCACGCCCTGCTCATCCGACACCGATGCAAACCGTCGAAAAGACCCATTCCTTTCGTTCTCGTTCAGAGAAAATTCGAATCCTTCTCGCAGACGATCATAAGATGGTCCGGGAGGGGTTTTGCCATATCCTGAACTCACAGTTGGACTTCGAAGTCGTGGGAGAGGCAGAAGACGGGAAGCAAGCCATTACCCTCTGTGATTCGCTTCGCCCTGACGTCGTGGTGATGGATCTTCATATGCCCAATATGGACGGGCTGGAAGCCATCAGAAGAATTAAAAAACACATTCCTGACACGGTGATTATCGGATTATCCGTTTACGACACCCCAGATGTGGCCCGGTGGTTCCAAGAGGCAGGAGCTGAGGCATTTGTCACGAAGGGAGGACCGGCCGAAACCTTAGTCACGACCGTCAGAAAGTTTTGGCATCAGAAAAAACCCGCCTAGCCTTTTTTTTCATTTCCGGGTTGGATCCTCCTCCACAGGACTGACTGCTTGTTCAGCGGTGGGAAGGTTCGCTCCCGTCAAAATCTTGTAGGCCTGCCCAACCGTGTTAACGGGAGAAATCTGCATCAGAAAAGGCGTCTGCCAATCGTTGTCTTCAGGGAACCGATCGTCAGGAATTATCACTCTTCGGATCTGTTCAGCATAGGCGGCCTGGATTTTCAGTGGTATGCCTCCAACCGCCCCGATATGACCATCACGGGTTACTTTTCCGGTCATCACCCGGCTCACGAGGATAGCGTTATCGTTAGCCATGGCAAGAACCACCAGACTCACCATTCCTGTCAGACTATCTCCATAAATCGTCACACCAGGAGTAGGAAATTGTAAAAATATATTCCAGGTCTTTGGGTCCAGACCCACCAAACGAGCGGCAGCCACGATGCCGGATTGAATCGCCACCTGAGTAAAAGGCGAAAATTTTCCCGGTGCGCTCGAAAAGGACACATTCAGCACTTCCTGACCCTCCTGTTTGCGGAACGCTATTCCAAGTTTGCCCACAATTCCTATAGGTTGACGATGCTGGTTCAGGGTAGTTCCCAGAAAGGTCACGGTTTCCTGATGCCAAAAGGATGATTCCGCTTCAGCGGGAGGAGGAAAAGAACAGAACCAGACAACCGGGATCGCCCAGGACAAAACCCTGAGAATGAAAATCATCCGTATAAACTGTTTCATAGACTTAGTTCTCCGAAACCGGCAAATACGGGATAATATATTCTCGTTTCCCTTCCACTCTCTGATCGACATAGTGATCGAAGATGCCATCTCGATTCTCGTCTACCCAATAGAATAATGGCCATTCAACCGTTTCAACCACCGTGTTCCAAAATTTGTTATTTTCAAAAAAAATAATCTGGCGGGCCGTTTTATAATCGACGATCTCATCCCCCTTCAAGGAGTACTCCCGGATATACAATCCCGTGATGATATTCACGTCTTCATGAATAAGATTGCCTTCACCCGGTTCATTCGGCATATCTGAAGCCATTCCTTTTCCCCCCATGACCAGACAGAATACGATTCCGAAAATCCAGTGAAAACGGGGTTTGATGTTCCTCATGATATGAATTCCTCCATAGGACACTTTGTTGCCCTGAGGTCCTGAAGGTATCTCCCAACCAAGACTGGTATCCCTGTTCCCGCTTCCGGCCTTATCGAGAGTACCCCTCTTTTTACGCAGTCATGAGCAATTCATTTACACGATGACGCGGCTGGGAGAAGGAGTTCAATGCAGGAGCTTTGGCCTGATTTTTCAATAACCGGTTCAGCAGAATAAAAGGATCGATGACGTCACCACATTGAATACAGTGCTTGGCCTGAAACTGGAAATCCTCATAATCGGAAAAAATATCCATACACGTTTCCTCGATCATCGTTCCTCCGCACCGTGAACAATGCGATTGTTGCATGTGGTTCATTAATTGAGGGTATACATCGGGGTGATCAGTTCGTATGGCCGCTAATGTCAATGTTTGCATAAAGCCTCCTTTATAACTTCATATAAGGGTGAGAATGGATGATGGTGTTCTGACTCTAAATTCCCCCCCTGAAAGCCACTACTACTGAAAACCCTTGGTCTAGTAGGGAAGATCCCTTGAATATTTTTGAATGGAATGTGAGAGAACTGAACAAGGAGGCGAAAGATTAAACCCAACCACTGGAATTCCATCGCGCCCATTACAAGGGAGTACTGCTCAGGAACCCCTGCGACGTAGACGGCATTGACGAAACAAAAACACCCACCAGGTGAGTGAAAACGATCTATAAAAATTCGGGGAAAGAGGAGGAGAAGGACAGAAGCCCGCGTCTTACCGGGAGACAACTTGCGGGCTATTGATTGCCTCGACCGGAGAGGCGTGAGAGAGGATCGCAGGCCCACTCACAGTCCGCTCGCGCATGAGATTAAACAGCTCTTTTTCCTGGGCATTCTGGGTGATTACCCGTTCCAATGATTCTTTCCAGACGGCATGGGCTTCCTCCACCAAACCGGAATGGGTCATCGATTCACCGAGATAATACCAGGCATGCGCCGAAGAGGGCGCGCACTTCACGGCCTGTCGAAATGTGTAAACCGCCTTTTCATATTCCTGATGGCTGAGATACAGACTGCCAAGTCTATTGAGGGCATCAAGATAACACGACTCATGCTCCAGGGCAGTTCGATACATCGCCATGGCTTGTTCGTCATAGTGAAGCAATTTCAAAGTTTTGGCGGTCTCGGTCAAAATAAGGGGATCGGACGGCGATTGTTGAAGAAGGCCTTCATATATATTCAAGGCATCCTGATACCGGTGCAATGCCCCATAGCCCAAAGCCATGTTTTTGACGATAGCCATATTCCCAGGAATAATTTCGAGCGCTTTTTCGTAATGATTGACGGCAAGTTCCATAAACCCGGGCTCATCGTTTAAGGTCCCCGCAATCGTCTGCATCAGATGCCCCGTGAGAAAGAACGCCATTCCTAATATTTGTGGATCAACCGGTAAGCGGGTAAGTGACCCGGAAGAAGACGAACCTGCGACCTGAGAAGCGGACATTTCATAGGGAATATGCTGTTCTGCCAACCATTGCCGGATGAATGTGGAAGGAATGGCATAGCTCATATCGGCCCGGAGTTGAACACTCCCGATCAATGAACCATTCCGGTCCGTAGCCTGACCCATATAAGGAACCGAATGAACGACGATCCCCAAGACCTGGCCATTCACCGCATCAACAATCGGACCACCGCTCGTTCCTGCGTGAAGGACACCAGAGATTTGAAGAAAAGGCATGAATCGGCCCTGTGTCCTTGAACGTCCCATGGTCACCCCACTGACATTCACCGGTTTCACTGTGCCATGGAGCATCAACCCCATTTGCAACGTGTCTATGACCCGAGGAAATCCCACAGCGAGACTTTCTGCGCCGTCTTCGGCCAGGGTTCCGAAAAGAGATAAGGCCCGGTCATGCCCCTGGGGAAGATGAAGAACGGCCAGGTCGGCATCCTGATCGATGGTAACGATTTTCGCATCGGTAAACACCCCTTGATCAGGGACATAGACAAGCAATTTGGCGGATGGGACCAGGACATGCGCATTTGTCAGAATATGTCCATCCTGGCTGATAAAAAAACCCGTCCCAAAAGACAGCGATTTTGCCCCCCGGTCTACAGAAACCAGAAGAACCGCACTCGAGCGAGACTGCAGGTAAATGTCACTGCGTTCTGATGCCCAGCTATTCTCGGACCCCATCCAGGCCCACAAGATGATCACGATGATCAGCCCGGCATTCCTGAATTGAACGGATACAGATAGCTTTGCGGGAGGCGGTTGATTCATGGGTCCCGGGAATCCATGGGGATCACAAAGAGAGGAAATTGAGATCTCACTGCCTTTTATATATTTTTCTGGGAAGTTATCGAATTTTGTCCATCGGCTTTTCTCACTTCAGCCTGTTATTTTTAAATATTATGACCCAGATGCCGGTGTATGTCTAATACACATGTCAAAGTCTCTACCAGGCGGACCAAACGATCAGACGGACATCGTAACAATTTCCCGTTAACTAAGGAGGTGCTCCAATGACAAAAATGCGAAATTCAATTTTAACCCTTGCCTGCTTCGGTCTTTTGTCTACGGTCGCCATGGGAATGCCTCAAGAGAGCATGACCGACCCAGAATTACATCATGGCACAAACACGGATCCCATGAACCAGCCCGCCCCTGAGAATGCCCAAAGCACCATGGGATCCGGGGCCCAGGGGAACAGTATGGGGTCCGAGATTACGGGGGAAATTCTTACTGTCGAAGGGGATCTGTATACCGTCAAAGATTCAACAGGCAAAGAAGTGCAATTGCATGTGGACGAATCCACGCAAAAGTCCGAAAAATTACAAGAGGGAGACAAGATTGAAGCCGAGGTCACCCCGGAAGGTCACGCAGTCATGCTGAAAAAAGCCAAAGACATGAACTAAGCTCCAGAAGAGTCAGGGGAAAAAGCCGGCGGAATCCGCCGGCTTTTTTTGCCGTTTTTCATTCTACCTTTTTGACTGGGGAGAGAGGCCCAAACGGGAGAGTCAACAAATTATTCGGCACAGACAGCTCCGGGAAAAGCGCCTCGGAGGGATCCTGCACCATAATCTGCCATCAGGGAGGTCACTCTCTGTCATTCGGACGCTCAGGATAAATTCCACGACGTATCTCGCTGAGGGTTGGGGCCTTTCGACCTGGACATAGATTCTTCGCTGTCGCTCAGAATGACAATAAGCTGGTGGCCCTACTGAGGCAAAATGTGTGCGTCCCATGCCTGAAAAGGGGAACAAACCATGATAAACCACGCGCACTGTGTAACTCTGGCATATTGGATTTAGACGTGAAACCGAAGGCGGAAGCTCTTGTCCTGACTTGTTATTTTTCACTCCTGATTTCCCACACAACTGCGTCCCCAGCTTCTCTCATTGTCATCCTGAGAGAAGCGAAGGATCTGTGCCCAGCTCGACCGAGCCACGGTTTAGCCAGATGCTTCGCCTTCAGCTCAGCATGACAATCGTGCCTCTGGAACGTCGAAGGGGAACTGAATGGGTCAGGCATGAGAAGGGAAAAACTTCAGGCGTGAGGCGAAAGGGGCTAAGCCGTGAAATCTTTTCTCCCTACTTCTAAATTTTCACTTTGCACCTTATGCGCATTACGTAAGCCTTTCAGGAAGAACTATGGTTTTTTTTGACTGGATCGAATGACTTCGGCAAAAGACGTGAAGGAATCCCCTTTGGACACATATTGATCTCCGCCAGCATCAGAAAAGGCTTTCGTTACGATCTGATCTCCATGCATGGACAACCCGATGATATAGATGGACGGGAAGCGGGCTTTGATGAGACGGGTAGCTTCGATACCGTTCATCACCGGCATATTGATATCCATCACGACGACAGTAGGCTGGAGGGTTTCAACAAGGTCGACGGCTTCCGCCCCGTTTTCGGCTTCTCCGATGACGAGAATATCGGGGCAGGCATTCAACAGGGTCCTCAATCCTTCACGGAAAATGGGGTGATCGTCGGCAAGAATCACCCGAAAGTTACCATCCTGCCTTTCCGAAACCTGGCCAGCCGGGAGAGGAGCAGACAGGCGCTGTGACTCCCTATCAGCTTCCTGAACAGAAAAAGGCACCTTGAGCAGAACACGAGTCCCTTCCCCTTCCGTTGAATGGATTTCACATTCTCCCCCCAGACTAGTTATGCGTTCCTGAACGTTCAACAACCCAAAGCTCTCCATGTGGGGCAAGGAGTCACGGATCCCCTTCGGATCGAACCCACATCCGCGATCCGCCACTTCATAGCAGATACACTCGGATGCCGGGAGGGTGATAATAATGTCGGCTTCCACAGTTTGAGCATGCTTCATCACATTCATTAGCAACTCTCTGATAACCTGATACAGAATCACCGAGATAGATTCAGAAGGACGAAAGACATTATCATCATCAAGATGAGACGTCACCGTGACATGCAAATCATACCGGGCCATTTTTTCCGCCAACCACCGGAGTGCCGCCATCAATCCGAATTCATACAGAATGGGCGGACTGATTTGAGGAATGAGATCACGCGTATATTGCAATGCCTCATCCAGCGATTCTTCGATTTCCTTGACAAGCGGTATCTGAGGGCTCGATAGATCGATTTGTTGCAACTGACTGATTTTAATCTTTCCCACAACCAGCAACTGCCCCAGATAATCATGCAATTCTGTGGCAATGCGGCGGCGTTCCCGGTGCTCGGTGAGAATGAGTTCCGAAGACAGTTGACGTAGCCGTTGTTGATGCCCAACAAGTGTCTGAGTCCGTTCAACCACCCGTTGTTCCAGTGATTGGGTCAGGGATTGCAATTGGATTTCGATATGTTTCCGGTGTATGGCAGCGGCCAGAATATTCGCCATCGTTTGAAGAAACTTCACATCGTCTTCCCCAAATTCCATTCTGGATGACGTATGGACACTGAGGACTCCGTGGGACTTGCCTTCCTGATCCCGGATGATACAACTCATGCCACTGACGACGTGATGATCGATTAACAGGGAAGATGAGGAAAAGCGCGTTTCGCTCGACAGATCGGCGACGATGACGGGCTCATCCACCTCCAGCGTATACCCCGCTTGAGAACCCCCGTCGGCGCTTACGACGGCCTGGCCGACCAATCCCTCTTTCCATCCGACTCCCGCCCGAAGAAGGAGAGATTGCCCACCGGGGAGAAGTTCCAGGACCTTGGCCATTTCGATCGGTAAGGTCTGACTCAAAAACCTGACACATTCGTTCATGACCTCATGCACATCTCTTTCCTGAAGCGCCAATTGTGCGAACGCCGCCATCACACTCTGTTGTTGAGAGTACCGCAGCACTTGATCTTCCACATTGCGAAGATGCGTGATGTCCAGAAAGGTCAGCACCACCCCCTGCAGTTGATCATCCCGGGTTTGATAGGGTGAAATCCTCGAAAAATACGACCGGGGGTCCTGACCAAAGCGCCAGGTTTTTTCCTGGGGTCTTGAGGTCCGAAGCACGTCCCGGATATCCCGCAATAAGATGTCGTCCTGGGAAAATGAAGCCAATTGGCTGATGGGTCGGCCCAGGTCGGTGTCTAAAAACTGGAAAATAGTTTGAGCCGTCGGGGTGTATTTCTGAATACAGAGGTCTGTATTGAGAAACAAGGTAGCGATATCCGTGGTTCGGAAAAGATTTTCCATATCGCTATTGGCATGATCCAATTCCTCCACCTTGGCAGACAATTGGGCGTTGACCGTTTCTAATTCTTCATTAATCGACTGTAGTTCTTCCGTGGATGTTTGCAGTTCTTCATTGGCGGATTGCAATTCCTCGTTCACCGACATCAATTCCTGGTTTGAGGATGTTAATTCCTGATTGGATGTCTCCAGGTCTTCCATGGCCATTTGCAAATGTTCCCTGGTCGTCTGGACTTCCAGTTCCAATTCCCGAATGAGGTGAGGGGTGTTTTTGGAGGTTTTCTTTCGGACCTCCGAAGGGGGCGGGACGGTACTATGGTCCCGGAAAACCACCATAAGCAGATCCGAAGGTTCTTTAACATGAAAGAGGGGACGAACGATCACATCCAAATGGTGAAACTCGCGATTCACGCCTACCCGAATATTCACGAGAACCACTTCCTTGCCGGTTTTTAGGGCTTTGAAAATGCCGGATCGCAAGGGGATACGCAATTCCCGTGGGACCATATTGACGACATTCACATTTAGCGATCCGGGAGGGAGCTGCAGATAGGCGCGTGTCTGCCCGGAAACGTATTGGACCTGACAATCTCTATCAATCATCACCGCTGAGGGGCCATACTCCTGTCTGACCAATTGATCGAACTTATGCGTGAATTCATTCTGCTCCGGTTGAAGAAATGCGGGTTGCGAAACCGGTCCGGTTCCTCCTGGCCCTCGTATGGAAAAAGTCGGAAAGGTGCGACGCACGACATGCTTTGGTTGAAACACCCGATGGTGTTTATTGACAGGCCGAAAGAGCCGCGATTGTTCTTCCGCATGTTCCGAGGCCCCGAGAAACAGGTACCCATTCGGATTAAGAGAATAATGAAACAGTGAAAGGATCCGGCTTTGAAGATTGCCCTCCAGATAGATCAGCAGATTCCGGCAGGAAATGACATCCATTCGAGAGAATGGTGGATTGCTGATCAGATTGTGGAAGGAAAACACACACAAATCGCGTATGACTTTGACGACCTGATAGAGAGAATTGTCTTTTTCATAAAACCAGGAAAGGTGTTCGGTCGGTAAATCTTCGCGAATTCTCTCCGGATATCGTCCACGGCGGGCAAGGTTCAAGGCCCGCTCATCGATATCCGTCCCGAAGAGTTGAAGGGGAATACCCAGCTTTTTCCTATGGAGATATTCATAAAAAATGATGGCCAAGGAATAGGCTTCTTCTCCCGTCGAACAACCCGGAACCCAGATCCGGATCGAATCCCCGGGTTGTTTAGATTTGACGATTTCCGGAACGATCGTGGAAGAGAAGTACGAAAAGGCCTCCGGATTTCTAAAAAACTGGGTGACTCCAATCAGTAATTCCTTTAACAGCTCATCGGCTTCGGTCGGATCCCCCCGGAGTCGTTGGACATACTGCGCGGTTGAGGCAATACGAAGAATCTGCATGCGTCGTTGAATCCGCCGGCCCATGGTATTTTGTTTGTATTGACGGAAATTGTGTCCGGTCCGACGGTGGAGATACGAACATATCTCCTCCAAATGATTCAAAGCTTCTAATCGAAGTTTATCCAGTCCCTCCCCGTCCCGCAGTTCGTCCAAGTACTTCGCATAGTGAATGAGCACCTGGGAGATGTCTTCCACGGCCAAAATATGGTCCATCAAGCCGGTCAAAATGGCGCTTTTCGGCATGCTGTCGAATTGAGCGGTTTCGGTCGCCTGAGCGATGGTGAGTCCGCCCTGCTCCTTGATGGACCGAAGCCCGACTGTGCCGTCCGATCCTGCACCCGAGAGAATGATCCCGATGGCCAATGGACCTTGATCCTGGGCAAGGGAATGGAAAAATGTATCAATGGGGGACCGGTGGCCATGATCCTCCTTGGGCAGGCCTACCCGCAAAAACCCTCCTTCGATCGTCAATTGCGCGTTAGACGGAATAATGTAGACATGATCGGGTTCGACCAACGTTTTATCCGCCGCCGCATGAACAGGCAGCGACGTTTTCTGCGCCAGTAAATCAGGCACCAGACTTTCACGATCGGGGGACAAGTGTTGAATCACCACGAACCCCATGCCGGTATCGGCCGGAAGGGAGGCAAAAAATCGAGACAAGGCGTCGAGCCCACCGGCCGAGGCCCCTATCCCGACAATGGGAAACGCATTGGCTTGTGTGTCAGGCGAGACTCTCTGCGGATGGGGAGAAGGAGTTGGTGCTGAAGAAGCGCCCTTTTGGATGTTTGAGGATTTCCGTGGGTGCTGAGCTATTGGTGATTTTTTTTTGGGTATGGGAGTAGACGAGGATTCAGTTCGAACCTTGGACGGTTTCTTTTTTGCAGGCACAAAAAGTCCTTCATAATCTTGCAGTGAGGCTGAATATTAGCCTAACTCATGGCATCAAGGTAAGAGTAAGCACCGAATATGTTCCTTACTCTGTGTGCATCCCTCATCCTCCGAATTGTATAAACGTGAGAAAAATTATCACCATGCAGTTTTCGATTCTGCATCTTCGCGAAATTCCTTTAATCCTAAACGGTGATCAATTGATCATTCAGAAATAACATTCTGAAGCCGGATTAGCTTTTTACACCGATGATATTGCGCCAGAAGATACGTGCTCTTCCGTTAAAGAACTCTTCAAATGTTCAACGCTCACACGTGAGTCTGGAATTCGATAAGTCCCTTGTAAGACATTCCCCAACTCCTCTTTGGTGTTAATCGTGGGGGCCATTTCAAGTATTCCTGCTTCTTTCAAATATGGTTGCAATGCGGATTCCACGTTGTAAAGATAGACACCCTTTGCTTGTTCTCTGGCTTTAAACACAACCTGAAAGATGGTCCAGATCCCAGTAGAATTCAAACAGGACAAAGACCCCAAATCTATAATGATTAAGGAAATCGGTGACGAGACCACATGGTTCAATAATAAATCTGTCCGGTTTAAATTGGCGGTATTGATACTGAGATCTACCGTGAGGGTGAGAACCACGAGTTGGCCAGGGGTGCTAATGGTGCATTTCATGACAATGACCTCCCATGCGTGAAACATTAAAGTTCAAAAATTAGGAAGAAATTTTCCCAATTGTACGCATTCCGGATTCTCGCACCACTATCTATTTCCCTTGAGGTTAAATACTTAAATTTGCCGTGGAGTGGATCTCGTCCATTCCATTCGTCATTCAAAACTCCAAACGCTGTGAGGCTGATTGAAATTGAATTCGTCCTGATCGTGACCAGCCACGCATTCAGGGTCCGGCATGAATTCTTGGGCCTGAAGTTTCCGCGGAACCTAGAGGGTTGCCTACTCGCAAACGATTGATAACAATCGACGCTCCAGCTTCGAACGCCTGCTGTTCGGCAATGAGCCGTTGGTGAATATGCTGAACCGATCCGGACAAGGTCGCCTTGCCGTCTTCCACCGTCGCCACAATATCCTGGCTCGATAAGAATGGGCTCCACCACACCTGGTTTTCAAAATCCAGTTGAATTTCCCAATCCGATTTTTTGATTTCGGATGTTGAAAAGCTGATGTGATTGGTCAGGCTCTTCATTCCTCGAATTCGGGAAGCCACGTTTTCGGCATGGTTTCGTTCATAAATCGAATCGACGGTCCCCGTGAGCAGTGCGGCTCCCTTTTTCACCAATGCCCCAAGCGTGAAGGGCTCTAAGACAGGATCTCGTGAAAACGCCACCAATAACCGGGCCTGAATATCGGCATCCTTGGAATTCGCTTTGGACTCGACCGTGATGAGGTTGTTCACGGATTGGACCCCTACAGTGTTATTCGCATTTTGTTCAGCCTCACGTCTGATGGACAGAAAAGGCACATTTCCCTCCAGGGTCACTGTCCCATTTTTTACCGATACGTGGATTCCGGAGGGAGCAACGCGGCGGTCATACGCCAAGACTCGTTGAATAGCATTGGAAACTTCCCGATCCGAAAACATGGGACGCTGAGTACGCCTCATCGGATCCGACGACACCCAATTGACGGTGATGCCGCTCACATCCACGTCATTGACACTCTCAATCCACGCCAATTCGGCAACCCGGCCTTTTTCGTATGCGCTTCCCACCTGGCCAGTCAGGATGACATGACCTTCTTTCACCTGAACATCCAAGAGGGATGGATGTACGACCCAGACATCGAATGCTAGACGATGCGTGATTTCCTCCTTCAGGACCGAATCCGGCCTGTCTCGCACTCCCTCCACACTCAGTAGGTCCCGTACCTCGCCGATGCCTTTGACCATTTTTGCTAAATTGAGCGCCGTTTGTTTTTCTTGTCTGGAGTGCACGCGCCCCTTCAAGGTGACGACCCCTTTTTGCACATCAAGTTGAATGTCATCGCGCTCGACCACAGGATTTTCATTGAACAGGTATGCAAGGTGTTTCTTGAGAACCGAATCATCGATCGTGCCGACCGGTCCTACTGAAAGGCGGTCGATCACTCCCTGAACCCCTCGAATAGTCTGTGGAATTTCCGTTGCACGTTGTTGCGTCCAAAGACTATCCGCTGTCCCGGTGAGCGTGGCTACACCATTTTTTACCGTGACTTCGATTGAGGAAAATGATTTTCGATCGACCCGCGAAAACCGATTTTTCACGGCCACGGCAATACGGGTATCATTCACCTCTTCACCCTCTTCTCCAGTAACCTCGGCGGTGTTTTCCACATCCTCAGCGGCAATTCCCAAGCCGCCCATCAGGCCAAAAGACAACGCAAATATGGCAATGTGAAACAACAAAGGCATACTCCCCATTTCCATGGAACATAGAGGAAAGATGTTGGATACCATGAGGAAAAACTCAGAGGATGTCAGTTGACAAATCTGGCGGGCGTGAACAAAAAATGTCCTGAATTCAGAATCCGCGTTGAGGCGCAGGTGAATTTTTGGTGCAGGCGGACTATTTGAACAATCATGCGATAGAGTTCCTGGCCGGCAGACTCTTTTGATAAATATGCCGCCCCACCGGCTTCACGCATGGCTTACTCCGTTTCCTTATCCTGACAAACCGACAATCCGATCACCTGAATACCGGAATTGTTCTGACGAATCTGCCTGGTAGCTTCAATACCATTCATGTTGGGCATATTCACATCCATGACCACCACATCAGGTTGCAGACATTCCGTCAGACGGATGGCCTCTTTCCCATCCCCTGCTTCCCCCACAACCTCAATGTCGGAAAAGGCGTCCAGCAGACTTCGCAGTCCCTGTCGTACCACTGCATGATCATCGACCGGAATGACCCGGAAAACTGAAGACGTTCGTGGACTTGAACCCCGATTGATTCCCGAAGCCACCCGCTTCCAGGCTGGAAAAGTCCTATAGGGTGTTCACCAGCTTCAGCATCCGCATGGCATTCCGGTGGGCCACCTCCACAGCCGGAGCCGTGGTGAAAGTGGTTGTATGCATCGCCTCGTCCAGAGAACCGAGAATAAGTGTGAGAGGTGTTCGGAACCCGTGGCTCACATTGCTGAAAAATTTGGGTTTTGCCCGGTTCAGTTCTGCTAACGCTTCAATCCGTTTCCGCTCTTCGTTCCGGACCTGCGCACGATTGATGGATCCCGAAATCACCATGGCGAGTAAATTCAGAAACTCAAGGTACCTGTCATTCATTGCCAGCCTCGGACTGATCCCAACGATCAGATAGCCGGATTGTCTTTGTGTCTCCCACGACTCCAAAGGCAACGCCATCCCCTGGTTGGGCAGCTCCGGCCAAGGCCATTCCGGAAGATACAGCGGCATGTCAATAGGGAATACGATCTCTTCCCACTTGGGCGAAAGTGAAAGTGGCCACCATGGCTCAGGATGGAAGGTGTCTCCATCCATCCCGAGTGGAAGTGGAGTCAGGAGTGGATCAGGCTGAAAACCTGATTGTGGTGCCAGACACAGAGATCTTTCTTCCCTATCCCACAAATATATGAGACTGAACGGGATATCAAAGGTATTGTCCGTGAGAACCTCAGTCGATAGCCGGCAAACCTCGCCCACAGAATCGGCTTCTTCAGTCACTGCGGCCATTCGCCTGAGAGTATTAAGCCTCCGTCCTTTTAATACCCGGCTTGTTTATTCGGTACAGGCACAAAAAAGTCCTAGGATATCTCCTTCTTCATTCTTAATCGGGCTATAGGAAAATGTAAAAAATGTCTCCTCTAAAAAACCATGTCTACGCATGAAAAGAGGAAGGTCTTCCTTCCATGTGGAATGACCTTCTTGAAAAGCGATGTGAGCCTGGGGACCAATCACATCCCAGATATCAGACCAAATATGCGGTGCACAGGCACCCAATGCCTTCGGATGTCGGGTTCCCAACACCGGGATATAGGCATCATTATAAATATTGATGAAATGCTCTCCCCACCAGATAAACATGGGAAATCTCGAATCGAGAATAATTTGCACAGAGGTTTTGAGCTGAGAGAGCCAGTTGGCCTTATCCCACAAGGGAGTATCCGTCCAATCTTTATTCCGAATGAGTTCTGCCATTTGATTTGATGACATCATGGGCAAAGTCCTTTCACCTGGGTCCCTCAGGCTCACAATAGAGAAAACCAATGCCCAGAACGGCCCGTGCCTGATTTCACAGGCTCAACCGTATCATATCGACCCATCTTGCTCAGTCGATTAATCACATTTTCTTGCGCTCTTTTAGAAGGCTGACCTCTCTGTTTTTCCAACTTTCTCTCCTTGGAGATCCTGAACCGGGGCGAAGACATTCCTAGGGTCGTTATCCGGGGAATCAAGGGATTTTAACAGTACAGAATGGGAAGCCATCTCGGTAATTTGTACAACCATACAGAGACGGTATGGATTTGAAGAGATGGAATTGATAATTCATTCTTTATCCCAAAGCTAAGGAGGTCGACGTTGAAAACTTTATCACCATCAACGAATGAAGTGATTAATAGTCCTGAAGAATTCAAACAGTTCATCCCGGCAAACTTTTCCTATTTTCTGGAACGTTCTTCGGGCCTTATCCGGCGTATCCTGCAAGACATGGGGCAATGGGCCGACAATTCGGCCCATGAAAAATTATTGTTGCGTCTTTCTTTTGATCTGGTTGAACGGTTTATCGAATATTGTCCCTCGCAACTCCCCTGCCGGCCTTCGCTGCTTTTGGATGGATTCATATCGGATTTTTTTGGAAGACCTCAGGAGTCCAAGGCGTCATCAACCTCCAATCCGGTGTTGTACCGGTTTCTGGATGGCCTGCTCAATCGAGCCGTACTCAGTCGGGATGGCTTAATTTGTCTGTTCTACCACTTTTACGGCATGAAGCCGGTCGAGGTCGGATTCCTTCTTGGATTAGAAGAAGGCCAAACACAACGCATCTATAAAAACTTTGCCCGATGGCGGCAAAAGGGATGGTTCCAAGCTGTAGAGGAAGTTGGATTAACCACCCAAGACGTCCAATCTTTAGTGAAAAATCAAGTATCTAACCCTGAATTCTTCTATCAACAGGTCCGGGACAATCTAGAATCGCTATTGCCGTTTTATCGAAAAAGCGATCCCCCCTACTACCCGTGCCTGGGGGACACGAAATGGCATGAGATGTTCCGTGAGGGTTACGGGTTTGATTACCGGATGTGGCATTTACCGCTCTGTCTTTCCTGCATGAATGTCATAACCCAGGTAGGCGACTCTTTTCTCCTCAACCCGAATATCACCTTGAGCTTTCATGTGTCCCCTCATTCGTTAAAGGAGGAGGAGATTCTCTGGCGGTCTTCCGGGTCAAAAACCTCTTCCAGGAATAAAACGAGCCACCGTTTTTCTCGGGATCTTCAGATGGCATAAAATTCTTCTAACAGGAATTGAATAAAATTTCATTATGAGACCGTGATCAGCAATGAGGGGAGCGAGGGAGTATTGGTAGACGAGATTTTGCCTGACCTGTCGTCCTTCTTTTAACCACTATTATTTCGCACAGTGGGAAAAGGCGATCCCAGATCATTAAAGGCCTGAAAGAATAATTTGGGGTTAAGAGGTTTTTCGAAGGTGTAAGACGCTCCCAGCAAGTGGGCAAATCTTCTAATATTGAACTTTGGTGCGCAAGCGGCCGAGAACGTCGCGATAATCAGAGGATGGCATTCCTTTGAGGTGATTTCAGCAATAAACGAAAACCCGCTTTTCTGTTCGAGAAATAAGTCTATGACGATGCAATCAACGGAATGTTGTGAATTTAGAGCAATTCCATCCGAAAGATTTCCTGCAAGGATCATCTCTATTCCACTCCAATCACAGATACGTTTCAAGAACTCTTGTGAATCCGGATCGGGGTCAATAACAAGGATTTTACTCATCACAGTCCCTTAAACAAGGCAGTCATCTTCACAAGCCGGGATCCTCATTTAGAGAAGATACATAAGTCCCTCTGCAAACAACTGCCATATCTGTTTAGAAAATTGCAATTCTCGTTCTCAGGTTCAGTCGACAACCAGTCCTATTGTCTGGAGCATTTACACAATTTATCAGGATGTCATCATCCAATTTGGATTTCGTAATCGTAGAAATTGAACTGTCGGGCGACTGTCTCCCCGCGTCATGCGCAATTTTGATTTTGCTACCAGGGGATTGGTTGCGTCCGTTGATAAGGGATATTCTCCCGACCACCAGGCCAGGGTCAGGATATACGCATCCGGCCTGCTAGCCCAAGGCCTGTCGGCATGATCAAATCGAACTCCACCCCACGGTTGAAATGAATAGATCAAGGTCGTCCCTGAGGACCCGGTAGAAAGAGATTTCCCATTCCGACATTTTTTTTGCAGGTTGATAGAGCAGGTTTCTTTCCCCCAGTTTGCTCCTAAATATGGAACTTGAAAAGAAAAGAGCAGGCCTGAGGCCAACGCAATGAACACAAAAGGCAAAAAGATCAGGCCACGTCCCTCACCATAACCGGTATGGAGTAAATTCTTTTGCATCGGCGTCCCCCCCAATCCCTTTTCCACATAAGTGGAATTCAGGTCTTTTCTTAAACAGAATGCCCTTTACAAGAAATATGGCAATTAACCAATGGACATTTGTTTTCAATTTCTCTTTGAGCCTGTCCGATACCAACGCCCTTTGGATATGAGTCATAGGCGCGTAAAAGGGTAAACGGGGAAAGTACATCTGAACCCGCGCCGATACCTTTAATGGAAACGGGCCCGGACATTTCCTCAAACTGGAATGCCCCAGGCCCGTATAAGTGTCCCCAAAAAGCTTCCTGGGTTAAGGTGAAATTTGAGGGCTGTTCACCTCCAACCCAAGGTTGTACAAAGGCTGCACAATCCCTTTTAGAAAAATCCGTTCCTACGAAACGGTTTTTTAAAAAGAAACGACCCCGAACAACCATAAAACAAGTATGAGACTTAGAGGAACTCCTAACAGCCACATTAATATTGGCATTTTTCTGCTCCTTTTTTCTGAAGAGGTTAATTTTTTATCACTGAAAAGCCGCCACTCTTATGAGTGCAGATTTTCATGAAGACGAGGGGAGCCTCAGGTTCTGAAATTTCCCTTTTATGCATTTTTCCGAACTTCATCAGACTTCTCAGTTCATTGACCGATTGTCAGCCTCACGATTTCGATTTTGTATTTCAAATAGACAGGACCCGGCTCCATCCTATGAAGCCCCGATAGGTTGGGCCCTCGTCATCACGGATGACCCTGCCCGAGCCTCTAAAGGCTTTCCAAGGCACAATGGCCTTATCGTTATTCCGCACCCATTCGTCCTTCTGATACCAAATTCATCATTATCCTCCTTAGCTAAAGGTTGCAATTTTAATTGAAGGCAGGTTTCTCTCCCCTTCTTTTCTTAATATAACCGGAGACCCAACGAATACTTAATGGACAAGTTGTTGGTCCTTATCCCGACATCGTCCAATTTCTTCTCGTCATGCTTAGGCAGCGTGAATTTGGCAAGAAATTACATTCCTTCCTGTCCGTTTTGATTCACCCGCAAACGCAATCGCCCTTGAAGAGGTTCATCGGGATCCCGTGTATAATGCCCATGATCCTCTTCCACCTGCACCGCTCTCAACGGAATGGTGACTTGTTCTTTCATATGAGGGAAGGCTTCTTGAAATAACAAATACACCACATTATCCGTACTCCCGAACACTTCAGCATTCAAACCCGTCACATACTTAAAGTCCACCGTGATCCGTTCTGCAGGATTAATCCACGGCGCAATCAATTTTGCTTTTTCTTGATTGGTCATAACATCCTTTTTTTTATAGAGCACAATTCCTCATGACCTTGCCTTCATTTTTCCCACAGAACATGCCAGGCCAAAGAGTTCAGGTTATTTTTTTTGCGACAAAAATCCCAATGAGGACCATGACAATGCAAATTGCAAGAAAAATGTAAAATAGTACCTGGGCGATGCCGGCAGCTCCCTCAGCAATTCCTGAGAAACCAAATCCCCCGGCGATGAGCGCAATAACAAAAAAAATGGCCGCCCATTTCAAAATAGTCATGAAAAACTCCTTTCACATAATTCAAGAAGGTCACAGATCCTGTCGTGACTTTTTTGATTAAAGAAACCCTGGCTCTGTACCGGGAATAATCCGCTAGCCATCCAATGGTAAAACCGGCTGTCATGAACGCCATAGGTTGATCCGACCTATCAGGAGGATCCCCAATTGGTACGGGTTCATCCTTGGGATCCGTTCCTGGGGGAGGGGGCATAGGCGGATCGTGAATTGGTTCCGGTTTCGGATCTCGATTGGGAGGACCGATTGGTGGAGTTTTCCTCTCAGGTTCAGGTGGGGGTTGGACCGGTGGTTCTTTCGCTCCCTCGGAAGAATCGTTATCTTCTTCGATGAGAGTTTCAACCCATCTTACATTCATACCGTCCCCCCTCCGCCAACATTAAAATCGTCACACCCTCTTTCATGCCTCTTCCGCTTACTCCAGGAAGGCCGTGTCATCATCATAGACAAATTTCCATTCTACCTTTTCTACTAATTTCCATATGATGGCTCTTGGGGTGTTTCAGTAACATAGACAAGTTTTGAATGACACGGTGAGGTTTTATCCATATTGGATCATTCCAAACTTTGTTAGAAATGGTGATGGATGATGGTGAGGAAATTCTTGTATGGGATACTTAGGATTGTCACTGTCGCCTCCCCCTCCCACCATTTTGAAATCACCTGGTGGACGGGTTCCGTTCAGTGTGACATTCGGAAATCATAAGACCAAGTCGTGGCATCCGTAAAACGGGCATTAAATCTGGCCAATATTGAAAATCCTTTTCCCTTACCTTACGTTGACATTTAAGGAACCGTTGCAGACCCTGATTACCCGACATCAGATGAATCAGAAGGCTTCTCATCACACGTGACTCTTTCCTTTAATTTTTTAAACGATCCAGCCTGTTCTGTAGAAGACTCACGATGGATGTGGTAACTGACCTGGATTGCCATCAAATCTGGTCGCATTTCTATCATCTGATCATTGCCTTTTTATTGGCGGTTCCTCTCGGTTGGGATCGCGAACACGAAACGCCCGGTGCAGGGCTCCGCACGTTCCCTCTGGTGGCACTCGGGTCATGCGCCTATATGTTGACGGGAATCAATGTGCTGAATTCAACCGATGCCGAAGGGCGGGTCATATACGGCATCTTAACCGGAATCGGCTTTATTGGCGGGGGCGCCATTCTCAAAGAGAGAGGCAATGTGGCCGGAACGGCAACCGCGGCGAGCATTTGGAATACCGGAGCCATCGGAATGGCGGTAGCCTGGGACCGTTACGAAATTGCCATGGTATTAAGCGCATTGAATTTTTTGACGTTTCGGTTCATGCCGTTGTTTAAAAGAAGAGTAACGTCCCCATCAAAACCAGACCCCACCATGAAGCCCTAGCGCAAGGAAGGTTACGCGCTCCAGCTTCTCTCAAAATCCGACACTGAAGTAGGACTGTCTTCCTACCGAGAGAATTCTCCTTCGTTTAACATTTTTTTGGCCTCAATCAGCGAGTCGCCCAAATGAGGACCATCGGACCCGGCCCGGTACGTCTGCAAGGATACCGCATTCCCTGCCCAGGCATCGGCAACAGGTTGAATGACTTTCCACATCTCTTCAACCTCGTCGTTTCGCACAAAAAGTCGTAAATGGCCGGACAGGGCTTCAAGAAACAAGCGTTCATAAGGGGAAAGGTGTTCAGGCGAAATGGGGTCGTCCACCCTCGTTGGTTCAGGTGTAATTCCTCCGGGTTCATGGATATTAAATATCCCGAGTTTCACTTCTTCACTCGCGAGATTCAATCGCAAGATATTACCGCCTTCTTCTGAAGGAAGGGATTCTATATTTCTTTGTCCTCCTTTAAAATGCACCAGGATTTCCTTTCGGTCCCGACCTAATGCTTTTCCAGAACGTAACACAAAAGGCACACCTTGCCAGCGTTCATTGTCGACCCATAAGGTCACCTGAGCAAAGGTTTCAGTGTTTCGCTCTGATACCACTCCCCTGTTTTCTACATAGCCAGGAATCCGCACACCACCTCTCTCCCCCGGCCCGTAACGAGCTCGTACGGTCTGGGATCGAATTTCAGTTTTTGACGGTTTTCTAATAGCTTTGAATAACTCCACTCTTTTGTCCCGAAATTCAGGAGACCACATGGACTCCAATGGTTCCAGAGCCAGGACAGCCATCAACTGAAGGAGGTGATTTTGAATCATATCTCTCAGCGCTCCGGCGCAATCATAATAGTCTGCACGCCCTTCCAGCGCCAACGTCTCATCCCAGATCACCTCGATCTTTTTGATGTGGTGACGGTTCCAGAGAGGGGTGAATACAGGATTGGCAAACCGGAGACCAAGAATAATCCCCACCATTGGCATTCCTAAAAAATGGTCGATTCGAAATACGGTTTCTTCAGGAAATTTCTGATGTAGAAGTCCGTTCAGTTTCGTGGCTTGGGTATGACTCAACCCGAACGGTTTTTCGATGATGACACGGAATCCTTGCGGTAACGTGACCTGTTGTAGTGTTTCCAACACCGACGGAAACATCTGTGAAGGTAACCCTAAATATAGAAGCGTTGACCCTGCTTGCTTCCTGAAGATGGACTGAATCTGTCGAGTGTCGGAAAAATTTTCTACACAAGCATATCCCAAAGATTGCAAGAATCCTTCCCCGGATCTTGGGTGTGATGGAGGTTCATCTTTATCGAGCAATTCCGACACATACTCCTGAAACTGAGGAGTCGACCAATCTCGCCGACCAACTCCCGTGATTCTATACTCCGTGGGATGACCCCGGTTGGCGAACACTTGAGCCAATGCAGGAAAAATAAACCGCTTGGTGACGTTCCCAGTCGCTCCAAAAATAACCAGATGTTCATACATAAGGGCTTTTGTCTACCTCAATGCTATAGGTAAGCCTTGGGTTCCAACAGGTCTATCCGAAATACGCGAAAGGACATTGAATGGGGGTGACCAGGAGAGGAATTTGAGCTGAGGGTCCGCCTGTATCGCCACATGGGGATTATTCTCACTGAACGTTTTTAGTCAGATGATCTTCTCACGCACCCTTCTCTCGTCCTGGCATATGACGTCTTCTCCATTGTTCTACCAATACTGTGGTTTCCCGTAATGTGTATAAAGATTAATTTCATAGACTCGTTCTATCGGAGCCGCAGGATCATACTCCGGAGACTGCTCAATTTGGTCCTGATTGAGGTCAACGACCATCATTCTCTCTTCCCAATTTATGGACTTATTCCACATTGGACTAATTAACACCTTTCTGCCGGCCAACCATTTGGAAGTATCCACGACCAAATACCGCACGGTCCAATTGGCATCATCAATGAGGAAATTGATAATTTTTCCGATCTCCCCATCTGTCGCCTGGAGGGAAAAATCCTTGAGACCGTTTGCGCTGGTTAATATTCCAGGAAATACCGAGAGTTCCCTTTCGTCTATTGGGTAATAGGTACTCCATCGATAGTAGTTGCAGATTTCCCTTTCCTTCTCCCATGAGATTGGTTCTTCTATTTCAAACTTAGGAGCCCCCTCAACTTGGGCCTTATTGACTAAAGCCCGGAATGACCCAATATCGTCATGGGGATGCACACAACTCTGTGTAGAAACCAGCACATGTCGGCCCTGTAACCAATTCCCGGTGTCAGCAGCCAGATAATGGATTTTCCAGGTCTGGTCATTAACATAGACATCCGCTACGGTGCCTATAATCCCGTCTGTCCCTTGTACCACGCAGTTATTGATTTTATTGAGATCTCGTAACATGTCATTCCCTCATCTTGCTTAGGTGAATTACAATCCATCTCAGTCCTGACGACTTTCTTAACCAGCTTATAGCCGATTTTTTCCGCTCAAATTCTTTTCATAACGCCCCCCCAAAAAGTGAATATGCCGATCGATTAAAAAACCTTTGAGTTTTCAATTTTGGATTAAATAACTTCATGAGGTTCCCAATCGGGGAATGTACTTCTCAAATATCACGTTGATGACATTCAGCCAATGGATAAATCGACAATCCAAAAAAACCAAATGTATATAGTTATCCCACCATGACCCGGATGACATGGCGGACTGTGATTCTTCGACTGTTTTACCTGTCATAACGTGGCTTCTGAAGCCGACCACGGATCGATAAAACCCCTCATCAATATGGGTTCACCACCCCTACTCCGAAGTACAGGTCCTATTCAGCCGTCATGCAAAAAAATGACGAGTACCCATTATTTCAACCATTTTTGTCCCTGGCACTTCTAGAGGAAAAAGTGATAATCGTAAAAGAGGATAGAAATCCCCCTCGTAGGCGGCAGAAATAATGCCATTCAAGTAAAACGTAAAACTGAAAAGGCACGAAACCCTTCACTTACGGAGAAAGAAATGAAAATGAGCTCAATAAAGAATTTTACGATATCGTCGCTATTCCCAACCTATTCATCTGCACCCATCAGCCCATTTCCGGGACTCTCCAGGAATCCACCTGAAGGCAGAATTTTAATCGTGGAAGACAACCCGGATCATCGAGAAATTTTAAAAACCAGATTAAACTCGTTGCGATATGTGTGCCAAGAGGCAGGTGGTGGTCATGAAGGTCTTATCGCGTTGAGCTTCTCACGGTTCGATCTGGTTATGTGTGATTATCGGATGCCGGAGATGAATGGCTTTCAATTCATCCACACCATACGAGAAACCTATGGTATTTCCACCATTCCCATCATTTTCATGACGACGCATTCCGATCGTAAGGTTATTGAGCAGGCTTTCTCTCTCGGAGCGACCACCACTCTGGTAAAACCATATTCCCTGGAAAATCTGAAAACAGCCCTCGATCTGATTTGGGCACTGAAGCGGAACACCTAGTCCGGCTTAATCTTTATCAGGGTTATGACATTACTAATCGAGGCAGCTTTCGTCATTCTTTAAATGGAATGAAGTACCTATCCTCTTCATTTTCATCCCCTTCTTTCCTCGCTCAATCCCCACCGTTCGTTCTCTCGATTCTACCCATGCAGTCGGGAAAATAAATCTCGGTGAAATAGACATTTTTCTCCCTTCATTGATTTACTTGTCTTTTGCCTTTCATTATCCTGTTCCCTCATGATTTTCTATCACTTCATCATACTGGATTTGATTCCTTAGCCAATCAAATGAGAACACCAATGTACAAACACCTCGGGATTCCTCTTCTACATTATGTTAAACTTTACTGTTTGTTGTTTGTGTTGATTGGCATGGCGATGGGTTGTGAGACCGTTCCGTATACCGATCGATCCCAACTTGTCGTGATCCCCCAATCTCAGGCTTCACAAATGGGAGAACAGGCCTATCAACAAATTCTTTCAGATCCTAAGATCCAGCAATCTCAATCTCTTGAAGAACAAGCAGCCGTGAAACGTGTGGCGGAAAGGATCATCCAAGCGGCAAAAGAATCAAAATTTGCGGAAGACGCCAAGGCATTCAAGTGGGAAGTGACGGTGATCAAAGATGACCAGACCAAAAACGCTTTTGCCCTCCCAGGCGGGAAGATTGCTGTGTATACGGGAATCTTTCCAGTGGCAAAAAACGATGCAGGACTGGCGGCCATCCTCGGACACGAGGTGGTCCATGCCCTCGCCCGCCATGGTTCGGAGCGTATGAGTCAGGAGGTACTTGCTCAAGCTGGATTATCCGCTGCCGCGGTAGGGCTTGGTGCAAGTGGCACGAACCCGGTATTGGGACAGGCGGCGATGGCTGCCTTAGGGTTGGGAGCAAAGGTGGGCGTCCTCCTCCCCTACAGTCGTACGCATGAATCCGAAGCCGATTCCATAGGCCTCATTCTGGCAGCCCAGGCTGGCTTTGATCCTCAGGAAGCGGTTCGGGTCTGGCAACGGATGCAGGAAGGGAGTGGAGGAGCACCTTCTGAATTTTTATCCACCCATCCTAGTCATGAGACAAGGATTAAACGTCTTCAAGAGGAAATGCCCGAGGCGTTGGAAATTTATCAAAAGGTTCAGCGTGCTCCAAACAATACCCTTCCCCATGTCGGAGGTTAAGACAATTTCGTGCTCAAAATCGCCACCGAAGGTGTGAAGCCCTGATGGAAAACTAGCCTTCATCACGACCATGAATGTCGGCAGGAGGGTGAGTCGCTTCAACGGCGGTAAATGTTTCAAGAATGGAATAGCTGTGACTCGCGCCTTTGGGAACCACCCAACAATCTCCCGCATGCAGCAAAATTGTTTGTCCTTCAAGCTGAAGTTCGGCACGACCGTGGATCACATATCCGATTGTTTCATAATCCCTGGATGAAGATTCCTGTGTGTGCCCGTCTGGCAATTGTTCCCATAATCGCATCGCCAATCTGACGCCGGAGGCTAAATATTTCTGTCCCATCGAGCCCTTGGGAGAATGATTCGCTTGTACTTTTATAATACTCGTATCGACCATAGGTGTCCAAAGCCTCCTGTGTTGATGTGGTTCTTGATAAAATATACATAGTTGAATCACTTGGACCAACTCTATAAAACCCTGGCGATCTCAGGTAATCCATGCAGAACGATAGAAAGATCGGTCATTTATTGTCATTTATTTGTTTGGAAGGAGATTCGCCTTGAAATTTCTTGCCGTTCATCCCGGTCCCCTGATGTATACCAAAATTTTTCTGCGTTTGGAGCCCTTGGGATTGGAACTGGTCGCGGGGGCAGCCAGGCAGGCCGGTCATGAGGTACAGCTCATCGATTTGCAGGTGGAGACGCACAAGGATTATTTCAGAATGTTGAAGGATTGGAGGCCGGATGTTGTCGGCCTATCCTGCAATTATTTACCGAATGTTCCCGAGATTATCGATCTCGCAAAGATGACGAAGGCCTCGTTTGGGAAAATTTTTATCGTGGCCGGGGGACACAGCCTTTCCTTTGTTGCCAGAGAGGTCCTGGAGCATGCACAGGGAGCCATTGATGCCATCGTAAAAGGGGAAGGCGAAACGGCAATCTGCCCACTTCTCACCGCAATCGAACATGACCGCTCGAATGTGCACCGGGTTCCCGGTGTGGTAACCGGGGAAGATGAAGGCCCTCCGCCGGAATTCGTGAAGTCTTTGGATTCCGTTAGGCCCGCCCGGGATTTACTTCGCCACCGGCGCAAGTATTTTCTTGGCGTACTGGACCCATGCGCATCCATCGAATTAACTCGCGGGTGCCCCTGGGATTGTTCATTTTGCAGTGCCTGGACCTTTTATGGACGAAGTTATCGTCCGGTCAGTCCTGAGGTGGTGGTGGAAGACCTGGCGAGCATTCGTGAACCGGGAGTTTTTTTGGTGGATGATGTCGCCTTTATCCAGGCAGAGCATGGCATGGCCATTGGTGAGGCAATTGCTCGCCGGGGCATCAAAAAATCCTATTATCTTGAAACCCGTGGCGATGTCCTGTTGAGAAATAAGGAAGTCTTTCGCTTGTGGAAAAAGCTCGGGATGGAATATATGTTTATTGGACTGGAGGCCATCGACCAGGAAGGATTGATCCAACATCGAAAGCGAATCTCACTCAGCAAAAATTTTGAAGCACTGGAATTTGCCCGGTCGCTGGGCATCAGGGTGGCCATCAACCTCATTGCTGATCCGACCTGGGATAAGGATCGGTTTGAAACCGTGCGTCAATGGTGTTTAGAGGTTCCGGAGATTGTCAATATTAGTGTCAATACGCCCTACCCCGGCACTGAAACTTGGCGTCAGGAGTCCGGAAGAGTTCAGACGAGGGATTACCGGCTATACGACATCCAACATTCGGTGCTCCCCACCAAATTACCGTTGCCGGAATTTTATGAGGAGCTGGTCAAAACACAACGAATCCTCAACCATAAACATCTCGGCTGGAGTGCCCTGAAAGGAACTATGCAAATTATAGCCGGCCACTTACTCCGTGGGCAGACCAATTTTGTCAAAATGTTATGGAAATTTAACAGTGTCTATAATCCGCAATTGCAAATTTCCGATCATCAACGCCCTGTTCAATATGAGTTGTCTATCCCCCCACCCAGCCATTTACCACAGGAACACAACCTGTTGTTTATCCATAAAGGAAAAGGCCGGGCAGGCCGGGCTTTAGATCACTCAACGGAAGAATTTGTGAATTCGACCAGAAATGGGATTAGTCAGTGAATTTTCAGAAGGAACGAGACGCCGACCCATCGTGAAGAGGAGTGGAGTTCCGCAGAAAGAACCCGCCGGGATGGCGGGTTCTTTCTGAGCGGCCTTCCCTTTGCAGAGATTTCACTCTATCGTTTTAATCCCAGTAGGGATCATAACCATAATAGGCATGAATGCTTTGCCCCCAGGTCACATCAGCCATATCAGGCCAATCATCCTTGTCAAAACCGGGAGCCTGTTCTAATTTTTCTTTTGCCACATTTAATAATAAAATTTCCTCTTCTTGTACGACCTGAAATGCCTCCCAGGGAATTGCAAAAAGTTTATCTCCCATTCCTAGAAACCCGCCAAACGATAATACCGCATAGGCAATGCGTCCCCCTGATAGATCGATCATTAAATCTTTAATGTCTCCAAGGTCCTCCCTGTTCATATTCTGCACTGTGGTACCGACAATGGAACTCGATGAAAGAACCTGACGAATTTTGGTAGTCATAAAACCTCCTGATGAAATGTAAAAAAAAGAAACCGTTCTCTTTTATATAGCATGGCGTCGATATATGACCGAACTGGAATTAACCCTTGAAAAAGATATCGTTAAAGCCAGGGTTTTCTCCAGTTGTTCTGCCGGATAAATCTTTTATCCTGAGGACAGGCTCACAAAGACCATTTCAACTTAAGGGGGGAGGTGCACCTTGTGTTCACGCGGAGCAAATTAGTTACATCATTTATTCTTGCCGGCCGTTCCAGTAAACAATCACATCCATTCCAAAGGAGAATCAAAATGACAAAAATTTTGACAGTTGTGGGATTTTCAATGTTCCTTGTTTTTTCGAGTGGTTCTGTATTTGCAGGACAATCAGAGGCGAAAAGCCAAGCGAATCAATCCAAAGATCCGGCTATGCAGGATAACCAAAACATGGGATCCTCAATAGAATCCAAAAGTCCGTCAGACCAAAATACGGAACCCACGGAATCGGAGGAACAAAAGGCCGCTCGACCGGGTGGAGTAGGCGAAGAGGGATCTACATTTGGTAGTCCAAGCACTTCCCCACCCAGCGGAACCTCATCCGGATACACGGGGGAAGATAAAAAGGCAGAAAAAATGGAGCAACGGAAGGAAGGAATGTAACTCATCAGAAATCGTGGGGGCGTGATTGGTTGGGGATACCAACTTCTCGCACCTCCACAAAATAAAATGAGTCGCTAATGCTCAAGAGCGGGTCGGTCGGGAAGAAGCCCGAACGACTCGCTCCGGTGCTATCTGAACCAGACGTTACAATCGGGGAGGATGTTCAATTACTTTTTTCCTTTCTCGTCTGAACAAACCATAATTTTAAGCGTCCTTATTTTCACATTCTTTACCTCCATATAAAAAGAAAGATTTCAGGTCATCTTTTAAAGTGGGGCTTCTTTTATTGGCAGATTTTTACTTTTTCATCCCCGTACCGAGCCTTTCCTAAAGCACCAATAGCAATGGCCTTCACCTTTTCTAAATGAAAGATAAAGGTTGAACAATCGGGATTGTGGCCTCCTTCCAGTCACTCATTCTTCCAACACCTTTACAACGTTCCGGTATCCATACTGTTGAAGAAAGCTTGCAGTCACTGAGGAACGGTATCCACTTCCCCAGGAGGACGAATTGCGAGATTTCCCTGATCTCTTGGTAGATGTGTTGAAAGTGGCCTTCCTGATTCGAAGAGTGCATTCTGTGCCAGGCCGCCCATTGCCCCCTGCCGTACATCGAATGCTTCGAGATTGGAGACCTGCTCTCGGTACTTCTGAAGATCCCCCATGGACCACTGTGTTAGATTTTGAAGAAGTTTGACTGCTGAACGCCGGGCAAAATTCCTCCAGCCAACCAACCTTTGGGCATCACATATCCAATTCAAAGGAGTTGCCGGGACACTTCCCAGAGATCGCCCGGTTTATCCAGGACGAAACTTTCCAAAGAAAATGTTTAATAATCATGAACGGCGTTTTGCTTCTCTACCGTGTGGTATGGCCGGCTGCCTCAAAGGCTTGTGTGACTTGCGAAGAATCCCCGCCATTGTCGTGGTCCACTATTTCCTGCATGTCCCGATAATCTCCTAGAGCTTTTAAGGCATGACGTTCCTGTTGAATTTCATTGGTAGTCCGTATTCCCATTCGCCGGAACACGGGAACCGGGGGGCACCAACCTTGAATAGCATGCTGAAGATGAAAATCCGCCACCGCGGCAGGGAACAAATACCAGCGACGATGGAGAAAGGCACCAAAGGCCAGACCCATGAGGGAAAAGGAGGCGGCATTGGCTTCGAGGAAATTCACAACCGTACGAAAAACAACGTCTTTTTGTATGCCTCGCCCTTTCCCGTTGTATTACTCTCACCCATAATGAAGTCACCAATATGACCTGACGTGAATTCCAACGACTTCAACTCGTCAGCCGGATCAACGCCCGATTTCCCAGCTATGTAGATGCGGGAAATGGTCCCCCTGTTATCCTCATACATAGAATACCTGTGGGGGTTATTTGTGGCACGGTATCTATTCCGAGTTGGCGCAAACCTGTCGCGTCCTGATCCCCGATTGACTCGGATTCGTTTTTAGTGATCAAGCCGATTGTTTTGATCGATCTATTGCCTGCCAGGCACACATGATCGCCTCCTGGATGACACAACAATTGGAGATTCCTCGTGCCCCGATCATCGGACATGATATCGGAGGCGGGGTGGCGTTGAGGTTGGCTACCCTGTTCCCCGACCGCGTCGAAACGCTTATCGTCATGAATACGGTCTGTTATGACTCCTGGCAAATTGAATTGATGCTCCGGTTTGGACATCCTGAAGCTCATCGGAAATTAACGGCATCGCTTGGGTTTCGATTGCTTCGACAGGCCTTAACAAGCGGATTTGCCTCATCAACCTGGAAATGTTGAGTGGATTGCTGGCAGCCTACACCACCGAGACGGGAAAATTGTCACTCATACGAAATGCGGCCGCACTGAATACCAACCTCACGACGGAGATCACCCAACTCCTTTCGAGTATCAGAATTCCAACACTTGTCTTATGGGGTCAGAAGGATCGTTTTCAACCGATCCAATATGGAGAAAGGCTTGTGAAGGATATTCCGGATAGGACTAATTCGTGTGATGAGGTAAGGCACTTCCTCATGATTAGCATCACCCGGAAATCGTGCCAAGGCTTCTGCTGGATTTTTTTATTAAATGGCAGACATGCGGTTTAAAAATTCGACGGTGTGGGCCTCTCATCCAAATACCCGGCAAACCTCCAGGTTTTTCTCCAGGGTAAGGAAAAACAAAGACCCTAATTGCGTTGCACATCCGTAACATCAATCCCTGGGTAAGCCTCAGCATTTTTTCCGCTACCGCATCGCTCTCCGCCGTTATCCGCGAGTCTCAATCCTCAGAACCTACCGGACGGCAAACTGAGACTTTATTCCGTCAGGTGGGCCACCAGGAAAAATAAAATTGGTATTAACAAAAAACTCCTCAGCACTCTCATTAATTTTGAAAACCCCCCCGTTATTTCTCCTCTGGGGCGTTTTCGTCTAGTTCCTCTGGGGTGAGCCGTTCCAGTTTATCCTCGGTCATGGGCTTACGCGTGGTAGGATCCACAGCCATCCCAGGATCCACCACCGGTGGAGTGACCACGGCTTCCGGATCGGCAGGAACATCAGGTTTTATGACCATCTCAGCATCATTGTTTGGTGGAATGCTTGGCTGAGTATTTTGTGGATCCTTCCTGTCTTCAAGTCGATTTGGTTGATGTTTTTGACCTTCCTCCGCTGAAATCAGAAGTTGTTGGGCGCGTGATTCTGGTAGGCCAAGGGGGAATCCTGCAGCATTCAATATGAGTACCAGACTGAAACCCAGCACCACGACTCCTATCCCAATCCTTGTTCGCTTCATTTTCTCACCTCTTTTTTCTCTTTTAATTTATTCTTGGACTTCTCTTGAGAATTATCCTCTGGAACGAGAACGAAAGCATCTGGCAAGAACCCTTGAATACCGAATTTCAAAATATTGTTGGGCAATTTTGGTAAGGGGAAAAAACAAGGAAGCAAGGGTTTTCTCCAGGCCAATTTTCCACCATTTTCTTTACAATAGAAAATCAGGAAACTCAATGGAACTAATGAAAATTTATTCATAAGGAAAACACGCCATGAACCCACTCATCTTCAACAAGGGAATTCTCGGACTGGTATTAGCCTTTGGCCTGATAGGAGGAGGGATGATGTTGGTGCTTAATGAACTGAATGATTTAGACGCAACAGGTCCGGGGAGGAAGTCGGCAACGGTTAACGAATTATTGAAGGATCAGAATCCCGGACAAATTTCATATATATCCTTTCCAATCACGGAACCCTTTCCAAAACAATTGAAATCACATCGGAAATCTATTCCTTTTCCAGGTGAGAGGTACAGATACCCATAGCCGGGAGAAGAAGAGTTACCTTCCATTTATCTTGATGATTCCCCCTTTTTCAAATATCAGGAGGAAAAAATATTGCATGTTTTTTGGCTCATGACCATTCAATTTTCTCATACATCAAGAAGATGACAAATTACAATCAACCGCATTTAACCACTCTTACCACTCTTACAAAAGGAATATCACCATCATGACCACAAGACGTAGAACCAGTGGCACGCTCGGAATGGCATTAGCCTTTGCTCTTATAGGAGGAGGGATGTCCCTAGCTCTTAGCGAATCTGGTGGATCAGACCATCCATCAAAAGAACTCCTTCTCAATGCTAACACCCTCATCGGCAATACGGTTATTGACAAGGCGGGGAAAGAACTCGGGACGGTCAAAGATTTACTGATCGATCAAAGCACGGGGAATATATCGTACATTGTTCTCTCCTATGGAGGCACATTCGGCAACACCCTGGGAATCGGCTCCGAAAATTATTCGATCCCGTGGGCAGAGGTCAAACTTACCAAACAGGATGATAAGATGTTAGTTCAGGTAGCCGAAGCCCCTATCGGCGAAAAAAGAACGCTAAAAGAGCACGCATTCACGCACAATCAACAAACTTCTGCAGCCCGGATCAATGATTTCAATCCCGCAACCGTCGAAACGTTAGAAGGAACCGTCGGGAATGTGGATCATGATATGTTCGAGTCCGGAGTGACCACCACCGATAGTTTGATTGTGTTGGATGTCAAAACGCCCTCCGGGACAGAACGGGTTCGCATCGCCCCTGATAACTATCTCAAGGAGCAGGGAATCGAGATCAAGGAAGGCGATAAGGTGGAAGTGACCGGATCACGAATCATGCGCGAGGGGGAAAGTCTGATCATCGCCTCTAAACTTACCCTGAAAGGAAATGGAAAATTTCTGGCGGTCCGGAAGGATGACGGCACACCCAAGTGGGACATAGGGAGTGGAATCCATAGTAAGACATCGTCCGGAAATAAATAAAATTTCTCTATTTTTTGTTAACGGGAAAAAGCCATTTGCGCTTTTTCCCGTTTGACTTCGTTCTCCCCTTCTCTATTCTCCTCCTCTATTTGGAATCTCTTCAAGCTCTGCGTTTTACATCCTGGCTGATATTTCTCGGAACTAGGGTTCTTTCCAGTTCATTTTCGATAAAAACGCTGATACAAACTGTAAGTAATTGTTCTGTCTTACTCTTTTGACACGATTACAAGGAGATCTCAGGATGGCACGTTCGCCCAAAAGGACATCTGGCACGAGGAAAATTCGTTACGCGGTGGTGGGGCTGGGTTATATCGCTCAAGTCGCTGTACTTCCGGCATTCGGACATTCAAAAAAAAACTCGTTATTAGCAGCATTAATTTCCGATGATCCCAAAAAATTGAAACAATTGGGAGCAAAATACGGCATCAACAGTCTTTATTCCTATGAACAATATGAAGAATGCCTGGGGAAAGAAGAGATTGATGCCGTGTATATCGCGCTTCCCAATCATTTGCATTGCGAATATACCGTAAGAGCTGCGAAAACGGGCGTTCATGTGTTGTGTGAAAAACCCATGGCCCTATCAGTCAAGGAATGTGAAACCATGATTCGCACAGCGGACCATCATGGTGTCAAATTGATGGTAGCCTATCGGCTTCATTTTGAAGAGGCCAATCTTCGGGCAATACAAATGGTTCAATCAGGGAAAATCGGCAACCCCCGGTATTTTCATTCCGCCTTTAGTCTCCCGGTCAAAGATAAAAATAATATCCGGTTACGTGAAGCAACCGGTGGGGGAACGCTTTGGGATATCGGCATTTATTGTCTGAATGCTGCCAGGAATATTTTTCATGCTGAACCCCTTGAGGTGTTTGCCAGTATGGCAGGAAAGGGGATCGACCGATTCGAAGATGTCGAAGAAATGAGCGCCGTCATGCTCCGATTCCCTGATGATCGGTTGGCCGCCTTTATTTGTAGTTTCGGAGCGGCCGACGTTTCCGAGTTTCGGATTGTGGGTACAAAAGGGCAACTGCGGGTGACATCGGCCTACGAATATGTCGAACCCATTACTCATTACCTTACGGTGAACGGGAAAGAGAAAAAGAAGACCTTTTCCAAACGGGATCAATTTGCTCCACAACTTTTAAAATTTTCGGATAGCATTTTGAACGATACGGTTCCTGAACCGGCAGGCGATGAGGGCCTTCACGATGTCCGCATTATTGAAGCTCTGTACCATTCAGCCCACAAAGGCCAACCGGTCCGGCTCAAAGGAGTAGAGCGGAAACGCCGTCCAACGCTTCGGCAAAACCTTCGCCGTCCGCCGGTTAGAAAGCCCCGGCTTATCCACGCTCAGAGTCCCTCAGGATCATGATGGACATGAAATTATTTTCATTCATTTTTTACAAGTGAAAGGAATTTATTTATGAATGTACAATTGAACAACATTGACACTCAAGGGTCACATTCCTCCGGAAATATCGATCCGTCTTTACCTTCCTATCTTCTTGAGGCTGCATTGGATAGGGAATGGGAACGTGGGCACCGGCAAGGACAAGTAGGAAACCCTCCACGAACGCCAGCAGAAGAAGAGATGAGGTCATGAGTCAATCGATGGGTGCCAAGCGATGGGCAATCCCGGAAGGGTATATTCCATCGAAAAGTACAGGTCCGACGCCCCAAATGACGAGTCACGAAACAGCCTGCTTGCTGAACATATCCAACAATTCTGCGCATGTAAAAATCACTATTTTCTATTCAAATCGGGAACCTATAGGGCCCTATAACATTACTGTCCCGGCTCAACGAACGAGACATGTCCGGTTTAACGATTTAGAAGATCCAGAACCCATCCCCAGGGATACGGATTTCGCAAGTCTGATTGAGTCCGATGTGCCTATTGTCGTGCAACATACCAGGTTGGACTCCCGCCAGGCTGAAAATGCCCTCCTCTCCACCATCGCCTATACGGACAATTCCTAACGACTACAAACCTCCATTCCCTATCTCGTCTGGTTCAACCTTGAAAAACAAGAGAGGAACTCAGGACATGACCAAAACCGCCGCCGATGTGTTGGTTGAGAAGCTTCAAAATTGGGGTGTCGAAATCATATTCGGCATGCCCGGAGATGGCATTAATGGAATTATGGAAGCCCTGCGTCAACGTCAAGATGTTATGAGGTTCATACAAGTGCGTCACGAAGAAGCAGCGGCCTGGATGGCGTGCGGGTATGCTAAATACACGGGAAAGCTTGGCGTGTGCCTGGCCACCTCAGGGCCTGGAGGGCTTCATCTTCTGAACGGTTTGTATGATGCCAAAATAGAAAAACAACCGGTCCTGGCCATCACCGGCCATCATTTCCACGATCTGCTCGATACCCACGCTCAGCAGGATGTCAATCTCACCAGCGTCTTTGAAGATGTCACGGTCTATAACACCCGTGTGATGAGCGCGACACATCTTGAAAATGTGGTGGATCTCGCATGTCGGACGGCCTTGGGATATCGTGGCGTTGCTCATATAAATTTCCCGGTGGACCTTCAGGAAACCAAGGCCGACAAAGGGTATTCCCAACGAAACATTCCGCACCATTCGATGGAAGTTTTTTCCCGTAGCGCCCGGCTACCCAATGAATCGGACCTGTATGAAGCCGCAGAAGTGTTGAATGTCGGAAAACGGATTGCCATTATGGCCGGAGCCGGGGCACTTGAGGCCACAGATGAATTGGAACAATTAGCGGAAATTCTTGGAGCCCCGATTATTAAACCGTTGTTAGGGAAAGCCTCAGTGCCTGATGACAGTCCCTATACGACCGGCGGGATTGGTTTGCTGGGCACAGCACCATCTCAGGAGGCCCTGGAGGATTGCGATACGCTCTTCCTCATCGGCACGTCATTTCCCTATTTGGAGTTTTACCCAAAACCGGGCCAGGCCCGTGCCGTCCAAATCGACCTGGATCCGGCGCGAATCGGATTGCGATACCCTGTGGAAGTCGGCCTGGTCGGCGACTGTCGAAAAACACTTCAACAATTACTCCCGATGTTACATCACAATAAACACCGGAAATTTTTGGAGCGGGCCCAGAGCAAAATGAAAAAGTGGCGGGAATTAATGGAAGCTCGAGGAACCAGGAAGGACAAGCCCATGAAGCCACAAGTGGTCGCGTGGGAACTGGGCAAACGGCTGTCGGACCAGGCGATCGTTTCCTGTGATTCAGGAACCATCACGACGTGGTGGGCCAGACAAATACCAGCCAAACGCGGACAGAAACATACGGTGTCGGGAACACTCGCTTCTATGGGCTGCGGGGTGCCTTATGCCATAGCCGCCCAAATCGCCTATCCGGATCGTCAATGTATTGCATTCGTGGGCGATGGAGGATTTTCCATGCTCATGGCTGAATTCGCCACCTGTGTCAAATACCGATTGCCGGTGAAAGTGGTCGTTATCAAAAACAATACACTCGGCCAGATTAAATGGGAACAGATGGTGTTTCTGGGAAACCCCGAATATGGTTGCGAGCTGCAGCCAATCGATTTCGCACTCATAGCTCAGGCGTGCGGCGGAACGGGACTGACGATTGAGGATCCGGCCGATTGCGGCTCCATCATCGAACAGGCCTTGCAAACTCCGGGACCGGTATTAGTGCAAGCCATTGTGGACCCATTCGAGCCTCCGATGCCCGCCAACATTACAACGAGTCAGGCCCTAAAATTTGCCGAATCGTTGGCAAGAGGCGAACCGAATCGTGTGAAAATCGCGCTGACCGCCCTTTCTGACCGGGTACGGGAACTGGTGTAAATGAGGACAGGTTCTTATACAGGAAAAGACCTGAAAATGGACAATCGGGAATTCTTTAAACTTTTCATTCTCCACTCGAGGAGGGATTGTGTATGCCCTGCCTTGGGCCAAACTGATATCACTCGGAGAATAGACTGTATCAACCACTACGGGAAAGGAGGCCAAGCATGTTCACCATCGCGTTCATATTGTTATGTAATGCAGGAATACTTGCCCTCCTGGGATTCGGAATTCTCACTTCCCCAATCGTCGGTCCCGTGCGGGTCGCATTTTATTTCATATTGATTTTGTCCCTGGTCACAATCTTCTATCGGATGGTGGAGCAAGCATCCCAACTGGATTCCAGAGTCCCAACGCGGGAACAGATTTAACGGGTTACTGATGAAAAATACTTATGAGAGCACCTAATTGACCGATTGCGTCTTCACAAAAATTTTTTGGCGGTTAATGCCTGTTTTTGTTAAAGCAGTTTTGACCAGTACATCACAATACTATCACCTCCCCGTTTCGGCCCGTGCCGGTCCCGGTATATGCCAAAGCTTTAACTATACTTGATCTCTATTTGTGAACCCCCATGGAGCTCTCCCCGAGGGGGACCGACCGGGAACCACCATCAAACATAACACCAAAACCAACATCCAAGTATGAACAGGGGGTTGAGCGTCGATGCTCACGCCACCGTGGTCGCCTGAAAATATTCCTGTGAGGGTGGATTGGAATGGAGCCCCCGGTGGACAGGTGACTCACAGGGAAATCAGAAAGTGCTAGGGAGGAGTCGGAAGAGATTTTGGGGGCACTAACTTGGAAAGAGCATAGGTCAGCATGATTGTTAAAAATGCCCCGATGACAGCCACGGTCATATCCTTTTGAGCATCCCATTCGTCTCCCTGAGTACCCAGATACGCCTCCCCCAATTCCGGACGAACGAGAAGCGCCACCCACGATTCGATAATTTCAAAGAATCCACTGAGAGCCAATATTCCGCTGATAGGAAGATAATAGGCCCAGAATCCACGAACATGGACTCGACGCAGAAATAATTCTCGTAACGGATAGGCCAGGAGCAGCCCGAATGAAAAATGCGCGATCCGGTCAAAATGATTGCGTTCCAATCCCCACCACTCTTGCATCCAAAAGCCCAAAGGAACTTTTGAATAGGTATAATGGGCTCCGATCGCATGAAGAGTCATAAACACGGCGAGGAAAATATAGGAAAGATCCGATAAGGAAAATTGTCGATACGTCGCGACTAGGACCATGACCAGTCCTATCGCTAAAATATTTTCGAGAAACCAATCATGCCGATCCACAGGATGAATGGCGAGAAATATCCATAGCACCACATACCAGCCGATTAAACCGTGAAGGAGAGTCCGGGCCTTAAAAGGTTTCTGATTACTGACGTTCGTCGCAGTGGTCAGACGCATGGGTCAATTTCACCGGCCTTTCCGGTGTGAAACGAGATCCCACCAATTTCGATGAGCCAATCATGATGACTAACCAGATAAGTGCGCCATATAAGGTAGCAGCCATATCCTTCTGCGCATCCCAGATATCTCCCTGCGCGCCGAGATAAGCCAGTCCCAATTCAGGATGGACAATTCGTGTCACCCATGATTCCAGGATTTCCCACATCCCCCCAAGCCCCACAAGGGTGAGCAGGACCATACTCACGCGGATCCATGCGGACATCCCTGGAACTCTCCCGAAGAGTTCCAATAAGGGGTGGGCAAAGAACAAGCCAAAACAAAAATGTACGATACGATCGAAATGGTTACGGGGCAATTCAAACAGTTCCTCTAACCAGAGGCCAAAAGGCACCTGAGCATAGGTGTAGTGTGATCCAATCGTATGCAAGGTGAGAAACACCGCAAAGAGCACATATGAGGCAAGGGAAAAAGGCAGTTGCCGATAGGAAATGGTCAATACACAGACGAAAAGAAGAGGAAGGATATTGGCAAAGACCCAACTTTGAGGATCAAGAGGCGCCCTCCCCATCAACAAAAAGAAACCGACATACCAAACCAATAAACCGACCATCACCAAATTTTTCAAGCCTATACTCCCTGAGTGCGATATTAATGGGTCATTCCCACAACCTTTGTATTGTCTCCCGGGAATTTCTGAATAACAAGTCAAACAAGGAAATCCTGTTCCAGCAAAGAGGCGTGAACGCATCGATGTACACCTGCTTTGACGAAGTCTGGTTCGCATTTATTTGCTGATCAGTCCCTTCTGGGACTCGTGAGAGAACCCGGCTTATCAATTCCTCACGCTTCACCACCATGCGAATCCCGTTCCGCTATCGGGTGGGCGAAACGGTGGGGGGCTGGGAAGAGGAACCTTCCACTTGAGCCGGGCTACCTTTCATGAATCTATTGCATCCACTATTGCCGGAGACCAATAATCGGTAGAGTTGAAGCTTTTCATCGATGCACAGTCCCAGCGTCACATCTTCAATCTTTGCAGAGGGTTCGATTTGCCACCATTGACACCTTTTACATAATCCCCATTGATCCGCCATCTTTTTCTCCTTTCAAAATATACGTCCTACAGGTGAATTTTGAACGCGAGAAAACATGCATTTAATTTAGTGGCTATAACTAATTCATTTATTTGTTCACACTTTCTAAATATCCATTCATTTTCTCCGATGATTTAATAAAGAAAGGGGACATAAAATTTTGATGGGCATTGCCGTACTTCAGCACAGGGGGGTATGAGTGAGATATGGATTAATCCACTGGTCGGCTTTCCTAAATGTCCATTTCCGATATCATCAAATGCATCCATTAACAGGACTCATCTCGTCGATATTTCGCCCGTATTGAGAAGATGAACACGGCGTGAGGGAACAGGAAGAATTGAACCCCAATGTTTTCACCAATAGTTTTTGGGGATAATGGCCCGAGGATATTGCCCTCAAACGAAAAACTCCTCATTGTAAGGACAAAGGTTAACGTTGAGTGTTCACGATTGTTTATCTTGAGTAGCCAAATCTCAGTAGACTTCGGCCATAGAATGGGGATGGGAAAAGTTCCGCTGGCTCCTGCGCGGCTTACACTATCGAAAGGCAACTGTCTGCCTCCCCTCAATCACCACGGGGGAACCCACGAACCAAAACGTCGAAGATCCATCCACGTTAATTGATAGATCTCAACTCCCCGCGCATTAACCCGTTTTTTTTGTCTTATGAGCCCGGCGTCTCTGTGCGCCTTGGACAGAGAATTCCCACCGATAGCCGTCAGGATCGTGGAACCATATTCCCATATGCGGTGAGCCTGGAGACTCGGGACCGATTTCCTGGCCAGGATCCTCCACCTTGACCTTGTGTTTCTTCAGATGTTCCAGCGCCTTTTGCAGTGCGGCCATATTTTGCAAATGGAATGACATGTGACCTATCGTTTCTGGTGACGGTTTGCCTTTTGACAAAGCGATCGTCACATGATCGTTGCCGACTGCCACCCCTTCCTCGAACTCAAACTCTTTGTGCAATCCCAATACCTGCACGAACCATTTTGTACTACGTTTGGGATCACGGACAGCGAGCCCGAAGTGACCGACCGGGCCTATGGTAAACGGTGTCGTCATATTCCTTCCATTTCGTGCAATCCATGAACGTTGGTAAAAACCTTTGGTTGTCTCCTCACTGTTTAGTCTTTTGTGCCCATCCCCCTAATCAGACGAGTTTTTTTGATCTCCTGGATCCAGTGCAGATGCCACCAAGGGATGAGGTTTCGACACCGAAGTTCCACCACTGCCATAAGGACGGGTAATGATTTCGAGTAAATGCCCGTTCGGATCGTCAAAATACAGTCCGCGTCCATCATCCCAGGTGTTGATCATGTTCAGTTCGTTTCTGTGAGGATCAGCCCAGTACCGTAACCGTCGCTCACGAACTCGCTCGAAGATCTGGTCAAATTCGTTTTCGCTTACCAGGAAAGCATAGTGCTGAGGGGTGATATCGCCATCGACATCGAGATAATCCAACGAAGTCTCACCTACCCGCACCACTGCAAATGGCCCCATGAGCAATGGAACGGGAAGGCCAAGCATCTCCGTCAAAAACAATGCCGAAACTGCTTTGTCTTCCGCGTCGACAATTGTGTGGTTCAATTTGATGGACACCGCCTTGATCCTTGTTTTAAATATGACACAACGGCCTCTCCAGGAACTGCCAACTCGTCCAGCCTTTCCGATGAGAGCGAAAATTGCCCGGGACCTGTTGGTCAAATTTTTCCGACAAGGTCCAACCCTGGCTTTAACGTTTTATCACCGGGTTTCCAACTTGCCGGACAGACTTCCCCTTTTCCCTCCCTGACGTAGACGGCCGCCTGAAGTTTTCTGAGTAATTCCCGGCCGTTCCGTCCAATACTGTTATCGTGGATTTCTCCCACTTTCAGGACTCCGTCCGGATCGACAAGAAAACTCCCACGCAACGATACCCCTTCCTCCTCCAGATACGTACCGAACGCCCGGCTTAGCCGGCCCGTAGGATCGGCCACCATGGGAAACTGGGTATCTTTTATGGCAGGAGAGGTATCGTGCCAGGCCTTATGCACAAAAACCGAATCTGTGCTCACGCTAAGAACCTCCGCCCCGAGCTTTTGAAATTCCGGATACAACTCTCCCAGTTCTTGCAATTCGGTTGGACAAATAAACGTGAAATCTCCCGGATAAAACACCAGCACCAACCACTTTCCCTGACATTCCGACAATGTGAGTGAACGGATTTGTTCCTTGTGGAAGGCCTGGTATGTGCCATCCGTGATCGTCTGTCCAATTTGCATCATCATTCTTTCTCGCCTCCTTCATGAACGGATTGAAATTTTCAGCCTCATCTTTCAGATGTGTAGCGGTTTTTACCTGAACTCAGACTCTTATAAGTTCACTAAATTAAATCCTACACTGGAATATAAAAATTTGGGACTGCCATTAGCCCTTGAGTGAAACTCTCTTACATATTTTATTGGTTATGAAATGGACTGGCATGAGTGCCTGAAAAGAAAGGACCCTGTTTTCACTGAGTAAGAAAACGACCATCCTTAATATAATAGAATTTCGAAACCGGCGTCTTCAATCCTCCTGAATTTTAAATGTGGGCACATCCTCTTCCCAGGGTTACTAACAGTATGGACCAATCATATATTTCTATACAATGAATAATTCAGCAGTCACATTTTCATTTTTTTATTCATCTCTAGGAACATTAATAAAGAGGAGCGATTGGCATGGCCAAAAAGCAACCCGCTGAATCCACCCCTACTTCCACCCGTAAAACCGCGAAATATGCAGACCAAACTGTCGAGATCGGCACAGGAGGGGAAGTGCACCAGAAAAGTGGAAAAACCAATCCTGTTTTAACTACTCAGCAAGGTATTCCCGTCGCTGATGACCAAAACTCTCTTAAAATCGGAGCGCGTGGTCCAACCGCATTGGAAGACTTTCACTTTAGGGAGAAGATTTTTCACTTTGACCATGAACGGATTCCCGAACGGGTTGTACATGCCCGCGGATTCGGGGCTCATGGGTATTTTGAAAACTACGAGTCTCTGGCAGATGTCACCAGAGCCGACATTTTTCAACGACCCGGCGATAAAACGCCCGCATTTGTTCGGTTTTCGACCGTGGCCGGCAATAAGGGGTCCTTCGATTTGGCCAGAGACGTGAGGGGATTTGCCGTAAAGCTGTACACCAAAGAAGGTAATTGGGATATCGTGGGCAACAATATGCCTGTGTTCTTTATTCAGGACGCCATGAAATTTCCAGACCTGGTTCACGCAGCCAAAGCGGAACCGGATCGTGGCTTTCCGCAGGCGCAAACCGCGCACGATAACTTTTGGGACTTTATCTCTCTGACCCCCGAAAGTATGCATATGATCATGTGGACCATGTCCGACAGGGCCATTCCCCGATCCTTTCGCTTTATGGAAGGTTTTGGAGTTCATACGTTCCGCCTGATTAATGCACAGGGACAATCCACATTCGTCAAATTTCACTGGAAACCGAAACTCGGAATGCAATCGGTGGTATGGAACGAAGCCGTGAAAATCAATGGTGCGGATCCGGACTTCCATCGCCGTGATTTATGGAGTGCCATTCAGCAGGGTGATTATCCGGAATGGGAACTGGGCCTCCAGCTTTTTGATGATGATTTTGCACAGGAATTTGATTTTGATGTGCTCGATGCGACCAAACTCATTCCGGAGGAAATCCTTCCCATACGACGCGTGGGGCGACTCGTCCTGGATCGCTGTGTGGACAATTTCTTTGCTGAGACCGAACAGGTCGCATTTTGCACACAAAACATTGTGCCGGGCATTGATTTTTCCAATGATCCGTTATTACAAGGGCGGAACTTTTCTTACCTCGATACTCAGCTTAAACGACTCGGCAGTCCGAATTTTACTCACATACCCATCAATGCCCCCAAATGCCCTTTCAGTCATTTCCAGCAGGACGGCCATATGGCCATGCAGAATCCGCAAGGACGAGCCAACTATGAACCGAATTCCTGGCCCGGCGAAGCGGGAGGTCCGCGAGAATCCCCGGAGAAGGGATTCAACTCCTTCCCTGCTGAGGAAGCAGGCCCCAAAGTACGACTTCGCTCGGAGACCTTCGCCGATCACTACAGTCAGGCCCGACAATTTTATATCAGCCAGACAGAGGTCGAACAGACGCACATATCAGACGCCCTAGTCTTTGAATTAAGCAAAGTGGAACGGCCTGAGATACGTAGCCGTATGGTTTCTCATTTGCTAAATATCCACCAGGATTTGGCCAAACAGGTCGCCAAAGGCCTGCGCATGAAGAACATGCCCAAGCCTGCGGATGCCGCAAAACCGACACGAGAGGACCTTGCCCAATCACCCGCGCTCAGTATGCTTCTCAATAGTCCGGAAACATTTAAAGGCCGGAAGCTTGGGGTTCTGGTCACGGACGGAGTCGATATAAAATTGTTTAAATCCCTCAAAGCCGCAGTCAAATCGGAAGGTGCGATTATGGAAATTGTGGCGCCCGGCGTTGGCGGGGTGGAAGCCAGTGACGGGACATGGATTGAAGCGGCTCAAAAGATAGATGGCGGCCCATCTGTCCTGTATGACGCAGTGGCACTCTTACCCTCTGAGGAGGGCGCCAGAGCCTTGGCCAAAGATGCGGCGGCAAGGGATTTTGTGGCTGATGCATTTGCTCACATGAAGTTTATCGGTTACGTCGAAGCTGTCACTCCACTGTTTCAGAAGGCCGGAGTGCAGGAGAGTCGAGACGATGGATTTATTGCCCTTGATAAGGGGAAGGGATCAACGCAATTTCTTGAGGCCTGCCGAAAGCTTCGTTTCTGGAATCGCGCAGCGCCCTCTTCATAAATCCGTCGTGTAAGGAAAGACCGGCTGCACAAATTTTTATGTTTAACCCGTGGCTGGATATGGAGTTCATATATCATGGTTAACTAGGGCCGATTCAGGGGTTTATGCTAGTTAGCCGTCTTTTCAACTTTCTTCATAATTCCCATAATGTAACAAACGTTTTCTACATTTTTTCGGGGTCATCGCATTCAAAAAAATGGGGGTAAGAATCATGAAGGTGGTAAAGGCAGTACTAGGTTTATTAATGGTGATTCTGCAATTGTTGGAAGTCGTGAGCATGGTAAGCCGTTTCGCCTTAGTTGTCTAATCGAACAATTGAAATCGTGAACGAAGCTATCCATTCAAACACGGCTTCGTCCCTTTTTCATTTAAAGGAAAAAAGTGAATGAACATTTTCGAGAGCACACCCCCTTCTCTCCTACTATTCAAGAGCCCAAGCTCACTTAAATGTGCACTTCAATTCCCTAATAGACCCGGTACTGTTCCTCATTTAATTCTAATCACAATAAACCCTCGATCCATCGAAGTGTTGTTGAAGTCATGAGATATCTAGCCCTGGCCACGGATTATGATGGGACACTCGCTCTCCACGGACAAGTTCACCAATCGACCATTCGTAGCCTGGAAAAGCTTTTACGCACAAACCGGAAATTATATCTGGTAACGGGTCGAGAATTGGATGATGTATTGCAGGTGTTTCCTCATTCTCATTTATTTGAATGGATTGTCGCGGAAAATGGGCTTCTGCTATACAAACCTTCATCGAGAGAAACGGTAGTTCTGGCAAATCCGCCATCAGAAGAATTTATTTTCAATTTGCGCTCCAGGGGTATTCCTATCTCCGTGGGGCGAACTATTGTGGCCACTGTACGGCCCCACGAAACCGCTGTTTTGGAAGTCATTCGTGATCTCGGCTTGGACATTCAGCTGATCTTTAATAAGGAAGCCGTCATGATGTTGCCAACCGGTTTCAGCAAAGCGACGGGTCTTCTTGAGGCGTTGCGCAAATCGGGTCTTTCTCCCCACAACGTCGCCGGGATTGGGGATGCCGAAAATGATCTGGCCTTTTTAGGAATGGTTGAGTGCGCGTGTGCGGTCAGAAATGCCCTTCCTGCTGTTCAGGAGCGTGCGGATATCGTGACCGAGAGAGATCAGGGAGATGGAGTGGTGGAATTCATAGAAAGAATTCTGGCCGATGATCTGGCCTCGCTCGATCCACATCTTGACCGGCACCATGTGAAACTGGGAACGTCGGAATTGGGACAGGATGTCCTAATCAGTCCGTATGGACGCAATCTCTTGATAGCCGGGTCCTCGGGAAGTGGAAAGTCCACACTGTCAACCGGGATCATTGAGCGGCTCACCGATAAGCACTATCAATGTTGTGTTATCGACCCTGAAGGAGATTATGAATCCCTAGAACAAGCCGTTATTCTAGGAGACATGGATCATACCCCAAACTCCAAAGAGGTGGTCCAATTTCTGGAAACTTCTGAAACGAACCTGGTGATTAATCTCGTGGGACTTCCGATCCAGGAACGTCCGGCATTTTTCAAAGACATGTTCAGGGCGCTGCAAGAATATCGGTCAAATACCGGCCGGCCTCATTGGATCGTACTGGATGAGGCTCACCATTTAATGCCGGTAGAATGGGATGTCACGTCCACGCTGTTGACACCTGCTCCCACCTCTCTTCTGCTGATCACCGTGCATCCGGATCAGGTCGCTACCGAAGCCCTGGCAACAATTGATGTGATAATCTCAATTGGTAAAGATCCCGTCGAAAAGCTGGAGGCCTTCAGCCGTTCGAGAGGAGAATCCTTGCCCACCGGTCAATTCCCTCCCCTTCAGTCAAAGGATGCATTGATCTGGAAACGTTCCGCCGGAACGGATCCCATTCGATTCGAGGTCATGCCCAATCGAAGTGAGCACAGGCGTCATCGCCGGAAGTATGCAGAGGGAGAATTAAGCCCTGACCGGAGCTTTTATTTTCAAGGTCCCGATGGCAAGTTAAAGCTTCGAGCACAAAATCTCATACTCTTTCTTCAGTTAGCTGAGGGCATCGATGCTGATACATGGATGTATCATCTGAAACAGCATGATTATTCAAAATGGGTGCGCGACTGCATTAAAGACAACATTCTTGCCACCGAAATTCAAGAAATTGAAAACAATGAAGGTCTTGGACATTCCCAAAGTTTAACACAAATTAAATCCGCCATTGAGCATCATTATGTTTTATTTGCTCATCCCCCCCTATCCTCATCTTCCTGAACCCTTTAGCTAGAGATTTTAGTCCTCAGATTGGGCACAGAACATGTCGAGGGTGTATCTAAAATTTATATAATTTTAATATTTCAATCACCTATATGCCCTGAATTTTGAAAATTGCTTTTTTTATCTATACAATTTTCTAGACTCCATTGAACATTTGTCCATCCACATGCTTATCGAAGCAGGGGTCGTTTCGCGGACATTGGCTGGCCAATCAACGAATGTCTCACCCTCTTTCGTCCCCTTCAATGATCTGAAGCTCAGAATCATGACTGTTAAACCCTAAGGAGACGAGCTTCGAGTTATTTCTTTTGGGGAGGCCCTACCTTTTTGGTTCGTGATCCGGTGCCACAAAATCAATTCTGAACGTCCTCGTTCCTCCATATAACGGATTTGCCAGAGCAAAATAATGTTAAGGGTTTTTGCTAGTTTAAAGAAGGGCGCATTTGAGATATAAAAGTCATTCAAAGCTTTTTGTGGGTTTCAAGAGAAATTAAAGGGGTCACATATGAGATGCCCCAGATACATCCACAAATTTCTGTTGTTTTCAACATAAGATGAGGCCACATGATTAAGATCACATGAAAAAGAAGGAGGAGGGCGTAAGAGAACGGCATAGGAGAACGGACATCGAAGGCGTGGGATCACATTCCGAACCAGGCATGAGGTAAGAGGATGGATTTATCCGGTCAAGTTCAAGAAAAGATCAAACGACAGGTGGAGGAACAAAAGATTCGTGGGGTGCAAGAACTCGCCGGCATGGTAGAAGCGATTCGCCATGCAGGGCAACACTTACGTGTTCGGCAGAAAGACACCATCGCCCACTTCACAGACCTGGCTGCGGACACAATTGATCGCGCCATTCGGTATGTCGAATTGCGAGATGTGAGTGAACTATTGAAAGAGGCTCAATCCATAGCCCGACGGCATCCCGAAGCCTTTTGGGGTGGTGCCTTCATGGTAGGAATGATGGCAGGAAGATTTTTAAAAAGTTCCCATGAAACTCAAGGGAGAGAACCTCTGTCTGTTCAGGATAAGGCGCCTGTCACAGTTAAGCCAATCGGGACCAGCGTGTAGTTCAACTCTGGAACATCTAAATCCCCAATCGCCGGCCCTTAAGGCTTGTGATGCATAAGGAGAAGAGAATGGTTGGTCCGCGGCCAGAACGAGGGCTCGGTGAGCTCTTCGGTGACCTTCTGAAGAAGGTGAGAAATTTCTTCTATCAGGAACTGCGATTACTGAAGACCGAAATGTCGCAAAAGGCAACTCAGGCGGGAAGAGATCTCGCGCTGATTGCTGTCGGGGGGGCTATCGTCTATGCAGGGATATTGGTCCTACTGATTGCTGCCACTCTGGGGTTATCGCTCGTGATGCCTGCCTGGGCTTCGGCCCTAATTATTGGACTGTTGAGTATTGGTGTGGGGTATGGGTTTCTTTATAAAGGCATCAACGACTTGAAACACATGAATGTCTCCCCTGACCAAACAATAGAGAGCTTAAAGGAGACCAAAGAATGGATAACACACGTCATCAATTAAAGCCTTCAGCTTCTGGGCGGCTTGAGAATCCAAACAATCTTCGTGACAAGATTCAAACCACAAGAGATGAAATAGGCAGGACCGTGAATACCCTTCATGATCGTCTTTCCCCCGATCGCATGGCTGAATACATCAAGTCAAAAGCGATAAACGGGATAACGTCTGTCAAAACCCAGGCAGGAGTCACAGCCGAACTATGGGCATCGTCTGAGGCTGAGAGAATCCTGAATAAATCCATCCCTGCCGCATTAATAGGAGCTGGCTTGGCATGGATAATGGCACGCTCCATCAAGGCATCCCAAAAAACGAAACATCGGACGAGACATCTCTATTCTTTGGATCCACAAGAAGAGTGGCCTCTCTATGCGCCTGAGAAAGAATCAGGACGGACGTGGTCAAACCGGACGAGTGAAAAGGACACGATAAAAGACCAGAGGACAGCCATTCAGCCATCTTTTGAACTGGGGAAAAAAGAAGAGCCTCCTGGAATCAACCGCGCTCAAGAGGATCTTGGAGAGTGGACATCCGAAGTTGACAATCAATCACAGCCGCGGAGAAAACGCGAGAGAGAACAGGTAGATCAAGTCAAGGGAGAATTTCAGAGATACCTTCAGGAAAATTCGATTACGATAGGTGTCATGGTATTAGCCGTTGGAACAGTTGTGGGCCTCTCCCTGCCTCGTACCAGAAAAGAAGACCTATGGATGGGGAAGACTCGCGATCATTTGTTGGGGAGGGTTAAAGCGGCATCAAAGGATATCGTGCCAAAAGCTCGGAGGGCTGTCAGAGACATGGAACGCACAACAAGGAAGATAATCACAGATGAGATATGGGCGGAAAAGGTGGAAAGAACATAATTCCGGATCTGGCATTTATTTCATTTTCATCCTAAACATGCATAATCACGATGCTTGAATTTGCCTACGCACAAAACACAATGTGGATGGTGAGCATGCCTCATCCTTCATTATTCAATAAGGATTTTTTTCGCACATGAATCCACTGAACCTGAGTCCCATTGATCATCCATCAAAGGCCAAACCTCCTGTCGAAGAAAGAGCGGGAATCGCTCCATCATTCCAGAAAGCCAAAAAAGAGAAAAATAGAGGAAGACATGCAAATGTCCCTGGACAAATTCCAAAAATTGGATGGTGGGATATTCTTGTCCGGGTGAAGGACCAGATTTCCAAGGATAACGTTTCCATCGTCGCCGCGGGGGTGGCTTTTTATGGTACTTTGGCTCTCTTTCCTGCCCTCGCGGCTATTGTTTCGATATATGGCCTCCTTACCAGTCAGCAGGAAGTCCAGGAACAAATTACATCGTTAAGTGGTTTCTTGCCGAAAGAGGCTCAATCCATCATCCATGAGCAGCTGAAGTCCATTGCCACAAGTGCAGAGGCGGCCTTAAGCTTGGGAGCAATCTTTGGATTGCTCCTGGCATTATGGAGTGCCTCGAAAGGCATGACCGCTTTAATTACCTCTTTGAATATTGCTTACAATGAAGAAGAAACACGAGGGTTTCTTAAAACGACGGCTCTGGCGTTAGGCCTGACCTTCGTCGGGATCATCTTTCTCATTTTTACCCTCTTTCTTATTACCATGCTTCCCACAGCCCTCAGACTATTGGGATTCGGCGAGTTGGCTCAGACGGGCCTCTCTCTGGCACGATGGCCAATCCTGGCGGGCATCTTCATGCTCGGGCTCGCTTTTCTCTACCGATACGCGCCATGTCGGAATAAGCCACAATGGCAATGGGTGTCATGGGGGGCAGGGATTGCCACCGCTCTTTGGATAATCGGCTCATCAGTCTTTGCCTTATATGCAAATGATTATGGCAACTATAACCAGACCTATGGATCGCTCGGGGCGGGAGTTATTCTTCTCATGTGGTTCTGGTTAACCGCATTTATCGTGATGATCGGCGCTGAGCTGAATTCGGAAATGGAGCGTCAAACGACACAAGACTCAACCGTTGGAGAGCCGAAACCAATGGGCCAACGAGATGCCTACTCTGCCGATAGCCTGGGGCCAAGCCAATGACTTTCCCAATATCTGGAAGCATTAATCAGACTCCGTTCCTATTTTTAACCCCATAGCAAGGAGAGAGATGATGCCAAGAGGAGACAAATCCAAATACACGGAGAAACAAAAGCGCCAAGCAGAAAAAATTGAAGAAGGATATGAAAAGCGAGGCGTGTCGGAAGACGAAGCGGAACGACGGGCTTGGGCTACCGTGAACAAAATGACCGGTGGGGGGAAAAAACCAGGTGGATCCGGTCGAGGAAAGCCTTTGAATACGGCTCCCGCCAAAAAAGCAGCCCAGACTCGTGCTCGAAAGAAAAAATGAAGTCGGGAAGAGCATAAGCATGCAACATGGGTCTCTCCATAAATGATCCCCGCCGCAAGCGGACGGGGTATTATGAATGTACTCGCTCAGGCGAGTAGTTTATTACGCCGCAAGCAGCGGGGAATATACCCTCTAATGATTAAACTCGCCAATAAATCAGGAATTTAAAACTGACCGGGATTGACGCAAATGAAAAAATTCTTCCCATGGATCAGTCTTGATGCCGTGGAGCCGTTTGGGGAGGGTGTTCAGGGTGAATGCCTGAGAACAGGAAACTTCGGAAAGTTCTTCCCAATCCAAGGGGGCGGAAACCGGTGCGGCTGACAGCCGCTTCTTTTAAAAAATTCCGCTCTCAAGTCACGAGGGCTAAGTCTCGTTTGAGGCGGGCGAATTCTTGATCATGGGGCGTCTCCGTTCCCGGAAAGGCTTTGCCCTTTCGCCGGTTTGCCTCTCGGCACCACCGCCCCACCATCGCCGCATTGATTCCTAAATCCTTCGCCACGTGGGTAATGGCGCCCCCAGCCTGCTTGGTCCGCTGGACCGCTTCCTGCTTAAACTCTTGGCTGTACGTTCTTCGTGGTTCCATGACACACCTCCTTGCCTAGTATGAAGCTTTTCAGATGTGTCCGTAAAATCAGGGGAAGACTACAATTGTCTTTCCGGCGTTATCTTTGTTGGTGGTCATGTTATGCCTTTCTTTTAGAGTTTTAAGCGTTGTGAGGTCTTGAGAAATTCTTGCGAAACCTTCTGAGCGTTTTTCAATAGTTTGGCATCGATCTTTTTGAGCGTGATATCGCTGGCCTTCTTAAATTTCCTAAGCTCAGCCCAAGTAATGGGCCATGCAATGGCTGCGCCCTCTCTGGCTCTTAAAGAAAACGGCACGATGGTTGTTGAAGAAAAGTCATTGCGGAAGAAATCAATGAAGATTTTTCCAGTCCGCTTTTTCTTGCTCATATTTGCGACATAGGCGCCGGGAACTTCAGACGCCATCGCTTCTGAGAATTCACGGGCGAAATCTTTAATGTCGTCCCATTCATGCTCTGGCTTGATGGGTGCGACGATATGAATACCCTTACCGCCCGATAATCGGGGAAAGGACACCAGCCCAATGCGCTTAAGACGGTTGCGAATATCTTCGGCTGCAAGTTTGACCGCCTCAAACGGAACGCCTTCGTCCGGATCAAGGTCAAATATAATTTGATCTGGTTTACCGTTGTCTGCGAGCTGGCTCTGCCATGCGTGGAATTCCATTGTTCCCATTTGAACAATCTGGAGAATGCCCACTTCATCTTCGACGTACAGATATTCGTGTTTATTACCTTTGTGCGTTATCGCTTTGGAGTGAACCGCATCACCCATACCCTTCATCGGATTTCGCTGAAAGAAACATTGACCGCCAATGCCGTCCGTACACCGCACCAGGCTTATCAGTCGTCCTTCAATGAAAGGCAGCATCAAAGGCGCTACCTTCGCGTAATATTCCGCCACGTCGCCCTTAGTGAACTTTGCGTTGGGATAAACAATCCGTTCGGGATGCGTGATTTTTACCCCGTTGAACGAAACCTTCTCAGCAGAAGTCTGGGATTTTGTTCTAGGCTTCATACCCTTGGTAACTTCTTTAAGCGGTTTTGGAATTTCTTCTACAACTGCCTGCGGGTTTTTGTCTTCCCGCAGGCCTTTGAAGGACGCGTGACGGATGTGACCATCCGGCGTCCATTCCATGAATGATATTTCGCAAAGCTTCTCCGGTTTAACAAAGACGTATTCGCGAAGGCCACGAGCAACCTTATCTGGGAAGGGGGATTTATCCATTTTAAGCGGAATGAGCTTTTGATAAATTTCTTTAGCAAGCTTGTTTGAGAATCCCGTGCCGACTTTGCCCGCATAGGTGAATTTCTTGCTCTTATAGTAGCCCAAGAGCAATGCGCCAATGGCTTTGGTGAAATCCTTGGCAGGCATAAATCCACCAATCACGAATTCTTGTTCAAGTCCGCACTTGCTTTTGACCCAATTCTTCGTCCGGCGTCCGTGATAGACGCTATCCTTTTTCTTCGACACCAATCCTTCAGCCCCAATTTCACATGCCTTTGTTAAAAGGTCCGGTGCACTTTCAAAATGTTCGCTGAAATGCAAAGGCGCTTTGGCTTTTTTTAGAACCTTGGCCAATAGCGATTTGCGTTCAATCAATTTTTCTTTAGTAAGGTCTTTACCGTTCAAATACAGAAGATCAAAAATCCACGCTTCAATGCGCTCGGCCTCTTCATCCGACAATGCCGCCTGTAAAGCGCCGAAGTCGGTTCTGCCGTTTTGGTCCAGCACGCACGCTTCCATATCAAGAACGGCACTCTCGATGTCTAGAGCGCCAATAGCTTGCGCCAAAGATTCAAGCTTGTGCGTCCAGTCTTTACCGCCGCGTGTGCGAAGGATAACTTTTTCGCCTGCAAAAAAGGCCATGAGGCGATAGCCGTCATATTTAATTTCATGGACCCATGCGTCTCCTGCTGGTTGTTGGTCAACCAAGGTGGCAAGTTCGGGCGTCTCAAACTTGTTCATCAGCGCCGTTAAGGATGCGCCCGCTTTTGCTGGCGGAGATTCCCTAGCCTTCGCCGCCGTTGCATTGGGATCAGCCTGCTTCGACCCTTTGCGAATGCCCGTTTTACCAAGACCAGCTTTCCGGATTTCAGCCATGGTTCGGCCAGAGATTAGGCTCGTGCTCTCGCGTTTCAAAAAGCCTGCGTTCTTCGTTTTGTAGAGAACAAACTCGTCTGTTCCTTTAATCAAAAGCCAGTTCTCGCGCTTTTCGGCTGTTTTCATGCGGACAAGATGCCAAGTGCCTTTCATGCGGGTCCCTTCAATTGTGAAGGTGATGCGGCCTTTCTCTTCCATCTTGTCGGGATCATCTTCAGGCATCCAGGTACCTTCATCCCAAATCATAACGGGACCAGCGCCGTATTGCTTATCGGGGATAACACCCTCGAACTCGTTATAGTCCATCGGATGGTCTTCGGTACGTACGGCAAGACGTTTATCGGCTGGATCATAGCTTGGGCCTTTGGTAACGGCCCAGCTCTTCATGACCCCGTGCCATTCTAACCGGAAATCATAATGGGTGCGGGTTGCTTCATGAAGCTGAATGACGAAACGTAAATCCTGGTTTGCCCGTTTGCCAGCTTTCCCGCGAGGCTCCGCCGTGAGGCGAAAGTCACGCTTCTCATTATATTTTTTAAGAAGCCCTTTCGCCATCTATGCCACACTCTTCTTCTTACCAGCAGGTTTTTTCTTTGCCGACGATTTCTTATCGGTCTTCTTCTCAGACTGTTTCGGGGAGATTTTACCGCCTTTGGACTGCTCTATGCTCTTGCGAAGCGCATCCATAATATTGATGACCTTGCCGGACGGTGCTTTTTCCCCTTTAACGCGAGATGGGCGTTTTTTGACCTTCGCGTCAATGATCTCTTTCAACCCTTCTTGATACAAGTCTTTAAACTTGGACGGATCAAACTTACCAGCCTTCCGCTTGATAAGCTCCAAGGCTAAATCGAGCTGATCGTCATTCGGTTCTTCATTGGGTTTAATCTCTTCAAAATATTCCTCAGCCTTACGAACTTCGTAATTATAGCGAAGTGTCTCTAGGATGAGGCCTTTGCCACAGGCTTTGAGAGCGACGATCCGTTCGCGGTTGGCAATGATAACCTGACCTATTGCAACCTTCTTGCTCTTCTTCAAAGCATCACGAACGGTAATATATGCTTCCCTCGCAAGTTTGTTATCGGGCGAAACGTAATAGGGATTATCAAAGTAAATGGGGTCAATCGACGACAGATCGACAAACTGCACCAAATCTACCGTGTGTTTGCTCTCCAGCCTGAGCTTATCAATTTCCTTATCCTCGATAGGGATATAAGCGCCTTTCTCGTATTCGTAGCCACGCACGATATCATCGGGATCAACAACATCCCCATCTTCATTCACATTTTGGTAGTGGATGCGCTGGCCCGTATCCTTGTCGTATTTATGAAGACGGATTTTTTCGCTCTCTGTCACGGCTGGATAGAGTCGGACTGGAAATGTCACAAGGGACAATCTAATATGGCCCTTCCAATAAGCATGCTGCGGCATGGTGTTCCCCTATTCAAAAATCTATCCATAACCAACCGGGAAGCGGGCTTTAAAGTTCCGGTGGATTAGGGCCAGTTGGCCAGAATTTTCTCAGTTTCTAGGACCTCAATATGGATGGAAAAGCGCTGTTTCAGCACGCTTATAATGGAGTCATAATCTGTTGTCGTCCGAGCTGCATAGAGCGTCAAACGCCACAATAACCCCGTACCCAAAGTCCGCTGCTCCCAACACAGTTGCATGCACACAAATATCTTCGCCGCCGGAAATAATCAACGTGTTAATTCCCCGCTGTTGAACACGCTGGCGGAGGTCTGTTTCAACCCAAGGACCGTAAACCTGTTTATCGATCACTTCTGCGGGAGGAGTCAATCTAACCAGTTCGTGTATAAGATTGACTAATCTATTCGAGCTTGGCAAGCGTCGTGCAATCCCAATTCTCGTAATATTTCTTCCAAATGCCGTGGCCCTGATCTGATTTCTCTACGGGAATAAACGTTGTAAATATTGTTTGCTCAGGATCGCGTTCTGTTTAAAGCCAGGACTTGGGGCAGTATTCTATGCGCCCATGTTGTCTGCCATTCTGTGCGTTCAGCAAACATACGTTGCATGTCAACGCATAGATGGACGGTGTGGTCTCTCGCGATTACGTTCATTTACCCCTGTCCTGCCGGATAAACGCATAAGCCGGATCGGTAATGATCCGGTAATTAAAACAAGAAGGGGGTTTCTTTCCCATGCGAAGTAGCGATCTACTTCGTTCGGGTTCATCAGTTCAGTTTTATGGAGCTGTTCGGAATGGCTCAGCGAGCTTCCTGCTGAGGTATTCCGGCTATTTGCCACTTTTTCCAGATCCCCGCGTTTATTCAGCCCATACTGAATTTATCGCTCACCAATATAGCCTGCCTCATACAGCCCCTGGCCGATAAGGTCAGGGGTCCTGCCTTTTATCGCTGTTTTCATCAACCCAGAGAGCACCACCGGCCGGAATTAAAATTTATTCCAGGACGCCTGCGCTAAGAGCACACCGATTTTTTATTTTCCGGTTTTCTTCTCCTCGCTTTATTCATTTTTCTTTTGACGGTCTAAGAGAAATTAGTGGGCCTCGGCTTTGCGCGACAGAAACTCGGCTAAAATCCCCTCTCCCAATCACATCCGCAAGCATTCGCGCCATCCGTAACTTCTCATGGATATCTACTTCTCTGGTGATGTTTAGGCCGGGGGTCTTCTCCCTGTGATAAAACTAAACACGAATATGATCAAAAACACCACGAATAGAATCCAAGCGATATTGGTCGCTGTTCCAGCCACGCCGGACAATCCGACCACTCCGGCAATAAGCGCAATAACTAAAAACGTAATGGCCCAACTTAACATGAGTAATCCTCCTTTTTGCGTTTTTTCGTTCTTCATACTTAAAAGTGTCGGAAAGATTTTTTTCTACCGACATCCTATTACAAGAAGCTTTGTCTTTCTTGAAGATATGAAAACGAACTGCAATGAATTTTAATTTTTCATTTTTTAATTGACTTTTTGATATTTCAACACTTTATTTTGTGCGTTGAGTTCGATCTGAAGGATGTCACCAGGTCTCATGACAACATCCCCCTTGACATTGGCCAAATTGAGGTAACGAGGGGAGATATCCCCAGACTCTCCCGCATTCACCCGTAAAGTATTATCGTTAACCTCCTCGACCGTTCCCGTAATGATTCGATGTCCCTTGGGTAACTCCATGCCATCGTGTTGCTGGACGCCGTCACCGGAACCCTGGAGGGCCTGCGTCCCAACGGGATCACTGGCCAAGGAAATATTGGGAACCATCAGTAGGATCCCCATTAATAAGACGTAAAATCGACCTGGACCTCCAGCAGTAATTGGACGCATGGCGAGCATAGTTCCTCCCGTCGCGCTCAATGTCTTCTCAGCTTCATGCTTTCCTGAATACTCCCTGTTGACCACCTACTTTTTCCCACCGCAACCGGAATGCCCACATTGACACTGTCCGGCTTTGGCAGAATCGGATGAACGACAGCTGTCTGAACAAAATTCTTTTCCAGGCGAAGCCTCACAAGAACATGCAGGATGAGCGCATTGTTTGGCATTGGCAGTAGGCATATCTCCCTCCTTTTCAAACATGAATAACAGGTAAAATTTCCTTTTCGGTCATTCTAATTATTTTTACGTGGGTCACAGATCTCCTGCAATGGACAAAATATGCTGGAAATCGCCTAAATTGGAAGCAAATTTGATAAATCCATTCATCACAACTGGTCTTATTTAATTAATTTCGGTTTTGAATCAGACATTAGCCATCAACAATCCTTTAAACTTTTCATTCAAATCTAGCAGACCTTCCTTACATTGAATGCGCCGGATTAACAACGACTCTAGGACTCATCACTTTTATAAGGATTTCCGGGTAATTAGTTGGCAGAATCCTGAATATTTTCGCCAGCCCGTTCAAGCTGTTCCCCAGCTTTCTCCGTTGTTTGGTCTACACTTTTCCCCGCTTTTTCCGCAGGACCTTCTTGCTCACATCCCATGATAAAAAATAACGATCCTAAAAAACACAGCATCAACATGATAGTTTTGGCACTAAATATCATTAGGAACTTCCTTTCTGAAATTGTTTTTAATAATAATGGCCTATTGATGGGCGAACTTGTTTTCGGAATGAACAATGAACCCCTTTCTTTGCCGAATACATACCTCCCAAGCTATTCCCAGTTGTGGGGTTTCCCATAAAAATCATACATACGAACTTCATATTCTCTATTGATGGGTTTGTCCGGGTCATACTCAGGACTTCCCTCAATCGTCTCTCGAGTCATGGCAACCTCCACGGTTTGTTTATTCCAGTCAACAGAATTGACCCACTGATAAGAAACAAGAACCTTTTTCCCTGGCAACCAATTATGAGTATCGACAACCAGATATCGAATGGCCCAGGATGTATCATCCACGATAAAGTCCTCCACATGGCCTATCTCTCCGTCCAGGGCTCTGATGTAATATCCTTGAATCTCATTGGCGGAACGCAAATGTGGATTTCCGTTCAATTGGGCAGACGATTTCATTCCCTCCTTGAGGGAAAGATCTATGGCCTCTCCCCCAGGGACACTCATCGGTGTGAATCCGGCAGGTTGAATAAACACATCATCGTCCCAGTACTCTCTCCATTTAAAAAACAGACGTAATTCTTTTTCTTTTTGAAGGGAAAATGGCAAATCGGTTTCTATTCCCGGACCATCTTCGATTTCTGCGGAGGTCAGCTTCACTGGAAAGACTTTCTCTTCCCCATCGGATGGTTCCAGGGCTTCCTGTCCGATAAGCACACTTCTCCCGGGAAGCCAATTTCCGGTATCCGCCACGAGATACCGGATTTTCCACAACCGGTCATCGAAATAAAAATCATCCACGCTGCCGAGGTCTTTATCGACGGCTCGCAACCGATATCCTCGCATTTCCAATAAAGTTTTCAACATACATCTTCCTTACATACGCTAATTTTTTCAAGGAATGGTTGGGTCACCTGTTTTCAATAAATATGGGAATTTTCAGTTAAAGTTCATTAACCCCTTTCTGAAGATCCCAAGACAATGTACAAATTGTTTATCGTCCTCCTTGAAAAGTCGAACACCTTCCGCAAAACGAGCGTCAATTATAATGGTCTGTGTGATAAAGGAGGGGAGGATTTCGAATTAGTTTTTCGAACTGTACCGACCAACAATGTCGGGGAATCAGAAAGTTTTAATCGACAAAGAAATGAGCCGAACTTCTTAAAGGAGACTACTCCACGGTCCCGGAGGGAGGGGTGAAAGTCACGGTTAGGGAAGGATATTCGACATTTTGTCCATCAGATGAAAGCTCCGGTTTTCTCCATCACTTAACAAAGACATAACCTGGCGACACCGATGCTCCACTGCCTCCAAATCGTTTTTTTCCTGGATCGATTCCCGGCTCCCTCGTTGAAGCATATCCACATGTCGATGAATTGCCTCACGGTCCTCATTTCGTTCCACAGTTTCACCTATTCGTCCCAAGCCTTCCAATAGGCAAATAATAACCGCCACATTTCCTTTTCCGTGTTGTCGGATTTGATTAAACGCCGCATTCAACACGCCTTCAAAGGTGACAGACGGAGCAATGACACGAAGCACTCCTTCACTGTCGTACCGATAGGGAGATGGAAATTCTCGTTTCCCAAGCTGGCATAAAATCGCACTAAGATGGTCAATACAATGAATGCAAGTGAACGGATCGTTTATTCCAGGTGAAAGGGCCCGAACGGCCACTTCTACAAGTTGAAGCACCGAAAACTCAATATCTTGTTCCTGGGTTCGGTGGGTTCCACAGATCATTTGCTTATTAATGGGCCGGGAAACAAAATCTGCCATCGGTCCCAGAGCCAATACTTTGGCCAAAGACGCTCCTTTGGTTATATAATGCCCTGGTCGATAATGCAGAAATATCACTAAATTCTGTTCATGGGCAATTTCCATCAGTGCCTTATTCTCAACTGCCTGAAGGTAGCCACCAATTTGAGCCTGTATTTCCATTCCCTCCTTTTCTATCCTCGCCATTACTTCTGCAATATTGGGTTTGTTCCCGTTTTTCTTGCCTTCCTTACCTAAATGCTCTGGAAAAAGTCTCCTCAGGTCCTCTTCCAATTCCTCATATACCGCGGCAATCAAATTGGGGGCTTGTATGGAAACGGCAATATGATGCATGAAATAAATCAATACGCCTAGGCTGCATACCGCCAAAATAACGCCCGCCAAGGTTCCCCAATATGGCGTATAGCCATTGGGATCCACATGGATGGTTCGCAAGACGAGCAGACAATACAGAAACGTCGCCACAAACGTTCCCAGCACTATTTGATTCCCCCGATCCCGCAAAAAATTCCCTAACAGCCGTGGGCCAAATTGTCCTGAAGCGAGGGTGAGAGCAACAATGGTGATGGAAAACACCACTCCGGCAATGGTGATCATGGAACCGGCGATGGTTGAAAGCAGAGTCATCGCTCCCTCAGGTCCCATATTGCTTAGCCACCGAAGAGAATCAATTTTCTTGGGAGAGAAAAACACGTCAAGATACGGTACGGCCAAGGAGAGGATAATGGCGGCAATGGCCATACAAGTGGGTATGAGCCAGAGACTCGAGCGAAGTTTATTCACCCAATTTAATACCCAAGCCGGCATGATATTCCTTACCTTGTACCGAAATTCTTAACCTTCGCCGTTACGCTTCAAATCGAGTAAATCGGGAGTCTGGTCTAAATATTCCAGACTTAACGACTTAAAAATTCTCCAATGGGATTGAGTGGCTCAATTTGATCGCAAATGATTTTAAGAGACGCGATAAAAGGGACGGCAAGCAGCGCCCCAACAACACCCCATAACCAGCCCCAGAACAAGACACTCACCAAAATGATCACCGGATTTAATGTCAGTTTTCGACCTAACAAATAGGGTGTAATAAAATTTCCTTCAATACCAGTCAGAAGTAAATACGTGCCGGATACCAAGGCCACCATATTCATATGTTCATATGTGATGGTCGCGGCCAACGTCACCGCTCCTAAACCAATAATGCTTCCCACGTAAGGGATAAAATTCAAGACACCCGCCATAGCCCCCCATAAATATGAGTTAGGCATGCCGAGCCAATACATGGCAAGACTGGTCACCAGCGCGAGGCCGACATTCACACTGGTCACCGTGACAAGGTAACTGGAGATATTTCCCTCGATCCCACGTACAATTTCCACGGCTCGACGTTTATCCGAAAATCGTGGGAGGACTTTCACAAGTTTTTCCAGAAATAGATCGCCGGAGGCAAGGAAGAAATAAAGTAAAATCATGGTTGAGACTAACCCCAAAATGAATTCCGTGGTCCATCCGATCAATAGACCTCCCAAACTATCCGATTTCACTTCAATCTTTTGCGCTTTCCGGGATTCCGAAAGACTCGCCATATGCTCCAGAGCCTGGGTCGCCTTCCCCATTTCCAGGACTGAACTTTTGATGGTCCGAATTTTGCGTTCTACCTGTTGCACGGCTTCCGGAGCACGGTCCAACCAGAGTGAAGCGGGAGTAGATAGCTGAATAATTCCAAACGTAAGGGTGCTGATCAATACGAGAAGGATTACCCCAGCCGCTATTGGCGGGGGAATAAATATTTTTTCAACCCCCCGCACAAGTGGAGCAAATAAAAGATTCAGAAATAAGGCCACAAACACGGGAAGCATGATGGCTTTGGCCACATACATCACCATGAGTGAGGCATAGAGAAACAGCCCAGTGAGGGCGATGGACCGGATATTGATCGGTCCCTGAAACAATTGTGATTGATTGTCGGCTTCGAAATTGGCTGAAAAAAAATGAGAGGAATCGTCGGGTTCGACTTCTGTGGTTTCGTTTGGCTGTGGTTCAGGCATCGGATGGGGTCAAATTGCGAAAAAGACGGGGGAACACCGAGCTTGGATGAACCATAAAAAATTGCTTAATCCTTTCGATTTTCAGGATGATATGTCAATTCGTCGGCATAAGCCATCTTTTAAAAATTTCCCCCATCCCTTACCGAACCGGTTGGAGAATAGCCCTGGCTGGAGCACCATCACCATTCGGAATTTTTAATGGGAGACAGATGAGCAGATATTCACCTGGTTTCACTCGAGAAAATTCGAGTCCCTCAATAACCACTATCCCGGCTTGGATTAGAATGCGATTAATTTCTTTCCCATATTTTTCTTTTCCTCCAATTAAAAGAGCATCAATTCCGACGGTGCTGACCCGCCGTTCGGCAAGCCATGCCGCGGCAGTTCGGTCAAGATAGATGGTGTCTTCATGGGGACGTTCAGGAGACCATTCAGAGGAGGAATTCCGTGTTTTCAGGAGAATCCGATCATGAGGATGGATCCGGTGTTTTTTCAGTTCTTCCGCATTCACAGAATTTCTATCCTGGATCTCAATTACTTTGGCCAGACCTATAGTCGCTGAAAACCCTGTTTGTTCATTATCTTGAAAAGAATTTCCAGTTTTCACTGGAGTGCCAATGTGTGTCCCGGCATGCGAACTCATTGATATTCTGGAGACAAGGACATTATCCCCATCTATCTTTTTCGTTACCGGTTCCATTTGAAAAGGTGGATCTTCCGGCCTTTGAACCATCCCAGGATACAATGGCATTGAAATGTCAATCCAATCAGCTATCATCTAACTTCTCCACATTCCGGCTTTTCGTGGAACACACCATTGGATGATATTAAGTAGGTTATGGTTGCTCAATAGTTTGTTCAATAGACCTTTTTTGAAGGCTCATGTGAGATTTGTCCACACCCTATGCGGAATACACAGTTTATACTCAAGACAGGAAAGATAATTACCTTGAAGAATATCCTATAAATCAATGACCAAAGAGTGAATATCCGGTGTAATTCTTCGTTTAGAAATAACTGTTCCATGTCACTGAATTTGACCATAATTTATGGATCGGTAAGGACTGAACGGCAGGGCATCAAGGCCGCCCGGTTTATGCTGAATACCTGTCAAACACGTGGCCATACCGCGTCACTCATCGATCCTCTTCTCTTTCCTCTCCCGTTGTTGGATAAAATGTACAAGGAATATCAGCCTGGTCAGGCGCCTCACCTCCTCCAACTTATGGCTGATCTGATAATTCCGGCTGACGGCTATATCATTGTGTCGGGCGAATACAACCACACCATTCCTCCTGCCCTTTCGAATGTATTAGACCACTTTCTTGAGGAATATTTTCAAAAACCCTCCGCCATCGTGTGCTATTCAGCAGGGGCATTCGGTGGAGTCCGTGCTGCAATGACCCTCAGGGCCATGTTGGCCGAATTGGGGATGTCGAGTATTCCTTCTTTGTTCCCCATCCCCCATGTTCAGGACGCCTTTCAGGAAGATGGTTCGCCCACTGATCAAAATTTTCATCAGAAGGCTCGTGATTTTTTTGAAGAACTGGAATGGTATGCCCATGCCCTCAAACAGGCCAGAGCCCACCCTTGCCCTCGAAGTGAGAGTTCAACTCAATCCCTTACCTGACCGCCTTCAGGAATGATCGAATACCGCATTTTCCAAAACTCTTTGACCCGGACGAAATTGGAAAGACGACTCAGCATCATACCGATGAGCGTGCCCCTATGATGATTGAAAACCTCCTGGCTGCGCGTCTCCAAATGGCGATTTCACTAGGTTTTCATATCATATTCGCCGTGGCAGGCATGGCTATGCCACTCCTGATGGTCATTGCAGAATGGCGGTATATTCGCACCGGTCGTGAAATCTTCCGTGAATTGGCCACACGATGGGCAAAGGGAACCGCAATTCTTTTTGCCATTGGTGCCGTGTCCGGTACAGTGCTTTCCTTTGAACTCGGACTGCTATGGCCGACATTTATGGCTTGGTCCGGGCCGATAATTGGTCTTCTGTTTTCCTTAGAAGGATTTGCATTTTTCACGGAAGCTATTTTTTTGGGAATTTATCTCTACGGGTGGAATAAAATTTCTCCTTATCTGCATCTGATGTCCGGAGTGATCGTGACGGTGAGTGGAGTTCTATCCGCTTTTTTTGTCGTGCTGGCCAATGGTTGGATGAACCACCCTGTCGGGTTTCAGCTACTCGATGGACAGCCCGTCCAGATCGCCCCACTTGCCACATTTACCAATCCGATCGGGCTTCACGAATCGCATCACATGATTCTGGCGGCATTTGTCGCAATCGGATTCCTTGTAGCGGGTATTCATGCATTTTTTTTACTTCGGCAACCGGATAATCCCTTTCATCAGGAGGCTCTCCGAATTGCCCTGATTACAGGGGGAGTGGCGGCCATCTTTCAACCTCTGAGTGGGGACTTACTCGCGCGCGCAGTGGCCACCTTCAGCCCGATTAAATTGGCGGCCCTCGAAGGACTTTTTCATACCACCTCCGGCGCTTCACTTTGGATTGGAGGCATTCCCGATGTCTCCACCGCAACGATTTCATATGGAATTGAAATTCCCTATGCGCTCAGCCTCTTACTTCACGGGGATCCTATGGCAATTGTCACAGGATTGTTGGATTTTCCTCGCCAGGATTGGCCTCCGCTCGTAGTGGTCCATCTCGCGTTCCAAATCATGATCGCATCAGGATTTATCCTCATGGCCATGAGTGTGTGGGGATTCCTGAAGATATGGAGGCAGAAGTGTCTATGGAAATCCCGTTGGTTTCTCCGATGTTTAGTGGGTTGCGCTCCTTTAGGGTTAATTGCCATCGAATCCGGTTGGGTGGTTACGGAAGTCGGTCGGCAGCCTTGGATCATCGTGGGAATTATGCACACCAGTGACGCCGTCACACCGATGACCGGCCTGACCGTCTCGCTTATCTTTTTTACCCTTCTGTATCTGGGATTGGCTGGAATTGTTCTGTGGCTTTTACATCGCCATCTTAGGGTATTTCCACAGACAGGAGAACCGGGTGGTCCATCTTCAAGGGAGACTCATGCCAGGGCTTGAGGAAATTATCGCCGGTTGCATTGTCATATCACTCACCTTGTATGCCCTGTTGGGCGGAGCGGATTATGGAGCCGGCATTTGGTATCTCCTGGCCAGAGGACCGGAGGCGCATGCGCAACGTTACTTGATTTCGACTGCTATCGGGCCGATTTGGGAAGCCAACCACGTATGGCTGATTCTGGTCATCACGTTTCTCTTTTCAGCCTTTCCCCTTGCTTATGCCAGAATATCGACAGTACTACACATTCCCTTGACCTTGCTCCTCACCGGCATCGTCCTTCGAGGATCCGCTTTTGCCTTCCGTAGTTATGATGTCCAGCAGTCTCCGCTCCATCGATTTTGGGGCACGCTCTTCGGTCTTTCCAGTCTGATCACGGCGATGTTCTTAGGTATCATCCTTGGCAGTATAGCCTCCAGCCACCTGCAGACCCATCAAGGGGGATTCGTTGACATGTTTGTGCTCACCTGGATTCAACCTTTCCCTCTGGCAGTGGGAATCTGGACGATCACTCTTTTTGCCTTTTTGGCTTCAACCTATTTGATTCATGAAACCCCGCTTCCCGCTCTTAGACGGCTGTTTCGCCGCAAGGCTCTGTGGTCACTTGCCGCGTCAGGCATGATGGCTATCCTAGTCCTCCTCCTCACCAAAAATTACGCTCCTGGAATTGGCGAAGGATTGTTACAAAGTTCAACCGGATGGGTGTTTCTCATTCTGGCTCTATTAGCAATGCTGGCTAGTTCAGTTGGCCTGTGGACCAACCGGTTTCACCTCGCCCGGGTATCAGCCGTCGGGTATGTCACCGCTATTATCTGGGGATGGGGATTTGGGCAATATCCCTATCTCATAAGACCGGATTTGACCATTTACAATACCTCAGCCTCGTTTTTAACACTGGAATTACTCCTGTTCGCGTTGGTGGCTGGCATGATTGTGGTATTACCTTCACTTTTCTACCTTTTTCGTGTGTTTAGAAAAATCCAGGTGTGAATCAGCCTTTTCAATCGGGACGGGCATGAAATTCAGGAGAAAGGGCCTAGCTGTCTTCGATAAAACAACAGTTTTCTGGCCATTCAGGGTCTACTTCGGGTTTACCCCATCAGCGGGGGATCTTCCTTATCTTCTCCGGTCAACACTTCTGCTTCCGTTTCCTCCATACCTTCCATTTCACTAACCATTCCCAACAACACCTGTCGTCTTTGCTGGAGAGACTTTTGTAAAAGGTCACGGGAGGTCGGTTCTTGAGCGGACTCAGGAAGATTCACCAAGGCTTCGGCCTCTGCCATGGTGGCAAAACTATAGGCGGCCATCTTGGTTTCTCTTCCATCTACACGCTTCATAATCTCTTCAGTCTCACAATCAAACTGGTCCAATTCATTGGCATCAACCTGAGACTGACTGAGATTCTCTAACTTTTCCAGTTGCTGTTTCAGTTGATCTACCCGAGAAAAGGCCGAAAATGATGCATTGGTATTTGGCATGACAATATCCTCCTTGGGATTATCCCCGGTTTCCAACAATTTGCATGTTTTCCCGTTTTCAGTCCTGCGTTAAAAAAGATTAGGCCTCATGGACAGACCTATTCATGACTTCAACCCCTATTTGCCCAGGCATGACGACACAGATCCGCATTCAAATGCTCTTGGGCAATGCGGATTGCGCCCAATACCCGGTTGACGGCCAGAGGACGACCCGCCGTTTGAATAGCACCAAATCGGGAGACTTCAGGAACAAGTGGGTAAGAAGAACGACCTCCTAACACTATAGTTTGGCCTTTATACCCTTCGGCTTTAAGATCCTTCAGAATTTCCAGCGCATCAATATGAGGACAATTACCATCCACAATGATGATATCTGGAGCCGTTTGTCGAAGGCGGATTAACAATTCCTCAAATCGGGAAATTCCTTGCGCACTTTTTCCCATTTTACGTAGTCGCCCGGTCATCTTGTGTAAAAATTTTTGATCCTCTGTCACAAGATAAATCATTTGTCCCCCTCCACCCTGACAGAATAGGCCTGGTGATTTTTATCGGATTTCAGTGAAATCCGCCACTATCAAAAACCCTTGAATGTGTAAGTTCGTATTTCCTCCGTTCTCCCTATCCATGGGTACCGGGAAAATATTTCAAGCATGACAAGTGGACACAGTCCTGATAGACCACCTTCTTTCATCTATGTTAGAGAGTGAATTAGGCCTCTCTATTGAAGGAAGGACCCTGCCTTCATAAGTGGATTTCATTAAGATTGCCGAATGGACCAGTCGATAGACAACAGAATGGAGGTCTGCATGCCAGTTTCGCTTCTATTTATTTTTTTGGGTTCCATCCTGCTCATCACACCCTTATCCCAAGCTTTAGCTACAAATTTAAACCAGGATTCCTACAAGGCCAGTGAACTGGTTGGGAAATCCGTCAAGAATCTGCAGGGCGAGGACATTGGGCAGATTGAAGAACTGGTAATCGGGAGCAATGGAGAAGTCGGGTATGCCGTTTTATCCTTTGGAGGATTTTTAGGTATGGGAGATAAGCTCTTTGCTGTGCCCTGGGCCTCGCTTGCACATCAACCGGATCGGGAGTATTTGACTCTGGATATTCAGCCAAAAAATCTAGAAAAGGCTCCAGGATTCAATAAAAATGATTGGCCGGACATGAAGGAAGAAAAGTGGAAATTACTGATATGGGAATTTTACTCAAAGCCCGATCAATCCCATCATAATACCACTCGTTAACACCTCTGGTAGATATGGCCCAAACAGCCTGAACAGGCCTGTGCCACGAATAAGGAGGCGGAGAGGTCTTTCATGGTGATAAAGTACGTTTTAGCGAGGCCTGCAATCTAAACCACAACACGGCTGACCTCTGCATGGAAAGGGACTAGACCTTCTCTATGAAGGTTCACAGAATTTGTCTAGTGTAGGCTTTGGTCCCAATTAGCGTGGAGTGCGAATTGATACAAGTTGTCCGGTTAACCATACAAACAAAGCTCACAGGAGAGAGTAAATGAATCCCAATGCTGTATTGATGCCTTTGGTCTACTTCACATTACTGGTTTCTGGTGTCCATGCTGAAGAAATTGGAAGTGTGGATACCAAATTCAATTTTTTGGGCCCGGATCACAAAATTGTGATTGAAGCGTTTGATGATCCAAAGATTGAAGGAATCACCTGCCACCTGAGTCGATCGAAGACAGGGGGATTGAAAGGCATGGTCGGTGTCGCTGAAGACACTTCAGATGCCTCAATTGCCTGCCGCCAGGTCGGCCCTATTCGCATTGTGGCTGAGCTTGAAGAAGGAGAGAAGGTGTTTCATGAGAGTCGTTCATTGATCTTTAAAAAATTGCAGGTGGTCCGATTTTTTGACAAGAAACGTCAGACATTCATTTATCTGGTATACAGCGATAAAGTGATCGAAGGTTCTCCGAAAAATTCAATCTCGACGGTGCCGATCAGATCTTGGGAGAGCCCAAACCAACGAGGGATCAAGTAGGGATATTGCGGTCTAACCTTAAGGCTTTGTCCATCGTGTTTTGAACCCACCATCATCACCATGAAAGAATGGACCCGGATGTGCTTTTGGTCCATAAATACCTCATTCTCGGATAAAAGGTTGATACCAGGTTTCACGAGATTTGTTCTCCACGATACCCGCCAGCACGATGATGGAACCTGCAATCGTGGATTTATCGTCCTGATTTAAATCTTCCGTTTAATTACCCTAGCCTGGTCGTTAACGCCAAAAAATATCCCAGGGTTTTGATGAGTTTCTCAATTTCCATTCATGTCCTATAGTGATGCTATAGGGATGAAAAGAAAGGAAATTGAATGGCGGCAAATGTTCAGAGCAATGGATTCCACGGAAAGATCCACGAATCAATTTTAATGGGATCAGAATTTTGGTTTGACATTTTTACTCTTCATCATAAAGAAGACCAAACATTGGTACAGGAAACTCTATTTATTTCCAAAAGGGGGCGATATCATGAAACAATTGGCGGGAAAACAGAGCTCAGCTTCCATGCGAATCGTTTGGATAGTGCCATTATTATTTTCAGGAGTTGTCGCATGTCAGGAAGAACAGGAACCCGTCAATACACGGCCTTCTCAATCCAATAATCTTCCCGAACCCTACCAAATTCCTCCTCCTGTTGAATCCAGCACGCCAAGCGGTTCACAAGAGGAGGTTCCCACAACTGGAATCCCCAGAAATATGACGGGTGAAGTGATATCGATTGAAGGAAAAACCTATATCATTAAAGACCAGGAAAATAAGCAGATTATTGTTGAAGCTAACTCAATGACGCTGGTCGATGAGTCAATTAATGTTGGGGATAAAGCGGAAATTCGTTATTCGGCAGATAATCAACCCCTAGCTATCACAAAGATGCGAAAAGTTTTATAGGTTTATTATACAAGCCAAATTTCATCCTGGTTATCACCGGAATGAGGATCAAAAAACCAATTTCACTCTTTAAGTCATCCCACTCATTATAATGAGATGAAAATTAACTCAAATCGTCGGCGAAATGGGAGGAGGAAGATCCCATTTCGCCGGATTAAGGTTAGCGAAGACAAAAGTATTTTTTCTTAGTGTTTCTGATCCTTGGCTTCATAAGGATGTTTTTCCATCCATTTATCAATCCAAGCTTTGACTTCTTCTTTCCGGTCTCCATATCGTTCTTGAAGTTTTCCTTCGAAACGGTCTGTCCGCCCTTCAATCGCAAGCAAATCATCATCCGTAAAATCTCCCCAGTTTTCCTTCAGCGCCCCTTTTAGCTGCTTCCAATTACCCTTAAATTGGTCCTCATTATATACCTTGTGGATATAGCTATTTTGAAATCCTTCTTCCCCGGAAACAGAATAGTTCATCCCGGTTGCGCCCCAAGCAGGAGCACTCAGGAGGAGAATGGACACCAATGTTGAGGCAATTTTATTTTTCAAGATGTGTTGCGGAATGTTCATCATTTCCCTCCTTAATATTGATTTTTCTGGTGAGCCATAGTGGGATTTAATAGGGCAGGAGCTTTTGGCACTAATCCCTGATGATCTTTACCAACCCCCACACCCAGGAGAGGGAAGGGATATTCTCCCCTCTCCCTGGGAAAATGGGTATCCTGATCTGCATCATGGGTAAGGTTAAAATTATCGGACTGGTTTATTTTTGGTGTTTTTGGTCTGCCAATCATCAGCCCATTTATTCAATTCTTCTTTTTGATCTCCATATAATTCTTGGGCCCTTCCCTTAAATTTATCGTAATCTCCTTCGATTTGGGTTAATTCATCGTCCGTAAATTTTCCCCATTTCTTTTTCACTTCGCCCTTAAACTGGTTCCAATTTCCTTTGAATTGCTCTTTGTTCATAACGTTCTCCTTGAAATGTTGTGTGAACATTAAAAATGTTTAAATTGTCTCTAAAGCCATTTATTTCAATTTTTTTCCACTCACCTCCTTTTGATGAAAATTTTTAAAACTGTAACTGAGCCCAAATGTGACCATATTTTCATCCCCCTGATTTTCAATCAAATGGATGTTCATCCTTTATTGGCACCTCTACAACCAAACAAACCGGCATTCCTTCACCTGACCAAATCCAGCTCAACAGAAACTAGGTTTCCCACCCCCATGAACTCCTAAACGATTTTGGATGTCCGGTGTGTGGAAAACTCACTCCCTTAAGTCTCCTAACTCTTTAATATTTTCTATCAAGAAAATCCTCGTTTCACCAACGTATAAATCGGTTTTCTACTCCCTCTTTTTTATCCAAAGGTTTTTCTTCAGACTAAATACAGAGGTCATGGTAGTTCGTTGCTCTGGAAATGCGGAAAGGTATCCCGGGCAAATGCTAAAGCAGGATTTACTCAGGGCGTTGGATCTTTAGAAGGTAGGAAGAAAGAACCGAAAGAAGATAGCGGAATTCCCCAATCTCAGATTAAGAAATTCCACCTTACATCATAAGCACCGGAAGTTAATCCGCGGCCTTCTCAATTTTTTCCCCGGCTTTTTGTACATCCTCGCCGGCCCCCTCCATGGTATAACACTCAGCCATCGCCAACAAAGCGATCAAACACATTCCTTACACATAATGGTTTACGTTCACTTTCCGCCTCCTTTGTGTATAATAAAATCCCAGAAATTATATTCAATGAGCAGCGGGGATGAGAATCATTCTTCGCCACATCAATACTTCCATCCTCCCATAGCATTGCCAAATCCATCTCTTGGTTTTTACGCAAATGTACTTCTCACTTTGGTTTCAATAGACCGGCTTAATTGTTCTTTCCAATTTTTTTTAAATTTTCGAAGGCCGGTGTCATGGCTTCAACAAATGCATTTCTGAAGAGATTCCATATAAGCTCCCATGTCCCTATCTTGATGTTTTTTAAATTCCCGGTAATTTCTGTTTTCGTCGCCACCTGATCCCTTGGAGTATTTTCCAATATCGCAGCAACCGCACCGACAATACCCTCATAGAGTTGTTGGAAAATATTGTCGGTTTTGTCCTGCGAGAGATCGAAAATTTCGGGTCGATCAAAAAATGGCTTAAGGTACCCCTGGACACGGCCCCTATCAGCATGCAATTCGGAAAATACGGAGAATTCCCCGCTCTTAACATCGAAACCTCCATAGGCTTTAAACATATGGTTTAAGGTCGTCATATCTGTTTTTTCAATTTTCACTTTTACATCAAAGTCCGGATGTTGGACTTCCGGCCTGAAACCTCCTTCGATTGATGTCTTACCCTTTCCCATAAATTTCCCGGAAAGTTTCAATTCCCCTTTCTGGGTGATTTTGGGAGCGCCCACCCCACTTATCTGGAGATCTACATGGTTAAAAAAAATCTTATACGGGGGGTTAGTGGTTTGGTTCATATATCCAAATTCGCCATTTTTCACGGATGCGGAGTCCACCAAGATCTTGAACGGCTCTTGGGATTTGTTTGAATCACCCCCGTCCGGGGGTTTGGCATCCTGCTGGGCCTTTTGTGCTTTCTTTTGAGAATGTTTCTCCACATAATTAATATGTGGATTATCTATTTCCAACCTGGCAATTTGAACCATGGTTGCCCAAGGCGCATATTCGACATGTCCCCGCGTATTCAGCGTTCCGGAATGGATTTCCACATTGAGAAGAGAAGAAACAGGAACAAACGGGTTGAGTTGAACATTGTTCACATCGAAATCCACGGATACTCCCGGAAATGGTTTGGCTAAGAAATTAGCTTTTCCCAAGATACTCATAAATCCGGAGTTATTGATGGATCCTCCAAAATGAATGGTTGAAGGATACTCACCATCCATGGAGCGGATATTCTGTATATTTTCCAGGTTCAATTGGAAATTTGTCAGTTCAAGGGGAGGATCGTCTTGCTGACCCCGATAGGAAAAGGAACTCTCTTCGATTCGGAAGGTATTAATAGTCATTGGATACAGAGCATATAGAGCCTCCTGCCAATCCTTTTCTTTAACATCTGTTCTACTTTTCGCCGCTTGCTCAGCCTGTGAGTAAGTGAGAGCAATCTTCGCATTTTTGATTAGATGATCACTGACAATATCCATCTTGAGTAATTCCGTCCACTGGACACTAGCTGTATAGGAAGGGATGATGAGAAGAGGTGGATCAGGAATGGCGTCTTGCCTTAACGTCAAATTTTCAACGTCAATCGAAAACCCCAACGGATGAATATCCACTGCCTCTAATTTCACCGTATAACCTTCGAGGTTTTTATTGAGGTTGGTTTCGATATATCTTCGCAACGGTTCATCAATAAAAAATGACGCCAACCACACCAATAGAATGGTAAATCCCAGCAGCCCCGAGGTGAGGACAAGGGTACGAACCCCCCATGATTTTTTTCCCTGAGTTCCCATGTATAATTCCAGCGGTGGTCGTCCTCTCCCTTGGTGTACATTCCAAGTGAGAAAACATTTTGCAGTCTAATTTTTTTGCTATTCTTGCTTTTGATATTGGTAGGTCCCCTGACTATTCCGTTCATTTAAAAATATCCCCCGCCACTGATGCGGGGGTATCCCGGAACCATGAGGGCCTGGACTATTGAAGTTGAACTGTCAGATCATTATCAACTCGCTTGACGCCCTTAACTTGTTTGGCCAAACGAGCGGCTTCGGCTTTGTCGGCATCGGTTTTGGCTACTCCTATAAGATGCACAACGCCCTTCACGGTTTCCACCTCTACTCTTGACAATGAAGAAGCTTGTTGATTGGCGAGTTTGGTTTTCACGCTTGCTGTCACAGTGGCATCATCAACGTATTCTCCGGTTGTTTGACCCGTCATAGACTGGCACCCCATTATCATTACCATCATCACCGCAATGCTTAGAAAAGTTTGAATTGTCTTCAACATGGTTTGCCTCCCCGAATAATTGTGTAGTTGTAATGAAAAATTAAAATCTGTTCTCACCTGTATTGTGAAAATCCCCTTATCCTAATGGATGAGAGTGGATAGGCCTCAAGAGACAAAACCGACTCCTACCTCCAATTTTTGTCTTAGATTTCCAATTTTCTGCCATATATCATAAGCAACACTTCATATTTGGGACTTCATAATCGTCAGATTGTGACATCCGGCTTGTTATTCATGGCCTCACTAGATTTTTGAACGAACGCACACACAGCACAGCCGAATCGGTCCGACCTTCAAACTCAAAAAAATTATGCAAATTCCTCTCAACGACTCTTAACTAACTTGCAGGCAGACCGCTATTCATGTGCTCCATGGATGCATCCCTAATCTTGAGCAATTATATTCCAGGAATTTCGAAATCATGGATCTTGTAAACGAAGCGAAACAAACCGTTAAAACCAGACCGATGAAACAGGTTTTTTCGCCATTGGAGGATTTCACCAAACAAAATGCCTCGGGCGGAATCGTTCTTTTGGTTTGTACCGCTCTCGCATTGGTACTGGCCAACTCACCCTATGGTGATCTTTATTCAGCTTTCTGGAATCTCCCTTTCACCGTTGGCATTGGCACCTATCTCTTAGAAAAACCGTTATTACTATGGATTAACGATGGATTGATGGCTATTTTCTTTTTCGTCATCGGACTCGAAATCAAACGGGAAATATTAGTCGGAGAATTATCCAAACCCCGTCAAGCCATTATTCCCGTTGCGGCTGCTTTTGGCGGAATGGTGATACCGGCATTAATATTTCTCCTGTTCAATTTCCAAACACCCCACGGTTCCGGATGGGGAATTCCCATGGCCACCGATATAGCTTTTGCCATTGGCATGCTGGGTCTATTGGGTTCGAGGATTCCATTTTCCGCTAAAATTTTCCTGACCACCCTGGCTATCGTTGACGATCTTGGAGCCGTCCTGGTGATTGCGGTGTTTTATACTTCGGATATCTCATGGATCGGCCTTGGAACCGGGTTAGTATTCTTAGCCATACTTATGGGTGCAAACCGGATAGGCATTCGTTCTTCCTTTATATATGGGCTATTCGGGATTGGTGGCCTATGGTTGGCGTTTCTTTTTTCCGGCCTTCACCCAACGATTGCGGGAGTGCTTGCCGCCTTCACCATTCCAGCCACTTCGGCCATGACTAAAAAGGAATTTGCCCATAAAAGTGAAAAATTCAGTCAAGAATTCCGAAAGGCCGAAGTCTCGGGGGTTTCTGTATTAGGAAATGAAGAACAGTCAGAGGCGATCCAGGCCCTCGAAATAGCCAAGGATTTAATTCAACCCCCTCTTCAAAAACTCGAACATGCCTTATACCCGTGGGTCACGTTCGCCATCATGCCCATTTTTGCTTTGGCCAATGCGGGCGTGGTAATCGCTACCGATTTCTCCTCCCTTCTCAGCCATTCCGTCTCACTTGGAATTGGGATGGGGTTGTTGCTGGGCAAGCCATTGGGGATATCCCTTGGAGTCTGGATTGTCGTTCACTTTGGCAGTTCTGTTCTTCCATCCCACCTAGACTGGCCACAAATTATAAGTTTAGGATTTATGGGAGGGATTGGATTTACCATGGCCATTTTCATTGCAACGCTGGCTTTCCACGAACCTTCCGATTTACAAACAGCTAAATTGGCCATTTTAATCGCATCCTGCCTATCAGCCTGTATCGGCTTACTTCTTTTATCAAAATCAACCAGGACGCCGACCGGAAAACGGACTTCATAGCGCAGAGTCCCCGCATTGAGTTCTTCTGGCCCATTTTCCCCCTCTTGAGAAAATCGCTGAATATCAAATCCAGGGTTTTCCCCAGGTCACCCTTAAAGAAAAATTGGATATATTTCAAATGTCTGTATTAGATCTCCTAATTTTCAATTAGCGAAAGGAGTGCTTCATGCCTTTCACGACCGAATTCCAACAAACATCAAAGATTCCATCCGCACAGGGCTCCATGAGTCTCTCAAGTCTGTATGGAATGTGCGTTTTGACTGGATGTCTGGTTTTTTGCGGTGTGGCGTTAGCCCATGAAGGAAAAGACACGAAAGGAAACGAATCCCTGTCCGGGGAACGTATCATTAGTGGAACGGTGGAAGAAGTCAGAGGGGAACAGGCCAAGGTGAACACAGGTGAAGTTCAACCTCGATATCTCCCCATGAACCTCCGTGAGGAGAAGGGGCTTCCCGCTCTAAAAAAGGGGGATCGCGTTGAAATAACCGTCAACGATCAAAACCTCATTGTAGATGTTCATCTGGAAGGTGAAAAGTCCAATCACCGAATCGTACATGGGGTGTTGGCCCAACCATTGGTGACCGGACACGAAAAAGCCCTCATTCGGTCAAAGGAGGGGCAAGAGGAATCGCATAAGATCAGTTCAATGGCCATGAGCAAAGTGGCATCCATCCCGGTTGGCACGGAAGCCATATTCCTCATTGATGAAATGGATCAGATCGTTGACGTTACATTTGAGAACCAGACAGAAGTGGACAAAGCCCAACATCTTGGAAAAAAGAAATCACCCCTGAAAGGGAATTTCAAAAAGGTTTCTGGAATTCTGAAACAACCACTGAAAGACAATATGGTTTCCGTTCAACAGGATGGAAAAAAAGAACAACAGTATGAAGTGCGTCCCCTAATTCAAGATAAGTTCAAGGAACTTTCTTCAGGACAAGAAGTCATACTATTTGTTGATGAGGAAAATAAGGTCACCGATTTGGCCTTTGTAGAGAAAGAGTAAAAATCCCTAGAACAGTCGGTACCCTCAACACAAGAGAAGACGCCAAAGGGGTTTCCAATTCTACGGGAATCGATTAGAGGCGATGTATTTCCAGTAAATCGGGAACACCGAGCAACATGACTCACCTGGGTGGACGCCTCTCCACCCAGTGCGTCCAACTCATCTCCGGTCAGAAGTGTACCGGGAATGCGACCCCGGTCGAGGATAAACTGGTAAGAATAAGCTTTCCCTTCGAAAGGCCTCTAATGAGGGCCTGGGACCTATTTTGGGGACCATGATCCTTAAAGTCAGGCGGCACTCCAGGTTTAATCCAGCTCTATTTTCTCCCGTAAGAATGAAACCTCGGCGTATGGCCAAAAACCTGTCCACGGCCATGAGCTATTCCGAGGGACCCTCGGCTGGATGGACGAACCCAGGGAAAAGAGTACCCAGAGATAAGCTCCTAATACCTGACCTTAAACTCAAAACAACAGACTTGATCCCTCTTCTAACCCCTAAATACAAAAGACCCTATTCGAAATCCCAGAATTTTCATGTACTGTCGAATATTGACGATAATCGACAGGGCATTCATAATAGGAATATAAGGAGGCCATATATCTATGAGTAGTAGTCTTAACCTGACTTTGACCGATGAGCTTCGAGCCTTTATTGATCGAAACTGCGGGGATGGAACACTCTACGCCACGCCCACAGAATTTATGAGGGATGTCCTGCGCGAGAAAAAAGAACGCCTTGAGGCTGATGAATTACGCACCGGCCTTCTTGAAGGGTATCAAGATGCGATCGCAGGTCGAACAACTACGTTTTCGGGAAACCTGAAAGCCGATATGGCTCAGTTCAGAAAACGTGGCCAATAATTGTGTCGGTTATTATAAAACTCACAGACAGAGCCCATTATGATCTTCAGAAAATTGAAGACTATTCCCTTCAAAAATGGGGGCGGGAAACGGCTGATCGCTATCTTGAAGATATTCAAACCGCCTTGTCGCTCCTACAAGAAAGTCCTGATTTATTACGACACAAATCTGACATTTCCACGCAATTCAAATTCTATCGGGTCCGCGAACATTTTCTGGTGTGCACGAAGTTGAAAGATTTCCTTTTCGTCCTCACCATCAAACACGGACAGATGGATCTGCCCTCTCGCCTGGGCGAGCTAGAACCCACGTTGGTTCAGGAAGCCGATCTGCTGCATAAAAGACTTGTAACCGCTGAGAAAAAACGTCACAAGTCACACTTCAAAAAATAATCACTCTTCCCAGCCCAAAACTCAGCGTAGATCAGATTGCCCTTCTTGATTAGTGACGAGGAACAGTTTATTACCGCTTCAGGCTTAGCCCATGACAACCAGTTGTTGGAAAAGAGGTCAACCCCCTACAATTTTGGGGCGCATGCTCAGAAATCTGTTGAGTATTTATGAACAGGAGTGGGAAAAACCGATGGCCCGCCGAGTCCGAGTAATCCTTGAGTTGCTGGAAAACGAACAACCCGCCCCTGAATCACCACGCTAATGTATTCTCGGTCCCATCCGTTTCATACCAACCAAGAAAACTCTCCCCAAAAGACTTGCCCTATTCGCCCCCTATTTCTTGCTCTCTCCAACAAACAACAAAAGATCTGACTCGTATTCAAGCGACAAGAAAAAACCACAGTCCATTGAGGAGAAGAGAAATTTTACAAGGAGGAATGGAACCGCTCCCATGCTGCAGCGCCTTGATTAGGCGTTTCGTTTATGAATGCCGAGTTTGTTACCGTCGGGGTCCAGGACAATCGCTGCCCTGCAGTGAGGAAGGTCGAAAGGCTCAAGGGCGAACTGCACGTTGTGATGTCTGAGATGTTCTATCGTCTTGTCGAAATCGTCCACTTCCAGCACTATCAGAGAACCGTCGCCCGATGGCTTCAGGAATGGTTCTTTTCCGATAGCAAGCGTGTGAAGACCGATCTCATACTCGACCCAGAATCCGTCGACCAGATCCATGGAAGTCGCGCTGGTGAGCCCGAGAACGCCCTCATAAAAGGCACGGGACCGCGCCAGATCCGTGGCTGGATATACAATAAAAGCAAATTCAACAATCTTCATTGGCGTTGTCAAATCCGGTGATAACCTAACAGAGTCCGCAACTTTCGTTCTCCTTGCCAGATTCTGACTCCTGCCCTATCGAATTACTCCACCACTCACAGATCGGCCAACAGGACCGACGCTCAAATCAGGGGGCGGACCTTGTTGAGCCCCGGCGAATTGGTCCTCCCCTCCGTTACTTGCGTCAGCACGATAAAATTGTGGCAGACCTGCGTGGAAATAGTTTTGGGTCCCTGTGCCGAACAAAGGTTTTGTTCTTCGAGAGGCACCCTGCAAATAGACCTCGGCGCCCGGGACGAAACACGCTCCCCCAAGTACCAAGAAAAGGCCACAGCACATTGAGGAGATTGAAAAAGTCACACAAAGAAATGAATAAATTTGGAGGACATGGGGAAATTGGAGCCGCAGAGGACGAGCAATCCCAAGATGGTCTAGCCTTGAGGTGTATCGTATTCCAAGACCTGACCCCGGCCGAATCGGCCTGATGTATTGTTAAATATCCACTGACCTGCTCCGGGCTCAAGTATTGACGCCGAAGCTGAGTGATGAAGGGCGCGATATCATCCGTCAGGTTACGAGCCTTGTGTTGATTGGCCTGGGATTTTCGAAACTTCACGGTGTGGCGAGCCCAGTAGTACGCATACATGTGGCATTGAGCATAGGTATTCTGTTCGAGTTCTCGACAGATCGTGGAGGGATACCGGCCTAAGGCCTCGGCAATGTGTTTTTGCGTATGGCCTTCCCGCCGCGCTTGCCAGATGTAAAACCGTTCTTTGTCGCAGACGTGCTGATACGAAGGCATACGGGCGCTCCTTTCGGTCAGATGGATGATGTCGTCGCATCATCGTATCCAACTAGGGAGCTGAGAGTAATTGCACTTATTGTATGTATCCGCGTTATCGCGTAGCGTTCAGCGACCGAAGGGAGCGAGGTGAGCGCCATGTTAGAACTCAAGCAGGCACAACCTTGCGAAACCAACTGGTACCCGGCTTGGTAAACAATAAAAATAGCGCATAAACCTGCAGGCCGATTTGAGCCACAGAGAGCACCCCAACAAGAGCCGAACGAGAGAACTCACCAGCACGATGGGCAGGGTTGGCAATACGCCAATGATGCATATAACAAGGAACGTGATGCGTGCCCAATTTCTCCCGGCAGAGATCTTGAAAATTAGGAAGGCAATCAAGGCGAACGTAAAGATCAAGACGAAATTCGTGAACGCGGCCGGCGCCACGCCGCTGAGGTAGGAAAAGTCCATGAGCATCTTGACTAGACCAACGGCCAAGGATGCCCAAAGTAGATTTATGGCAGTAACGACGGGTTGCGGTTTTTGCGCGGCGGATTGAGTTTCCATGAGTTCTCCTTGAGTTCTAACCGAGTCCGCGGCTGGGTGACGGGCCGGAGGTCCGTCGATTCGAGCCGCGCGTTCGGCTGCCGCAGGCGGCTGGAACGCCCAGCCAGACGTCAACTCGTTCAGCCGACCGCTTATCAATATCCCTCCATCCCACGTCGAGCAGCCACAGCTCCCTTTAACCCTGTCAGCACCCCGTCCGCCGCCTGCGTCGGCTGAACACCGCAAATGAGCCGCGCCAGTTTTCAGGGGTCGGACCGATTTGTATTGTTAGGGCTCATTCGTTTATCTATCACGATTGGAACGTTGCTCAACTGATCCCTATAAATTCCTCAATCTTGCCACGATTACCCCAAAATTCATTGATTCGATTGCTCTTCCCGCCAAACGAAAACACTGGATCTCCATTAACCTTCTGATCTTTATTCTTCGGAGATGCAATAATTGAGAGTAGTAGGCCGTAAATTACATCAATTGGCAGTATGAGTTCACCGTCGTTACCTAGTTGGATAATCGGTTGCTCTATAAATCGCAAGTTATCAGGAAGTTTCGCTTCGTGAACCGCAGTACATCGAAGAATGTCATATAGCATTTCTGGCATTGTTCGAACGGCGATGCCAGGATTTCTTGAATCGAGGCTTCGATACCTAAAGTTCATAGGTTGCGAGACACCGAACGACACCCAGCCTATTTTGCTAATGATAGGGAGGTAGTTTTCTAAAAATGCCCTGCACGCGGCTTTGTCCCCTCCCACCGGCTGTTCGAGACGTGCGGTTGCTGAAAGGGCAACGCTAGCAGCAACTATGGCATCTTCAAAGTGTTTCTCTGAAAGCTTTCTCATTGCATCGGACACTTGGCTTCCTACGCTCATAACTTCGCGATTCTCTCAAATTTTCAAATTACATGCTGCCAAGCTTTTGATAGATTCATTCCCTGTTGCCTAACAGAACCCTGCGCGTGAACGGAGACGGCGCTCAGCGCCGACGTAGCGAGTCCGACTCAATGCGCTTGTTATGTGTTCTTTCCAAGACATTTAGCAAGGCGTCTCCATAATTCTTTCAAATTCAATCCAAAGCCATAGAAATTAGGATTAAGTTGAATCAACTCATCAGGCTTCTCTTGACATGCTTTTAGTTCGCGAATTCGATCCCACGCTGGTGCAGGTTGGTTGTTGATCGAGTCTGTGAAAGCACGTGCATGATATTGGTGTACGGCGTTCATTTTTGTGCTGTCACTACATGGCCTCAGTACTCCTAATGACCTTCCGGGATTGCGTGGAGCTAAACGGTTGTGCCAAAGCGTCGCGGATAATTCCAGGTTCTGGTCGTTGCCCACTATCTCTCGCAATACCTCCCTCATATCTAGTTCACGCGCGCACTTGTTGGGGTTGTTCTCTCCGGCGAGTCAAATTGCTTGATATATTTTCCCAGAATCACAATCTCCAGTTCATCTTCGCTCATTGCCACGATAGCTCCCCATTTGTACACATTACTATTGGAATCTATTTGGTCTGGATAGCTCACTCGGCTTATGCAGTCTATCCGGCCAAGCCCAAATCCGTTTGACTGCTATTCCTTCATGTTTCTCATGCCTTAGAACCAGCCCACACGCCATTGTCAACAACAGAGGCTCCAAGCCTGGTCAGGCTATCCTGCTATCCACATCGGGCAGGATGATGAAACCATCCGCCGGACTCCCAACGCCTTTGCCTCCACAACGGTCTTCTTGCTAGACGACCTGTCTCCAGCCCTATCGTATTCCTCACCCACCTGCAGATCGGCCAACCGGGCTGACGCTCAAATCAGGGGCGGACCTTGTCTGAGCCCTTCGACAAAACTCAGGACAGGCCTGGCGAGTTGGGCCGCCCTTCCGTTGCTTGCGTCAGCACGATTGAATGTGGCCGACCTGGGTGAAAATGGTTTTGGGTCCTTTTGCCGAAAGAAAAGGGCCTCGGCCGCCTGGCCGAAACCCGGCAACACAGAACATCACGTTGACACGAGAATTGGAAACACACATTCAATGCGTTCACCCGCCAGCGTATTTTTTCTGATAAATCCGAAGATTGATTCCCGATACAAATCCTAAAATCTATGGTGGGTTACCTTTTCGAGGAGCCTTCACCCTCACCCCAACCCTCTCCCTGAAAGGGTGAGGGAGCTTTGAAATATCTTAGTTGAAAGTTAAAAGACAATAGTAAGCCCAGAACCATATTAGAAACACTGGCATTGGTCAGGGAAATCCTTGCTCAAATCACGAAATATGTCAATTGTCAACCGCTTCACCATGACAGGACCCTGCCAAGAGACTTTATTGGTAAAGGAACTCAACAACCCAATTGACCGTTATTTCTTCTGTGGCAGGTATCGATCCACGAATACTCTGGGTGTCACGACCGAAATCCCCTTTATTCCGATATCTTCAGCAGGGCTTAATCACCACTGCAAATAAATTTTGACCCACCTGCCAGAGCACAAGCCATAAATTTATCATCATCAGGATCGGAGCACACACGTTCATCTAAAGGGGGGGCATGAACGACGATGGCATGGGAGATCAGAAGCTCGAGAAACGGAGTAAGGTTAACTGCTGTGTATTTCTCGGACAGCTCAACACCAACTCGTCGGTATTCGTCCAGAATTTCAGCAGAGACGACAATTTCAACTTGGCCAACTCTCCAAGATTTCAAAATATCAAAAGGCGGTCCAGCGACAAACACACCAGAAATAAAGGCAGTTGGTGTCAAGGACGAGCCTCATGAAGCGGTTCTGACTTTGGCAATGGCCTTCCCAATGTCCGAACGCTTCAACCTCGCGTTCCTCGCCTGCCGCCTGGCCTTATCGATTAGCGAATCAAATTCATTCAAGACGGGCTTTTTGATGCTTTTCAGAATAACCGCGTCGTCTGCCACTACCACAAATTGATCACCTTCTTTTAAGCCCAGTTGTTTTCGTATCTCTTCCGGAATGACGACTTGGCCCTTGGATGAAAGTTTTGTTGTGGCTATAGACCCCATTTTATTCTCCTTTTCTATAAACTTACCAGTAAGATTATATCCAATAGATCGGATACTTCAAGAGGTTTTTTTAAGAAACAACAATTCCCCCAGTTGCCCTACAAGACAACGACCCGTGCATGCAAAACAGGAGAGCAAGTGGAGAGGGCCCACTCATTCTTCGATGATGTTCAGAATTTCTCGAAACCTACCAGGAAAGAGGTTTTCCTTTGCGGTCAAGGACTTTTTGAAGTTTCAGGCGGGAAATAGCCCCTTCACGAAGGATCCGGGGCTCTGGCACGACCTGGAGTACGGTAGAGGGTTGGCCTCCCGGCGCAGGACCGCCATCGACAATCAAATCAACCACTGCCCCTAATTGTTGCATCACATCTCCCGCAGATTGCGCCGGAACCTGCCCGGTTCGATTGGCGCTGGTGCCGGTGAGCGGCCCGATGTGCGTCATGAGTTCACAGACCCGTGGATCATTCGGCTGCCGGACACCAATGGTCCCCTGCCAGCCGGTCAGTATGGGAGACAAGGTGGAACGAGCCTGCAAAACCAACGTGAGTAACCCTGGCCAGAACTCTTTCATGAGTGTTCGGGCCACATCGGGGATCATTTCCGTCAGCTGGTCTAGTTGTGACGGTTCACCCACTAACACCGGAAAGGGTTTGTGGCCGCGTTCGCCTTTGATGTGCATCAGCCGCTCTAATGCCATTTCATTGAAGGGACTGACCGCGAGCGCGTAAAAGCTATCGGTCGGCACAGCCACGATTCCGCCATCCTGCAGACATTGTGCAATCTGGTGAATGAGTTGAGGCGATGAAGGGGAATTGAGTTGGAGAACGGTGGCCACGGTATGGGCCTCTTGAATCAGGATGAAACCGGCAGCACGCGATGACCAATGTCTGAACGGAAATACTGGCCTTCAAACTGAATCGAAGCGAGCGCTTGATGGGCATGATCTCTGGCTTTGGCCAGGGTTAAATCAACCCCGGTCACCCCTAGGACCCGCCCCCCGTTCGTCACAATCTTTTCATTGGCACGGGTGGTCCCGGCATGAAACACCATGACCGATTTCGACTCTTTTTCTGGCAGGCCGGTGATCGGGAGACCCGTTTGAAAGGACCCCGGATACCCGCCGGAGGTCAACACCACACACACTGCTGCTTGCTCATGCCACTCTACCTGCAGTTGGTCCAAACGATGTTCGACCACGGCTTCAAGCACATCCAATAAATCGGTTTTTAAGAGTGGCAATACAACCTGGGTTTCGGGATCGCCAAAGCGGGCGTTAAATTCCAGCACATACGGTTTGCCATCCTTCACCATAATCCCCGCGTATAACACCCCATAAAATGGACTGCCCACACGGGACAACCCGGTGACCGCGGGAGACAACACTTCATCAAGAATACGCTGCCGGAGTTCCGGTGTTCCCAATGGAGCCGGGGCATAGGCCCCCATCCCACCCGTATTGAGACCCGTGTCCCCTTCACCGATTCGCTTATGATCCTGGGCAGGAAGCATGGGAATGACCGTACGACCATCAGCAAAGGCCATGACCGTGAGTTCTTCTCCTTCAAGGAATTCTTCCAGCACCACCCTGGCGCCGGCTTTTCCAAAGCGCTGCTCTTCCAGCATGCTTAGAACCGCTTCACGGGCCTCGGCCCTGGTCGCACAGATGATGACCCCTTTCCCTTGCGCCAGACCATCGGCTTTCACGACGATCGGGAGCGGGCAGGATTCCAGGCAGGTTAAAGCCGGCTCCAGTTTGTCAAACGTGTGCGAAGTTGGGGTGGGAATTTTTTCCCGCACCATGAGTTCTTTGGCAAACGATTTACTGGATTCAATGAGGGCCGCATTGCGGGTGGGGCCAAAAATCCGCATGTGGGATTTTCGGAATTCGTCGACGATACCTAAGGAGAGCGGCAATTCCGGTCCTACCAGCGTCAGATTGATTTCGTGGGTTTGTGCAAAATGCTTGAGGCCTTCAAGGTCATCCACCTGGAGAGGTACGCATTCGGCCACCTGCGCGATCCCCGCATTGCCTGGGGCACAAAAGAGTCTGGTCACGCGAGGGGATTGCGCAAGCTTCCACGCGAGTGCGTGTTCTCGTCCACCGTTGCCTATGATGAATACGTTCATCGGAACACGTATTGCTTTCCCTCCCCGCTCCATCCCGAGGATGGGGGAATGTGCCAACCTGGCCTGTGCCCTATCCCAATGCTTATGACCCGAAGATCCCGGTTACATCTGTCCGATCCGAAGACACACCCGTCATCAAGCTGAACAACCGCAACACGGGAAGACTTGAAAGACAATCGGAGTAAGTTCGGTTAATGACGAAAGTGACGCATACCCGTCATAATCATGGCCATCTTATGCTCATCAACGGCTTGGATGATCTCCTTATCCCGGATAGACCCTCCGGGTTGAATCACCGCAGTAATACCTGCGTCTGCGGCGGCATCGATACCATCACGAAATGGGAAAAAGGCATCCGAGGCCATCACGCACCCTTTGATGGGAAGCTTCGCTTTCATTTGAGCCAGTTTCACCGAATCAACCCGGCTCATTTGACCGGCACCAATGCCGACCGTTTGGGTCTGCGTGGCAAAGACAATGGCATTGGACTTGACGTGCTTGCAGACTTTCCAGGCAAAATCGCAGGCTTGATACTCGTAGTCGGTCGGCTGCCGTTCACTCGGCATGGATAAGTCTCCCATCTCACGTAACGACCCCAGATCCCGGTCCTGCACTAAAATCCCGCCCACAATTTTTTTCATATCCAAGGCATCCCGTTGAGCATTCTCCAAGGCCCCCACCGCTAACAGCCTTAAATCTTTTTTCCGTTGAAGTTCTGCCAAGGCCTCTTCCGAAAATTCCGGCGCAATCAGTACTTCCACAAACGTAGAAGTGATTTCTTTGGCCATGGCCAGATCGACGTTTCGATTACAGGCAATGACCCCGCCAAAGGCCGAGACCGGATCTGTTTCTCGCGCCCGGACATAGGCCTCAACCGGCATATCCCCGATGGCGACCCCGCAGGGATTATTATGTTTGACGATGACCACCGCCGTTTCATCAAATTCCTTCACTAATTCCAACGCCGCATTGGCATCCAGATAATTATTATAGGACATGGATTTGCCATGAAGCTGTTGAGCCTGAGAAAGGGAGGCTTCTTGGGTCTGTCGATCACGATAGACTGCACCGGCCTGATGCGGATTCTCCCCATACCGCAGATCTTCGACCTTTTCATATGACAGGCACAATAACGACGGAAATTTTTGCCCTGCGGTATCGGCTAACTTGGAGGTGAGATAATTGGCAATCAGGCTGTCATACCTGGCGGTATGGTCAAAGACTTTTTTGGCTAACTCGCGTCGCAATCCTAAGGAGACGGTCCCGGACTGCAAGGCCTCCAATACCCGCTCATAATCCTGAGGATCGACCACCACCAGGACATCTTCATGATTTTTGGCCGCCGACCGGAGCATGGACGGTCCCCCGATATCAATATTTTCAATGGCTTCTTCAAACGTACAACCAGGCTTCGCAATGGTCGCTTCGAACGGATAGAGATTCACGACCACGACATCAATGGGCTCAATTCCCTGCTCTTGCATTTGCCGCACATGCGCATCGACCGAACGCCGCCCTAATAACCCACCATGAATTTTCGGATGTAACGTTTTCACCCGCCCGTTCAAAATTTCAGGAAACCCTGTGTAATCTGCCACCTCGGTCACGGCCACTCCTGCGTCCCTGAGCATCTTGGCGGTTCCACCCGTCGACAAAATATCTGCCTCAAGTGCGGCCAGGCCCTTGGCCATTTTCTCTACACCAGTTTTATCGGATACGCTGATCAGCGCCTTCCCCAATCTTGCCATGTGTTCTCCTGCCACTCGTCTCTATTAATGGGTAAAAAAACGGAAGGTCAGCTTAGCAAATGACCTGGGGAACTTCAACGAATTCTGAAGTTCTTGCTATAAGCACCAATACCCTATTCCCGCTCGCTCCCTTATTCAACCCCGTCGACGTTTGCCTTTGCCAATATTCAAGTTTTGTGTTTCACCACCCTATCCTTTTATCAAACCTCGCATCAGTTACCGGGAAAATTTCCATCAACAAAATATTTCCTGATCCACCCATAAAGCAAACATCCGATTCTGCCGAAAGACTACATTGAGAGCCAGTTCGAAATAATGGCAGACCCAACATCTTGAACAACCCCTCTCGGCTTGGTTTCAGTAACCAGAATTTCTACTCACATGGTACGCGAAAGAAGAGCAATCAGTATCAGGGCATTGTTGCATAATCTGTTCAACCCAAGCCGGTGGAGGTCGACTCAGGTCTTAAGATGACAACAAAAATTTCACCACATCCCCAATTCATATCGGGTTTTGCACTTTTAATAACATTGTAAGGACCGTCACAGTCAAAGGATTCATTGATGGATTTCACCTTGATACTCGTTGTGCTGTTGGTATGTGTTGCACTCGGGGCCATTGTGCTCACATTAAGCCTGAATCCTCCAGCAAAAAGAAAAAAAAGGAAAACCGGATCCAGGGCACAAGTTTCATTCCATCACAAATGTTTATGGGTAGCGATGGGCTTGGAGGCATTGCCGTCAACGACCAAACTCTCAACATTTGCCTGTTACACAGTCCAGCGGCTCCACCACGATTGCTTCATATTTCAAGCCTGGTCGGTTCGTTCTTAGTGAAAAATGGAGAAGTCCTTCAAGAAACCTTACGAACCGGCCCAAAAGCACTCATCTCGTTTCAAGAATTCATGCACCCGAACGCCGAAAGACTGATCAAGAGTTGGGAGACTTGCTCTCTCCAAAAAGATAACCAGCGAATCGACCTCATTGTGTGGATCCACGATGAGGATGAACCGTTCCATGTTGTCAACTTCCTTAATATGGAAACCAAAGAAGGGGGCATTCTCTATGAAAAATCCTTAGGTACGGCCACACATTGGCACAATGTTTTGGTTGGACTTATACACCAGGCCGATCAACATGCCCGCCTTCAGCCCGAACCCGACGAAAAGGGAACGGAAAGTCCATTAGCGTCGGTGGGCAATGAATTGGAAAAATCAGGTGACTTAGTCGAAAAGCCAATCATGACACCACAGGAATTCATCATCCAGAAAGAAAAACTTCTCGCCGGCAAGACCTAACCTCTTTCTTCTCTCCTCTCCAGGCATTCCCTCACAAATTCCGAATCTCTTCTCCCGGTTAATTCTCACAAAACCGGCCATGTCTTCTTTTTCCTTTCATCGGATAAGAGGGAGGTAACAGAGAAGACCGTCTAAGAACCTATCCACAAGTGAGATCTCTCGCCAGATACGACCATGTATTCCAACACGAACAAGAATCGTTCGGGATTTTGGCAGGATTGATTCCAGACGCAACACGTGGGCCTCACCAAGGCACGCTGTCCCTCCCCTTCAAATGGGGAATGGTGTAGGCCACCAATTTTGACGTTCCCTACATCTTTATACTCAGTGAGCCCGGTCCTCATTCCGTACGCTCTGACCTCCAAAACAAGGAACGCTCTCTCATGCGCCCATCACGTGGAATCATCATCGTCAAATATGTGGGGATTATCCTTGGAATTCTTCTGTCCTATGCATTTGCTTCAGAGTGGAATAGCTCCTCCCGGCAACCTCACCTCATTCAAGCCATCCAAGACCGGGACCTTTCCTTAACACATCAATTAGTGGACCAGGGATCGGATGTGAATCAGCGCACGCCACAAGGAGCCACACCTCTCCATTTCGCCGCAAGATCCGGACAATTTACGATTGCCCACCTCCTGTTACACAATGGGGCGGACCCTGCGGCTATTTATCAATCCGAATGGACCCCACTGCATTTCGCCGCGAAGGGGGGCCATGTGGATATCGCCGACCTCCTACTCCAACACGGTGCCCCTGTGGATGGCCATGAAGGGAACATCACACCCCTTCACATCGCCGTGCAAGAACATCATCGACGCATGGCGTCATATTTGCTCGCTCACGGCGCCACCGTTCAGTCTTCATTTAAGGAAGGGTGGACTGCTCTCCACCTCGCCGCGCAGACCGGAGATACCGACATGACTCGGCTGCTCCTGGATTCCGGGGCCCTTATTGATGCCGCCAATACCATTGGCCTGACTCCGCTCCATTCCGCTGCCCTCTCCGGCCAACGAGATCTGACTCACTATCTGCTGTCTCGTGGAGCCACATGCTCACTTCCGACCCATCCCCTCCAAAGCTCCTCGTCTGCCAATTTCAGTCGACTGTATGCGGCTCTTCAGGAAGTCCTCCACCACTGTCCTAATCATCTGGCTTCCTAGGTCTTCCCGGTAAGTCCCTGCCTTCCGCTCTTATCCTCTTCATCATTGTCATCTTTTCTGAGAGAGCAGTTATTCCCACTGGAGGCATTCAGGGATTCATTGTAAGATCCTAAAGACCCCTGCCTACCAGGGTGTGCTCACGCCAAAACCGGGGCACCATTTTTCTTCCAGTGGTCGTCTATATTGGGGATCCAAACATGAGCTGGATGTCTTTTGCCCTGTTGGCTGCGCTCAGCGAATCCCTGAAAGACCTATTGAGTAAGCAGGGACTACGATCCGTCTCCCCTCAACTGGCAGCCTTAGCTGCTTGTGCCACTCCCATTCCATTGCTACTCGGTATTTTGCTGTTCAGTGATTCCATTCCCCCGCTGGGACCTCAATATATTCCCTCTCTCCTGCTTGGCGGCACCTTGAATATCCTGGCCATGTTCCAATTCATGAGGGCCTTACAAAGTTCCGATCTTTCCCTGGCCATTCCTTTCGTTTCCTTTACCCCCCTTTTTTTATTAATCACCTCACCTCTCCTTGTGGGAGATATGCCAACGACACAGGATATTGCGGGCATTGCCTGTATTGTGGCTGGAGCGTATGTCCTACACATTCAGTCTGTACACCGAGGTTTGTTCGGGCCTTTGGTCGCCATCTTCCAACAACCAGGTTCCAGACGCATGCTGTCTGTGGCCTTCATCTATAGTCTCACGTCCAACTTCGACAAGATCGGCGTACAAAATTCTTCGCCGCTCTTTTGGAGTCTTTCAATTACCAGTATGATGGCGTTTGGATTTATAGTAGGGCTTTGCTTCTTGCCACATCCTATCCATGCCATGCCTCATTCCCGCACGGTTGGCATCCTTGTCCTCCTCGGCCTGTTTCAAGGCATCGGTCTTCTCCTCCATAGCACCGCGCTCAGCCTTGGTCCTGTTCCTTCCGTGATCGCCGTCAAGCGGTCCAGCATGCTCTTTGCCGTAATATGGGGATTTCTTTTTTTGAGGGAAAGATATATTGGACAGCGGCTGGTTGGTGCTGTCTTGATGATGATCGGAGTTGGAGTATTAGGATTTGGACAAGCAGAGTAACCCTGTCAGCCCCATGAATAACTCGAAAAACCGGAGACGAAAAGGACAGCCGCTATTTATTTAATGGGGAGAGAGGAAAGATCTGCAACCGAGACCAGCGGACCTGGAAAGATGCCGAGCAAAACCACACCGGCTACGGCGCAGGCCAGCACAAACGATACTTGAGGAGAAAGGACAAGTCGGGTATGCAATTCTTGTTCGGATGATGGCTCACGCATATACATCACCATGACAATGCGCAAATAGAAAAAAGCTGAAATAGCCGCAAAGATCAGTCCAATGATCGCCAGCCATGCCAATCCGGCATTGACCGCCGCCATAAAGAGATACAATTTCCCAATGAACCCGGCGGTGGGAGGAATACCCGCCAACGACACCATAAACACTAACATGAGAAAGGCGCCCCCCTTATGTCGTTTGGCCAATCCCGTGAAATCTTCTATTTCCTCCCCTTCGAGGCCACCCATTCTCAAAATAGCCACCATGGAAAATGCCCCTATCGTCATAAAGGAATATATCGCCAAATAGAGCATCAGGCTCGAAACGCCTTGAGCCGAAACTGCCGCCTCCGTACCGCTCCACCCGGCGACTACGACCCCAATCAATGCATACCCTGCATGGGCAATACTGGAATAGGCCAGCATCCGTTTCACGTTGGTCTGAACAATGGCCACAAGATTGCCAAGAGCCACCGTGATGATACAAATGCCCAGGATCAACAGATTCCAATCGGGTTTAATTCCGCCGAACGCTTCCAGGAGAACTCGAAGGAACGCGGCAAAGCTGGCCGCCTTGGAAGCCACCGCCATAAACGCCGTCACCGACGTCGGGGCCCCTTCGTACACATCAGGCGTCCACATATGAAAAGGCACCGCCGCGACTTTAAACCCGAATCCCACGATCAACAGCATGAGTGCAATAAACACTAACGGGTCATCAATTCCGCGCCCATTGACAACCGCAGCAATTTCCACCAGCCTCGTACTCCCCGTGACTCCGAAAATAATGGAAATCCCATAGAGTAAAATCCCTGAGGAAAAGGCTCCCAACACAAAATATTTAGCGGAAGATTCGATTGACCGTAGTTCAAATCGCTTGAACCCGGCCATAATATAGAGGGTGATCGACATCAGTTCGATTCCTAGATAGATCGTGAGCAAATCAGCCCCCGAGACCATCACCATCATTCCGGTCAATGCCAAGAGGACAAAGGCATAGTATTCCGCGAGTTGGATATTTTCCTCTTTGAGATACCCCATGGACAATAAAATGGTCAGACCACTCACGAGATACAGCAACATTTTCCAAAATACGGCGTATGAATCCACGACCACTAAATCACTAAAGGCCATCACCCGCTCACCAAAGCCGCCCGCCGTCACCACGCTGCATACCACCAGAATGCCGAGACTCATCCACGCCAGAAAATCTTTTTTGTGTGCAGGGGTAATGGGATCAAGAACGAGAATCAAACATGCCATACCCACAACGAGCAATTCAGGAAGAATGAGGACAATATCGGCGAGAGGAAGCATCATGGTGCAACCTCATCATTCGTGATAAGTGGGCGCCCGGATAGCTCGGCCGTCATCGCAAGGGTGTGACCTCGGCCACCCCCTCCCTGCTGAACCAGGACCGAGGTGGATTGGGACGCGATGACCCGCGCCACGCTTGCATGCATCACATCCAACAACGGTTTCGGATAGAGCCCGATCCAAAAGACCAATACGACCAGCGGAACCAGCATGCTGAATTCCCGGACATTCAAATCAGTTAACTTTGGGAGCATCTGCGGAGAGGCCGGCCCATAGATCATCCGTTGCACCAAATACAAAATATAGGCGGCAGCCAAAATAATCCCCAAAGCGGCCAGAGTCCCTGTGAGCTTGCTCCAGGTAAAAGCACCAAGTAGTACTAAAAACTCTCCGACAAAACTGTTCATGCCTGGAAGACCAACGGAAGACAACGCAAAAATCACAAAAAATGTGGCGTATTTTGGCATTGCGTTCGCCAACCCGCCATTATCCGTAATTTGTCGGCTATGCGTCCGTTCGTAAATAATGCCCACACACATAAAGAGGGCGCCGGTCGTAATGCCGTGGTTGATCATCTGAATAACTGCGCCTTCAATTCCCTGGGCATTCAAGGCAAAAATTCCCAGGGTGACAAATCCCATGTGACTGACACTGGAATAGGCAATCAGTTTTTTGAGGTCCGATTGCGCTAATGCCATGTAGGCCCCATAAATAATGGCGATAACCGACAGGGTCATGATGACGGGGGTATATGCTACCGAGGCATCAGGCAACATGGGCAATGAAAATCGTAAAAATCCATACGTCCCCATCTTGAGCAAGACACTCGCGAGAATGATGCTCCCTGCAGTGGGCGCTTCAACATGGGCATCCGGGAGCCAGGTATGAAAGGGAAACATCGGCACTTTCACCGCAAAGGCGGCAAAGAAGGCCCAGAACAACAGGGATTGCAAACCAGGGGCATAGGAGGCGTGGGTTAAAGCCAAAATATCGAAGGTTCTCCCGCCTTCAAAAAACAGCACCAAAATCGCTACCAGCAGCAAGATACTGCCGGCCAGGGTATACAGGAAAAACTTGATCGCCGCATAGACACGATTCGGCCCACCCCAGACGCCAATCAGGAGATACATGGGAATCAGCATCGTTTCCCAAAACACATAAAACAACACAAAATCCAAGGCAGCAAACACGCCGATCGTCGCGGTCTCCATCACCAACAAACTGATCAGGAATTCTTTCATCCTGGTTTGAACCGACGTCCAGGAGACAAGGATACAGAGGGGAGCAAGAAAGGTCGTTAAGAGAACAAGCGGCATGCTAATCCCATCCACACCCAGGGAATAATGAATGGCGGGAGAATTGATCCATAAATGCTTTTCCACAAATTGCATGCCGGCATTGGCATTGTCGAACGCGAACCACAGAGGCAATGAGACCAGCAACGTCAGGATGGAACCCGTCAACGCAATAGCCCGTGAAAGGGACTCATGAGCCAGCAAAACCGCGACCACTCCGAGCAGTGGGAGAATAAGCACGATCGTGAGCCAGGGGATCCCCCCTGTGGGAATGACCATCTCAGTCACAATTGAATGATCTCCTGCCATACGGTTGTCTGTTGAACCATCACGAGTATCCCATCATACGTTCGGCCATTCACACTAATAAAAGATCATCGCACCTAAAATGACTACCGCGCCGACCGTCATGGCCAGCGCATAATTCTGTGCTTGTCCGCTTTGAAGTCTTCGCGTCACCCATCCTCCCCAGGCCACGGCTCGCGCGACTCCATTGACCGCACCATCAATCACCGCAATATCCACTCTTTTCCATAACCGATCCGCGAGATTCAATGTTGGCATCACCACGGTCCGGTCATAGGCTTCATCCACAAACCATTTATTCAAGGAAAACTGATACAGCGATTGCCACTGATTGGCCAATCGGTCCGGCAAGCCAGGCGACTTCACATAGACCCAATAGGCGCCGGCAATCCCTAGCAGACCCATTGCGGTGGCCGTCACCATAATGCCCATGGCCGCAGATCCTTCATGATGACCGCCGCCACTCTCAGCACCGGGAAACGCGGGGGCCAAAAATTCTGGAATTCCCATATACCCTGCGAGGATACTCAGAATGGCAAGAATCAGAAGAGGAATCGTCATCGTTTTTGAGGGTTCATGAACATGCTTGGCATGGTGGGGATCCACTCGCGATTCTCCCCAAAATGTCACAAACACCAATCGAAAACTGTAAAAGGCCGTCATGAGAGCTGTCAGTAATCCTAATACGGTCAGGACCTTACCCAGGTCGCCAGACATCCAGGCCGCCAGGAGTAATTCGTCTTTACTGAAAAAACCCGCGGTGAGCGGAAAACCGGACAGGGCCAGGGCTCCAATGAGAAAGGTCCAATAGGTCACAGGGAGCTTATCTTTGAGTCCACCCATATTTTTCATATCCTGCTCATGATGAAGAGCAATGATTACCGCCCCACACCCGAGGAATAACAAGGCCTTAAACGCTCCGTGGGTCAGAAGATGATACATTCCCGCAATATAGCCACCCAGTCCACAGGCCATCATCATGTATCCGAGTTGGCTGAGTGTGGAATACGCCACAACCCGCTTGATATCAGTTTGCGTCAGCGCGATAGTCGCGCCAACAAACATCGTGACTCCACCGACCACTGCCACCACATCCATGGCCACGGGAGAAAGGTTAAATAAGGGGGCAAATCTGGCAACCATAAATACCCCTGCCGTCACCATCGTCGCCGCATGAATGAGCGCTGAAATCGGAGTGGGACCCTCCATTGCATCCGGCAACCACACATGCAAAGGCACTTGAGCAGATTTCCCCACTGCCCCGACAAATAGAAAGAGGCAGATCAAGGTCATCACTGATATTTCCCAATGACCTCCGACAGAACCAAGAAGATTTACCAGGCCACCAGCCTTCTGCTCCAACTGAGGAAACACCTCCTGATAGTGCAGACTGCCGAAGGTGACAAAGACCAGCAGAATACCCAACATGAATCCGAAATCCCCGATTCGATTCACCAGAAACGCCTTGGTGGCGGCGGCCCTGGCTGACTCGCGCTCATACCAATGGCCGATTAACAGGTATGAGCAAAGACCCACCGCTTCCCAAAAGACAAAGAGCTGAAGGAAATTATCGGACATCACCAACATCAACATGGAAAATGTAAAGAGCGCGATATTGCTAAAAAATCTCGCGTAGCCTGGCTCTCCATGCATGTAGCCAATCGTGTAGACATGGACCAAGGAACTCACAATGGTGACCAATAACAACATCGCGACCGTGAGCTGATCGACAAATAACCCAATGGCAATATGAAGATTTCCGGAATCAGCCCAGGTATAGAGAGGGATGTGAAGCGTCTCGACCACCGGCCACATCGATAAGCGCCATGATGGAAAGAAGGAACGATCCCAGGACGGCAGGAACGGCCACCCAGTGGCTTCGGTCTTTGATCCAGTGACCGAATAGCCCTAGGATGACAAAGGCCAGGAGTGGGAGGAAAGGAATTAAGGCGTAGAGCATCGCCTTACCATTTCAGCAACCGGAAGTCGTCAATGTTGGTACTGGCCGAATGCCGATAGAGCGCGATGATAATCGCCAGCCCTACCGCCACCTCCGCAGCAGCCACGGTAAGCGCAAAAAACACGAACACCTGACCAGAAAGATTACCCAGATAGGCAGAGAAGGCCACAAAATTAATATTCGTGGCATTCAACATCAACTCAATGGATAATAAAATGATAATGATATTGCGTCGAATGAGCACTCCCACCAATCCGATTGAAAACACGATCCCGCTCAGCATCAGGTAGTAGGTCACAGGAACGTCCATTAGCTCTTGGCCTCCAATATCCCCTTTTTGGTGAGGATGACGGCACCCACCATCGCCACTAAGAGAATCAGGGAAGCGATTTCAAACGGAAACAGATATGTGGAATACAGCAGCTCACCAATCGATTCCGTATTGCCCTGGGTTAAAGTGGTCAGTTCTATCGGATCAGAAAGGTTCACACCCAATGATGTTTTGTCTTTGACAACCAGCAGAACCGCTTCCGCAAAGACCATACATCCCAGAAAGAGGCCTACGGTCAATTGGTGGTGAAAGCGTACTTCAGCCTTCAAATTAAGCAACATGACCACAAAAAGATAGAGAACAAGAATTGCGCCCGCGTACACCAGGATTTGAATCACGGCCAGGAACTCTGCATGCAACGTGACAAAGAGCCCCGCGACGTGGAAGAACATGACCAGGAGTGCCATGGCGCTAAACACGGGGCTTCTCAGGGCAACGACGAGAGCGGCAGTCACCACAATCACACTGGCAAAATAGAAAAAAACTATCGTTCCCATTACCTGCTCATTCAAAAACTTTTGGGATATTCCTTGGCCGGAATGTAGACCGAGTGCAGCGCCAGACCATAACGAGTACTATTCTTTTTGAGGAATTTCCTTAAACCCTACGTTAAAATAGGCCACATTGGGATGTTGAAATTCCAAGCGCTTTTCCCGAATTGGATAATTTCGATCACCAATTGCCAGGAGCTGTTCCTTATTTAATTGAAGCTGACGCTTATCATAGACCGCCCATTCATACTCCTGAGTCATTCCCAACGCATCGACGGGACAGGCATCCACGCACAACCCGCAAAACAAACATCGGGTCATGTCCATGTAATATTCCTTGGAATACCGCTTTGTGGGTTCCCCCGGCACCTCGGCACTCACCACACGGATGACACGGGAGGGGCACGCGGCTTCACAGAGGTCGCATCCCACGCACTTTTCCGTTCCATCATCGTAGCGCAGTAACGCCAGCATGCCTCGATAGTTGGACGGCAACTGTTTCTTCTCGTGCGGATACTGGAGAGTGATCGGCTTATAATGAAGGAAATGGGATAAGGTCGCCTTCATCCCTAAGGCAATCTCATAAAAAATAAGCGTTTTGACCCATTCCTTGAGTTTCATATCATTCAACCTTCCTAGCTCCCAGGAAAGAGAAATGCGACGATTGCCGTCAACACAATATTGCCCAGCGCAATAGGAAGGAGGACTTTCCACCCGAACCGCATGAGCTGGTCATACCGTAATCGTGGTAACGTGGCCCGAATCCAGAAAAACAAAAAGAGGAAAAACGCTACTTTTAGCACGAACCACATAATCCCGGTAATCCCGTGGAGGGATTCTGGTCCCTGTAGAATTTCCAATGGGGCGTGCCACCCGCCAAAAAACAGGACGGTGGCGACACAGGACACTAAAATCATGTTGCCGTATTCGGCCAGAAAAAAGAACGCGAACCGCATGCCGCTATATTCGGTAAAGAACCCGGCCACCAACTCACTTTCCGCTTCCGGTAAATCAAACGGGGTCCGGTTGGTTTCCGCTATCGCAGAAATTATGAACACGACGAACGCCACAGCTTGAGGAAAGCCCCCCCCTCCGAAAAAGTACCAATTCCAAAACCCTCCTGCTTGCGCATTGGTAATCGTCACCAGACTCAAGGATCCAGACAGGAGCAACACGCCTACAATTGAGAGCCCCACATTCAATTCGTAACTAATCAATTGTGCCGCAGCCCGAAGGCCTCCCAAGAGGGAATACTTACTGTTTGATGACCACCCACCCAAAATGATGCCGTATGCCCCGATTGAAGCAAACGCGAGGATATAGAGAACGCCGATATTGATGTCGGTAATCACAAACGGTTTAAAGTTGACGCCGCCCACATCCACAGTCCAATCCGGGCCAAATGGAATCACCGCGAATCCGATCAGGGCGGGAACTAATGACAACACCGGCGCCATGCTAAACATGAACTTATTGGCCCCGGCGGGAATGATGTCTTCCTTAAAAAAGAGCTTTAAGCCGTCGGCTACCGGTTGCAAAATGCCATAAGGCCCGACTTCCATCGGTCCCATCCGATCCTGCATCCAACCCAACACCTTGCGTTCCAGCAGGGTGAGCGCTGCGACAGTCAAAAGGACTGCCACCATCACCGCGCCAATTTGGCCAAACGTTAAGGCTAATCGAATTCCCGTATCCATGACGGATTCACTCCTCTCCTCTATGAATCAATCCACAAACTAAGAACCGCCTCATATCCCGGCCATTTTTTCAAGGCGAACGCGAGCCACTTTGCAAGAGGGCACCTGCGTTTCAGGGTCAACACTATAGGGCAAAAGACGGCGTATCTCTTCATCAAAATGCTCGGGATACACCGCAACGCCGCTGGGGATACGTTCACGAAGTCCGACCTTGGTGACCACCTCACCCAAACTATTGCCCACCTTCACGGTGTCCCCTTCACCAATACCGCGTCGAGCCGCATCTTCCGGATGCAGATAGAGCTTGCCGGTCGCTTCCACTTGTAGTAGGCCTTTGGCTTTTCGCGAAAATTTCCCGGAATGAAACAAGGATTGAGATACCTGCAATATCATGTCATCCGCACCATCAGCTGAATCGTTTGCCGGCAATTGGTACCGCGTAGCCATATCCCGTTGATAATCCGACGTGAGGTATCTTGCGATGACCGTCAAATCAGGCCGAGCGGGTAAGGGGGCAGGCCCTAAGGTGCGTGTTCCAGGGAGGAGATTATGTATTTCTTTGCCAATTTCCTTGACGTCACCATATTCCATTGGATCACTCATCATCACCGACAGCGCGGAGAACACTTCCCAGTCCGGCCGGCTCTCACCTACCATATCAATAGCTTTTCGTACTGACTGAATATGCCCTTCCGTATTGGTAAAGGTTCCGTCCTTTTCAGCATAGGAACAGGCGGGCAGAACAACATGAGCTTTTTGGGCGGTTTCAGTGAGAAACAGTTCCTGACATACCAGAAACTCTAGCTTCTCCAATGCCGAATGAATACCCGATGACGGAGGCAAGGAAGCCAGGGGATTTTCACCAACGACAAACAAGGCTTTCAATTTGCCTTGTTGCGCATCTTCAATCATCTTTGGGAGTGAAGAACCTGCTGTGTCGGAAATCGGCCGACCCCACGCTTGCGCCCAGCGCTTGCGCACGTCCGGGTCACCCAGGGATTGTCCACCAGGCAATACCGACCCGATTCCTCCCATTTCAAAGGCTCCCTGATCATTATTTTCTTCCGCCAGAGGAGCAAGGCCACAGCCGGGTTTGGTGAGTTTTCCAGTTACCAATAACAGGTCCAACAAATTCATGGTCATTCCGAATCCACCCACAGATCGCAGGACTCCCGGTCCGACAAGAATTATGACCTTCTCCCCTTTGGCAAACACCTGACCGGCTTGAGTAAACATTTCCGGAGCCAGTCCTGTTTGCGCTTGAATCGCATCCCAGGACAGTGCTTTCAGTGTGGCGGTCATGTCGTTGGCATAGGACGAGGCGTTGGTCTGAAGTTCTGGATCCACCATTTGCTGATCAACCACCGCTTTCAGCATGCCCAAAATCGCCCCGGCATAGCCTGTCGGTTTAACACCCAGATGATGTTGGGCCAGGTTCACAATATTGCTGATGGTCCCAATGGCAGGTTGCAACGCTTCGATGGTAATGAGCTTCGCCCTTCGTCGTTTCACCGCTTCTTTGACCTTCAACCCTGTAATGGGATTGGTTTCCGTAATATTGGTCCCGACGAGTAAAAGCGCATCGGCCGATAGAATATCGTCAAAGCTCACGGCCCAACGATGAGTGCCTTGCACTCGCTGCATGGCATGCACAGCATTCAGATGGCCATACCGCGCACTACTATCAATCCGATTGGTCCCCACCACGCCACGCATGAATTTCTGAAAAACATAGATATCTTCATTGGTGCATCGTCCCGTAATTAATCCGCCAATCGCATCGGGACCATACTTGGCTTTAATTTCCAAGAACCGCTGTCCTACCAGCTCCAAAGCCTCTTCCCATTGCACGGGTTGAAAGGCGTCCCCTCGACGGATGAGAGGCGCCGTCAGTCGATCAGGATGAACACTGACATGATAACCAAAGTAGCCCCGGGCACACAGATCACCATTATTGCGGCCGGCCCCGTGAGTGGAATTCACTTCGATTAAGTCATTGTTCTTGGTTTGAAAGGTAATTTGACACCCATCCCCACAATAGCCACAAATGGAGTCAGTCCGCTTCAGCATCCAGGGACGAAATTCATACATAGAGAGCCGACTGGTAATGGCTCCCACCGGACAAATCTGGATACACCCACCACAAAACTCGCAATCCAATTCATGGGCCCCGAAGGCTTTAATTTCCGTCATCGTGCCGCGTCCCACAGGCGCCAGGGCTTTCACATCCATGACCTGATCACAATAGCGGACGCATCGCAAACATTGGACACACCGGTTCATCTGCGTTTCTATCAGCGGGCTAAAATACTCCTTGGGAAAGACCCGTTTAAGTTCCTTAAACCCGCTGGTCGTGGCGGTGTATTCATGGGAAAAGTCCTGAAGATCGCACCGCCCACCTTGGTCGCAGACCGGACAATCCAATGGGTGATTGGCCAAAATAAAATCTAACACGGATTTGCGGGCCACTTGCACCACAGAGGAAGACGCCGATTTCACCACCATGCCTTCCGCCACTTGCGTACTACAGGAGGTTTGCAACCGAGGCATTTTTTCAATTTCCACTAAACACATCCGGCAATTGGCGTCGGGCGTCAGTTTCGGGTGATAGCAAAAGTGCGGCACCATGACGCCGACCTGCCGCGCAGCCTCAATGACCAGCGTCCCTTTTGCCACCGATGCCGACTTTCCGTCGATCGTCAGAGTAATCATGTCTGTTGTGGTCGTTGGGGTTGTTGCCATTTCAGATACCCTCAATGCGAGAAAACTGGGAATTACCTTGTTCCGAGGCATCGTCGCTTGAGCTTCCAGAATGAGAGCCTCATACTCCCCGCGCCAGTGGAGTAGTGTGCTCACGATAGGAGATACTGCCGCATCACCAAACGCACAAACCGTGCGGCCGGGGATATTTCCGCAGAGTTCATCAAGGACTCCAATATCTTCCGGACGCCCTCGTTTGTTCCAGATTCGCTGAAGAGTCTGAACCAGCCAGGAAGTTCCTTCCCGGCAGGGCGTACATTTTCCGCACGATTCATGATAGAAAAATTCCATCAATCGAAGGGCAGCCCAAACCATATTCGTGCCTTCTTCCACTACCGTGACGCCGCCAGATCCCAACATAGAGCCGGCTAAAGCTACTGACTCAAAATCCATTTTCACATCCAGGTGGTCAGGCGTCAGAAATGGAGCCGAAGCCCCCCCAGGGATAAAGGCCTTGAGGGGCTTATCCGATCGCATCCCCCCGCCCAATTCATAAATCAATTCGCGGAAAGTGATGCCCATGGGAGCCTCATAATTGCCAGGCCGCTTCACATGTCCACTCAAACAAAACACCCGCGTTCCGCAACTTTTAGGCGGAGAGCCAATCGAGGCAAACCACTCTCCTCCTCGATTGATAATATGAGGAACATTGGCCATCGTTTCGACGTTATTAACCACAGTGGGGTTTTGATACAACCCATGTGTCGCCGGAAATGGCGGCTTAAAGCGAGGCATACCCCGTTTGCCTTCTAACGATTCCAGTAGAGCCGTTTCTTCACCACAAATATACGCTCCGGCTCCAAGGTGGACATAAATATTGATCGTCAATCCGCTCCCCAGAACATTCTCGCCAAGATACCCAGCCGCATTGGCTTCTTGTAGAGCCTGTTCCAGAATCTTCGCACCGAGACGAAATTCTCCTCGAATGTAGATGTAGGCCGTTTGTGCGCCAATGGCGAAACAGGTAATGGCCATCCCCTCCAGCATCTGGTGGGGATCCCGTTCCATGAGTTGCCGGTCTTTAAACGTTCCGGGTTCGCTTTCATCCGCGTTGCAGCACAAATATTTAGGACCAGGATGATTCTTGGGAATGAATCCCCATTTCACACCGGTGGGAAACCCGGCTCCACCACGACCGCGAAGACCTGATTTTTTCACCGCCTCGATCACCTGATCGGGCTGCATATCCTTCAGAACTGTCCGAAGGGCTCGATACCCCCCGGTCCCTTCATAGTCGGCCAGCGAACCGGTATATCCCGGCTGTTCCATATTTCTCAATAATATTTTTTCGTATGTGGCCATAAAAACACCGGATCATAATCGTGGCAGTTACTGCTTACCCATGATTTATCCAACCAAGCCTATTCCCTGCTAAAGACTGCTGTCATTTGGCAAGGGGCTGAGGATACATGAAGGGTCCTGTTTTAAGCGAACAAGTCCCGTCCCGTTTCAAATCGTCCAGAACACGTCCGACCTTTTCTTCAGATAATTGCTCATAATAGTCATCATTCACCTGCATCATCGGACCGGTTCCACAGGATCCAAGGCACTCCACCACGCTGAGCGTAAAGATGTTATCTGCCGTTGTCTGACCTTGGGCAATGCCCAGTTTTTTCTGGATCCACATCACAAGGTTATCAGATCCAACTAAGGCACACATGAGCGATTTACACACTTGAAGGTGAAACTTTCCGATCGGCTTGAGATTAAACATCGTATAAAACGTGACGGTCTCAAACACTTGGGGCGGAGTCAAATCCAAAATTTTGGCAATCTCTTTCATGGCCGACTCACTCACAAATCCCTCTTCCCGCTGCGCCAAATTCAATAACGGCAATAACGCCGAGCGCTTCACCGGATAGCGGGACAGAATGTCACCAACCTCGTTTTTGAATCGCTCAAATAACATGGCACACTCGTGGATTCAGGAAGAAGTCATCGCCAAATGACCATCTTGCGCGGAAACCCTTAACCCCATGACATTATTCCCCATGCTAACGATCACACTCCCCCATCACAATATCGTAGGTCCCAAAAATCGTGACAATATCCGAGATCAAATATCCACGCGCCATATGATCAAAAGCACCCATATGGATAAAGGACGGAGATCGGATCTTCAACCGATAGGGACGCGAACTCCCATCACTAATGATAAAGAAGCCCAATTCACCTTTAGGCACCTCCGTCGCACAATACGTTTCGCCCTTCGGTGGCTTAAACCCTTGCGTAAAGATAATGAAATGATGAATCAGGCTTTGCATATCCCTCATCACCTCCGGCTTGGGAGGTGGAATGGCTTGAGCATCAACGGCCATCACCGGCCCCTCAGGCATTTGATTGAGGCATTGTTCAATGATGCGAGCGCTTTGCCACATTTCTTCCATTCTGATCCAATACCGGTCATAGGTATCGCCGTCTTTTCCAAGAGGGACTTCCCAATCCACACGGTCATACACGCCATACGGCTCCAGCTTTCGAATATCATAGGACACTCCAGACCCTCGCAGAACCGGCCCTGTGCATCCGAAATTGATGGCATCCTCCGCAGAAAGGAGGGCCACCCCTTTTGTGCGGGCTACCCAGATTCTATTTTTTTGCAAGAGCGTGTCATATTCCCGAATGTGGGCAGGAAAGGTTTTCAAAAAATCCCGAAGAGTCGTAATAATTTCCGGCGTGAGATCCGCATCCACGCCTCCAATCCGATAGTAATTCAATGTCAAACGAGCCCCACACAATTTTTCAAACATATCCAACAAGACTTCACGTTCTCGGAAGGTCCAGAAAAACACGGTCATTGCGCCAATATCCAGCGCTTGTGTTCCCAGCCAGAATAAATGCCCTATGATACGTTGCATTTCGGCAACGATGGTCCGCACATATTCCGCCCGTTCCGGAACGGCCATATCAATCAGTTTTTCCACGGCCCGCACATACGCATAGTTATTGGTCATGGCACAGACATAGTCTAAGCGATCGGTATGCGGGACCATTTGCATATACGTCAGACCTTCAGCCAGTTTTTCCACTCCCCTGTGCAAATAACCAAGATCGGGCGTGGCTTTGCTGACCCGCTCACCATCCAACTCCAAAACGACCCGAAGCACACCATGCGTACTGGGATGTTGTGGACCCATATTGAGAAGCATTTCCGTTTTGCGTTTGGTGTCACCTGGATGGTCATCCGCCATGAATTGATGCCGTTGATCATCGGGCACCTCGGATTCCGACCATTCGCCGATCGGTTCATCCAACCTGGGAAGAAAATCAAAGCGGCTCCGCCACCCTTTCCCTTCGGCCGGAAAATCTTTTCGTAACGGATACCCTTCATCATAATCATCAGGCATCAAAATTCGACGAAGGTCGGGATGCCCGCTAAAGCGGATGCCCATCAAGTCGTACACTTCACGTTCCAGGAAATTCGCCCCTTTCCAGACCGCGCTGATGGAGGCGATCTCCGGTTGGTCCTCTGTCACGCGAGTTTTAATCCGGAGGCGGGTTCCATGTGGAAGGGAGAGAAAGTGATAAATGACTTCAAATCGCTCGAGGTCATCAGGATAATCCGCCGAACAGATATCGGTGATATGATCCAACGCCATCGAGGGATCGTCATGGAGAAATTGCGCAATTTCCAGCCAATGATCGGCCTGCACTTGTGCCCACAAGTCCAAACGCACGGGATCCTGCTGCGCCGTCAGCACAGCCTGAGGAAAGCGGTTGACCAGGGATTCAAGAAAAGAATGCATAAATTGGATCTGTTGCTGAATCGTTGATTATCGAAAACCGTCTACACAACTTCCGGGGTTACTTTACAAAGTATTTTTCTTTCTGAATTTTTTCCTGGAGTTTAATGAGACCATCCATAAGCGCCTCTGGCCTTGGTGGACAACCCGCGATATAGACATCCACAGGGACTATTTGATCCACACCCTGAACCACGCTGTAACTATTGTAATGATTCCCGGATGTCGCGCAGGATCCCATAGAGATCACATATCTGGGCTCGGCCATTTGATCATAAATTCGACGAATCACCGGTGCCATTTTCCGACAAACCGTACCAGCCACAATCATCAAATCTGACTGGCGTGGGGACGCACGAAATACTCCGGCCCCAAAACGATCAATGTCATACTTGGAAGACACCGAGGCGATCATTTCAATCGCACAACAGGCTAATCCGAAGGTCATTGGCCAAAGGGCTGATTTTCGACACCAGGCAATACAATAATCCAGGTTGGTCGTAATAATATTCGGTTCAAGTTGTCGTTCAAGCATGCCCATAAGATTATCCTGCGTATATCAATGTTCTGTATGTGGCTCGTTGCCTACCCCCAAACTATGGGGGTGCTATTGTACTGGGTGAACTGAGGTTATTTCCAGGCGTAAAGACCTATTTTTCTTAATCCCAATCTAACGCACCTTTTTTCCAGGCATACCAGAACCCTACAATAAGAATGGCCAGGAACACTCCCATTTCAACAAGGCCAAGAAGGCCAAGCTTTTTAAACACCACCGCCCAAGGAAATAAGAACACCACTTCAATATCAAAAATAACAAAGAGCATGGCAATGATGTAGTACCGCATCGGGAACTGAACCCTGGCGTCCATAAACAAAGGAGCGCCGCTTTCGTATGGAAGCAGTTTTGCCCGATAAGGCCGGCTCGGACGGACAATCCACCCCACAACAAAGGACCCGATTCCAAAGAGTGCCCCAAGAACCATGAAAATGATGATGGGGAGATAATTAAAAGGAACCGGTTCACTACCCATAGATCACTCTCATTCCAAAATGAGTCATACTCACTACACTAATCTCCGATTACAAACTTTCTTTCTTCTTCAATGTGAGGACACCACGTCATCAAAAAAAGCGGGATAACGCAAACCTTGAAGGGGGAAAGGCTCCATTCCTTTTCGCTGAGCGAGAACCTTAAATGTTGTCCCCATCCCATGCGGACGTAATAAATGCGTTAACGCCCGTACGTCATCAGACTCTTGATCCTGGTCTCGAACCAATTCTTCAACTCCTAACCCGATCAGCCAATTGCCCATAGTCGTGAACCCGATGAGGTCCAACCCGCTTGTCGTTCCAACACCCGCCAAAACGGAAAAATTGACGTGAGCCGTCATATCCTGCTCTCCGACTCTTGAATACGGATCGGTCGAAATGGCATGCCGATAATAACACAAGAAGGTCCCGTCCTTTCGGTCGGAACGATAATAATCACTATGCGTATGACCATAGTCGACGGTCACCACGACACCGCGATGGAGAAGGCGAGCCACATGCTTCATCCAATGCTCGGCGGCAAGATGGAGTTCAGAGGTTTGGCCTTCACTCAAGGCCACCTTATGAGACTCGATGTATTCCATCAATTTCGGAGGGAGGGTATGGTCTAGCCATTCAACAAATTGCCCGCCTTTGTAGGTCACACATATTTCATGCAGGCGTTGGTCAGCCATTCGGACTCGATGGACGGGTAATGCATCGACTAATTCGTTGGAAAAGACAACACCGGTCACCGAATCCGACTCGACTTTCTCTAACCAAGATTTCCAACTCAGATGACTCTTCCCCCAATCCCCCACAACCTCGCTGAGCTTGGCTGCCTGACACAATTGGAGATGAGGACTCCGCTCGAGGATTTGATAAGAAAGGCGGTGATAGAAATCAGAATCGATCGATCGGCATTCTTGAATGAAATCAAACGCAAAAGTTCCGTTCCCTGCACCAATTTCCATGAAAGTAAACTGAGCGGGATGGCCTAACTGGTCATCGATAGCCAAAATCTGGCGAACCAAGGTTTTCGCCAAAATAGGGGAGAGTTCCGGTGCAGTATAAAAATCACCACCCCATCCGATTCGGTCCGAGGAAGGGAAGTCAGGTTCAACCTTCTTGGTCATATAATATCCATATGGAACATCGTAGAGCGCTAATTCCATGAAACGCGCAAAACTCATGGGCCCATTAAGGCTAATTTCCGACAGAATCTTCTCGATAAGGTCTGGATTACCCTGTATGTTCTGATTATCTGATGGCACGAATGGACTATGGTCACTCCTGCAATATGCCTATTGAGAATCGATTACGATAACGGCCTACCTTCAACCAAGTCAAGCAATTTCGTACTTTTCATGGCAATAAAAAACAATAGATTCAATACGTTATGGACGCGAACCTAATCAGGAAAAGAAGGAAGGTCAGTGGCAAACAGGAAGGGGGTGCCGTTACAACAGGATCGGCGTCAATGAAGAGAGCAGGGCAGGCCTTTCAGGTGTTAGGTCCCATGGCATTTCTTGTATTTTTTGCCGCTCCCACATGGGCAGGGATCGTTCCGGCCAACTTTCTCTTCGGCACGCTGAACGGTGCGTCGTGGGGGAGTGGCAGCGGATTCACCTCCGCGGTTCAAATTTAATTGTGCCGGGCGAGGCGCTTCCCGCTCAGGCTCAGGCCGTTCCCCGCGGACTAATTGAAATTTAAAGAGCCGTTCTAAGGTATCATTTTTAATCCGCTCCATCATGCCTGCAAACATGTCATAGCCTTCACGCTTATATTCTGCGAGGGGATCCTTTTGCCCATACCCGCGCAGGCCGATTCCATCCTTCAACTGGTCCATTCCCCACAAGTGATCCTTCCAATGATGGTCAATCATTTGAAGCAGAATCGTGCGCTCCACATAATGCACTAAATCCTCGGTGGCGCCATGCTCCTGAATTAATCCTTGGACTTTGTTCCGGTAGGCTTGCTTTAATTTTTTTGGAATTTCTTCCTTGAGCGCGTCTCGACCGAGGTCTTTGATCTCATCCGCTTGAATCTCATCCACGCCAAATTGTCCCTGCACTGATTCTACTAATCCCGCAACATTCCATTCTTCGGCATACTGCTCTTCAGGGCAATAGACATCGACGAAGCGGTCGCCCACTTCCTCAATCATACTGAGAACGTCCTCGGTCACATCGGTCGCATGTAATACATTCTGCCGATGTTTATAGATAACCTCCCGTTGCTTACTCATCACATCATCATATTCAAGGAGATGTTTGCGAATTTCAAAATTATGGCCTTCGACTTTCTTTTGCGCGTTCTCAATGGATTTGGTGACCATCCGGTGCTCAATGGGCACACCTTCTTCCATGCCGAGCTTGAGCATGAGATTTGAGACCCGTTCGGACGCAAAGATACGAAGCAAGTCATCTTCCAAGGAGAGGAAAAACCGCGAGGAGCCCGGGTCTCCCTGCCGACCCGCCCGGCCTCTCAACTGGTTGTCGATCCGGCGGCTCTCATGACGTTCGGTCCCGACAATGTGCAATCCTCCGGCTGCCAGAACTTCTTTCTTATTTTCATTACAGGCGGCTTTAATGGTGTCGTAAGCTTTGCGTTGCTCCTCTTCCGTCAGATCTTCCCCCCGATAAATCACCTGTTGTTTAAAAAGCGCTTCAGCATTGCCTCCCAATAAAATATCGGTACCACGGCCGGCCATGTTGGTCGCGATCGTCACCGCGCCCTTTTGCCCGGCCTGGGCAATAATTTCTGCTTCCTTTTCATGGAACTTGGCATTCAAGACATGATGCTTCACTCCCCGATGCTTCAATAAGGCCGCAAGGCGTTCCGACTTTTCAATGGAAATCGTGCCAATGAGAGTCGGTTGACCCTTCTCATGATACTCCTTGATCTCGTCTGCAATGGCCTCGAATTTTTCTTTTTCCGTCCGGTAGACCACATCAGGATTATCAAGCCGAATCATGGTGCGATTGGTGGGCACCACATTCACTTCGAGGTTGTAAATTTTCGCGAATTCCGCGGCTTCAGTGTCTGCTGTCCCGGTCATGCCCGCCAGTTTATTGTACATACGAAAATAATTCTGGAAGGTCACGGATGCCAGTGTTTGGTTCTCATTGGCAATCTTCACCCCTTCTTTGGCTTCCACAGCCTGATGGAGCCCATCACTCCAGCGACGTCCCGGCATTAATCGACCGGTAAACTCATCAACAATCATCACCTCGCCATCTTTTACCACATACTCCACGTCACGATGATAGAGCACGTGGGCTTGAAGGGCCTTAATGACATGATGCACCAAACTCAGGTGTTTCAAGTCATAGAGATTATCGACACCCAACAGTTTCTCAACATGGGCATTACCTTCATCGGTCAGAGACACTGTTTTCGTTTTTTCTTCAATCGTGTAATCCTCTTCCCGTTTGAGGTGAGGAATTATCCGATCCACCTGAAAATAGAGGTCTGTGCTTTGTTCGGCGGGTCCGGAAATAATCAGCGGCGTGCGAGCTTCGTCGATGAGAATACTGTCAACTTCGTCGACAATCGCAAAGTTTAATTCCCGCTGAACCCCCTGGCTCAAGTCCGTAACCACGAGATTATCTCTCAAATAATCAAAGCCGAATTCATTATTGGTCCCGTAGGTAATATCGGCCCCATACGCCTCACGTCGAGAGCATGGCCGAAGGAATTGCAATCGTTTATCCGGGGCATCGTAGGTTGGATCGAATAAAAACGAGGCGTCATGTTGAATGGTCCCGACTGATAGGCCTAAACCATGGTAGAGCGGCCCCATCCACTGGGCATCCCGCTTCGCCAGATAATCGTTCACCGTCACCAGATGAACCCCTTTTCCCTCCAACGCATTCAAATAGACCGGAAGGGTGGCGACGAGGGTTTTCCCTTCACCTGTGCGCATTTCAGCAATGCGGCCCTGGTGTAAGACCATTCCCCCTAACAACTGTACATCAAAATGGCGCATGCCAAGCCGGCGCTTGGACATTTCCCGGCATACGGCAAACGCCTCAGGGAGTAAATCCTCCAAAGACTCTCCCGCTTCCAGTCTTTTTTTAAAGATCGGGGTCTTTGCCGCTAATCCCTCGTCATCAAGGGGTTGCAACGAGGCCTCAATTTCATTGGCTCGAATTACTTGTGGTTTGAGCCTCTTCAGCTCTCGATCATTTTTGCTACCAAACAGAATATTTAATAGACGAACAAACATGTCGACTTTACACCTCGAATACAGAAAAAGGGTTGGAGAAACTCACAATGGATAGGGATTGAGGGCTAGACACACCTTTCAAGCGGTAGAGTTGCCCTAGTATACCGAATTACCGGTGGGAATCAACTCACGTGGAAGGGATTCATCACCCCAAAGACTCATCCTTTGACAGAGGACGACATGAAACGGAGGACAGTCATTTGCTTGACAGAATCTTTCGTATTTCCCTAGCATAAGCCTTCTTTTCATTCAAGGTTTTGGTCGTTTCCGACCTGTAGATAACATGACATATCAAAAAAGTCTCACCGTTGTTCTCATTATAATGCTTTTCCTCATCATGGGAAGTATGCACCGGACCTATGCTTCGCATATTTCGGAGCATACCCATCATCACACACCAGTCTCGCACAGCACGGGAGTCTGTTTGTGGATGTGCGCTGCCGCACAAACAATTTCCGGGGATAACCAGGATATTTCGCCTAGTTTTCATATCCTTGCCATCATGGAGTGGCCGCTTCCTAAAGTCCCTTCTCTCATTTCCACTCATTTTCTTCCAACCAGAGCTCCTCCTCGGTAAATCATCCTAAGCTTGGTTCCCAAACCGCTTTCGCCATAACAAGTTGAGCTCGGGAACGGTCTCACAACGCGCGATCAGAGGAGATAGCTGTTTACATCTTCCATGGGGAGGCGACCGAACAGGGAGGCAACTTCCATAAGGGGGTTGTGTATTTTTTACCGTTACCAAAATGATTCAGCTGACACTTTTTCTATATGCCGTTATTGACAACCATTTCAAAAAACAACTCGGTGGATATAATTTAACATGACCGGTCGTCAGGTTACATAAAGGGAATTTATCCGACATGGTGGATCGGCACAAATTGATGTTCCTTGTTTTTTTATTCCTGTGGGGCCCATTGATCTCCAACCAAATTTCTTTGGCCGGAAATCCATCTGATAGCTCAGAACCTATTGAAATATTAGACGTCATTGAAGTGACTGGGACAACAGTGGCAAAAACCAGTAAGACATTTTCATTTCCGTTACCCACTTTCAACCACTCATGGACACCCACGATTTTTTACCACCTTGCTGTTCCCGATCTCCATTTCGTCAACCTGCCACAGCAGCCCATGCCTCGTATCCTACTAGACCAGACCGGAACAACACGCGGGCGATTGATAAGTGTCAAACCCCTGAAAACCGAACGCCCCATCTATCCCAGAATGGCCAGGGAGCAAGGCTGGCATGGGAAAGTGGTGCTACGAACGCACATTACCTCCAAGGGCACAGTCAAGAATGCCACTGTTCAGGACAGTTCGGGATTCCCTCTCTTAGACGAAAGTGCCGTTCAAGCCATAAAGGATTGGTCTTTTGAACCGGCGAAAAATGGAGAATTCGCGGTTGCATCCATCGTGGATTTACCCATTCGATTTGATTTACTTCAATAAACCTGTGGAATATTGCCAATATTAATATAAGGCTAGTTCATGACACCTCTTTTCTCAAAAATCAGATTCCTCGCGCTTTTTCTCCTCCTCACACCTGTCTTCATGGACAACGCCTCAAGTCAGGCTGGAGAAGCTCAGGACCTTCTTGCCCAAGCGTTTTCGTCCTATCAACAACAGCAATGGACTTCGGCCGTTGCCCCGTTAGAACGCGCGTTGGCCTTGTACCCTGGATACGCGGAAGCCCATCATTTGTTGGGATTAATCCTCAACAACCTGGAGCAACCGGATAAAGCCATCTTGGAGTTGCAACGGGCCGTGGAGGCCTATCCCCAATTTGCCCAGGCATATGTGGATCTTGGCTTCATCTACCAGCAACAGGCCCAATTTCCAAAAGCCGAGCAATCGTACAATCTTGCCTTGAAGGCCTACCCCAAGTTTTTGGAAGCCCGCATCGCGTTGGCCTCGTTTTTTGATCAACACCAACAAGCGCTAAAAGCCATCCAAGCCCATCAGGCTGTTCTAGAACTCGAACCTCATCGCGTCGATTCGTTATACGGCATGGCGTTTTGGCTGGCCCAGGAACAAAAACCCGATGAAGCCAAGCGTTTCGTCGATCAGTTGGTCTCTCTCCATCCCACCTATGTGAATGGATGGTTAATGGCGGGATCACTCGCTCAACAATCTGATCACGTGGACAACGCCATTCTGGCCTACCAACATGCCGTCAAATTAAACAATGATTTAGAAAGCGCCTATTTCAACTTAGGCATCCTTTACCGGCAAAAGGAAGCCTTCAAGGAAGCGGCACAAGCTTTTGAACAAGTCACGAAACTCGATCCCAACAATTCGGAGGCGCACGTCAATCTAGGAGTCGTATATGCAGCCTTATCAAAAATTGATCAAGCAGAGAAGGAATATCAAACAGCCTTATCCTTGAATGATCAGTTGGCCGAAGCCCACTATAATCTTGGCATGTTGTATGAGTTTCATCGCAATGCTCCACAAAAAGCTCTCAAACACTACGAAGAATTCTTGAAGCTTGGGGGACAGGACGAACGAATTCAAACATTATTACAACGGAGCAAATCGTGAACTCCACGTTTGAAGATTCCTCTTCCAATATTAACAATCGGGTTTTTCTCCTGAGCGCCCTGGGCAGCGCCATTCTTCATGCGGTAATTCTTGCAGCCCTGGCGTATATTCCAAGTCCTCCCACGTTCATTGACCCCACGCCAACAGTCCAGGTGACTTTGGTTCCGGCTCTCCAAGAGATCAGTCCCGCCCCACAACCGATTACGGAACCCCTTACGCCAACCAAACCAGATTTTGCGCAACCGACGCCACCGTCTCCCCGGACCACGCCGACGCCATCTTCGCCAGCGCCTCCGATACAGGCATCGATCAAACAGCCACCATCCAAACCTCTGGCTCCTCCGCCGCCTCTTCCTCAGGCAAAGCCCATGCTCAAAGACACGCGAACGGCGCAGGCCATAAAGAGTCGTCAGATGATGAAAATGGCCGTTCCTCCTCAACACAGGCAAAGTCCTCCGCTTTCACCAGCGACACCGCAGCGGGAACAACCCCCTGCCAGGACCCCCTTGCAAATGAACAATCGCGAACAAAAAGCTCAGCACGCACTGCCTCCTCCGCCAAGCCCAGTGGCTCGTCCGGCATTAAAAACTCCGCCGCCAATGGCAGCCGGATCCTTAACTTCCAAACCGAAAATTGTGGCCTCCTCCAAACCACTGTATCCTCGTGTGGCGCGTGAGTCCGGTTGGGAGGGCACGGTCATTGTGCGAACATTGATTACCGAGGATGGCGCTCCCAGCCAGGTGGAAATTCGAAAGAGCTGCGGTCACGAGGCGTTAGATCTGGCTGCCCAAGAAGCCATTAAAAACTGGAAATTTCAGCCGGCGAAAGACGGGAACATCCCCATAGCCAAATGGGTCGACATCCCCATTAAATTTGACCTGAACAGTTAAGCGACGCGAGAAGAAGGGAGTAGAGGCATGATTCAATTACTGATGGGTGGCGGATGGATGATGATCCCCATCTTAGGCTGCTCATTGTTAGCTCTGACCATCAGCATCGAACGTGGATTCCAATTCCGGTCGTTGCGCTTCAGCCGCCTGGCGGACCGGATGATAAAACTGGTCGAACAGGGAAAATGGACTGATGCACTGGCATTGGCTGAACAACGCCAGAGCCCCACACTCCGCGTGCTTGCCGCAGGCATATTCCATCGAGAGCAACAGCCTGACAAAGCCATGGAATCCGCGGGAATCGCCGAAGTGTCCCGATTGAAGCGGGGATTATCAGTCCTGGATACGGTCATTACGTTGGGGCCCTTACTGGGACTGCTTGGGACTATTATTGGAATGATCGATTCCTTCGGCATCATGTCCAAAACAGGATTAGGCAATCCTCACGCGGTCACAGGGGGAGTGGCTGAAGCACTCATTTGCACCGCTGCAGGAATTGGGGTTGCCGTGATTACGCTCATTCCTTATAACTTTTTCCTTTCCCTGGTCGAACGGGAAACCGAACGCATTGAACAATATGCCACGAAACTCCAGTCGTTTCTGGGACATTCCTAATTCCCATATTCAGAATACGTGCCGTCATGAAAAATCAAGGACAACAACGCAGCAGGATCGTGGTCGGCCACCGGAAGGTTCACTCATTTACCATGCCTAAAACCAATCGGGGCGCACTTGTTCGGGCTGAAAGACAATGGGGGCTTAGAAAACAGACGGGGCATTCCATGTGGTACATCACCACCCTGTTACTCATTGTTGGACTAGGATTGGTGGGATGCAGCACGACCACCCTTCCGCCACAAACCCCAACCTTCGAATCAGTACAGGACGGGAATACGGCCAAGACCTATGCATTTATCAATGGGCAATGGTTTGATGGGCAAGGCTTCACTCAGGACACATGGTATGCCGTACGGGGCACATTCACCCGCTTCCAGCCCAAGCTTGTTGAACAGACCATCGATCTGAAAGGCGGTTTTGTCGTGCCGCCGTTTGGTGAAGCCCACACTCATAATGTCGAAGGCGCCTGGGACATCGACCAGGTCATCAATCATTATGTGCGGGATGGTATTTTTTATGTAAAAAACCCAAATGACATTTCCGAACTTGTGGAACAGATCCGCAGCAAACTCAACACACCAAAGACCATTGACGTCGTCTTTGCTCATGCCGGCCTCACCGGGCCTAACGGTCATCCCATCGATCTTTACGAAAACATGCTTCGCACCCATCGATATGAACCAGTCATTGGTAAACGTAAAAAGGGTTGGTTCAACGGTCGGGCCTACTTCCCTATCTCTTCACTGAAGAATTTCGAGGAGCAATGGCCGACGATCATGGCCACCAAGCCGGATTTCCTGAAGTTGTATCTTGCCGATTCAGAACATTTCCGAAACGAACCCCACTCCGTTACGCATGGGTTTCGGAAAGGGCTGGATCCTCAGCTCATCGCCCCGATTGTCACCCATGCGCACCAGCAAGGCTTACGTGTTTCCGCACACATTGAAACAGCCGCTGACTTTCGGACAGCCGTCCAGGGACAGGTCGATGAGATCGCCCATCTTCCAGGGTGGTTTCTCCCTTCACCCGCTCAACGACCAACCGTTCTGTTAACTCAAGAGGATGCTCAGCTGGCGGCCACACACCGGACCGTGATTATCACGACTACCGTCGCAGAGCACTTTCATCCTCCAGGGCACCATCAGTCTGATTCGGAGGCATATCCCCACTCCCCTGCGACTAAAGGTGACCACAACCGGCAATCAACCGAAAATATCCTTAAGGTTGCTCGGGAAGTTCAGGTAGAAAACCTCAGGTTACTCCATCAAGCCGGGGTCACCATTGCCATCGGAAGCGACCATGCGGAAACGGCCCTAGTGGAAGCCCTTCACCTTCATCAGATGGGGATATTTGACAATCTGACCTTACTGAAAATATGGAGTGAGACCACCCCTCAAACGATTTTTCCCTCCAGGAAAATTGGACGATTGAACGAGGGATATGAAGCCAGTTTTCTTGTCTTACAGGGCAATCCGCTTGAGGACTTCAACCAAGTTCAAAATATTATCTTTCGTTTCAAGCAAGGTTCCCCTCTTTCATGGAGCGAAACTCAGGATGCAGATGCCCCAGACAAACATGCGCATTGACCTTCGAGTCGTTCTGAGATAACCAGGATTTTTTAAGGCACAAGACATAAAAGCTTCAACATGCCTGACAAGCAAGCGAGCCTTCCCATGATGCCGCGCCCCCTTAAACTCCCCTCAATCATTTTCGCGGTGGTGTATCTCGCTCTGGTGAGCATAGCAACGTATTGCGTGGCATCTCATGAGATCCAGCATTCTCCAATCAATCATCATTCCAAAAACACCAGTTCCCATTCCTCGCTCTGCTCATGGGCCTGTCAGGTCAGTTCGAAGGCGAATTCGGCCGACACGACCCACAACGCACTCCTTACCCTCACCCTATGCATTGTCGGAGTCGTCTACCTCTTTTTCGTAATCCCGACGCAGGCAACCCTGAGTCCGACTCTCGCTCGCGGTCCTCCGGTTTAATCAGGTTCCACGATCCCAACTCAACCCTTTTTTTGCGTCGATAAGGGCAGAACTTTGTTCAGCCTTGAATCCCTTCATGCGTGGGAGAAAGGATACGTGTCATCCATGATCGACCTGAAATACCTGAAAATCAAAAATTTTCAACTTGCCTCGCGGTTTTGCGCAGTGATTGGCTTTCTCTTCATCGTGCCCTCCCTGTGTATGGCAGAGGATTCAATTGAAACACTCCCAACAGTGACCGTGGAAGCAAAACGAATCGAGAACATCGATGCGGTCAAGGAAGAACTGGCTCGTCGGCCTGCCAGCACCATCCTGATCCCGGAAAAAGAAATCAAGGAATCCCGTGCGTTTAATTTAACCGACGTCCTTCAATTTGCCCCTGGTGTGCGATTCCAATCCCGGTTCGGCGCCGACGAGGGCCAATTCCAAATCCGGGGAACTTCCCTCAGGAACAACTTTCATCATCGTGGAATCAACATTCTCATCAACGGGATTTATTTCGGCGATGCGGACGGATTTTCCGATTTCGAATCCATCGACTTGATGGCCTATGAACGTGTCGAAGTGTATAAAGGGTCCAATGCCCTTCGGTATGGAGCCAATACCCTGGGAGGAGCCATCAATTTTGTGCCTCGGACGGGCTACAACGCCTCCCTCTTCCAAACGCGTGGATTGGCTGGGAGTTTCGGCCTCTATTCCGGACAAGTCTCCAGCGGCCAGGTCACCAAACCATTTAAGGTCGGCACCATGGACACCACAGCCGATTACTACATCAGCGCTTCGGGCAATCATCAGGACGGCTTCCAGGATAATAGCCAACAAGCACGAGGACGGTTAAATGCCAACCTCGGATTTCAGATCGGTGATCACCAGGAAGTGCGCGCCTATATCCTGGGAGCCGAGGTGTCAGAAGCACTCCCCGGATCGATCACCCAAGAGCAATTGGATTCCAATCGAAGACAGGCTAACACCTTGGGGGGAATCAATCCGTTTTCCTGCGGTCCAAACGAGGCCTGCAAATGGGGGCGGTACTATAGTTATATTCGGGTCGGGGCCGCCTATCGCAACGAATTCGCTGCCCACCAATTTTTTGAGATTATCCCTTATTATTCCTACCAGTACATGGATCATCCTATTTTTCAAACGATCGTCCAGGACAACTATAATGTGGGAGGGGAAATTCGATACGTCAATTCACATCCTATTTTCGGGCATGAAAACCGGTTCCTCATCGGCAATCAGCCACGTTATGGAGACACCAATCAACGGCGTTTTGTCAACAATTTAGGCAAACGGGGAACTCAGACCCAAAATCTCACGTTGGAGACGACCAATCTCAGCACCTACCTTGAAGACCAATTCAACGTCACCAAGGAGTTCCTTCTCATTGTAGGCGGACGCTGGGAATATGGCATCCGGCAGGGCAGAAACCAACTCTACAGTCCCTTTTCGGGAGATTTAGAAACCAACGATACCGGCGTTCGCCATTTCAATGCTCTTATTCCGAAGATGGGGCTCGTGTACCAAACCACCCCGACCTCGCAAATTTACGGAAACGTCAGCCGTGGCTACGAACCCCCCGTCAATGTCGAATTGACCTCATCGATCAACCCCGACGGCTCAGTCCCCACCAGCCCATTCATCAACCTGGATGCGCAACGGGCCTGGCAGTTTGAAATTGGCACACGAGGTACCACGGCGGATAACCGTTATTCCTGGGACCTCACCTTTTATAACCTGGAAATGCAAAAGGAAATCCTGACATTTAATGTCAATAACCAACCGACCTATCAAAATGCCAAAGGGACGCGACACACAGGAATTGAAGCAGGAGGCAGCATGGTGGTGGCCAACGGATTGCTGGCTCAGGGTCCCAAAAACCAAAGCGACACGATCACCGTTCGAACCGCCTATACGTGGTCGTTATTTAAATTCACAGATGACGTGTACGGCGGAGGAGATGGAACTCCAAAATTCTTGGTTGCCAAGGACGGCAATCGGGTTCCCGGCGCGCCCGAGCACCAACTTGCCGGGGAAATACGCTATGACCACCCGGCGGGATTTTTTATCGCGCCGAATTTTGAATGGGTCCTCGCTGGATATTACGTGGACAGCGAAAACACCGCCAAGAACTCGGCCTATTTCCTCGTCAATCTGAAGGCGGGCTATAATTTCAGTAGGAACCTGTCTATTTTTGCAGAAGGCCGGAACCTGTCCGATCAAACCTATGCTGGTGCTGTCGTGGTCAATGACAGTCTGGGCCGGTACTTCAATCCCGGTCAGGGGATCAGTGGGTTTGGTGGAATCGAATGGAAGTTTTAATGTGTTCGGGCCGGACACAATAGTTCAGGAATCGGAACATTGAGGTTGTCACACCTAGTTCGTTATTCTAGGTGTGACACTCAATGGCCCTATCAACTGAAGACGGACATTTGTAAAGATTTCCATTCACAGTATCTGATAACCTTTTCTCAACGACAAACCGGGCATTGAGATTTCCATGAGACTACCTGCCGCCACACAGAAAAAAGCCCGCATCGAGATCATTCCGATGATCGACACGATGTTCTTTCTCCTGGTGTTCTTTATGATCGCCACGCTGTCCATGACCATTCAGCACGGGATGCCGGTTAATTTACCAACGGCTGACTCCTCAACGGATAAGGTTCCTGATCAAATCTCTCTCACCCTGACCCACGAGGGAATGCTATACTACAATAAGGACCGCATTGAACTACCGGAACTGGAAGTCCGGCTGACAAGCCTTCGGCAAACCGACTCGGACCCTTCAGTCGTCATTAACGCCGATGAACAGGTTCCGCATGGCCAGGTCATTAAGGTAATGGATATCATTCGATTGGCCGGCATTCCCAACATGGCGATTGCCACAAAACCCAATTCGGAACCCTAAACGCCCGGATCCATGAACCACACATCAACAACCCCATACACCAATCTATGCCCTCGATTGGCATCCGGCCTGATCGCGCTGTTGATTGGGTTACACGTCGTGCTCCTGGGGGCGGGGGCGTTCTGCGCTTCACGATCCCTTGATCCCAACACTTCTCACCATTCCCACCCGGCCCAATCCCTCTCTCTTCTTTGCTCGTGGGCCTGTCATGTCGCCCAGATTGCCTCAGGTGCCGGTTCGATTGCTCAATGGTCGGCACCGTTTCTGCCCCTCCTGCTCTGGTTTCTGAAACCCGCATTCACCTTTTCCCGAACCTTGCCATTACACACCTTCTCCCCTCGCGGCCCACCCCTTCGTTTTTTGGTCCAGGGATAGACCCGGAATTTCAATTAGTCCGTCCCTGAACACACATCTCAAGAGCATCATTTCTTCGTGAGCAGAATGGTCGAATGATCTCTATTCTCCATTGATTCAGTATTTCGCTCAAGAAGAAGCTACGTTCAAGCCAAATTGGAACCATTTCGTTCCGGACTCCTATGTCAGTAACCGGACACGATCACATGACGTTAATCGTATGACACAGCAGACATGCTGCGGAAAGAGAACCCATGAACAAACAACTCTTGCGTGTCGGCGAAGCCGCTCAAACCTTGAATGTCAGCCGATGGACCATCTACCGGTGGGTTGAAGAGGATCGCCTGAAGGCCACAAAAATCGGAAAAGGCAGCTTACGCATATTTCGGGATTCCATCGATGCGCTGATTCAACAAAATCGAAAAGACCATTGGGAATTCGCCATCACGGAATGTCAATGAGCAGGGAGTGAAATGTTGCATCGATGAGCACCGGTCCGTAGACACCTAGCAAAGGAACAGCTAGCCTGACGGCAGAGGTCATCGAAATTGCTGCATACGCAATAGCCCAAGATGAGGAAGACCACTCTCACCCAATCGTTTGCGGCTCTCATGTTCAGCATGTGCTTCCTGTTCGTGACTGGAGGCTTTGCCTATACGGCTCCACTCCACATACACCACGGGCACCATGATCAGCAGACTCATGGGAACACCTGGTGTAGCTGGACGTGCCAAGCCGGGCAAGGCCTTCAGACGCTGTCAGTTGATATCCTCAGGTCGTTTTCTCTATTGGGCGTTCTTCCCCTCTTCAAACCTACAGCACCGGATCTCTTCCGCCATCACCACAGTGCCTCTCGTGCTCCGCCTCACGATTCACTCTTCTAAGCTTCTCATGTGATCCCTTGGTTTTTCTCGATCATTAGGATGAAAAACGTGGGTTCTCTGATGGATGGGTTGAACCATACCACAGAGGCCAGAGCACTCACCGGCGCTCAAGCAGGTTTTCGTTTTATTCCTTGATACCTAGTCAATGGAGGTACTGTCTCATGTACAGTTATTCCTTTAAATTTTTCCGACCAACCAGCAGGTTTCCCCTGTTGATCGTCCTCTTCATGTTCTTTCCAAGCCTGGGATTTGGTCATGAGCAGGCCATACTGTCTTTCAAACTTGACCCACGCCCCTTCAGCCCGGCTCTCTGTCAAAGCAGCGGCCATGACAAATCCATCAGGATTCAGGTGGCAAAATATCAGGATCTCATCATTCGCAGGGTTCCCGGACAATTGATTCCTTCCGAATCTCGTGAAGCCAGAATCAAACAGTATGTCCATTTCATCAAATTGCAGGATTTAACCGATGGAGTCGTCACCCAAGGCGCGATTGCCTTTGATCGGAATTATGCCGTGATCTTTACGGCAGAGCACCCCGAAGGAGTAGCGCGAAGCAAATTTATCGCTGCTCTCCCTGAGTCTCAACAAGGATTAGGGGACGCCGCCCTTAATACGTTTTTGCATCTCCGTCAGGTCCTCTACGCGGCCATCGATTCCTGCCGTTCGTATCCACCATTTGTCGTATACGGTACGGACGAGGAAATTGACCGGATTGAAGCCGCCAGGCGGATATTCGCCCAACGGGTCAATCAATTCAATAGTAATCCCACCGCATTGTCTGCATTCACCTTGCACGAAACCGGAATGGCCGATGGATTTGTCGATCCCGATGCGGGAATGGGCACGAACGTCAGCTACCAGGCGATGAATCCATTAAACTTTTATGTGCCGTCGCAATATCCCTAACCCAAGAAATTCTGGAAATGAGAGCTCAATACAACACAGGGACCATCACGACAAACCACTCGTCTACAGTTCCCAACCCATCCCGCTGTAGCAGCAAGCAGTATCCATCTGTAGACGGACTATTGGGTCCATCGTATCCTGGAGCCACCGTCTAAACATTCTACATTTGGCTATTCACTATGTGTCGGTTGCGTCAACCGGACGAGTTATAAGCGAAGGAGGATTAAGAAACATGCAGAGAATGAGTATCGCGTGTCTGGCCTTGGTGGTTCTAGTCTGTTCATCTCCCACCATGCCTATTGCGGCCCAATCTGGCGCCATGCCGAAAGATGGTGAGCTGGTGTTTCCTTCAGACTACAAATCCTTCCCCGTCTTTTTATCAGGGGTCCAAAAGCCCGATGCAGTCCGTGACCTGTACGTCAACCCGATTGGTGCCCAAAACCAACCAGGTCAAGCCTTCGCCAACGGATCCATATTGGTGATGGCAATCTACAACGCCAAGAAAAATGCCGAGGGGGCTTTGGAAAAAGGAGCAGACGGAAATTTGGTGAAAGCCGACCTGGCCAAGGTCTTGTCATGCAAAAAGGAGCGGGATGGGGAAAAGGCGCTCCGGAGAATCTCAAAAACGGCGACTGGATTTACTCAGCGTTTAAGGCCAATGGCGAACGTTTGGAAGTTGATTATACGTCTTGCCGTGGGTGTCATTTACCCCTGGGTGAATCCAAAGATTTTGTGCACCGGTATGATGAATATTTTGAGAAACGAATGCATGCGGCTCATTAACCAAAGCCACGCATCCTTTCCTGGCTCCAGGAAGAACGAAACAGCCTAGAATATCCAGGGACGGACCGGCCTCCAACCTTGGACGAGTAGGGTGAAGGTGGTTTGCACTCCTGCAGCCTCCTAGACCTTCACCCTACTCACTTATTTCTACTCGGCATTTCCATTCCACATACCCTTTTCCTTGCAGTTTCTCGGCCAACAATCTTCGAGTCAGCACACCCTTTATCCATAATCATCATTTTCTTTCTACAGAGAGGCCCAGAATTTTCAGACTCATTCTTTCATTCACCATTCTATTCTCGTTAAAGAATTTCTGGAATCTTTCGGATGCTACCCTCACGACGTGTTGCACACCATCAGCAATAATTTGGTGGACGGCAAATCCTAATGGTCTATACCGTATTTTCCATTTTACGGCTACGAGAGTATTCAACTCTTCCAGGGTGAACCGGAGAGGCGTGACTCATCCCTGGCCCACCCCACTCCATCTCAGGGTGAAGACATTTGGACTGGCAAGCTCCTACCCTTCACCCTGGCCATTTTTTCGAATATGAAGGTCGACTTTCTCCATCCGCCTCTTGGAAAGTTTGAGAACAGGCCAACCTATTCATCGGGAGCAGTGCCTTCTCTCACTTACAATCCGCGTGGAATTCCTGCACTTCCCCGGAATGACTCAAAAAATATGCTGCTGCCTCTAGCCTCTGACAAACCTCCATTAGGCTTATTATAGAGCAACTGCACTATCCAATTAGCCCTAGGGCTCCCGTAATCCCATGACTTTCTGATACATTCCCCTATTCTCAAATGGAAACGTTAGAAGTTCATTTTAAAGAGGATCGCAATGGCAAAGTCTAAACATCGTCACCAATCGGTAGACTCCGGTACCACTCGGAATATTTCGAAGGCTCCCTATCCTCTCCCATCAGGGTCGAGAACCGCCCTCAACCTCCTCATTCTCATTCTGGCTGGGGCTGGAATTCTCTTGACCACGTATCTCACATACTCGGCCTCATTCGAAGTTCACCCGGCATTTTGCAGCGAGGGTTCCGGCTGCGACATCGTACAGAGCAGCCGTTGGGCCACCTTTCTTGGCATGCCCATGGCCCTATGGGGTTTGTTCACTTATGTGGTAATTGCCGGATTAGCCTGGTCGGGTCGGAATAAGCCCGGAAGTGGAACGGGATTGATATTCGTGGCAGCGGCGGGATTCGCTGTCAGCGCCTACTTGACCGTGGTCTCGGTTCTGGAGATCGAAGCCACCTGTCCATATTGCCTGACTTCATTTGCCATCATCACGACCATACTGAGTCTATCTCTCGTTCAAGGTCCTCCCAATTGGGCGAAGTCACTGCAAGAAGCTGTCGTGATCGGACTGCTCATCATCGGGGGGCTTCACCTGCATTATGGTGGTTGGTTTGACCCGGCGGCAGGACCTGAAGACCCGCAACTGCAGGCACTAGCCATCCATCTCAATGAAAGCGGCGCAGCGTTTTATGGCGCCTATTGGTGCCCTCGCTGCCAGGAACAGAAAGCCACCTTTCTTTCATCCGCCAAACGGCTCCCTTATGTGGAATGCAGTTCAGGCGGAAGAGGAAGCGCTCTCACCGCTCCCTGCGTCAAGGCCGATATCAAAACGTATCCCACCTGGATCATTGGCGAACGACGGTTAACCGGACTCAAGACCCCACAGGAATTGGCACGGGTCTCCGGATTCAACTGGCAGGAGTAGAAGTTCCCGCAACGCCCTTCAGAAGCCCCATGGCTTCTCTTATTCGTTCCCTTGCTGCTTCCGCTCATTCCGAAACTCGGGCAGAGAGGGTTGAAAAACTGGACAAGGCAGGGAAGTCATTCAATGGTGATCAACAACCATACCACCATTGGACCGCCTCAATGTAGCAAACATCGGCAAGCGTCAGTAGATCAGATGTCGTAAATCGGGTATATCTCCTTTTGTTGCTGATAGACCATTGCGCTCTTCCAACATCAATCGGAGCGGCGTGACTCATCCCTGACCCATCCCGCTCCATCTCAGGGTGAAGGCACTTGGACTTGCAACCTCCTTAGCCTTCACCCTGACCTTTACATCCGGACATCCATCCATATGGTTTTCCCTGCACCCTCATGAATCGATGCTTTGATGTCTATGTCAGCCTCACTCATTCAATCTCACGCCTGGCCCGATTATCGGACGGTCTGGCTATGGCATTTCTATGCCGGCTTATTTTGTGTTCCCTTTATCGTGTTGTTGGCGATCAGCGGGGGGATGTATTTATTCACACCCCAGATTAATGCCTGGCTCGACCGGCCCTATGATCGCCTTTCCCTCACTGGACCCCACACGACTGCACAGGACCAAGTACGGGCTGCCCTTCACGCCGTCCCGGGTTCTACGCTATCCGCGTATGAACTGCCGAAGGATCAACATGACGCGACCCGGATCATTGTGAAATATCGGGGGGAACGCATTCGTGTATATGTGCACCCCGAAACCTTAGACATTCTGAAGACCATTCCAGAGGAGGACCGGTTTACCAGAATGGTGTTTCATTTTCATGGAGAATTACTGATGGGCAATCTCGGCTCTGCCTTTGTGGAATTGGCTGCCTCCTGGGCGATCATCATGATCGTCACCGGCTTGTACCTGTGGTGGCCACGTGGTCAAGGAGGCTGTGGTGGAATCGTGTATCCCCGGTTGAACCGTGGCTCGCGGGGTTTCTGGCGGGACCTTCATGCCGTCACGGGTTTCTGGATCTCTATTTTTGTTCTGTTTTTGCTCGTCACCGGACTTCCCTGGGCCAAGGTCTGGGGTGAGTATTTCAAAGAAATTCGTCAATTAACCGGAACGGCCGTTGTCGAACAGGATTGGACTGTCGGGGCAACTTCTCGGAACACGAAACAGGATCCTTCAGGGGAACATCTCGCCCATACCGGTCAGACAATTCTTCCCGCTAACGCTGGGGACCTTCCCTTGGACTATTCTCCGATCGATATCCTCCTGCCATCTGTTCGTGCCTTACATCTCCCACATCCAGTCTTCATTATCCCTCCTGCTCGTGCCGACGGGTATTGGACTGCCAAGTCAGACACTCAGAACCGTCCCCAACGAGTCAAAGTCATGTTGGATGCCAGGACCGGGTCCGTTCTGAAACGGGAAAACTTTGAAGACCGTCATTTTTTAGACCGGATGATCGGCTTCGGTGTGGCAGCTCATGAAGGACAACTTTTTGGTTGGCCTAATGTGGTATTAGGGGTGTTCACTGCCGGGGGTCTCCTCATGGTGGTAACAAGCGGTATTCTCATGTGGTGGCGTCGGCGCCCTTCCGGATTACTGGGTGCTCCTCCCCTACCCCAGGTGCAAACATTTTCCTTCGGATTCGTGATGTTCCTCCTGTTCTTCTGTCTCTACCTTCCCTTGTTTGCCGCTTCCCTGACATCGATACTGCTCATTGAGAAACTACTCATTCGCCGGGTTCCTCCACTTGCCCTTTGGCTTGGGCTTGAAAAACACGTCTGAAGACAATCTCGCTGTAACGTTTTCAGCCATTTTGAATTGTTCGAGTTATTTCCTTTTCCAGAAAAACTGTAGCATACGTATGCATCTGGTGCGGTTGCGGCCAGTACTCCACATCTTAAGGTAGCGTAGACTTTCACCCTTCTGGTAAAAATAACCTCTCTCACACGCAATAAGAAGGATGAACGTCATTCTTCATCCTACATTCAAATATCTGTGGAGGCACCCATGATAAGACCGGTACTTTTTGGAGCCACTTCTGTGATCATTTCGATAGGCCTGGGAGGGTTACTATCCGGAGTCCTCTGGGCGGAACAATCTGTTTCGATCGTTGAGGCCGGTGCTAAACACATTATCGATCATAAGGGCATGCAAACCACCGGCCCAGCCGCCCAACTCGGCACTGACGGGACTCTTCACCTTGCCTGGGGGGGAGAAAAGCAGGAAGATCGTGGAGTCTTCTATCTCAAGGTCCCACCTCAGCAAGAACAGTACCCCGAACCAATCAGGGTCAATCCATCCAACCCTCCCGCCACCTCCCTCCACGAACCACCAGCTTTGGCGTTAGGCCACAAAAACGATGTGTACCTCACCTGGACCACCCCTCATCCGAATGCCGGCGGAAAACCGTTTGCCAGCCTCCTTCTCCTGAGCCGATCCGTTGATGGGGGCAAGACCTTTCTGCCCCCAGTTCAAGTCAACGACGACGAGGCCGTCACTGGCCATTCTTTTGACAATCTGACCGTGAGCCCGAATGGTTCTGTTCATATTTCCTGGCTTGATGCCCGGGAAGGGAAAAAAGATCCAGCCACCTATACCGTCGTTTCCCAAGATCAGGGCCACACTCTTTCCCCCAACTTGAAAATTGACGAATCCAGTTGTGTCTGTTGCCGGACCCATATGACCACTGCCTCTGATGGCACCGTCTATCTGGCCTGGCGCAAGGTTTTGTCCGGAGCGGTCCGGGAAACGGTCGTGTCTCGTTCCATCGATAACGGGAAATCATTTTCTCCCCCGGTCATCGTCGGCCATGATCAATGGGTCTTCGAGGGCTGTCCCCATCGTCCCGCCACCATGGGGGTCGATCAGCAAGGGCGCCTCTATGTCACCTGGTACACAGAAGGCCCGGATGACACTCCGGGTGTGTATCTGGCGTACTCCGATGATCAGGGCAAAACCTTCACGCCTCGGCGTTTGTTGAACATGTCGAAAGGCACGTTTCCGGATCATCCTCAACTGGCCGTGAATCAGGCAGGCCATCTACTCGTCTCATGGGAAGAGCAATCTCCGGTGCGACGCGAAGTCGTGTTCACCTACTCCCTCGACGAGGACAAACATTTAGTGCCCCGAAAAAGGTGAATGAGAAGAAAGCCAAAAGTCCGGCTGTGGCATTGACTGACGGAGGACAGGCCGTCATTGCCTGGTCAGAGCAAGTGGCTTTCCCGGAATGGAGTACGGTGATCCAGCCTCTTTCTTTTCCTACCTCGCGGACGGCTCAATTACACCCAATACCATGACACCGCTTGCTCTGCTTGCTTCAGGAGTTCTGGAAATGGCCGTGGCTTTGGGAAATCCCTTTTCCATCCCTTCATTCTTAGCCGATTCGATACCGCCCAAACCCTTCCTCCATTCCAGCTCCGCACCCTGCAGGGCACATCTATTCATTCGAATGAATTGGAAGGACGAGTCCTCATCTTGAATTTTTGGGCCACCTGGTGTGGTCCTTGTAAAGAAGAAATGCCATCGTTAGAACGTCTTCGTCAAAAATTCCTTCCGGACCGATTGGTCATTCCGGCGGTCACCACCGATATTCGTCCACGAGAAATCGAAGCATGTTGGCAGCAACTCGAGTTGCATTTCGATTTCCTCTTGGATGATCAGGAAGTACTCTCTCAAGCGCTCATGGTCAGAAATCTTCCCACAACGGTGATTGTGGATACTCAGGGACACCTGAACCAACGAATCATGGGGGCCAGCGAGTGGGATAGCCCTGAATCGGTCGCCTACATTCACAACCTCCTTAACCCGAAGTAAATGCACCAGCGGCTTCAACCGATTGCCCTCCTGACATCAAGCCTGTTTCTCGCCATGCTCCTGACATCCACGGCATGCATGGCGGTGCAGGACCTCTCTCACGATTCTCCGAAAACTCATCACAGCAAGACGAAACCGCTGCATGGGGTTCTTTGCAACTGGGCTTGTCACATCGGAAAACTTTCGTTAACCTCCCTGACCACCTCTCTATCGTGGCATTCGCCATTTCAGGCATTGGGCGCCGTTCTTCCTCTCCATGCACTTTCTGGTTCGCCCACTTCTCTTTCTAATAAATCCGCCAGGGCTCCACCACCCTTCTTCCTGTCATTTTTCTCCTAAGTGATGCGCAAGGCTCCGTTGTGAGTTGCGGGAGATTCACGTCTCCTTCCACTTCATCCGGGGGTTCAGCCCGGGTCTCAACGAACATTCAGTCAGGACATCGAAATCTTTGGTGCTAACAACGCGCCTGGCCCGGTTGGCTTAGGCCTGTTCTATTTATCTTTTTTTGTAAGGAGATGATCTCGTGAAACAGTTGCTTTTTGTCCGTTCGTGGTATTGGTCATTGCGTTTTTTCGTATTCATCTTGAGCGTTCCGCCAGTTCTTAGTGTCTCCGCTTCAACTTTCGCTGCATCAAGTGAGAACTCCGTCCCGTCCCAAGAAATTCTCCTGCAGCAACAACAGGACCTGGAGGGCGAACTCGATCACGTCAACGCCCGACTCGAAGAAATCAGAAAACAACTGAGGGAATTAGATCAGACACCTGTCGCCCAACAATCAGATGAACACCGGCAAACCCAGGCAACCCTCCAAGAGGAGGAAGTGGAGACATTAGAAGAGATGAGTATCGTCAGTACCCGGATATTAAAACGGCCGGAAGGTCTGACGGTGTCCTCCACCCCTCAATCAGAAACCGATTCACAACCGACCCGAACCATGAAAGAATCCATGGAATCTCTTCCCGGTGTGGTGCTCCGCCAGGCCAATGGCCCCAGAGACTTCAGTATTTCCATTCGAGGCTCCGGCGTCAAAACGTCCTTCGCCATCCGGGATATCAAAGTCTATGAAGATGGATTTCAGCAAACGCAGTCGGACGGATTATCCCGACTCGATATACAAGATCCGTGGTTCATGAGATCGACCGAAGTGATCCGGGGAGCGGCTTCATCACTGTATGACAATTATGCTCTCGGCGGGGTGGTGCATTTTAGAACCAGGCGAGGCAGCGACATCCAGGGAGCCGAAGGCTTCTTTAGCGGAGGATCCTACGGGTTTAACAAACAAGCGGTCGCCCTCGGCACCCAATACAAAAATCTGGACGTGTCGATGTTTGCCAGTAACGTGGCTGAGAACGGGTTCATTCATCACAGTGGATATAATACCCAGACGTTGAATTTGAATTTCCGCTTCACCATCGACGACAAACAAAACCTGTACGTCAAAGCCATGACCAACTGGCTGGATACGAACGTGCCGACCCGGCTCACCAAAAGCCAGTTTAATAAAAATGATCGTCAGGCGGGAACTGGAACGGACGCCAGAGATCAAGCTCGCCTTGACCGCCGCACCATCATCGGGTTGATGTATGAACGGGAGTTGACTCCCAACCTCATCTTGACGACAGAAGGGGATTATGACGTCAAGGATATTAACCAATATTTCAACCAAATCACCGATAACGTGAATACCAATTGGAAACAATATACCGATTTGCGACACAGGGGGCAGATCTCCGGGATGCCGTTGAACAGCTATCTCGGGTTCTTCATCAATAACATGGAACAGGAGGGTCAGACCTTCCAAAATTTAAACGATGGCCAAGGTACGCGAGGTACATTGATCCAGAATAACCGGGGAACCATTCGAAATATCGGGGGACGAGTCCGAGAAGAGCTGACATTCTTACCGAACTGGACCCTGGCCGCCGGCCTGGGATTCGAACAATCCATCGTGAGCATCCAGACGATTAATTATACGAATGGGGTGGTCACCAGCCGTCCCAGCACCACCAAAACCTACTATAACTGGGCTCCTGAAATGTCACTGACGTGGAAACCGGCGGCAGGCTGGCGACATTGGATCAGAGGGTCCACCGGGTATGGCATTCCGCAATTCAGTAATTTAACCCGAAACCCCGTCACGGGTCTTCCAGGCTCCAATTTTGATTTAAAGCCCCAAAAAAATGTGAACGTGGAATTCGGCCACGAAGCCCAGCTTCATGAAACCTTCAATATGCAACTTGTGGGATTCTGGATCTTCTTTCGCGATGAAATTATTTCGCAAAACATTTCAGGTGGGAACACGGCCTCCATCAATGCCGACTCATCGGAATATCGAGGTGTCGAGGTCTCCGCGGATTGGCGACCGATACCCGGTTGGCAATTTCACGGTGCGTACACCCACATTGATGCCAAGTACATCAATTTCACAGACCGATATCTGGTAAATGGCGTGGCCACCGATGTCAAACAGGACGGTAATGACGTCCCCAACGTCCCAAGCGATGTCCTCAACATGAAGGTCTTGTATGATGATGCAAAGAACAATTGGGGAGCCTGGGTCGAGTCCAATTATTACAATAGCTATACCCTGAACAATGCCAATACCGTGGGAATTCCTTCTTACTGGATCATGAACGTCAATCTTCACAAGACCTTTACCTTCAACAATGATTGGGTTCGCTTTGCCAAGTTCTTTTTCGAAGTGAACAACATTGCGGACAAGACCTACGCAGCGTCCGGTCAAGTCGTGTCGGACTCGACACCCGATGCCGACAAGCAACTGTTCTTTGCCGGGTATGGCCGCTCTTTCTACGGAGGCGTGACAATCGGGGTGTTCTAAGTATTCAATGGTTTTTTTCGAATTGTAGGTTATGGGTGAGGGAGGCCAAAGTGCTCCCTCACCTGGCAGATCGAAACCCGATTGGCCTGCAGCCAATATGTACGGAAGGCATGATCAGGATGGAACCAGGTATCGCCGACCTCAACCCTTCACCTTGATTTTCGCTCAAAAAAACAAAAAGGCGGGTCACATCCTGTGACCCGCCTCTATGCCGATTACATAAACGCCCATGCATGATTCTTTACCCGACAAACAATGGCAATCGGAAGCTAATTTTAGTTCTGTGCCACAAGGATCCCTTATTCATAACAGCGTGGCTCTGACGCATGTACCATTGACCACACTTGAGACTTCCTGACTCTTCATTTTCTCCAGTTTTTTATATTTTCACACGGCCACAGAGGACTTTCCCTGAATCCATTGGAAAATGTGTTGCATACATGAGCATCGGTCTGTAGACGATTTTTGTGGCTAGTCCTATACTCTCCTCAGGTCGGACGGCCTTTTATATGTTTCAGGTATGATCTGATCCATGAGGGTATCCTGACCAACAGTAAAACTTGTTGCTCTTTTGGATGGAAGGTGCGATAGGGAACCCTGACCCCCTAGAGAAGCCTTCTTCCTTCTGTGGAGAACGATCGGGATGAAGCCTGGTATTGTCTACCTCCGCTATTCATCCCGATCTTCACGGAATCTGAAATCCGCACACGAAAGTCTGAGATTCACCCCGACACATGAAACAACTGACGTGACTTCCAATTACCCTTTTCGTCTCCACAAGGAGGGTATATGATGCGCGGCCCTGTCATCATTTTTGAATTTCTTTTATTCGGTCTTTTGTATGTCGGACCACCCATGTTAGCGCTTCAATCGTGTGGCCTAGAACTCGGCGATTTCGACACAGGGTCTATGCCACCTGCCACCATTTAAGGGTCTTGATGTAGCTCTAGCCTTTACGACGATGGAGATTGGCGGGAAGAATGTTAGGTACTCCACAACGGCTATTTTCAACCTGTTCTGAGGGAAATAAGAGAACGACCCGAACGTCCAGAATTCTTTTAAGTGACGAATACACTTGCTTCAGACCATACGTTTCATCTCTCAGCCGACTCGGCAATGGCCAGACCAACATCCTTAAATACCTCCATGGTTTTAAAACCAGGAAAACAAAGTATATCGGCATTCTGATAAGCGACCTGATCTTTCCCACCGTCAACAATTTATCAATCTATAGCAATCCAGCAGACAAGGAAGACCTTTTCGGGTAATTACTCGGTATCCAATAATTCCGGAAAGGTGCCGGCATCCCTTACAGCCCATACACCCTGCCTTTCATCATGAAGGCGGAGGTTATCGGCATGAGTGGGAGAATGCTGTGGCTCCTCATTAAAAGAAGAAACTTTCCCAGATCGATGCTATCTGTCAGGTGGACAATAGACCATGGGTTTAAGCCTTATTTTTCCATCCCCCTGATTTCAAGTTCTGGAAAATCAACAGGCAATACGATACAATTTTCAAGCGTTATTTTTCTGAATACGCGTGACTGACCAACACTTCTACCGAAAGAAGATCCTAATGCTCAACCCAAATCAGGGCATTCCACCGCGCACTATCTCGCAAAAAATAAAGATAAAATGGCAGAGAATATACCTATGTCTTATATTCTTCTGGCCTTTGCCAGCGTTCGGGCATCAGGCCGGAAATCTTTATCGTGATGCCCTTTCAGCGGTTGATAATCAGGATTTCAAGACCGCCCAATCATTACTTGAACAGGCGATCCAGGAATTTCCTGGTTTTCCCGAAGCCCATCATTTGTATGGCTTGGTGGAGTTTCAACTGACCCAACAACCTCAACGAGCGATTTCTGCCCTTCAACAGGCCATGCGCCTCAACCCGAATTTAGCTCAAGCGCAATATGATTTGGGATTATTCTTTATCAAGCAAGATCAAATGGAAGAAGCTCAAAATGCCGTACAGCAAGCGCTTGCTATCTATCCACGTTTTTGGGAGGCCCGGCTCACACTCGCTAAACTACTGGATAAGCGGGAACTCACGAATCAGGCTATTCAGGAATATCAGGCAGTTCTCACTCAACAACCCTACCAAGAGGAGGCGCTCTTTCATCTGGCTACCCGGTTTATGCAAGCCCAAGATTTCGACCAAGCACAGCTCCTGCTTACCCAATTGACAGAACACCACCCCCACCAGACAGACGCATGGTTGTTGCTTGGCCGGATTGCGGAACGGGAGAATCAACCCTCACAGGCCTTACATGCTTACCAAAAAGTCATTCAGGCCAATCCGGAACATTCGGAAGCCCACTACAATCTTGGATTTCTTTACCAACAACAAGGGAATCTACCAATGGCCATCGAGCATTTCCAACGCGTCAGTGAACTCAAGCCTCAGGATGCCGAGTCCTTTCTCAATCTTGGAGCCCTCTTTGCAGGAAACCATCAGTTCGTGGAGGCAGAACAAGCGTATCAAGCAGGCCTTGCATTGCAACCAGATTCCCTGGAAGGCCATTTCAATCTAGGAGCCTTTTTCGAATTCCACAAGAAGGATCTTCTTCAAGCACAAATTCACTACCAGAAATACCTTGATCTTGGCGGAAAAGACACCAGAATCCAACAATTGCTTAAACAACTCGAGCAATAGATCATCCCCATTGGTTCAAGAAATTCCTCGAATTCTCCATCCACACATCTCCTGCCGCACAACCTGATACCCACTCCATATTTTCGTCTCCCCATCTTCTTTCTCTTCAGGCTCAGGACCCTCCCTCATTGACACTTTCAAATCCTCAAGGCCAATTCGAAGCGGTCTCCTCTCCTCAATCCAGGCTTCCGATTCACCGCCCGGACCCTGCTGGTCACAATTGGCCTTGGACTAAGGGCAGGAGGCCAACCTTTTTTTTTCCAAAAAACCTGCTCACAATGTTCGGGAAGGACTCTCTGTCGAACACAACAACATACAAAACCAGGAAAACTGGCTATTTGTAGAACATTTCCCATCGGCAAGTTTTTCAAGATTCAGTCGATATTCTCCTACCAAAGAACCTCCGCGTTGAATTAGTGAGGAATAAATGATTGCTGTGAGGTTTGTGAGGTTATTGATCCTTTTATCCTGGGAGACACGGAAAATGGGACGCAATTCAATCAAAGGATTACAGAATCCGTTACGGAACCAACAGGGTGCCTACATCCTGATTACGGGCATCACAATCGTGGCACTGTTTGGGTTTGCAGCCCTGGGTATTGAAGTCGGACGGTGGTATGCCATCCAGGGAGAAATGAGCAAAGCAATTGATGGGGCCGCCTTTGCGGGAGCCAAGAATGTGAACAACCCCAACATTACGGATCTTCACGGGTTTGTCCAACAAGTGGCTCAAGCCAATTTCCCTCCCGGCCTTTTAGGTACCGATACCCCAACGTTTACGGTCAGCGACGACGGAAACGGGAAAATTACCGTGCAAGGCGCCACGAATTCCATAAATTCACTCTCGAAAGTGGTAGGAGGAAGCCACGCCACGACCGCTATCGCTGCAGACGGATCCGCCAAACTTCGCAACGCGGAAATTGCCTTAGTCCTTGACGTATCGGGGTCCATGGGAGGCAGCCCCATCAGCGATTTGAAAGCTGGGGCCAAGAGCTTTGTAGAAAATTTTATCGATCAACAAGCTGATAATCGATTCGCCCTGTTGACCTTTGCCACAGGCGTTCAAAAACCATTCGCTATGGACCATGGATACGTCTCACCCATGACTTCAGCCATTAACGGATTAGCTGCGGCTGGAGGGACCAATGCCGAAGATGCGTTGGCCCAAGCCCAGACCCTTCCTTGGTCCGATCAATCCGGCATTCCCGCGAATGAGCGCACCAAACAGGTTGTCATTTTTTTCTCCGATGGAAATCCATCAGCCTTCCGAGGCCAGTTTAAACATGAAGGGGTGACTTATGATGGAGTGGCGGCTTTGGACGGAGGCTATGTCAGTGTTTACAATTATATGGGATATCCTAACCCACAGGCATCCTACGAAAGTTCGTTTAGAATCAATTTTACCGGGGATGGGAAAAAATCAGGAACATCTTGTTCCCCGCAAAAGTTTAGTGGCGTATGGTATTACTCGGTCAAATGGAACATTTTCCAAGATAGCACATATGGATTGAATAGCTTCGGCCCAACTTACGGGATGAATACTGAACACTGTGCTATGACCAATCCCACACCCTTGGGAGACTATGTGAACTACCTGGTTCGTCAAATGGCCATAGACAATGCACAGGCCATCAAAAACAACGGAATTGAAATTTATACCATCGGCTTGGGGAATATAGACCAAAACTTCTTGAGTGCTCTCTCCAGTGGGCCGAAATTTGTTTATTACACCCCTGATTCATCAGAACTTGAAGGGATTTTCCAACAAATTGCCAATATCCTCAAACTCGTCCTTATTAGTTAGGTCACCACGATGCCAAACGAGTGCAAAAACAACACGCGTGAATGGGATGATAGATCCACATGCAGGAGGGTTCCCCAATGAACAGCTTGATCAGGTCTTTTCGGAAACTGATGGCTCCATGCCAGACCGAATCGGGAATCTCGGCCGTGGAAGTGGGAGCAACCATGCTGGTGTTCCTCACTGCTCTCTTCGCCGTAGCGGAAATGGGTTGGTTTTTTGTGCACCAGAATACCCTCACTTCTGCAGTACGAGAGGGCATTCGTATTGGAACCGTTGGCGCGACTTCAGTCGATGGAAGTGGAAATACATTATCCCGTGAAGATTCAATTAAACAAGCCATTCAACAAAGTGCCGCAGCAGTCATGGATATCAACCCCTCAAACATTTTCATTTTCCCCGTCGATGCCGATTGGACCGACCCCGATGATCCTGCCGTTGTTGCGACGGCAAGCGCTGGCGGTGCCGGTGCGTTTATGCGGGTCAGAGTAAATTTCACCCATCAATTTTTCACTCAATTGATAGGCGGGTTTTTTGGAGCAGGGGATTCCATGGTCATGTCGTCCGAGGGAACCTACCGCAATGAAAACTTCATCTTAGGAGGCGCCTCATGATGGCATCATTGTTACAGACGGGGCGGAATGAACGGGGGACCGCTTCCGTCGAACTCGCCTTTTCCCTCATGATTTTCCTCTTCGTCGCTTTTGGCATTGTCGAATATGGAAGCATCATCAACGAACGCAACGCTCTCACACAGCTGGCAAGAGAGGGCGCAAGTTTAGCATCGCGAAACTTGACGACGTCGGCAAACATGATGAATCTTCTCGGCTCCACCAATAATGCCCTGGACTTTGCGAACCAACCATCCAAATATCATATTTATTTGGCCCAAATCACTGCTGGGACCGTCGCGAACAATAACCCTGCCTGTACGGTCGTTGAGGACGGAGGCTTTAACGGCTCCGGCGTAGCGGCTCCAGCACTTCCGAATTGTGATTTACCGCAAAATCTTTACGACTATTTGGTATACGTTCCCGGCACCGGAGCAACAGTCCAACAATTTACCGTCGTAAAAGTCTATTATGAACATGATCCAATGACCCCCCTCGGGGCATTAGCGGCTAAATTTGGATGGGGAGCAGGCACCGTGGGGAATAGTGTGACCTTGTTCAGCCAGGCGATTTTTTAACCTATAACGACATGAGCCTGTTCAGAAACATTCTTCCACACCCTCCTCACTCGTCCTTTCCATTCTTTCCCTCGCTGTGATGGGAAGGCAGGAAACACGGGTTAGTACCTTTAGGAATTTCTACCTGAATTAGAGGATTTGTTACCCTGCCCAAGCCAGCCAATCAAATTGGACCGCAGCCTGAGACCACCCCGCCAGGCAAAGATCATCGAAACACTTCCGTTTCCCAATAGTGGCTTTAATTTGCACTATTTCTTCGTTGTTCAATAAGACTCTTTATCGTGGATCTGACCGTTTGTAAATCGGTCGAATCCACGCTAATGGTAGTGTCTTGTTCAAGCTCGGTTAAGGGCGTCTCATTGGCCTTTTGCTGCTCCATGACTCCAATCGTTGCGTCAGAGGCATCGGTCTGTTGCTTGGCCCGATTTGCTATTCGCTCCGCCAACAATTCATCTGGCGCCCATACGTCCAATATGACCATAGACACGTGCCGTTTATGAGCGAGTCGGATGAATGATTGTCTTTGTGCGCCCTCAAGGAATGTAGCATCCACAACGACGGAATAGCCCGCCTGTAACATCGTATTTGCAAGATCCCATAGCCGATCATAGGTTGCACGAGTCATGTCTGGCGAGTACAAGCTCTTTGAATTTCCCTGACCAACGACTATTTTACCTTGTTCGGCGTAGATCCGTTTACGTTCCACATCGGATCGCACGCGCACGGCACCCAAAGCTTTTACCACTTCAGTGGAGACCGTCGTCTTCCCAGTCCCGGATACTCCATGCATCAGTATCAACATTGGAGGAGCAGGCATCATCAATCGATGGGCAAAATTGACGTATCTGATCATTTCCTCAAGAATATCCTCCCGTACCGGGCTTCCTGGTTCTACCTGAGCCAGACGCAAGCCTGCCACTTTAGCTCGAACGAGTGCCCGATAAATCTCATACAGGCGGAACACACTCATCCCGGCATAGTCACCAGTCACTTCCAGATAACAGTTTAAAAACCAATACGCCAAATCCACTCGATCCTTGCTCTCTAAATCCATGACCAAAAACGCGACTTCACTGATGGCATCAATCCAACGCAAACGTGGTTCAAATTCCAAGGCATCAAACACACAAATCCGGCCCTCAAATAGGGCAATATTTCCTAAATGAAGATCACCATGACATTCTCGAATCTGCCCTGAAGATTTGCGTTCTCTTAGTATTGGCTCCAATCGTTTCCATTCTTGGTTTGTCCATTCCTTGATATCCTTCAAACAGAATTGAATCCGAACAGGGAGGGCTGCAAGAGGAATATCCTGGAGACACTCTCCTATAGGTCGCCATACCATATCCGGCTCTCCATAGGGAAAGGGATCTCCTGCAGGTTCAAGCCGGCCATGGAATGTTCCAATATCTATGGCCAGTTGACCGACCACAGATTCATGCAGGTTGCCTGTCTCAAGGAGGTGGTGAAACTCCTGATCGGGAGGAAATTGTTTCATTTTGACGGCCCATTCAAAAGGGCTTCCCTCGCCATCTATGCGAGGATCTGATTGGGACCCGATGATGGAGACCACCCCCAGATAAAGCTGTGGGGCTAACCGTCTGTTGAGACGAACCTCTTCTTCACAAAACCACTTCCGTTTTTCAAGTGTCGAAAAATCAACAAATGAAAACAACACGGGCTTTTTAATCTTGTAGACATACTGACCAGTTAGCAACACCCACGAAATATGCGTTTCCACCAACCTGACCTGACTCACAGGGTGTGAATAACATTTCGGGTTCTGCAGCGATTCGACCAGTGGAGAAGACGTCATAGCCATCCAATAAAGACGATTGGCATCATGAGACGGGATAAAAATATATCGTTCCGGACGGCATTCACTCAGTCCACTTTACCATCATAGCCATTTTCAATCATTTCACCAAACAAAAAAAACATCTACTGATGATGAACATTCAATTGACTTGTGAAGAAAATCCCTGAACAGGTACAATATAAATATCTAACTAATTATGTTTAGACGAATCAAAATCTTTTTTATTCTCGCTCTTCTCCTCTTGGTCGGGTCCACGCTGGCAGCGCTCTGGTTGTTACCTGGCGCGTTTTCCGCCAAATCCACTCCGCCCGAGTGGGAAGTGAAAGCCGCCAGGTTTATCCGGCACCTGGCAACCCCAAGCCACTTTCTCAAAATCTCAAATCCCGTCCGTTTTTCTCCTGAAAATCTTGCAAATGCTCGGCATCATTTTGCCGATCATTGTGCCACCTGCCACGCCAATGATGGAAGTGGAAAAACACATATGGGCCCGAATTTCTATCCTCCTGTTCCTGACCTCAGAGAACCAGCCATTCAAGCCATGGCTGATGGAGAATTGTTTTATATCATCCATTACGGCATTCGGTTTACGGGAATGCCGGCCTGGGGAAAAGGCCTACCGGAAGAAGATCTCGACAGCTGGAAATTAGTTCACCTCATTCGACATTTCCCCAATATCACTCCTGAAGAAATCGCGGAGATGAAACAAAATAATCCTCTCACCCGCGAAGAACGGGAGCAACAAGAAGCCCTTGATCTATTTCTATCAGGAGAAGATGTCATACCCCAAGAACACCATCATTGATTTTAAAATCCTAAGGAGTCGCCATCATGAAATATTTTAGCATTCTGGCCGTTCTGTTCTCGATGTTTCTAACCACCCCCGCCTGGGCACATGGCGATGCCTCTCATGTAATGGGAACCGTCACCAAATTGGGAAATGACCATGTAGTGGTCACAACACCAAAAGGAGAATCCCTGACGCTCGCCTTTCATCCTCAAATTACGTTTCAACAAAATGGCATTCATGTAGAAAAGGCCAGGCCCCAAGTTGGGGACCGACTCGTGGCCGAGGTTTCCAAAAAGGGAGTTCCTGAAAACCGAGACTGGGTTGCAACCGAGATTACTTTTTCCACACCAAAAAAGAAGCCCTGATTGTTAAACAAGATTCGCGACCCAGCATGAGAAAGGAGGGCATTCGATTTTTCCGGGGTAAGCCGAATACAGGCTTTCATCTGGAAGGATCGAATCCGATTTGACACACCGCCAATTTATTATCTTCATACTATTGCATTTTTCGATCTCCCCGACTTTCAAGCATTCTCCCCTGCCTTTAAGAATCCATGAGAACAGCATACCCATTACTAAATTCAAGGATTCCTAATAATGTTTCAGAAACTCCCTGGCGACCAACTCCTTCAAACAGGACAGAGCCAAGATGGAGCAAATGGGTTGGAGTGTGATCACCACATGGGTGCTATTCTGAGATCCCGTCTAGGGGAATGGCGCCAGTCTCGTTTACTAGGAAGGCCCTTGGGGCAACCGAATCATCAGAGGAATCTGTTGGATTTGCATCTCTTCAATGTGGAGGAATATGCTGTAATTAGATGAAGGAGCAAGATGACCTACTTCGGAGCCGTTAGTCCCTCACCTGTTGTTTCTCGCTATAAACTGGTTTTTCTTTTATTCCTCACTGTGCTTTGTGCCAGCGGATGCTCTACCCCCTACAAAAACTCGCTTCCTCCTGACCTGGCGGAACACATCGACCCCTTATTAGTGTTTCCGCGCATTAAAGAGGATCCTGACAGCTTCAAGGGAAAACTGGTCATACTTGGAGGAAAAGTCCTGGCGGCGAAACGCTTACCCAATTTAACCCAAATCACAATCCTTCAATTGCCCCTCATCAATGAACAGGAGCCCACAACTGAACTCACGCAATCCGAAGGACGGTTTATTGCGGAACAGCAACAATTTCTAGATCCCGCCACAGTCCCTCCCGGAAGCCGGATCACCCTGGCAGGAGAACTATCCGGCTCTGTCCAACAGAGTCTCGATGAAGACATATATACCTATCCCACTCTCCTCATTAAACATTTCCAAGTCTGGCCAGCCTATTCTCCTGATTACGACCGGTATGGATCCTATCCTCAACCCCTGTTCTATCCCTATGGATATCCGTACTGGGGGGGATATGGCCGGTTTTATCCGTCTTACCCTTTTGGCTATTGGTAAGAGGCTTTCCCCAACCCACAGACTTACCCTCGTCACTAATTATCCAGAAACGCCTGATCATTTATACACCCGATTAATTCCTAAAGATTGAAACAACTCAAGAACTCCAGCGAGCCATCCCAACCCGATTCAATATCTATAGGTCACCTCTAAAAACTGCCAGTTTTGGGGGCGTCTCTTCCCGGCCCTGTTTGTGAGATGGGCGAAATGCCCTGAACACCGTGTGCATGGGAGTGAGTGGTTATCTGCTTGACGCTCAAGGCTTTCTCTTCTGCCTTTGTTAGGCCATCGGGTGCCGACTCGCGGCTGTGAGGAACAGCACCCGTTGAAAGTTATAGACAGATTTTTGAGCCCGATCGTTGCTCGAGCCCGGATCACCCCAATCGTTCGAATGAGCTTGCCGCCCATCGCCGTCACTTGGTGGCCGAAGACATGTTCGACGCGAACTCGCGTCCGCGCTCGACGCCGATTCCGCGCTTTTTGCTGCGACGTCAGGGGCTTGTCCCGATAGCCTTTTTCTTGAATGTGAGAACGGAGGTGCTGCCCCTTGAGTAACGCTTCGGTCTCCTGGGAGCGATACGCTGAATCCGCCCACACGCCTCGCCCGGCAGACTCCGGTTGTACCACGGGTTCCAGCGCTTGGCTGTCATGCACAGCGGCATTCGTCACGGTATAGCGCCGAATCAGCTTGTGTTGCTTGTCGACATTCACATGATTCTTATAGCCATAGTGATTGTCCCCATGCTTGATCGTCCAACGGGCGTCGCTATCTTTCTGCCGGCGTTTGGCCGAGTCCGCCTCCCACTCGGTGGGGCTCTGGCCCGCTTTAATCGCCGCGTTTTCTTCTCGGGTAGTCCGTTGCTTCGGGACCGGACCCAGTGAAGCAATCGATTAGTTGGCCGCCACGCGGGTGTAAGCCGTGCTCGGCCAGATTAGGTTTCAAATTGCGCAAAAAGGCTCTCGACGACTTTGGCTTGAGCGAGGGTTTCGCGAAACAACTAGATGGTCTTGGCATCCAGGAGGCGTTGAGCCAGATCGAGGCCCAAGAACCGCAGGAAGGACAGACGGTCACGAATCTGATACTCGGTCTGATCATCGGACAAATTGTACAAGGCTTGCCGGACGAGAATTTTGAACATCAGCACGGCATCAAAGGGGGGACGGCCCCCTTGTGTCCGCGTTGGAGCAGCGAAGGACTTTGGCCAGGGTGGGGCGAAAGACTTCCCAGGAAATCACCTGCACCAGCTGTTCTAAGAGATCGCCCTGTTGGCTGAGGGCCTCATAGCGGTTGGCGAGATCAAAAAATCCACGTTGATGGGGTGTCTGCATCGCTCATCCTCCTTCAGAGGACTTATGCCAGAATCAGCCGAAATTGTCAGTAGTTTTTAGAGGTGCCCTATAAATATTTATTAAAAAAAAAGGAGGAGGCATGGCCTCCTCCCCAATATAAACGATTATTTCAAATAAACTGGAAATTCGACGGGAGATTTACAACTTTGTGTCCGGATGCTGTTCTTGGGATATCGATTCAGTTGGCATATCCTCCACTGGCGGAGCTTCCATTGGTTGCTCTTCGCTGACAGAAGTTTTTCCGATGGAGACGTCTTCCACAACAGGATTTTCCTCAATTACCCTGGCTTCCATAGGAGCGGGAGCTATGATTGCCACACTATCGAAATCAGCCATTAAACCTATCGTATCCTCTCCACCGTCTAACAAGAGGGTAATATTCGTAGTATCGTTCCGCCATTCCGCCACCATCTTCAGATGGCCGCGAAGCAGGGCTTGTCCCCAGAGACTTTGATCATATTGGTACAAAGAATCTAACCAAATTTCCTGAACTGACGTCGGCATACCATAAGACTGGGTTATCCAATTTTCCACCGTATGGAAATCTTGCACATAGTCCGCAGCATCATCATGTTTCGGTTCAAATAGATAATTTGCCTGAGCAAGTTGATCTTCATAAAACGTGTAGGTTAACGACGCGTCAATTCCTTCGATTTGACGACGATACCCTACCCGCTGCTCGTAGGTCTCTAATACCGGAGATTGGAGTTCCCAAACCGGCTGCACGGGTTCATTCAGTTTTACTTCTTGGGCATTCATTCCCCACTCCGTACTTCGTTGTTCAAAAGTCTTGGGTTGAGCAGGAACGACCGTTTTTTGAATCACGGAAGGTTGAGATTGATGGTGGGTTGGCCCTGCCAGCAAATGACCATTGGAATCCCGGTGACGGGTAAAGATCAAATATTCAGAGGCCTCATAGGCCAAACTTGTCGTCAACAGTGTTGTTCCCAACATGACAACTGCGCCCGTCAAAATAAAATGTGTTTTCATAACATTTCCCATTGTCCTCAAGGTTTTCAATCGCAATGAATGATCAGCGAATCCCTGCATGGATGAATACACAGGTGGATCCCCCGTTATCACTACTCGCCAGTCAATATAGAATAATGTCGGTTGTTGAGGAGGGAACTTGAGGGGGTTGAAAACAGAAAACTCATATCTGGACATAGGGTACATTCATCATCCCTACTTTGGCTCAGAAGTTATGTAAACCGGGCCCACGGAAAAGATGAGTCCGAATTACCAAAAGAAGAAAAATCGTTCCTATGAAGAGACCTCAATGAATGAGTGTCTTTCTGTTTAGGATTCTTCACGTACCGAGGCATGGCTAGAGGAAAGGGGAAAAACTAATCTAGAAGGTGAGCGCCCACATGGGACAAATAGAGAAGAAAAAAAACACCGAGCTTTGACTGGGAAAATGGCGAATACCTCACGATACCACCTTTTAACACCAGGCGACATTGGCGGAGCAATCCCCACCACTTCCGGCCAATGGCTGTTCGAGAACTTCCGACCAGTGCTTCCTCAAATTGGTAAACATCTGGAGATACCCGTTATAGGAATTGGGTTTTTGCATGTATCCATTCACACCCATACCGGCGGTGTAACAGATATCCTTGGGAGCATTTGACGTGGTCAACACCACAATGGGAATACATGCCAGAGATGGATCCTTCTTGATTTCAGTGAGAACTTCCCCTCCGGTCATGTGAGGCATATTTAAATCCAAGAGAATCACACTGGGGCGTGGCGCGCATTCTCGCCTGGAAAATAGGCCACGGCGATACAAGTAATCCAGCAATTCGGTGCCATCATTCACACACCGCAATTCCTGTCCAACCGGGATCTCGTCCCATGCCTCTTTCACAATGTCGCAGTCATCGGGATTATCATCAACAAGCAGAACTGTGTGGATAGGCAAAGCCATCATTAGTATTCCTGGAATTGGCTAAATGGGAGATCAAAAATTGTGCTGGGAAATATCGATTCCCAACAGCAAAGAACCACTGACCTCTATCGGCAATTTTTTAAAAACCTTTCCGGCATGGACCAACGATCGCAGGTTTATGGCTATGCGAGTCCCGTCGAAACACCGGCCGCCGTCAAAGAAGGGGCACTGAGATGAGAGGAGAGCAACCGTCGAAAGGAAAGAGACTCCGGAAAATTTTTTGGCCATTGCTGGAGATGTCGAAAATGCAACCACTGCAGGAGTGCATCCCAGCCGGTCACGCGAATAACGTCAGCATGGGGAATTGCACGATTCCAAGGTTGATCCATAACAAAGACTTGTCTGTCGAGGGCACGATATGCCTGAATATGGTGAGGATGATCGTCAATCGCGGCTGTAATCGATTCGGGAATGTCGGTTTTCTCTTCAGTGTGATACAGCGCATCGAAAGGAAGACCATGCCCCTCTAACCAACGAAGAGTTTGAGGTCGTGAATACGGACGCCGGGCCGTCACGATGATAATCCGATAACGACGATGGATGAGGGTCAAGGCATGCTTTGCCCCAGGAAACAGCGGTAACCGTGGGATAGACTCCTGGTGAAACCGTGAGAAAATTTCCTCAAGAAGCTCAGGCGCTAATTGGCTTGCATCTAATCCACCAGCACTCCCATACAGACCCACAGGCCATAACCTTCCGGTCAATTCCTGGAACAAACGCTGCACTTCCGGCTCCGCTCGGCCTAAGACATTATCAATATCAACGGCAAAACATGGTCGGATCATCGAAGATTACCCCATAAATGTTTGTTTGAGCACGTCAACCTAGGAAAAGAAAATCAAATGAAAAAAGTTGCGCCCCCCTCAGTTGGATACCATAGAAATATTTGAACCATACAAGCAAGCTGTCCGGGAATACCTTTGGGATACCATTCACTTCCCATATCCCTCTCCTCACTCACAGGGATTGCCATACACAGGCCAGGGTATTCAACAAGAGGGAGGTTATTGCGATAGGCTTGCAGCAAAAGACTGGTCGTTGAGATGGCTTCTAAGGGGCCGATGGGTTAACGCAAGATACGCGTTTTTGATGGATCGCACCGGTGTTACTTCCATCAGGAACGGGGTTTCCCAATCATCATCGGCCACGTCCGGTTCCTCTGGAATGAGCACCCGTCGATAATGTTGTTCATGCGCGGCCAAAATCTTTAACGGGACTCCTCCTACAGTTCCCACATGTCCATCCGTGGTGACGGTCCCCGTGAGAACCGTCTTCTCATCTACGGGCTCATTTTTGGCAAGTGCCACGACATTCAAGGCCGCCATGGCCGATAAACTTTCCCCGTACAACGTGACCCCCGGATAGGGCAGAATAAATCTGACCGTCCAGGAATCAGAATTAAGTCCGGCAGCCTGAACAACCAGAATGAGGGCGTCTTTGACCGACTGTTGGGCATAGGGCGAAAACTTCCCTGGCCGGGTAAGAAATTGAAGATCCAACCCTTTGTGATCCCGTCGCTGGAGAAACTCCAATTGAACTTCCGCAACAATACCCACCTGTTCAGATTGTGCATTCGTCGTGGTCCCAAGGATGGGAATCGCCCTTCGAACAGGCTTAATCGACAAATCGGTTTCTGAAGCCGCATGGCTGGAGGAGGGAAGACCCAATGACAGGAATATGAAGAGAAGGACGCCTCCGAGGAATAACCAAGGTGTTGAGGACACGTCCGGCCGAGGAGTAGGCCCAGCAGTCAAGGAATCCGCCCACCCACCCTGAAATGATGTCCGACATCCACCCATCGCCATCCCCCGTGAAAGCTGTCTTCTCCTTTTCGGCCTGGCAAGGAGCACTCTTAAGCTTTGCGGGGTAAGGCATCATCTCTTGCGGTCTCTGATCGTCCCTAGACCGTATCAATTCATAGATTTTTCTTTCACCGGACAACAGACACATCTTCCCTATCACAAGACATTCTTGATATGGCGAGACCTTCAAACTTGTCACACGTCCATTACTGACGGAGGAGATTAAGAACGGCCGAAAGAACACCGATGAGGACACTAGGCATTCCCCCCAATTGAGGGAATGAGATTTCCTTTCTAGAACGCCTCCTCGGCAACCATATGGCCATCAAACGAATTCCAACAACATCCGCTCAAGTGGGAATGTACCTCTGTGGAATCGACCGCTCATGGCTGAATACTCCCTTCCTCGTTCACCGGTTTCTCATTAAATGTTCCAGTGATATTGCCAAATTACAACAGGCCGGAATTCAAGAAATCACCATTGATACTGATCGTGGGCGTGACGTGGCATCAGATTCTGAACCGCCACAGACTCAAGATGATGAGGTCTCATCCACACCAGATCCTCCGATACCTGATTCCTCCGTCCCACCGGAGGTCGAACGTCTTCAGCAGCTTTCACCCTCTATCCAGGGAAAATCACTATCCGGGGAACTCACCACGATGAAACTGGTGCGAAAGTATATGCTTGAGGGCGTACAGGACATCCTCCACACACTGCATAAAACCGGAGGGCTCGCCATAGAACAGGTTCATCAGATCACTGAATCCGTTATGGCTGAAACCCTCGGACATGAAGAAGCCTGCATCGCCATGATTCGGACAAGAGACTTTTCTCCGGCCTTATACGATCACGCACTCGCGGTCAGTACATTAGGCGTATTTCTAGGACGAGCTGTCGGGTTGGACAACACAGTGTTACAACATCTGGCTAGCGCAGGCCTCCTCCATGACGTGGGACTCTTGAACATTCCACAAGTCCTTCATCGGCCGCTCAACCAGTTATCTGACTCAGAATTATGCCTGTACCATAAACATCCCCGACGGGGAGTTGAAATGCTGTCCCAACAGTCTTGTCTGACTGACGAGGTCGATACGTTAATCCGCGAACATCATATCGCACTGGATGGCTCAGGCTATCCTGTGAATATTGAATCAGCAAAAATTCAAACATCCACCCGAATTCTTCGTATTGCTGATGAGTATGATGAATTGTTGACCGGTCACCACACAGGAAATCCTCTTCCAGTCAGAATCGCGCTCCAAACGTTGTATCAACAAGGCAGGAAAGGACTATTAGATGGCGAGTTAGTAGCGACCTTTATTAATCTCATCGGAATCTATCCCACCTATGCCCTGGTGGAATTGAGCACCGGGGAAAGGGGAATCGTCACAGCGAACTCCAGAGATAATCTGCTCCAACCTACAATCCTCCTTATCCAGGACGCAATTCATCAACCCTTGCCTGAACCGATCCCGTTCAACTTCTCGGTACTCACCTCTCATGAACCACGGCCAGAAATTGTGCGGGTCCTTGCTCCCGAACAAGTCGGTATTGACCTTGATTCTGCTTTGGAAAATTGGATGACGTTGTAGCCATCCTTCCTGTCAGTCAGATCGCGAAGACTCCCTCCCCCCCCACTCCTCCCCTCCACTCGGATTTGATCCATTTTCGAACGCCGAACCGCAATGCACACCAATTTCAAGAAAGAAGCACCACTGTGCCCCCTGCAAGGTTTAAAAAGAGAATGCCGATACAGGCCCAGGCATTACCCAACCAACCGCACCACACCAGAGGCGGAACGGAGGGCTCAAGAATGGAAAAGATCCGTCAGCAACCGACCACAAGAACATGGCGTCTCCTGTGCCTCACAGGCCTGGCCCTCTCGATCGCCTCTTCCTGAATGAAGGACAAGCCAGGACATTGCCCATGCCTCCCTCCGTTCAATTCATCAAAGGGCAAAGTACTCATCTCACCCAAATGGCATCAAAGATCCATCCTTTAGAAAAAGATCGTGCTTCCCAATCGAAAAAACCCACCACCCACCATGATAGAGGTACCCGGGAAAGGGATAACGAGGATAAACCACAAAAGAAAAAATTCGGGTTAGCGATTTTATTGCTCGGAACCTTGGCAGAAAAGAGCTAATTCGCTTTTTGTTAAAGGCAGAACACTCTTCCAAACTTGGGGCGAGGCAGATTCCCGCACCGCAAAAAATGGGAAATTATGATCAGAATTTGAATTACTTAGACAAAGAGCGAGGGGAGGAATGTGCGGTGAGAAAGGTCGGCGACAAATCTTCTAGCGCTAACAACAACGCATGGGTCCCGGAACGCCCGTGACCATTAGCTTGAATCGCCACATAGAGTTTTCGAACAAGTGACAGTCCTGTCAGAAGTAAGCCCATTCGTTTGGCTTCATCTAACGCCATACCCATATCTTTAATGAAATGCTCCACAAAAAATCCGGCTGAAAAGTTCCGTTTCAATATCCGTGGCGCCAGATGGTCAAGTGTCCAGCATCCCGCGGCCCCACTGGATATGGAGCGTAACAAGGTCTCACCTTCCAACCCGGCTTTGTGGGCATAGAGTAACGCTTCACACACACCGATCATCGTGCCCGCAATCGTTATTTGATTACAGAGTTTGGCATGCTGCCCGCATCCGGCCTGGCCTTGATACACCAGAGTTCTTCCAAACACGGATAAAATCGGTTTGACCGCTTCAAATGCCCTGGAATCTCCACCCACCATAATGGACAAGGTGCCATCTCTGGCGCCAACGTCACCGCCCGAAACCGGCGCATCAAGAGCCGACGCAGATCTCGAACCGGCCTGACTGGCTAATTCACCGGCCAACGTCGGCTCAGAAGTGGTGAAATCCACAAAGATCTGACCAGGGCGAGCCTGTGACAACAAGCCATCTGGTTGGAGATATATCCGACGAACGTCCTGAGGAAAGCCCACCATAGTACAAACAACATCGGCCTCCGCGACTAAGGCTGCCGGAGACTCTGCCCACCGGGCCCCCTGATCCAACAACTTCTGAGCTTTAGAAGGGGTGCGGGTATACACCGTCAAGGCATACCCCGCACGAAGGAGATGTTCGCACATTGGTGCGCCCATGACTCCAGTGCCAATCCATCCAATTCTAACAGGCGAGGGAAGAATAATAGGATCGGCCGCAGGGGAAGAGGTATTCATGAACGCTCCTTGAGGATCGACAAATGATCAAAGGCTGGCTGTTGTTGCGTCAAACAATGAATGGTCCCGAACCCCCAGACCAGATCCACGGCATGAATACCCACCACGGTTCGATCAGGAAACAGGTCAGCCACAATCCCTAGGGCCACCCGATCCTTAGGATCATTAAAGGTCGGCACCAACACGACAGTATTGCCGATATAAAAATTGGCATAACTGGCGGGTAGCCGTCGTCCTTCAAAATATAGCGACCCAGGCATCGGCAAGGGGACCACCAGTAACTTTCTCCCGTCTTCCACCCGCATCCCATCTAATCGCTCGGCATTTTCAGCCAGAGGACGATAGTTCTCATCGGCTGGATTGGATTCCTGACACAGCACCACCGTGTAGGGATCCACGAACCGGCACACATCATCCACATGCCCATGCGTGTCGTCACCGGCAATGCCTTGTCTCAACCAGAGAACCTGGGAAATGCCTAAATAGGCTCCAAACACTTCCTCATAATCCCGTCGGGAATACCCGGGGTTCCGGACCTGCACCTGCTCATCCAACAAACATTCTTCCGTGGTCAACAACGTCCCCTGGCCGTTCACATCGATGGCCCCACCCTCCAGAACAACCCCGCCACGATTTTTCTCAACAGGGACCACGGGAATCTTAAGTTTCGGGCCTAACCGAACCGGGATACGATCATCCAATTGCCAATCCGGATACTTGGCCCAGGCTGTAAAGCGAAAACGGGCAATCGCCACTTGCGAATCAGGCTGATCCCGTTTCACGAAAATGGGACCAAAGTCTCGCGCCCACCCCCGATTGGTCGGAACACGAAAAAATTGGATTCGGATCATATCGGCCCCAACTTTGTCCAACAGCCGCCGGGCTTTTAATTCATGGTCTTTGTCATTCACGAGAATTCGAACAGTTTCTCCACCAGAGAGCTTCCGAACCATTTCCCCGTACACCCAGGAGATCGTTCCCATTTTCCCCGGCCAATCTTTCGTATTATGAGGCCATCCTAGCCAAGTCGCCTCGTGTCGCTCCCACTCTGCAGGCATCCGAAACCCTAATGCAGATCCCCTCGCCTTAAAAGGGACTTTCTCTTGATTAAAGAAAGTGCGAGTAAGGGAATCCTCTGGTTCCATCTCCCTGCCAGGGCTCGGCTCTGAAAAGATGACAGGGCTAGGGGGAGAATGGAGGTTCTCAGAATCTTCCATGACTTTCACAATCTCCTCCACCACATCATCAGTCTTCGTCAGAACATCATCATTCAAAAATCGCAGGACACGAAAACCCAACGTCGTCAAATAATTGATGCACTCCTCATCAGTCTTTTTTTGTTCGGGATGTTGTTCCCCATCCAGCTCAATGATCAGCATCCTTTCCAAACAACAAAAATCAACGATACTATTACCGATAGGATGTTGCCGCCTGAATTTCCATCCCTTGATCTGACCATCTCGAATTTCCTCCCAGAGCCGCCGTTCAGCATCGCTTTGATGCCCACGTAAATGAGCCGCAAAAGATCGCCATCTCGGTGAAATTCGCTTCAACTCTCCCCCTCACTCTTCCTTCAGTTCCTCTTCGGAACCACATCACAACGGGGCAACGGAATCATCTAGCCTTATGAATAAGCCAAGCACAACTTACATGTTCAGATTTTTATGTCATAATTCAGGTTGTATCGGAAAAATTGTGGACAAATAATGAGTTCCATCTCCCTACGAGGGGCCTTATTTTTTCAAGAGAAAACACGAGGGAAAGGAAGGACAGATCAGATCTTACCGAGGACAAGTCAAATAGGCCCTGTGCTATTCATCCAATAATCTCTTCGTGATTCCACCATACGCATCAATGCGGCGATCGCGAAGGAAAGGCCAGTTACGTCTGACTTCCTCAATACGCTTCAGATCGATATCCACCACCAGCGTTTCTTCTTTCTCAACTGAGGCTTGAGCCAGCACCACACCAAACGGATCACACACAAACGAACTGCCCCAAAACTCCAACCCATCACCCCCGGCCGGAGCCTCATGACCGACCCGATTCACCGCCACCACAAACACCCCATTTGCAATAGCATGGCTTCGTTGCATCGTCATCCAGGCATCACGTTGCGCCTGGCCTTCTTCAGTTTTTTCTTTGGGATGCCAGCCGATGGCCGTGGGGTAAAACAGGATCTCCGCTCCCTGCAGAGCTGTCATCCTAGCCGCTTCGGGGTACCACTGATCCCAACAGATCAACGGCCCAACGGTGGCGTGCGTGGTCTTGATCGCCTGAAACCCCCGATCCCCAGGAGTGAAATAAAACTTTTCGTAATAGGCCGGATCATCCGGAATATGCATCTTGCGATACAGTCCGGCCATCTCTCCCCGCTCATCCAACACGGCAAAGGAATTGTGGTAGACCCCTGCCGTCCGTCGCTCAAACAGCGACACCAAAATCGTCACAAGATGGGATTTGGCAATTTTGGCAAAGGCCTCCGTGGAAGGCCCAGGAACGGACTCTGCCAGATCAAACAGAGCGGCATCCTCTTTCTGACAAAAGTATTGGGAGCGAAACAACTCAGGCAGACAGATAATCTGCGCCCCGTTTCGCGCCGCTTCCTCAACCTTGCCTACGGCTCGTTCCAGATTCTCAGCAGGGTTGGCCGAACAGGCCATTTGTATCAATCCAATTTTCACCACGTTTTCTTTCTGTTCTTAGTTGTCAATCTTAACCCCCTCCTTTGTAAGGAGGGGCAACGGGGAGGTAGAAATATCAAAACCTCACAGTCAACCACTATACACTGCCCCATCAAAGTTCATAAGCCATTTGGCATTTCTCCCCCACCTTGATCCTCCCCTTACAAAGGGGAGGCAAGAAAACGAAGCCTAGTGGATTTTTAAACTCAGGACAAGACCACAATCTCTGAAAAATATGAGACGTCATTATTAAACAATGGAGTAACCACGATGTTGCTTGGTCCCTCCACAACCAATTTGTTATTCTGAGCCCATTCGACCGGCTCAGGGCAGGCGCAGCGAAGAACCATTGCCCAAACTGAAGATGGACGGTTTGACCAAATCCTTCGATGCTCTCAGGATGACAGAGTCAATCAATACCCTCCAGACGGAGGAAATGCACCCGCCCAGAGTACTCTCCAATTATGATCGTTTGGCAATCTGGGGAAACCGCACAACACGAAATAGGACTTTCCCCAGTGAACGTGGCCACGACCTCCCCGCTGGCCAGGTCCCACACTTTGCACGTCTCATCCTCCGCGGAGATCGCCCGCGTCCCATTCCCCGTCACCGCCACCGCCCTCACCCAACCCCCATGGCCGATGAGGGTCTGCACCTCCCGCCCGGTGGCCAGGTCCCACACTTTGCATGTCTGAATAACCGAAGCTGAGATCACCCGCGTCCCATCCCCCGTCACCGCCACCGCCACCGCCAAGCCATTATCATTATGCTCGCGTAAGGTATGCACCTTCTTTCCGGTGCTCAGGTCCCACACGATGCAGATCCCAACATCCCCCCCCGAAATCACCCGCGTCCCATCCGGCGTCACCGCCAATGCATTCACGTTGTCACTATGACCGCTGAGGGTAAAAACTTCCTGCCCGGTGGCCAGGTCCCACACGATGCACCTTCCATCATTCCCCCCCGAAATCACCCGCGTCCCATCCCCCGTCACTGCCAATGCCGTCACGTTGTCACTATGCCCGCGCAGCGTGTATAGCATCTCCCCCGTGCTCAGGTCCCACACCTTGCACGTCGAATCATCCCCTCCCGAAATCGCCCGCGTCCCATCTCCCGTCACCGCCACCGCGTTCACCCTGTCACTATGACCGCTGAGGGTGAAAATTTCCTGCCCCGTGGCCAGGTCCCACACCTTGCACGTCGAATCTCCCGCCGCCGAGATCACCCGCGTCCCATCCGCCGTCACCGCCAATGCATTCACGTTGTCACTATGACCGCTGAGGGTAAAAACTTCCTGCCCCGTGGCCAGGTCCCACACCTTGCACCACCCATCATCCCCTCCCGAAATCGCCCGCGTCCCATCTCCCGTCACCGCCACCGCGTTCACCCAACCCCTATGACCGCTGAAGGTCTGCACCTCCTGCTCGGTGCTCAGGTCCCACAGCTTGCACGTCTCATCCGCCGAGGCCGAGATCACCCGCATCCCATCCGCCGTCACTGCCACCGCCCTCACCCAGGCCCCATGACCGCTGAGGGTAAAAACTTCCTGCCCCGTGGCCAGGTCCCACACCTTGCACGTCGAATCTCCCGCCGCCGAGATCACCCGCGTCCCATCCCCCGTCACTGCCAATGCCGTCACGTTGTCACTATGCCCGCGCAGCGTGTATAGCATCTCCCCCGCGCTCAGGTCCCACACCTTGCACGTCGAATCATCCCCTCCCGAAATCGCCCGCGTCCCATCTCCCGTCACCGCCACCGCGTTCACCCTGTCACTATGACCGCTGAGGGTAAAAACTTCCCGCCCCGTGGCCAGGTCCCACACCTTGCACGTCGAATCTCCCGCCGCCGAGATCACCCGCGTCCCATCCGCCGTCACCGCCAATGCATTCACGTTGTCACTATGACCGCTGAGGGTGAAAATTTCCTGCCCCGTGGCCAGGTCCCACACCTTGCACGTCGAATCATCCCCTCCCGAAATCGCCCGCGTCCCATCCGCCGTCACCGCCAATGCATTCACGTTGCCACTATGACCGCTGAGGGTAAAAACTTCCTGCCCGGTGGCCAGGTCCCACACCTTGCACGTCGAATCATCCCCTCCCGAAATCGCCCGCGTCCCATCTCCCGTCACCGCCACCGCGTTCACCATGCCACTATGACCGCTGAGGGTAAAAACTTCCTGCCCCGTGCTCAGGTCCCACACCTTGCACGTCTCATCCACCGAGGCTGAGATCACCCGCGTCCCATCCGGCGTCACCGCCACCGCCCTCATCCAGCCCCCATGACCACTGAGGGTAAAAACTTCCTGCCCCGTGGCCAGGTCCCACACTTTACACGTCGAATCTCCCGCCGCCGAGATCACCCGCGTCCCATCCGGCGTCACCGCCACCGCGTTCACCGAATCACTATGCCCGCTGAGGGTCCTTATCAATGGGCCTCCTGAAGCAATGAGACTACCTTGCAGCGGCCGGAGCCACAAATTCTTTGTCCATCTTTTAGCCTGATTCACCAGCTTTTGGATCTCAGGCAACTGTAGGGTCTGGAGACGACCCAGTAATTGACTAAAAAGTTGAGCACGATCCTTACCTAGAACATGTGCCGCAAGTCTGATGGCTCCCTGAACCAATTCTAACGCTTTATCCCCCTGCACCCAATCAAAATCAGAGAGTAGAGAAGTCAAATCCACTACTTCCAACTTTGCATAGAGCCACTCGACATTCAAAAGGAGCTTCTTCAACTCGTCCCACCGCTCGGCTTTTACCAGATGATAGGCCAGATACCGGCAGAGATAAGGATCTCGAGCCGATTTTACTGGTTCATACTGAAGTTCGTAGGCATCTAAAAATTGCCCATGGAGTATCGGCAATTGCGAGGGAACCTGCTCTTCCAAATAGGTTCGCACCACGTCGTGCAGTTGGATGCGTTGCGTGGTGAGATCGTAGCGCAAAAGGAGTGACAACTGGCTCAACCGTGTACAGAGTTCCTCCGTATCGAAGTCGTCCAGGCCTCCGGTGACCGTCCACAGCTTAGTGACTGCCGCCAACGGAATTTCCACATCTTCTGGAAAAATAGCCATTTCCTGATAGCGGGCCAATTCGTCTTTTTTTAAATGCTCGAAGGACGTTCCGAGGGTAATGGCCACAGCCTGATGACGTTCGACCGGATTTCGGGCATCGAAGGCGGTGAGGCCTCGCTTCTCCAAGGCTTTTTGCACATAGGCCAGAGCGGCGGAAAGGGGTTGTCCCATGGTGTTGACCCGCTCCCGCAGGACGCCATTGGCGAGTTTCAACAGAAACGGCCATTCTCCCAACCGTGTGGCCAAGGCCCTAATCGCTTCGATTTCCCCTTTTGGCAGATCGTAGGACAATAGGGCCAACGCTTCCTGCTGATGCATGGCATCCACCGGTACCCGAAGTCTGGCGGTTTCAGGAAGGGTGGTGCTGTCTCGGGTGGTGATAATCCTTGCGCACCGTTTGCCGCCACGGAGGAACGGCCGCAGATGGGCGGCATTCCACACATCGTCAATGACCATAAGGCAAGCCTTATCTCCCAAGACTTCGGCTAGCTTAATCGATGCCTCTTCCTCATCCACGAAGTTGGGGCGTTCTTCCGTTAAGGCAGCGTACAGTTTCGTCAACCCAGCCATGACGTTCAGCTGCTCTCCCAGCGTGACCCAGAGGATGCCATCGTAAAAGGCTTCTTGAATCCGTTCATCATGACAGAGGGCCTTGGCCAGCGTCGTCTTCCCATAGCCCCCGGCGCCTTTGAGTGCGGCGGTAATGGCAATGGGATTTTCCTGTTCTGGGTCCAACAGACTCCCGGCGAGTTCCTCGAATTCTTTGAGCCGCGGCACATAGCCTGCGGGCAAATCATCGGCCATGAACGGCACCCGCGTGCGCTCATGAGGGCTTTCCAGCGTGCGGAGGAAGCGGGTCCATTGTTCTGGGACGTCGGTATTGACCCAATGCACATCCCGCATCCAGCGGGGGAGTTGAGACAGATCCAGGTTGGATTGCCCAAAGACAGGAATGACGCCCACCCCTTCCTGCCGGGCCTGCCGCCATTCTTTCCTGACGATGAGCGAGGCCAATGACGCTTGAGTCATGACCAGCACCATGTATTCCACCTGCTTGAGGGCTTCCAGAATTTGGTCCCACCAATCCTTGCCTCCTTCCATTTGGGTGCGGTCCTGCCAAAGAGAAAAGCCGTGATCGGTTAGTTTTTGCCGGAGATTGTGCGCGAAGTCTTCACCATCCTTCCGGGCGTAGGAGAGGAAGATTCGTGGCTGATTTCCAGAAAGAGCGGGATTGGTTTTTCTTGGCATCTCAAGTGAACCCGGTTTGGTTATCTAACCCGATGCCCCTCTCAAATTTGTCCTAGAGAATCCAACGATCGTGTGCTCGCTTATGATGGCCAGTGGTGCGAAAAAAGTAAAGCCTGTGCGGAAGGAATGGAACAGGAATATTTCAGTTACTTCAAATAACTCCCAAAGCAATATTTTCTCAAAACTATGGAGGGAAAGGCTAACTACAACATTAAATTTCCCACTGCACCTATCCCTAGGCCGACGCCTGCCGCCCGTCCCCTGATCGGACGCTCTTGGACTTGGCGGGCCTTGTTTGAGTCCTTCGGCGTGGCTCAGGATAGACTCCGCGAGTTGGCCCCCTCTCCCGTGTTTAGCGTCCGATCAATCAGATGAGACGGGTGGGGCGTCAGTGGTTTTGGGTCCTTTTGCCGAAACAAAAGAACCTCGGCTGCCGGGCCGACACCCGGCATCTCTCGTCCAGTCACATAAATGTCAGTGAGAAGAAAAAGGTAAAACCTGGGGAGAAAAGAAAAACTTGGGACTCGGCGGCATAAAGAGGAAAAAGTTTCTCCTCAAAGATACGAAATAACGAGGTGTCATTCCCAAATTCTTTAATCGGGAATCTTTCCTGCTTTTCAGATGGATCCCCGCTTACCACTGCGGGGATAACAGAATTCGTGGCAAAACCATTTTTAATATTACGTCCCTAAACATACAGAACCTATTTGTCGCAGCCGGCCATGGCGCAGCCTGGATCTCGAGCCACAAACACCCCAGCCACCTTCCGGTCTTGCTCCTTGAAGGCCTTGTGCCACCAGCAGGCCGCATTCCAGAGATGCTCCGGGGCGCTATTACGTTCCGAGGTACCCGGTGTCACACCCAAACCGAGTCCTTCAAAGATGAATTCAATATAGGAGGACGCCGCGATCGGCGTGCCTTCCCGCAACGGATTGCGTTTGGCCCCTTGGGACCAGAGGTAGCTTTGCCATACTCCCAACATCTCCCAAAAATTGTAACGGACACGATCCTGATTCCAGTTCATCGCCCGTTTCTTAAGTTTCTTGGCATCCTCGTCTGACATGCTCACCGCCACCAACCCCACATTGGCATCAATATCCTTATTCTCATACAGGCCTAAGGTGCCTTCGTTAATGCCATTACATTCCGGCCTGGGGAAGATCCCATTCCGTGGATGCAGCGGGATTTCCAGGATCGGCAGGGATCTCAGCGAGGTGCGAGAGGTCACCGGTTCCGCCATCACAAAGACATGTGACCAGAAACTAGGGCGGAGATCCCAACGCAACATAGACTGGGCGGTTCGTAGCGTATGCCCGGGAACATCCCGGCTGCCAATCAGCCCTACGGTCATCAATCCACGATTACCAATATCCTGTTTTTGCAAGTAAGCAAACGCATCATTAAAAAATTGCAGGTTGGTGCGTTTTCCATATTTGCTGGTCCAGTCTTTAATATCCGGATTTTTGGTCGAAGTTTGAGAGTGGCGCATGATGAGTTCCTTTCTAGACGAGGCTTAGAAGACGCACACAGGAGATAGTCTGGCACCCATGGCCGATCTAGTCGAATGATCCATTACCGGAGCAACAACTCCTTCTTCCACACGCGCGTCAAGGGACCACCAAGACCTTGAGGTGGAGCGGTTTCATCCCAATCAATTTCAATAACTTTGGCAGGCAGACTCCATAATTCCAACTCGAATCGGACTCGTGGCGATCCTCCGGTCTGACTTCCGGGAACCATGCGCACGAGACCCACATTATTCTGAATGGTCATGATCTCGACATTTTTCTGTGGATCAATGTTCCAGACGGATTCACCGTCCTGGGCATTCGGCTTGACCCGAATTCGTTGAGGGGGGGCCTCCGGTCGAGTATTGCCCGGGCTAATCATCGCGGCGGGAGAGGCGATGAATTCCGGCACGCCATAAGGCGCATCGGGGAAAGGACCATGTGCTTCAGCATACCGGCCGGTGTGGATATCTCCCGAAAGGATCAAAATGTCGTGTGGCATTCCCTGCGTGTTCTTTCCGCCTAAACTCCGCTCAATCACGCGCCAGAGACGGGCGTAATCTTCCTTGAAATTAGATAAAGAATGATCTTTGTAATTCCCGTCTTTTTGAAAAAGAGGTTGACCTAATACCAGGACGCCAGGCCCCTGCAACCCTTGTTGCCAGGCTTCCAGTGCTTTCCATTGATCGTCCAAAATGAAATGTCCGGCTCCTTTGTCGCGGCACTCCTCCCGTGTGGACCGGGTATCGGTAATAAAAAAAGAAACTGGATCGATAACAAAAGAATACCAGCGGGCTTCATCAGGATTCAGGCATTGCTGATATTGATAATAGAGTTGATCAGCCACAGGACCATAGGTATTGCGATGTGAATCATCCCATGCCTGAATCAAATGTTTTTGATTTTCAGGATAATCGTTCCAATATTCGTGATCATCACACGTGATAAAATTTGGGTTAAGTTGAAGGACTTCCCGGTAATGTTCGTCTTCCCAATATTGCCGATATCGTTTTCCAAAAAGTTGAACCGCCTCCTCATCAGCAAAATCCCAATAAAGGGGCCAGTCGAGATAGACTTGGTCCCCTATCAGCATTTTAAAATGCGGCTGACATAATATTTTCAACTCCCTCATGCCTGCGCGGTAATATCCATCCCGGTCGTTGTTCTGCCAAAAACAGGAGGAAAAGAGAAACGTGACCCCTTTGTCAGTGACTTTCTGAGGAAGGGTCGACCAGGAAAACGTTTGAACTTCGGCGTCATTGTTAGTTCCCACCTGGATCTCAAAGATTGCACCTTGTGGCAGCGGGGAGTCTTGTAACCGCACAGACATTATCCCCATCCGTCGTTTCAGCCCTGATAATTGCGGCAACAGCTTCCATTCAGTGTGAACAGGAACGATGGTACCACTTTGTCGCACTTCAATAGCGGGTGGAGCAAAACTGCCTTCCCCTTTTTGCGAGCACCAAATCCGCCAGCCTTGACCATTATTGAGAGGGGCACCCGGGACAATCCACATATTCATCTTCTTCCCCTTATCAGCATACGCTAATTACCTTGCAGGCCCTTTCCCGACGACAGGAGGATCGGCTTGTCTGGTCTCTTGAAGATAGTTTGGAGGACCGGGAGTCTCACCCTCCGACTCAGGGTGAAAAGTCCCACCAGGATCTTGGCCCTGGGAATGGTCCTTTCCGCTCTCTTCTTCAACAACGTCAGGCTGACGCCGTAGTAAATCCCGTAAGGTCATACCTTCTAACGCGACGTCCACCGCCGCATCCCGGCGCATCAGCATCTGACTAATGATATCGGTGCCTACCGCAAAGGCCTGAGGCCCTCCATCGGGTTGATGCTGCACCACTCGCAACACCTCGACAACGTGAATATTTTCCGGCGCCTGCGCCAGCACCAATCCTTTGGGATCATCCCCCTTCACGACCATTTTGGCTTTCACCAGATCATCGATAAGCGACTCGACAAACGTGAGAGGCACCCCTTGCGCACGGGCTAACTGTTCTGCCTGGAGAGGCGGCTTCCCTAATAAAAACCGGCGGGTGATATGCGTGAGTAATGCCAAAGTCAGGTATTCCCGAAAGAGTGGGGTCTGGTTCTTTCGACCCAAATGCAGCAGATATGCGGATGGATGTTGGTGGTAATAGGCGACTTGGGCCCCCGCCAAGACAATGAGCCAGCCGACGTAGAGCCAAATGAGAAAAAGAACAAGCACCGCAAATCCTGAGTAAATGGCGCTATAGCGTCCTGTCTCTACGACAAATAACGCGAAGGCCAATCCGGCCACCTGCCAGAGCAGTCCTGCCGTCACCCCTCCCACGAGCGCTGAACTGAAATTGACGTTGGTATAGGGCAGAAGTTTGTAAAGAAAAGTAAACACCAGGCACATAAATAAGAATGGCAGCAGATTGGTGAGCAACACCATCAAATGACCAAACGGCTGAATTTCCAGAATTTTTTGAACGAGCCAATGACTTTGCGCCGAAGCGGTGAGCCCGAAGGCCGTAAAGACAAACACGGGGCCCACGAGTACGACACTTAAATAATCGGTGACCCTTCTGGCCAACGGGCGACCTGCATCAACCCGCCAAATAGAGTTCAGCGCCTCTTCAATTTTTTCAATCAGGGAATACGTTGTATAGAACAGTCCCGCAACGCCAACCGCTCCCAACACCCCAACTTTCATGTTGTCGACAAAATGGATGATATTCGTGGTAATCTCAATTCCTTTAGGCCCGAGGGGATGCAACGCTTGCGCCAAAATTGGCTGGATCTTTTGATGAATACCGAAGGCTTTGAGGACCGAAAAGGTCACCGCTAAAAACGGAACCATGGAGAGGAGCGTGGTGTAGACCAAACTGGTCGCTCGGATACTCAGGACACTTTCCTGGAATTCCGCGACCGCCACCAAAATCAGACGCAAGGCCTTGACGCCGAACTGACGGAACCCGGTCAACGCCTGAACATCTTCCTTCCACACATCATGTTGGCAATATTGTATGATTTGGTCAATCACCTTCACCTCCGTCACGGGCTTTCCATGCGGCTACCCTACAAAGAGTGGCAGAAAATGTCCAGAATTTCACAAGATTTTTCCATGGTCGCTCCCAACTTCTAACACGCGTGGTCCTTCACTCACTTGGTTCCCCAGCCAGTAGTGAAGACTCGTCCATCGATATTTATGAAACACCCCGCAAACCGAACAGTGTTTTTATGGTGGCTGCTTGCAGGTCTCATTTTTCTGCTTACCGGATGCCCGACACCGTCCGAATGGGACCGGCAATGGGAGCAGATCCATGCGGCTTTTTCCCGTGGACAATTTCAAGAAGCCAAAGACCTGCTTCATCGTCTGTTCCCGTCGGTTCGTGAAAAAGGGCCGACCGATGAACGATATGCCCTGGTAATTTTCCAGCTGGGAGAGGTCGCCAGACTGGAAGGACAAGAGAGTCAGGCCGAAGCCTATTATTGGGAAGCCTTGCCGCTGTTTGCCCAATCGTTAGGTGCTGAACATCTTCGGATGGCCGATCCTTTAGCCGCCCTCGCCTCGTTGTATCAGCAGAAAAACCAATTGGAGATGGCCCGCCCACTTCTCAAACGAGCCTTGGCCATTCGTGAAAAATCCTGGGGACTTTCGGACCCTCAATTACTCTCCACCCTGCAAAACTACCACGCCCTCCTCATGGTTGGAGATCACCAGGAGGAAGCGACGGAGATTGCCGGCCGCATTCATCGGATTCTCAAACGCTCATCCTAATCTTTGGCAGGTTTTCCTCCAAAATTGCTGGTCGGTTCGATCTTGCATCATCTGTTTCAGTCGAGCCATGGGCGCGCTGGTTCGGCTCTAGCATCTCTTGCCCTTTTACGGGAATATCGTTACCATGTGCAGCATTCTATCCGGTCCTCGGATGATTGTTACCCATCTGTACGTTTCACTTCTCATCTGGTGCGTTTTTCATCCCCTTTTGCCCGACCTTGCACCATGAATAAACGTATTTCTATTCATGACCTACGGCCCGGGATGTATATCACCGGCATGGACCGATCGTGGTTTAAAACCCCGTTTCTCCGTCACAAATGGACGATTACCCGAGAGGATGAGATCGCATTGTTACGCAGTTACGGGATCAAGGAAGTCCAGATCGACACGGAAAAAGGATGCGATCTTGCCGAGACGGATGACGTTCAGCCTACCTCAGAGGACCAAGACCTCTCTTCCACAACTCCGTTAACATCCCAAAGGGTTGGTCCATGGCCCAATCCTGAAGATATTGAAGCTGCGCGTCTGCTTCGCGCAGAAGCTATCTCCACAATGGAGGTATTTTTTCGTAAGATGGAGGCGCCGGTTCCCCAGCACATCCGAGAAGTCCGAAGTGTGGTCAGTACCCTGCTCGATGGAATTTTAGACCACCAGGCCGCCATGGTGTCGCTGATTCAAATGCGTCGTTTTGATCCCAATCTGGCCTCTCATGGGGTAGATACGGGCATGTTGGCCATGGCAATCGGGCAAGAACATGGCTGCGATGCGACACAATTAAAACTCGTTGGGCTTGCAGCCCTTCTCCACGACGTCGGTCAACTTCGCCTCCCATTGAATATGATCCGTAAGGTCGAACGCTTCACACCGCAAGAACAGAAACTTATGCAGGCGCATTGCGAAATGGGAGTGGCCATCCTTAAACAATTCCCCGATATCCCGGACGAGTCGAAACAGATGGTGTTGGAACACCATGAACGGCTTGACGGATCCGGCTACCCCAGGGGATTACGAAACCCTCAGATTTCGGAACTCACACAAATACTGAGTATTGCCGACACGTATGACGCGCAAATTAGTGGACGATGCAGCTTTCCTCCCGTGCCACCCGCCCGAGCCTTATCCGAACTGTATCAGGCTGCTGTTGGAGGGCAATACCATCTTTATCTGGTCCAACGATTGATCCAACTCTTAGGGGTGTATCCAATTGGTTCCCTGGTTCGCCTGAATACCGGCGAACAAGCCGTAGTCGTGTGGGTTTCTAGTCATAGTCGAATGACCCCTACCATTAAATTACTCAAGGACTCCTTGGACCAACTCTATCCCGAACAGGAAATCATTGATCTAGCGGCACAAAGCCCAACGAGACCTCTTCGATCGATTGAAAAGGCCTTGGACCCTTCTCGGGAAGGATGGGATATGTCGAAAATCCTTGAAGCCTTATGGTAGGACCCGATAACGTTCACACCATGTCGTCAGTATGACAGGAAGGATTCGCTGAGTGGATCGGCATTATTCTTTTCAAGAACTCAAAGAAATGGACGTCCCTGGACTAGAGAAGGCATTACGTTCATCCCAAGCCTTTGTTCATACGCTGATGGACTCCATCCACATTGGCATCTGCCACGTGAATACACAAGGACAGATTCTTTCCCTAAATCTGGAAGGCGCCAGAATTCTTCATCGAACCGAAAGCTCATGCCTTGGGCAATCATTTCATGGACACGCGGAATGTCTCCATATTGATCTTGTCACACATGAAAAACATTGCCCCATCACAAGAACAATCACAACGGGAAAATCTATATGGACCCCTCAACTATTGATTCGACGGCCAAGTGGAGAAACCCGATGGGTGGAATTCCAATGCACCCAACTGACAGATCCGGGCCACTCGGGTGCGCTGATTATCTTTCGTGATCTCAGCCAGGAACTTCAGCAACAGGAAACGCATCACCACCTCGCGTCGATGCCAGAAGAAAGCCCAAATCCCATCGTGGAAGTGGACGCTCAAGGACACCTGGCCTATGCCAACCCTGCCATGATTCGCCTCCTGGACACCTATGGATTCCGTGAAAACGGCTTACCAATGGTGCTTCCGGCCACACTGACACAGCTCGCATTGGAATGCCTCAAAACGATAACCCCCATCAGAAGCCTCACGGTCATTGTCGAACATCACCACTTTGACTGGACCTTCTCTCCTCTCCAAGAAAAAGGTCTCGTGCGGGGATATGGCCTGGATATCACCCATCATGTGCAAGTCAGCCAGACACTCACCGAACTCCACTCTCAGTTTTCCTCTCTGGTGGACTCCGCCCATGAAGGGATTATTTCTGCCGATTTACACGGAACCATTGTCTCTTGGAACCCTGCAGCTGAATCGATTTTCGGTTATCAGCCTGACGAGGTTCTCGGACACTCGATTGTGACCTTACTGGAAGAAGGGTATCGAGACATGTACCGGAAAGGCCTGGGAGATATTAGTTATGGTCGATCTTCGACCTTTCCTCTTCAGCAGCCATTGGAACTCACCGGCCTACGGAAAAGCGGCGAATCATTTCCTTTGGAAATTTCTTCCACCAGTTGGAAAGTCGGGATGGACTCCCATTACGGCTTTATCCTTCGAGATATTTCAGACCGGAAACGCCTTGAGCAGGCCCTCATTGCTGAAAAGGATCATCTGGTCACCACACTTCAATCGGTCGCGGAAGGCATTGTCACGACTGATCGAGAAGGACGCATTTCTTTCTTAAATCCTTTGGCAGAGCAGATCACCGAATGGGCAACCCACGAGGCCTTGCACCGACCAGTCCAAGAAATATTCCGCCTGACCAGTGATAGCCCCAAAAATGATGTTGAGCCTTTTTTGCAGTTTTCTTCCAGAACGCTGGTCCTCTCTGAGCTGGATGCACCTCATCAATTACTGACCAAACATGGCCGGCAACGAAAGATTACCCTGAGAGAGGGACCGATCCGGGATCATAGCGGTCTTCTCGTGGGCACCGTGATTGTCTTCCGGGATATCACCGACCAAACCCGTCAGCAGGAGGAACAACAACGAATTAGCAAGCTCAATTCTTTGGGGGTCTTGGCAGGAGGGCTTGCCCACGATTTCAATAATATACTCACGACAATATTGGGTAACGTGTTCGTGGCCAAATTACGAATGGTTTCGAGCGATCCTCTGACTCAAAACCTCGAGCAAGCCGAGCAAGCCTGCTTGCGCGCCAAAGAATTAACCCAACAACTTCTGACCTTTGCTAAAGGTGGAGCGCCAATAAAGACATCCATCGCGCTAGGAGATTTGCTTCGAAAAAGTACGATTTTTGCCCTGTCAGGGTCATCCATAAGTTGTCATTTTGACATCCCCGATAACCTTTGGCCTCTTGATGCTGACCCGGGTCAACTCCGGCAGGTGTTTCAAAACATCACCCTCAATGCCAGACAGGCCATGCCTCACGGTGGTCACTTGAGCGTCAAAGTAGAAAACATGAGACTGAATGATCCCTCGGCCCTTCCTTCATCGTCACTCATCCCTGGAAGCTATGTGCAAGTTTCATTTGAAGACCAGGGGAACGGAATTGAGGACCGCCAACTACCAAATATTTTTGATCCGTATTACACCACCAAACCAGGCGCATCCGGGTTGGGATTAGCTACCGCCCATAGCATCATCCAGCAGCATCATGGCCACATCAGCGTGGCGTCAAAAGTTGGAGTCGGCACGATCTTTACCGTGTCTATACCATCCGCACATTTCCCGCAAGAAAGTAAGCCACAGAGCATTCCAGCCATCCCCCAAACATGTAGGGGAAGGGTTCTGGTTATGGATGACGAACACAGCATTCGCCGTATGGTTGAAGATGCGTTGACGCAATTTGGCTATCACGTGGTAAGCGTGCCAGATGGGCAAACTGCCATTGACCTGGTTTCCACGGCACTGGCGAATGGGAAAAAATTTGAAGTGGTGATCCTCGACCTCACTATTCCAGGTGCCATGGGAGGGGTAAAAGCCATTCAGCACCTTAGAAATTTGGACCCTCACATTAAAGCTATTGTCACCAGCGGATATTCAGACGATCCCATTATGTGCAATTTTCAAGAACATGGATTTCAAGGAATCTTGGTCAAACCTTATAAAATCGTCGACCTCGCAAAAATTCTTGAATCAATGTTTTCTCGAATCAAACATGAGTCAACCCACTGACGCCCTCGAAACCCTCATGGTAGTAGTTGGATCATCTGACTTGAGTATTATCCAAATCGAAGGTCCCACAAAAGAACAAAGACGAGGGACTTTCCAATTTGAATGTCCAGCTCATTCGACTTGGCCAATAGATTTCCTATCTTTCCCTACTACGGTATTACATGGGGTCCTTCTAAAGGGAATGAGAATATTGGATAGATGACAAGGAAGTTGAGAAGATGGAAAACTATCAAAAAGAGAAGGATATATCAGGAAACTAGACACCTTACCTGCCTACCCACACACAACCTCACATGATGCGAGAATTGCCAATCATTGAAATTCATATATATTTGGGAGAGTTTGAGGAAGGGAAGGCCCACGGGTGGATAGTTCCTACCTAACCATGGCGATTCTACCTGGAGGTAAGATGAAGAGGATCCTGGCAAGGATCATGGCAACTGATTGTCAGAGGACATCCCTTTTATAGACAACAAATGAACTCCCGGTCGGCCATGTCAAGTATGACCCGCGACGACCAATCGAATTCTGGGCAGAACGCATTGACAGGATAATTCCATCAATGAGATCGTTTATATTGCCCCGGACACACACACAGGGTCCCGTCGGATTAATGTTTGCTGCTGAACCATGGGGAGTTTCGCCAGCATCCGATTGCTGAGCAATAAATTCTCTTTGGCCTTTTCATAAAAGGACGGTTGGGTTTCAATGGCTTTCTCAAAACAACGGGAAGCTCGCGCAAACTTCCCAACTTCCAGAAATGCCACACCCAAATTATTATAGGCCTTGGCAGAATCCATCCCTCGGGTATAGGCTTCGTAGGCCAGATCGAAATGCCCAAGTTTGGTTAAAGCTAATCCCAGATTATTCGAAATTTTGTCGTTGGATCCTCCAACCTGGATCGCATATTGAAAAGTTCTGACCGCCTCTTCATATTGGGCATTGAGGTAATACGCCATACCTAAATTGTTCAAGATCGAAGGATCATCTCCCCTCTGTTTCAAGGCGACTTCATACAGGTGGATTGCCTCCTTATGATCATGACGCCGGTCGGCCACGATCCCAAGGTAATTTTTTGAGGTCCACATTTCACCGTCATACAATAGGGCCGCCTGGAACTCCTGCTCCGCCTCCTGATCCTTCTCCATCTTGAGCAAAGCCCGACCCATTCCCTCATATGCAGGGGCAAAATTCAAATCATAATCTAGGATTTGGTGAAATTGGTTATAAGCATTTTGAGGGGATCCTTTTTCCAAATAGATCACTCCCAGCTTGTATCGCGCAGGAATCTGTTCTGGGGAGGATTCCAACACCTTTTCATACTGAATTTTTGCCGTCTTGAAATCGCCTTGCTGTAAATGGGCATCTCCCAGTTTTTCAAAATCGTCGCCCTTCATGACTTGAGTGAGATCCACAGGTGCTTGAGTTTCCGGATTAATCCCGGCCTTCTGTTGTTCCATGATTTGCTGGTAATGTTCATCCTGAAGGGTGAACATGGACTGTTCTTTTTTGGCACACCCAACGGCACCCAAACTGAATAATACGAACAAGGTTACGAGGAGGCTCGCCTTCATCATTGTGTACCTCATCTGAAAGGTTTCGTTTTCTGCTTGTACAGCCATCGACCAAACGGTCATATTCGCTGTTGAAATTTCCTGTTCTGAATCTTCGTGGAATGGATATCCCATGTTTTGTCTTCCTCTATGCTCTTGAATGTTTATCGAGTCTATCGTTCGTGGCTCTCTCTCACGCGTTTACCCTCCCATAGCCGGCAATAAATTTCGCATAAGACTAATGGCACCCGGACCAATAATCACCACCATTAATGCCGGGAAAATAAACAATATGAGAGGAATCATCAGTTTCACTGGAAGCTGTGCCCCTCGCTCTTCTGCTTTCAGCCTTCGTTTCAAGCGCATGGAATCGGAATGGACTCGAAGCGCTTGGCCAATACTCGTACCAAATCGATCAGTCTGAATCAACAAGGCCACCAAACTACGAATATCGTCGAGGTTCGTCCGGTTGACCAAATTCCGCAGTCCTTGTTCCCGACTTAAGCCAGCACGTAGCTCCAAGTTTAACAAGATAAATTCATCACCAAGATCGGGATGGCCTTGCTTAACTTCCTGCCCCACACGGGAAATTGCTTGATCCAACCCTAACCCCGCTTCAACGCACACCACCATCAAATCAAGCGCATCAGGAAACCCATTCACTAAAAGTTCCTTTCGTTTAGTGATGGCACTACTCAGCCACAGTTGAGGACCGTAAAATCCCACCATCATGACACCAATCAGCACAATGGGAAAAAACATGGGATCTTTTCCCTGCATCACCTCGGAACCAAAAACAAGAAAGGTCAGTCCTAGCAGAATTGCCAGAAAAATCCGGGTTCCCAAAAACACGACAATCGCTCGCGGATTTCGGTACCCTGCCGTTGCCAATGAGGCACGCAACCGAGTGGTGACCGCTTGGTCCTTGGGTTTATTGACCTGTCCCAATCGCTCAAGGAGCTTCATCCCTTGATCTTTCAAACTCGGTTTCTTCTCGTTTTTTTGCGAGGAACTCTGCGACAGCGACTGACCCTTGGCCCGTATACTCCAGTCCTTGACCTTTTCCTGTGACTGCATATAACTCCAGGCACCCCAGCCGACAAGGAGAACACCGAAAAACACCAAGAGACTGATCAATAATAATGGATCCATCATTCCATCCTTTTAGACTTTAATGTCGCACATATTTTTCATCACATAGGCTCCTACGAGCATTAACAGCCCTGAACCTAAAGCCATCATTCGACCTATCTCATCCTCAATTAAAATCAGCATATAGGGCTCATTCAGGAGCCACAACACGCCAGCCATTACAATCGGCATGCAGAATAAAATAATCCCCGACATCCGGCCTTCGGCAGAAAGCGCTTTGACTCGTCCAAGTAATTCAAACCGTTGTCGAATGAGTCGGGAAATCGCTTCAATGATTTCCGCTAAATTTCCACCCGTTTCTCGTTGAACAACCAAGGCCGTGACAAAAAACTTTAGATCGGTACTGATCACACGCCCGTTTAAATTATTCATCGCTTGCGGGACATCGATCCCAAAGGAAATTTCCTCCACGGTCCGGCTAAACTCAGGACCAATTGGATCAGCGAATTCATCCCCGATCATCTTCATACCCACGGAAAACGCATGCCCCGCCCGAAGGGCTCGAGCCATCAAATCCAACGCTTCCGGCAATTGTCGTTCAAATTCTTTAAAACGACGCTTTCGCTTCCGTTTAATGTAAAACAAGGGAAGAACCGAGCCAAAAAGACCGAGGCCGATGGCGGGACCCACGCCGTAGTCCTTTAAGGTAGCAATCAGCAATCCTGCACTTCCAAGCACTCCTGATAAGAGAAAAAACACGCCAATCGGAATTTGACTATTGGCCTGTTGGAGCAATTTCTCCAACCCCCCCAACGTCGTCATAGAACCCAACAAATTTTGAATCCACGGAATGTCGCTCATTTTCCGATTTCGAAGAATTCCCGGTGCTTCTTGGATTTTCTGAAGATCTCCCGGTTTTCCTGATCCACCACGCAAACGCCGCTTAAGATTCCGATTCTGGGGATTCACATATTGGTGGTAACAATAATAGGCTCCCTCAACAAACAGAATAATGGACAGAAATATTCCAATACTAATGGCCACGGTCATGATGCGTTCTCCCAACTCGATGACGGATCAACAAGACGAATTACCACAAATAAGACCATCGTGAAATTGGAACAATGGGAATAACGGTTATTAAACTTCATAAATTTTCTCTGGGTCGAAGATACTGGGATCACAAGAAATTCCTAAGGCTTTAAACCGTTCAACAAATTTCGGCCGCACTCCAGTTGCTTTAAACTGCCCATGCACCTTTCGCTCTTCATCAAGTCCGGTTTGTTGAAACAAGAAAATTTCCTGGAGAGTAATTGTTTCGCCTTCCATCCCCACAATTTCCGATAAACTGGTCATTTTCCGGGATCCATCCGACAAGCGAGTCATTTGGAGAATCACATCGATGGCGGAACTGATATAATGTCGAAGTGCCTTCGTAGCCAGATTCAACCCGGCCATGGCCACCAAAGTCTCCACCCGCGTCAGACAGTCGCGTGGGGTATTGGCATGAATCGTGGTCAGGGAACCATCATGCCCCGTATTCATGGCTTGAAGCATGTCGAGGCATTCCCCACTTCGCACCTCACCCATCACAATTCGATCCGGTCGCATTCGCAAACAATTTTTGACTAATTCCCGCTGCGTGACTTCTCCTCGCCCTTCCACGTTGGGAGGGCGGGTTTCGAGCCGGACCACATGATCTTGACGCAATTGTAATTCCGCTGAATCCTCAATCGTCACAATGCGTTCGTCGGAGGGAATAAATCCTGACAAAATATTCAGAATGGTCGTTTTTCCGCAACCGGTTCCTCCCGAAATCAAGATGTTCAATCTGGCTTCAACAATCCCGCGAAGGAGCTCGGCAATCTCGGGAGTAATGGAACGTTTGTTCACCAAATCCGAAATCTGCAACTTATCCTTGGAAAACTTTCGTATTGAAATGGAAGATCCATTCAGTGCCAATGGCGGAATAATGGCATTTACGCGAGACCCGTCCAGCAAACGAGCATCCACCATTGGTGACGATTCATCAATTCGTCGCCCAACGGCCGACACAATTTTTTCGATAATTTTTCGAAGATGGGCTTCATCACGAAACTTTACATCAGTCAATACCAGTTTTCCGCCCCGCTCCACGTAAATTTGATCGGCCCGGTTGACTAGAATATCGTTCACGGATTGATCCTGCACCAACGGCTCAAGCGGGCCTAGACCCATGACTTCATGCTCAATGTCGGAAATCAGACTTTCCCGCTCTTTCATGCTGAGAGGGATGGATTCCTTCTCCAACATTTCCTGGACGAGCTTAGTCAGCTCGACCTTGAGAAGATTGGTATCCAACTTCGCGACAACGGCAAGATCGAGGGTATCAATCACCTGGCGATGAAGTCGTTCCTTCAATGGACCCAGGTTTAACGCCCCAATGCCTGCCCCCGCACCCACTTCATCCCATTTTGTCTCGTACATAGACCGGGTTACCTCAATCACGTGAAATGAATACTATTATGCCCCTGAAGGGGATGATTGGACATTCCGACTTTTAAAGGGATTCAACCACCCGGCTAACGATCCCTTGCCTGCCGGTTTTGTAGCTTGGCCGTCAAACGAATTAGCCAGATCCCGATAGGACTGAGCCACTGCCGACCGGGGAGCCACATCGATCAAAGGCTTCCCACTATTCACAGCTTGACTTGCTGAGGGATAATCGTTGGGGAGCAGCCAGAAGGCTTTTTGTTTCAAAATTTCTTCCGTCTCTTTCAACACGTCCTGTTCCGCCGATAAGAACCGATTCATGACTAACCGGATTTTTTCCGCAGGAAATCCTGATCCACGTAACAATTCTAAAATCCGCTTCGTTCGATGAACCACGGGGACCATCAACGTGGACGTCACCAAGATTAACGTCGCGAGCTCCAGTGCTTTTTTCGTCGTCAAATCCAACACATGTCCACAATCGAGGATGACATAGTCAAAACTGGATTGAAGAAGTCGAAGAGTCGCTTCCACACAATCCGGACTTAATCGACCTGTGCTGAGGTCGTCATAGCCTGAAGGAAGCACTTGAATGCCCAATTCCGTTTTGGTAAGGACGCGAATGAGAAAGGCCTGGTCTAGTCGGGACAAATCGGTCGCAATATCCCGGAAACTATGATTCGGTTGAAGATCGAGATACAAGGGAAGATCTCCACCATGCTGATTGACATCCACCAGTGCCACGGACGGGTTTTTGGGTCCTTTTTTTATAGCAGCGGCCAAATTGACCGCGATACTCGTCGTTCCCACTCCACCTTTTCCCCCAAAAAATGCGAGAACCTTTCCCGGCGCTCGTTGTCCGTCCCCCTGACGAACCGGAGCGGTGCCTCGCTCCAAAAATCGCATAATCGCATCGCTCACCTCTTGCTTTTGGAGAGGTTGGGCTAAAAACTCTTTTGCTCCCGCGCGCATGGCATCCAATAAAATTTTTGACTCCAGCCGCGAAGCGGTCAGGAATATCTCCATCCCTTTATTCAATTTCATCATCTCTCGAATAAGAGAGAAAGTGTCCTCCGGATTCTCTTCAAGCTCCATAATCATCAGTGTTGGAACTCCGGGATCCTGACCGTCCTTGAGCCGCACACCGTCAATCTCCCGAATGAGGCTTTCAAGGGTCGCCTTACATTCTGTTGACCGAATGGAAAGCTCAATGACCGGCATATCAGATGAGGCACCTGAGGAATCCGCGCCTACACGTTTTGGCTTCCAAGTTTTATCCTTCATGTTAATATCCCTCCGAAGAGACCCCAATTGACGCATTGCCGCTTGATGAACCACCACTTGATGAACCACCGCCGGAGCCACCCTTCAGCTTGAATGGGGAATACGGCGGACTTTGAAACATCAACTGATACCGAGCCAGACTCTGTTGCAGAGCCTGCGAATCAGCCGTTCCTGCTATGGGGCCTAGATTGTTGGCAGCGGCTGGATTCACGATTTGATTCTCGAGAGCCTGTCGATATGACAGGCCATACTCCTCATTAAGGTGTACAGGTTGGGGCGCCCATGGCGAGAAGACCTGATCACTTTTCCCCATGGCGTGTGGCCGTCGTCCATTGTCCTCAGTCATGACAGGCCATACACCACAGCCACCCATCCCCACCACAATCAGGCCGATCAAACCGGCCATTGTCACAATTGATTGGCGTTGCATGCTATGCTCCTTTTTCATCAAATTTCTTATGGGGCTAGATGCCCAAACATCCCTTCCATTCCACCTTTTCGGTACGGCATTCTTCCTGCCACCCTCGGTGATCCAAGAGTGTAGCTCTCGCTGGGCCTGGCGACATTTGGCTCCGGAAACGCCCCTTCCACATATCCCATCAGCATCAACTCAAAATCATTGGGTTCCAAATAATGATCCGTGGGCAGGGTCTGCTTCACTATGTCCAGAGGTTTCACCAAATGAGGGGTCACAATTACAATCAGTTCGGTCTCATTTTTTTGGAATGAGGTGCTCCGGAATAACGCTCCCAAAATGGGAACATCACCGAGGAACGGATATTTCGAAACTGTTTCCTTGATATTTTCCTGGAGAAGACCTGCAATGGCAAAACTTTGTCCATCACCCAATTCCACCACGGTCTTGACCCGTCGGGTCGTCAAAGCGGGAATCTGAAAACCCTGTATGACAACACCATTTGCAAAATCTAATTCAGACACTTCCGGGTTCACAATCACCGAGATGCGCCCCTCCGAAAGAACAGTGGGGGTAAATTTCAATCCGACCCCGTACTCTTTAAATTTCACCGTCACCTGACCGAGTTGCTGCGGAATTGGAATCGGATATTCTCCCCCAACCAGGAATTCCGCGGCTTGTCCGCTCTCGGCAATCAAGGTCGGTTCGGCCAAGGTTTTTGAGAGAGAATGTTCCTTCAGTAGGTCTAAAAAGAGGGTCCATAAATCATCACCAATCCCGAATCCTAAAATCAGGTTCGAGGCCAGCGTTCTCACACTCGGAAACTCCAGTGTTGTAGTTTGTGTGGATTGGGGATGTGCAATCGGCTGGAAGGCATCAACCGTGGACAAATCATTAATGAGTCCGATCGAAAAATCACGGTGATTTTTTTGAGACCGTTTAAAATTGACTCCAAGGCGCTTCATCAGCCCGCGCTGCATTTCAGCGACTTTGACTTCCATCATCACCTGTTGCACGCCACCCACCTGAATCAGATTGATGATTTTACTCGGAGCATAGGGCTCGGCCAGAGTTAAGGCTTTTCCCAACGATTCCATATTGGTAACATTACCCGCCAGAGTAATGTGCTCGTGACTGTTCATCACTTGAATACCAGGTTCTTCCGGGAGCATCGCATGAAGCTGCTCCTTCAAACGAGTCACATCGGGAGAAACCTGGACTTGAAAAACATTCGCCACCTGCCCATCTTGCCCCCATAGGGTCAAGGTGGTCGTCCCAACTTCAACCCCGGTCAGATAAATTTGCTTGGGGGAGAGCACAATTTGATCCGCCACTTTAGGATTGGCGACTGACGCACGTTTAAATGCCGTCTCCCGTTCCACAATTTTTGATTCTCCGACCGTTAGTCGCAGGCTTTGAGGCTGATTGACGTGGATCGCCTGAGTGGTGAGACCTTCTCCCAAGGCTCCCGTGTAGCCCACAAGGACCAGGCCCAGAGCCAACACCATGCTCCTGAATGGAAAACCGTGAGTCTGATTCATATCCTTACCTTTCCTAACGATCATCGCGTCACCCTCGACGACCCTCTTAAAATTTCATCGTTTTTCGCCCTGTCCCTTGGATCACCTCAACTTGCTCCTTCGGCTTTCCCCCTCTAGGCGGCGGAGGAATGAGTTGATGGGAACTCATCAAATCCTTAAAATCTGCACCTTTTGTTTTCTTAACCTCAGGATTCAGTGGACTCCGTAAGGCCAATCGTAACTTCCCACCATTTTCGGCCATGGCCAACCTCTCGGCTTCCTCCAACGATACCTCCAGCGTAATGACTTTTACGGGAGTAGGCTTTTCTTCCCCAGCTGATCGCTCCATTTGCGTATCGATTGCTAACACGAGCGTGTTCTCAAGGACCACCTTCGTCACTTCCTCTTTCGCACCGGCATTGTCCTTCTTTTTATTCCTGGGATCCTCAAAGGTCGCCATCACATCGACCCGATCACCTGGCTGCACAAAACCCGGAAGCCCAACCACTTCATTCACTTTCACGGCCATTGCCCGTTTATTGGGATCCATGACCGCAGACACTCCGCCCGTTTTCACATCAATCGGAGCCAACTTCGATTCTAAAATAGGCTCATTCTTTTTCAAATTCGTCAGCACCACCCGACCATTCAAGGAAGCCGTGTCCTTAAAATGGCCCACGGGGACCCCTTCTTCAGGGTACGTCATCACTCGAACAGCTTTTTCACCAAGTGGTGTTCCCCAGGGGATATCGGCGCTGGCCACGGCTACACTCACACCTTCCAGCACCACTTCAGGTGTGTCCACTTCAATCATCCGTTGCCCTTGTAACCAGCGATACACCATGACTGTCGTCGCAAGGGCAATGATCATCGCAATCCCTAAAAATACGAGTGGACGTTTTTGTCCCATGAGACTTCCTCCCCCTTCTTCCTCGAATCTTGACTGCCAAATTTGTTCATGCCGATAAATCTTAATGACTCAATACATCTACTCAGCATATCGGATGCGAATTGTCATTCTTAATAGTTAACGAGAAGAATCGACTCGGATCGCCCAGGTTTAACTCGCATGCCGGGACAAATAGGCACGTTACAACACATTATAATAAAACAACGTTTGGGTAATTACGGTCCCCAGCCCTAAAACCAGGGCATACCGCAACTTGGGCTCTGCCGGATTTTGCCCACCAGACACTGGAAGAGTACGAGTCACCTTCAAGGTCGAAAGAAGAAGAAACACTCGATCCCAGGCTTGTCGCAGGCCACCTTGATTGGACAATAGCGCGAGACTATATAGACCCCCCAACATAGCCGCAAAAGCAAAGGCAAACACCACCTGGCTGGGTCCCAGGATCGTTCCAATCGCTCCGAGCAATTTTACGTCACCCGCGCCCATCCCGCCTTTAATATAAAAAAACATTAAGCAGGCTAACCCCAAGCCCATGCCTCCAAGACTGAACAGAAATCCATCCCAGCCTTGCTGCCAGCTCTGAACTACCATGCCGAAGACGGCGAGAGAAACCGTCAGCCAATTTGGAATCCGGCCGTCCCGAACATCGGTGATGGCCGCCACCATTAATCCCAAGGCCAATCCGGATAACAGAAGAAAAGAACTCATAATGTCAGGCTATTCGGTTATTTAAATTCCTGGTAAACCTTACGAGACAGACCTCGGTTTGCGATCTCTCCCAATAAGCACACCAGGCCCCATCGCTCATGAAGCAACAGCCCTTCAAACAGTTCATGTTTCGGAGGGTTGCCGGACTTTCTTAAGGCTTGTGCCCAAGAAGTATTAATGAATTATTGCAGTGCTGAATTTCAACGGTTAAAACTTAGATATCACCGTTCAGGCATTGAACGACCACGTAAAGCCCCAATGAGGCCTTCATACCATGTTGCCATACAGGATGACTTGGTCATGTTGGACTTGTGAATGTCATTGCATGTCCACCATTCGGCCGACAGTATCTGAGGCGTGGAACTCACCCCTTTTCTTTTGTGTTGAACGAAAGTGGAAAGCTTTTGAACAACCACGTTGTGAATTTTTGACACACTCTCATTCTGGGTGAAACAGCCAAGCCCACCTATTGTCACGCTCGACTTCATTTCTTTTCAGAATTCATCTTTTTCTCCTCCATTATCTCCCCGCTTTCCTTCTCCTCATCCCCACGGGTACTCAGCAGGAAGCACTCTTCCTACCGTCAGATGCGCACCTGCTCTCTCGCCCGCCCACCCCTCTCCATCATCTCCGCCAGTGGTTAGCAAGGATCGATCAGAAGTGGGTCAAGATTGACTCCCAATCACAAATGTCGTGGCTGACAGGAGCAGATGAATGCCCGTTTAACAATGTCGGGAAATGAGTACATAGAGTGATGAATATTAAGCGAGTCGTCAGGAATTGGATTGGAAAGAGTCACACTCTGGGTTCTTTCTCCCCACTTTTATTTTTTACTGGGCAAGAACGCTGCAAATGGGATTCATCGATTCTGCGAGTATGGATTCCCACGTAAGCGGGAATGATGGAAGGACAGATTCCAGACAACAGTTAGCCGGAATGGAGAGGCATAGAGGGAAAGACCGAGACATTGACCTTGGAATTGGCTCAAGACCAGCCACGGAACGACAATGAGTTCTTCGTCAGAAAATTTCTTAGGTGGGATGCGCATGTGGCGCACATGCGGGGACTCACGATTTGACCCTCATGAGTCATTGAGAGGGAGACAATAAAAAATTCCCCGTGGGCCGACCTTGGCCTAGTCCGGTCACGGGGAAAAAAGTACCTGGGAGCCCCTGCCAGACTCCCCATCTGTTCACGCATCATCACGACACTAATCTTGCGTAAACGGATAATGGCTGAAGCGACCCAGCCCCCCCACCGGTCTGGTTGGGATTTGGCGCTCCATCAAAAAATGTATCGCATTTCACTTCCGCTTGAATATCATTTTTCTTGACTTTTGTAATCACCGCTTTCGCATATCCCACGATGGTAATGGAACTCCACTGGGATTACTACAAGAGCCTGAAGAACCGTCTCGATATACGGGAAGATTGATATCCCATTCATACCGTCCAGCATCATTATTCCATTGTTTCTTCGTATCCCACAAATTGATCAGATTGGGAAATGCCGAGAGCCACTTCTCCACCCGTAAACGTGAATTGTGTCTGCCCTGGAGTCATCGCTGGACTTTGATAGCTCCCGTCTTGTAACCCATCGACAGTATCACGGAGTTTATTCGCATTGGCCGGCGTTTGATCAAAGACATGCCATCCCGCACAGCCATTCAGCCCGGTCGGAGAAAATTGGATGCCCGAATTGCAGGAGGCCACGCCATTAAACCAGTTACTGGAAATGGCAAACGGCACATCGCCCACCCCCGGGGGGGTCGGTCCACCCGAGGTCCCCAATGCGGCAATCGAGGTGGTCGCGAGGCTCATGGTATTGACCCCCAACATACCCCCAAAAAATGTCGTAATCGGTCCATTCGCCGCACCATCCCGCCGTGTGGTCGCCCGAATGGCATTGGGGCGTGTCACGGTTTGGGTAAACGTCTTTCCATTAAAATTCCACGTGCCATATTCGATATCCCCTTGGGAAATGGATAAATTACTAATATTCGACGCACTATTGGCAAAGGCCGCGGCCGTCGCCTGTGCGTTTATTTGTGATTGTTCATTGCTCGTCAAATTCCGATTCAAATCCTGCTGTTCAGAAATAGGCAAGGCCAGATAGGTCACCCCCAATTGCCGTGTAGCGGCCAGCGCAGCGGCATCCGAAGCATTGTGCAACTCATTTTGGGTAAGCAGGGCATGCCCGACATCAATTGCCACACCCGCCATGATGGCCATGGTCACTCCCATAAACACGCCGTTAATGGCCGCGATGCCACGTTCATTCAAGAGCCCAGAGACGCCAGATGTTCGGTGCTTGTTCCACATTATTTTCGATTCTCCCTCTCCCTTGCCGTTCTCTCCGGGAAAGTTTTTCTGTCCTATTCCATCATCATGGTGACAGAGGCTTGTAAGTTGGGTGTAGAAATCGCTGGAATGAGTTTATCGATGACAAAGTAATTCCAGGGGATCGTTGCCACCACATTTAACGGCTGCCCCTGTGCCCCTCCGACCCCATTTGCCACCACCGTGAGACCGGAAGGATCCACGCCTCCTGCGGAAAGTGAAGCCGAGACGGCAGCTTCAATTTGTGTCTGGCCATTGCCTGCCGAAAATAACGTGCCCTGCCGCGCTCCCACACGGGCCGCATTCACCAGGACTTCCTTAAACCACAACATGCGGCCAAAATCGATCGCTCCAAATACGAGGGAGGCAAGAATCGGTAAGATGAGAGCAAACTCTACCGCCGTCGAGCCCCGCTCGGACTGTTTTAGTTGTAATTGTTGTTTTCGATACACAGTCATAACTCTTTGCCTCATCCGGCTAAATGGTTTGGGGGTATCTAGCAGGCCGTGTCTTGCAATTCCGCCGACAATCACTGTTGACTGCCTATCACAGGCATCACAGGGTGCTCAAGAAAGGTGGCCTAGCAAGGCCGGGACACCGAGACATTTAGATGGTAAGTTGGCGATGTGAGCGAAAATTTTTTCCGCTGGCGGATCATTTCATATCGCTCAGGATAGGCTTTATAAGTATCCTGCTAGCTCCCCAATGCCCCCGTGATGACACCCATGGCGATGGTATACATGTTCCCAACGGCACTTCCCAAGGCAGCTTGAGCACTCAACACCGTGGCACCGATGAGCGCGGCCAAAAGCCCGTATTCAATCGCCGTGGCACCCTCTTCATCAACAAGAAGGTTCTTTACCCAGCAATGATAATGATTCAGGAGAATTGTCTGCATGATGCTGGCCTCCCTATCCTTTGCCTGACCTTCACGGCACCTAATTTTTCACCACTGCACTGCTTTTTGTAACTTTCCGCCGAAGTGCCGCCCCGATGAGCGGCCACCGGGAACGGCACTTCCAATCACCCCTGCGGAAAAGAACTCTCTCTTAGCTCGGAGCCGCCACGCTAGTAGCAATTCCTTGAAACGTACCGCTGAGCGCAGTCCCGACAGCGGTTACCGCGCCCACAATTACCGCGGCGATCAAGGCGGCCAACAAGCCATACTCAATAGCAGTGGCTCCCTCTTCATCATTCACGAAACGCAATACTTGGTTAACCATAGGGCATCTCCTTAACGGGCGAAGGTAAATACTTGCGTTACGTCAGACTGCCCGGAATATTCTGACGCAGACGTTGCCCCTTGGCTCTCCGTGCCTTCGGCAACCCGGCTATCAGGGACCAACCCTGACCCGTGGTTTTGCGCCCACGCCTTACGGCGTGTTCGCCCTTTTCGGGAAGGGGCACCCGACCGAATCCATGCTTCATGGTCATACATAAATGTTCGTGGACCCAAGAAAATTTTCCACTTCGCATTCTTTGGTCCCTCGTTTTCATGCCTTCTTTATCGACTTCCCTTTGAAAAACTTGCCGATGTTTTTTGTCCAAAATATTTCATATTGTGAAGCAGTACGATGGGTTGCCTTACTTTGTTGACCAGGGAGATCGAATTTGTTCAAAACGGCTCAAATTTTTAGATGGAATGCATCTGAGAAAACGTACGAGTGGTGAGATAAAAAGAATAAGGAGAAATGAGTCGTGAAGCCCAGGCGGAATGTGAAAGGCGAACGTTGACTCCCTCTTTGGGCAAGGGGATGAAGGGGGGATTTTTCAGAAAGGAAACTTGGCCCCAATATCAAGATAATAAGGAAATTTTCCGAAAAGACCTTCGACTGAAGGCTTCGAGTCACCTCCAAGAATGTCGATTTCAAAACACCTAATCATTCCCGATGCCATTTCTTACTCCAACTCGGACTGTGACCACTCAAGTGGACGATGGGGTAGATGAGTTAATTTTTTTGGGTAACCAATTGCCCTCCATGTCCAGTGGCTTAAGCTCAGAGATCGGCACCACACAACGGGTATGAGTGCGATTGATATGGCCATCGAATCATTCCGACCCACTCTTCATCAGGCACAGTGCAACCCAACGGCAGGACTACTGTTCATGATGAGGATTTCGAAGTCGATCAGAACAGGCTCTTCGAACCATACACAACAATATAGTCACGATTTCCCGCCGCGCTCAGTCCCTGCTCACAACTATAGTGACCCAATTCCAAAGCGAGAAAGTAAATGATGAGATTGAGGAAAATCACACTGGGAAAGCCCTTTCTATGGCCAGTCGAACGTTTTTTACGCAATACCATTCTGGTACTAGCGATCTTCGATCTGGCGATGGTTCTTATCCGGAATATAGGATTCGATTGGTTTTCCTATACCCTCTTTTTTGCTTTGGGATGCTTCATCATTGCCGTAGGGCTGTTTTACCGTTCAAGTGGGCGTAGTGAGCGAATCTCCATGACGTTGATGGCCACTGGATTGCTGGTTCTGTTTACAATTGTACTATCAATTTTCGGGTATCTATTGCTCCCGCTTTGGCGAGAACCCATTGATCCGTTTCTGGTCCAGATCGATACGTGGTTCGGATATTCCTGGCCAAATATTGTCGAATATTCCGGTCGACATCCCTTCTTCAATGAATTGACGCGTTATGCCTACTTATCTTCAATACCGCAAATGGCGATACTGTTTATTATTTTAGGATTTGCAGGCAAGCAAAAAGAACTCCATGTCTTCATCCTTTCAATCACCGCTTCAGGTCTGGTAACCCTTGGTTTTTGGGCGCTGTTTCCCGCATTTGGCACAAGCGTGCTCTATGACATTTCGGGCACGATTGAGCAGACGGCAAGACCCCTTGTTGGCTCGTCTTATGGTGCCGAATTATTGCGACTAGGGGCTGAAGGGCCAAAATTCATTTCTCCAAAGGATATGGGAGGGTTGGTGGCTTTTCCTTCGTATCATACGATCATGGCCATTCTGGCTATGTATTCAGCACGCACCACTCGCCGGTTGTTCCCCATACTGGTTGTCATCAATCTGTTCGTCCTCCCAGGAGTACTCATCCATGGCGGACATCACTTGATCGATGTATTCGGTGGAATCTTGACTGCCTGCTGCACCATTTACGTGACGCGAAAAGTTGTTACAGGAAAGGAAATCCAGGCTGACGGAGTATTTGTCGCCACCGAACATGAGATAACGTTCGTTAAAAGTCCTTCAGGAATGTCAGAATCGCACCCGTAAGCTTAATCCGATTGTTCCAGAGGTAACGAGTTGCCTTATTTCGATAAGCACGGAGTTCGAAAATATTTGGGACGGCTGCCTGTTCAGTGCGCCGGAGTTCAAGCCGCCGTGACCCGTTACATTCTGCGGGACGGGGGAATCTTGGTTCTCTCCCATTTTCATGCCGCCGCGCCGATTCCCCCCTTTTCCCCGTTCATTCGCCACACTTGCACCGGAATCCCTCTGAATAAACATATTATTGGGTAACGCATTGCTAATCTCACCTAGCTTTCAAAAACGTGAGGCGCAATGTAACCACGTCGGTCAAGTTACGCCTTGTTCACCCGACCGACGAGCTACCATTACTTACTCCCTTCGGGGTCATGCCGACATTTTTTTGGAAATCCATCTTTGAGGTTTTTCGGATGCATACCCGCTAACTACCGGCTGGGAAAATGGGGGGCAGGATGCGGGGATGACTAAAGCGTGATCTGAAATTTTCAAGGTTCTCCTGCTTTAAACCGAACAACATAAGAGACCATTTTTTTTAACAGGCTTTGGTTTCAAATTCTCCTCAATGACTCAAGAACGATTTCTTCCTTTTCTGGAACTGTTGCGATCTGCTCAACTCCCAAACGGTGGGTTTCCATATCACTCTGGGGAAGAGGCCAGGCCGGATGCAACCGCATGGGCTATTATCGCACTGTCTTCCTATGCCTTTGATCAAGAAAGCTGTAATCGGGGAAGGGCGTATTTAACTTCCCAACAGGCGAAGGACGGACGCGTGAGCATCTCTCCCTCACATCCAGAATCATCTTGGCCGACACCTCTCGCCATCTTCGCTTGGGAAGGCAATCCCCAGGATCAAGAAGCGCAATCACGTGCTGTCGACTATCTGATAGGGTTTACGGGAAATCATTTCTCAAACCCGGATCCTTTAATTATTGGCCACGACACTGCCATCCTGGGCTGGCCATGGATTGCTGATACCCATAGCTGGGTCGTGCCCACTGCCCTCGCCATCCTGGCGTTACACAAGGTGGGGTTGGGTATTCACCCTCGTGTCATAGCCGGACAACAGATGCTTCTCAATCGTCAATTGCCCAGCGGTGGCTGGAATTACGGAAGTACCACGGTCTTTAACCGGGAGTTACCTCCTCTCCCAGAGTGTACGGCTATTGCCTTGCAGGCTTTGGCTGACAACGTCGCTATGCACGAAATAAAACGAAGCCTCCAGTATCTCTCACACGAGCTTCCTCAACTCCGGACTCCAATTTCACTGGGCTGGGCCCTTCTGGGCCTCGGTGCATGGGGCTTGAAACCCACGAACACCGAGGAATTGGTTTCAGCGTGCATTCAACGTCAAGAGCGATACGGATCCTATGCCCTTCCCTCTCTGGCATTGCTCTTGTGTGGTGCGAAAGCGCAACAAGGACTGAACTCAGTATTCACATCTTCACTACCACAATCACCCGCTTGGTTCGCCCACCACCAATAAGGAGAAAAAGACGCCTTCCATGTCCACCCCTCTCACGCATATAGATCAAGTCAAGCTCACGAGAAGACAATTACTGCAGGCTTGTTTGGTCGGAGGGGGATTAGCTGTCTCTGGGTTCTCCCTGCTTCATTGGTTGACCGGTCCCCGTTTGACTGCTCAAACCTTCATTGGCCAAGCAAGAACGTACGAGACTGATTTTGCAATACTCATTCGTCAAGGACTCCAAGAATTGGGAGTCACCCCATTAGAGATCAAGGGAAAACGCATTCTGTTAAAACCTAATTTGGTTGAGCCACATCAATCATTATCGCATATCAATACCCATCCTCTGCTCGTTCGAGGAGCCGTCGAGGCATTTCTTTCCCTGGGTGCGGCTTCTGTGGTCGTGGCCGAAGGGCCGGGGCATCGCCACGATACTCTTTTAGTCTTGGAAGAATCCGGCTTGGCAGATGTGCTGTACGAAGATCGCATCCCCTTTCAGGACCTGAATACGATGGAAGGGGTTGTCATGCCAAACCTGGGAGGTCAGACCTCGCTGGCCACATTGACCTTTCCTCGAGTAGTCCAGGAAGTCGATTGGGTAGTCTCGCTAGCCAAGATGAAAACGCATCATTGGGCTGGGGCCACCCTGTCCATGAAAAACTTTTTTGGCGTGATGCCCGGAAACTATTATGGATGGCCAAAGAATGTGTTACACCAGGCGGGAATCCCACAATCCATTTTGGATATCAATGCGACTCTCAAGCCTCATTTTGCCATTGTCGACGGCATTACCGGGATGGAGGGGGATGGTCCGATTATGGGCACTCCCGTTCAAGCCGGAGTCCTGGTCATGGGGAAAAATCTTCCGGCCGTCGATGCTACCTGTTGCCGGATTATGGGAATTAATCCAGATAAAATCGAGTACCTTCGAAAAGCCGATCAATGGTTAGGTCCCATTCACGAATCCCTCATCGAGCAACGCGGAGAATCCTGGCGAACAGTTTACCGTCCTTTCACACTGATCCCGGAAATTCCCGCCCACCAAGGCATTCGTTTATCTAAGCTTTGAAATTCCACCGATCTGTTGGCGCTTCCTTCCAGCATCCCATTTCCCTCCCCTAATCCGGCATATTTATGCTTTCATTCCGGCGCCTTCCCCTGATTATTCCGACCTCCCTCTCCGTCAACCCCGCCGGTAGTTAGCGGATATCCATCCGAAAGAATACTCCCTCACTCCTTCCGTCTTTAAGATGCATGAGATGCATGCCCGATAAACAATGAAGGGCCTGACGATCCTCGGGAACGAGCGTCAATCTTTCGCCACCCACCTCTCGGTTCCCGCCTTCTGCCTCATTTCATCTTCAAGTGGATTCCAAGCAACGACTTGCCGGTCTATTTGGAAGGAACCATGCAGAGAGACTCCTTCCCCCAGAAAAAACACCGAGGTTCGTTGGAACAGGTGACAAACCCAGATTAGACCCCAGGAGCCAACGACAAGAAAAACGACACATGGGAGATTGGGAGCCTAAGAAGGGTTATCGAGAAAGGCGTTCACTTCTTGAAGACGACCGTACGCTTTCCCGGCTTCTGGGCTTTGAGGATGGGTCCGTACAAGTTGTTGAAAAACCGACCGAGCCATTGGTAGTTCGCGTAATTCGATATGCGAATAGGCAATTTTGAGTAGAGATGCCGGTACTTTATTACTGGAAGGATAAAAGGCAAAGACTCGTTCAAATTCATCAATGGCTTCTTGAAACCGTCTTTCACCGTAATAACATTCACCCAACCAATATTGTGCATTTGAGGCCAAAGGAGAGTCTGCAAATGTCCGCAAAAAAGTCGAAAACCCAGTGGATGCCTCGACAAAGTTTCCCTGATACAGAAATGCCATCGCCCGGTCATATAACGCCTGATCGTTTCGCATATCGACGTGACCGGAGGAAACCGTTTCTGAAGTTCCTCCCGGAACCGGCAACGTCCTGGATAGTTGGGATGATGGAACATATGCGGCAACCGACCCGGTCACAACCTGGCGAGGACTTTCCTTTAGGGATTGTGTCCCATCCATCGCTGCTGACCGCGCCGATGGATCACGAATATCGGGAATGGGAGCATTGGAGGAAAGGGGACCACGGTGTTGACCAGCCACACGGGAGAGTTTTTGTTCATGTTCATCCAATCGCCCCCCGAATGTGACACTGACTTTTTCTAACGTCCCTACCACCGACTGTATGCTTCGCCGAACCTCTTCAAAATTCGCCTGGACTTGTTGCGCCTGGGCATCATGTTGTTGGGCCTTGAGTTCAATCTGTCTGCGTAACTCCCCGACGTGCTGTTCTTGTTGGGTAACTTGTTGGCGAAGAGAGCCTAGCACCTGTTGGTAATCCACTAACGAAGTCCGAAATTCACCTAACTTACCGCCTTGCTCTGTCAGGATTTTCTCTTCCCCTGCTAAACGATCTCGAAGTTGATACACCAAAGGCTCAGATTGTTGAAGCTGGGTTCTGACTTCCTTCATATCGGCGTCATATCGCGCCATTTTTTTTGTTATTTCGCTGACTTGGTTCTGATTGCTTTCAAGCCCCCCCCGAACTTGGGAGAGGTCCGTCTCCTTTAAGGTGGCAACTTGTTCCATCACTTCGGCACGAGCATGCAGTAACTCCTGAATCTCAATCCGCTGTTTGGCAATAAGGGTATTTGCTTTCTCCAATGCCGTATTCGCTTCACTCACGGCTTGCTGGAGTGATGTTTTACTCTTATCCAGCTGGCCGATCTTGGCGTCCAAATCCCGTTTGATTCGTACCACATCCGCCTGCTGGGCCATACACCCTGCCAAGATCACGTTCAACCCCAGAATGACAAACCGAACACTCCAACGATACGAAATCGAATAAGGGCTTATCATAACGTCTTCCTTATCCTCATCAGAGCCCATAAACGGTCCATAGCCAGCAAGGGACTTCTACCAATCCCGGCGGTTAGCAACATAGGGCATCGGGTTCGAGGCCACACTGATATCCAGGACAAGATGGGCACGCCGATTCTTCTGAAAACACGGTTCGGTCGAATCCCAACAGGCCGGATTCTCCTTTCCGAATGACATTACATGAAGTCGCTCAGTTGGGACTCCCAAACTCGTGAGGTAGGTTTTGGTGCGAATGGCACGCTTTTCACCTAAGACATGGTTATACGAAGCCGTCCCCCGATCATCGCAATGTCCTTCAATGGTAATCTCCGCATGTGGATGAGCTTTGAGCCACTCCGCGTTGTCAACTAATGTCGCCTTGGCTTGTTCATTAAGTTGGAAGCTATCAAATTCAAAATGCACATCCCGCAAACCGCTTTGTGACGTCAATTGTTCCGCACGATTTCGATTCTCCCAATAATCATTGGGAGAATCAGAAGGCGTGAGACCAGACCCAAATGAATTATCCTCTCCAATCAAGGGATCTTCCGCAAGCAGATCGGAGAATGTCCCTGCCCGTTCCGGGAAATACCCCTCCCCAGCGGAGGGCTCTTTGTTTAATGCTTGCTCTGAAGTTCCCGTTGCAAAATCTCCCGGTGCGGCCACTGCGGCCGGCGCGCCAGTTTTTTTGCCATATTTATGAACTCCATGTGAAGACCGATGTCCACACCCTGTGGCCAGCAACATCATCAGGATCACAATTCCCCAAACATAGATTCTGCGGGTCGATGAATGTACAGTCATATTTCGAACTCCTTGTTCAACGGCTACAACGGACAAACCACGAAATACCTCTAGAAGGTCGTCCACTACAATAAAATTGCAAAAACAAGGCCAAGGGACCATGCCGATAGGATAGGCCCTCCTCGTCGAGACGTTTCGGTCACAAAACCCCCATCAATTTCGAACAGTCAAAGAAAAAGCTGGCGCACCAAGTATCTCAAATTCCATAGGTGTACTGCAGAGTTAGAGATTTCACGCCATGGCTCGGGCAAGATCCACCCCCAAAGCCCTTCTGACAATATGGCACAGGATTCAGGAGAGTATTAAAGCAGGAGTTGAGAATGAATCAGCACACCAAGAAGAGATGAGTGGCATAACTGAAGCAGCATTTACTCAACAATCGTGGCTTTTCCTCAACGCGTTTTAAGGACACACAGACTTGGGAAATGCCTAGGCGGGATAAGCATGCACGGGATCAATGAATTTTTGAAGAAGCCGTCAGAGACACAGTCGGTTAGTGAGAAGGATGGACGGAATCCCCATTTTTGGAGGCTATCTTACTGAAATACAGGAAAAATACTTTCTGGAATGGCCCTTGAAGTCCTCGAGGTGAATGCAGGAGGAGAGAATCGAGTGACAAAGATTATTCATCGTTCCATTCGGAAGTGGCGAAATTCCAGCATTGCCCACCACATTCTTTAGCCCGATACATCGCTTGGTCGGCAATTTCTAACAATCGATGGGGATCCGTGGAATCCTTGGGGTAGACCGAAATTCCAATACTAATTTGAATAGGAATTTTTTCTTTTCCTAATCGAATGGGTGGAATAAGGCATTCTAAAATTTTCAGCGCCACCTGACGAATATCCTGAACATGTTCAAGCCCTTGAAGAATCACAGTAAATTCATCCCCGCACAAACGCGCGACGGTATCGGTCGATCGCACACAAGTAGCCAGCCGCTCCGCGACGATGCGCAAGACGCGATCTCCAGTTTGATGACCATGATAATCATTGATGGTTTTGAAATTATCGAGATCCAAAAAAAATAACGCCAGCAAGGTCCCATTCCGCCTAGCTTGCGCCAATGCCTGTTCCAGGCGGTCTTCAAACATAATTCGATTCGGGAGATCCGTTAACGGATCATAATAGGCCTGATGCTTCATCATCAATTCTTGTGCCTTCCGGGCAGTCACATCATGCAAAATCACCACAAAACGGGTGGGGTGGCCCTGTTCATTGAGCAAAGGAGTAACCACTTGTTCAAAAACCAGAGATTGGCCATTGTTTCCCCTTTGCATCACCTCGGTCTTCACGCAACTGAATTCTTGGGTAGAGGAATCCGACAGAGACTTCCTGACTTGCAGTTCCTCATGAGGGAACGAATTCAACGGAAAACCCAGCATCGATTGAGTCGAGGAGCCATGCAAGGCGGCATAGGATTCATTCACCCATTCCAACCGACCCTGCGTGTCCGTCACACAGACTGGATCAAATACTGAACTCATAGCCACACTTTGCAATCGCAATTGATCCAATTGGATTCCACGCGCCATCAACCGTTCAATCTCATAACCTAATGCTTGTAACCATCCAACTACCGTCGGATCAACCGCCTGTGGACCTCCAGAACATACCACCAGCAGACCGCAACAATGTTCTTGAAAAGACAGGGGAACACCCCAAGTTTGATGAACCTGGAAACCTGGAGGAAACCATGCCATGGCAGTTGTGGGAGGACAACACGGAGAAAGAAGTGATATCTCAGAATTCTCGCAGGCCTGAATCAACTCATCTTGCTGCGAAACCACGTTCCACCACGGAACCCCGTGTGACTCCCAATCAAAAACCTCAGCCATCGAATACGCGCGTAACTGAGCCAAACATCCCTTTCGCACAGTGGCTACCCACACAAAAGGAAAACCAAAGGCCCGCACAAGGCCATCACAAATCTGCGTCAGACACACATCCATACTCTGGCCGGCATATAGTTGCGATTCGAGACTCTGCATCAATTGGATAAAAGGCTGAGAGGAAGAGTGCTCCCCTTCCAGAGTCAATCCCCAATGCCACGCATTCACCTTCTGCGACTGATCGAACATAGGCGTTACCACACATGGAACCGTTCGCGAGGGTTTCCCCGTTGGGAGAATCGTCAACCTCCTATTCAACAGTTTGGGAATAGCATCATGCGCACAAATATGGCTTTGAAGAATCTTCCATTCCTCAAGAGCAACATAATCGGCAATAGAAATCTGCCCTATTTCAGCCAAATCTATCCCCAGGGCATCCCCCACCACCTCATTGGCCATAAGGACCACACCATCACACGAAGTCACGAAATGGATCTGAGATGGCTCCGGTAGAAAAATGGGAGCCCTCAGCGAAACCGTCTGATCACAAACCGAAAGCAAATCGGCGTTAGAAGATGGTTCGGAATTTGTCGAAAGAATTTTGGTGAGTCGCCCCGTCAATCGGTGAAGGGCCTGAGTGAGTTTCTGTTCTTGCGTATCGGAAAGATCACTCGATTCAGATTGAAAATCCCGCAAGGACTTTTCTAGCAGGTGATGGAGTTGATCAAAAGTGGCCACGATTACCTTCACCCTAACGCAAGGAATGGGAAGAACACAGGGAATATTTAGATAATAAACCCGATTTCCATATCTTTTGGCAAGCTTCTCTGGACGTCAACCCGTCAAAAGAGCTGCGATTTTTGGCGCCGATTTCCAACCAATATACTCGCAGCATACGCCAGACAACTCAATCCATTGAGGGAAATGCTGGACAACCTATCAGAAGGACCTCCCTAAGTCTTAGGGAAAATCACTCCGGACTCCGCATCGGCTTGCGCCTGAGCATAACGGGCCATCGTTCCGATATCAGACCAATAGGAGGCATGAAGAAATCCAAATAATTTGCCCCCCCCTGCAAGCTCATTCGTATAGGAGTCGATGATGGAAAACGGTCTATCCGAAGGAGCATCGTGGAGAATAGATGGATGGAGAATATGGACCCCTGCAAACATTCGTTCAACCAGAGGGCCCGTCAATTCGGTTTGGCTCATTCCTCGACCATTTATTCTGAAAATGCGATTTTGTGCGTCCGATTCAACCGCTCCCCATTGGGCCGCTCGCGGATCATCGCGAAGCACCAAGGTGGCCACACCACCATGAGTCTGGTGAAACTCTACCAATGTTTTCACATCCAAATCGATCAACGTATCACCATTAATAACCAAAAACGGGTGTTGCTCAAAAAACCACTCAGCCGCTTTTAATCCACCACCCGTTCCTAACAGGGTTGGTTCATGGGAATACCTCACCTGCATATCCCAACCTGATCCATCACCAATCGTCTCTTCGATCAAATGCCCCAAATAATGCAAATTGATGATGACGTCACGAATTCCACATGCTCGCAACAACAACAAATTCCAGATAATGAGCGGCATCCCTCCAACCGGCAATAGAGGTTTGGGAATCGTGTTGGTCAAGGGCCGAAGACGAGTGCCCAGACCCGCGGCCAAAATCATGGCCTTCATAAGCAAGAAGCTAGCGCCATTCAGGAATATACGGAGAGAGGTGAGTGAGCAATCGGTGGAGTTGGGGATATTTATCTAAATTGGCACGAACATTCTTTAATGTCTGAGGAATTGAGGCCAAAAAGCTTGAATTCCCTTTCACCCGATCAATATACACAAACCGCCCTGCAGCCTTCAGATTGCGTTGAATACTCGTAAAGTCAAACAGCCGACGAAACGCCACCGGGTCATGTAATAGCATAGCCGATTGTTGCGACAATGATAGATTCTGCCACATTCCTTCTATGTAACGAGCAATAAGGCGATCAATTAGCCCCTCGTCGAGAGAGATGTAAGAATCCCTCAGGAGGGAGGCCAGATCATATGTCACAGGACCCATCAATGCATCCTGGAAATCAATGACGCCCAGACGTTCCCCATTCACCATCAAGTTACGGGAATGGTAATCACGATGGGTAAATACCTGCGGTTGCGCGGCCAACCATTCAGCAATTTTCTTAAATTCTTCTCGAACGGGCACATAATCGTCGACACACATAGGCCGGTTTCTCGCCGCAATGCCATATTCCAAAAAATGGTCAAACTCCCAGAGATACAAGGGCACATCAAAGGACCGTTTAAAGGCCACACAGGGAATAGCAGAAGGATGTGAGGCCTGGAGATGAAGCTGAACGAGTTGATCAACTGCCTGGCAATATAGATCCTCCCTCGTACCGGGAGAAGACTTTTGCCAGGCTTGGGCCAACGTCACGTCACCAAAATCCTCGAGATAGAGCAGGCCGCAGGATTCATCGTAAAAATATAACACGGGAACCTGAACGCCATTCTTCTGCAAATGTTTCAAAATATTCGTGAACGGCAAATCGGTGACTTCTCCCCCGGCTCCACTCACAGCCTCCTCAGAGACTTTAAACCCTTCCGGATCGGCTAACTGCATCAGAATCACAGAAGAAACTGGAGCCATGGAAAGGTGCAAACGATAATAACGACGGTTCGAAGCATCGCCCGCCAACGGAACGCATTGCTCAAGTTCGGCAGTGAACGGAAGATATTTGCGGATAGTAGAGGACAAACGCGAGAGATCAAGACCCGTCGAAGACAGGGAAGTTTGAGGCGTCATTTCTATCGATTATACGGCCATACCAACTTCTTGTCATCAATTAGAAAATAGGACAAGCTCATTCTGGCATTTGATTTCTCCTGCCTAGGCTAAAGCACCTTGGATACGCGGAGCGTAAGAAAAAGCATGCGCAAGACCATAAATGATGCCCTCCTGGCGCACTGGCGATGTCTTTCTACACTTGTATTTAAGATTGAGAACATTTTGACGATAAGTAGTAGCAAGAGAGGGAAACGCCTCACAAGCCACCATAATCACCCACAAATGTAAAGGTGCACTATGGAAATCACTAATTCACCCCCGCCAGCCCTCCATCCCATTCAATCCACCTCAACAGTCGAGGATGGAGATGTGGGCCAGAAAGGAAGCTTTTATAGCCGCAACAGAAAACAACAACAGCAGAACCTTGAGCAACAGTCTGAAGAACCACCAACCCACATGGATCGCTCAACACGACTCATTGATATCCACGTGTAACACTGGTTACTTCTTGATTTTTCATGTTTACCCCTCACCGAAACTTTTACGCCTTTTCGGATTGTGATCACGGGAAGAAATACTCGGCAGATGCGCTGCTGATTGAAGCCCATAATTTTTGATTTTGTCCTTAATTTAAATCATATCTAGTGTAGTGTCCAACAAATAGATGGACATATAACGGAGATTCAGGTAGCATGAATCATGCCCCCGAACGCTCCCCGCCCTGACGTTGAGCGCCCGCGACCGAGAACAGATTCAGCAGTGGCTAGCGGCGCATGGCACACCACAACAAGTGGTGCTGCGAGGTCGAATCGTTCTGGCGGCCGCGAGCGGCCAATCCGACCCGTGCGATCGCCAGGCGGTGGGAGACCAATCGGAAGACAGTGATCTTGTGGCGTACTCGGTTCGCTGAGCATGGCCTGAAGAGTCTGTGGGAGGTCGCGCCCGGTCGCGGGCGCAAGCCCACCTATGGAACGAAAAAGATCAAAGCCATCGTGGACGCGACCCTCCAAACCAAGCCGAAGGGGATGACGCACTGGAGTTGCCGACTCATGGCGGAGAGCCAAGGCGTGAGCAAGTCCACGGTCAACAACATCTGGCGCAGTCACCACCTCAAGCCGCACCGGGTCAAGAGTTTCAAGCTGTCGCGCGACCCCAGGTTTCTGGAGAAGCTGACCGATGTGGTCGGCCTGTATCTGAATCCGCCACAGCAGGCCATGGTGCTCTGCGTGGATGAAAAAAGCCAGATTCAAGCCTTGGATCGCACGCAACCGGGCCTGCCGTTGAAGAAGGGGCGCTGCGGCACGATGACGCACGACTACAAGCGCCATGGCACGACGACCCTGTTTGCCGCCCTGGAAGTCTTGCAGGGCCGGGTCATCGGCCAGTGCTACGAGCGGCATCGGCATCAGGAGTTTTTGAAATTCCTGCGTCGCCTGGACCAGGAGTTTCCGGGAGACACGCCGTTGCACTTGGTGATGGACAACTACGGCACTCACACGCATCCCAAGGTGCAAGCCTGGCTCACACGACATCCCCGCTTCCTCCCTCACTTCGTGCCGACCAGTTCCAGCTGGCTCAATCTCATCGAGCGCTGGTTTGGAGAGCTGACCTCCAAACGAATGCGCCGTGGCTCCTTCTGCAGTGTGGAAGATTTGCAACACGCGATTACCGAGTTCCTGGTGGCGTGGAATGAAAATCCCAGACCCTTCGTCTGGACGGCTACGGTCGAATCCATTCAGCAAAAGCTCGCTCGCTGCCGTCAAACACTCGAACAGATCCAGCCCGGTTGTACGCCACCCCACCACCGGAAGGAGAAGAAACAACTGTCCAGTTAATTCTTGGACACTACACTAGATATTGAAGCTTATCTATAAATTTATCGCAATATGTAGTGCTTATTGTTCTATTTTGAGTATATTGGCTTTTGTATTTCTTAGTATAGCGATAAATATTCCGATGAGAACCATCCGTGAGCTATAAAAACATCGGCGATGACGGCATTATCGGGGACCTGCATACTATCGCTCTTGTCGGTATCGATGAATCCATTATTGGTGTTGTCTGCAACGGTTTGACTCCCCCAGCCTATTTGGAGCCATTCTGGACCATAAGGTGAGAGGGTATTTCAAGATTGCCCCCGTCAAAAATGGCAATACCCGACAAATGTACCTGCCGGAAACCAATAGTCTGCTGACCCGGTTTCTGCAGCATGATGGCGTCGGCGAACTCACCGACTTCATGCCTATCGAATCTGACGAAGCCGGATACCGGCCTCGTCGGCACCAGATTATAAGAATGCTCTCAGTTGTCAGGGGGACCGTCAGATTTCGACTTGAATGAGCGCCAGCATTTAACTTTGGCCGAGATTCACACGTCATCGAGACCAGACCGAAAGGAATCATCTTTCAAGCTGGCGATCAATCAGTGGGATTGGTTAGTCCTATTCCCCTTCATACGCGGGAAAACTTTGCGTATCAAGAATTCACACTCCATCAGGGTGAAAGTCTCACATTTTTCTTGGAATGCCTGGAAGTCAAAAACGGCGACCAACTGTTATCCACCCCTGAATCCGGCGACGAAGCTTTTCGCAATACGTCAGCCTTCTGGCAGCGCTGGCTGGCACAATGCCAATACGATGGGCGATGGCGGGAGGTCGTTCACTGATCCTCCTTAGCCCTCAAACTCCTGACCTATGCTCCCACAGGGGCCATTGTGACCGCTCCCACAACCAGTCTCCCCGAAAATATCGGCGGTCCCCGCAATTGGGACTATCGCTATACCTGGATTCGGGATGCGGCCTTTTCTATTTATGGACTATTACGCCTGGGCTTTACGGTGAAAGCCAGCCGCTTTATGGATTGGCTCAATGCCCGTTGCTGCGAACTGAATCCGGAAGGATCCATTCAATTGATGTACGGCATAGACGGTCGCCGCGATCTGACGGAAGAAGAACTGCCCCATCTGGATGGCCACCGCAGTTCCCGCCCCGTGCGCATCGGCAATGGCGCGGCCTCCCAACTCCAAATGGATATGTACGGTGCACTGATGGACGCCGTCTACCTCTACAATAAAACATGGCGCGTCCATTTCCTATGATCTCTGGGTAAATCTCTGTCGTCTCTTGGATTTTGTCAGCGACAATTGGGAGCAACCTGATGAAGGCATATGGGAGGTCAGGGGAGGACGTCGCCATTTTGTTTATTCCAAAGGGATGTGTTGGGTCGCCTTAGACCGTGGCATTCGTTTAGCCGACAAACGAGGATTTCCAGGCAACAGAGCTCGATGGATGGAGGAACGCGACCCGATCTACCGGGAAATTATGGAACGGGGTTGGAATGCCGACATTGGTGCCTTTGTCCAATCCTACGACAGCGAAGCGTTCGATGCTGCCAACCTGATCATGCCTCTCGTGTTCTTCGTGTCTCTCACAGATCTTCGCATGCTCTCGACGATTGACCGCACCCTTGAGCAACTGTCATTAGGGAGCCTCGTGTACCGTTATGAAAACGGCAAGGCCGCCTCCGGATGGCATGGACAGCGAGGAAGGCACCTTCAGCATGTGTACCTTTTGGTTAGTCGAAGCCCTGACTAAAGCCGGTCGATTGACAGAAGCACGACTAATCTTTGAAAAAATGTTAAGCTATGCTAATCACCTTCGATTATATGCCGAGGAAGTCTCTCACTCGGGTGAACAGTTAGGAAATTTCCCCCAGGCCTTTACGCATCTTGCTCTTATTACGGCCGCCTGCAACCTTGATCTGGCTCTCAATACAAAACGTGCCGCCCACACCGTCGTGAGGCGCGATCGCCCGTCATCATGGCCCTCGTGCCAGACTCATTGACAATTGAAGGAGGAACCACTCGGGTTTACAGGAAGATTGCACATGGATATCGGTTTTATTGGCCTTGGCAAAATGGGGATGAACATGGTAACTCGGTTGAGCCAAGGAGGACATCGGGTCGTTGCCTACGACCGGTCGGCCGCCCCGATCACCGAAGCCGAAATAAAAGGGGCGGCTGCGGCTTCGTCATTGGAAGATTTGATCACCAAATTACCCAAATCGTGAGTCGTATGGGTCATGGTCCCCTCAGGGCAACCCACCGAAGAGACCGTATAATATCTCGCAAAGATTCTGGAGGCCAACGATATCATCATCGATGGAGGCAATACGAAATTTCATGATGACGTTCGCGGGGCTGCCGACCTTCACCCCCGTGGCATCCATTATATTGATGCCGGAACCAGCGGTGGTATTTGGGGATTGCAAATCAGCTATTGCTTGATGGTCGGTGGAAAACAGGAACCCGTCAAACGATTGGCCCCCATCCTCACAACCTTGGCTCCGGAAAAGGGATGGGCCCATGTGGGGGACCATGGCGCGGGACATTACGTCAAGATGGTTCACAATGGCATTGAATATAGTATGATGCAGGGATATGCGGAAGGCTTCGAGCTCATGTCCAAGAGTGAATATAACCTGAATCTCGCCACAATCGCGGATCTCTGGATGCCTGGCAGTGTGGTCAGGTCATGGCTACTTGAACTTGCCGCCGGTGCGCTTAAACAGGATCCGAAGTTGGAACAATTACAAGGCTACGTTCAGGATTCCGGCGAGGGACGGTAGATGGTTATGGATGCCATTGAAAAGGACGTACCAGTTCCGACTCTGACAACCGCGTTATTCACGAGATTTCGCTCCAGGCAGAACACCTCCTTCGCGGAAAAAATGGTAGCAGCACTGCGAAAGGCTTTTGGGGGGACAAAGCGTCCGACAATAACCGGATTCTTGCGAGGTCAACATGTCACCGATTGAACCTTCTCCTAATACCGACACACCCGTCACTGCTACCCGAACCGCATCGACTCCATCCTGCACGATTGTCATCTTCGGTGCCTCGGGCGATCTGACCAAACGCAAACTGCTGCCGGCCCTCTACAACCTTCTCCTGGACGGCTTGTTACCGGACAATTTCGCCGTACTGGGGTTAGGCCGGAAACCTTTATCGGATGATGTTTTTCGAGGAATTGCCCGTGAGGGCATTGAACAATTTTCCCGGCAAACGCTTGAACCCGACAAGTGGAAAAATTTCCAAAGTCGCTTGTTTTATTGTGCAGGAGATATTGCCGCCTCCGACTATTATGGAACAATTCGAGACCGACTGAAGGAGATTGAATCACCGTTCAAACTACCAGGCAATCGCATCTTTTATTTAGCTATTCCCCCAACCTCCTTTGCTCCCGCATGCGAGGGTCTTCAGAAGGCCGGGTTAGTCGCTGTCCCTGACCAGGCGGACACGTATTCCAGGGTCATTGTGGAAAAACCGATTGGACATGACTTGTCTTCTGCCCGTGCCATTAATACGGCCATCGGGAATGTCTTCGATGAATCCCAAATTTATCGCATCGATCATTACCTGGGAAAAGAGACCGTCCAGAATATTATGGTCATGCGGTTTGCCAATTCCATCTTTGAACCACTATGGAACCATAGATACATCGACCACGTGCAATTGACCGTCAGTGAAGCAGTCACCCTCGGCACACGAGCCACCTATTACGAGGGAGCAGGAGCGCTTCGAGACATGGTGCAAAATCACATTTTGCAACTGCTCTGCTTGATTGCAATGGAGCCCCCCTACTCACTCGATCCCGATGTGGTTCGAAACGCTCGAATGGATGTGTTACGCGGACTACGACCAATTCGAGGACAAGACGTCGAAAAGATGACCGTTCGCGCCCAATATGCCCACGGAAACATCAAGGGCCATGAAGTACCAGGCTATCGACGAGAGGAGGGAGTCCAACCTGACTCCACCACGGAAACCTATGTGGCCTTAAAAGTCTTTGTGGAAAACTGGCGCTGGGCCGGAGTGCCATTCTATATTCGCACGGGAAAAGCCATGCCGACACGCGCCAGCGAAATCGCCGTCCAATTCAAGGACATTCCCCAGATTTTATTTAATGCCAATCCGCAAATTCCCCAGGCTCCGAATCTGCTCACGCTTCGCATTCAACCCGAAGAGGGCATGGCCCTTCGCATTATCTCAAAAGTGCCAGGAACCAAAGCCCAAACTCATCCCGTTGATATGGACTTTCACTACGGTGATGCCTTTAAGGCACCCTCTCCGGAAGCCTACGAGCGATTGCTGTTGGATGTCATGGCTGGGGATACATCTTTATTCATGAGGCGGGATGCCGTTGAGGCTTCGTGGAAATGGGTCACGGATATCCTCGAAGGGTGGAATGCATACGAAACCAAGTGGTTGCCCGAGTATCCTGCCGGGAGCTGGGGACCAGTCGAAGCCGATCGACTCATTCATGCAGGCGGGCATCATTGGCGAAAAATTTAGTCCAGACCGTCCCTTAAATTTTTCCATATCCTAATGTGGTCGCGACCTGTTTGGTCTCACGAATGTTGGTGCGCATGCGTTGAAAAATTGCAGGAACGGCATCGGTATGTTCCACGTAGGCATTGATGGCGAAATAATCACCTGATTGGATACGAGCGAGATGCGCCCCAAGCACAGTTTCCTATGAAGCATTGCCCTTAAGGACAGAAGCATGCTGTTCATCGGTATAGACTGTGACATTGCCTTCGCTGAATAAGGGGGTGGAATCGGGCAAGGTGCCGTTCCGGGTAAAAGCTTCCAAATATTTCCTCGTGTAATCCTTACTTTCCTGGACGTTTGGCTGATCGAACGCATTAATCTCTAGCAGAGCTACGGCCACCGCCGTCGCCATTTCCCATAGGAAAAATTGCTCATCAAAATTAATCAGGTCGGCGACGTTGATGCGAATCACCGGATGACCGGCTTGTTCAAATGCCCTCATCTTGGCTTCCTGGGTGGCATCAACGCCTTGTTCATATCGGATGTAGGCAAAGACCCGGTCTTGGCAATACACCTCAGGTGCCCCAAGGAATCCCCATCAACTGGAATAATTCCCTTTCCTTCTTTCCCCGTGCTTTCAGCCACCAATTGTTCTAACCACGCACCAAGATCCCATAATGCCGGCGAGGTCACAATGGTAAGTTTGTCCTTTCCAGCCTTGGCACACAAGCCCAGAACCGTCCCGAGAATCACACCAGGATTATCCTGGGGGGGCACACTTGCCTCACAGGAATGACGCATGCGTTCCGCCCGAAACAAGAAATGCTCAATATTCACGCCGATCAAGGCCGCAGGAACCAGGCCAAAGTTAGACAAGACCGAATACCGGCCACCAATTTCTGGAACCCCCGGAAGAATATGCCGAAATCGCAACTCTTTGGCCAATAGCTCCAGCAACGACCCAGGATCGGTAATGGCCACAAAATGATCCCCCGCCTTTTCCTCAACAACCTGCCGCATACGCTCAAAGAAATATTTCTAAAACACGAGTGGTTCGGTCATGGATCCCGATGTACTGGTCACCATACACAAGGTGGTGGACAATTCGACCCGATGTTCGAATGCCCGCACCTGTGAGGGCATCGTACTATCCAACGCATGTAATTCGGAATATCCGGGAACCAAGCCAAAAGTCATCCGGCTGAATACCGGGCACAAGCTGCTTTCCCCATGCCCAGGACCAGAACATGCTTAAACCCCGCTTCCTTGATTTTTTTTGCCAAAGACAGCAATCGGGGTATAGAGAGAAGTTGGAGTTCCGTGATTCGCAACCATCCCAGCGCATTCGGAATATTCTCATGATGAGCGGAATCGTGATGCCCGAGGCTTGGATCTTTGCTCCACAAACGGCGGACCAGATTGTTGTGTTGAAATTCTTTTAAATCCTCGTCAATCTTCGGCTGCAGAGGGCCAACCGAATTAAGTGACCCGATCCGCCTTCTCTCCTAAGATTTTCGCCCGCTTCCCGTTAATCACGCTCATTAATTGATCAAAGGCATCTAAAAATAATTGTGCGCCATCCTTCAAAAGGGTGTCGGTGACCTCCTCCATCGAAATTCCGGCCTCGGCCAACTGCTGCATGGTGACTTTGGCTTCGGCCAAGCCCTCCTGGATCGTATTCTTCACCGTTCCATGGTCGCGGAAAGCCGCAAACGTCGCTTCAGGCATCGTGTTCACCGTATCCGGACCGATAAGATTATCGACATAGTAGGTATCCGGGTATTTGGGATTTTTGGTGCCGGTACTGGCCCAAAGGACCCGCTGAACCCGTGCACCTTCTGCTTTGAGAAGTTGAAATTCAGCACTTGCAAAGATTTCCTGAAAGATTTGATAGGCCAACTTGGCATTGGCAATAGCCACCTTTCCCAGGAGACCTTCCATCATCGCTCGTTGGGCAGGACGGAGTTCTTTTGAGATTTTCGCCTCTAATTGTTTATCAATCAGACTATCAATCCGGCTTACGAAAAAGCTGGCAACCGAGGCGACGCGATGCAAGTCCCCCCCATGGGCCGCCAACCGCTTCAACCCACGGATATAGCTCCAAGCCACTTGCTCATACATCAACACACTGAATAACAGGGTCACATTGATATTGATGCCTTGGGACAGAAGCTCCTCGATGGCGGGTAGCCCTTCCGGGGTTCCAGGCACTTTAATCATGACATTATCCCGGCTCACGGCTTGCCACAAACGGACCGCTTCATCGATAGAGCCTTGTGTATCAAAAGCCAAGTCCGGAGAGACCTCCAAGCTCACATAGCCATCACGACCGTCCGAGACATCATAGACCGGCCGCATCAAGTCGGCGGCATCCTGAATGTCTTGAATGGCCACTCCCTCATATACCTGTTTGACGCTCGTAACCTGAGACGCGACCTGTGCAATCGCCTCATCATAGTCCGCACTCCCGGCAATCGCTTTTTCAAAAATCGAGGGATTCGAGGTCATGCCCATGAGACCATCGTTCTCAATTAATGCCTGGAGTTCTCCAGAGGTAATCAAACCCCGACGAATATAGTCATACCAGGGACTTTGGCCCATCTCACGAAGTTGAACGAGTGGATTCATGATGACGTTTCCTTAAAAAAAAAGGGTTAGCGTTGAGAGCTGGTGGTGTGAGGTTGGTGCCGTGCGATCTGCTCCTTCGCTGCGGCCACTATATGCTCAACCGTAAATCCAAATTTTTTGGCTAATTCCTTGAGTGGAGCCGAGGCGCCAAATGATTTCATTCCAATTGACCGACCATCGGTCCCTACATAATTCCCCCATCCAAAGACGGACGCTTGCTCAACCGATACCCGCGCGGGAACATCGGAGGGAATAACCGAGCGTCGATAGTCTTCCGATTGTTGTTCGAATAACTCCCAAGAAGGCATACTGACGACCCGACTTTTAATCCCTTCAACCGCCAATTGGTCATGAGCTTGCACACACAATGGCACTTCGCTTCCCGTTCCAAGCAATAACACCTCGGGATAGCCGTCCGACGGGTCCGCCAACACATAGGCGCCTTTGGCTACGCCGGACGCAGACGCATATTTCATGCGATCCAACGTGGGAATCGCCTGCCGAGAGAGAATCATAATCACTGGTTCATGGCGCAATTCCATAATCACCTTCCACGCTTCAACAATTTCGTTGGCATCTCCAGGGCGAAACACCATTAACCCGGGAATCGACCGAAGCGAAGAGATTTGTTCAATAGGCTGGTGTGTCGGCCCATCTTCTCCTACCCCAATGGAATCATGGGTAAAGATATGCACGACGGGAATTTCCATTAAGGCACTTAATCGGATAGCCGGTCTGGCATAATCGCTAAAGATGAGAAATCCTGAGCCATAAGGGCGGACTTTTGACAAAGACAGGCCATTCACGATAGCACCCATCGCATGCTCTCGAACGCCGAAATGGATATTTCGTCCTGATGGATTGCTGCCGGTCAAATCCCCGGCTCCCTCAAAGATTAATCGAGTCTTCGTGGACGGAGCCAGATCTGCGGCCCCGCCAAGAAGCCAAGGAATTGTCGCTGCTAACGCATTCAATACGATTCCAGACACTTCCCGACCGGCAAGCCCCTTGGCATCAGGCGGGAAAACAGGAACTTTACGGTCCCATCCCTCTGGCAATTGTCTATGCTGCATCTGATACAAGTGACCAGCCAATTCCGGATATTTGGCTTGATAGTCTTTAAAACGGGCCATCCACGCACCACGCAAATCTTTGCCTCGTTTCCCAATACCCTCTTGGAAATGGGTCGGCACATCATCGGGCACAAGAAATCTGGCGTCTTCCGGCCAACCATAATGGCGTTTGGCCAAACGGATTTCTTCTTCACCCAACGGTTCACCATGAGCGGAATGCGTATCCTGTTTATTGGGAGCTCCATACCCAATATGGCTATCGACAATGATCAACGTCGGACGTTCTAATTCCTTTAAAAATGTGCCAAAGGCGCGATCCAGCATATTAAGGTCATTGGCATCGCCCACACGGGTCACATTCCAACCATAAGCGATAAACCTGGTAGCCACATCCTCGCTAAAGGCCAAGTCCGTAGGGCCTTCAATCGTGATCTTATTGTTGTCATAGATCCAACAGAGATTTGACAACTTCAGATGGCCGGCAAGAGACGCGGCCTCCGATGACACTCCTTCCATGAGACACCCATCACCACAGATGGAATACACATTGTAATTATACATTTCAAAATCGGGACGATTGAAATATCCGGCCATCCATCGTTGGGCAATCGCCATACCGACACTGGTCGCCACCCCTTGACCTAAGGGGCCGGTCGTGGTTTCGATACCGGATGTCCAACGATATTCAGGATGACCAGGGCATTTACTTTCTAACTGCCGAAACCGTTTGATATCCTCCAATGTGACCGAAGGCTCGCCCAAGTGTTCATATTGACCGTTCACCGACTTCACCCCACAGAGATGCAGCAAGGAATAGAGCAACATCGACGCATGCCCGGCTGAGAGAACAAATCGATCTCGATTCGGCCAGATGGGATCATCCGGATCAGAACGCAAGATCCGATTCCAGAGCCAATAGGCGACAGGGGCCAGGGCCATCGGGGTACCGGGATGCCCGGAGTTCGCGGCTTGCACCGCATCCATCGATAAGGTACGAATGGTGTTAATACAAAGCTGGTCCAGCGAATCGCATGCGGGTTTCATTCTTGCTCCTTCGTTATCCGTAATAAGTGAGCTATCTCGCGTGACGAGGGTTTATTTTGTGAGAAAGGTGAGTCTCTACATCCTATCATAGCTCATCCTTCCACTCTACATTATTACCCAATAGCTTCTTAAACAAACGGTCCTGCCGACTCAATAGAAGTAACAGAAAGTTTAACTCTGGTTAAGACAACAAGAGCCAAATTTAATGAGTTGCCAATCCCATGAACCTGTCTTTATGATTCAAACCCATGAAAGTCCATCTCAGCCATCCCACCCGTGACGTGGTCATCCAAGGCCCCAAACGGGTTGCCGACATTTTCAAAGAACTCAATTTAATTCCTGAGGCCTTCCTGATCATACGGGGACAGGATCTTATGACCGAAGACGAAACCGTAGCCGATGGGGATAGCATTGAAATCCGCCCGGTCATATCCGGAGGCTAAACCTATGCGCTGCCGAAAATGTCCAAAACGGGCGGTGCTGGGACTGCCAAGGCACAATACGGCGTTTTGTGGGGACTGTCTCACGGAATTTATACGAACCCAGGTGCAACGAGCCATTAAGGCTCAACGGATGTTTTCCCCTGAAGATCGCATTCTGGTTGCCGTATCCGGAGGGAAAGACAGCCTGACCCTTTGGGAAATTCTGCTGAAATTAGGCTATCAGGTCGATGCGCTATATGTTGATTTAGGCATTCCCGGTTATTCCAGCCGATCAAAAGAAAAAGTCGAACAGTTTGCCAAAGTGGTGGCTGAACCGTGCGGGTCCCAACTTACAATTCATACCGTGGAAGAAGATGCAGGAGCGGGAATCAAAGAATTAGCCAATATGATTAAGCGGCCGACCTGCTCAGCCTGTGGCACCATTAAACGGTATCAATTCAATCGGGTGGCCTGGCAAAACCATTACGACGTGATGGCCACGGGCCATAATTTAGATGATGAGGCGGCAAGACTTCTGGGGAATGTCCTGCAGTGGCAGGAGGAATATTTGCAAAAACAGTCGCCAAGCCTTCCCGCGTCCGTCGAAGGTTTTGCGAAAAAAGTGAAACCGCTCTACCGCATGACCGAACGGGAAATTGCCGCCTATGCCGTGGTCAATCGAATTGACTACCTGGTCGAAGAATGCCCGATGGCCAAAGGCGCGAAGATGTTGGTATATAAAGACGCACTTAATCGCTTAGAAGCGGAATCCCCGGGAACCAAACAACGGTTTTATTGGGGGTTCCTTGATAGACAGGAAAAATCGTCTTCTGTCGCCCCAACCATGAGCGAAATCGACCAAACCACGTTGCAGCCCTGTACCGTTTGCACACAACCGACGACTGCAGGGATCTGCTCCTTTTGTCGCATGATGGCCCGCGCCAAAACGGCAGTGAAGTAAGGTCATTTTTTTAAATAATCATTCTCGATGGCCTTCAGAATATCGACGGCAGATTCGCCATGCCCCAGCAGAAACCCGCCTTCCCTATGCTCGTCTAAAATTTTTCCTCAACCACAAAAGTGAGCAGTACGAGGCTTAACGAGCCATGAACCATTTTCATGGTTCCATTCCCACGTTGCCAATGAACAAGAAGAGGTAGGGCAATTGGCCCTTCAACAGGAGGGCGATGAATGGGAGTCATCCATCACTGGCAAATTTCAAGAAAGACGCCAGAGAGCATCCCAACACCTTGCACAATATCTCGGCACTATTTAAAAAGCAGGGAAATGGCGGAGGGAGAGTTATTCGGGGAGTTCGATACTGCCCCCTTCGAGGTCCATATCAATGCCGGTCAGCTCCATTTTATTTCCAACCCGCCACCATTCTAGGGAGATTTCAGATAAGGTGCCTTTCGAGGTATAAAATTTTGCTGCAGGGATGGCCACTGCTTCGTGGGGCTTTTTGTGTATTTCCATGACGAGGGTTTTCAGAGTCGTATCCTCAATCTTGACTGTATCTGGCAACTCAGTGAGGATAAACCGATCACCAGGGTTGTGTTCCCAAGCATTGCGTTGCAGCTTGGCCACTTCCGTTCCCGTTGGCATAAACACACCCATACTCAATGCCAGCTTTTTCTCCTCTTCCAACCACTCAATACGAAGCTGTTCTTTGCCGTGAGCGATAAAGACGCCATCGGTATTCCGGAGGGTATTCGTTCCCAGTTCAATATCCATCGTTCCCTAATCCTTTCTCGGCTGACAATTCGTGAGGGTCCGATTATTCACAATAGACCTGAAGAGTTCAAGTCACCGAATATTTTCACAGAATGAACCTATTTGTCCCCTACCGTTCCATCGAGTGTATCTGGTCCGATCCACCGTCCTGGCCTTTCAGAAACATCAGGCAAACAAGACCAAAGACAATCCAGAGAATTTCCCGCAATCGTCGAATAAGGGCAAAAGTGATTCCCGTCACTTCCGAATAGCCAAAAGTCATCAATAGTAAGGTGTATCCCCCTTCTTGCGCACCCAGGCTTCCGGGAATGAAAAATGTTCCGCCCTTGATGAGCACCGTCAGCGCCGCAATTGAGATGGCTACCCACACATCGATGTTCACACCGAGAAAGTAGAGAATGGCATACACCTCAAGCATTTCCATTATCCATGCCAGAAAAAATATGGCCAACGCCGCATAAAATGTCCGCCGGTGCTGAGAATAGAAGCCACGGATCGTCCCGTCCAGTTCCTGTAGTTGAGATTCCCGTTTTTCAAGAAAGGCGAATCTGATACCGCAGGCTCGCATTAGGCCCAAGCACCCCATACCAAGACCGTGGCGTTGGAGCAACACAAACAACCCGACACCAAACGCTAGGACTCCCACACTGACCGACATCGCCACCCAGTAATGACCTGAATCCCCAAGAATCCAAAAAGCCAAGGCCAATCCCAGCAGGATAAAAAGGACTTGGGCGAAAGTCATGGCAGTCTTCGCAGTAATCACGGATGCCAGCCCATCCACCATTGGCACCCCATATCGTTTCAGGAGATAGGCTTTTAGTGGCTCCCCACCTACGTAGGCCGTAGGAGTCGTGACATTCACGGTTTCGCCAGCCATCCTAATGGCAAATAACCGCATGAACCCGACTTTTCGAGCATGAGAACCTAGAGTGAATTGCCATCCCAAAGCCTCGAACCCGTACACAAGAATCATGGGAAGGAGGATAAACCCAAGATGGAGAAGACCTAATTGAGAAACAGTGTGCTGAATCGGTTCGAGGCCGATGTGGAGAACAATCCCGACCAGGGCCGCAAGGCCAATGACCAGGAAAAGCAGTTTAAGCACGAGAGATGAGAGTACGGCGAAGCACCCAGGCCATCGACATGACAAAGAGCCACGAGCCAATCGCGGCCATAGCCAAAAACCAGTGCAGGAGACCAAAACCGGCACTGAGCAACACGAGAATCGAAAAATCGCGATTGGCGACATTGCCCAACATAAATTCAATATTGGCCCGTTCCTGTTCTGTGAGTTGCCGAATTTCACGAGGACGGGATCGCAACTGCCTGGCATGATTGACTAACAGCAACGACACGACATTGGCTAAGACCGCTGAAGCCCCAAGCAGAAGAGGAAGGTGCGTATGCTCCCAAGGCCCATGGAGAAACGCCCCGCAGGCGATGGCAGCAAACAACACAATGTGCACGACATTATCCGCCCAAATATCGAGTTCTTGCCCAAACTTCGACTCTGAAAACGTCAGCCTAGCGACCTCTCCATCACAGCAATCAATGATTACAGACAATTGTAAGATCAGTCCCCCGAGAATGGCGAGTTTCCAGGACCCTGGCACAAACAGCCCAGCACCCACGATCCCCACGACCATGGACAGCATCGTAATCGTATTCGGTGACCATCCTAACCGCAAAAACCCATGAGTGAGCAGACCGGAACATTTACGATTCACATATCGATCCACTAACCCATCCAAGCCGCCTTTAATTGACTGGAGTGCCTCCAACAGCGTCCGTTCAGCGAGTTGTGGCCCCTTGGGACCACGGACATCCCTGAACCAATGAGAAGCTCCGCCAATTGTTTGAATCGTCCCTTCCACGGCCGCTTGCTCCAAGGCCAACCGGAGTGGATTGGTGCCATTGGCATGCAACACGCCTGAAATACCCAAGAGCCGGGCTGGGAGAACCAGAAGATCTCCAACCAGCGGCAACCGACTTCGATCAGAAGTCTGACTGTCGGTTTTGGACTGTGAGGTCTGGGATACCGACTGGTCATGGAAGACCACTGTCGAAGTTGATCGTCCTTCAAGTCCCTCAGGCCGGAACGCCACACCGGGATTTCCCCGGTGATGCCCATCCTCAGGATGACCAACGACCACGACCGCCTTTCCTTGAGATCCTTCATCTCGCAATCGTTGGATCAACGCGGGAGAGTACACCGTATGGCAACCCACGATCATACAGGCTCCGTTGATTTCCTCCGCAAGCGCTTCCCAAGTCTGAGGGTCATGAGGAGGAAATTCACGGACAGGCAACCAACGAACGGCGGCCTGTATCCGATTATCTTCACGAAGTAATTGACGAAGAGCTTGTTCTTCAGGCCCAACCAACACCCATATTTGAGAAATTCCTCCTCGCTGTAGGGTGAACACCGCCCGTTGAAACAGCGTCATGCCGCCGACACGAGTCAAGGGACTAGGAACCGCATCACCCGTCCCGGCACCTCCGGAATCAAAGACGCCGACCGACGTCAATAAAATTGCCGTATCAACCGCGTGGGTGGCTTCTTGTTTAAGAGTTCCGTCCATACACTCATTCCTACTGTCTCAGTGAGGTCGCGCTGGTATTCTCCTCTAAGTTCATCACGGCAGGCAAGATCTCAGACATAGCGCGGTTTATATCTTCAGGAAAATCTATTTCTATCCACGGAAGACCCCCGATTCTTTCGTAACCCACCGGCACCTTCTCAAAAAACCCTTTTAGCGCGTCCTCATATTCCATATCAAGCGCTCCTGCCTCGACATAAGCCTTGACCGATTGCAACAATGCTGGGATATCCTGTTGTTGGACTTTGAGAAATCCGACCCCTTCGCCGGCTTCATCATAAGCGGATGGCAGGGTTTTACTTAAGGTGAGGACTCGACCAGCCTTCGCGGCAATCATACATTCTTCCGATTCCTGCTTCACTGTCTCATCCATTAACAAGGCCGTCGGGAAGGAAGAATGAACCAGTCGGGCCAGAATCGATGGGGCATAGAGAACATCGGCATCCATGAGCACCATATCATCGTCCATTTCAGACCGTGCCGCCCACAGTGACGTCATGCTTCCATAAGTAAACTGTTCATTCACCACCCATCGGATCTCTTGAGCAAATGGGTCCGCAGCCATGGCCTTTCGAATATGGTCTTGAGCGTATCCCACGACCAATACCACCTGACTCACCCCCAATCGCCCCAGGTATTCGACATGCCGAGACAGCAGGGTTTTCCCGCCAATATCCACCAGGCATTTCGGTCGACCCTGAGTGACACCTTGCAATCGCTTGCCGACGCCGGCCGCGAAAATAATCGCCTTCACGCTCTGGCCCCCGAAAGTATGTCCTGGAAGGCGGAGAGAAATTTCTCAATATTCTGATTGGTCAAAGCACCAATATTGGCGACCCGAAAAATTTTCTCTTCCAATTGCCCTTGTCCGGCATAGATCACGTACCCGGCTTGTTTTAACTCATAATGTAGCTTTTGGTAAGCACACCCTTCCGGGAGATAAAACGCCGTTAAGGTATTACTTTGAAGGGCAGGAGCCAGTACCGGCTTCACCCCCCACTCTTCCAAGCGTGCCCGAATGGTGGTGGCATACCCTTGAAATCGCTGAATCCGATTCTCGAGGCCCTCTTCTAAGAGTTCATTGATAGCCTCACGGAAGGCATAATAGACTTGGACGGCTGGAGTAAAGGGAATCGTCTCTTGCTCCTGTTCTTCATAATAATTAGCCAGGTTCAAATACCAGGACCGCTTGGGATATTTCATCACACGCTCCATAAAGCCTTTTCGGACCAAGACAAACGCTGCACCTGGAAATCCTTGAATACATTTCTGAGCGGCCCCCGCGACCATGTACAGTTTATTTCCCGCAATATCCAGCGCCTCTCCCCCCAGCCCGCTCACAGAGTCCACCATAAAGACCCGACCATACCGGTCCACGATCTCTGCAATTTCTTTCACCGGATTAATCAATCCCAGCGTCGTTTCATGATGAACCATGGCGACGGTATGCACTTCCGGGTGTTGTTTCAGCGCTAAATCAACTGACTGCGGATCCGGTGCGACTCCCCAGTCATATTTTAGGTCCGGTGTTCCCAAACGGTGCGTCGCCAGCATGGAGGACATCCGTTGGCCATACACCCCATTATTAATCACCATCGCTCGCTTCCCGATAGGAATACTGGACATTAACGCCGCTTCCACAGCCGCCGTGCCTGAACCCGTCAGGACAATCGCGGTGTACTCGTCTTCATCACCAGGAACAAAGACCTTAAGCAATTTTTGCCGAATATCGGCCAGTAATTCCGAAAACTCCGACTCTCGATGACAGACATCTGGTTGAAGTAATGCCTGACGGACTCTTTCAGACACATTGACGGGACCGGGATTAAATAAAATCATGAACCCTCTTCCTTTACACGCTTACAGGCTGGCGATTAGGCTTCCACGAGAAGACATCCATTGTGTCGTTAGGTGACACTCCCCTTAAACCGTTTCGTCAGCTCGACTGGACCCAAGGCAATCCGATCCGCTTCTTCAAGCTGTTCATTCACCTTTATCAACAAAAAACTCGGCCCGTCATCTCCTAACATGGCCTTAAACTCATACACAATATCTTCTCGCTCCCAGACTCGCTCAACATTCTTGTATCCCGCGGCTTTGGCCATTTTATCCAGCCCCACAACCCTGGAATAGGTGGGTTGATTGCCGGTGGTCCCATACACTTCATTATCAAAGACCACATGAATGAGATTTTTCGGTCGCAACGCACTAATCGTGGCCAACGTGCCAAGACTCATCAGCACATTTCCGTCGCCATCAAAAACGACCACCGTTTTTTCGGGCTGGGCCAGAGCCAACCCTAATCCAATGGCTGCTGTCCCGCCCATTGAGCCAATCATATAAAAATTCTGAGCCCGATCACGGAGTTTACAAGCTTCACGGGAGGGAAACCCATTGCAGACAATAAGCAGCTGATCGGTTATGATTTCCAAAATAGCCGCCATCGCCTGCGCCCGGCTCTGCATGACCCCTTCTTCTGGTCCAATCATCGTTGAATCTCCAACACAATGTGTACTTTTTAGCGTTGACAACTAACCTGTTGCCCACTGCACAGAGCAGGACTTGCGAATTGGCTACTCTTTCCAAACGAGACAGATCGAGCACGCATGACAGAGTCATACAGACTGCTTTTTCATATCCCACTAGGGCTGAATGGTTTTCACGATGCCCTTTTTCAACAATAATGCGACAGGGATCCGCTTCTCCATAAAAGCCGTGGCCGTCCATTTCAGATCATCCACAATCGTCTTCTGGGACAACGTCCGGTGTGGAATCCGCACCGTATCCAAAAGCGTCGTCATCGTTTCCCCCATCACCAGATGCTCAGGAGCGTCCTTACCTTCGAAGCCGCGCCAGGACACCAACAGCAAACAGGGGATCTGATAAATCAAATTGAGAGAAGCCAGAACATTCAGGGCATTACCTAATCCGGAATTTTGCATCAACACGACCGGGATTTTCCCACCCAGGTAGGCTCCTGCGGCCATCGCCACCGCCTCATCTTCACGGACCGCTGGGGTATACAACCGTTCTTCCGTCAAATGGGCAATAATGCCCCCCAAAATCGTGTCCGGTACACCGGTAAAAAAATCGAATCCAATGCCTTGCAGGCTTTTCACAAAATCGTCAGCTTCCAACATCGTAATACTGGTCATCGCTTTAGATAGACTCCACAATATCCCCCCGCTTTTTCGACACATGAAACTCGGCACACACACGATCGGGATCAGGGTATTTTTTGATGGTGAATAACAACGGCTTCGGCAAAATACCAAGCGCGCCAGGAATGTCACGCGAGTATAGCCCAGGGTAGGGGTATTCTCAAGAAACCGGTGGAATGAGGTTGCGAGGAAATTTCAAAAAAGAGTAGACTGGGTTCCCTTCTCAAACATCCATGGAGACGAGCCTAGAACTCATGAAAAAAACTCACCTTTCCTCACGATCAGGCTATTCGGAGCGCCATGCAAAAAGCGGAATTGCCGAGAAGTTGCCACGCATCGAAACCTGGCCTAACCAATATCCAGGCTACGAAATTACCATAGAAATTCCTGAATATACGGCTATTTGCCCCAAAACAGGACTCCCCGATTTTGGGACAATCCGATTGACCTATGTGCCGGACAAATCCTGTCTTGAATTAAAATCCCTCAAAATGTATATCCACGCCTATCGAAACCTGGGCATCTTTTATGAAAATGCGGTCAATAAAATTCTGGCCGATTTCGTCAAAGCCTGTCGCCCTGTGTCAGCCAGCGTCACCGGGGAGTTTACCGCCAGAGGTGGGCTCCGCAGCGTGATCCAAGCCCGCTATCCTTAGTCATCCTTCTCTTTCCTCCATCCGAGAATAGTGAAAAACTATTGGCGATTACAGTTTCCTTGGAAGAAGATTCTTTACCATTGCACTTATACTCCCCCAGAATAAATCCCCTCCAATTTTCCTAGTAAAAGTTCTGAATTAAAAAAATGCAGCTAAACATAATCTGGCAATACCTTTTAAAAAAGATGGACCAGGCCAATATTCGGGAAACAGCAAAAATGGCTTGCTGCCGAAAGGGGAGGGGAAATCAAAAATGGTTAAACCTTCAAAACAAGATATTTCATCTGAATGGAAAGTATTTCTTCAGCAATGGACATTGGCAAAAAATCATTACGGGTATACCTTGTTGCTTATAGAGTCCTTCGCTCCGATGCGAACAGGAGGAGGAAAGTATGAGTTAGACCCCATTGCAGATAATCTAATGCCATTACTGCTCTATGTTAGAATGGTCGCGGTTCTAGATAAGGCATTACGTGAATACATAAGCATTAATAGTCTTAGGATTGCTAAAACTAAAAATTACAATGATGCCCTTCATGGACGAATTAATACCCTAAATGATCAGAAGTTATTATTGAATTTTTTTGATCTTGACCGTATTAGGAAAACTAGGAACGAAATCGCTCACCAAATTCAACCAAAAATTTCATGGGAAGACCTAGAAAACGATCTAAATATTATAGAAAGAGAATTGCAGCACCTTGAAATGATAGGAGACCGCCCTAATTACAATGCGCATTTTCAATATACGGGAAATACATTTAAACTGGCCATTAAAGAAAATGAACAAGAAATACTATTAAGGGAATGGACCAACGAATATTGGTGAAGGGTAACTGACTGAAATTCTGTGTAAATTTTCTCACCCCAATATTATGTGAACGCCCTGGAAGACAACCCACAGTTATTCTCCAAGTGATATAAAAAAGAGAAAGCCTCCCTTGTTCGATTTATGCCACTATGAACAAGTCTAAAAAATTCAGGATGATACGAAATTCCCGTTGCACATTCCTTGTTAAGTGGGATTTGCACCGGAGAAGGCCAAGATCATTCCCAGGCTTTTTCCTTTGAAATATCAGATCCCTTTGCTTCGCTTTTTCATCGATTGTCTGTATAGAAATAGGGTTCAAATCTTTCGTTGGTTAAATGCTACCTGTTACTCAAGCCCCTTAAAGCCTTTGGCGTGGATCTGCTTCACCCGGACCTTACGAACCCCAAACCTACAACCCCCCTAGCTCTCCACTCCAACGTGCGCTCTGGCTTCCCACAATGCCAGGACACACAATCGCTTGACCAGACACATCACCGCCTAGAGATTAAATAAAGAGAGGCAGATCTCATGACCATCACACGACCCAGGCTTCTGGCATTCTGAATTCAGTGCCCTCTTGTCATGTGGGAACATGTAGATTGTCATCGGATTTGACGATTTATGGGGGCGACGGCATCTATTTATCAAAAAAGGCTTTGATCGTATCGACCACATACTGGAGTTGATCCGGTGTGAGTTCTGGATAAATGGGGAGAGAAAGCACCTCTTGGGAGAGCTGTTCCGAGACCGGAAAATCGCCCTTATGGTACCCGAGAGTCTGGTAACATTCCTGAAGGTGGAGGGGGACGGGATAATAAATTCGGTTGCCTATTCCATGTTGGGTCAGATAGGCACTGAGTTCATCACGTTGTGAAGTGCGAATGGTGAATTGGTTGTAGACATGACTATTGCCGGATGACACGATCGGCACGGTCAATCGCCCCTCAAGACCGCAGGCATGGAACAGGTTCTGGTAGCTGGCCGCATGTGCTTGGCGCTTGGCTGTCCACTGAGACAAATGCTGAAATTTCACCTGGAGAATGGCGGCTTGCAGCGCATCCAACCGGCTGTTCATCCCAATGAAATGATGATGGTACTCTGACCGGCTCCCGTGAATACGCAAGAGTTGCAGTCGTTCCGCAACCTGAGGATCCCGCGTAGTAATCAACCCGCCGTCACCAAATCCCCCCAAATTTTTTGACGGGAAAAAGCTGAAGCACCCTGTGCGGCCGAATGCTCCGGCCTGAACACCGTTTCGAGCGGCACCGATGGCCTGACAGGCGTCCTCAATGACCGGGATTCCCTGTGCATCCGCGATCTGAAGAATGGATTCCATTTCCGCGCATTGTCCAAAGAGATGGACTGGAAGAATGGCTTTGACGTCGGAAGTGAGGCTATCCGCTAGCCGGGTGGGATCGAGATTAAACGTATCAGGCATCACATCGACAAACACCGGACGCGCGTGGAGTCGGGAAATCACTCCTGCAGACGCGAAAAATGTAAAGGGAACGGTCACGACCTGATCGACAGGTTGAATCCCCACCTCCATCAACGACAACAATAACGCATCGCTTCCTGATGCCACACCAATCGCATGATCCGTGCCGATGAATGACGCCAGGGTCTGCTCCAATTTCTGAACATGGGCGCCCAGAATAAAACTTTGCTCCACACACACCGCTTCCATCACCACCTGAATGTCCTGTTTGAGACTGGCGTATTGGGTTTTCAAATCAAGAAGGGGAACGTTCACGATATGACAACTCCATATTGAGCTTGGAAGTATAGAAGAAATGGTCGAATGGACAGAAATTTACCAAAAAGGAGACACCTAAACAGAAAAGAAAGGCAACCATACCAACAACGTTTTTTGAATGCTATAGAGCAGACGTCTTCGTCGTTCACCCGCCACTGGTGGGCAACAGGGCGAACAGGACCACATACCGGCACCCTTTGCCAATCCCAATACACAATAGGGCACGCACCCAGCCCACCCGCAACCATCCTGCCGCGATGCACAGCGGATCCCCAATTACCGGCACCCAGGAGAATAACAACACCGGACTACCCCACTTGCGAACCCGTCCCACGGCCAGATGGTGGGCCGGCTTGGTTAACTCATGGAGTGGATACCACCACCCGATAAGCCACCCCAAGGCCCAAGAACTCATCCCGCCCAGGGTATTGCCTGCCGTCGCTGTGGCGAGCAGACTCCAGGCAGGGAGGTGTCCCTGTGATGCCAAAATGACGAACGCAACCTCAGAGCTACCCGGTAATACGGTTGAGGAAAGAAACGCACTCAGAAATAATCCGATAAGGGAATACTCATCTCCAGTCATAGCGGCTGAGCTCACATGTCGTCCTGTGCCAGGCGGATCGAATGAAACTTCAAATTCGCATCGAAGGTGATCTCAAATGTCCCCTGGATCCCCTGATGCGAGACAAAAGGACGAAGCACTCTGGCGGGAAATTGGATCGTCCGGCCATCGATTGACGGTGCCACCACATATTCCACCGCACCCTGGTAATAGGCCTGAAAGCGTTCGGGTGAAATCATCAGCCTCACGGTCACGGTTTGCATAATACGCTCCAGGAGTGCTCCCCACGTCTCATTCAATGCACCAGGACCCTTTCATTCCGCCATTACCATACAGTCAATCTAGCCTCAGACGCGCCTCTCATGCTATGAACTGTTAAGCTCGGTGTCTTAAGCGCGCTCCACACTTAACCGATGGTCTCGGGTACAATATTAAGAAAGAGCATTTACTCCATATTGCCAATGCACCACATCCATTTTCATCATGACTGATTATCGCCAAGAACTCTCCATCATCCGACAAGCCCTGCTCCGCGCAAGTGATCGCCTTCACAGAATCCAGTATGACGGATTAGCCGTCCAGATCAAGCCGGACGGATCGCCAGTGACCAATGCCGATCTGGAAGTCAATCGTATCGTCCAGGAAGCCTTGTTCGCCGTCTATCCTGATGATGGCTGGCTCTCGGAAGAATCGCCCGACAACCCCCTCAGATTGAAAAAAAACCGTGTGTGGATCCTGGATCCCATCGATGGAACCAAACCCTTTATTAAAAGCCTGCCACAATTTGCGATCTCCCTTGCGCTCATCGACCATGGACAGGCCTCAATCGGGATTATCTTCAACCCGGCCACCCGGGAATATTTTTGTGCCGTGCGGGGTGAACCGGCGACCGTGAATGGCTGCCCCATTCATGTCCGCCAGACCACCGGACACCGCTTGTCGTTCCTGGTGAATACCGGACCCATTGCCCGCTCTACCATTCGCACATGGCGAGAGACCGCCAATTGCCGCACTCTTATGGGTTCCATCGCTTATTCATTGGCACTCGTGGCTGCCGGACAGATTGACGGAGCGATCAATATTGGCACACAAAACGAATGGGATATCGCGGCTGCGCTCCTCCTGGTTCAAGCGGCGGGCGGGGTGGTTGTGGACAGAGATGCGAAACCCATTCAATGCAACCAACCTCATCCCACCGTCAACGGCATCATCGCCGCTCGCCCTGATGCTATGCCCGTGATCCAGCGATTTCTTGCGAGCCTCCCTGCCTAGCATCTTTTCGATCAGGCCACAGGCGTTTCCTTTTCGAACCCCATAGGGGAAACGGGGCATCCCTATTCGTTTGATTGTTTCATGTTTATTCAAACTGGATGAGATTCGCGCTGTTTGGTGTTCCACTATTTCAGCTTAATGGGCTTCAATCCATTCTGCGTGCATCAAAATATGTTCCAGACATCGACCCTCTCGTCCTCATCCTTCTTTATCAAAAATCCTTCCCCGCCGGCTTTTCCTTAAACTCAGCGAAGATTCAACCGAAAAAACAGATGGGTCACCACACGTTTAATCTGTCGTCATCAGGCGCCAATCCTTCATCGGACTGAAGGGTGGGCTGTCTGTTTCAACCAGGAAGATGGGCATCGGATCATGCGCGGAGCCGTCAGAAACACTATTAAGATCCTGACTATTGAGGATGATACCGCCCAGATAGAAGCCCTCAAAGAAGCGCTGACGGTGGCCCAAATCATCTGTGTGGAAATTCTTGAGGCCGAAGACGGCGAACAAGCCATGTCCTTTTTAAATCAGGAGTATCCCTTTATGGATGCCCCCCAACCCGATCTGATTTTCCTCTCCAATCATCTCCCCGATGTGTCGGGAGAAGAGATTATTAAGGGACTTCAACGCGACCGCCGCTTACAGTCCATTCCGGTGGCCTTGTTTTCTGAAGAGGCTCCACGTCAATCGAAAGATTTTTCTTTTCCTCCCAATTGTCATCTTTTTAAACGACCGAAGACCTGCGACGAATGGATCTATGTGTTGCGATGCATTGAAGATGTCTGGGTCTCGCTTTTAAACATGGCAGGAAAACCTCTCATCTAAAACCGGGTTTGTTCACCGCCTGCTGCCTGGCCTGCCTTGCCGATTTCCGGTTTCCTCCGACCACCATTTGAAATTCATACAGCCTCGATTCCAATGGACCATTGAACAAGGGGATTTTGCGTGACGGCGCCAAGTGAATGAGTTTAGGAAGACGCGAATCGGCCGTGAGCACATAGACATCCCACCCAGAAAACCGCTGTTTCAAGAGATTCCCGAACTTCGGATACCACTCCTCAAGCTCTGACCGGTCTCCCATTCTCACTCCATAGGGAGGATTGGTGACTAGAAAACCTTTTGGCCCGGGAGGCGTCACATCCAATACATCAACCTGGCTTAGTTGAATATCCCCAAGCCCCAAGCCTTCCAGATTGCTTCTTGCCATGGTCAAGGCATTCGCATCCTCATCATAACCAACAATAGAAAGACCCGGACCAGGGGGAATGGATTTCATCGACTCTTGGCGTACGTGATCCCAAATCGTGTGATCAAAATTCTGCAGGTGCCGAAAGGCAAATTCCCGCCCACTGCCTGGTGCAATCCCTTTGGCCATCAACGCCGCCTCAATTAAAAAAGTACCGGCACCACACATCGGATCAAGCAAGACCTGCTCGCCGGTCCAACCTGAAAGCCTGAGGATGCCGGCCGCTAAATTTTCTCGTATCGGCGCTTCTCCCGCCACCTTTCGCCATCCACGCTTAAACAGCGGATCTCCCGAGGTGTCGATATACCACACCACATGATCTTCATCGACAAAAACCACAATTTGAATATCGGGTTGGCGTTTACTTACCTCGGGGCGCGCATGTGTTGCCCGGACAAATCGGTCACAAATGGCATCTTTCACTCGCAATGTCGCAAACTCCAGACTCTTCAGTGGAGAATGTTGTGCGATGATCCGAACTTTAATGTGACAGTCCACGGAAAAATATTCGGGCCAGGGAAGACATGAGGCAAGGCGATAGAGATCCTCCTCATCCCGGTACCATCCTTGTCCGACTCGCCACAGAATCCGGCTGGCAATGCGACTTTCTAAGTTGAGCCGGTAACAGAGGGGAAAAGAGCCCTGACATTCGACGCCACCAGGAGTCGATCGAATCTCCTGCCCGCCCAATTCTTGAAGTTCCTGGCTTAGAACTTCTTCTAAGCCACGTGGACATGTCGCAAAAAATATTTCCATAATAAGAATAATCGCGGGATGTATGATTACCGGTTGACGTTAACAGAAATCATTGATGAAGAACCTTCCGCAATCGGATTTAATTGGTGCCCCAATCCCATTCTGTCTGCCTCATTCAGGTAGGATCAGGTTTAATTTATAAGGATCGGGCGGTTCCGGGTGGTGGAAACCGAATCCAGCAGCCTCCTCATAATCAACCGTGACGCCCTCCATTCGTGGTGCACAGGAGCCGTCTATGGCGATGATGAGCCCCTCAATGTCTAAGACCGAATCCTCCTGTGTCACGGCGTCTTCAAGTGTAATGGAAAAAACGAGGGATTTGTCATCGCGGTCCCGAACGGCTAAACGGACAATAGGATCTTCGGGATGCTCCTCGATCAAGACTTTCAATTTTTCCACAGCCGATGGTGTGATGTGGATCATGATCTCTCCTCTTGACGTATCAGCCTATCGTCAAATTGATCTGCAATGTCTCCCATATCATCGAGCTCCTTTCCCAGGGCAAACAGTCATCTAGCAATTTTCTTAGGATTCATACCATCCCAGGTCTCGGAAATGCATTACACGCGGTAGACTTCAGGATTGACACAGTGTGGAAGCGCATCTCCACGTAACCCGGCAACGATATTCTCAGCCGCAATGCAGGCCATTCTGGTCCTTGTCGCCACAGTAGCACTCCCCAAGTGTGGGATGACCAGACAGTTGGGAAGGGTGAGGAGCGGGTGTGACACAGGAATGGGCTCCGGATCAGTTACATCTAAGGCTGCCCCACCAATATGGCCATGCCATAAGGCATGGTACAGGGCCTCAGGATCAACCACGCCTCCACGAGCCGTATTGATCAGAATACTTGATGGCTTCATAATTCGAAACTCAGCTTCCCCAATCAAATGATGCGTGTGAGGAGTCAGGGGTATATGCAGACTCACAAAATCCGCCTGGGCTAATGCCTCATGCAGATCAACCTCCTGGAATGACGCGATCACCGACTCGCCCTGATTAATCTCTGCAGAAGAGCCCTCCCGGGGCAAAGCCGCTTTGGCAGAGGGCTGAGTGCCGGACCCGGCTGAGGCAGAAGATTGAGGTGACCGCACCGCTAGCACCTTCATCTGAAATCCTTGAGCGCGCCTGGCCATCGCCTCCCCGATCCTGCCAAACCCCACAATACCTAACGTCGCACCATGCACATCCTGTCCCAGCAAAAGATCAGGGCTCCAGGTTGTCCATTGTCCCTGTCGCACATACCCGGCTCCCTCTACAATACGTCTGGCTGCGGAGAGGAGCAGCGCGAAGGCCAGGTCCGCTGTTGTTTCAGTTAAAATACCCGGCGTGTGCCCAACCGGGATACCACGGGCTGTACAACCGGCAACGTCAATGTGATCATATCCGACAGCCATGGTGCTGATCACCCGAAGCCATTTCCCAGCCTGAAGCACCTCTCGATCAATCCGGTCCGTCAACAGGCAATACAGACCCTCCGCATCGGGAAGATGATCCAATAACCATTTCCGATCAACGGGGCAATCCTGCTCCCAGCACACAAGATCGGCTTGTGCCCGTAACACATCCCATGCCTGTGGTGGGAGACGTCGCGTGACAACAACTGTCGGAAGGGACATCGTTACTCTCTTTTTTTACGGTTCCTGTCTCTTGAATGATCCAAAGACCAGGCCCTACCAAAAGAGCACCGAGACCACAAACACCAGGTAACACAGACCATTGACAACCAGGTGAATGGACTTCAACGCACCCCGCCGCACCACCCAGGTCAAATAGGAGGCCGCCACCAACGTCATCGCCATTCCCATGAGAATTTCATGTTGCGGCACCCAGGCTGTCAGCATAATCCCCAAGGCCGGCAATAAACTCCCCTGAAAGACCATGGCCCCGGTGATATTCCCGACAGCCAAGGTATCCCGATCGCGCCGGATCCAAATAATGCTGTTCACTTTTTCCGGCAATTCTGTCGCAATTGGAATAATGAGGAGAGACAGGGATAAGGCCGAAACTCCCCATTTTGGTGCAAGATGTTCAATCCCATACACAAAGCCTTTCGCCCCTAGCACAATGAGGCCCAGCCCGCATCCCACTTGGAACAAGATCGAGAATAAATTATCGGGAAGCCCCACTTTGGTCATATAAAGCGGATGATCCGCCTCGGTCCCATGTCCATCATCCACCAAATTGGCCGAAGATCGAATAGTTTGGTACAGATACACCACATACAAGGTAACTAGTGCGCCCGCAATAACCGGCCGCACCCAACCCCACTCTTGGGGAACAAACACGGCAATCACTCCCAGACAAAACGCCCAGTTAAACCAGAGCAGATCACGGGCGAATCCGGTTGGCTCAGGATTCAACGTGCCATGCCACCCTCTTTTCCGTGCGGCAAAGAATCCCATCAGAAAGAAGGCTAATGTGGCCAGCATTAGGGGCGCCCCGAGAATAGCCCCCACTCCCACTTCGTGCCGCAACGTTTCAGAACCCGATGACAACAAGATGGCAAAAATTGGCACCATTGTTTCCGGCAATGCAGTTCCCACCGCCGCAAACACCGAACCAGTGACACCTTCCGAAATCCCGAGACGCTCTCCAAAATGTTCTAAACTGTTAGTGAACGCCTCCGCCCCTAACAAAATGACGACCAAGGATGCGAATAGGATCAGGATGTCCATTTGGGAAACGTACAATCCCTTTTATTTATGACAATATTTCAAGGAGCATGCTAAATTTCATAATACTTTCATATAATTATGCACGCCCAGGTAAAGCCCTTTTCCTTCAGGTACCGCCCCCCGTTTCCAAGACGTCCCCCCACCTTGCCATCTGGAAATTTATTCTTCTACACTCCCTCTATGGACAACATCACAACAGGGCTCTTGCTCGTCCTAGGTACCATTGTGATCTATGCTATAACCATTCGTTGGTGGCGCCACCGCCGGGCCGCCAAACTCGCCGATAAACTCCTCGCGGAAGTCATCCGGGGTAAGGATGCCTTTCGTCGATAAAGCTTCGCCCTCCCTCTTTCCACGCACACACAACATCTGCCTAGCCGATTCATCCTCAGCCTGACGCGTTCCGCGATTCAGACCTCTCCCGTCCATGGACTCCTCATGGATTTTTTGAGTGTGTGGTAACTCAACTTCTACAAGTTTTCCTCGACATCGGCTACAAATATGTCGAGTCGGAATAATCGTTCGTCGTTGCCGATGATAGGCCATTCCACATTGGAGACACTGCCAGGCATAGCGATGATGTCGTTGAACAGCCACATTCAACTGATGGCGAACGGTCACCCCGAGTCCCGCTGCATTCATCCGGTGCATCATTTCTCGAAATTCTGCGCCATGGGACGGGCGATGCTTCCGAATATCAAACTGCCATTGATGAATCATTTCATGTGCCAACGTTCGCTTCAGCTCCCCTTCAGGTTGATCGCCAAGCAAGGGGGCGGACAGCCTAATCACTCGAGCCGCACCCTGTCGATACTCACGCGAGGCCCACCAGCTTCTGGGGCCAATCTGACTCACAAACAGGCCGGCCGATGCGGTTAATCGTATGCTCCACTCAATGGTAATGAGGGGTAACCGGTTCTCAAAAAAGGCGTGTGCAAGACTCTGCCACATGGCTTGCACCATTTCCAAAGGAACGAGCCTCTGACGCATGCTACTGGCAGGAGAGTTCACCAGAATTTCCAGGTGGGTTGTCTATACATCACGTAGTGGCTATGTTAACCTTTTTTTTCCCCTTTCGGAACAAAAACTTTCACTCACACAATCATCCGTCGACTTCACTTTTTGATATGGGCATCTCTAAAAACTGCTGACAAATCTGTTGGGTTCTGGCATCAGTCTGGTCCAAGGAGGACCGCTCATGGACACACCGAGCCAACTTGGATTTTTTGACCTGACCAATCGCTACAACGCTCTCACGGAGAAGGGGGATCCCTTGGAGCCACTCGCCCAGCATATCCCCTGGGCCCGTTTTCGCAAGACCCTGGAGAAGAGTCTCCGTCGCTCCAAGTGCGGCCGACCACCGTTTGATGCGATTCTCATGTTCAAGGTCCTCGTGGTGCAAGCCCTCTATAACTTGTCGGATGATCAAACGGACTATCAGATCCGCGATCGGCTCTCGGTTATGCGGTTCTTAGGCCTTGACCTCCATCAACGGATCCCCGATGCGAAGACGATCTGGCTGTTCCGTGAAACGTTGGCCCGAGCCGGGGTCGTGGACACGCTCTTCAAGCAATTCGAGACGTATCTGGCGGGTCAGGGGTTCCAAGCTTGTGGGGGCCAACTCATTGAGGCCTCGTTGATCCCGGTACCGAAACAGCGGAATACCCGTGAGGAAAACGCGACGGTGCAAGCCGGCGAGTGCCCGGCAGACTGGGAGGCCCAGCCGGCGAAGCGGCGGCAGAAGGATACCGACGCTCGGTGGACCAAAAAGCATGGGGTTAGTCACTTTGGGGATAAGAATCATGTGAACGTGGATAAGCAACACAAGCTCATTCGACGCTATACGGTCACGGATGCGGCGGTGCATGACAGTCAAGTCCTGGAAGAGCTGTTGCAGCCCAAGACCGCGGGGCGGGACGTGGGGGGGGATGCTGCCTATCGGTCGGAGGAGATTGAAGGCGAGCTCAAGAAGCGGAAGCTGCGTTCCACGATTCAGTACAAGGGATATCGGGACAAGCCCTTGACCGCTCAACAGAAAGAGGCCAACCGAGGCCGCTCACGTATTCGTGCCCGGGTCGAACATGTCTTCGGCCATCACGTCACGGCGATGGGAGGGAAACTCCTTCGCACCATTGGGCGGGTGCGGACACGAACGAAGATTGGCCTGAAGAATCTCACGTATAATTTCCAACGGTTCCTGGGGCTGACGGTCGCCGTCAGAGAGCAAACGGCGTAACGAAGGGGACGGGGAACGACGAGGAAACGAAAAGAGCACGGTTGCAGACCCGTCTCCCTTCTCTTTTCGGTCCAGGATTTCGTGCCTAGCCCCTCTACGACGGGGCAAACAAGCTAACTCGAGCGTTTTTAGAGGTGCCCATATGATAAAAGACGTATTGGATCCAACCACGGACAGTCAATTCATGCGCATGGCATTGGACTTGGCGCATCAAGCCTTTCGTGCGGAAGAAGTCCCGGTTGGAGCAGTCCTGGTCCAGAATGGAAAGATACTCGCGACAGGCTTCAATCAACGGGAGAGCACACAAGATCCGACCGCCCATGCCGAACTCATGGCCATTCGATCTGCTTCCATGGCACTGGGGTCCTGGCGTCTCACAGACACCACCCTCTATGTTACATTGGAACCCTGCGCCATGTGTGCCGGAGCCATCATTCAGGCCAGAATTGCCCGTGTCGTGTTTGGCACATGGGATCCGAAGGCCGGCGCATGTGGTTCAATCTGCAATCTCACAGCAGAGACCAGGTTTAATCACCGTGTTAGAGTAGACTCAGATATCCTGGCAGATGATTGTCGAGCGATCTTACAGAATTTTTTTCAGCACCTACGGAGTAACCAACCAGTTCCCACCGCATAACATAATACGAACACGGAGAGGTGCGAGAGTGGCCGATTCGGACGGTCTCGAAAACCGTTGTCCTCACAAGGGACCGTGGGTTCAAATCCCACCCTCTCCGCCAGCCTTCGCGAGGGCTTCGACTGCCATGCCACCGAGATTTATGAAGTCTTAACCTGCTAATGATTTTGGTAGCAGATGCCATTCAGATCCCACCTTAAATGTGACACCAAATGCCTATGGGGCCAGGTGTGAGAATGGATCAGAACGGGAGACCAGCGAGGCCAAGAAGTTGGTCTTTTATATTAAAGAACACTCAATTTTATAAATCACTTTACCTACGAATTATCATTTAGACGAAATTTTTGGCTTGAAAAGGAAAAAAGAGTGGAGGGAAAAGCCAAACCGGACAAACTTATATGTTGGGATTCTGATTCTTCACATGAAACTACCATGGAAGATATAAAAAAAATAACTCGTGGTTCGTTCTTTTTATTTGAGCAGGAACATAGACTTAACAATATTCTGATAGAAGTTTTTTATGAAATGTCTTTTTTAATAAACCAGTTTAAGGAAGTTCAAAATAAACTGCTCACTGAATCTTCACCTAATATAGAATATTTTATTAATGGCCTGAATGAAGCTTCCTTCGGTAAAAAAAATATAATTGTGGAATTTCATTCCCTCCCACTTTCCGTTTACTTTAAATCTTTTCTCATATTAAGCAAATCAGTTCTTGATAAATTGGTTCCATTTTGATCTTCCCCCACAAGATTGGACACCCAGTTAAGCTGCCTGCTCAAAGACCATTGGAATCCTGTGTTCTATCGCCGAGTGCTTTCTTAGCCGATTATAATACGTTTCGATGTATTCAAAGATACTGGATTGGGCTCTACGCCGCGTCACGTACCGCTCGGGGTGAACCAGTTCGACTTTTAGCGTGTGGAAAAAGCTCTCCGTGACGGCATTATCATCGCAGGTGGCTCTGCGCCCCATGCTCCCGCATAGACTATTGTTCCTGATCAATTGCTGATAGCGCTGTGAACCATATTGGCTGCCCCGATCCGAATGAATGATCGTGTTCTTGGGAAAGCCGCGACGGAACAAGGCCATGGTGAGTGCATCGCACACCAATTGGTGTGTCATCTGTCGGTCCATTGACCACCCGACGATAGCTCGTGAATACCGGTCCATCACCACGGCGAGATACAGCCATCCTTCGTCGGTCCAGACAGAGCTGATGTCGCTGGTCCATTTCTGATTAGGCGCCGCTGCGCGAAAGTCCTGCTCGATCAGATCGGGGGCGACCGGTTGTGAGTGCGTCGAGTCGGTGGTCACCTTGAATTTCTTGGCCTGAATCGCTTGCAGTCCCAGCGCGCGCATGCGTCGCGCCACGCGATTTTCGCTGCACATGATGCCCGCATCATGGAGAGCCTTGGCGATTCGGGGCGCTCCATATCGTTGCCGATGCATAGAAAAGATCTCGCGGATCCGCCTATCCAGCATGATATTCGAAAGCAGACAGGCGCTCAGATCCCGCTCTGCCCAGGCATAATAGCCACTTCGGGAGACACCTAATACGCCACACATGAGAGTGACTGGCCAGGCCTTCTTGTGCTCATCGATGAATGGATACCTCATGAGTGGTCCTTGGCAAAGAAGGCCGTGGCTTTTTTTAAGATTTCTCGCTCCATCCGCAACCGACGATTCTCCGTTTCAAGGGCATGAATCCGCTGCTGCTCGGCCGTCCGGTGCCCGTTGCCGGGAAAGGCTTCCCCCTTCGGCCCTCCCAGTTCGACCTTCCAACGCCTGACCAACGTGCCACTCACCCCTAAACTGCGTCCAGCAGCGGCACAACTGTAGCCATGCTCCACCACTAAGGAGACGGCTTCTCGCTTAAATTCCGGACTGTGATGCCTGCGTGATTGTTTCATCTTCCACCTCATTGCGAATCATTATAGAATTCTTAACTCGGTGTCCGATATCTTGGGGGAAGATCAAAAGAGCATCGCACGTGGGGGTACGACCGGATCGGGGGCGCGCTAAAGAATGTAGGCTATACGGTGAGCGACCAGACGGTCGGCAATATCCTAAAACGTCACGACATTCCGTCGGCTCCTCAGCGAAAAAAGACCACGACGTGGCGTGAGTTTTTCGCTCCCACAGGGACCTCCTCCTCGGAACCGATTTCTTTACCGCTGAAGGCTGGACGAAGTGTGGATTGGGCACCTATGACATCCTGTTTTTCGTTCAAGTGGGGAGTCGGAGGGTGCATATTGCCGGCATGACCCCGCATCCCAACGAGACATGGATGACGCAGATGGCGCGCAATTCGACCATGGTGGAGTGGGGCTTCCTGACTCCAGGTCAGTATTTGATCCACGATCGTGACGCGAAGTTCTGCTCGGCCTTTCAGGAGTCCCTCAAGGCAGCCGGAGTCACGCTCATCAAACTTCCCTCCACGCAGTCCGAATTTGAATGCCTACGCCGAGAGCTGGGTGAGATCTGTGAATTAGGAAGTCTTGTCGCGGCTCCTCCTGTTTGGGGAAGAGGCTCTACGGAAAGTGCTGAACGAGTATGGCACCCATTATCATCAGGAACGCCACTCATCAGGGAAAAGGCCATGAATTACCTGCTGCCACGGCGAGGAAAGAGGGTTGGGGCACCAATCCCATTCACCCTCGCGAAAGACTGGGTGGACTGTTGAAGTTCTACTCCAGCGAGGACGCATGAGTTTTTTGACCATACGGGTTGTGCCCCTCGTTTCTTTCCAGCAACGCCTACGCACGGTGCTTTACGCTACCAACAATATCGTCAACTCCACACGGCTGCCTACCCTATGAAAGACAAGCGACGAGTCAATGAAGGTTTGCCCCGGTCGCACACGCGACGGTCCGTTCTTAGGAGAGCAAGCCGACAGGCTGGAAAAGCAACAGTCAAATTAGGGTAGGTCAAACGCGAGACGGAACCCAACAGAATCCGACCTGCGATCAGGGGGGCTTGCCTCCCTATTCGACGCGCGAATGTCCTCCGCTTGGCCATTCCAGCTGCCCCCACGGAGGACTCGCCTGGTACATAGGTTGTCCGATTCTAACCACGCCCGTCCGTCAACGGCCCTTGAATGAATTCTCCTTTAGGAATCGTTACCATTTTCGGCTCGATAGGAGACTTGTTCCCCGAAGATTCTATGAGCGAGACGAACGCAAACATCAAAAATATAGCGACTACAGGCTTTAGAAAACCCTTTATTCTATTCACTCGTCGGCTTGCGATAATGTACTCCTTCGCTAATGGCGTGAGAGTCATTTCTCGAAATCTCTCGTACTCTTTACTGGCCGCGAGCCCTCGAAAACGGGGCATGCTCCTCTTAGCCCATTTTAACGCACCACTCTCGAGACCCGATTGAGCCATTAATAGTTCAAGACCTTCGGTGACGGCTGCACTTTCTGCTTTTTCTTCCGTCTGTATCAGCCGTTCCTGCACCATTCGATTCAACGTATGAGCCATCAGCTGCACTCTGTTTACAGCGATATAGTCTGTTAGGGAAGGCCAAGTGTGGAACAAGGCTTCATGGCTGATTGCCACTGTGGCCATCTCTGCTTTTCCTTCGCTCTGCAGCAGCCTTTCTTTGACCAACAAGTCGATAATTTGATTCACCTCCTGCGGGAATACTGAATATAAGGGTCGATTGCGAGTCGGTAGTCCCTCAGGATTAATGTTGACTAACTCTTGGAAGAGGGTGGGAAGCAGCGCGTAGATTTTCGTCCCCCATGTGTCTCGGATTACGGCTTCGACCTTGCGCGCATGATACGCGATAGCACCGTTGACTCCGCCTAGTTCGTTGTAGACTGCCTCGCTCAGCTCGCCATTAGACCGCTTGGTGTACAGTTCATTCAGGAGAAACGCGAGTAGCGGCAAGTGTCCTCCTTTAGCACCCATGTCGGAAATGATTTGTTTCGCGAGGATTTTGTGGATTCTTAACCCGGCACATTGAGCCGGTTTGATAATTAGGTCGGGCAGCACATATGCCTTGATCGGTCCCACGGGGTAATGCCCAGGACCATTTAGCACGTCTAGCAGGACCGGATTTTTGTGACAGTAATGGAGGTGATCGCCGCGGATTGTAGCCAGGACCCAGAGTGCTCTTTCCTGTGCGCTTGGTATAGGGCCGTTAAGAATTTTTGTGAGGCATCCAGATCATGCCGCGTGAATAACTCTTCCATCTGATCAAGGAACAGCACGAGTCCGTCGTTGTCGCTGCCCTTTGTTAGAATCGTCCTGAAGAGATCAGCCATCCGGTCGGGCGACGCATCTAATTGTTTCTCTAACGATTCTGGCACCAGTCCAGCTTCCGTTGCATATGATCGTAGCACTCCAATAAGAGCGTTAAATGGGCTGGTTCCTTGGCTCGCCACCATGCGGAGGTGAAGAGGCCTTGTGCTCTCGTGTAGTCCAATCTGCTTAATCCGTGGCAGAACTCCCGCATGAATAATTGACGACTTCCCGACACCCGAATCGCCACTGATGAGGAGGAATCGGCCTTCTGGTTGCCACATGCGGTCTAGGACGGTCCGAATTTCGACGTCGCGTCCGAAGAACACCGGCGCGTACTCCGGGGTGAAATGCAGCAGGCCTGGGTAGGGGGAACCGTGCTTTTTAATGTCCCAGGCAACGGTGCGCGCTGGGCTAGACGCTGTGGCAGGCGCTGTTGCAGCCGCAATTGCGGGCGCGGGGTTTGCGGCTGCCCATTTAGAGACAGCGGCCTGCACGTGACTTGCGAGTTCATGTGGGGTTGAGAAAAACGCCGCCAGCTTCTCGCAAGATAAGTATCTTCGTAGTTGGTGAATAGGTCCATCCTTTTCCAAATCAACAAAGATCATAGGCCAGAGCGCATCTTCACTCACCAGGAAGGCAAGGCATGGCTTCCCTAGCCTTTCGGCGTGACGAAACTCCAGCTCAGTAATTGAAAGGCCTTCTGGATTCTCATGCTGAGGCGGCGGCACATACCCGTAGCGAAACCCGAAGACGCCCACGTAGATGTCCGACTTCGCCACGTCCTCAAGGCACTTGTTGACCGGCCGTTGATAAGTCGCGACATCGTCTTCCATCGCGATGACGTCGTAGTCGTGTTTGCGGAGTGCTTGGAAGACGACGCGCCGGTATTCCTTTAGATCTTCGTATGTTGAGGACAGGTAGATCCTCGGCATGGCGCAATGAGGCAGGACTGAAAGGATAAAACACTACTTGTAGTCGAGCCAGCTTGTCAACACCGAGCAGTTGATGCAGCGGGTTGAGCCCGTCCTTTTAAGCCCAAGTCTACAAAAAACACCAAGACCAGTAACACCGCAAAGAAATAGGGAGAATGGAGTATGGAGTTCATGGAACCTCCTTGGTTAAAAAAAAATTCATTCACCTTTTATTTCTCCCACCACCTTTGGCTGGCGCTGGGCCTTTTCGAACAACCCGAGCATCTCGTCTTTCTCTTCGCGCGTGAGCGCATCCAGGTCAATGGGGTTGTTGGCTTTGATAAATATAAAGTTGTTGGTGGTGCCACCCTGGTCATGAATTGTTTGCCGAAAGCTCCTTGGTAGCCGCCTTGGAGGTTTTTCATTTCCGCATCCACAATCCCACCCACTTTTATTTGGCACGCATGGCGTCTAGACATTTCTGCACATCTACTAATATTTTTTTCCAAACCTCCAACATGGGATTTCCCCTTTTCCACGTGCCTTCAGGAGATTGAGGCTTTGTCGTGCAATTGGCCAAAGAGCATCGCACGTGGGGGTACGACCGGATCGGGGGCGCGCTAAAGAATGTAGGCTATACGGTGAGCGACCAGACGGTCGGCAATATCCTAAAACGTCACGACATTCCGTCGGCTCCTCAGCGAAAAAGACCACGACGTGGCGTGAGTTTTTCGCTCCCACAGGGACCTCCTCCTCGGAACCGATTTCTTTACCGCTGAAGGCTGGACGAAGTGTGGATTGGGCACCTATGACATCCTGTTTTTCGTTCAAGTGGGGAGTCGGAGGGTGCATATTGCCGGCATGACCCCGCATCCCAACGAGACATGGAGGACGCAGATGGCGCGCAATTCGACCATGGTGGAGTGGGGCTTCCTGACCCCAGATCACTTTATGATCCACGACCCTGATACCACATTCTGCTCCGCCTTTCGGGAGACCATCAATGCGGCAGGCGTGAGGCTCGTCAAACTTCCCCCACGCAGTCCGAATTTGAACGCCTATGCTGAGAGATGGGTGAGATCAGTGAAGGAGGAAGTCTTGTCGCGGCTCATCCTGTTTGGGGAAGATGCTCTACGGAAAGTGCTGAACGAGTATGGACCCATTATCATCAGGAACGCAATCATCAGGGAAGAGGCCATGAATTACTGCTGCCACGGGCGAGGAAAGAGGGTTGGGGCACCAACCCCATTCACGCTCGCGAAAGACTGGGTGGACTGTTAAAATTCTACTCCCGCGAGGCCGCATGAGTTTTTTGACCATACGGGGTTTTCTATGAGTAATGAAGTCAATTTCGGCAGTAATTTATTTGGCTACACTACTCTCATTCGCGACGGTGACACCTTCGTTGCGCTAAGGGGTGAAACAGAAACTGAGCTCCGAATCGGCATGCAGATCGTCCTTCTGGGAGACTCTCAGGGATATGTGCCATCGGGTTTTCGTCATGGTCAGGAAGTCCGAATTGTGGGATTCGTAGAGCCATTCAAGAATGGCGAATCAGACCACATTGTTCAAGTCACTGACGGAAACTACGAGGGATGGGTGAAGCCGAGCAACATACAACGGGCAATAAACGAGCGAACGAAGGGGACGATGCTCGACAAGCGCCACCTCGAAATGCGCAAGAGAGTTCATTCGGCAGCGGCCGAACTTCTCGACGCGGTCTACCTCGGAATAGCAGAGGCAGAGCGGGCGGAGCTCCCAGATGATATTGGTCAATACGTTGACGTTATGGTGGGCTTCGCGCTGAACCGACTAGAAGAGTTTGGCGAAAAGCTCGCAGAAACAGTGGCGCGAATCTATGCTAAGAGTCCCCATGGTGAGCGGTTCGTCAAGGATCCGATTCGGTCGAACCCGATAGTCGATGCCCGGCTCTTTCTTGATCGTGACGGCGAACTAATATCTGTTAAGAATGCTGAGGTTGTATGGGACATCTCAATCCCTCCAAAGCTTACTATTGTGCGCTACGAGTCATACGAGATTCTGACCGGCCCTTTGAAAGGTAAGAGATATTATTGGCAGGACGGGGGCGTCTTGAGCGATCCGGCCTACCAGCCAGGGCGCGCCTCCGCAACAAATCTTCCACAGGGCATTGTTTCCGGAGGTCTTAAAGTCTTCTTGTGTCACTCCTCCGCAGACAAGGATGCTGTACGCCGGCTGCACGCTAGTCTTCTCCGGGATGGACATCGCCCATGGCTGGACGTGTTGGATCTCAGCCCAGGGGTCGAATGGAAAGTAGAGATCGAGCGGGCAGTGCGGAGATCCGACGTTGTTCTGGTTTGCTTATCTCGGTCTTCGGTAAGCAAGACTGGATTTGTTCAAAAGGAAATTGCGTTTGCTCTTAACGCGGCGGACGAGCGTCCTGAGGGAACCATCTACATCGTTCCCGTCCGACTTGAGAGTTGCGACGTTCCTCAGCGCCTAAACAAATGGCAATGGGTTGATCTTTTTGAGCCGGACGGGTATCCAAGACTACTCAAGGCGCTTACATCGCAGCGCGAGCACCAGTCCTAGAAATTTTTACTGGGCATATCAGTATGGAAATGTTTCAATACATTGGATATTCCCGGTTCGCTTTGGCGGATATCAGCGGATTGAATGCCAATGTTTTTTACGAACTCGGTGTCCGTCACCGGGCTCGAGAAAGTGGAACGGCGATCTTTCGGTGGGCAACATCTTAAAATGTTACGGGCTCCCCCCGGCTCCAGCACGAAAACAGACTACGCCCTGGAGGGAGTTTATTCGCTCTCATTGGGACATCTTGGCTGCCACCCATTTTTTACCAGGGAAGTTTGGACCAGAAGTGGTTTGGTGACCTATCACATCCTGTTCTTTATCCAGCTGAAGAGTCGGAAGGTACACATTGCCGGCATAACGCCAAACCCCGATGGGCCATGGATGACGCAGATGGGCCGCAATCCGACCATGGTGGAGTGGGACTTCCTGACTCCTGGGCAGCATCTGCTCCACATCCGTGATACCAAGTTCTGCCCCACCCTTCAAGAGACCATGAAAGCGGATGGGGCCACCCCCAAAATTTCCCGTACGCAGTTCGAATCTGAATGCCCATGCCGAGCGCTGGGTGAGGTCCGTGAAGGAGGAAGTCCTGTCACGGCTCATCCTGTTTGGGGAAGACGCCCTCCGGCAGGTGCTCAACGAGTATGGCACCCATTATCATCAGGAACGCCCTCATCAGGGAAAGAACAATGAATTACTGCTGCCGCGTGTGAGGAAAGAGGGCTGGGACACCAACCCCATTCGCGCTCGCGAAAGACTGGGTGGCTCGCTGAAATACTACAACCGAAAGGCCGCATGAGTTTTTTGACCATACGGGGATAATTGAGAATTCGAGACCCACAGGTTCGAGATCCAGCTGTCGGCCGTTCCGCCATAGTCTTCTACCTTGCCGGGCAAAAGCGAGAATTCAAAGGTTTGTCCTGTTCGCCGTGTGTGCCAGGGACAACCTACCCGATCCGCCGCCAACGGACGCTGCTGTCATGATTCCTTTGCGAAGCGAAGGAGGCCCGAGTCGATCGACGATTCCAGGTACAGTTCGCCGCCGCGGATCGAATACCGCACGGTGTTTGAGAGATCCTGCGCAAAGCGGTTAGAAAGTGAGCCCTGTGGACACCTCTTCCGTGTCAAGGCTATTGGGTCGATCCTCAGGGTATTGGGCGAACGGCTGGCGACTCGGGCAGTGCCGCGGTTACAATCGGCGCGAATGATAGCGCGGTCCTCGGTGAAGGCAAGTGTGTAGCGCTCAGGTTCTGGAACTGTCAATGACTCCGCGGACGAGGTGAAACCCAGCCATCGCCAAGACGTTCCACGCAGTTCAGGCGGGATGTCGCCGGAAGCGATCTCAGCAACGCGTTCGTTCTCTATCGGCAATAGCTCATTAGGCGTCGACACACCGAATGAAGCGACTGTGCCAACGAGGGCTGTCAATACAAGCTGTGAGATGCAGTGAAGGATCATCGAAACCTCCCCCGAAGTGTGTCAGCGGGACGTCGGCCCGGTGAAATTGCATTACATTTTGGTCGCCCGATCATTTCTAGCGCCGGAGATTTTATGACCTCTAAATTGTCCAACTTAAGGTTGAAAGTCACAACCTGCAGAGGAAAACTCCATTCGGTTCTCTGTTTCGTTGGTTCCCTCAAACGTGACCCCAAGCGAAATTCCTAAACCCCATTTGACCTTAGGGTGAGTAGGCACATCAAACCGTGGCCAATCAAAACTTCCTTGAGGGGCTAATCTTAGTCCATCATGGGCAGCAATCTTGGTCTCACCATCGTAGATATGAACCGCATGCACAAAGGCTTTGTCGGAGGCGCTTCTAAAACGGACCATGACTGACCCAACGCTTAGACGGTTGTCGTTAACAATCACTGGGGTGGGGATCGCGAAATGAAACCAATTTGAAGTATTTGAATTGCCTTCAACACGAATATAGAAACCGACACGCAACACGGACTGAATGCGATCTGGATATTCTATTTGCATGCTGTGGCCAGAGCTCCACATAGCCTGCGCCAAAGAGGAAGAGATAGAATTGGATGCTGCCAGGCAAAACGCTATTAAACCAGATGATACCTCACGGATGACTTCTTCTGCCTCCGACCAAGTTGGCTGAAAGCTATGACCACATTCAACAGTGAACCCATAGACTTTAGCTTTTGATGGATCAGCAAAATGGCGGCTGAATGCATAGTCGTCGCTCGCGCCAGAGGTCGGATACAGGCCAAACGCCTGCCCCACCCCGTAGTCGTCGCCGCGGACCTCTTTTATTGCATTGTTCATCGGATTGGCTAATATTTCGGCAATGCTGAGATCGTCTTGTGTGATGTACTCACCGTATGCTGAATCATTTGCTCGTCCCCGAACCCCATCAAAGGCGCTATTCAAGAAAGTCTGGCTTGGGTGTATATGTTGGTTCTGGTCACTCCCCCAGCTATGAAGAATCACGGGGACGGCACTATGTACGTCGAGGTGCCATCGAATGCGGGGGTACATGTCGAGTAGCCAGACAACATTCTGGGTTTCAGGTTCGGATTCTGCTGATGGGCCACGGTACACTTGTCTATTACAGGGATCCTCGGAAGCACTGACCCCAGAATCAGAGGCAAATTTCGTCAGATGATCCCAGAGAAAATCAAAATTGCGATTAAGATCCACTCCGATGCAGTTCCCACCACTAGCATGCGGCCGACGGTTCTTGCGCCATAGAGAATCATTCGTCTGGCTATGATGGCGGCCATCTGGATTCACACATGGATAAATGAACAGGTTCAACGTCTCTACCACTTTACGTATGTCGTTCGCAGAAAAACTCTTACCGCCGTAAATGAGGCCCGTCCCGATCTCGTAGGCTTCGAGTAGGTCGGCGGCATGCGAGACAAGTGCATCTGGGGGGACCCATTCCCTAGCATGAACACCACCTAGGATCAAAACGCCGTCGGCCTCTGAGACCGGCTTGGCCCCAACACGCAGGACGTGGGACTGGCGTCCTTCATGAGTAAGAGTTGGAAGTGCGGTCAACTCAGTTGTTGCCGGATAGGCAGCAGCAAGATTCTGTAGCGCCGATTCGATTTCTGCAACATTAAGATACGCCATGGCATCATTCCTTTCGTCCGAGACCGTGAGGAACTTGGCCTCTCGCTGCGAACCGGTTCTCTTCCCCCACCTCGCGTTGCCTTTCGCGACCAACCTCCGTGGCATTCTCAATGACCTGAAGTGAAACACGGGTAGTTGCTCGCATTTCCTGCGCCATTTCTAGTTGCGATTCGGGAAGGTAGGCGTCAAGGACAAACATTCCGCCAATTCGGCGGGGAACAGCACGACATCCGAGATCCGGCCGAATTTCATCAGTGAATCTCTTTAGGTCTGCCAATGTCGGTGCCTGAATCTGGAAATGGATGATTGATTCATTATTCATCTATACATGCCCCCAATTCATTTAATTTACGTAAATTCTTTTCCCCACGTAACATTGCTTGATGTTTTTTTGGTTTTAGACCGATCAAATAGTTAAAAAGGGCAAGAGTTAGGAAAAACCTCCTATTTCTCCAACCTAAGGTTGAAAGTCACAACCTGCAGAGGAAAACTCCATTCGGTTCTCTGTTTCGTTGGTTCCCTCAAAGGTAACCCCAAGCGAAATTCCTAAACCCCATTTGACCTTAGGGTGAGTAGGCACATCAAACCGTGGCCAATCAAAACCTCCTTGAGGGGCTAATCTCAGTCCGTCATGGAAAGCAATTTTCGTTTCACCATCATAGATATGAACCGCATGTACAAACGCTTTGTCAGAGGCGCTTCTAAAACGGATCATGACCGAACCAACGCTCAGACGATTGTCGTTAACAATCACTGGGGTAGGAATCGCGAAATGAAACCAATTTGAGGTATTTGAATTGCCTTCAACACGAATGTAAAAACCGGCCCGCAACACGGACTGAATGCGATCAGGATATTCAATTTGCATGGTGTGGCCATGGCTCCACATAGCCTGGGCTAAAGAGGAAGAGATAGAATTGGCCGCACGCAGCACCGCTTGGTGTGCATTGACCCTGCCATACCCATAGTCGTCGTTGTGTCCGTTTGCGTCGTAGACAACACCGCCGATCTTATCGGCGGTATCCCGTAAAATTTGACGAAGCTCATCCCGAGTAAGATTGGGATTCATCGACAGCGCTAGGGCTGCGCAACCTGCCACACACGGTGCAGCGAAGCTTGTTCCAGTCGACGCACCATAACCATTTCCTGAAGTTGTGCTAAACACATTCACCCCGGGTGCAATTAATTCGACAGTTTCGCCGCGCGCCGCATTATCTTCAAGATCATTGCGATTCGAACGTACCACGGCGATGACATCCTCGTGGGAAACGACTTCGTCCTGAGTCACATCAACGTTTTGGCCATTGCTCGCAGCCCAGAAGGTAGAAACCCCTCGTCCATTCCGTCCATTCGCTGCCGCTGCTTCAAGTGCGAGTTCAAGAGTGGCAGTGAGGTTCCATACAGCTCCATTAGGCCCAAGGCTACTGACCAAAATGTCAGCCCCATCTGCAGCGGACGCTGTCGAAACTTCATTTGTGGGATCTGCTGCATAGGCAACTGCCCGCGCCAGCGTGGTCTGTGTGCCCACTTGATCCCCAAGTGTGGCAATCAGCATCAACTCGCATTCTGGTGCCCCGCCGCAGCCACCTCTAGCATTATTGTGACGTGCACCCACCATGCCAGCGCAGAAGGTGCCATGATTGTTGTCTGGCATACCAACGATGCCCTGAGTAAACGTGGTAGCTCCACCACCGGAAGGGGAAAAATAGCCGCTCATAACCGAGACCCCTGGGGCAAGATCTTCATGACCTGCGTCGAAGCCATTATCAATTATGGCCACGCGAATTTCAGCCCCACGCGTAATGTCCCAGGCTTCCTCTGCACTCACATCTGCACCAACTGTACCACTGTTTTGTCCGATGTTTTTCCACTGCCATTGGTCCATATAGCGAGGGTCAGTCGGCGTAAAACGCTGAGAAATATACTCGGTCAGAGATGGCTCAGCTAAAGTGAAACGTGAGTCTTCATGCAACTCAACAGAAGCTTCCAGCGCATCCTCACGCCCTTGGGCAATCACTTCGTAAAGATTGGGAGCGAATTTCAGCTTCGACAACACATTGAGCCTTTTTTCTGCTAATATGACTCCGCACTCCTCTTCCGACAGCTCTGATCGTAGTTGAACGTTCATTTTATTGGTTGCAACTGCTACAGAACCGTCAGCACGACGTATAACCTTGCCAACCTCCTCCGCGCCGCCAAGGCTTTCTCCTGCCGCTAAACTCCTGGTCATCTCGGTAGATGGTTGGATAAACCTCCAATTAGCTTGCTCAAAGGCAGCCAGAGCCTCTTCAGGAAACTCAACGCCTACATTGGAGCGAACAGTCTCGATCGCGGAGATTCCAAATCTTTCCTCACTAATTCTGGGTACTCCACGCTCATTAACGCTGAGATGCATAGCTCTCACATTGGGAATTTCTTCAACTACAATGCGTTGGTCACGCTTGTAATATGCGCGTTCCATAAATGCTCTCCGTAAGGTTGGTTTTTGATAAATGTTGGTAATGTCAACTTAATGAAAACTCGACTCTGAACAGACAACTCGCCTGGACATAATCTGTTGATTTGCCAGCGATCATGATCCGAGTTCCACGCGTGGTCGGAGTCAAATCTGGCTTAAATTGACAATACCTTGGTAAATGATTCATTAACCTTTTTCTATATATACTTTGGGAACCTCTAGACAATGGTCCACCCGGGTCCGACTCTTTTGACATCGCAGGAGGGCCACCCTTCTGAGGGCATCAGTTGCTCCTTCCTGCATCTCCATGAATGCCTTACCCATTTGTCCCTCTTTGTTTTCAGCGGCCACAGCGGATCCTACATACTGAATGGCAAAAAGTACCAACAAAGCCCATAATACTCGATTAGGTGCTGCCAGCACTCCGTGCAAATTTCCTGGAGGAGTGCAACGTCGCTCTATTGCGCACAGTACACGTTTGCGTCCCAACCGCCGGTATCATCACAGTACCAGGACAGGATATCAGTTGGAACAATCGGGAACGATGCGCATCTACCATTCGCACTACCGCATGAACTTCCGTTCCAATCTCGGACACTTACGCAATCCACGGCAATTGGGGTACGGGTAAGGCCACACGCGTTTTGCAGAGTAATGGTGCTGCAATTACCGTTGCATTCAACGGCAACCTGCCTCACGTTAAAAGGCACCACGCGAGGACTCACGAAAGCCGTAGCCCGCGCAGCCCTCTCTGCTGCTGCTTTCTCGTTCTCCGCAGCTGTTCGTGTCGTTGTAGCCTCGGTAGCGGCGACCCTATGGCCCTGCGCCATTGCTCTTGGGGGCTGCGTCCCGGGTAGTATTCGCTCAGAGAACGGCGTCGGTCTAGATGGTTGAGCTGTTCGTGTCGTTATAGCCTCGGTAGCGGCGACCCTATGGCCCTGCGCCATTGCTCTTGGGGGCTGCGTCCCGGGTAGTATTCGCTCAGAGAACGGCGTCGGTCTAGATGGTTGAGCTGTTCGTGTCGTTATAGCCTCGGTAGCGGCGACCCTATGGCCCTGCGCCATTGCTCTTGGGGGCTGCGTCCCGGGTAGTATTCGCTCAGAGAACGGCGTCGGTCTAGGTGGTTGTTGCTGCGCTAACACAGCAGGGACCGAGACACTCAACATTGCTCCTGCAACGATCGTGATAATCACTATGCTGCTGACGTTCTTACGCATTTCGCTCCCCTTAATGTTTTAATGTTCCTTGGGTCATTCGCCTAAGCATCCGGGCCGGCAATGTCTTGCGCCGGCCCATGGTCTTTTCCCATGTCTCAGGGTCTACAACAAAGGTAGGGTGCTACATCGTTGGAGAGTTCCAAGGGACCGCTGCATGCCGGCCCGCGTTCGGTGGCGGGTCCGTTCAGCCCCCCATTACTGTCATTGCCAAGTTGACCGCTGAAGGTCGGCCAGTTTCCGCCACAGGTGTAACACAGTGAGCAGGCGGTCACATCATCGACTGGCGGTGGTCCATCTCCTCCAGCCAACGTCTCTTCGATAAATCCTTTGATCGAGGGGTTAGAAACCCGAGCATAGACACCAAACTTGTCAGGCAATGCGCAACCTTCGCCCCAGCTGACGATGCCGGAAAGTACAGTATTGTTGGGGCCCCGCGTCAGCGGCCCTCCTGAATCACCTTGGCAAGCGTCCTTTCCGCCTTTTTCCTCACCAGCACAGAGCATAGTGTCTGTGATAGCTCCGTTGTAGGAGTCCGCGTCGTTGCAGTTCGCTTCTGACGCGAGAGGCACCTTGACTTTCATTAGCTGGATTGGTGGTGGCCCGGCTTGGGTTTCGCCCCAACCTGTTACAAGTACATCACTGCCGACAGCTCCATCCTCGGTCGCGAGCGTCGCCAAAGTAATCCCGGTCGCGTCGGTCGACAACTTCCATACAGCAACGTCGTTGTCGAAGGTGCTTGGGTTCCAACTCGGGTGGATGGTTATGCTCACAACGTCTCGACGCTCGCCGGTGCCATCGAGCCTCCTGGTGCCCGTCAACACCTGAACTTGGTCAGCCGTGGTAAAATCGCTACAATGCGCGGCTGTAACAACGAAATTCGAGCGCACGAGGGAGCCACCGCAGAACTGTGCGCCGTCGTTACTGGCGATGCTTTTGTTGAGCAGCGCGACTTGAAACGGGTTATCTATGTCTCCAGCGGGTTCACCTCCTACAATCTTTGGACCAACGATACGCTGAAGAGCCTCGGGGCCTACCCTTCCAGATTGAGCACCCATGGTCTTCAAGTTTTGCTGGAGAATGTTTGTCCGAACGTGGTCGCGCATCCAATTATCGGTTTGCTGCGCAAAAGAGGGCGACCAGCCACTGAGGCTGAGAAAGAAAGCGATCGCAAACATAATGCTTACTGGTCTAAAAGCTGTGCTAAACGTTATCTCACCGCAGACACGCTCTTTCCAAAGCCGTCGGAATCGCCCGACTCCGGCCGACTGGCTGGTTGAAGCGGCTCGCGTGTTGATGCTTCGTCTTCGATTCATCTCATTCCCTCCTTTATGTTTGGGTTTTCAATCATTCAGTTCAATACTCCCACTCACTCGTCCCATCAGACGCTTGGTCCGGTCGCGCGGGTTGTCCGCTTCTGAGCGGCGAGGCATAATGCGACAAGACCTGCCCAGATCTCGCGGATAACCCCTTCCGCCTCCTGCCAGGGCGGCTGGAATGACTGTCCGCAGAAATCTTGAAAATATATTGCTTAGAAACCATACGACCATGCCCCTGAATCCATGGCCGCGACTTTGTTTGCAACTTTTCAGTCGCTAGACCGAAACTCTCAGTCCTAAATGTTTTGTCTGACAATCTTTGTGGCACGGCTGCGTGACTTCCCTCAGAAAGGAATTCCAGCGCTAGGAGTAACCGGTCTTCAAGTGATACCTTGGATGCTCTTGGCATGATTAATCCCTCCTAGTGGTTTTTTCTTGCCATTTAGTCTGTTGTACGGCCCCTGAGTTGTTTCCAAACTGTGAAAAGAAGGTGATGATCCGTTTAATAAGCAGGATGTATTCCAAACCCGAGGAAAAGAAAAAATGTGGAGAGAAAACCTTATTACCCTAGAAAGGTCTGGTAAATTTTGAAGGAGAAAGGTACGAAGGGCACGGAGATGTTCACAAAAATGTATCTGTTTAGATACCATTTTTATCTTTTTAGATACAACTATCCTCCTGTGGTTCCAACTCAGAGAGTATTCAACCACACTTGAATTTCACCATCATTGATTGCGGGAAAGATGGAATGGGCCCCTAGTAAACTTAACGTGCTGCAAATAAAATGGGACGTTTACGTCGGAATGTTGGAATAAAATCTATACCCACCAAACTCTAAATGCTTCATAATCCCATTACTGCTTGAATCTTTCGATGGGGATTAAATCCATTTTCATTTGTAAAAAGTCATTAAGTTACTTATTAACGCTTTTTTACCCTCCCAATTCCCTGTTAATTGAATACCAGAAGAGACAGGGAAATCTCTAAACACCTTGTTTTCACTGCGTGTATACCATTTTCACAAAAAATTCTTCCTTTCAAAGGCAAGAATTTCCCTGTATTTTCCCTGTTTAAGACAGAATTAAAAATTGGAGGGTAATGACTACCCGATTAGGTGTGAGTCAGGGACAAACAATGAATGGAATGGGTAGATTAAATAATGTGGTAGAGAGAAATTCGCTGCTGACAGCGCACACCGACAACCTGTGCATGGCGAATTCCTAATTGCCTCTGCCAGAGCGTTCCTCCGCTGGCCTTTATTTCCCTTCAACTATGCCTACGCTCTCCAGCCATGAAACATCTATTCATGGTGGCCACCGCCCTCTTGTTCCTCACCCATAAACTCCTCAGGCCCCGTTCCCTGAAAGCCCTGGTGGCCGAGAATTTACTGCTGAAGCAACAACAGTTCCTTTTCACGCGCTCGGGAAAACATACGCCTAAGCTCGCACCGCTCGATCGGGGCCTCCTTGGTCTCTGGACAAGCTTTCTGGATCCTCGCCGCCTCCAGCGGGCGGCCTTGCTCGTCAAACCCTCTACCCTTTTGCGATATCATCACACGCTGGTCAAATGGAAATATTACCTGCTGTACTCCTCCCAGAAACGAAGGAAGTCTAGACCGAAGGGTCCTTCTCGGCCATTGATTGAGCTGGTGTTAGAAATGAAACGACGCAATCCGTGCTTTGGGTGTCCCAAAATTGCTGAGATATCCAAGATCTTTGCCTTGCATCTCGATAAAGATGTCGTGAGACGGATCCTCGCCGCCCCCTATCACCCGGACCAAACCAATGGCCCGTCGTGGCTGACCTTTTTCGGCCCTATGAGGGATGGTCTATGGAGCATGGGTTTCTCCCATTGTGAATCCCTCCGACTCAAAACCCATTGGGTCCTTGTCGTCATGGACCACTCCACCCGTCGGATCATAGGGTTCGGGGTCCACTCGGCTCCTGTCATGGATGGGAGCACGCCGTAACTTTCTGATCATCAGGGCCTGCATTCACAAACCCCAGAGGAAACGGCCGGAAAAGACCTACCGCTCCCCAAAAGAGCCAACGCATTTTGTGTGGCGAGCTCATTGTCAGGGATTGTTTCAGACGTCAATGGCCGCATGATGAGCAATTCGCCAGGCACAGGGAAAATTGATTTATTTGACCAAATTTTGTATGTCTTACTAATCACCCCCATGAGATACGGAGGTACACCATGTCTGGCGGAACGATTTTTTTTCGTTTTGATACCTCTCATCACATTCATCCCACCTTTCACCAACGCTTACTTCGATTAACCAACAAGCGGATAGCCTTGGTACGCGGTGCCTTCCGTGCTGTGGTGATGATTGCACTGGTGTTTTCTTCAGGCTGTTACCATTATCGAGTCGCTGCTCCGGCCCCACGACCCGCTTCTCCATCCCAACACGAGACGATCCACGTCCTTTTTTGGGGCCTTCTTCAACCAACCGTATCGGCCGGCAATTGTAGTATCAGCAATGCCTTGGACCAGGTAACGGTGACGAACAACTTTGGGTATGTGTTCCTCACCTTCGTCACCCTCGGCATATGGGCTCCGATGGATGTGGAATGGCAGTGTGCCAAAGAAGCATCCCCCGACATCAAGGAAAAATTATAGACAAGGTTCGCTCTGAACGGGGGCAAATTCATATGTCACCTCCACCAACATTGAAAGCCAGGGTTGTTCCACAAGATTACTCCCATTGGGAGAATAAACACCAAACTGTCAAACAGCGAATTAACCGTTTCTACGACATTGCCAATCCGCCAGAATCCGCCGAAGGTTCCCGTATCCAAAAACTCAAGGCTACGATATCAGCCCTTCAGAGCCTCATTGGCGAGGCCATTCGGGACGATATCTCCCTTCGTGCCCTCGGGAGTGGGTGGTCTTTCTCCGAGGTCGCTGCGACTGATGGGCTCATGCTCAACACAGAATACCTGAATTGGATTATGGAAATGTCGCACGAAAGTGTCTCTTCAGCATATCCCGAGGACTACACTCATTTACGTTTCGTCCAATGCGGGACAACCATAGGAGAACTCAATATCCACCTGGCGAAGAAGGAACTGTCGCTAAAGACCTCGGGTGCCAGTAATGGGCAAACGATTGCTGGTGCCCTCTCTACTGGAACTCATGGTTCCGCTTTCGAAGTAGGCGCCATTCAAGATTTCATAGTGGGGATCCACCTTGTTGTTAGCCCGTCCCGCCATGTTTGGCTCGAACGTGCCTCATATCCGGTGGTACAACAGTCATTTGCCACGAAGCTGGGGGCAGACCTCATCTTCAATGATACCCTATTCAACTCAGCGTTAGTCAGCTTCGGCAGTTTCGGGGTCATTCACGCGGTATTGTTGGAAACCGAGCCCATCTATCTCTTAGAAGCCCATCGTGAGCGTCTGCCCTTAAACTCTTCTCTACGACAAGCTATGATTTCACTCGACTTTACAGGTGTGAAGCTCCCGCACCCGAATGAGCGGCCCTATCACTTCGAGATTCAGGTAAATCCTCATAATCTCAAGAAAGGTGCCTATATCCGGACAATGTACAAGCGTCCTTTTACGAAAGACCATCAGCTGGACCTTGAAGATGAAGTTGAAGCAGAAGATCGTCCAGGCGATGATTTCGTCGCCTTTATGGGGGCACTAACAGATACATTTCCTGATCTCACACCGTTGGTGGTCGATCAATTAGTCAAGGAGCGCCTCAAACTCTTTAAGAATAAAGTGAGGACCCTGGGTGAAATGTTCGACTACTCAAAAACCCGTGGAAAGGTCCTCAGCATGGCGATGGGCGTGCCGTTGTCGCTGGCTGCTAAGGCCCTTGACACAATCCTTGATGTTCATAAGACAGATGGACCTTATACGGGGGTGGCCTCAATGCGCTTTGTTAAAGGGTCTGATGCCCTACTAGCCTTTACGCGCTTCGATCCCACTTGTGTCTTGGAATTGGATGGGGCCAACTCAACATCAGCCAAGACATTCTTCAAGCGGGTTTGGCATGCCTTCGACCAAGCTGAAATTCCTTACACCTTACATTGGGGGAAGGCTAATGACCACCTCACTGCTGCGCGGGTACGCCAGATGTACGGGGAAAACCTGGACCTGTGGTTGACCAGCCGCCGGTCCCTACTAAGTCAATCCAGCCGAAAGATTTTTTCCAACGCCTTCCTCGAGCATCTCGACCTGGCTACCTGATCAAGAATCCCAATACTCCACGTCGTTTAAAGGTATTGTCATGTATGGACACCTACGAAAATACAAAGGTTCTTGATGGAAGGAACATAGCGTTTGAGGTTTGCCGTCATGTGTCCGGCTCGTTTGCGCGGCCCCGTGACCGCTGGCCTTTGGATCTATCCGGGGTCCCTGTGCTTGGCGAATTCCTAATTCCTGCTCCCAGAGCGGGAATGAGTAGTGTAGACCGACCTTCCCCTTTCGGGGAAAACCCCTTGAGGATTCCAACCGCATCATTTGATGGAACCCAATTCCCTGTTAATTCGCTGTTATAGATATCTCCAGTGAAAGCCTGAAAAGCTAAATACCTTGTTTTTATTGACCTTTAGGCCTTTTTGGTTGAAAAACCTCCCTCTCAAACAAAATAAATTCCCTTTATTTTCCCTGTTAAAGACGGAATGGTAATTTGCGGAAAATTACTACCCAACTACCGGTGAATCAGTGAGAAATGATGATGGAATTAGGTAGGATTAAATAGTAGTAGAGAGAATTTAGCTGCTGACTACGCACACCGCCAGCCTTCGCTAAAGCTTTGACTGGCAAGCCATGGAGACCTACGAAGGTTTAAGCACGGATCGAAAAGCATAATTACTGAGACGAAGGCTGTCCGCCGAAGCTTTAGCGAAGGTGGACACGACCACTCTTCCACACCATGAAATATGTTTATCTAATCAAAAGTGAATTGTATCCTAATAACTATTATGTCGGAGTTACATCAGATTTGAAAAACCGACTGGCCACCCACAATAGTGGTGGCTCCACCCATACCTCGAAGTTCAAGCCTTGGACGCTCATAACCTATCTGGCTTTTTCTGAAGACTCAAAGGCACTAGCATTCGAACGCTACCTCAAGACGGGCTCTGGACGTGCATTCGCCAAGAAAAGGGTTTGGTAATAGGGAATTTCTCCTTCATGGGGTGACCGAAGCCACGCGAAGGCACAAGGGGGCATGGCCCCCTTGTGGGAGTGCGGGCCGAGCAAGACCCGCACGACTTCGAATCCCACCCCCTCCGCTATATAATTCAATGGGTTGCGTAGTAGTCTTCTCCCAATCCCAATCGGTCAACCTACCGACTGTACCCATATTTGTAACCTTTTGGTCCGAAAAGGGTATGGTCAACTTAGCTGCATGCGGCCAAAAGGGAGCCGCTTTGCAGAGTCGTGGCGTCACACCTCATGCACCCACGACGTCCTGCCAAATCTGGAACGCCTGAGTCCGTAAGAGCCGATAGTTGACCGCCTGCATCATCAGGTGGCGGCCGAGACGAAAGAGATTCTGTGTGAGCCCGTGCAGGGTCAGAAATGTTTGAGACCTAGTCGAGGAGGAAAACCTACACATGTGACGTTCTCGCTGGCGCGTCGGTTCTTCGTGCGAGACATCGGCTCGGGTGTTCGCATAAACCTGATTGATGTGGTGCACCGTAGCCATGATCGTCCGATAAGCGGCGTCATAGCTTCGGAGTTTATCGGTGACTAACCACCGTGGTTCGCGCCCCTGACTTTTTAAGAGGCGACGGAAAAACCTTTCAGCTGCGCGCTGATTGCGAAGGCGTTACACCAGAATATCAAGGACATCGCCGTCTTGATCAACGGCACGCAGAGATACCGGCGCTCGCCTTGGATCGTGACAAACACTTCGTCGATATGCCAGATATCGCCTAAACGCCCTTGCCGCTTTTTGAGTTTGCGCGCATAATCAGGCCCAAACTCCTGACACCACTACCGAATCGTTTCATAGGTCACCGTGATGCCGCGCTCGGCGAGTAACTCTTCAACCTCACGAAAACTGAGACAAAATCGATGGTACAGCCACACGGCATGACTAATAATTTCGGAAGGAAACCGGTGACGTTGGTAGCTGAGTGTTGTGGGTTCCATCATGCCAGTCTGCCAAACCCAGGTTAACTTGACAATACCTTACTGCCCTATATTACCGAAACGGTGGACCAAGAACTGTTATTGCGGAACGAATATCTAGTCGCGGAAAACTGCATTTTTCGGAACCAAATTACGGGACGGGTGCGGCTCACGGACGGCCAACGGACCACGCTGGCCGCACTCGGCAAACGCCTCGGGAAAAAGGCCCTGGCGGAAGTGATGTCGGTGGTCAAACCTGAGACCCTGCTGGCCTGGCACCGGAAGCTCATCGCGAGAAAGTTTGACGGCTCGATGTACCGACGATATCCAGGACGCCCCCGAATCGATCCAGCTATCGAGAAGTTGATCATCCAATTCGCTCAAGAGAATCGCTCCTGGGGATATGACCGCATTGTCGGAGCGCTGAAGAATGTGGGGTATACGGTGAGCGACCAGACAGTCGGGAATATTTTGAAGCGACATAACCTCCTCCCGGCCCCAGCACGAAAAAAGACGACGACATGGCGCGAGTTCATTCGTTCGCACAGGGAACTCCTGGTCGTCACGGATTTCTTCACCACGGAAGTCTGGACGAGGAGTGGGTTGGTGACGTATTACATTCTCTTTTTTATTCAGGTTGGTAGTCGAAAGGTGCAAATTGCTGGACTGACATCAAATCCCAATGGACCAGGGATAACCCAGATGGCGCGCAATGCGACCATGGTGGAGTGGGGCTTTCTTGTACCCAGGTCAACCTGTGATCCACGACCGTGATACCAAGTATTGCTCCACCTTTCAGGAGACTCTCAAATCGGCAGGCGTCACTCCCCTCACCCACCCTCCACATTGTCCGAAATTGAATGCCCACGCCGAGCGCTGGGTGAGGTCCGTGAAGGAGGAAGTCCTGTCACGGCACATCCTGTTTGGGGAAGACGCCCTCCGGCAGGTGCTCAACGAGTATGGCACCCATTATCATCAGGAACGCCCTCATCAGGGAAAGAACAATGAATTACTGCTGCCGCGTGTGAGGAAAGAGGGCTGGGACACCAACCCCATTCACGCGCGCGAAAGATTTGGGTGGACTGCTGAAATACTACCATCGGGAGGCCGCTTGAGTTTTTTGACCATACGGGGTTTTTATAGCCAATTAAAGCGAGGCAATCATGACTGGCAATGCCTGGTTTGGCTGATAAATTCAAGTATGTCAATGCGGATGAATTAATAGAAGGGACAGGGTGTTGGGGTTGTTTGACCATGCGGGAATCCAAATGAAATGAGGGAGTAAGCCTAGTTTGATCTGAGTATCCATTTTCACCGAGCCATTTCAATATGGAGTATGATAGCAGTGTGTACTTCCCTGACAATAACAATGGAGTTGTTCAGGGTTTGCATGGAGTGCTTTGTTAAAATAGTATTATTGGCGCAGCTTCCAAAAACTTTTTCCACCCTTTTCGCCTGAGTCAAGGTTTCGACGTGTCGGAGGCAGCCCATTCGCAGCGACGTGAAATATATCCATCAAGAGCTCGCGTTCGTCTCCATAGAATGAGTGCCCTAAAATGCTGGTATCAATACTTGAAGCGTCAATGGTGTCAATACCATCAACGATAACTAGGCCGTCTCCACTTTGTCCGGCCCGGTTTCCACCCTGCAAGTTCTTTGACAGCACCAGGGCGGCATCCTTTGATGAAGCATATAACGTAAATCTCTCTGCTTTCCCCGGAAGGTAAGGCGCAATATTTTCTCTAAATACCTTTGAATCAATATCTGGTGCCGCCAAGATGACTTGATTGAGCTTGAGGGAGTCATCATCAAGTTCTTTAATCGCCTTGGTAAGAATCTCATTTCCCATGCTATGGGCGAGCACGTGGATCTTTCGTGCTCCTGTGCGGAGCTTTATGTCGAGCAAGAACCTGTTTAAGTGAGGATAGCTCCATTCCGAGTAATTTCGATCTATCATATACCCGATAGGACTGACTGAACCTTGTGAGGGCCAGCTATAAGCAACGGGTATGCCGGGATATTGCAAATCATGTACAAGTTGAGCGGTTGAGAGAAATTCGCTGCTGACTGCGCACGCCGCCAGCACATCAGAAGCCCACTTAATCAAAGTGGAGCACAAAAATTCTTCAACACCGCAAAGACAGGTGGTGGGATTTGAACAGGGGTTCTGAAGGGGATATTTCCCTTCATGGCGTGAGCACACGCGTAGACGGAGTCAAACTTGATTTACGTTGACAAGACCCCCCTCAATCATTGTCGCTAATGAATATAGCCATTGATCGGCCTTTAATCGTGATAGCCTCACCAGCCGATTCGCATTGCGTTTCCCAATGCTTCACGTCACAAAAATCAGCCTGGCTGCCAAACCAGGAGCGCGCCACGATCTTCCAATCGCCTTGTGACCAATCATTCAAATTATCAACCGTCAACGCGTTGAAATCTTCGTTATAAATAACCATGACATCAGGCTCGCCGGATTTGCCCCACCAGATAACCGCAAGTTGTGTCAGTTCCCCATCATTGCGCCCTTCCCAGGTGTATGAAAATTTCCCGTTGTTCATGGTCCCGGCATTCGCTCCGCTATTTTGGGCGTCACTCACAAACCCAGCAAATTCCTGCCGCCGGAAATGACTCCATTGGTTCCTGAGTGTTATGAGCTCTTTGGTCCAATGAAACAATTCATTCCCGTAGGTCGGACCATTTGGAGATTCGCGGATATCTCCATCCTTTAATCTCCAATCAATCCAGTTCACATTGTTGATGGTTTGGTCACCTTCAGAAGACTCATAGTTATAGGTATTATGGGCCTCAGCTTGAGAGAACGCTTGCGATTTCGTCCTTCCAAATTCATCTCCTTGTAAGAGGAGCGGCACCCCTTGCGAAGTGAGCAAAATGCCCATTGAAAGCTTTTCCCTTTCCCTCCGTAAGTTCTCATCACCTCCACTATCCCAGCAATTATGGGAACCATCGTTGTCCGTAAAAAACACGCAGTCCCGTTGCGTATATCCATCATGAACGGCAAGAAAATTAATCGATCGCCAAGGCTTCGTGGAAGCTGCAGGTCCAATGGTGTCACTCACCGATCCGAATCCTTCAAGGAGCTGCTTAAAGGCTGTCCTGTTCCGTAAATTTGAAGCTGAAAATTTCCTGACTTTGTCTCGATATTTTCCGATCCACTTGCTCCAGCGGTTATTGGCAGAACTCCATTCCAAACTGTCCATAAAATCATACCACTGGCCACCAAGATCCCATGGCTCAGCATGTAAATGGGCAGAAACAAATCGCGGATCATTGTCTACCCAATCTGCAGCATTTTGAGAGCCATCCGCAAGGATCCGTGCAAGGTCAAATCGAAACCCATCAATACCATAAATCTGATGCCACATGGCCAAAGAGTCTGTGACGAATTGCTTCGTAAAGGCATTGTCGACTCCCATAAAAGTGACATCATTGCCGGTTCCAGTATTATTAACATAGAACTTGCCGTCGTCCGTAGATCGATACACCCGGGTATTCGAGAGACCCATAAAATTATAATATTTCGCGGCCACCGTGTTGGTGACACCATCGAACCAGGGGCTTTGTTCGGCTGTATGGTTATAGACCACATCCAAAAAGACTGCGATCCCTTTGTCATGAAAGGCTTGGACTAATTCCTTTAATTCAACCACCTGATTGCCGGGCAACGACGCATAGCGGGCTTCGGGTGAAAAAAAGTTCGAAGTCATGTATCCCCAATGATTCAATCTGTCCGGTCGATTTCCTGTGTCTTCATCAAATTCCATCACCGGCATCAATTCGACGGCAGTGACCCCTAATTCCACAAGATGATCAATGCCTGCGGTCAGTCCGCCTGGCGTCATTAACCCGCTTTGGGCTAATCCCAGATAGGTTCCTCTTTTGGTTTGATCCAGTCCCTGCAATCTGGCAGTAAAATCCTGCACATGAAGTTCGTAGACAATAAGATTTTCTCTGTTAATTTTCACATGCCCTGGGTTGAGGTCGTGGGAATGATCATAAACAATGCTTTTCCCCCCTCCGGCATACACAGAAGAGGTGGTATCTGTATGAGGTACACGAGAGAACAAGGTAGAATAGGTCACGTTTTGCCCCTTAAAGGCATAGGGGTCTGATAGGAAATACTGCCCATTAAACATAAGCCCGAATTGGTCCTCTTGATTAATCTCATGAGGTCCTTGCGCCTGATACATATAGAGCAATCCTAGTCCAATGCCATCGCCTCTCACCTTTATCTTCCAGTCATCCCCGGCTTTCACCAGGTGGACAGTATGCTGGGGAATCTTCGAGTCTGGTGTGTCAAACAATAAGAGGTTCACGGCATTGGCATCTGGAGAATAGACAACAAAATGCCCCCAGCCCTCGTTGTCCAGATGGGCACCGTATCGAGATTCAGACGTGTTACCTATTTCAGGAGTGGGAAAACCCAGGGAGCGATCAACAGGATAAAGAAATACACTCATCCATGAAGACAGGATAACAAGAAATGTTTTTGTGAGATTCATGGTGAACTCTCCAGCAATTCGGAAGTATCCACGACGCACACGTTCCCAATTCGCCTGTCTATACCCTCTTGTGACACCCTAAGTTCAACAAGCTCAAACGGCCTCACGGAAGAAGCATTTAGAGCTTCAGGCTGGCCGGTCCCTCGATAGGACGAACTGCCTGACTAAAGATCGTTTCCAGGTTCCTGCCTAACGGATCGAACTGACTCAGTTGTCCAAAATTGAGTCCTGTCGCCTCCTCAATTTTTGAGATTTGGATTTGATAGGTTTTGTATTCACCGTAAATAAACTGAGCCTCAACAAGACTTCGAATCATTTTGCCATGCGACAAGATATACCCGGTGGCACTGAGGAGGCTGGACTCACTCTTCACAATCACGGCAACTTTCCAGAATTCCTCCGGAATGGGGATATCCTCAGCCCCGGGTTGGGATTTCAGTCTCCGATCATCTTCCCGAAAGACTGGGCCAGTGAAGACCGTGACTTTGAAGTCTCTCGTCTCCGCCGCTTCAAGAATATAATCTTCCAGTCCAACCCAATCCTTCTGATTCAGATTGACATGCTGGGGGGTGGCATTTGTGTAGTGGAACGTATCGATCTCGGCCTCCTGTGCTTCTGGCCGATCATCGCCCCAACCTGGATCCCGGCGTCGTACCATGTGACCCCGGTCCAGGGGGTTATTGCGATACAGTTCGTTGCCGATCTGATGCTCCGATTTAAGCCTCCCATCGAGTCGCCAGTTGCCTTGACGTTTAAGCTTAAAAGACTTTTCACCGTCGATGTTGACCGCAGTGAGCAAGGGTAAGCGTCTAGAGATTGACTGAATCACCGAGAAATGTCTGTATTTCAGGACATTGCCTGAATCGTCGGAAACCGGGGCAACATCGTCTTCCCACTTTCCCAGTCCGGGAAGGGGCACACGAAAGCCGCAGGTACCAAGAAAATTCTCGTCATAGCCATCACGGCCAGCAAATAAGTCCGGCTTAGTGGTCGGCTCCTCCGTCTCCAGCCCTTCGACATGAACGAAGGTTTTTACCCGTGCCCTAGCCGAGGCAACAATGTCGGAAGCAACCGCGTAGTTCGATTCACGAAAGGCGCCAGCGAAATGAAGGCCGACTGCCTGCCCCGTATCAAGCCTGATCACAGGTGAACCAGAATTACCACCCAGCGAAGTATAGTCACCCAAGACAATAACGCCATCACTCTCATGACCAGTCACCAGGCCAGGGGAAAACCGCTTAATATCGTAGACATTTCCAAAAAGATCATTCATCAGCTGGGGGTCATTCCGGCCGCCATCCCAGGCGGGGTACCCAATCGCTGCAATTGGGGTTTCATCCTCGACAATTCCGGTAAACAAATCTAAGGGTGTGACATCGCTGCGTGTCTCCACCTTCAGAAAGGCGATGTCGGGCTCACCTGTTCCGGCAATATAGAGGATATCAAGCACATCGGCTCGCCGTTTCCGTCCTCCGTCCTCGAGCTGATGAACATAGTCCATCCGGGCTTCCATCTCCTCATCAAAGGAACCTCGGCGAAATTGATATTTCCCAAACCAATTCAATTCAGCGAAGATGTTGGCGACATGCCGATTCGTCACGGCAATGTCGTCATCAATCAACCACCCCGTTCCACCGTAACTCAGGGAACTATGGTGAAACAGATCCACTCTTCCGACGCTCCCAGCCACAGCTTCCAACTCCGCCTTTCGAGCCAGGATCATGTCGGAGTGATCATATTCGCCCTTTAACTCAATTTCGTCGCGTAAAATGAGATACGGTGGACGCAGTTTATCAAGGATGATCGCTTCCAGAGCGAGGGCTGCTTCCATGTCGTTAGTTGACCGGAGGCCCTCCATTCCAGCACCCCGCAATGCTTCCAGTGCGTTGTCTGGGTTGATCTCACCTCTCACGGACTCACGAGCTGAGCGTGTTGTTATGAAGGCTTCTCTTACTTCATTTAACTTTGCATCAAACCCTTTCGAGAATTTTCGAATTGAATCAAATCTGTCTCATTCCTAGCCTCCTTTATTAATCCAGAAGGAATGGTCAACTTAACGAAAATTCAACCTTTCCCACACCATGTGCCCGGAGATCATTCACTGCCGTGTTATCCTTAGAACCACTGCAATATTAGTGCAAACCTAACAGGACTTGTAGAAAACGAAGGGATTTAAAAAAACAAGCTATTGATTTCTTTTGTACCTTTATTTTTATCGCGTGGAAAATTAAAAGGAGAGAGGAAGATCTAAGGAAGGTTCCGTTTGTATCCAAACAGATACCTGATTGTATCTGTTTGGATACAAAGATTGAGAGCACAAATCCCCTATGGTCAAAAATCTCCACATGCTTTCCAATGTGACCGCCTCTGTCTTTTCCCTGCTAAAGACGGAATTTGAGTGTAGTGCCTATACGTTAACCGGTGAATCAAGGGTAAATGCTGGATTTAAGTAGGTAGGACTAGGTAACGGCAGAGAGCTATCAGCTGCTGATTACGCACACCGTCAATTTTCGCGCTCGTCGCTGAACCCAGCTTTGGCACGCAAGTGGGTAAAGCCTAGGATTCTGGGGTAGCAAGCATGACAATTTGATGAAGGCGACTCCCACTATTCCCCTCTCATGAAGTATTTCTATCTCATCAGAAGCGAATCGCATCCTCATCAGAATGACCTCGGTACATTTCCAACTTGAAAACACAACAAGCCATTCACAAGAGTAGCGGGTCTGTCCATATCTCGAAGTTCAAGCCTTGGAAGCTAATAACCTATGCGAGGTTTTCCGATATCTCTAAAGCCCTCGAGTTCGAACGCGACCTCAAAACCGGTTAGGAAAGAGCGTATGTCCAGACAAATTTTCTGTTCAGGGATGAATTTTCTTTAAGTTGACAATGCCGAGGATTCTAATCCACAAGGCAGGCTAAAAATTTATGCCCCTGAACGGACTCACACAGATTCTCGTTCGTCTTGGCCACCAGCTTTTAAAGGGGGTCAAGCATCGGATCTGGCCGTCACATGGGGTTCAGGTTTGGAAGGAAGTTGGTTGCGAATAAAAATGGGATAATGACGCTGCGAATACGCCCCCATTTCCTCCGCAGTCTGCCAATTTATTAATACCCAGAAACAAATTTGAAATCATATGCAGAGGTTGAGGCTAACCAAACAAAATAAAACGGTCTACAAAAAATTTGAAACGTATCAGAATCTTTACCCGTATGCAAAAAACAAAAAGCACACGACAATCAACTTTGTCAGGCTCTAATAAATCTTCTGCTCCAAAGAATTTATAGAAATTTGAAGAAATGGGTCGACACAAGTTCTTTAAAGGGAAAAATCTCTTTAACTTGATACATATAGGCGGCACGAGGATTCGTCTTGATATAAAGGCGAACAAGTATCCACATCCACATACGTTTCGCATTCTTGTTTCGTTAATTCCCTGAAATCGTGCTTTTTTGCTAACGAAAAAAAATTATCTTTACTAGGGTTATAAAGATAAAAAACTCCGGCTTCAACAACCGCAGCAAGCTGCTTTCTATCACGACTAAATTCTACATCGTAAACATTTTCAGCAAAGTCGTTGAGACTAAAAAGTTCTCGATTGCCGGTCAAAGGAACTGAAATTAACCCCCAGACTCTCACTGTTTGATCACTTCCGGCTGAGGCCAACCATTCCCCATCAAATGAGAAGGTTACACCATAGACTGATCCCCTATCGCCTTGGAGCCCATATTGTTTTCGACTAAATTCTAGGTTCCAGATTATAATTCCCTTTTCTTTCATTCCCAAAGAGAGATACTTTCTATCTGGGCTGAATGCGAGATCATAAATTACTCCAAACCTTTCTTCCAGGATTTTTGATGATTTCACTTCATTGCCCATAAGATCAAATAGATAGACATGTCCGAGGGCTCCAGCTATTGCTAGTTGCTTCCCGTCAAATGTGATTGCTACACTGTAATCTCCATTTTCTTTGGCCCTTTGAATGGCATCCAAAGTGCGAACAGAAATTCTCTTATCAGCCGTGCTATCCCACACCTCCCAAAAACCGGCTTTGGATTCACTGTAATTACTTGCAACCGCAAAAAAATCACTCGTTTGGCTGTAAGCAATTTTCTTTCCAATTCCAGCATGCTGGGTCTGGATTCGAATTTCTCGTCCACTCACTACGTCCCAAAACTTTATCGTTTCGTCTGCGCTTGATGTTGCAACAACCGCCCCATCTGGCTTGAACGCTACGCTTTGAATTTGCATTTCGTGAGCAGTGATTGAATGCAAATTTTCTAATGTGGAGACATCCCAGAGTTTTTGCATCGTTTTATCAACACTTGCCAATAGACGTCCATTAGAACTAAACGTTACGTCATAAACCTTCCCGGAATGCCCAGGAAACTTGTGTGGTTTTCGAAATTTTTTGACTGTTCTGTGCAAAATAACTTCTAACAATATTGATTCCTGTAAACGAGCTGGATCCTTAGTTGCTAACAAGGCAAGTTGACGGCTGTCGTGGTCCAATCAAAATGGACAGAGAGAAAAGAGACTCGTTTGAATACTGGTGGTCCGTGATAATCTCAGGGGTTCCCCTGATGGTCCGAAAAAATCTTCGTTCATATTTGCCCCTCAGAGGCCGGTCGTTCCTTGGTCCATACCCGGAGTACCCCCTCGATTCAGTCCTGCGGCCTGTGACTCAAAAGCATTGGGACTCTGATAGCCGAGGGTCGAATGCAGGCGCTGACTATTGGAAAACATGGCCAAATAGTCAATCACGCTGAGCGTGGCGTGGGTTCGGGAGTTCGGGGCTGCTCCGAGAAGGCTTCTTCTTTCAGACTCTGGAATACCCGTTCCACGACCGCATTGTCATAACAATTGCCCTTCCGACTCATACTAGATACCATCCCGGCGGCCCGGAGCTAGCTTTGCTACTCGGCACTGGCATACTGACTGCCGCAATCCGAGTGATGCAGCAGCCCGGGCGCGGGCTGGCGCTGTCCGACGGCCATGTGGAAGGCCCGCGTGATCAAGCGTGTGACCATCGACGCCGGACAGGCCCAGCCCACCACTTTGCTGGAAAACAGATCAACCACAATCGCAATATACAGCCACCCGTCCTGGGTCCAGAGAGCCGTGCTATCCCTCCCCCACACCCGATTAAGGTCAGGTTGACACACAGGGCAAACTGGCAGTTGAGCAAATTGGGGGCAATGGGGGGTGCCGACTGTCCGTGGTGTGCGGACGGCGGCGCACTCGCCGAGGTTGCAGGAGCGCCTGGCGCATCAGCGTCCGGGTGGAATGCCGGCCCACGTGACACCCGGCTTGCTGCAAGACCACACACAGGCGTCGGGAGCCATACGTGCCACGGGAGGCCCGATGAAGGCGCTGGACCTGAACGATTAACGCCGGATCGGGCTGAGCCCGGCCTCCTCCACCTTGCACAAACCAATAATCCACTGCGACTCACCTGCAAGACGGCACAGAGTAGTCGCACCGGATACCTCTGCCGTTCCGCGTGAATGAAGGGATCTCTTATGTGCTGGGCCTGGCGAAGAAGGCCGTGGCTTTTTTTAAGATGTCGCGCTCCATCCGCAGCCGCCGATTGTCTTCTCGTAACTGGCGCAGTTCAGCGTGCTTGGGTGTTTGGTGCCCCTGGCCGGGAAAGGCGGCGTCCCGATGCTGCGTCTGTTCGCCCTTCCTGCGCGAGAGGAGTTTGGGCGTGATCTCTAAGTTCCGAGCGGCTGCGGTGACGGTATAGCCCTGCTCCGTGACCAAAGCCACGGCGTCTCGCTTGAACTCTGCCGTGTACGGTCGTCGTGTCGTTTCCCTCGAACACCTCCTGATGGGTATCTTCCCTTTTCAAGGTGTCCATTTCAACTAGACCACTTCATAATAGAACCAGAGAAAAAATGGACTTGTCGGATTAGGGAAAGTAAAAAGACTGAAGGATTAATTTTGTTGAGGAAGTTGGAGGGAGGGCTTTTTCGGCTCGTTCATAATACATAGTGGAATCGCTATACACTTTATCGGCAATTTACCCAAAGAGACCTAAGATGAACCTTCCTGTTTCCTTTATCTGGCTATGTTCATTCTCTGGCCAATTAGACAAATCCTGGCTATATTAAAATGTATAGCCGTTAAGGCCTTTTTTACTGCTCACTTTCCATTGGATAGCCTCGGTGAGCTGACACAGAAAGACCATTTTTTGATCAAACCCAATCTGCCAGAAGCCGGTTTTTATTGAAAAAATTGCAAGCAAATACGTGAGAGCATAAGCAGAGATGGGAAAAGATTTCATGCCGATAATTTTTCTTCATGAATCTCCTGATATGGAAAACCTACCCCTTACTTGTGGAGGTTTTGTATGGGGTTTTTAAAAAATCTACGGGGTATGTTCATTCGCAGAAAAACAATATCCCCCAACCCACTTTATGAGATTGCTGTGACTCATATACAAAAAGACATACATGAATCACCCCATGAGTTCATTCAAAAACTTTCTGAAGCATCGAAGGAAAAGATCCTTCAGGAAATTTGGAATGTGACAGAAACCCTATGGCAGGCTCCCGATAGAGTGCTGGCCAACCGCGAAGGGTTACTTGAGTGCATGTTGCACCAGGTGGATTGTGAAATATTCATGATTGAACCTGGCCATAAGCTATCCGGTTTTAATGGTATTTCTGGGGAATTGAAAGACTTCCTGCCTGAATTTGCCCAAAATCGAATAGACACTGGAGAATTTGACTGGAAACAAAAAACGAGACCCACAAAAGATGAGGCCTATATGTTGGTGTGGGGCAAATGGTTGAGAGCAAATCAATATTGTAAAATATTTAATGAGATAAGGCTTTATTTAAAGGATTATCATACCAACCTGGAACGAGACTGGCTCTTCCCCCTTCAATGTGCCTCGGCAGCGTTTGCGGAATATAATTTTCGCAAAGAATATGGCCTAAAACAGATCATTGATAACGTTCGTGCTCTACAATATGGCTCCTTTATTGAAATCGTTTCAAAAGGGCACAAGGACCCCTTAGAAGAATGGGAAAAAACCAACCAAGAATTATTCCCTCTACAATCCTAATCCTATGCGGAGTCTAGGAATGGGAAAGACTAGACCAATAGACCAATAAATTTCCCTCTCCTTAAAAACGAGTCACCAACAGACCAACAGATATCCCTCTGTCCACCTTTCACCTGCTCCCCCCTTGCCGGTTCCCCAAAAATCTGGCCCACATCCATCTGATGAATAACTAAATCCCATACAACACAAAGCCCGACCTTGTGACGAGTCAGGCTCTGTGTTGTAGAGTAGCATCTCAGACGGATTTAGGCTTATTTTGAAACGCTCCTCTCGCCAGACAGACACACCTGTGCTGTTGAATATTTCAGAATTTTTGCCATTTCATCAGCAAATGAATAACCGAAGCCCACCAGAGAAAAATAGTGGAGGGTTCGGGGCTGTGGAAACATGGTCATTTCCCTACCCCTCTCTCCCGGCTCCACTTCAAATGTTTCAAGACTTTTCAGAGGGTGAGTCTATGTTTTTGGTTTATCAATGGAGTGGACTAACCACCACGTCGTGAAGGAGGTATTAGGGGGCGGTGGGGGGCAGGTCGCGAAGGGAAGCGTTGGGGATCGGAGGTCACAATAATGTCACCTATAGAAAACTTTCCATTGACCCCATCATCATTCGTCATATCTCCAAAACCGATCCTGGGTATTCCCACCCAGTCATTTCGTTTCAATGCAGGCTTTCCATCAACGTACACCTTGGCAAATCTTCCACCCTCAACCGTTAAAGTGTAGGTGTGAAAGGTATCAGTCGTATCCATTTTAAACGTCTCTGTCTCGTCTCCCCATCCAATGGCATCCTCATCAAAAAAGATCATATGACTTCGTGGTCCTTCTGCGAAGGTCCCGTCAGAGACGTCGACAGAACCGTAAAACATAATGCCGGAATCAAGAAAATTATGCGGTTGCTCCACTTTGTGCACTTGCAAAGTAAACTCAATGGAGAACCCTGTTTCGAAGTCAAAAGGAATGTCTTTATAAAACCACATGAACGCTTTCCCTGGAAGTTGATCGATAGCTCTTAGGACTCCAATCGTGTTGAGCGTTAAATGACTCCCGTTTGTCACCACATCCAATGGGCGAACAGCGTTGCTGGAATCCTCCCAACGTTGCTCCTCAGGCAACTGGGAACCTTTCAATACGATAGTTTGTCCCGACTGCACTCCTCCACATCCGGTAAGGAGGAACACCGTGACAAGTGTAAATTGGATAGTTACTTTTCCAATCCGCATGACAGACCCCTTTGCAAGAAGGCTCACTAAGAAGGCAAACCTACCGGTGACCGCCTTATGGTTCTTCCTGGGCTTTACATCACGCCAGCGATGTACATGCCCTGATATGCGTCCAATTACCACATGTCCCATAGATGGCCCCAATTCCCTAACTATTTTAGATTAAAGGTACACACATACAAAAATTTCCCATCAATTTTTGGTTTAAGAAAAAGGATTCTACTATAGATCGCGCAGATTAAAAATGAACAATTTCCTATGGAGACCGACATTGAATACCCGATGCTCCTCACAATCCATCACCCTTTTCCTGGCGCGAAAGAGGCCTGCCACCAATTCAGTTTTAAAATTTCCCCTCTAACCCCTCTGCGAGGAGGCAGCCAAAGCTTGGTAATAATCTCGGTTGAATCGTGGTTGGAGAAGGAATGATGTAACCGTACCTGAAATCGTTTTCACTCCATAACGGTTTCAATTTACTTTCATGGGGCGGTTGAAAAAAGCCGCCAGCGGCGTTCTCGCCATTTTTCCGTGCTCACGTACTGGAAGTACGCTCTGCGCGCAAAAATGACTGCGGCCTTGCTGGACGAACTTTTTTGAACCGCCTCGAGGCCTCTATGCACCGTGCCTGTGGGTAAATATGCTCTTGGAAATTATTATTCAACACTCGCTTTCATCCATGGTCTCCTGTTTTTACTCATAGGGGGGTGGTGATGTTCTCGTGCACATTCGCATATGAATAGGGATTTTCCAACTGTTGGGCCACCTGAGCCCGGGCGAGTGGCCCGCTGACCTGAATTGAGACATCCGCGTGTTTAGGGGGAAAGGCTTGGGTGAATTTCCCTTCCGGATCCAGCCCCACCAGGCTTCCGGATTGATCTCCATCTTCCAATTCATCATTGAGATTCGTCTCAGCATAGGGTACCGGGACAGGAATGGTGGTACACGTGCAGAGAAACCCCGCTCCTACTAGAGCCGCCAACCCTCTCCAACCACTAAGCCCCACCATCGTTTTCTGCCAATTACAGCCTTCATGTGTTCCCTCCTTATGTGCAGCGGCCCCATGCCGCTTCACAGGGTATGGCTGGACTTTTAAAATCCTTTCAGAAAAATTCATGAAACACCGAAAAATAGAGCACCCATGAGAGAAATTCACGAATAAATGGATACGAGGGCAACCCTTTCCTTTCCGTCTAGCCTTTGCTTAGAACAAAAAATGATAAACCAGATTTGGAAAAGTGTCAGGAAATTCTAAACAATTAATAGGATTTCTTAGTTAGGATTAAAGGGAATGCTAGCCCAGAAAAGGAAATGGAATGAGAATTACAACTTTGGTATTATTTTCAGTTTTTTTCTTTTTTAGTTATGGGTCAGCGGAAGCTGAATGGCAAACCAAGGAAGAATTTACCAAATGGATGACCTATTATTACCTTAACCCAGAACCTGAAAAAATTTCTTCGGCAATTCAGTATTTGAGCGATCATAATATCCTTGATGATAGCAAAGCATTTCCTCCTACTTTTGGTTTTCTATCCGGCATTTTTAATGAAAATGAAAACCAAGTCACTCAATGGATGGAGAGTTTCAATACATTACCGGATTCCAAGTATAGGGTAATGGTGTTAAACCTCTGGTATGCCAATCTCACCAACTCAAAAACAAGGGTGCATGGAATTCTTCAAAATCGACAAACCCTCATGGATGATCTCAACATTCTTTTCGAAAATAATCCCATGTCAGTAATTGAGATTCCTCTTGAAAAAGGCGCTTGGGTTCTTGATTCATTATGGGAAAATTTCATGGCGACAGGTAAAAATGAACCTGTTGCAAGAATTATCGAAGCACTTCCCTGGTTTGATGTGAAAGGAGATAGGAATCGTTTGATGATAGGTAGAGCAGCAGCCTGGTCATTAACTTCAAATGCCATTCAACACAAAAAAGTAATTGATATTTGTGAATTTGAAAGAATAAACCAGACACAAGACATAGCTGACAAACTGGATAAAATCGTCACCACTGCAAAAAAGACATTTATGACAAAAACCTCGACGGAGAATTAAATGAGGACATCATCCCTAGCATTCTTGAAATAATTGCCATTTTTTTGGCGTAATTTTTTCTATACTCAAAAAGAAAGTCCTAGGCTGAAAGGCTTGTCCTTCGAATAGCTTCTTTCTACAACAAACACCGCGCCTTCTGCCCGTTCAATTTGAAACTCCGTCATATCAACTTCGCTTTCCAGCCATTGGCTCAGGTCGTTTAGCTGCTTAGGTGAAAGCAATACGGTTAGAGAAGGAGCAACGGATTTATTTGAGTTATCCGTCAATTGACCGAGTGGAAATTCCACACGTTGATATGATTTTACTTTGATCCCGCCTTCAGGTTGCTCCGTCTTGTCGGATTCCATGGGCACCAGGTTTTGCCACTTGCCATTTCCTAATGGCGCCAGCACATAGAGATACCCGGACACGTTCGATTCCACGGCCAATCGAATTTCTAACCAATTTCCGGAAATCTGCTGGATTTCCACCTCTTCATCTTTGCCCTCCTTGGTCTGCTGGACCAAGCTGTAACGAATCCCTCTGGCAGTGTGCATGGCTGAACCCCCAGCCACATCTTGCTCCAATGGGAAGGACAAAGCCTTCTTTTTGGGAGAGGATTTTCCGGTTTTAGAAAGGGCCCCGCGAAGAGCCTGGTCGTCCCTATCACTAACGTTTTTCTCGCCAATCATTTCATCGACTAACGATCCACTCGCGGCATAAAACAGTTCCTGGGCGCTCTGAAATGATTGAGTTGCCGCTTCCATATCTTCAACGGCCATTCTGCCAGGGACAGTGGCTTGCGGAAGAGTGCACACACGAGCCATCAGGCACCCGGCGGAAAACCCAGAAGATGATCACGGCAGAAGGCTTTAGACTTTCTGGACTTCGAAATACAGAAGCGCATGGTCGGAATATTTCCTTACACCGCGACAACATCGTCATCTGGTTAATCCAGGTACTCGATAATGGGGCCAACTGTTTTTTTTTGGCTTCGCGGCTTTTTTGTGCATCGCCCCGAAATGCTCCACATTCCAAAACGCAACAGAGAATGCTTTGGCCATCATCCTCTTCCTCGTTACGTGTGACAATTCATGAAATCATCACGTTTCGCCGGTATGTACCATAGGTTTGGAGAAAGAGAAAGATCGCATTAGGAGGCCTAAAACCCTCTCACGACCCCCCTCAGAATAGTAGGTTTGGCTTTTTGAGCGGACAGGCTTATTGGCAGAAACCGGCTGGCACCAAAGGAAAAATTTCTCTCGTCAAAGAGACGTCAAATACGCGGCAATAAACAAGACGGCCAGGCTCAGCCCTAAGATGGTTCGTTGCACCCACAACACTTTGCCGGAAAACATCAGCAGCAGTGGCGCCTCCTTTTTGCCTTTTGCCGGAGCACCATAGGGATCAAGGATAAGATCATGAACAAAGATGAGCCCTCCCACGACCGCGAAGACAAAGAGCTTGAGCATCATGATCAAGCCCCAACCGGTTTCAATACGGGCCGATCCGCTTTCATCCAGCAACTGAGACGCTCCAGTAAAGATCAACACCATGAGACTCACCCATCCCACCATTTTAAATCGTTGTCCGACTTTTTTGACCATCTCAAGAGCTTCCATGGAGGGTAACTTGGCCTTGTCTTCCGTCAAGCTTGGTCTGACGACGAGCTGAACGAACATCCAGCCACCAATAAAGGTCATAGCCGCTAACAAATGAATCCAGGTGACGACATAGGCCGGCATATGTGTTCTCCTACAATTTTTGATTCATAGCCCAAACCTTGCCATGATACCCACTGGACCTGGGAAAGACCACCAAGGAACCTGCTGGATTCTTTCGTCCTCAGGCCGGAATCGGCTATGGTTCTCTCAACAGCTGTGGAGGTCAAATGATGAAGATTCGCTTTTATCTATCCCCAAATCTATCAAAAATATTTGTCCTGGGGCTTCTGAGTCCGTTCGCCCTTGTTGGGTTCATGGCCATTGACTCCTCGTGGGGAGCTGAAGCAGACAAGGAGCGATGGAATAATAAATATGAAACCGAGAACTATCTATTCGGACGGGACCCCATCCCGTTCTTAACGGACCATGTCGACCTTCTACCCAAAGGGGCTGCCCTTGACCTGGCCATGGGCGAAGGACGCAACGGCGTGTTTTTGGCCACGAAAGGCTTTCAGGTCACCGGGGTCGATATTTCAGAGGCGGGTTTCAAAAAAGCCCGAGCCCTCGCTGCCGAGAAAGGCGTGAAGCTGACCACAGTCGTCGCCGACCTGGAACAATACACTATTCCTCCTAATTTCTACGATGTTATTATCTGCACCTATTTCCTCCAGCGAGATCTCTTCCCAAAAATTGCAGCTGCACTAAAGCCCGGCGGGGTGGTCCTGATCGAAACCTATACGATGGATCATTTGGAATACCGACCAAAATTTAACAGAAACTTCCTCTTGGAGCGGAATGAATTATTGAAGTTACTCCCAGGCCTGCGGGTGTTGCGGTATCAAGAGGTCGATACCGGGGATGCCGCCTTTGCCAGTCTTTTGGCACAAAAGCCTACATAAGCTCCAAGATAATTCCTGGGTCTTTGGCTTTCTCCCTCCCCTTTGTAAGGGGAGGAAAGGTGGGGTAGAGACTTTGAAATAGTGCAGCATTGAGAATTGCGGGGCAAAAAATGCTCTGAGGCGCTTTCCAGACCTCTACCTGCCTTAGTCCCTCCTTACAAAGGAGGGAAATTCCATGCGTATCTAACTTTCCTTACACCTTCCTCCTGACTATTTTCCTATAGGTTGCAGCCTTTTGGATCGATGGGGTACTCTGGCACCTTCGTTTTGGCCTGTACATGATGAATGGGGCTGTTGAAAAAAGCCGCCAGGGGCGTTCCCTGCCTTCGCCGAAGTAGCTACGAAGGCTGAAAGCGGCTTCGCGCAGGCAGGTCGCCATTTTTCCGTGCTCACGTACTGGAAGTACGCTCTGCGCGCAAAACAAAAGTTGTGCCCTCCGGGACACGGCAGGCAATTTGCGGCCTTCCCTTCGACATGACTTGTATGGTGTCTACAGCTCATTTTTTGAGAAGCTAAAAGGAACTGGGGTGGAGGGACATCGACTGACATCTGCCGCCCGGCGGACAGACTCCCTGAGAACTCTCCCACCCACACCTCAAACGTCGATGAGGAATCTCGCGGCAGGGATGCTGACCGCCGATTTACCCGCAAGCTCACGTTGGTGTGTGCCACCCCAGCGTCATTCATTCATTTCTTTCTAGGAGGCGACGATGATGCAACCCGTTCTGAACATCGGCGTGGATGTGGCTAAAGACGCCGTCGTGGTGGCGTGCGCCGAGCGAAGCTTTCCGGTCCAGAGTGTTCCCAATCAGCGGGCCCCGTTGCGGGCTTGGCTGAAATCCCTCCCCGCCAGTAGCCGCATCGGCTTGGAATCCACCGGCGCCTATCACGAATTACTGGCGGACCTGGCGCAGGCCCAAGGCCATACCGTCTTCCTCCTCAATCCATTGGACACTCGGCATTACGCCAAGGCCATGGGCACTCGGGCCAAAACCGACCGGGTGGATGCGGAGGTGATCGCCCGACTCATCGCACAAGAGCACACGCGCTTGCGGCCCTACACGCCTCCTACCGCCACTCAACGCAAGCTCGATCGGCTCATTCGACGGCGCGCCACGATCGTCCGCCTCAAAGGCACGCTCAAGCAGACGATGCGCCATCTGGGCGGCTTTGCCGCCGAACTCAAGGCCGTGAGGGGCAAAGTGGATGCGTTGATTGCCAAGATTGATGCGACCATGGCTGTCATGGCGGCCAGTTCGCCCCAACACCAGGAGGCCCAACAACGGGTGGAAACCATTGTGGGCGTCGGGCCCTTGGTGGGCATCAGCTTGACCACTACGTTGGAGCGCGTGCCGTTCCGCAAGGCGGATGCGTTCGTCGCCTTCATGGGCTTGGATCCGCGGGCGAATGACTCGGGACACAAAACCGGGCGCCGACGGTTGTCCAAACGCGGCCCCGCCGAGTTGCGCCGTTTGCTGTTTAACGCCGCGATGTCCGCCATCAAAACCAAAGTCTGGAAACCGATCTACGAATATTATCGCACTCAAGGCTGGAGCACGACCGCCTCGTTGGTGATCATTGCTCGCAAAATTGCTCGAGCCGCTTGGTCCATTCATCACTACCGCACAACCTTTAATCCAGAACGGATTACACAATGCTTGACATAAACCATAGAATCTCAGGGCAGGACTGGACGAACTTTTTTGAACCGCCTCGAGGCCGCTGATATGCACCGTGCCTGTGGGTCAATATGCCTTTGGAAATTATCATTATTCAACACTCCCTGAATAGAACCGGCACTAAACCCTCATGACCCAAACCACCGCCTCTCAACCGACTGTCGAAACCTGGCCAGGAGTCAGCCCGCAGGTCTTGGAGGGAGACATCCTCAATCAACGGGCCTGGCGTATGCCGGATATTGTGATTTATCAGCATGCCACTGAGGAATGGTGGGTGGCCCCGCTTGATGAAGAATTACCACTGATTCGTCTCAATCGCATGGGTGCAGCCCTGCTCGGGGCGATGGACGGCCGTATGACCATTGGCGCTCTGCTCAACCAGTATGGGAAATGGGTCTGCAGCCCGACCCAACAGAATGGTCGCTGGCATTTAGAACGGTGGGCCCAACCCCGGTTCTCCTTAGCCTATTATGGGACCGAACCGCCTAGCGGACACAGCGCGGAAGCGAAATGGGATTTATTACTGCAGAAGGTGCGGGAAGGGTGGCATCAAAACGTCCAGACTGAAACCGAAGATCATCTGTCTAAATTTCACGTTCAGGGCATTCAGGGGCCCCATGGGCATTTTGAAATTATCGAAACCACGGTCTCTCATCTATTTCGCGAACCCTGCGAAGCCATGAACGGGACGACCTATGGGCGTCTGCTCGGCAAAACCCTCCGGCAAATGGGCTGGCTCTCTCCCAAGCCCAAACGCATTGTAGAGGTGGGCGCCGGTCTCGGGTATGTCTCAAAGGAACTGGCGGGAGAACTCTCGGCGGAAGAGCGGAAAGATATCCTGTACACCTTTCTGGATCTGACCGGCCCGTTCCTGGGATCCCAAACGTCGCTGGCGCGACAAGCAGGGTGGACAGCAACAGCCATTCAAGCCAATGCCGAACGAATGCCGTTGGCGGACCGTTCCGTTGATTTGTTGATCGACAATGAAAATCTCGCCGACATGACGCCCATCCAATTTACCGGGGACGAACTCCTCACGTTTAAGGGTGAGAATCCCATACATGAGGAAGCCCTAGACCTGATCCGACGCATGCGTCTGCCACTCCGGCCCCCCTTTCCCGACGAAGTCATTTTCAATTATGGCGCCATTCAATTTCTCCAGGAGGTCTGGCGCGTGCTGAAGCCAGGCGGACGTGCCATCCTGGTCGAATTCGGGATCGAAGATGATTGGCCTTCCCCTGTGAGATTGCCCGGTCACACCGAATATGAAGTGCAATTCAGTCATCTTCGCCATGTTGCTAAATGGCTCGGCTTCCGCGAACAATATTGCACATTGCCACAATTGCTCGGCATGAAACGGGATATTAACGTCTTATGTACCGGGGCGGCCTATACGCTACGGCGATTTTGTCGTGAATTGGAGAAGCCCTTTTCCGTTCGAGCCTACACCGAAAAAGAATTGGGCACGGCGCTTGGCGCCCTTCTCCCCAAACTCACCGGGCTGCATTACCATAACGTCTTGGACCCTGCCTGGTTCGGCCTGTGGGACTTTAAAGTTCTGCTGATCGAAAAGCCCGGCGGTATGAGCATCGGGCAACAACCGACCTTCAAAGAATCCGCCGGCTTCCGCTGGTACACCCAGCGATAGGATCCATCCCGGCCCTCCTCATTTCAAGTTTTTCAATTTTCTGGCTTTGTCAACCAATATCCCTTCGCGGAGACCAAAGTCGCTGACCAGGCAGGTGTCAAAGCCGAAGGTTTCCATTACTTTTCGTAGAATTACGGTGCCTGCCACGATGACATATTCCCGCCCGGGTTCGAGACCCAGCATGGCCAATCGCTGTGGACCGGTTTTTGTAACGAGATCCTGCTCAAGCCGTTTGATGGTCACCAACGTTAACTCATAATTGTGAACGCGTTCAGACTCATAGCGAGTGAGCTCCTGGGCCATGGCTGCAAGTGTGGTCACAGTGCCTGCCGTACCTACCAATGGGATGCGGGAAATGGGCCCAAAGGCCTTGGCCACTTTTGCCAGTTCCTGATCAATAGCGGCTTCTGCCTTGTGAATCTCTTGAGCTGTGGGAGGATCCTGCCCAAACACCCGCTCAAATAACCGCACAACCCCAAGATCCAACGACATGACGGCTGGAGCCTTGGCGTCATGAGTCAAGATACATTCTGTACTCCCGCCGCCAATATCCAATCCCAAAAAATCGGTGATGGTGCGAGGCAGCCCAAAGCGAAGGCCCAACAAGGTTCGCCTGGCTTCCTCGTCTCCCGATAAGATCTCCACTTCCCACCCGGTTTCTTGAGTGACGCGGGTGAGAAAGTCCTGTCGATTCTCTGATTCCCGCACGGCGCTGGTCGCCACGACTACCACCCCGTTGAGCGGATACTTCGCGGTCTTTTCTTTCCAGTCTTTGAGGGTGGAAACAACGCGATCCATCGCGGCCTGTGATAACCGTTTGTGTTCGTCCACCCCTTCCCCGAGCCGTAGGATCCGCCGATCCGCATCAACAACCGTAAACTCACCTGGTGGATTCACTTCTGCCACCAACAAGCGGCAGGTTAATGTGCCAATATCAATTCCTGCGAGTACCATGCTACCTCTTCTCCGATTGTGACATATGCCCCACAAATTCCCCCTCACGGTATTCCACGGCCTGACTTGAAAGGGACCGAAAGGTGAGGTCGACATCCATACCTGAAATGCACTCAAAAAAACCAGGGCATTGAAATACTCCCTGACTTCTTTTCCCACCCAAGATTTCTGTGTTAGGATTCGAGATTGTTTTGCATTTCAATACCGATAACCTTTGAGCCTGTAACTTAAAAAAGGAGAAAAGGATGGCGCAAATTCATTGCCGAAAATGCGATAAAGACGCGGACCCGATCACGGACAATCTCTTTATGGGGAAACTGGAAGAAGAAATCAAACAGAAAGTCTGTCAGACCTGCTGGAATGAATGGGCCGGCCCAGGTGGGACGAAGACGATGGTGATTAATGAGTACCAGTTGAATTTGGGGGATGAAAATGCCCGACAAACTCTGAAAACGCAGATGCGGACTTTTTTGAAATTGGATGACACGACCGGCGAATTTAAAGATTACCGTCATTAATCTATCGAGATTTCCTACCAACTTCTGAAGGGCTTGGATTGAGGCTCTTTTCACACGTAGGGCTCCTCCAGTTTTGTCGGGCAGGGAGGACAGAGTTCAGGATCTTGCTATATTTGAAGGCCATTGGGATTTTGCCAGCTTTACGATCCCTGCCGGAAAACCATACATCCCCTTCACCCAAGAAATGCCTCTTGATCGATCAGCTCTGGCACGTTAGGATTTGACTATGGACACACCGTTAGGCAAAGGGGTTTTCCTCATCGCCACTCCAGCATTACGCGATCCCAATTTCCGCCAAACGGTTGTGCTGCTCTGTGAGCATGGACCGGAAGGGGCCCTAGGCGTTGTCGTGAATCGTCCGACCGAGATGAATATTGCCGAGGTCCTGCCCCAAGTTCCAGTGCTCGAAGGCCAGGAACATCTCGTGTATGCGGGGGGCCCTGTCCAAAAAAACAGTTTGCTCGTTTTGTACCGGCTGAATGAAGAAATTGAAGATACGCATGCGGTGCTTGACGGGGTGTATCTCGGCGGGAATATGGAAACGCTGGAACGCATCCTTGAAGTTCCCGGTGAGCACGAATCGTTTCGGGCATATATGGGCTATTCGGGCTGGGGACCAGGACAATTGGAGTCAGAAATGGAAAGTGGCTCCTGGCTCACGATGCCTGCCAGATCCCACCTCGTCTTTGATAAGGATTCACAGGACTTATGGGCCGAGGTCCTACGATCCTTCGGAGATGAATATACGATGTATGCGCATATGCCGGTAGATCCAAATTTAAACTAATCGCCTCCCTGGCACGACTGCATCCTCATCCCTAACACCTCTGGCCCTCACAAGACCTAAGCCCATTTCTTTGATAAGGTCTGGTGTATGACCACGCAGACCGAGCCGGATCATTGGCTCAAAAATTTCTGTCTTCTTCTTGTCAGTCCAAAAATGCTGGTCATGCTCCTGACCGGCTTTTCTTCCGGTCTGCCCCTCCTGCTCATTGGCTCTACCCTCAAATTCTGGATGCGGGAAGAAGGGCTCGACTTAACCACCATCGGATTCTTCGGATTAGTCGGCCTCCCCTACACGCTCAAATTCCTCTGGGCTCCGGTTATGGACCGTCTCGTGCCTTCTGCTCTGGGAAGACGGCGAGGGTGGATGCTGGGCACTCAGTTGGCTTTAATGATCACCATTGCCTCCCTTGCGTTCACTCAACCGGCAATGCATTTACCAACCCTCGCGGTCCTGTGTCTCCTTGTGGCATTTTTTAGTGCCAGCCAGGACATCGTCCTGGATGCCTATCGCCGTGAATCCCTCTCCGACGAGGAACTCGGAATTGGCTCCTCAATGTTTATTTATGGTTATCGCCTGGGGATGTTGACCGCTGGAGCGTTGGCCTTATTCCTGGCCGATCAGGAGAGCCTTTCCTGGAATGCTGTCTATTTCATCATGGGCGCCATGATGTTTATTGGCATTCTCACGACATGGTTTGCACCGGAACCCACCATTCCCGCACCACCACCAGCATCATGGCAGGAAGCCATCACGGGTCCGTTTCTGGAATTTTTTTCCCGTCCGGGCGCTCTCATGATGCTGTTGTTTATTTTGCTGTATAAAGTCGGCGATAGTATGGCGTCAGAAATGCTCTCCCCATTTATGGTGGATCTCGGCGTCTCGAAAACCGACTATGCGATGATCGTCAAGGTTTTTGGCATGATTGCGTTGATGGCGGGAGGATTGATCGGGGGTCTCGTGGTCTATCGCATGGGGATTGTGCCTTCTCTGTTTATTTTGGGTTTTCTCCAAATGATTTCAACAGCGGGGTTTGTCATTCTCGCCTATACCGGCAATCATCTCCCTACTCTTACTGCGGTCATTGCCTTTGAAACCATTTCCAGTGGACTGGGACAAACCGCGTTCGTAGCCTTTATGGCCAGCCTCACCAACAAGCGTTTTACCGCCACACAATATGCCCTGTTAACCAGTTTCATGGGGATTCCACGCGTCTTTGCCGGATCCACCACCGGGTTCCTGGCCACCTGGTTGGGATGGGAAGGGTTTTTTCTTCTGTGTACCTTAGTTGCCCTGCCCGGGTTATTCCTCATTCCCTATCTCCGACGCTTGGAAGAAAACCACCAATCCATCACTAGGCAATAGGCGTTGTTGAGCCGACAAGGATGGAGAGACAAGCAAGGACGACCACATCCCCTTATCAAATGAGGTTAAAACGGCCAAAACCAGAAATGGGGGGTATCGGGTGGGGGCTCAATGACTGAATGATCAAAGGTCAAATCCGGTCGCAACGCCACATGTAAAATATAGGTGACCCCTTCACCTCTTCCCAGATTCATGGATGGAGAGACGGGCAACAATACACGAAGAATCCATCCGAAATTTACCCGCATCGTCTTGCTATCTCCATATCGATAACGAAAGACCATTCCGCCGGCCCCTTCCTCAATCTCATCAGGAGTGCCTAATTTCCCGGCCACATCCTGAATCGTGCTTTTCCCTGGCACCAACCCTTCGAGAGAGTCGGCAACCAATGGATCATTGACCACCACCCGACGAAAGTCACAGCCGGCCAGGGAAAGTACCAGCAGGACGGCAAGGATTCCGGTTTTTCCAAAGACCAGGACCATCGTGCCTTACTCCCCAAACGGCCAAATTTGAAATTCCACATTCTTGGTCCGATTGCCAAACACCACGTCATCCACTATCCCTTGGGGATTAAAAAATACCCAGAGATGATCACTGCCAATATTGAGGCGGGAAAAAAACAGCAACCATCCCAACTTGCTGTCAAAACGGCGGTAGTGAAAGATCTCATGGCCATTTGCCTGGACAATGTCATCGGGGGCGCCAAATTGTTGGGCCACTTCTTGGCGATTTGTTATGCCTTTTTCAATCGTCTGAATCCGATCCTCCGGAAAAGGCTCACCCACTTCTCCCCGGACAAATGCACACCCATTCACCAAACTCGTCAAAACCAGCAGGCCGGCCAAAAGCAGAAGTCCTCTTGGATTTCTCCAATGGTGGCTAAAGCCGGCTTGAAATTCCTGCAACATAGTTCTCCTCCTTCTTACGATCTGTTTCGTCGGGGCACCCAGGGAAACAATTTATTGGTAGTGCGTTGATATATGCGATACCCTTCCCCTCGACTGTTCATAGCCTGAGCCTCGGCCAAGGGCACTCCCGTCACCCATAAGAGCGACGACATCATGAGCAAAGGCCACACGATAGCCATCCATGCCCCTGGCAGTCCAACTGCCAACGGCACATAGGCACACCACTGTAGGATTTCAAAAAAATAATTAGGATGACGCGAAAATCGCCACAACCCCGACTGCAAGACCTTGCCCTGATTACTCGGATTTGATCGGAACCGTTCAAGTTGAATATCCGCGAGAGCCTCTCCAAAAAAGGCCAGCAAAAAAATCCCGAGGCCCAGGAGATCCCATCCTCTGACCGCCGATTGAGGATGGACCATGATCCAGCACAGGAGAACTCCAAAGAACAGACAAGCAGGAACCTGCAGAATGAAGTACCCAAGGATTCCTACCGATTCCCATTTGCCTAGCACCGCCCGAAGGGTTTTATACCGGGGATCTTCAGTCTTTCCCCAAATTCGATTCTTCCACAGGTGCCAGCCCAACCGGCAGGCATACGCATTCCCCATGCTCACAACAAGAACCCGTCGCCAAGAACTGCCTTCACCCTCTATTCCACAAACCACAACGACAAGGCCAAATCCCAAGCAAAAACCCACATCGGCTAAGGAGGCATTGCCTACTCGCGAATGCACAAGCCACAAGGCAACGAAAAACACCAGGAGGATACCCACAATCGGATACACATGCGGAAGAGTGTGGATATCCCAGGGAAGGTAATTCACTTTAGGACAGAAAGGTCACGGTCAACACTTGGACAATAAAGGTCCCTGGAAATGTACTCAATTCGCGGCTAAGGCCAAAGGACTCCGAACTGTTTGCTCTTCCGTAACCGGACTTAAGTTTGGTTCGAGTAAGAACACTCGATCACCCGACACCTTTCTCTCCTGGATGAGAAACTCTCGAATGCCTTGAGCCCGTTGCTGAGCCAGGAGGCGGAGTTGCTCGTCCTCCACCTTGATCGATTCAAGCAATTGGGATCTCATCTGCTCCGGTGACGGAATGTCCGGAGACTTCCCTTCTGGGGAAGAAGCAATGGTATTGGGCTGAGTTCCGAATTGCTCGACATACACCTCTGCAAGCAAGTCCCCTTCCTCCTCTGGACTCAGTTCAATCTGTTCTAGGGACACCCCATCCGTTGCAGAAGAGGAGCCTTGAACAAATTTTCGCTTTTGCAGTTGTTTCCGCAATTGTGCTGAAGCCAGACCCTGTCGATCGACCTGGGGATCGGCAGCCCCGGCAATGTCCAGTCGCAAGGCAGGACGATCGCCTAGCGCTTGAACAAGCGCATTCAGCTTTTCTTGTTCAGGAGAAGGCAACTGGGCAATTCCCGCAGGAAAGGCTACAAATTGGAGATCGTCACCGCTGCCACCCACCAATCCACCGACCATGGCAAAAGGAGAGGTCGCAATTTTCGTCAGAAGATTCCCCAAGGCATTCCAGATCACTCCACCATAACTAAAATCCGGATCGTCCAAATTCCCGCGAACGGGCAAATCAATATCGATCTGTCCTTTGCGGTCTTTAAGTAAGGCCAACGCAAGAGGAATCGGCAACGACGTGGCATCCGGACTTTCGATTTTCTCACCCATGGTCAACTGGTCAATCAACACCTTATTTTCACCAACCAGGGTCTTTTCAGAAACTGTATACTCAAGATCCAACGACAGCTTCCCCTTCGTGATGGGATAACCGACATAATGGGTCGAATAGGGAGAGACGGTGGGGAGATCAAGATTTTTGAACGTGACGGTCACATCCGTATACGCATCTTCACTCAGAGGATTAATTTGCCCGGCAATCTTGAATGGGGCGTATTTATCGACCGTCCCTTGTAACGCAACATCGGCCTTGGCTAATTGATCCGAAGAGAGTCCCTTAATCGTACCGGTCAAACCCTCAATTTTCGTCACGACATTCGGGGAAACCGATTGATCGGTGAAATCAGCCAGAAGATTGGTAAGAGACACCGACCCAATTTTGACCGGAGTCGAAGACTATCCGGAAGATGTCGGCCTCTAACGGAGTTTCTTCTGAGGTCATTTCTTCTTGAGACACGGATCCTGGCGGTGAAAACAACCGTTTAAGATTCATCCCTCCGTCCGCATCAATCAACAAGGCGATTGCGGGGTTGATCAGTCGATTTTCCGAAGATTGACTGAGGTCGGTTCAATCTGAAGATCCAACTCCTTCAGCTCAAACGCCTCCCACGTGAGAAAGAGGACTCCTGGATGGGATCTTCAAGAGCCAAGTGGGATATCCCCATTCCTCCCTGAAAGGTCCCCATTGGTTGAGTCGTGGTCTTCCGTCTGATAATGTGTGTCTTCCTTGCAGCGATGAGCGCGCCATCCTCCGACATCAAATTGAACAAAGGAAGCCATATACGGTTGAAACGGCTGAAGGGCAATGTTCTTTAAGAACAGGTCCAGGTCAATGGACAGAGGATCTACCTTCAATGTCCCCTTGCAAATTAGCCTTTCCAGTCTGATTGAACTGAAACGAAAGATCGAGAGGAAAAGAGCGATCCAAATCCAAGGACACGTCCGAGGTGTGAAAATGAATGGTGTCCAATAGCAGTTTGACAGGATCTTCAGGTTGGCGATCCTCGAAATCAATCGTAAAGTTATCCAAGGCAAGATCCTCAATGACCATCCTCCACGGATTGGCCGGTGAAGATTCAGGTTCTGGAGGTACCTGACTTGCTGATTCTACCGGAGAAAACAGCGTGTGATAATTGACCATCCCATCTTTCCCGACCCATCCGGTGAAATGAGCATCGCGAGACTTTATCGAAGGAATCCGAACGTCTTGCTTGGCCACATCAACCGAGACGCCGTTAACTTCAAAGAGGGGAATCGTGATCACGGGGGTGATAGTCCCTTTCTCCTGAATCTGTAAATCTTGAACCGTCAGGGTCCCTCCATCCACCACGACATCCAACCCCTGATCGGACGAGGACAATCGATAATGTCCTTTCATAGTTATCTGTCCTTGAGGAATCTGAAATCGAACCAGATCCTGTACATAGGTCCACAGTCTGGGCAATTGGTAATCTTCAAAAATTAATCGGCCTTCGGACTGAAACGGCTTCAGTGTCACCGTCCCTTCCCAGGTAATTTTCTCACCTGCACTGCGTTCAGCTGAGAGGGCATAGGAATTCGCCTGACCTTTTTGCGTACTAAAATGTTCCAACGTGAAATTGATTGGCACGAAATGCGCCACAAATGGAGTCGGGTGGGAATAATTTCGAAATTCCACCATTCCCTGTTGGATTGAGAAATGTTCAATCTGGACCGGTGGCAACCCTTCTGACTCTTGCGATGGGTTTTCCCCAGATAGAGCCTCGGGAGCAACATCCTGAGAATCGGAGGAAGAGCCTAATTCTCCCAGATTCAAGGACCCGTCGGCGCGAACCCATGCCAACCCATACGGCAGCCCCAACCGAATTTCCGCAAAAGTGTAGGCTCGTTTCACCAGGGAAGCGGCCGGTTCGAAATCAATGAACAGTTCACCAAACCCGAGTAACGGAGAGCCATCCGGTTCCTGAACATCAAACCCTTTTATCTGCAGCTTAAACAGAAAGGGATTAAACCGGGCTTCCTGAATAGTCACGGGCCGGCCGAGTTGCTCCGAAAACATGGGTGGACCCTTTGTGGTAATCACCCAGGGAATCACCCAAAAACCCATCAGGGAATAGAGTAGAAACAATCCAAGAAAGATTAGCAGAAAAATTTTGGCAGTTTTTTTCATGATTTGGAATTTTTTCTCATGAAAGAAAATAGAATAGAGAAGATTGAATCAATTGAATTCAGGGAAAATTTAACCCGGACTATTCAAGATAAACTCTATTGGCTGGACCTGTAAGTTCATGATAACGGCCTGGTCCTTTTAGAGCTAGCCTGATCCAGGGAGTTTTGTTGCCCCCTCCAGCATTCCCGACACCAGACTCGACCTTGATAAATGGCCTCCGCGTTCATCGCGGGGAATAAACAAGGCCCATGAGTCCAAAATATTTTGGTTCCATAACATCAAGGTTTTGCCGGAACAGAAGGTCATTCTAAACTTGACATGCCTGTTGTTTCTTCCCTATTGTCTTGGGTTTGCTTAAAATGGTGTATTTTCCATTGGACTCCTTTTCATGTTTACCACACTGACAGAGAAAATCGAAAAAGTTTTCAAGCAGTTACGCGGCCAGGCCGTTTTAACTGAACAGAATATTTCCGACGCCTTGAAAGAGGTGCGCCTGGCGCTGTTGGAAGCCGACGTCAATTTCAAAATTGTTAAGGATTTTATTGAGAAGGTTCGGGTCAAGGCTGTTGGGCAGGAAGTCCTGAAAAGTCTCACTCCAGCCCATCAAGTCGTAAAAGTTGTCTGGGAAGAGATGCGGGACCTTCTGGGACATGAACAAAGCGCCCTTCATCTCTCTTCACAACCTCCTACCGTCATCATGATGGTCGGATTGCAAGGATCTGGGAAAACCACCACCACCGGGAAACTCGCTAAATATTTTAAAAATGAAGGCAAGCGGGTCTTGTTGGTCGCTGCCGATCCCCGTCGCCCTGCCGCAGGAGATCAGCTGGCCTCCCTGGGGACTGACCTGGATATTCCAGTCCATCGTGGGACAAACGAAGGTCAACCTGGTGCCCAGGCCGTTCAAACCTGTCGGGATGGAGTCGCCCGGGGACGGGAGCACGGATATGATGTGGTGCTCTTAGATACCGGCGGTCGATTGCAAATCGATGAAGAATTGATGCAGGAATTGGTCGATATCCAGGCAGGGGTCCAGCCACAGGAAATCTTGTTAATCGCCGACTCTATGACCGGCCAGGAAGCGGTTTCTGTCGCGGAACGCTTTAATCAGACCCTCGGTCTCACTGGCGTCATTTTAACAAAAGTCGAGGGCGATGCCCGTGGCGGAGCAGTGCTCTCAATCCGGGCGGCGACAGGCAAACCCATTAAATTCCTCGGGATCGGGGAAAAACTGGATGCGTTAGAGCCCTTTTATCCCGACCGGATGGCCTCCCGTATTCTCGGAATGGGTGATGTGCTGACCTTGATTGAGAAAGCTCAGGAGAGCTTTTCGGAAGAACAAGCGGTCGCATTGCAAAAAAAGGTGTCGAGTAATACTCTCACGTTGGAAGATTTCCGTGATCAGATCAAACAGGTGAATAAATTAGGGTCGTTCGATCAGATTCTGGACATGCTCCCAGGCGGGCAAAAAATTAAAACGATGATGAAATCTGGCGCAGCCGATAATGCGGCGGTGCCAGAAAAAGAAATGAAACGGGTCGTGGCCATTATCGATTCGATGACCACCCGCGAAAGACGGGATCATACCATTTTAAATGGAAATCGAAAAAAGCGTGTGGCCAAAGGCAGCGGAACATCCGTTCCAGAGGTCAATCGGCTTATTAAGCAATTTTTAGATGCCCGACGCATGATGAAGTCCCTGGTCGGAGGGCAAATGGGGATGGGAAAAGGAAAAAAGCGCGGGAAGCTGATCCGCCGGGCTATCCATGCCCGGTAAGATAGTTGAAGTCTCCCTGAGTTTTTTCATTCATTCATATTCACGATAGAGGAGATTGCCAGTGGCAGTACATTTGCGACTTACACGCGTGGGCCGGCATAAACGGCCTTTTTATCGAGTAGTGGCAGCCGATGCCCGCATGCCGCGGGACGGTCGGTTCCTTGAGGTCATCGGGACCTATGATCCCCTCAAGGAAAGCGATAAGGCGTCGTTCAAAGAAGATCGGGTGTTAAATTGGCTTCAAAATGGGGCTCAGCCCACTGATTCTGTCAGGGGGTTATTACGACAAACCGGTATCTTGAAGGCCTTTCGGGAATCCAAACAAGCCCCAACGAAATAGGCTCGGCATGTCAGGGTAATGGGAGAGATGTTACTCTGTTGCATCCTTCAAAGAATCTTGTGGGGATGCTAAAGGACTATGGGCTAAATTATGGATGTTCCTGAGCCCTCACAGTCTTCCATGGTGACTATTGGCCGAATTCTCAAGCCCTTTGGCGTCCGGGGGGAAGTGCGTATTGAATCACTGTCGGATGTTCCTGGGAGGTTTGAAGGATTAGGGACAGTGACACTGGCCCTTCCAGATGGGAAGACCCTGGAAACCCTGGTGACCTCTGTTCGGCAAATCAACCAGGGGGTGATTTTAGGACTTTCAGCGTTTTCGACACCGGAAACGGCTGCCCTGTACCGAGGGGCCTGGATCAAGATTCCGGAAAACCATAACCTCCCCAGGGACACTGATACGTTTTATCAGTTTGAATTAATCGGGCTCAGGGTTGAGGATGCAGAAGGACAACCCTTAGGAACATTGGAAGAAGTGTTGGAATATCCCCAACATCATGTGTTTGTGATTCGAAATGAGGATCGTGAAATTCTGGTCCCTGCCAGTCGGCGAACCATTGGCATGGTAGACGTACCCCAGAAGGTATTGCGGTTAACCTCACGTGAATGGTGGGATGCCACGTATGCGTTGTGACGTTTTGACATTGTTTCCGGAGTTGATTCACTCTGTGAGCTCACAGAGCATCATGAAACGCGCCCAGGATAAGGGCCTGCTCACGCTCAACGTCCACAACCTTCGAGACTATACCGATAATCCGCATCGGACCGCCGATGATACACCTTATGGCGGCGGGGGCGGGATGGTCATGAAGGCCGAACCGATTTTTCAAGCCATTGACCGGATAACACAGGACCTGGATGAAATACGCATCATCATCCCTTCGCCACAGGGCATCCGGTTTTCTCATGGCCTCGCGCACGATCTCAGCCAGGATACTCGCCCGTTGCTATTTATTTGCGGCCATTATGAAGGCATCGACGAGAGGGTCCGGACACATTTGCGGGTCGAAGAAATGTCTCTCGGGGATTATGTGCTAACCGGTGGTGAGTTGGCTGCCCTCGTGATGATTGATGCGGCCATGCGTCTCATCCCTGGCGTACTAGGTGATCCACATTCCGCACAACAGGAGTCCTTTGTGGAATCCTTACTGGATTTTCCTCATTTCACCAAACCTGTTGAAATTCGAGGGATGTCGGTTCCCGACATTTTAATGTCCGGCAACCATGAAGCGGTTCGCCGTTGGCGCCGGAAAGAATCGTTACGTCAGACGCTGCTCAAACGGCCGGACTTATTAGATCATCATATCTGGAGTAGTGAAGATCGTCAGTTATTGGAAGAAATTGAACACAACTATACCTCGACGTCCAGTCGTACGACGAGGCCCTGAAGGAGGGAGACTCTCATGAATCTGTTGGAGCGTTTAGAACAATCGTATGGACAAGGAACTGTGCCGTTTTTTGAAATAGGTGACACGGTCAGAGTCAAGGTCCGCGTCGTCGAAGAACGACAATACGGGAAAAAGAAGGAAGAGGCCAAAGAACGCATTCAGGTGTTTGAAGGACTCGTGATCGCCCGCAAAGGCCGTAAAGTATGTGAGAATTTTACCGTGCGTAAAATTTCATTCGGAGTTGGAGTCGAGCGAATTTTCCCCCTTCACTCTCCCAATCTGGCTGGCATCGAAGTCATCAGAAAAGGTCAAGTGCGGCGGGCGAAGCTGTATTACCTTCGAGACAAAAAAGGCAAAGCCGCCAAAGTTTCAGAGCGTGAATTTTCGCGTACCCCAAAAACCGTGAAAAATGCTGCGGTGGCAGTGGATGTACCCGAGTCCGGTGAATCAGAACCCACGGAAGTATCGGAATAACGCAGGAGAAAGGGCTCACCTTTCATTGCCAACCGACTCTCCCTCATTGATGGGTGCGGGTCCGACAGACTTTTTTGAACAAGCGGCCAGAGCCCGTGGATACCGGCGTATTGCAGGACTGGATGAGGCTGGCCGCGGTCCTTTGGCCGGGCCGGTGGTCGCCGCAATAGTGATCCTTCCTCGTCGTTGGTCACCGGTCCTTCTCGACGACTCCAAGCTCCTGTCTGAACATCAACGTCAGGTATTATATGAGGCCATTACCACCAGGGCCATCGCCTGGGCCATTGGACTGGCATCAGAGAAGGAGATTGACGAACTGAACATCCTGGGCGCCACACGATTGGCCGGTTGCCGGGCTCTTAGCCGCCTGGCCATAACACCTGATTATCTTCTCCTTGATGCCCTACACCTCCCTACCGTTTCTGTCCCCCAACGACCGGTCATCAAGGGCGACCAACTTTCCCGGTCGATTGCCGCTGCCTCCATCCTGGCCAAAGTATCTAGAGATCGCATGATGACCACCTATCATGAACGCTTTCCTCAGTATCAATTTCACCTCCACAAAGGGTATCCCACACAGGAACACCTCAGACGATTACAGCAGTTCGGCCCTTGTCCTGGACATCGACGAAGCTTCCGGCCTGTCCAAGCCTGCCTGAATGTGCCCTCGCTCACATGACCACGCCTTCTCAGCAGTTTGGGCGATCAGCGGAGGAATTAGCAGAGGAATGGCTTCGAAAAAAAGGGTATCGGATTCTTGAGCGAAATCTGCGAGTAGGTGGTGGAGAACTGGATCTCATTGCACAAGACCATGACACACTGGTGTTTATTGAGGTGAAGGGACGACGCACCGATCAATTCGGCGGCGCCCCCTATGCCATTGATGCGCGCAAAAAACGCCAAATCATTAAATTGGCGTCGTATTACCTTTCTCAACATGGCCTCAGCAACCAAATTTGCCGGTTTGATGTTATCCTGATTGCAGGAACCAACCAGGGTTCTCCGAAATTAACTCACCTGGAACAGGCTTTTGAGGTTTCCAGCTCCGACTGGCAATGGTAAATTAAAGAGATTGGCCTCCGCTTGAGGTCCAACTGCTGAAGGTGAACGGTCGACAGCTCTTCATTTTCACTTACTCCAAAGAACCAGGGTCCCGTTTTATCCAGATAATAAGCCAATTCTAGGCCCAGGCAATGAGATAGCATGATTCAATTATTCCACGTCACAAAATACTACGATGGCTGCCTTGCGCTCTCAGATATTTCCCTGCGAATCGAAAAAGGCGAATGTGTGTTACTCACAGGGCCAAGCGGAGCCGGCAAAACCACCCTACTCAAGCTTATTTTTGGAGCAGAACACCCTGATGAAGGCCAAATCCTCGTCCAAAATCGTAACATCGCCAGGCTCGGAGGATCCGATGTCTCCTATCATCGACGAACCATGGGGTATGTTCTTCAGGATTTCAAGCTACTCCCACAGCGGACGGTCTCCGAAAATGTGGCACTCCCACTCATTATTCGGGGCTTGTCGTCGTTCGAATCGCGACGAAAGGTCCTGGAAGCCCTTCGTGCGGTTGGCATGGATCATAAACTTAGCACCATCGCCGCCGTACTCTCCGCCGGAGAGCAGCAACGTGTGTGTATCGCCCGCGCGATTGTAAACAGTCCCATCATCCTTTTGGCAGACGAACCGACGGGCAATTTAGATCCCCAACTCACCACCGAAATTGCCGCATTATTTAAAGCCATCAATACCCGGGGAACCACCGTCATGATGGCCACACACAATCGACAAGTGGTGGAGCAATTAAATGGGAGAATTCTGCGACTGGATTGCGGACATCTCGTGTCCGATCAAGGAGTCTATACGTGAAACGGCTCTGGTATTTTATCCGTGAAGCCTATACCAGTCTCCGCACGCATCAGACCAGTACGCTGATTGGCATTCTCACCACGGCGTTTACCCTGACCAGCTTTGGCATTTTTCTCCTCCTCTATCATAACGTGCATAATCTGTTGGGGCAGGTTCAACACACGATTCAAATCATCGTATATCCCAAGAGTGACATTGAATCTGGCAAGCTTCACGATTTACAACAGGGCCTCAAAACGGATCCTGCAGTTGACTCCCTCACCTTTATTTCAAAGCAAGACGCGTTAACCGAATTCAAAGAACAATTTCCCGAGGAAGTCTATCTCTTGGAAGGCCTTGGCGAGAGCCCGTTTCCCGCATCATTGATATTGACCATGGCCGCCAAGACCCCTACCACAGATCTGATTGGCAACCTGGTCAATCGGCTGCAACATCATCCCGATATCGATCGCGTTCGGTATAATCGAGATTGGATCGAGCGCCTAACCCTCATCATCGCCTATATGGAGTTCGGCGCGTTATTGGTTGGGAGCATCTTGGCCTTAGCGTCCGTCACCATCATTGCGATTACCGTGCAACTGGCATTTCATACCAGGCAGCAAGAAATTGAAATTTTACGGTTAATCGGGGCGACGAGTCTCTTTATCAGCATTCCGTATCTCATCGAAGGAGCCATCCTAGGGGCTGCCGGAGGCGGTATGGCCCTAGGATTTTTACGTGGAGGGTTTGAACTGTTCACCCACAACACCCAAAGCATGAGCGTGTTTGGGGGATTTTCCTCTGCATTGGAGTTTTTTCCTCTTCCCCTTTCACTCATTTTGATAGCAGGAGGCATCCTATTGGGGTGCCTGGGAACACTGACCACCATCTATGGATCGTTGCGGTTTCGCCTATGACGCGCGTTAAACTCTTTTTCCCCACAGGAGTGCTCGTAATCGGACTGCTCCTTCTCTTGGTTCAAGTTGGTTGGGGCGCCGACCCATCAACCATCAAAGATGAAATCAGTCAGGAACGCCTGCGGTTAGAGAAACTCAATCAGGAAATTGCCGAAACCCAAAAGGAAACAAAACGGATCGAGAAGAAGCACGGGTCGGTTTTGAAAACCATTGATAAATTGGATCGCCAACTCTACGAGCAAAAGAAAGAACGCAATCGCATCAATGACCAGATTAAAGACACAGACCAGGACTTGGCGAACCTGAGTACAAAGATTGCCGAAGTGGAACAAGACGTTCAAAATCGGCAATCCTCCATTTCAGCCAGACTTCGGTTATTATACATGGAGGGACGCACAGGGTATTTGAAAACCCTCTTCGCAGCCGAATCATTCACCGAGGCCGCACACCGGATGGATTATCTTTCATGGGTTGCTCAACGGGAGCATCAACTTGTCCGACAATTTCAAGAAGACCTCTCAAATCTCCAACAGCTCAAGGGGCAACAAACCGCAGCCCGGGAGGATCTCCTTCGCTTCCAGGGAGAAACTCAACAGACCATCAAAAAAGTTTCAGGCCTCAAACGTCAAAAACGCTCGGTCCTGGTTAGTCTTTCCAAAGAAAAGGACGCACATCAACGGATGGTTGAAGACCTTCAGCGATCAGCTGAACAGGTGGATAGCCTCCTCAAAGAATTGGACCAACGGTTTCAATTGGCTCAATCCCGGATGCGCAAACCCCCTGGAGCTCTCCCGTCTCTTGGGTCTCTTCTCTGGCCAGTGGAAGGAAAAGTGGTTTCGAATTTTGGTCGGCAAAAACATCCCACCTTTGATACATTTGTAACAAAAAAAGGCATAGAAATCAGCGTGAAAGAAGGGAGTCCGATTCGCGCAGTTTCATCGGGAAACGTCGTCTATGCCGACTGGCTCAAGGGATACGGTCTGGTCATCATCGTCGACCATACCAATGGCTTTTATTCTCTCTACGCCCATGCCTCAAAGCTTTTAGTAGCTGAAGGCCACTCCGTCAAAAACGGGCAGGTCATTGGTGAAACAGGCGAAACAGGCGTCACCCAAGAAGACACCCTTTACTTTGAATTACGTAAAGGCACCACCCCTATCGACCCTCTGAAATGGCTGGTAAAACAGCCTTAATTGAACAACTGGAAAAAGGAACGCCTCATGTCACATGAACGATTGTCGACGGTACTGATTTCTGGTTTGACCTTAACCGCCATCCTTTTGGTCGGGATTGTAATCGGGAAAGGAGGAGACCGGGCGGGGTATGCCAGCGAACCCTACGAGGAATTACAAGTCTTCGCTGAAGTGCTTTCGCAAGTCAAAAAGCATTATGTGGAAGAAACCCAAACCAAAGATCTTGTCCAGGGTGCCCTACGAGGCATGCTGGCCGGACTGGATCCGCATTCTTCTTTTATGACTCCGGATATGTTCAAAGAGATGCAGGTTGAAACGAAGGGAGAATTTGGAGGACTTGGCATTCAAATCGGCGTAAAAAACAACCGCCTGACCGTGATCTCTCCCATTGAGGATACCCCGGCCTTTGAAGCCGGCATCCAACCCGGCGACACCATCATCAAAGTTGACGACAAGCCGACAAAAGATCTCACACTCATGGAAGCCGTTCAACACATGCGAGGCGCAAGAGGCACATCTGTGGAATTAACCATTGAGCGTGAGGGCCTGGAAAAACCACTGATCTTCAATCTCAAACGCGATATCATTAAAATTCAAAGCGTTCGCTCCAAGCTGCTGGAAGGCAACCTTGGATACGTTCGATTGAACCAATTTCAAGAAGCGACAGTCGAGGATCTCTCCACGGAATTGGAAAAACTCGTTTCCAAAAACATTCAGGGCTTAATTCTCGATCTCCGAAATAATCCCGGTGGTCTGTTGACCGCTGCTGTGGGAGTCTCCGAACAATTCCTAGAATCCGGCCGCCTCGTCGTGTCAATACAAGGACGCAACGGCAAGAAGGATGAATACCGCGCACGGGCAAGTGGTAAGAATTATCAATATCCTATGATTGTGTTGGTCAACCACGGTTCTGCCAGCGCATCAGAGATCGTGGCAGCTGCCATGCAGGATTGGGGGAAAGCCGTGGTTATTGGCACCACAACTTTTGGGAAGGGGTCCGTGCAAACCATTCTCCCGCTCTCCGATGGATCAGGCCTACGGCTTACCACTGCGAAATACTTTACGCCAAACGGCAAGTCGATTCATTCTATCGGGGTGCAACCCGACATTGTGATTGATCCAAAACCCGCTCAGTTGGCAAAACAAGAATCCTCCGAAGGGAAAAAAGACGAGAGCGCTGTGGGTTCCCCTGCACCCGCTCCAACCAAACCTCCAGCCCCCTCGGTTCCACAGGACAAGGACCAGACCCAGCCAATTCCCCCTGATGACCTTCAGTTACTAAAGGCTGTAGAAATGCTGAAATCATGGAAAGTTTTCAAGCAGTTAAAACCGGCCGCATAATGCGGCCGTCAAACGATGTTGAAGAGATTAGAAGTCGAGGACAATTGCCGTATTGGTTTTAATGACACCATCAATACCTCGAAGACGAACCATTATGAGGTCATTCAGCTCCTCTAACGATTCGGCTTCCACATGGGCAATTAAATCAAACGGACCTGTCACCGGATAGACAGATTTCACACCTTGAATGCGGGTGAGTGTTTTATACGCACTCTTGGTGTGGGTCCCTGTCGTGTCAATCAAAACAAATGCAGAAATTGCCATTACCTAACCATCCTTCTGAGGTGAATGTCTGATATGTTTCCATACCCTTTTCATGTTTCTTGGCGAGGCAAATTGCATGCGTCGGGAACCATGGGAGAAGATTTTTCCTCTAACTTTCCCTGGTTAGGCCTCCTGACAGAGAACTCGTTTCTTCTGAATCGCATTCAAGATTTCCTCACCACGAGTCCCTAGACCTGGAAGGGTTTGCAGTAAATGCGATTGAGCCAAGGCTTCCAGATCTTCCCAGGTTGTGATGCCCAATCGAAAAACCAGATCGTGGACAATCGGTTCTGAAAATCCCGGCAGATTGACCCAATCCCGGACTGAATCAGGAAGAGGAGTTTTTAATTCTTCATACGCACGGATACGCCCCGTGGATAGAAATTCCTGAATTTTAATAGATAATTCTTTGCCAATACCATGAATGGTTTGGAGTTCGCCACGATTCGCCAACTCGGTCACATCCTCTTGGAGACTCTTCAGCGAATCAGCAGCCCGACGATAGGCTTTGACCTTGTAGGGATTTTCACCTCTCGACGCCAACAAACCTGCCATCGACAAGAACAACGCCATGAGATCCTGGTTGGTGTTTTTCTCCATAAACGATCGCCTCAGGGTGACCAGGCTATCTCTTCACCGTAATCATATATCGAATCTTTATAGTTCTCATTTTATGTCACATGTGGTCTATAAAACCAGGTCATGTAAATAAGCCTTCGTTGGCTCTCAAGAACCACTTCCTACCTTCTTCACTCTCGGTCATTTCATTGACAAGAATTTCTCAAGTCCCGTAGGATGGATCCCTGCATGGCCGGAATACACTGGATACTGCGTTCTAACCTATACGCATGAAAATAGTCGTGAATGGAGAGCAACGCGAGGCCGATGAACCTTTGACGGTCGCACAGCTTCTAGCAGGGCTTCACCTCCGTTCCGAACAAGTCGCAGTAGAAATCAACCTCAAAATATTAGACCGCGGAGATTTCCTCACCTGGAATCTCCACGATGGAGACAAGGTTGAAATTTTAAGCTTTATTGGAGGTGGCTCTCCCACATGAGGCAATTGAAGGGGAAGAGATGAATCAGGATCCGTTAATCATTGCTGGTCGAACATTCCGCTCCCGGCTCTGGGTCGGAACAGGAAAATATCAAAACTTTGAGGAAACCCGAAAAGCCATTGAAGCTTCCGGGGCTGATGTGGTGACGGTTGCCGTTCGCCGCGTCAACATTACCGATAATAAATCAGAAAATTTACTAGACTACCTTGATCCGAAAAAATATACCATTTTACCCAACACGGCAGGATGTTATACCGTTGAAGATGCCGTTCGTTATTCACGACTGGCCCGTGCTGCGGGAATTTCAGATTTAGTGAAATTAGAGGTGATTGGAGATGAACGCACCCTCTTTCCTGATACGGCAGGACTCATTGAAGCCGCAAAAATTTTGATCGCCGAAGGCTTTGTGGTATTGCCGTATACCAATGACGACCCCATTGTCGCCAAAAAGTTAGCCGATATTGGATGTCCTGCCGTAATGCCACTCGCCGCACCGATCGGTTCAGGGCTAGGTATTCGGAATCCGTATAATCTCAAAATCATTATGGAAACGGTCAATGTACCGGTCATCGTTGACGCCGGAGTCGGAACCGCTTCTGACGCAGCCCTAGCCATGGAATACGGAGCCGATGCCGTGTTAATGAACACGGCTATTGCCGGAGCCAAAGATCCGTTGATGATGGCCACGGCCATGCGGTATGCCGTGGACGCCGGACGATTGGCTTACAAGGCTGGAAGAATTCCCAGGAAGTTATATGCGACTGCCAGCAGCCCTATCGAGGGAATGTTGTAATCCATAATTAGGAATGTTCTCGCGCGCTCTTCCCAAACTCTACCTCCTGACCGATCGGCATCAAACCCTCCATCGTCCCCTCTCTTCCGTGATAACCGAAGCGGTAGACGCCGGGGTCCGAATGGTTCAAATCCGCGAAAAAGATCTTAAGACTCGAGATCTGACTTCCCTCTGTCAGCAGCTATTTCCTCTCATCAAACACCAACACGGAATCATCTTAATGAATGATCGCATCGACCTGGTCCTTGCCCTGGGAGCCGACGGCGTGCATCTTCGGACAGACAGTCTTCCCGTTTCCATAGCTCGTCGACTATTAGGACCAGGACACCTCATCGGCGTCTCAACGCATTCCGTGAAGGAAGCCCGAGTGGCGGAAGCGGAAGGGGCCGACTTCATCGTGCTTGGTCCCATTTTTGATACACCTTCAAAACGAGCATATGGGCCACCCTTAGGATTACAGATTCTTCAGGAAACCAGCCGATACCTCCGCTTACCCATCTATGCCATCGGAGGAATCACCCCGATCAGAATTCCTGACGTCTTATCATCAGGGGCTTACGGAGTCGCCGTCATTTCCTCTATTCTTCAGTCACCCTCAATTCCAGACATCACCAGGGAAGTGCTTGCACGATTGTCCTGAATTGTCAACTTATTTAGGCAGTCACAACGGCCATGTTCGGTTGACCCTAAAATTTTTTGGGTGGTAAGATCTTCACAGAGAAGGATGGTGCGGATATCCTCTTACCCCAGCGTTCAGGCAAGGCGGGGGTTCTTCTCAGCAACATGAGTCTTCCGGTTTCTTTGAAACCTCGAACCAGATAGGATCCGACTATGGGAATCCGAAAAACTGACGACCATATCCGTGAAATTGAAAAATTACGAACCGAGATTGAGTCTATGGAACTCGAAATGCGGCAGCTGCATGAATCTCGACAAAAGCTGCACCTTTCTCAGCAGAAAAACGAGCAGTTGGTTTCCACTCTGCACGAAGCCAAGGCACAAATCGAAGCGCTTCGAAAAGAAGTCGACAAACTCACTGCGCCGCCTTCAACTTTTGCCATCTTCTATAACACCAATGCAGACGGCACCGTGAATGTCTCTCTTGCCGGCAGAAAGTTACGAGTCAACCTGCATCCATCTATCCCGGCAGAATCACTTAAGAAAGGCCAAGAGGTAATCGTAAACGAAGGCCTGAACGTGATTGAAGCACGCGGGTATGATCCGCAGGGAGAAATTGCCCATCTCAAACACCTCTTGGACGATGGGCGAGCAGTCGTCAGCCTTCGCCTAGACGACGAGCGAGTGGTGGAAATCTCCGATGCGCTGAAACACCAGAGCTTGAGTGTCGGCGACCACCTCCTCTTTGAACCACGATCCGGATACCTCATCGAAAAACTTCCAAAAGGTGAAATGGAGGAACTCGTCATCGAGGAAGTTCCGGACATTCAGTATGACCAAATCGGTGGCCTAACCAAAGAACTGGAACAGGTAAAAGACGCCGTTGAATTGCCTTTTCTATATCCTGAGCTATTCGCCGAGCACCGCTTATCTCCCCCAAAAGGTCTTCTTTTGTATGGACCGCCCGGGTGCGGAAAAACCTTGATTGCCAAAGCTGTCGCAAACTCCATCGCAAAAAAACTCGGACACCTTAAAGGCAAAGACATTCGCAGTTACTTCCTCCACATCAAGGGACCGGAGCTTTTGAACAAATATGTCGGTGAATCCGAACGTCAAATTCGGGAAGTGTTTGCGAAAGCGAAGGAGAAGGCGTCACACGGTAATCCGGTCATCGTCTTTTTTGATGAAATGGATGCCTTGTTCCGAACTAGAGGGACGGGTATTTCTTCGGATATGGAATCTACCATTGTTCCCCAGTTCTTATCGGAAATTGATGGAGTAGAAAGCCTCCGAGACGTCATCGTCATCGGTGCCAGTAACCGACAGGACCTCATTGACCCAGCAGTTTTGAGACCGGGACGTCTGGATATCAAGATTAAGATTCCCAGACCCGACAAACAGAGTGCAAAGGATATCCTCGGGAAATATCTTACCTCAGACCTACCCCTGGCGGAATCTGAATTGACCCAACATGGCTCAGATCGAGCCACGTTCATCCATCACCTGATCGAGACCACCGTCGAGGCAATGTATGCCTTGACGGAAGAAAATCAATTTCTAGAAGTCACCTATGCCAATGGGGAAAAAGAAACGGTGTACTTCAAAGATTTTGCCAGTGGCGCTTTGATCGAAAGTGTGGTCTCCCGAGCGAAAAAACTGGCCATCAAACGGGCAATATCCGGTGAACCCAAAGGGCTCAAATCCGAGGACTTTTTGCGGGGCATTCGGGAAGAATTCAAGGAACAGGAAGATTTACCAAACACCACTCACCCCGATGATTGGGCAAAAATAGCAGGGAAAAAAGGCGAAAAAATTGTTCATGTACGCACCTTAACCACCGATGAGGGTTCAGAACCTCGAGAAATTGAAACCATCAGCGTCGGGCATTACTTTTAATCATATTTAGCTGCTCTCCATGAGGCCTCCTTGCTGCGAATTCTTGGAACGGAAACTGAATTCGGGATTATTTCTCGCTCCACAGGCCACCCTGACCCCGTAGCGAATTCCCTTCGGTTAATCAGTCACTGTCCCCATCTCCCCGCTCCCACCGCTCTATGGGATTACGAGAACGAAAATCCCTTCATGGATGCTCGAGGTTTTCCGGTCGAAGGCGAACCCGAACGACCAAGCGCCACCTATAATCGTCAACTCAATAAAGTATTGCCGAATGCCGGCCGCCTTTACGTCGATGGGGCTCACCCGGAATATTCCACCCCAGAATGCAGCAACCCCCGGGAGGTGGTGGCCTATGAACGTGCCGGGGACCACATTGTGGCTGAATGCCTGGCCCGCCTGAACCACAGTACGGGAGAAGAAAACTTTCTGGTTTACCGCAACAACTCAGACGGAAAAGGAAACAGTTTCGGATACCACGAGAATTATATTTTGTCCCGCGCGATTCCATTCGAGCAGGTATCCAATGTGCTACTCCCCTTCTTTGTTTCACGCCCCATCTTTTGTGGCGCAGGGAAAGTTGGAGCCGAAAACGGCACAGATCCCATTCCCTATCAAATTTCACAGCGGGCAGATTTTTTTGAATGTCTGCTTGATCTCAATACGATGGTCAACCGTCCTATCATAAATACCCGTGATGAACCCCATGCCCATCAAGCCGACTACCGACGCCTTCACGTCATCGTAGGTGATGCCAATATGTCCGAAGTATCCACCTTCTTAAAAGTCGGCACCACGGCCATTATCATGGAAATGCTGGAACAACGAGGACCCCTCCCTCATATTGAATTGACCGATCCCGTCAAGGCCATCAAGGCGGTATCACGAGATCTGACCGTGAAAATTTCGCTTCCGTTACACAATGGGCAACACACCACGGCCCTCGCTATTCAGCGGGCCTTTCTGCAATCAGCTCATGACTTCTATCGAACAAGAGAGGTCTCCCCAATCACCAAAGAAGTGCTTGTCCGATGGGAATCCACCCTGGATACCTTGGAGCGTGATCCCTTTGAGCTTCGGAGGGAAGTCGATTGGGTCGCCAAGCACGCATTGATTCAATCCTACATGGATCGCAAACAATGCTCCTGGAAAGATCCCAGAGTGGCTATGATGGACTTACAGTATCACGACGTTCGACCAACCAAAGGGCTGTACTATACCTTGGAGCGAACAGGCCAAATAGAACGTCTGACTCTCGATCAGGAAGTCGAACGGGCTCGCCAGACTGCACCGGCTTTCACACGGGCTTTTTTTCGGGGTCAATGCTTAAAACACCTGCCAGGGCAGGTGTACGGCATGAGTTGGACGTCCGTCCTCCTTCATTCGGGAAATTCTACTATTAAGCGTATTCCACTCATGGATCCTTATCGAGGCACCCAACAGCTCACACACGAATTGTTTAGGGACATTACCTCCGTGGATCAGTTATTATCCCGACTCGTGAAGTCCTGAATGAACCAGAAAAACCAATCGGCACGGTACCATTGAGGTCACATGAATTCTAAAGACATCCCCTTTCCAAATTTTTCAGCTGACCCGTGTTCCAGTTTTTACCAATACCTCACCTCGCAACGACCCGAATTACTCCCCATGGCGCAATGGGAAACCTCATTTCCCCAACAAGGCCAAACAGACGCTTCTTTGATTTCCACCAATCATTTTCCCTGGCCACACGGCACAACGGTTCTCGCCTTTACCTATGATAATGGCGTCCTCATCGCCGGAGACCGTCGCGCAACCGAAGGATTTCAAATCGCCGCGAACCGAATGGAAAAGGTCTTTCAAACCGATGGCTATTCCGCCATGGCTATTGCAGGAGCTGCAGGGCCCTGCGTGGAAATGGCCAAACTATTCCGAATCGAACTGGAACATTATGAGAAACTTGACGGACAACCCTTAACTTGCGAAGGAAAAGCCAACAGGCTTGGGCATATGGTTAAGGCCAATTTCCCCCTGGTTTTGCATGGGCTCGTGGTCATTCCCCTGTTTGTCGGCTATGACCACAAACGAGAGGTGGGCAGGCTCTTCAAATATGACATTACGGGAGGACGGTACGAGGACACGGATTTTCACGCAGTCGGCTCAGGCGGAAAAGATGCTCGATCGACTCTAAAAGAATATTTTCGGAAAAACTTACCAGAAGGCGACGCGGTCAAAGTGGCACTTCGAGCCCTAATCAATGCCGCAGATGAAGATGTCGGGACCGGGGGGCCAGATCTGGTCCGCCGGATCTTCCCGACCGTCAAATTAGTTGATCCCCAGGGAGTTCGGGATGTGGATGACACCCAATTGGCTGCACTGTGCGAAGCATTAGTGAACCAAAAACAGGAGACTTAAACAGTGGCCCTGCCCTATTACGTTTCACCCGAACAAATGATGCAGGACCGGGCGGAGTATGCCAAGAAAGGCATTGCCAAAGGTCGATCGATCGTCGCCATGGAATATTCGGATGGAGTACTGTTTGTCGCCGAGAACCCCAGCGCCTCTCTGTTTAAAATTTCTGAGATCTATGACAGCATCGCATTTTCCGGCGCGGGGAGATACAGTGAATTTGAGAATCTCCGGAAAGCCGGCATTCAACATGCGGACGTCAAAGGCATGATGTATAGTCGCGAAGATGTGACGGCACGATCCCTGGCAAATGGCTATTCACAAATGCTCGGCACGCTCTTTAGCCAGGAAATGAAACCTTACGAAGTGGAACTGCTATTGGCCCAAGTCGGCGAAACACCCGACCGCAATGAGTTATACCGCATCTCCTTTGATGGGAGTATTGTGGATGAACGGAAATTCGCTGCGATTGGAGGACGATCCGAAACAATCTTAACCCAGCTCAGAAAAGAAATTCCGGAATCCTGCCCGTCCCTGAAAGAAGCCTTAATGCTCTGCCAACATGTCTTTGAACAGGGCGCTAATCCTCGAGCAAACTTAGAAGGCTTGGAAGTCGCGCTCCTGGACCGGACTCGAATAGGTAGAAGATTTCGCCGGGTCCCGGCCCTCGAAGCCTCTCAAATGCTGTCGTAACGCCTCCTGCTTTGCTTCCCCTCACTCAGTTGATCATTGTCTGGTCTGGGTGTATTCTGAGTATGGGATTCAGTGAAAAATCCTCATGGTTTCAACCGTGATTCATTTCAAAAACTCGGAAAGTGAAAGATCGAAACTCTTAAGAAGGCCTATTCAGCAAGACCGAACGACTCAAGGAGGATTTCTATAGATTGGCGGGTAGGTCCTTTAATCCCGAAGGAGGCCGGTGGAGGACATGGCACAATGTCCTTAGAAAGCTTTAGGAGAGGGACGGGCTGGGTATGATGAAACGCATTGTTGGCCTTGAGAGTGAATACGGTCTGACATTTTCCCCGAATGGTCGGGTCTACCTTCCCATTGAAAAAATCCTCGGGTATATTTTTGAGGGACTCATCCCCAATAGCTGGCCCTCCAATGCCTTCCTCACGAATGGAGCGCGGTTTTACCAGGACACGGGCTGCCATCCAGAATACTCCACTCCCGAATGCGACGACCTGCTTGATCTGATCATCCACGACAAAGCCGGTGAGCGGATCTTGGAAAGTTGTCTGCCCATAGCCGAAGAGCGATTGCGCGAAGAAGGACTATCCGGCGAAATCTTCATCTTCAAGAACAATACGGATTCCCTCGGCAACACCTACGGCTGCCATGAAAATTTCCTCATGCGCCGGGATGTGGATTTCTGGAAAGTCAGCGAACAACTCATCCCCTTTTTCGTCACTCGTCAAATTTTTTCTGGGGCAGGGAAAATACTGAAAGTATCCGGGAAGTCTCAATACTTCATTTCCCAACGCGCGCAACATATCCATGAAAAAACTTCTTCCTCTACGACGTCTTCTCGAAGCATTATCAACACACGCGACGAGCCTCATGCTGATGCCGAGAAATACCGTCGACTTCATATCATTCTCGGCGATTCCAATATGTCTGAGTTTTCCACCTACTTAAAGGTGGGGACAGCCATGATTGTACTCTCAATGATCGAAGACGGTTTCACCATTCCTCATATTGAGTTAGAAGAACCTGTTAAAGCGATTCGGGATATTTCCCGTGATCCCACTCTGAAAAAAACGGTCAAACTTGAAGATGGGAGCAGCCTGACCGCATTGGAAATTCAACAGACATTCTGGGAACGGGCGGGTGAATATTTAGCCTTGCAACCTCCCAACAAAGTCATGGCAGAGGTGCATTATGAATGGGGTCGAGTGCTGAAGATGCTGAATACGTCCCCCATGTCACTGGTCCGCGAAATCGACTGGATCACCAAACAATGGCTTCTTGAAAATTACATGGCCAAAAAATCTTGCGGATGGGACGACCCCCGATTAGGCATGATGGATTTACAATATCATGACATTAACCGACAACGAAGCCTGTTTCATCTCTTAGCTGAACGAAATCACATTCGAAAAATGATCGATGAGGACGCGATTGAGCAGGCAAAAACGATTCCTCCCCAAACCACACGAGCAAAAGTGCGAGGAGATTTCATCAGATTTGCCCGTGCTAAAAATCGGTCGTATACTGTGGATTGGACTTATCTCAAACTGAACGGGTACTGGGAAGAAACCATCCTGTGCATGGATCCCTTTTGTCCTTTTAATCGGCGTGTAGAAGAATTGCTCAGCCAAGTTCCTCATAATCGGCTCTACCCCTGATGAGCAGGTCGACCCTACCCCTTCCTTCGGTTTCCTGGAAAATCATTTTTGTCGTTTGCCTGCTGCTCGCCAGCATTTTCCCTATTCAGATCGTTCCCAGTGCGGAACGGAACCGACCGGGTGCCAATGGACATGTCAGCGGAAAACAGGGCCAAGTCCTCTGGATCAACGTTCCGATATCCCAACCTAAGGCCAAAGTGAGTGGTCTATTTCTCAAACGGAAAATTCCCTTCTTTCCACATGGCGATGCCAACTTTGCGGGCATTGTGGGAATCGATATGGAAGATCCACCGGGGATTCAGGAGTTAAGTATCACGGTCCACTCCGACACCGGGTCAGACCATCTCAGCTACTCCGTCCTTATCCTCGAAGAAGACTATACCGTCCAACACCTGACCCTGCCGAAAAATACAGTGGATCTTGACGCTAAAACATTAAAGCGTGTCCAAAAAGAAAAGAAAGAATTGACAGAGGCCTTTCACCACGTTGGTGCACGTCCCTTATGGGATGGTCCTTTTCTAGAGCCTGTGAATGGGAAAGTTACCGGAGTGTTTGGCAGCCGTCGAGTCATTAATGGTCAGTCTCGAAGACCTCATTCAGGAGAAGATATCGCGGCGCCCAAGGGCACTCCGGTCCAAGCCATTAACAAAGGTATCGTCGTGAAAACAGTCGATCACTTCTTCTCTGGAAAGGGTGTGGTCCTGGATCATGGGCTAGGTTTGTTTTCCATGTACTTTCACCTCTCAGAGATTGACGTCACCTCGGGCCAAACTATTCAAAAAGGAGAAGCTTTAGGCAAAGTGGGATCCAGCGGAAGAGCCACTGGCCCCCATCTCCATTGGGGCATTCACTTAAATGGCTCTCGAATCAATCCATACTCATTGACCGCTCTCCCCATATCAAACTAATGAAAGAAATCTGTCACTTTGGAGATTCCTCGGCTTCTCCTGACTCCGCATGACCCGTTTCCTTTTCTCATAGTCATCAGACTCATTGCGATTACCGGAACATAATCACCCCGTCCCATGCGATATATTTGTGTCTTCTGCGGCTCCAGCCTCGGGCACCAACCAGGATTTACCAACATGGCTCAGCGTTTGGGTCATGCGCTTGTCCAACAGGGAATGGGATTGGTTTACGGTGGGGGGAATATTGGACTGATGGGCGTGCTGGCATCAACTGTACTACAGGAAGGAGGGACCGTCATTGGAGTCATTCCCAAGCATCTGGCGGAAAAGGAGCTCCTACATCAGGCCCTCACAGCTACGCATATCGTGAACACCATGCATGAACGAAAAACCCTTATGGCAGATCTATCAGCCGGATTCATCACGCTACCCGGTGGATTTGGAACATTGGAAGAATGTTGCGAAATGGTGACCTGGGCACAGTTAAAACTTCACCACAAACCCTGTGGCCTGCTGAATTGCTTTGGTTTCTTTGATGGTCTGTTGAGATTTTTTGACCATCAGGTCCAAGAAGGGTTTCTCATCCAGGCAAACAGAGAGTTACTTCTTGAAGCCTCAACTCCTGAAGGCCTGCTGACCCTCGTCTTAAGCCGACTCGAGCCGGATGTCCGCTAACATGCCGCCGCTCAATAGGCTGAAGGCCTGGAAAGTGGGCGATTCGACTGGAGTTCCATCGCCCGAAGATTATCAAACGAAAAACTCCCGTCCCCAATAGCCACTATTCCCAGCTGACCCTTTTTGAATGATTGATCAGACACGCTAATCACCAAATGGTTATCAAAAGAGATTTCGGTAAATTCCTTGCTAACAATCGTATTTCGTTGAATTCTGAGAAAGTGCCAATCAGCAGATCGAGGAACCAGGGACTCCCTGCCTAATTCTGTTGGTTCTCCATTCTTCACCACATAAGCCACAACCTCGTTAGTTCTCGGTTCAACAACCGCCGCATAGAAGTTCTTGTCGTCTTGGATCCCATAGACCAAACCAGCTTTCCCACTCGGAGTTCCCAAATTGAGTTTCAACCTGACTGAGAGATCCACATATTCGGCCACAGCGCCTTCTGCAATCAGTAACTGGTAGCACCAACCCTCACTACACTGTAAACGCTGTTCCACCAGATGCGGACGACTGGGGGCAGAGGGATCTTCTTTGACTGACCATTCCCCTTTTCCTGAAGATCCACCGACCGCCTTCGTAAAGCCATCTGGTACTTCACTTAAAGCCGATTGATCAAAATTCCATTCCTGAAATAGAGGGGGAGTAGTTTTATGGAAAGGCTTAGGAAGCTCATGGGGTTGTTCTTCGGAATATCCCACGGAAGCCGCCATCACAACGCAACTCATGGCCAACATTAAGACCCGCGCTCGACAAGCAAGAGACTTTTGTGTGTCCACAACCCTTTGACCAGATAATAGACCTGCCAAAAAAGGCTTCACAAACGGATTCAACTCCTCGTGTTCCATAACCATCCTTACTCTAAAATTACGTGAATATTACATAGACGCGAAATCCATTGCGCCTACGATGATACGCATTCTCACCGGAAGTCCACAACCCCTGAAGAACTTCCCACATACATACCAATCACGGCACCAAAATCCGTCCTCCCATAGAACTATTTGCTCAGGTCTTCTGAGGAATATTTATCATCCCATTCACTCCGAGCAAGGCCATAGAAAATAGTCATTCTCAATAGACCAGTTAGGCAAGGCGTTCGCTTTCCAACCATTTCACCTGAAAAAATTCAGAAAATACACGGCTTTGATAGGTTCAGAATAGGGCAGATTGTGGGAACATTAAACAGACATAAATTTGATCATGGCATGATCAAGCCTTGTCCCGACGTTCTTCTCTGACGGTCTTCACTCCCGCAGGACTGACCTGGCCTAGCGTCAGTGTGAGCAGCCCCGGAACCCTTTCTGAGAGTGAAAATTATGTATTTCAGGACCTCCTCACGCCTGACTCTGTCATCATGCTGACGTTACAGGAAGCCGTCATGCAAGCTCTGGAACACAATCTGGTCAGGTAGGCCGAAAGACCAGAGATATTCGACTCACTGATCTTAAATTTCAAATTGGGATTACAGCAAAGATTGCTCCCCGGAGGATCGTACGATCTGAACCTTGATACAAACCGGAACGCCGTGGCCGGAAAAATAAGATTTCTTTTCCACCCATCCTATTTCAAGCAATTTGGAATCCAATTTGACAAACCCGCTTCTTCGCAACTACGGGTGGACGATCAACAGCGTACAAATTACCCTTGCACAAAACACAGCCGCCGTGGACCAACTCACACCGGGGGATCAGGTCCTCTCGGTTATGGCTCAAGTTGAACAACCATACTGGAACTGGTCTTTGCCCCTGAAAATTTAAAAGTGGCCCGGGCGACCTTACAGGCCGCCGAAGAATTGCTTTCCAACAGGCAGGCAACGATCACAGGCGGAAATAGATATCTGGAATTCAAACATGCCATTCCCCCCCGCACCAAACTCCAAGTGGTATTGGAGTCCGGCCATCATGGATTGGCATAGTCGGCACATACATTTGTTATTGGTGAAAAACATTCACGTCAACATGGATGGCCGCGGCCGTGCGTTAGATAACATCTTTGTCGGACGGCTCTGGCGGACGGTGAAATACGAAAAAGTCTACCTGAGCGCCGTTCAAAGCGTGCAGAAAGCCTATGCTGATCAAGGCCTATTTTGAATTTCATAATCACGAATGGTTACACTAAACCTTAGACTAGATAACTTCGGCGCATGTATACGCCAACACTTAGACGAGAAGGGCTCAGCCAGGCAGAGGAATAAACTCCGGAGAGGGGCCTTGGGGCAAGAATACGAATCAGTCATGATATGGAGCAAACTCCTGAAATACTCTCTTTAAAAAAGCGCTGGTGTTGGTCCTGACGATGGGAACACCATAATTCAAGAACAAATAGTTCAAAAACTGTTCGGACTTACTGGTTTGCAGAGCGCGACTATCGGAGCCAATGAGCGAATCAAGCCACAAGTAGAACAAGAAATGGAGAACGCATCATGAACATGAGAGGCTTTTGGTTGGGACTCGCGGTTGGAACCATCTTCACTTGCCTACTCGGTCAGTGGGTGTTCTCCGCCGCGAGCAAGGAGACAGATCCGCCCAAGGGCATATCCCCCGAAATCGTCGCCGATTATGTGCATAGTGTGGTCCAGGCGGATCGAACTTTTTACCAGACCGAGATTGTGGATCGGATGCAGGAGAAAGGCATTGTCTCTGCCTCGGAACACTGGAGAGTGGATGGAGAGCTCCCTTTACCCGCCCAATTTTTACAGGAATCGGGGCGGCTCATGGCTAAACAACAAAAAGTGATTCGATTCCGGCTGATCAGCAGTTGGGCGATAAATAAAGAGCATCGCCCAACGACAGAGTTCGAGCGGACCGGGCTTACGAAGATCCTCGAGAATCCCGATCGTCCCTATACAGCCGTTACAACCGAGGGCAAGGCTCGCATCTTCCAAGCACTCTATGCCGATAAAGCCGTGTCTCAGCACTGCGCCGATTGTCACAATGTGCACCCCCAAAGCCTAAAGAGGGATTTCAAGGCGGGAGACGTGATGGGTGGGGTTCTTGTAACAATTGCACTCCCCAATTAGGGAAGGCCACCTGAAGATGAGCGACCTTCATCGACGTTGTGTGGGCTGTTGAAGGCCAGAGTGAGTCTGAATAAGCTGGAAGAGGGTCCTGGAAACGGTTTCCTAATCATCTCGGAGGGATTGTAGGAGTGCTAGACGTACCTAGTAATCCCTCACCACACCTGCATAAACACTGCTGAATCTCGCCATCCCCCTTCACCCCAATTTGTCACTTTTTCTAACACCTATTTAACACTTGGTTATTGGTATTAAGAAATAGTGAAGAGGGTACCCCATTTCCCACAAAACCAGACTGAATGCCTACGGAAACGAAGCAAGTCCAATTAGCCATCCCTACTTTAGCTCTCCTAGGTTAAAAAGTTAATATTCTCAGAAAGGCGAGGTGGCAGAGGTGGCCTAAGCTTCTCCCTTGGTAAGAAGCTCACCCTGGTAATAGAGCCTCATTGCCGATTCATTTCGAACCAGCCAACAAAAGGGTTGCCTTCCGTAACCTTTTCGCCTGCATTAGCCCACGAAGCCCTATTCATGGGGTCTTATGGGAGGAGATCCACCCATGAAGCTTGGTACCCCAGTTACCCCATTTTTGGATATTCAAGGGGCATCGCAGTATATCGGGATCTCTGTCATGACCCTCTACAAGTGGGTCAGTCAGCGGAAAATTCCCCATATCAAAATGGGAAGTCTCCTGAAGTTTGATCCCCTGAAACTGAACGAATGGATTAGACCGATGCCCAGGAGGTAGTTAGGGAGAAACGGAATTGGGAGTAGGATGGTGGCGGATCGCTTCAGGAATGGACGAATAGATTGAAATGAGTTCCGTCAAGTGGAGGGATTCCAGCGTATGTCGGACCATGGGGGACGGAGCCACGATACTGAGACACACCTGATTGATATGCAACGCGTGGTACCACGTAAAAAGGTTGCCCACTCCGCCAAGGTCCATGGTGGCCACTTTGGAAAGATTGAGGATGACGTGGCGACAAGTTCCTTTCTGGGCCTCCTCAATAAATTCTTCAAGCCTCAGGGTTTGAAGGGCATCCAGATGTCCGGAAAGGGTCAATACTCTAGTGGTAGGATGATTGGAGTTGTCGAATTCCTGCATAAGAGGTTTATCGGCAAGAAAGAGGAGAGAGTGAAGAGTCTTTGTGGGAAAAAACAAATCATGGAAGGAGCGGGCATATTTGATCCCGCTAAACAGGATGATTGGATCAAACAGCAAACCGTGATGCCGCTACCTAGAAAACTCAGTTAGCCTTTGTTAGCCAATTCGCTAACACATGAAGAATTCTGAGATGGCCTTAAATCGAATACGCCAAGCCCGAGGGCTTTCAATTCGTGTATTAGCGGAACCGGCCGGAGTGCATTACGTCACCCTGGCACGGATTGAGGCAGGGATATATGACCCTCGTCTCACCACGCTCCGGAAGTTGGCCGTGGCATTAGGAGCCGGCATGAAAGGCTCAAAACTGGACCCTGCTGAAACCTTGCGCTATCTATAAGAGTATCCAGTTCATTAGATTTCTACAGATTTTATGAAAAAACCATTTATGCCTTCCACGACCACTGCACGCCCGTGATAACCCAGAATGAACGAGCCTCAGGGTTAGCCTTTCTCCCGGTCTTCACCACTATCGGGTTTTACCTTTTACCCGCCAACTGGCAACTCCACACTGCCGTCCAGTTTGCTCCACAACTCATGGCCTATGGGGCCTTAAGCGCTTGGGCCTATAAAAATGGGGATCAACTCCACAACCTTGGGCTAGGATTCAACAACATACCGTCAGGGGTTCTCCGAGGGACTGTGATTGGGATCACGCTGGGAATACTGAATACGGGGGTCATCTTGTATGTCATGCCTGTTTTGGGGGTGGACATCAATTTTCTCTCTCAGACCCCTCATGCCCAGGTTCCGTTTTGGATCATGATGCCATGGGTCATTATCATGATTGCCATGGCAGTGGAATTGAATTTCCGCGGATTTCTCCTGGGCCGATTACTGGTATGGTTTCAATCTGTGCATCAACCCGATCATCCCTCGACAACCAAGATTCGCCTGCAGGCTTTTCTCCCCTTATCCATATCGGCTCTGACGTTTGGATTTGATCCCTTTATGGTGTCGACATTCCGTGATTTACATTGGATTGCCGTATGGGATGGCCTGGCGTGGGGATGGCTCTGGATGCGAATGCACAATCTCTATGCGGTCATCACGGCTCATGCCGTGGAAGTGGTTCTTCTCTATCTCTTCATACGGGGAATTTTGACGTGACACCCTCGTTTTCGCCCCAGCTGGTGAATCATCCCTTTGGAGACCCCGGCCTCTATGTCGATATACGTTGGAGCCGGCGTGCCCTGCTCTTTGATTTAGGGGATAATGTCTCGTTGAGCCCCACCCACCTCCTACGGGCGCAGGATATTTTCATCTCTCATACGCATATGGATCACTTTATCGGGTTTGATCGGCTTATTCGTGTGGCCCTGGGTCGTGGCAAACACCTTCGATTGCATGGTCCACCGGGCCTAGTTGAAAATATCCAAGGAAAACTTCGTGGCTATACCTGGAATCTGGTTGATGGATATCCACTCACCATCGAAGCCAGAGAATATCACCCCACCCATATCCAACCTGCGCATTTTCATGCGAAGGACGCCTTCGCCTGTGAACGGGAAAACTTCGTCCCAGGCGATCATTCCCGCATTTTTCCGGTTCTTCAAGAACCTGCTCTTCTTGTAAAAGCGGTAGCCCTCAACCATCGGATCCCTTCCCTGGCCTTTTCCCTGGAAGAACCCTTTCACATCAATATCAAGAAGGCCCGGCTCCATGAGGCAGGGCTTCCGGTAGGCTCCTGGCTCAAGGAAGTCAAACAATTAATATTAGATGGCGCACCGGATTCCTATACCTTTTCCGCCACATTGTATGTTGAACATCGAAAAGAAGAACGCGTATTTGATGTGGGCACCATGAAACGAGAATTTACGACAATCACCAAGGGGCAAAAAATCGCTTATGTCGTTGATTGCCGATATGATACCGACAATGAGCAGCGGATCATTCAGTTATGCCAAGGGGCCACAACGCTATTTTGCGAGGCACCCTTTTTAGAAGCCGACCGGGACAAGGCTGCCAATCGCTACCACCTCACGGCCCGCCAGGCAGGAATCCTTGGACGAAAAGCCGGGGTGCAACAACTGGTCGTCTTTCATTTTTCTCCCAGGTATACCGGGCAGGGGGACAAACTTCACCAGGAGGCCATGGAGGCCTTTCACAAAGAATAATCATACATGACAGGAGGAGGCACGATGTCCGAATGGGTCAGATATGGGATGTATTTTATCCTGGGTGGAACATTAGTGAGTATCTCCACGTATCTGGGAAGTCATGGGAGAGGGTTCATGGCTGCCTTGGCCAGCACTCTGCCGATCATCAGTGGAGTAACCTTTATCCTGATCTTCGTCAATGCCGGATCGACTCCGACCGTTTCGTTTGCCAAACACATGATTTGGCTTTCCCCTCCATGGTTTGTTTATGTGGGAACGATGATTGCGTTTGTCCCCAAGTTAGGCTTTTGGCCGGCATATGGGTTGGCGATCGTACTATATTTGGGGGGAGTGGGGCTGACCCGACTGTTTATTGACTAGTAAAGAACCTCTCTAGAATGAATCACGATATAAAGATTTCCAGATAATCATGTGGGCAGACATTGAGAATGAATAATATGGCGGAATTTATCAAACCGATCATTCACGCTTTTTTAGTATGTGACACCATTATCATCGATAGTCTGACAGGAAAGAAAAGTATTATTGGGGCTTTTACCCATCTTTGGGCCAAAACGTTTCCCTGCCAGCACCCCCAAGTCGGCGTGTATTTTTCGCTCACCGATGCGGAAGGCAGGTACGCATTCGAAATCCAACTGGTGTACCTTGATCAAGACCAGATTGTCGGCAAAGGTTCCCTCCCGCCAATTGATATTTCCAACCGCTTAATGACCCAGGACTTTGGCGTGAACATTCCCTACCTCGTGTTTCCAGGGCCGGGGCGGTATGAGTTTCGTCTGTATGCCGATGGTCATTTCATCACCCAAAAGGACTTCCAGGTTATCCAACAAGAATCCTCTCCCTCCCCACAGGCCTGAGTCCACATCAGCCTTCTCGTCTCACCAACACACCTTTCGATTTCCCCTTCGCATGGAGAGGGAGACGGGTGGACCCGACAGGGGTCATTCCCCGATCCGGACGACTTGATCAATATCAGCGAATAGCCCAAACAGGAACATGCCCATTCTGGCTGAACTCGACAAGAACCAGCCGCACATTCCATCAATCTCGAAATCGCAGCTCAATCTCTGGATTTCACCTTTTCCCTCTAACCACCGATGAACTACCCGGTAAGAAACACACAACAATCTCAAGAACCCAATCAAGATGCCGGACACCAGGGGAAATACCTTTCTCACCATAAAAGCAGGACATGATCACAACTTCAACAGAGGGATTCGAAATGGCCGCATTACACCACCAACAGGGAAAGCTACGCCTACACTGTGTGTTAATCCTAACCCTTTTTGTTTTGGGCACCGGGACGGCCAATGGCCAGGTGGTCGGGGATGGGTACAACAACAGCCTGATTTACAAAATCCAGTCGGACACGAATACCGTCTATATTTTGGGATCAATCCATGTGTTGGCCGAAGAATATTATCCTCTCACCAGGTCCTTCTCCTATGCCTATTACAATTCCCAAAAGGTCGTCTTTGAAATTGATCCGGAAATATTATTTTCCCCCAACTCATTTTCCAAACACGAAAAACAGTACACTCTCCCAAAAGGGAAAACCCTGGAAACGGTGCTCTCACCCAAAACCTATTCCCTGGTCAAACAGAAGATTCAAGCCTTGGGAGGGAACCTTCAGGATCTCCAACAATACAAACCCTGGGTTCTCTATCTCACATTAAGCGGACGATTTGATTCGTCCATAGATTTTCGGCCTGAATTGGGTATTGAAAATCATTTCTATCGGATGGCCAAGGATGCCGGAAAACCGACTGGCGGGCTGGAAACGATTCAAGACCAATTAAATGTCTTCGACACCCTTCCGCTCAATATCCAGGATGCTCTCCTTCAGGAATCACTCGCCGCCACCGGATCAAAGGAACGAGAACAAGCTTTTTTACATATGGTGAAAGACTGGCATCAGGGTAATCTCGACGGGTTAGAACAATTGGTGGAGTCATTCAAAACCTACCCCTTGTTTTACAAAAAACTCCTCGTCCGACGAAACCAGAACTGGGTTCCTCAAATTGAATCGTTCTTAAAAGAGGAAAAAAACATCTTAATCATTGTAGGTGCGGCTCACCTTGCGGGAAAAGACGGATTACTTCATCTGCTGACAGAAAAAGGCCACCACATCGAACGAGTGTCTTATGCCATGCCCTAGAACGGCAAAAGAGAGTCCCGCTACTGCCGATCAGCATCGGCAACGCCCTTTCGGGCCATCCAATCAATCACCTGCGGGCTCATTAATTTCATCCACCGTCCCCATTGCCCTCTCCAGGATGTAAACACCAGTCGTTTCCGCCGAGTCATCGCCTTGATAATCGTGTCCGCACATTTCTCCGCGGTTAAAAATCTGGAATGTCCATCAAGTATTCGCCCGATAGGTTGACCATTGGCCCCGATACTTCGTTCATGAATTTCGGATTGCACAAAATCGGGGGCCACAATGGTTACCGTTACTCCGGTCCCTGCCAACTCAATACGAAGCGACTCAAAAAATCCGTTCATCGCATGCTTACTGGCACAATAGGCTGAATGAGCAGGAACCCCTGTCAAACTTGCAACACTGGAGATCGCAACAATCCGGCCATGCGCGGCCTTCAAGAACGGCAACGCCAATTTGGTACAGTACACGCTGCCAAAAAAATTCACCGCCATCACGCGTTGAAACAGTTCCACCTCATGAACATCCTCCACCGTCGACCACATGGACATGCCGGCATTATTCACCAACGCATCAATCCGAGAATACATAGAAACAGCCTGTTGGATCATGGCCGAGCAGGCATGTGGATCCGTCACATCCGTCGGAATGACCAGTGCAGACGCTCCCAATTTTTCACAGGCGAGTGAGACCTCCTGCAAACGTGACCGATCTCTCGCAACAAGGACCAGCTTGGGAGCCTGTGGCGCCAACGCACAGGCGAGGGCTTTTCCAATTCCCGAAGACGCCCCAGTGATGAGAATCACCTGATTCGTAAATTCACCCATCGTCCCTTCCTCAAAAATTGATAAGGGGATAGACCCTATTGACAGATTTTTCTGACGAGCGTAGCATTACCTCTGCGCTCATGAAAGCCGATTATGAATGGAGGGAGAGAATGAGCGTGTATCTCCTTTCAAACCGCAAAGAGGAAAGGGGGTCTCAGATGGACGACCTTACTCCACCGGATCATGTAGGCCCATCGGCGGCGAAACCCGCCTCAGTCTCCTGACGGGCCTTCTCGTTTTTGCCGAATCATATCCCTGCTCCAACACAAGCATGCCAAATGGCAAATGCCAGCGGGCAACCCACTGAGCTTGGAAGTGAGTGACAAGAGGGATCTTCCGCCTTCACATCTGGAAGATTCGGCCAAACCATTAACGAGAAACGCGTCATTAGCCTACTGATGGGCCATGCTGAACATGAGGTTCACTTTTTGTGGTGTATGCCACATAATCCGAGGGGCTCCCTTTCACGGGACAAGCCCCTCGGGTTGTTTTTCATGCCGCACCACAATCATATAACCGGTCTTCACACCTTCTATCAATCAAATCCCTGACCCCCTGATATGAACATCCCTTCTACACGGTTTCAACCATATTGCCTTGAGTTACCTGTCTGGATCACCGATTATCTTGTACAACAACCGGAGACCTACCCGACTCCGGATGCCCGTATGGAACTGGTCATTACGCTGGCGCAACTCAATATTCAATATGGAACAGGGGGACCATTCGGAGCAGGGGTTTTCCGCTTGGACACTCAAGAACTGGTCGCGCCAGGGGTCAATCTCGTCCTTTCGTCGAAAAGTTCAATGGCCCATGCTGAAGTCGTCGCGATGATGATGGCACAGCAAATTGTTGGCACCCATAATTTAGGAGCAATCGGGCTTCCTACTCACGAGCTGGTAACCAGTTGTGAGCCGTGCAGTATGTGCCTGGGAGCGATTTCCTGGTCCGGCGTTCGGCACATCGTCTGTGGCGCCAGAGGAAGCGACGCCGAGGCAGTTGGTTTTGATGAAGGCCCCAAACCTGCGAATTGGATTATGGAACTCGAGCAGAGGGGGATTGCCGTGACCATGGATATTGGGCGAGCCAGCGCATCTTCTGTCCTACAGCAATATGTCCAAAACGGCGGAGAGGTGTATAACGGCCGGAAAGGGTAGATGAGGGCCATATCTCCATTTCCCAATTTCAAGGAGAAACGCTGATGACTCCTAAACAGAACAAGTCACATGCTTCACACTCATCACCCATTACCCTTGCCATTGATATTGGCGGGTCCGGGATTAAAGGCCTCCTGCTCAATCAGTCCGGCCAGCCCATGTCTGAACGGGTACGAATGGTCACACCGAAACCCGCGACACCACAGGGCATTGTCCCGCTTATTGTGGAAATTGCCCAAACACTCGGGCAATTTGATCGCGTATCAGTCGGCTTTCCCGGCGTGATTCATCAGGGGTGGGTGAAAACAGCGCCTAACCTGGATGCATCCTGGCCTGGAACCTATCTCGTTGGCGAACTGGAACAACAACTCCAAAAGCCGGTTCGGGCAGCCAATGATGCGGATGTGCAGGGCTATGGAGCGATCAAAGGCCAAGGGGTCGAAATGGTCATTACCCTGGGAACCGGATTTGGAACCGCGTTATTTATTAATGGGCACCTCGTGCCTAATATGGAAATTGCTCACCACCCCTTTCGAAAACAAGAGACATACGAAGTGCAATTGGGTGCCAATGCACTCAAAAATGTGGGGAAAAAGAGGTGGAATCTCCGGCTGGCCAAAGCCATTGAGATATTAGATCGAGTGATTAATTTCGACCATCTTTACATAGGCGGCGGGAACGGCAAAAAGGTGACCATTCCATTGCCATCCCATGCCACAATCGTCTCAAATACAGCAGGGCTCCTTGGGGGAATCGCGCTCTGGGCCGATCCCAATGTAGTCCCTCCACCTAAACCCAATAAGCTTGTCAAAGAAACCGCACGCAAACAGGCTCCTCGAATCAAGTCGTCAAAAACTCTCAGGAAGAAAAAGGATTGACTCCCATAAACGCCTCACCACTCAGCTCCCTCCACGCCAAGTTGCGCCTTACCTTGATCCTGAGGGAAATCGCCTAACTGGCACACACCACCATGATTCCTTACGGATTACCTCAACTTCTCTGGGTTGGTCTAGGTGGATTCTTGGGGTCGGTAGGCCGATTTGTGATCTCCGGCTTCTTTAACCGCCTCAGCCCGGCTCTTGCCTTCCCCATTGGCACATTGGCCGTGAACATCCTCGGCTGTTTCCTGATCGGGTTAATCCATGGGTTGGCCGAGTCCCGGATTATTCTAGGAACGGACAACAGAATCTTTCTGTTTATTGGCGTTCTGGGTGGATTCACGACCTACTCTACCTTCGGGTTCGAATCCCTGGCACTTCTGAAAGACGGGGCCATGCTCAAAGCCTCCGCCAATATCATCATCCATGTCTTCGTGGGTCTTGCCGCTGTCTGGCTCGGTGATACATTAGGTCGGCTCTAAACTCAGGGCCTCTCCCCTCATTTCCCTTCACACAATACATTTGGTAGTGGATTCCTTCTCTTGAAGCCACTTGGCGGGAAGGGGGTGAACACGGTACAACCATTATTCGTCGTTTTCACTATCCAAATGGTCAGCATCCCTGAATATGTCCTCAAAGAACCCGAGTTCACCTTCCAGCTCCCCCCATGCCGACCTCATCATTGAAGGCGCGCGGCAAAATAACCTTAAAAACATTTCCCTCCGTATCCCACACAACGCCGTCACCGTCATCACCGGTGTGTCCGGATCCGGCAAATCCTCTTTGGCCTTCGACACCCTATTTGCGGAAGGCCAATGGCGTTATGTGGAATCGCTCTCGTCCTATACGCGCATGTTCCTGGACCGCGTAAAACGGCCTGATGTGGACCGACTCACCAATATCCGTCCCTCAATTGCCTTGGAGCAAAAAAATCCGATTCGAACCTCCCGCTCCACCGTCGGCACCACCAGTGAAATTTCGGATTATCTCCGGTTGCTGTTCTCCAAAATCGGACGCCTGACCTGTCCCGACTGCAAGGTGGAAGCCATCGCCCACCACCCCACCACGGTCGCGCAAGATTTACTGAATCGTTTTCCCAAGAAACGCGCCCTCATCTGTTTTCCAAAACCCGCACCCCATTCCGATGCACTGGAGTTCATGAAAACGGCACTCCTCAAGCAAGGTTTCATTCGTGTCGTCATCAACCACCAACTGATCAACCTCAACACCGACCCCTTCCCCTCACCGCTGCCATCGGAATTGTCAGTCGTCGTTGATCGCCTGACTTTGGACATGGAATCGCGCAGCCGATTGGTCGAAGCCTTGGAATCGGCGTTTCGCGAAAGTGAAGGCCGCGCAAGCGTCATCATCGGGGATAACCAACCCTTAGTGTTTAGCGCCCATTTGGCATGCCCGGGATGCGGCAGAACGTTCCCGACGCCACGACCCGTGTCCTTTTCCTTCAATCATCCACTTGGGGCCTGTCCCGAATGTAAAGGGTTCGGCAACATCTTGCGCTACGACGAACGATTACTGATTCCCGACCCCGAAAAATCCTTACAGGACGGCGCGATCGAACCATGGACAAAACCGTCCAATGTGTGGTGGCAGAAAGAAATGCTCAAAGCCTTCAAGAAGAAAAACCTCGACCCGACCACACCCTACAACCAGCTCACCCAAGCAGAACGGGACCTGATTTGGAAAGGGGAAGGAAAGCTCGAGGGCATCGATGATTTTTTTACATATCTAGAAGGCAAACGCTACAAGATGCATGTCCGGGTCTTCCTAAGCCGGTATCGCAGTCCTTCTCCTTGCACAACCTGCCAGGGCACCCGCTTACGGCCGGAATCTCTCATGGTCAAAATCTATGAATGCCACATTCACGAGGTCTGCGGATGGCCCCTCTCGGATCTTCAACGATGGCTTCAGACCCTGCCGCTGAGATCATTTGAGGAAGCGATCGCCAACGATTTGTTGAATGCCTTGCAATCGAAACTGTCATTTCTCCTGCGCGTGGGTTTGGAGTATCTCACACTCAACCGGGAAATGCGGACGTTATCCGGAGGCGAGGCTCAGCGTATTCATCTGGCGACACAACTGGGCTGTCAGCTCATGGGCACACAGTATGTCCTGGATGAACCGACGATCGGCCTCCATGCACGCGACACCGAGGCCATGGGAATGATTTTGCGAGAGTTGGCGGAGCGGGGAAACACCGTCATTGTGGTGGAACATGATCCGCAGATCATTCAACAGGCCGATTACATCGTCGAACTGGGACCACAGTCAGGCGATCAAGGCGGAGAGGTTATTTGCGCGGCCCCCTATCACACCTTTCTCAAGCATCCCCAGTCGCTCACCGCGCAATATTTGCGTGGGGAACGAACCATTCCCTTACCTTCCAAGCGTCGATCAGGAAATGGAAAAGCGCTTAAGTTCACGGGAGTGAACGAACAAAATCTTAAAAACCTCACCGTCAACATTCCCCTCGGCACGCTGGTCTGTGTCACGGGTCCTTCCGGATCAGGAAAAAGCACGCTAGTCGAAGCCACCATCTATTCGGCCCTTTCGCGATTTTTTCAAGGTGGACACTCCTCCGCAACCCGAGCTAGCAAGCATGACAGGGCCGGAACATCTCCGAACCGTCTGCCTTATCGACCAGGAACCCATCGGCAAAACCCCGCGCTCTAATCCCATCACGTACATTAAAGCCTATGATGAAATCCGGGCCTTATTTGCCCAATCCCCTGAAGCACGCGCGCACCGGCTCACGCCCGCGCATTTTTCCTTTAACACCGGGAAAGGCCGATGCGCTCGTTGCCAAGGAAACGGGTATGAAAAACTGGAAATGTATTTTCTCGCGGATCTCTATGTGCCCTGCGCAGACTGTGAAGGCAAACGATTCCAGGAAAAAATCCTACAAGTCCAAGTCAAAGAGCATTCCATTCACGACATACTCAATCTCACCGTCGATCAAGCGATAGCCTTCTTCGCCACTTCCTGTCCCAATGTCCTCAAAGGATTGCGCGTGCTTCAACAGCTTGGACTTGGCTATCTCACACTGGGACAACCAGCCACAACGTTATCCGGAGGCGAAACCCAACGGCTTAAAATCGCCCGGGAATTGACCAACACCCCCAAACGATCAGCCGCCAACTCAGACCACAAAGGGGCCCTCTACATCCTGGACGAACCAACCCGGGGACTGCACCTTGAAGATATCACGCGCCTGTTAACCGTGTTGAATCAACTGGTCGAGGAAGGGAATACGGTCCTGGTGGTCGAGCATCACCTGGACGTCATCAAATGCGCGGATTGGGTCATCGACCTGGGCCCCGGCGGCGGCGAATCCGGCGGCCACATCGTAGCCCAAGGGAGCCCGGAAGACATCGCCAACACCCCTCAGTCACTCACCGGACAATATCTGAAACCACTGGTCTTTTAAATCAACCATTTCCGCTAAGGAACCATACATGCTGTGTAACTTTGACAGCAGACATAATTCAGCACCCGCAAAAATTATGAGGGAAGCTTGTCTTTTCCTCTATTCAAGTTTCGACGGATCGAACAAGCCTGCACCGTGATAGATCGTCAACAGATCCAGGCTGACATCTTTCAGACGGTAGACCAGCCGATAATTACCCAGAATAACCTCTCGCACAACAGGATCATTAAGCTCGGGTACTATCCGGCCAGACTGGGGAAACGCCGCAATGCGGTCAACAGCTTGAAAGATATCTATAACGAAGAGGCGGGCATACTGCGTAGAGTCTCTGGCAATGAATTGGACGATTGAATGAAGGTCTTCCGCTGCCTGAGCAGTCCACCTTACTTCCCCCACTTTTGCATCTTTTGCTTCACCTGCTCATGAGGAATCGTTTGACCAGCGTCGGCCTGCTGAATGCCTTTTTCGACCTTGGCCATAAATAGTAGGCGTTCCATCGCATCCTCAAAAGACGCATCGTCAGGAAGTCCCTCGACCGCTTTCATAACTTTTTGTTTGATTGTCATTTCCAAAGGATACCCTGGCAGAGTGTACAATTCAATGCTTCGCCGACTGGGTCATCGACCTGGGGCCGGGCGGCGGCGATTCCGGCGGCCCCATCGTGGCCCAAGGCCGACCGGAAGAGATTGCTAATAGCTCAACTTCCATTACGGGAAAATATCTGAAAACTCTGCTCGTTCTCGAACGATAAAAATCTTTTGTCTATCGTCTTTTGTCATCACTTCCACACAGAAAATTTTCTACTTTCCAATTGAGGAAACTCCAACAATTTACAAAATGCGTATGCCTCATGAAATGATCGATTGTGAAGGACAAATGGATATTCTCTTCATACCACTCTTCCGATTCCGATTAATTCTCTTCGCTTAACCGGTGCCTGATCCATAATGGATCCTTCCGGCAATCCAACACGGCATGGACACGCACCAAATCTTCTTCGACGTGATAGTAAATGGCAAAGGGAAAACGTTTAGACAAACACCGAAAATAACCATACGCGACCTGGTGAATTCCGGCATACAACAGAAGGGAATCAATATCCGAAAACAGGCTGTCTAAAATAAGACCCAAGCCCAGGTTCTCGATTTTCATAAAAACGAAAGCCCTGGACTAAATCCTGCTGGACCTCATCCAGGATCTGGATTTTCACGAGAGTTTGTTGCGAATGTCGAGCTTGGCTTTCTCCCAATCCGTAAATTGAGATTTTCCCTCGGCGATTCGTTGCCCACGTACTTCAAGAACATCACGGTGCCAGGCAGAAGATTCAAGCGCATCGGGAGTACGGACAAGGTCCTCCCAAATCAACTCCATGACCGCAAGCTTTTCCTGGAGGGTCATCTCTTTCAGAGGTAGGTTAATTGACATAGGAAGAGTATACCTCAGTGCATAAGGTAAGGAAATCTTTTATATGGCAAAGCCCGGATATGAGGTGCTTGATCTAGGCTTCGGCGGCTATTTCGTCGCTCAAGGCCCATCGGAGGAGATTGCTCACAGCTCAAACTCGATACGGAGACCCTCTCGAATCTCTTCTCATTCCAAGACCGTTATTCTTCAAGCGGACATACTCAAATCGTCTATAGGCATGGGGTCTCTTTTCGAAAGAACGCAGGGGAAGCCATGGTCGCAAAGGAAATGAGCCTGATTGAGAATCAGCGTCAGAACCTCATCCCAGAACGTTCTTATCGCGTGACGTCAACCTGGCAGGCTGCAGCGAGCGCTCGGCACGCATGACATACAGAATGTAAATCCGATCTCCATCCTGCCGATAGAAAACTCGGCATGGCGACTCCACGATTTGCCGATAACGCCACCCCTTTAGTTCCTGAGGCTTGGATCCGCTTTTTGGATGGTCAGTCAACTGCCCGACGTGTCGGAATATTCGCTGGACTAATTCCTGAGCGGCTTCTGGATTATCCAATGCAATGTAGTCTGCAATGGCATCGAGATCGCTGAGTGCAGGCTCAGTCCAGATTATTTCAGCCATCGTGCCATGCGCTGCTTGGCTTGAGCATGAGATACGGTCCGGCCTTCTTCGATGGCTTTTTCACCACGAGCGATGCCCTCAAGCAAGCTCATCCGCCGAAGTAAAGTCTCGTACGTTTCAACATCCACAAGGTACGCGCTCGGAACACCATGCTGAGTGATGAGAACCGGCTCCCTATCCCGCTGCAACTTTGAAAGAATTTCGGTGGCTTGACGTTTTAAGGTGGTGACGAGTTCAGTTCGCATAAAGTGATACTACAGTGTCACTAAAAATATGGCAAGCTTCTTGTGATCTACGACTAAGTCCTCCGCTGGAAGTGAATAATCAACCGGAATATAGGTGAGTTTGATCTACTGATTGCCCCACCGAGGTTTCCTGATCTAGAACGGAAATCTTATGCTGGCTCCTCTGATGTCACCTTGCAAATATTGGAAGCCATGGGCCATTTTTTTAATTTACATGAAAACAATACACAAAGCTGGCCACAGATTGATCAGTGGATAGAGCAAAGACTTGGGAAGTAGGATGGAGATCACCATTTTGATGACAACAGGGGATGATGTACTCAAACAAGTTGGTTTGTGCTATCTCGCGCTAGGCCGGCCAGCCCGCCCGCCACGACCCTTTCCGTTAGCGAAACCCAGCGGCTCAAGATTGCCAGAAAATTGGCCAACACCACAAGACAATCGGCGGCAAACTCAACACATAAAGGCGCCCTCTATATCTTGGATGAACCACCTCGAGGCTTGCATCTGGAAAATATTACGCGGCTGTTAACCGTCTTGAATCAACTGGTCGAGGAAGGGAATACGAGCCTGATGGTGGAACATCACCTGGACGTCATCAAAGGCGCGGATTGGGTCATCGACCTAGGCCCCGGCGGTGGCGAATCCGGCGGCCACATCGTCGCCCAAGGTCAGCCGGAAGAAATCGCCAACACCCCTCAGTCACTCACCGGACAATATCTGAAACCTCTTCTTATCCTAAACTAACGCTGTGGGTGAGCGGCGAGCGGAGGCGGATCAATGCGCCGACGTAGCGAGTCTGTCTCCTCAGGCTTGTTAGAGATCTATTTCAAACTGCTTTAGATATTCTTGCTCGAAGGGCTCCAACCTTTCATCTGTGAAGCCATACTTTTCTCGCAAGGGTTTGGCGACCTCAGTTAACTTCACATCGGCAAGGTCGAACAACTTCTGAGCTCGCTCAAGCTCTTCAATCATTTTGTCCCGACCGTCACAGGACATGAAGGATTCTGCTCGTTCGCGAAAGAAGTGGTGTGCGAGGAAATTGCGCGTTTTCAATGCGTCGGTAAGGAGGCTTTCCAAATCTGCAGAAACCGAAGCAGCCTTTCCCAAACCGCGGATTAGTCTACCAAGCGTCTGTTCGAATTGTTGGTTCATAAATAGGTCAAACTCAGTCTCCCATTGCTTCCTTGAAATTGGCTTCTCGGCTCGACGCGGAAGCAGTTCAGCCCACATAAGAGCATTCGCGAGTCCGTGTTCCAACACTTGTGCAAGATACAGAGCCAGGCCAAAATGTGCATACACGGCTTTGACGTGCTCATCCTTACTGCCTTCGTTCATCATCTTTACCAATGCCTAGTACGGAGCCGTTTAAGAACTGGATCTTCCATTTTCTGCCGGTAAACGACGCTATTCAATTGCGAATTTTGACGGTCATGTTTCTGGGAGTATTAGAGACTTACAAAATCTTTACCTTTTACCATTTCTGGGTGGTTGGTCGTGCAATCAGACGACGATCCTCTTTCGGCTAAATTCAACTGTACCATCCCGTGAAAAATATCTACTTTCATTACAAAAGCCTACCCGGAAAGTACTCGAATTCTTATTAGATGCCGGGTTTCGGCCCGGTAGCCGAGGTCCTTTTGTTTCGGCAAAAGGACCCAAAACCATTGACACCCAGTTCGGCCACATGGGATTGGGCAGACGCGAGAAGCGAAAGAGCGGGTCGGGTAGCCAGGGGCGGTTGCCCGCCCCCAGCTCCCACAGAACCGGACTTGTGGGTCGCACATCCGGCTCTTCAAGTCGATCCCTCATTCACCAAACAGCGACAGCTGTTGGGGTAAGACCCATTTGGGCTGGTGGTTCTCCCGTTCCCACAATCGCATCAGCGTGGTCACGCGGTCGTAAAACCACTGGTTCCCATATGCCTGATGCATCCCGTAGGTACTACTTTTGAACCACGCCCCGCGACGGCTAGACGCCGTCTTGGTCGCCGACTTCACCGAGACGCCACGTTGAAGCAAGTGCCGCAACAGGGAGCGAGGGCACCGTCCTTTCTGCCGAATGATGATCGCTCGCAGTCGCCTGCGAACATGGGCATCGATTCGACTCAAGCGACGCGCCCCAGGTTCGGTACACAGCCGATAGTAGCCATACCATCCGCGTAGATAACGATTCACGGCCACCATACAGCCGCGCAAGGATGAACCCCAGGTTCGCGGGGTTAACCCTCGAATCCGTTGGCTCAGCCTTCGCTCGGTACGGGTCGACAGATGAATCTCCACGCCCCCTTCCGGATTCTGCTTCAGGCAGAACCCTAGAAAGTTCAGGTGGCCAGGTCGATCCACTGAACTCTTGGCCTCGTTCACTTGCAACCGCAACCGGTCTTCAAGGAATCGCCGCGTGGCCTTCAACACGCGTTGACCGGATCGTTCACTACGCACGAAAATTTGAAAATCGTCGGCGTACCGAACGAACCGGAGGCCGCGACGGTCAAGCTCCCGATCAAGTTCATCTAACACCACGTTAGATAAGAGGGGAGACAGGGGGCCGCCCTGGGGGGTGCCTTCATCGGTCGACACCCGCATCCCATCTGGCAGCACCACGTTCGCCTTGAGCATCTGATGTATGAGATGCAGCAGACGACCGTCTTTTACCTGAGAAGCCAGGCGGTTCAGGAGGCGTTGGTGATTGACTCGATCGAAGAATTTCGACAGATCGATGTCCACCACCCACTCGTACCCCGCTTCGACGTACCCCTTGGCTTGAGCCAGCGCCGTGTGTGCCCCTCGCCGTGGATGGAACCCGTGGTTGCTGTCGTGAAAGGAGGGTTCATACATCGGCTCGACGACTTGTCGAAGGGCCTGTTGCACCCAGCGATCCACCACATTGGGAATACCTAACCCGCGGTCACCACCCCCCGGTTTGGGAATCCAAACTCGACGAATGTCACCCGGTTGATATTGGCCCGAAAGCAACTGGCGACGCAGTTCCGGGAGAAGCTGTCGAGAGGCCTCGACCACTTCTGCGACACTGCGCCCATCCACCCCTGCCGCGCCCTTGTTCCGCGCGACATGTCGCAAGGCCTTCGCTAAATTGCTCGGCCTCGCCACCTGCTCTAACAGGTGAGGAGCCTCACCCGTCTGGGCGGTCGGAGTTTGGGCTTCCTTGTCATCCGCTCTCAGCAGCAACCACGTTTGGGCTTCGGATACGTCCGAAACCGCCTCGTCCTCGCCCCCTTGCGGGCTGTCGGCAAACGCGAATGACAGTTGACCGCCTCCAACCTTTCTCAACTTGCCACCCCCTTCGCTCCCCCGGCCTTACCCGGCTTCAGCACTACTATGAGGTGGTCCGACTTCTCCACGGGCGTTGGGCCGACGTCGTCGCCTTCGTCCGCTCTACCACGTAATTGTGGACCCCTGGAGATCTCCTGGGGTAAGGATGATTTGCGTCCCGCCATCGCCGCCCCCACTACTGGGCCGACCACGGTCGGATAGCGGGCTTCGCGTTGTGGCGTACGCTCACCCAGTTCGGTCCAGCCTGCATAGGGGTTCATTTGCATTCGGTACGGCGGTTCGTCTCGGGCTTCCATCCCACACGCCCTCACGGGGAAAAGGGGTTGGCCGCTGGCCAGCCTTTTCATTGCGTGCAGTTGCCTCTGACTCGTGGTTGCCTCCGACAGGCCCCACAGGGGACTTCCACCCCCATCAAATCATCCATGCCCAGCGCACACCAACTCGCTGCGCTCAAACAAGGCCCGCCAATGATGAAGGAGCGTCCGCCCATGGGGCCGAACTGCAGGCGTCGGTTCGAAGGATAGGAAACGGAGAAATCTATAGAGTCTGGTCGTGCAATCACGCCATTCTCTTTCGGCATCACTCAACTTTTACAAGGCCTGACCACTCATTATGATATTTCAAGACCTGACCCCAAGCCCTTGTGTTTTAACTTTCGAGAATAGCTCATACCTAACACACATGTCTCTGGCCGAAAACCTCTCGGCCTAGCTCCTGAGCCTTCGGGTCAGGCATAGGAGGTGACTCCTTCAAAGCAAAATCATAAGAACTTCCCATTTCATTGCCCGCCTCGGTTGCTACTCCGATAGCTGTGCGAACCTCATGATAGGCCTTGGCTAATGAGGTAATCGCAGCTAGCTCTTCACTGCGGCGCACCCGGTCCGTTTTTGATAACGGACTCGCGTAAAGGATGATGCAAAGGCTACGTCTTTTATTGTATATGCGAACCCAGTTGGGCTTTCGTGTTTGTGCCGCTTTAATCAAGACGGACAGATACCGCTTGCCATATTCAAGCCTTTTGCTTCTAGGAAGATTACCAAGCTCGATAGCGACTCTTGTGTACACCTTTGTCGCCACGTGAGGGGAGATCTCGGGAGATGATTCTCCCTGAGACCCCAGTTCGTGCAAACGATCTATCATATGGTCGATTATGACCCCACACCTTTTGTCAGGGTGTGCTTCAGCAGCCAGCATGCGAAGATCCTCGGCATATTTTCGGCATTTAACTTCCATCACTGGGACACCGTGTACCTGAGAGCAAAGACAGATGATTTCCTCCAGGTGCGATAGGTAGTACCCCATTGCTCTTGACTCCTCATGCACCTTAATTGGCTTCAAAGTTGGCAGCAGCACATCGGTTCGTGCCTCTAAGTAGTTAATTAGGTCCGAAGGCGTGTTAAGAAGTTTAGCAGCCATGAAAAGGTCGCGATGAGAGAGTACGTGGGTAGGAGCCGGAATGCCTGATAGACTTGGGGCCAAGTCGATTGGGTCATAGGGCTCCGATTCATGGTCCAGAAGGATCACTCCGTACAGGAAAGGATGGTCAGCACTATTGAATGGTACGCGTCCAAGCCTTTTGTTTTCGACAAACATAAGGCGCCCCTCTCGAATTGTCCTTAGTGCCCCCGAGACCTGCCTGCTCGCCTTTTCAAGATTCTTCCTGACCCAGTCAAGTGAATTATCGGTGTACCCTGTGCCTGTTGGCCCTAGTCTTTGGGCTTTGGCCTGGATCACGAGTGCGAAGTCGTCAAACAGCACCAAGACATCCGTCACTTCTTTGCCATTTGGCTTATGTGGAGAGCGGAAAACGAAGTCTGGAGAGAAGGCACGCTCCGCCACGGCTTGGACGAAGTCTTCACTGGTTGACCCTATGTCTGTCCCTGAAATCATTCTGGTCTCAAAGGAAAACGTGCGAACCTAGTAAAATGTGCCATGGAACAAAGCCAGGATACCATCGCCCCATTTGGGGGATTGGGCCTAACGCATCTGGGACCCAGGTCATTACCAGTCGGCCTCGGGTCACTAAGCCGTCCAAAACAACATGTAGCAGTCGCACGAAGACTCCAAAACAAGAAAGCGACCTGGCGGCTCCGTTCAATCATGCCAAGAATTTAAGTCCTTGAATGTCGATATCAATTGAATAATGACGCCCGTAACAAGCGGGGCCAAGCTGAATGTGTGGGGCCTCCTTGGACGGCTCTGAACTCCTGGTGATGTACGCACAAACATACAAAACGAGGTCGCGTCATTCTTTGTCCATTTTTAAGTTCTGGGATCAGATCTTGTAATTACCCAATTCTTTTTCGGCTTCACTCAACTATCCCACCGCGGACAATTCACTTTCGAATTACCCCACCCCCTGCAGTTCGGCCAATTGGGCTGACGCTCAAATCAGGAGGTGGACCTTGTCTGAGCCCTTCGACAAAACTCAGGACAGGCCTGGCGAGTTGGGCCACCCCTCCGTTACCTGCGTCAGCACGAAGATCGATGACTGAGAAGGATTGTTGATAAAGGCGCGAAATAAGTCAAGATTGCAGGGGAGAAAAGCCTTTTAACTCGATGATGTGACCCAGCTTGGCTGTTTTTCGAAAATACTGGGTGTCCGCTTATGATGAAGAAAGTATTGGAAGACTGAAAGGCTACTACATGGTACCGAGTATCAAAGCGATGATGATTGAGATCCACGGCAAGACAACAGGCCTGCTCATACACGTCACATTCCGTGGTTAGAGCAACTCCATCGCGAGAAACCTCTGAATCATGCTGATCGATTGCTTAGGGGCCAATCGAGTTAATACATCCTCCTCTGCAACGGTTTGCTCCGTATTCATTCTGCATTCAGATTCTTCAAAATCTTTTTTGCCAATGGCTCCTTGATTTCGTTGTGCCGTGGAACTGCTTCCATGACTCCGGTCTTCGGATTGATCCAGAGTGCATGGGAACTATCTTCGCGCTTTTAATAAGAACCGGCAATTCGCAATTTTCGCTCCAACTCCCGTCGTTTCATCCAATCTGCACCGTTTCCTGGATGGCATCTTCTGGCAGGCCGCGAAGAATGTCTGCCCTCCGGTCTTCCAGAATCAGTTCAATAGCTTGCTTTAAACTATTCTTGGTTTCTTCTATCGTCTCACCTTGCCCGTTTGCACCAGGAACCTCCGGGCAAATGGCCCAATAACCGCCCTCGGGAGCAGTTTCAATAATCGCTGTGAATTCACCTTTCATAGATTCCCCTTTTCTTTGATCGAACAGTCTGCGATTAACTGTGAGGCCGGTCGCTTGTTACCAAAACATGCGATTTTGGTTCAAATGCGATCACCCACCTAATGGTATAACTAATTCGGGTTATTATCCATTTTCCAAAGCAGGGAACGGTAGATCCGGAAAAAGTCGATAGGATACCACCTCAGGTTGGAGGACGAGTCGCCAGGCCATTTGTCAGTTAACGATCTTGCAATTTTCGGTCGATGTCCGCCCGGACATCTTCCCACGATCGCCCAGTGGTGGGAATCGCCTAATAGGCCTCCATGCGTTCACGAAGGATCCGCTTGTGCCATTCAGGCATAGGAATTTGTTCAGGGATGGATGCAATCCGATTCCAGAGAGATTGTACAAAATCAATTTTTTTCCTCGACAGAGAGGTCGTCAAATCCTGGAGGGGGAGTGGGGACTATTTTGGACATGATCAGAGTTCTTACGGTGAACCAGTATAGCGTAACTTAAAGATCAGCAAAAGTGTCCAAGGGAGCACTAACCCGTCTATTCAAGCCGCACCTTCGACCATCCAAGAGGCCAGCGACATATGTAGGATGGCATTAAACGGGTGCGCGTCCACTGTGCTCACATGTTATGTGGCAAGCCTAGCCAAAGAAGCATGAGAACTCGTCCTCTTTCACAACAGTAAGAAACTTCTCGATATCCGAGACTTCAGGAACCGGTTCATAACCATGCCATTTCAGATCCGCGCGCTTCCAATAGACCTTCCACATGCCTTGAGCTCGTACGAAGGTGGCCTTGGCGAAGGAGCTTTCATGCTTGATCCCCGGCTTGTTCCATCGTGGGCGGACCTCGAATAACTCAACGCTTTGACCGGTGACCCGGAATCCAAAGTCGAGCTGAGACCGTATATGTGGTGGAGGCCGAAGTTTCTCGACAAACGCACCAACAAGCTTTTCGATCCTCTTCCGTTCAATATCGTTTAGCGCCATATAACTCATTGCTCTTGGAGCAGATGTATCGGAATGAAGGGGTATTTTTTCTCTGACCGGTGCCTATTGTGTCAGGCATGTATATAGGATCTGTAGATATTATGATTCCCGGCACAACCTGAAATCCTTCATGAGATTGCGATTTGGCTGTAAGTCCAGATGAGGCCCACAGCCAATTGCAACGCATCGGCGGCTCGAAAGAGATAAGGAAGCAGAACATGTCCAGGTTAATTCCGAACGAGAATACTAGACCTTATCTCGTTCCGCAAATTATTCAACGGTGTCAGCAATTGTCGTGACCGAATCTTGTCCTCACCAGAGTCCATCTTTTCCCGACGCAGGCGACCTAATGCCGAATAGCCTTCAATCACCTCCCCCCACCAGACAACCAGATCCCCAACTTCCTCCTGCCCCAATGTTCCAGTAAGAGATCGCCCAAAGCCCTGAATCTATCACCGGAAAATATCTCCTCCTACTCCTTACGTAACCACGTTAGCACCCATCCTCTCACCGCTACTAAATGTCGTTCTCCTTTGGTTTCCTTTGTGATCCTATAAAAATCAACCAGGGTTTTGCCCAGTTCGATGCTGATCATTCATGCGATAAAGTACCAATCTGAAACTCCAGAAAATGGACAACTCTCAGGCGATTAAGATGAGGAGGGAAACCATGGCTAGAAAGAAACACACGGATCCATCAGAGCATGCGGATACGTTGATACGTCGACATCTTGAGGATCAAGATCCTGCTGAAGAGGACATCCAAGAGGGATTTATCGAGACAAGGTCTCAGCACGAATCGGAAATAGTCCTCACTCGCGGAGACAGCCGACAAAAACACGCCAAACTTTGCGGTGGAGATCTCGACGCAACGATGGACGCGGGTAGTTCCGGCGATGAAACCGTAGGAGGTTCCAATCCTACTCCGGATCAAGATACCGTGGATGAATTGGGCGAAGCGGCCGGCCTTACCTTTGAAGATTCTGAAGAACTTGCAGGAGAAAAAGTGTATGACCGTGATACCGACCGATGGGAACTCGATCCAGCATCTTCTGAAGATTATGAGGAACGCATCAAAAGATATCGATAGGATTCTTCAGCACAGCCAGTAGAAAGGTTCATTTGAAAAGAGCTTGAGGCTGCCGTGCTATAAGCGGGTTGGTTTTGATGGGTGAGGTAGGTTAACATCCCCCCATTCATATCAAATCTACCATGAAGAAATCCCCAGGTGAAAACATTCGATTCGCTTCGAGTTTTCATCCATTTTCACACTTCAAACAATCCTCAACTCCAACCGTGCGCGCTACATTCCGCCATGGGGGGAATGTCCCTCTACCTGATTCATGCGTTGGTGGAGGCACGACGCCAGAGCACCCGCCAAAAAACCTTGGCTTAGGCTTTCTAAAATAATCACGCGCCAACTGCATGTGGATTATTTGGAGATTTCGGTCACCTGTTCCCCCTATTTGCGCGAGACGGACCTCATAATTGGGCATCACCAATGTTGTAAATTTCAATCATCACACCGACTTGATAACCTAAGATCCGCTTTCGTAATCCAATCTCATTTTTGCCTTACCGTAAGGTGAACAGAAAACCCTCGGTGGCTTCCGACACATCTTCGAGATATCCGAACGACTGCCTCTAACAAGCGGACAACGAGCCATCTCCCATTTGGCCAATCAGGGGCCCAGGGTGAAACTCACGGCATCCAGGGGCATCCGTTCATAGAGTTATCTCTAGGACCTTATCTGACTTGCCCTGGATTTTCTAAGGTTAAATGCGCCAGGGTTTTTACCAGGTTTCTCAATACCAAGATTTCCTATATAGTTAAACGAGAGGTTATATATGGATAGAGGACCCTTTCAATTTAAAATGTTCTCACTCTCCTTTATTACACCTTCCTTCGCGAAACAGACAGTCCTTACTCTCTGCTGCCTGGTTCTATTGGCCCTCGGCATTCAAGGATGTTCTGACTCGGAAGACAAAGCCCCAACGACTCCTCAGAAAAATCAGGCACCGACGACATCAGTAACGGTGCCGAAAGATCCAGAAGTTCCGTCGGTCATAGGCGAGGCAGGGAAGGACTTAGTGACGGGCACTAAACCAGAGATTTCCAGCCTGAAGGCTCAGGAAGAATTGGACAACGCAAACCAAGCCGTGGAAAAAGCTGAACAACTTCTTCAGCAGGCTCCTATGGGAAAGGGATCGGACCTGGCGTTGTCCGCTTTGAAGCAGGACCTTGATTCAGCAAGAACCCTTCTTCAAAGCAGTCGAACTCATTATAATGACAAGAAGTTTGACATGGCCCAAGCGGAAGCCCGCCAAGCCACGGAAAAAGCTGCAACCGTTTCTCAACACATTGAGCAGGCGATTAATACAGTGAGGCCGCAGTCCCGATAGCTTGAAACATTTCAAGGACCATTTGATCTCCGATACTGATGTCCCATCATGGCTTCCGGGAACCCAGATCACCAGTTTCGCCAGAAGACGGTAGACACTCTCAGAATAATCGTGGGCATAGTTTCATGGGCCATGATGGTATGGGGAGTCGTGATACTTCCTGCCGTGGTTGTCTTCGCCTTCCCATTCCTTCCCTCTTCCCAAACTATTCCCTCAGCCCAGGTTTCCAAAAACTCTTTTCAAGATGGGGCTAGGCCCATTCTTCCGATCAACATTCGCCCCTCCAGGTCCAATGAAATTGAAACCTCTGGTACCGAGCAACCCCAAACTTCCCCTCGCAACCCTCAACATCAAAAACCCGACACGAGTCAGGGGACAATCCATCTTGTTGTGGATACCTCCCGACATCGGCTCTTTGTGAAGGAGGGTGATCGCATCCTTCATATAGCCGTTGCCTCGACCGGCAGCGGAAACATCTTATCGGACCCCAGGAATCCAGAAAGAACATGGACATTCGAGACGCCCAAGGGCATGTTCAGCATTCAGAGCAAGCTAGAAAACCCGGTTTGGATTCGTCCCGATTGGGCCTTCATCGAACAGGGCGATCCCATTCCCGAAAAGATGGCTGATCGATTACAACCGGGAGTGCTAGGACAATATGCGTTGGGTTTTGGCAATGGATATTTCATTCATGGAGCCTTGTACTCAAACTTATTAGGACAGGATGTCACCCATGGATGCATTCAACTGCATCCTGCAGATCTTCAATTTTTATTTAAAACGGTCCCGTTGGGCACTCCCTTACTCATCATCTAAACAAAAACGATTTCCTGGCTTAGAATTTGATGGTCCAGGATACAATGGTCCCCTTGTTTCTTCGTTTGCCTGTTGCATCAGTTGGGTTAATACCGCACTTTTGTTTTTTCCCGCAAAGACTTTATTAAATTCCTTTTTGACATTTTCTGAAATGCTGAAATTCATGTTAACCATAAAAGGCGAATTCAACCCATAAGTGCACCACTTGTTCGTCCTGCTCTACTTGGTTGAGTCAACTGCGTGAACACTTCCCACGGGGTTTGAAACCCCAAGCATTTGCGGGGGCGCTGATTCATGGCCTCCACTGCGGCGAAGACCTCCTCCTTCGACACCTTGTCCAGCCGCATCCCCTTGGGGAAATATTGTCGTAGCAACCCATTACTATTCTCATTTAAGCTACAGCAACTTTGTGCCAAGGGGAACCGGTTTGTCCGGGACACACAACGCCACCTCCCCGCTCTCAGTATGAAATCCCGTCACCAGACATTCTGACATCAACGGACCGATTTGTTTGCTTGGAAAATTCACGACGGCGATAACCAGCTTTCCTACTAAATCTTCCGGATTGTAGAGATCCGTGATCTGAGCGCTCGCCTTCTTCATGCCGATGTCCCTGCCGAAATCCACTTGTAAAATGTAGGCAGGCTTTTTGGCTTCCGGGAAAGGCGCAGCGCTGACGATGCGACCAACCCGGAGTTCGACTTTTATGAAATCATCCCACGATATGGTCTGCACCTCAGTCTCCTTAAATAGCTCACAATAGTTTTTCGTAAAAAGAATCCTACCTTTCCCCCGGAGCCCTGTCCTCCCTTTCGGTCTCTATCCTTTGCCTTACCTCCTAGAGTTCAAATAAAATAGTGATTCTCCTAATCCTTTCACCCTCGTTGGTCCCCGACTATGATTTCCAAGCTAGAGGCTACACCATTTCCTCAAAAACAGAGCCTTCCAGGACCTGTTCATTTCCCCAAGGAAATCCCAAACGTTTTGCTTAAGGTTTCAGGAGGTTATTCCAAATGACAGGAAGGAAATTTGGCATTGTTAAATTAAGATATATGCCCTAAACTCGTCGCCTAACCTTTTCCCAGGAGGCGAAGATGTTGAATTGTCCTCGGTGTGCCAGTGCGGACAAAGTCAAAAGTGGAACCAACAAAGGACGACAACGCTACAAGTACAAAGTATGTCAGTACTTTTTTACCGTGGCCCATAAATCTGATACGGCCACTCCGGACCAGCGCCGCTTGGCGTTGACCCTGTACTTGGAAGGCTTGGGCTTTCGGTCCATTGGGCGCATCTTGGGGTTTAGTCATGTGGCCGTCTATCAGTGGGTGAAAGCGTTTGGGGAAAGCCTGGAACAGCTCAAGCGTCCAGCCGCTCAGATCGTCGAACTCGATGAACTGCATAGCTACGTGGGGCATAAAAAAACTACTGCTGGGTCTGGATTGCTGTTGATCGACTTGGGAAACGCTTTCTCCATGCTATCACTGGCACCCGAGGAGTCGTAACTGGGAAGCAATTGTGGAATGCAATTAAGAGTCCGCTGATTGTCCAAGTCATGACAGACTATTGGGAACCGTATGAGCACTTTGTGCCACCGGCGACCCACATCCAGTCGAAAGCGGAAACCTTCACGGTTGAAGGCTACAATAGTTTGTTTCGGCATTTTCTCGCCCGCTTCCGTCGGAAAACAAAATGTTACAGCAAAAGCGAATCCATGCTGGGATTGTCCGTCATGCTCTTGATGGCCAAATGGAACGGTGAACTAGAATGTATTTAAATTAACAATGCCGGAAATTTAACCTTATTTTAAGGAGAATAACATGGCCAAAGCCTGGCGATTGGTTCTGTTACTGACCATAATGTTGGTGGGATGCAGTACCACTGGAACGTTAGGAATTGTGACCAAAAGCTCAGCTGATCCAGCATCACTGTTAAAAAACAGCCAGGGTTTTGAGGAGTTGGGACCAGCTGAAGGGCAAGCTTGCCGTCATTTTATCTTGGCCATTATCCCATTTGGCCAATCGGACATGGCTAAAGCGGTGGATAAGGCCTTAGAAGCCACGGGCGGAGATGCCTTACTCAATGTCTTAGCAGAAAGCAGCCTGTACGGTTTCATTCCCATATACAATGTCTATACTTTTACCTGTACCACGGTCAAAGGAACCGCAATTAAATTTAAATAAAGTACTGAGTTGACCTTGATTCTTAGGTAAACGAAATCTGGACGGCTTCAATATCGAATCGGCGCCTGATATTCCACTCAAACACAACCGATCGTAATACTTTTGAAGGTCCGCTGAGTCAGGAGTATGGACACGTCGGATTAGGCCGACTCCGCGGCTTCGGCAGCCTTGATTTCTGTCCTCTAACGTTACGATACAATTAACGACGTTTTGCCCTGGAGCGAAGCGGAGAAGGGTAAGCCTCACGCCTCTCAAAAATTGCCGGGTGTATTCATTGAATCTTCGCACTCTTCTCAATATTGTGGCGTGCACATAAAAGTTGGATATTTTCGACTTTCAAGGAAGTCCCACCCTTAGAATACGGAACAATATGATCGAAATGAAGCTCATCAGTTGCTCCGCAGGATACACAACCGCCGCTGTCCCGAGCCCATACATCCAATTTCACGCTCGTTGGAATAATATGACTACGCGCTACAAGTCTAGTGGGCTGTAACAGACGAATGAGTAGTGCTCAATACTGAGCCTGGATTATTAACATTTATCGTCTCACCGATTCATGGTGAACTTTCATGCTACCAATCTGGCTGTTACAGTCCACTAGTGGGCAGATCTTCGGCCAATGATTCATCTTCGATGTCTTCGATCGCCACCAGCTTGAACTTAAATACATTTCTTTTTCCATCATGCTCAATCCACGAATCCACAAGGTGAAAGTAGCCGTTATCTGACCAAATCCACGCCTTAATTTTCTCGTATACGCGAACAATGTCAGGACCTTTCTCTCCCAGCTTATAAGCTTGCGCAGCTTTATGAAATTTCCCATTTTCAGTCAGGGAGTTATTTTACTTTCGCTCTGGTTGGTCCAGGATCTTTGGGTCGACACCGCCGTTTTTCTTTGGCTCATCATGGCCCTCATAGACCAGTACAGCACCATCCTCCAACACTACGTCCCTGTACGGAGCATTGAGACGAACCGACATGAGTATTACGGAGTGCCTTCCCTTTAATCGAAAATTCATCCCCTTTTGCAAACTCGTGTCTTCCTACTGAAACATTTGGATATAGGCGATGATATTTCCTCTCACTCTGGTTCCTTCTTACGCATAACTATGTATTATTGTGCGCCTGCATGTCCTGCTCAGTAAAGTATTAATCATGCGGATAGCGCATCGGAAAGCGCACGAAGCAGTTTGGTGCCATCGCCACGCCATGCACTACCGTGCATGCACGCAAGAGTGGTTGGATTGGTCGAGGCAAGCTTCTCCAGGAGCACACCTCCGTTCTTCGTGTGGGAGAAATAATCCATTCCGAGGCGAAAAGACTCGCTGGGTCCGAGAATGTCCGACTCCGTAATAGGAGGATGGGCAGCCCCTCCCTGCGTGAACAGATCGCCGCAGAACAACGTCGACGTCCGCTCTTCCATCAGTAAGCCGCATTCCCAGGCGTGAGGCAGATGCGGCATGTCGAACCAACGCACAGAATGCCTGCCCACAGCGAGCCGCTCTCCATCCGTCAGGGCGCGAGGCGCCCGATCGGCCAGATCATTGATCGAGACCATGGCCGCAACCGTCCCGCACAACGGCACAGCCTGGGGAGCAGCGGCCAGCCATTCGTTGAGTGACCCGCATTCGTCGGCTTCCACATGAGAAAACGAAATATATCGAAGTTTCTCAACCGGGAACACGCTCGCCACCGCTTCACGCACAAATGGGAACATTTTCCGCGGGCCGGTGTGAAAGAGCAATGGTTCATCATCCACGATGAGGTATTGGTTAAACGAGAACCCGCCTGCACCTTCGATCACAACAGGCGTGTTAATGCGATAAATCCCGTCAGCAATCTCATGCACGTTCGTTCCTGTCTGATTATTCGTCATGGTCATGAGACTCTCCTCGTTACGGATTGGGCTACCCCCTTTAGGATATTGGTTATCTACCTGGCTGCTTAAAAAATATTCGAGCCTAACAAGTTTGATTTTTGGTCAACTGACTAAGGATGTCAAATTGCCATAGGGTTCATCTTGTTGATCTCTAAATTGGCTGGATCGGTATTGGTCTCCTGAATCCTTATTTGATGCGACGGTCCTGGCTTCTTTGGTATCTTATCCCCCTCTCAGGGCAATCCGCGCGCAGGGTTACAGTTCCATTGAAAGGGATAACCAGGAAACGAGTTTCCCTCATCCATTTTTAACCAGGGAACATCTATTTGCAAGTGAACGAAGGGAGTGGCTGCCCATGTCTGATTTTGAAAAACTCGGGGTGTTTTATCTAGGGAGGCCTTACGACCTCGCCACCAAATCAGCAAAACCCGGCCTACTCCTCTATGATTCAAAAGATCTGGTGACCCATGCGGTCTGCGTCGGCATGACGGGCAGCGGCAAGACCGGCTTGTGTATTGGCCTGTTGGAAGAAGCCGCGATCGACAACATTCCTGCCATCATCATTGACCCCAAAGGCGACATCGCCAACCTTTTACTGACCTTTCCTGATCTGCATGGCAACGATTTTCTTCCCTGGATCAATCCCGATGACGCGAAGAAAAAAGCCCTCACGCCGTCAGCCTTCGCGGACAAGGAAGCGGCCAAATGGAAAGCAGGATTGGAGGCCTGGGGCCAGGATGGAGCCAGAATCGCCAAACTCCGGGAAGCAGCCGAATTTTTGGTCTATACCCCAGGCAGCACTGCAGGACTTCCTGTGTCCATTCTCCAATCGTTTTCCGTTCCCTCCCCACAAATCCTTGAGGACGCAGAACTCTTAGGGGACAGAGTGGGCACCACGGCGACCAGCTTACTCAATCTGGTTGGTCTGGACGCGGACCCCCTGCAAAGCCCCGAACATATTCTGCTGGCCAATGTCTTGAAAACCTCCTGGGAAGCCGGACAGGACCTCACACTTTCCTCGCTGATTCAACAGATTCAAACCCCGCCGTTTTCCAGGTTGGGGGTGATGGACTTGGAAACAGTTTTCTCTTCGAAGGATCGATTTGCGCTGGCCATGCGTTTTAATAATTTATTGGGTGCACCAGGGTTTTCCGCCTGGCTGGAGGGCCAGCCGATGGATATCGATCAGATTTTGCATTCCCCAAGCGGCAAGCCCCGCATTGCCATTTTTTCCATCGCGCATCTGAATGACACCGAGCGCATGTTTTTTGTCAGTCTCCTGCTCACTCAAATGGTCAGTTGGATGCGAAGCCAATCAGGCACCACCAGTCTGCGCGCGCTGCTCTATATGGATGAAGTCTTTGGGTTCTTTCCTCCTATCAAAAACCCGCCATCCAAAGCCCCGATGCTCACCATGCTGAAACAGGCTCGGGCATTCGGCCTGGGCGTGGTGCTCGCGACTCAAAACCCGGTTGATCTGGATTACAAAGGATTGGGCAATACGGGAACGTGGTTTATCGGACGACTCCAGACCGAACGGGACATGGCCCGGGTTTTGGATGGATTGGAAGGTGCTGCGGCCAACAGTAGTGGCAACTTCAATCGTCAGAAAATGGAACGGATTATCTCCGGCCTCGGAAACCGGGTGTTTCTCCTGAACAATGTCCATGACGATGGACCGGAAATTTTTGAGACCCGTTGGGCGTTGTCCTACCTTCGTGGGCCTTTAACCCGGACGCAGATCAAAACCTTGATGGATCCGGTGAAAGCTGCGCTTTCCGGTTCTGCAGCTTCATCCGCTCCCACGAAAACCATAGCCGCCGCTTTTCAATCTCATACCGGAACACCTCCTCAAGGGGGCGCCACGCATCCACCGGTTCTTCCCCCGGACATCCGCCAACATTTCGTGCCAATTCGGGGAGCCAGACCCGCAGACGCCTCACTTATCTATCATCCACGGCTCTATGGTGCCGCATCGGTCCATTACCAGGATGCCAAAACGAAATTGGATGAAGTCCGGGAGGTCCAGGCCCTTATGGTGATAACCACGGCCGCGGTACCGGTCCAATGGGAACAAGCAGAACCTCTCGATATTCCACCTGCCGATTTGAATACTCATCCTGCTCACGGAGCACAGTTTGGGGATCTGCCAGGCCCCGCCAGCCAGGCGAAATTCTATAAGGGTTGGGAAAAAGATTTTGAGGATTGGGTCTATCGGACACAAACCTTGGACATATTCCGGTATGCCTCGTTAGGGGTGACTTCCGGCCCACATGAATCGGAACGTGATTTCCGCCTTCGATTACAACAGCTCGTCCGCGAACGTCGGGATGACGAGACCGACGCACTCCGTAAAAAATATGGGGAAAAAATGGTCACCCTCGAAGATCGTATCCGCCGAGCCGAACAGGCCGTTCAACGGGAGTCCGAACAAGCCAAACAACAAAAATTCCAAACAGTTATTTCCATCGGCGCAACCATTTTATCCGTCTTCATGGGCCGTAAAACCGTCAGCCGATCTTCGATGGGCCAGGCCACATCCGCTGTTCGTGGCATGAGCCGAACCATGAAAGAAGGCAAGGATGTGGACCGTGCAGAGGAAACCGTGGACGCCCTTCAACAACAATTGGTTGCGTTAGATGCGGAGTTACAAGAAGAGATTCAGTCCCTCACCGCTCAATGGGATGTCCAAACCATACCGCTGGAGACTCTCAATGTGCGCCCCAAAAAGTCCAACATTTCCACAAAGTTGATGTCTTTGGCTTGGATCCCGTATTGGACCGAAGCCAACGGCCAACAGACTCCTGCATGGCGTTAACCTCGAGAGTTTCCAAACAAAGATTTTGCGATTCGGGTTTCCTTTTAAGCGACACATCCCGTATCCTATCGTGTACGGCTGATACTTCATTGATCAATGATCCACTGAAGTGGAAGTGATCGGCCCACCCCTCACTGATTTTTTCACCCGAGTGTCCATGTATTCTTTTGTTCACCAGGAGGTCTTGCCATGGAATTGATTCAACAACTTGTCAGTAATCTGGGCGTCAATGAAGGCCAGGCCAAAGGCGGAGCCGGTCTCTTGTTCAATCTGGCGAAAGAAAAATTGGGCTCAGGCGAATTTCAACAACTCGCCGACAAGATTCCAGGGGTCAAGGACCTCTTAGGAGCAGCACCCGATCCCTCCCCAGCAGCCTCTGCGGGCGGCGGCATGATGGGAGCATTAGGAGGAATCGCCGCTTCACTCGGAGCCGGGGGATTAAGCGAGAAGATGGGGGGATTGGGAAATCTCGCCAATTTGGCAAGTGGATTTTCGCAACTGGGGTTAAGCCCCGATATGATTGGAAAGTTTGCCCCGATCGTCCTTTCCTTCGTCCAGAATCAAGGCGGGGATTCAATGAAGGGTCTTCTGGAGAAAGTCTTGAAGCCCGGGCCTTCAACAACCTGATCATTGACCCGATGAATATGAACCATTTGCACAAGGATGACATGATGTACCCTCAATATTCTCCAGTAGGTTTTCGCAGAATCTTTCCTTACCTGACATGGGGAATCATCCTCTTGGGTCTGAGCGCGTTTGGTTGCCAGAGCATCTATTATGATGCCATGGAGAAGATAGGCTATCACAAGCGCGACTTGATGGTGTCCGATGTGGAAAAGGCCCGTGACGCTCAAGAGGACGCCAAAGAACAATTCAAGTCGGCCCTTGACCGCTTCACCACAACTCTGAATATCAAGGGCGGTGAGTTACAGGAGAAATACGAGGTCCTGAATGCGGAATATGAACAGAGCGAAGCCAAAGCCCAGGCGGTTCGAGATCGCATCGCGTCGGTGGAAGATGTCTCGGAAGCCTTATTTGATGAATGGGCCGCTGAACTCAAAGAATATTCCAGCCCCGCCTTGCGGAAGAACAGTGAAAAGCAACTCACACAGACTCGGACTCAATATGCTCAGCTGATTAAAGCCATGAAACGTGCCGAATCGAAAATGGAACCGGTCTTGGTAAAGTTTAAAGATCAGGTCCTCTTCCTCAAACACAACCTGAATGCAGAAACGATCGCGTCATTAAAGAGTGAATTGGTCTCGGTGGAAGGGAATATCGCCTCCCTCATTAAAGAATTGAACGCCTCCATCAAGGAAGCTGATTCCTTCATTGCCTCAATGGAGAAAGAAAAGACATAACCATTCGGGCCATTGCCCATCTCAACGCGTCACTCGCACTGCCCACCAATAAGTAGGCGAGTGACGCATACAGTGGTTCATCCTGACTCACAAGGAGGGTCTTCGTTGGGCATCATTTCCTGGATCGTATTCGGCCTCATTGCAGGGGTCCTGGCAAAGATCATCATGCCGGGAAAGGACCCTGGTGGAATGTTTATCACCATCTTGATTGGAATCTCCGGGGCCATGGTGGGCGGATTGATCAGCACCTACTTTGGCTATGGCGAGGTCACCGGTTTTAATCTGCCCAGTTTCGGCATTACCGTTGGCGGATCCTTCCTGCTCCTTTTTGTCTACCGAATTCTCAAAGGAGACTAATTATACCCACACAGCCAATCTTCATCTTACGATTCTATCTTTCTATTCTCAGCCTCGATCGTTGCCGAAAACTTTCATCGGGTTTGCCGCTTCCTTCCCATTCAAAAAACACCAATCAGCTAGCCCTGTAAAAAGTTGTCATTCCTTTATTTAAGGCATAAAGTTGACTAAACTCCTAGGTAATAGCCGTTATGTGACATGGAAGACTTAACGGATAATACAGAAAATAAGGCTTTTCGCTCTTTCATGTGAGTCACTGATATGTTCGTCTCCCAGAGTTCGACGCCTGCGGTCTGGTCCAAGGTAGGGACGCTCTTATGAGCTGGCGGGCCTTGTTTGAGCCCTGCGAGTTGGACCGCCCTCCTCAGGGGTGGCGTCTGTCCGCTCCCCATGAGACCAGACTGGGCGTCAATGGTTTTGGGCCCTTTTGCCTGCACAACAATGGTCGCGCTCTTTAAGACGCATCATGCAAAACCTCGGCTGCCGGGGCGAAACCCGGCAATACAGAAAAGCAGGTTGACACGAGAGTTGGAACCACCAAGTGCGATATGTTCACCTCGGTGGATCCCCGATACACATCATAAAACTGTAAGACCAAAACCATGTATTTTGTATGATCTGTCCTAACTCCAATAACAAAAGAGATCTCGTCGCTCTCTGTCAATAGGATTCTTCCTCTTCCATGACTCCCGATACCCCCCAACAAGACAGGCCTCCTTCGGCAAAGCCACCACGATCAAGAAAACTCTTGAAATGGTTCGTCTGGTTAGGCATGGGCATGCTGGCCCTCCTTATCGGTGCGGGTCTGTTATTGACCTACTGGTTTCCTTCAGACATGGTCCGGCAAGAACTGGAAATTCGTCTCTCCGAGCTTCTTCAAGGTACGGTTCGAATCCAATCCCTTTCGCTTAATCTGCTTAAAGGCCTTGAAGTCAGTCAATTGGAATTGACCAAGCCGGGCCAAACCCCACTCACATTCGAACACCTGACATTGGATTACAGCCTTTTTGGACTGCTGAAGGGCACCTTCACCATCAACGAAATCTCCATCGATCATGCGGACGTGTCACTCAATCTGCCTGAACTGACGAAGGCCGCTCCGGAGCCACCTCCCCCACCCCCTTCTGAACCGGCAACGCTTCCGACCCTCCCCGTCTCAATTAACCTTGAAACCTTCAAGATCATTGAGAGCGACATCCAGGTGACGGTGTCGCCCGACCTGGCGGTGAACCTCACCAATCTGAATTTCCAGAGTTCGGGAGGCGTGTCATCGGATGATGCACATCTCCACGGCACGCTGCAGGTTGAGCAAGTCGCTGTGGCGTTTCAAGGGAAACACATTCAACTGCCTCTGGTCGTGAAATTTGACACCGCGATTCATCTTCCGACTCAACACTTTGATCTGAAACAGCTCACCATTGAATCGGATCCGGCCCTTCGCCTCACACTTTCCGGAACGATCAACGAATTCATAACCCAAAAAGCTGTGAATCTTTCCCTTTCCAATACGGATCTTGACCTCGGGAAAATTATGGCCCTCGCCAAAGATTTTGTACCGCCTGAATTTGGCACGGCTTCAATTCGCGGAAACCTTTCTCCCTCATTCACCCTCACAGGCTCACTTCCCGACTCCGGGTTTCAGGGGACCATCCACGCGGGATTAGACGGAAAAAATGTCGAACTGCATTATCCAGAACTCACACTGACCGTGGGACCGACAGATCTGACATTCACCGCCAAGGATCTTCAGATCAAGGAGAACGTCCCCTTGACGGGAAACGTTTCGGCGAAACTTTCTACTCATGATCTGACTTTTCAAGCGTATGGAATACATAACTTTGATTTTATACTCCAGAGCGACTACCAGGCGTCCGGACCGTTTTCGGGAAACCTGAAGGTCTCCGGCACTACCGCCTTACCCGGCGACTTACTTGGCACATCTTTCACTCTTCCTTTTGCCGTGACCCTCGATACCAGTGGCAATCATCACACCCGACACATAGAGGTGAAACATCTGAACCTAGACCTCAGCCCTTATGCGACCTTACAGATGAACGGCCTGATTCAACCTCATCCTGCTCCGAGCGAAGGCATGAATGCCTCGCTGAAGCTTCGTCTGTCGCCAAAGATTAACGCCTTACTCTCTCTCATACCCAAGGACCGGCTTCAAGGCCTCGTTCTTCAGAAAGGATCCGAACCGGATACCTTTGTGCTGCACGCCACAGGAGCACTTCATCCGGATTTCCGTCCAGAATGGGCAAAAGCTACGGCCGCACTCAAGCTGTCCTCCCTTCAAGCTCAAATGAAACCCTTCGGCGCAGAAGGCACCATGCAGCAACTCACCTTCCTGCTTTCTTCCGGCTATCAGGAACCCAATGGTGCAATTCAGGGAACGGTCGGGTTTTCTTCAAATCTTTCCAATCTCCATGCCGCTGATACGGTGACAATCGGGACCAGCCATGTGATCCTGAAATCTAACTTTCAAGGCCATCTCTCGCCAACCTATCAACCCACCAGCCTTCGCTCGGAAGACCAGCTCCAGATCACGCTCGGCAACATGACCTACCAGGATCCCTCCCTGAAGGCCATCCTTCCTTCAATCAGACTGTCATCAAAAACCAAGGAAGATCTGTTCAAACAAGATTATTTACTGGAGAACCTGCGACTGACCAGCGAAGAAATATTAGATTTGAGGATGAAAGCCCGGTATCAGCAGGAGAGCCAACAATTTGATGTAGATCTTCAGCTACCCCTTCTCCATGTCGGCAACCTTCTCCCGCATCTGTCGGGACCACTCATGAAGGGAATGGACGAAATCAACCCAAAAGGACGAGTCAGTCTGACCCTGCGAGCAGCGGGCAAGGTTCCCCAGGAAGCGGATCTCAAGAAATTGACCCTTCCATTGGGAGTCAATGGAAAACTCACGCTACGGGATCTCGAGGGAGCCCTCTCGGGATATCGGGTTCAGGGAGGCAACGGCACCATGACCATGGCCTATTCGCCACGAGCCACACCTCAAACCCAACTTACAACTGATGTCACGCTCAATCGTATTCACATGCCGGACACCCTCCCGATCAGGGAATTAGCCAACACCGCCCTGCACGTGAACATGGTGTCTCCCGATCTCAATGAAGTCCAGATTGACCCGATCCATGTGACATCGAAGGGAGTCGACCTTTCCATTAAGAGCACGGTGGTGGGCTTGCGGGAGCTGTTGTCCTCCACCTCGCCTCGTGGCACCCAATTAGCAAAACTCTTTGCCCAACTGCACACCCTCCTGGCACTGGATGTGAAAACCTTTCAAGAGGCCTTGGAACCCTTGGGGATACAGGGAAACGGCAAGGCCCTGGTCACCCTGTCCATGCTCAAAAAAGAACAAGGGAGTCTAGACGCCTCTGTGGAGATCGGGTCTGAATCACTTTCCCTGACTCGGGATGGCACGGAACTGCATGACATGAACGGTGGGATACAGCTTAGAAAATCACTGGCCTGGAAACCGGATGGACTCCCGTCTCTGCTAAAAAAGACATTTCAACCATCTGACCGAATTGCCCAGCTCAAATCGTTTTCCCGGAAAGGACAGACCCTCACCATTGATCGCCTTCAGCTCGGGCCATTCACCGTCGAAAACTTCTCGACGAATTTGGCGTTTGAGCAACAGTCCCTCAAAATGCAAAATCTCGCCATGAATTTGTTGGGGGGAGGGATTGGAGGAAATGTCATCATCGCCGCCGAACATCCCTTGCGTCTATCGGCGGAGTTTGAAGTGGCGAATCTTGATGCCAACCGACTCATCAAGACGGAATCCAAAATCATTGGCGATAGCAACATTGCCGCAACCATTGGACTCACGACCATGTTGCAAGAAACCACGGGAGCCGTGGATTTGAGCCGATTGGAATGCAACCTGCACATTACGCACATCGGAAATGAAGCGCTGGATCGCCTCCTCGTGTTCCTGGACCCTGAGGGAAGCAAACCGACGATCTCCAATGTTCGTGCGCAATTGAAATTCGCGAATCCCTCGCGGGTGACGGTGGAAGTGGCCAGAGGCCAATTGAATCTGACGATCCACTTCCAAGGCAGCCTGATTCCCACCTTTAGGCTGGAGCGCATCCCGATTGCCAAAATGAAAAACATCGAAAAACTCACTGCCGCCATTCCAAACTGGGAAGACCTGGCAAAGGTGCTGGAATTAATCGGAGCAAAAACCTATTCCTTCACCCCCCAAGGTGAGATCGTGCTTCAGTAAGGAATCGGAACTGAAAAAACTTAGTGAGCGAGTGTGTTTATTGTCATGCTGAGCCCCTTCGACTCCGCTCAGGGCAGGCCCGCGAAACATCTGGCTGAGCCATAGCCGGGTTGAGCTGGGTCCAGATCTTTCGTCCGACTCAGTATGACAAGGCGGAGGACCATTTCCCACCAAGGAAACGCTTCTCAAAATGCTCTATTGAGCTATTCAAAGAATGACAAGAAATAGACGGCCCCATTCCGGAGTAGAAGGATGTACACATACAATTTGTTTTGTTTTGCAGAGACTTGGTTGCCGACACCATAATAAAAAAATCAATGAAATAGTAAACTTGATAAGACCTCATAGAACTCTCCCCAGATTGGTCTGGGCTTCGTCCTCAGATTCAGTCTGACTCTGCCTCATAGGATTAATTGCAGTTGGGTTTCGCCGTTTCTAGCCGACTCGCCACCCTCACACGACCTCCATCAATTCGTATTTCTGCGATCATTGGCTTTCCTTCCACTGATTTCAACTTCACTTCACGGCTATGTATTGTCGTTCGGCCATAGTTACTTTCATCAATCCCGGCAAACACCCTCAGTAAGATCATACATATCCTGAGCACACTGGGTGTGACCGCCCGGCCGGCCGACCTTCATGCGGAGGCCAGGCATAAATTTTATGATCTCACTCATAATTTTTATGATCCGATCTGAGCATCCTCATTTTCCCTATAGAGAGAGTCTGTTCCCATATTCTCCCCACCATAATTCTAATGATCCGCCCCCTATTCTATCGTTTCACAAGTCTGTGCACATCGATTTAATGTTCCTTTAAAAACAACGTGTCAATGAGTCTCTCCATCCCTTCCAAGTTGCCTAGCACAAGGCTTGCGTCATGTTTTTCTACAAGCAGTGAGGAACGATGGTATGGCGATGAACGAATGAACAGGCATGGAAAGGTCACCCAAGATCACATTGCAAAAGATCCCGAGCGGATATAGGGGAACGTTAAAAACCCTTGAGCATATCATCGAACTGATCAAAAAGGGCGCAAAGGATTTTCATGTACGCCAGACCGCAATCGATATCCTGCTGCAACGAGACGTTAGAGCGAAAGATTACCTGGGTGAAATCAAGGCGCTGTTCGAGTGGGTACAGCAAAATATTCGCTATACCAAAGACACGTTCCGGGTGGAAGTCCTCCACTCCGCCAGACGAATGCTGGAACTCAGTGCGGGCGACTGCGATGACATGTCCATTCTGCTGGGAGCGCTATTGGAGTCAATCGGCCATCCGGTGCGACTGGTACTCAGCGGACCCGACCCGCTCAAGCAAGACCTTTTCACCCACATTTATCTGGAGGTGTTTCATAAAGGTCGCTGGATCCCTTTGGATGCCACCATGCCATACCCAATGGGCTGGGCACCGAGGACATTGGTTAAAAAAATTATCGCAATCGAAAGGAGGTCGAACATGATGGCCGAGGACATGGAGCTGCAAGGCCTTGGCGGCGTTGGGGCCGTACCAGACTGGTTGAGAGCACTAATTCGGACGTTGCGTTCCGAGGCCATACAGCCCAAAGACCCGAGAGTAAAATCCCTGTGGGACCTGCTGCGACAACGACAATTGCTGCACCGAAGCCCATGGCTCAAGGCGGTATTGCAACGTATCTGGAACCGGGGGCTGTCCGCTCGACCACACCCGCGCACGGCGAGTCGGATAAAACACAGGTTGCGGCGTTGGGGAATCTTGCCACCGAAGTCAGTGAACGCGGCGATGCCTCGCCCGGCAAACACACGCACTATAACTCGAACCGCTGTCCAGGCTGTTCGGCCCGTGGTGCTCACACCAGTCGCGTCGGTGCGGCGTGCGGCCATGCAGCCGGTACGCCCCATACAGATGCGGTCGGCAGGAGCGAAAGCAGCAAGGAAATGAGCTGCCAATGCGAAACATGTTCCAGTAAAGCCAGCGGGCATACATCACTCATGCGGCAAGGCGTTGGGGCTATGTCGATTCACAACATGCAACGGGGAATGGGCCTCTACCATGCCTTCAACGGTTTTGAACCGTCCCACGTCGTAAAAGTTCATCATCCCAGGGTGATCCCGCCAGTGGTGGTAGAACTTGGCGAACTGGTGGGCCTGATGTATCGCTCGGACAAAGGACAAGCGGGGCAACCGCGTAACTATATTCACCGGATGGAGAACCCACCGCGCCTGGTCAGCAACATTGAAGGGACGCAGCTCTATATCGTGGGCGGCAGCTACCAGGTCACTCCACGAGGGATCGAAGGTTAGAACGGAGGTAACCCAAGTTGGCCAATTCGCGTGCGGCTAATCCGCCGACACAAGCAGAGGGAATGACATGAAAAATGACCAACAACTCGGACTGGATGAGTTGATGATCGTGAACCCCAGTTCATCGAGGGCGGAAGCCATGTTTCTGGGCGAAGACGGCACTTTGTATCAGATGCAAGGCATGAGTGAAGAAAACGCACAGCAAGGAATAGGGCAATACTTTCTTGGCGGAGATGGTTCGCTGTATCAAGTGCAAGGTTTCGAAGCGGGCGGTTCGGTTGAGCCCGCCAAAAATTCAGGCGAAAACCTGGGAGAAGATGACGGCAGTGTGCTCGGTCAGTACTTCCTCGGGACAGACGGTGAATTGTATGAGGTTGTCCGATAGGAAGTGATTGTTGTGAATACATAAAGGAGGTTGTTATGGCAAAGGTCCAAAGTATTTGCGAAAAGCTTCATTCTCCGCTCTACGATGGGTTCTTAGTTCCGCCAGCGAAGAAATTCATTGAAGCAATGACAGACCCACGGATGATCCGGTTCTTTGTGGATGTCCAGAATAAAACCAAGCTGGAGACCAACTTACAAGCAGCTGGTGTCCTACCTAGCCTCAACACCTTCGAGGCACGAGCGCTGCGAGTAGTGGTCTCCAGTCTTCACCGATTTGAACCCAAGGCGCAGGGAGCTAAAGCTGAGCTCAGAGCCGAGCGCAACGAAGCCGAGATCTTAGCTGATCTTATTTACAATTCGGTCACAGCGCTCATCGTCGGTGAGAAAGTCATGATCGAAATGCCGACGTTCTGGTTTCCCGCCGGGGCGGGAGTCTCACCAGGTTTTTCAACGGTTACTAACCACGGGGCACCAGATCCCACGGCCACATTCAGGTTCGCCGAGCCGGTCTTCATTGAGCCACAGCAGAACTTCCGGGTTGAGATGTTATTTCCCCAGGGAGTACCGGGACAAGGAACGTCAGATGAGGGATTTAAATTGGCGGGCGTTATAGGACCACTGCGTATCTGGGTCGTACTGGATGGCTATCTGACACGCGATGTGCAGTAACAGGTGGAAACCAGAAGGAGACAAACCATGAGGTACTTAAGTGAAGATGATGTCACCCAGATGATGGGCATCGGCTACCTCGGCGAGATACGCCAGGGCCCGGACGGGAATCTCTATCAATATGTGCAGGGCGTGGATGGGTTGGGTAATCCCATCGGCGGCTGGTGGAGTAAATTCAAGAGTGGACTAAGGAAAGTCCAGAGCTTGGCTCAACGAGGGGCATCGTTTATCCCCGGCCCCTATGGAGCAGCGATAAGAGCTGGTCTCAAAATCGCGACTCCAATTCTGCAAAAGGCCGGAGTCGCTGGGAACGAGGGGATCGGCGCCCTCTATGAGGCGCCCGACGGTAGCCTCTATCAGGTTCAAGGACTGTCGGCAGATGAAGAACTTCAGGGCATGGGTGACGATGCGATGACCCAAATGATGGGTGTCGGGTATCTCGGCGAAGTGCGCCAAGGTCCGGATGGAAACCTCTATCAATATGTGCAGGGTGTGGATGGGTTGGGTAATCCCATCGGTTCTTGGTGGAAGCGATTAGCGCGTCGAGCGCTACCCCTGGCCCGACAATTCGCCCCATTTATTCCGGGTGGGGCTGCGGCACTTACAGCAGTGACTCCGTTCCTGAAACAGGCAGGCGGTGCGGGCTATGAAGGCCTGGATGAAGACGAGGAACTGCGAGGCCTGGACGAAGATGAAGAGTTGCGTGGTCTCGATGAGGATGAAGAACTCCGCGGCCTGGACGAAGATGAGGAACTACGGGGTCTCGATGAGGATGAGGAACTCCGCGGCCTGGATGCGGACGAGGAGATACAGGGCTTTGCCGAGGATGAAGAACTGCATGGCCTTGGGGAAGACCAGGATATGCAAGGCATCGAAGGCTATGTGCGGCGGGATGGTATGAGCGGCCTTGAAGCCTTTGTGCCGCGGGAGCCTCCGCAGACGCGTTGGCATGTGGCATCCCCTATGCCGGCAGAGGTATGGAAGCCGCTATGGTAAGCCGAGTGACAAGAATTCCCATCCCGCATGTCGGGACGTGCTCGGCCGTTCTAATCTAAAACGAGACGGCTGGGATGCGGGGCGAGGTAGTAGGAGGTAATGACCATGCGATTAGGACTGAGCCAAGATCAGCAACAGGTACCCACCCGTTCACCGTCGGACAGCATGCCGCCGCCGATTGCTGCACCCACGACCAAAGAGATTCCCTACGACTATGTGGCCAGATTCATATTGAAAGGAGAACGTGGCAGTCGTGTACAGGATGTCATCAACATCAGCATCGAAGGCGCCTTCGTGGCTGTCTCAATTGGCTACAGTTTTATCTCTGCTGACAATGTATTAGAGGGTCTGTCCCTCAGCAAGACGATTGACTTTAAGTACAGCATTGTCGATAGCGGGAGTGGGCGCGAGCTGCAGAACCGGCCCATCCACAACATCGCCGGACTGGGTGAGGCAAGCGGTAGACGGCCTTTCCGTCCCCTCGCCAAGCCGATGATGTTCATGCCGCGCTCGACAATCCGGATTGAAGTCGAAGAAATTACGAACGACGGCACCACCAAGGATGCAGAATTGTTCATCGTGTTGCATGGCTACAAGATATTGGGCTACGGAACGGGGTTGCCATGAACATGAGCCAGGCCTGTGAGATCCATCGGGATACCGGGTATTCCAATATCTGCCAGATCTGCAGTGTTCCCATGGATGCCGGGTACTTCGATGTCGCCGGCATCAAAAACGCCCCGCTGGTAGGAACGGAAGTCGAGGTCGCGCGCTACGAGCTGAACCCGCAGTATTGCGGCACATTGTTGCATTTCACGCAATACGCCGAAGAATCTGGAACAAAGAGGCAAGTGCTCTCGAATACGCCCGGTTACCAGTGGCTGATCCTCTGCAACAACCAGCCGCGGGCGCCTTATCTGCCCACAGACCTGATCCTGAACCCCTGGGGCTACAACGCTCTTCCTATCCATTTGAGATTGGATGAGGGCTGCACCTTGAGATTTGTCGTGAGAAGGGTAGCGCCTACGGTGACAGTTGAATTGTCGCAGGTGGGAGGCCGACTTCTAGGCCGTTCCTGGTACAACACCATTTATGGAGGAGTGCCGAATCGTTTGTGAATCTCCTTAAAAGATGTCCAGCCATGTTACCTACAACGCACGATTCATAGGAGACCCAACATGTATCTGATGGAAGGATTGCAGCAGATGCCAGTGCGAGGCAGAGCGTTTGCCGGAACACTGGGCGATAATATGCTCCCAGGTGGCATTCGGGAGTTTCTGAATGAACTGCGCATCCACCCCAAAGACCTAAAACAACTGCTACTGACTGTGACGTTTCACCCTAGTCCACAGAACACTTGGCTAACATTTGGCCCAAGGAAACAAGCGATTATAGATCTGCTTATTATGAACAACCTGGACGCACCTGGCCCCTTCTTTGATGAGCTGAAGCGGATCAGCGCTGACCTCCAGAAGAAAGATGCCGGCTTTAGGCAACAGATCGACGCCGAATTGCGCCTTCGAAAAGTGATGATCAAAACTGCCGGGAAAATAGGAATAGACCCTGCCAAGATGAAGCCCTTCTTGCTTCCGCCCTTGTTTACGCCAAATGACTTTGAGCTACCCCCATTGGCCTTGAAGTTTGCCCAAAAGATGTTTCCGCCGAGACTGGTCCAACGAATCGAAAATAGCGCGATAAGCGAGGCACATCTCGTCAGATTGGGAAGATTTCTCCGTAGGTATGGGGAAGTGCTGCAAAGTAAGGATGCGGCTTTCAAACAGCTCGTAGAGCAGGAACGAAAAAAGCGGCACCAAGTACAGCAGGAACAAGAAGCAAAGGCAAAACAAGCGGAAGAGGAACGAAAGCGAAAAGAGCGAAGACGAAGACGGAGATAGCCTATGAGGGCAGGCCAGAGCGGAAAAGCCTGGTGGCAATTGTTTAATCGAAAGAGGATACGCCATGTACATGCCGACAAGCCTAGGACAACCCCAAACTCAAACAGATTGCTCCGGGTGGGAAAGCGACCCACAGAGTTTTGTCAGAGTGATTGCCAAACATCATATCAATACCGAGCTAGGGCGAGCTCTGAGTCCTACGGGTGGACCCTATAAGGTGACCGAGAAGACATGGGGGGTGCGATTTCCCAACGACATCGTCGTATATGTGACACTCACCAAGGTACCGGATTTTGTCGTCGCGGCACGCTGGTACCCGAAACCGGCTGGGCAATCCCGCTTTTACACCTATTCCTGTACGAGCAACGGCGAGGTGGTTTTCACTGAGCGTAAAAAGCCGTAGGCAGGCCTCGATCTCAGGCGGAGGATGACATCATGTATCTGGAAACTGACTTGGGACAAGTATTCAAACCCAGGTCGAGATATAAGCCACCTCAGCTCTATCTCGTAACTGTGCACTGGAGTCTTGAAGTCCCATTTAGAAAGGACTTTGGGGCCTTTCGTCAGGAACTTAGCAAGGCGATCAGGCAGCTTGTGACGGCTGAGACCGATAGGAAATTAATCGACAGTCTCCTGCTCGAAGCCAAGAGTATGATGGTAGGGCTCAAGGAAGTGCATGGTCGATTACTAAAACGCAAATCCCCCAAGCTCAAGGAATCCGATCCCGTTAAGATTGACGCTGAAATTCGGTTCAATAAAACTGACTACACGGATGTCTATGGGATTTCTGTGTATGGTCGTAATTGAACATTGAGCTGGCAATTAATCGGGCGGGAACAGCGGTAGAACGAAGTTCCCGACTGCTCAGTCGGCTAACTAACGAAGGTGAGCCTTATGCGAAGGGCAAAGGTTCAAGCCTTGTAACCCAGGACAGGTAAAAAAGTGAGAGCCTGTGCATGATTGCAACTTGCCTCCCATTCTAAGCATAAGCACCCATAAGCAGGTCCCGATCTGAAGTAAAGGATGACATCATGTATCTGGAAACTGGCTTAGGACAACCCTCCAAACGGCGACGAAGAGTACCATCCATATCGCAACCGCGAGTAGTGCCCGAAGATCAGCAACGTAGTGCAAATGTGAGATGGGCTTTGAAGGTTCCATTTAGAAAAGAATTTGGGGCCTTTCGTCCGGAAGTGGCGAAGGCAATCGGGCGGCATGTTATTAAGAACGCAAAAGATATAACAAAAGTAGAGGACTGGATACTAAAGCGCGATGAGAATGAGCAGCACCTCAAAGCTATACACGATGAACTACTGAAACGCGATACCTCTAAGCTTAAAGAATCCGACATCGTTACCGTCACCACTAGATTTTACTATCTAAGGGCCCTTCAAGGCCCACTCAAATCCGTCTCTACGGTGGAAATCTTAAATGTCAGTTGACGGGGGTGAACCTAATGTATCTCTATGATCGTAATCATTCAGTTTCTCAAGCTGGAACTAAGGAACGGACCATCACCTGGCTACCTGCCGAGTGCAACGCGTACTAGCCTGACTGACGTATGGGCCTGTTCTTAGCACGCAACAACAAGAGGAATTAAAAACGAGAGAGGGCCGGAGTGGTTGGTACAACAACATCTATGGAGGAACGCCGAATCCTTGTTGTGTCATCCTGCAACGCTCAGGTGATACCACACACTGGTGTGTCCAATGGACATATTCTCGAAAGCTTGTTCCCGAAACCGAAAAATGGTGATTGGCCGTCACTTCACATACGCATTCGCAGCCCATGGCTGGAAGAAGGAATCCATGTGCATCGGAGGCTCGGCGCCTCCTGTTCCGCATTCGGAGTTGCCGCAGGGTAAACACCAATCCCTGCGTCGAACTGTTGAGGGGGGTGCGTATGCGACAGGTCGCAAACACAGCGAGAAAAAATGTTGGGTGGGTTAGCGTCAGCGCCTTCCGCTGCAGCCGTAGGAAACGAATCCGACTCGTTAGTAGAAGGAGAACACCATGTATCTAAGAACAGAGGAAAGGTTCGCGCAAAACCATGAGTCATGGTCTGCTCCACAAGCCCTAAATCGAGTTATGGTTCGACCGGGTCCCATCGGCTCCTTGGGTAATTTTCATGAGCACCTGGGGGACCCGCCTAAGCAGGACTGTTGTACCGTGTGTACCGTGGAAAACTTTGAACCGAACAGCTGGGCCCTTACCAAAGATATTCAATTATTATATCTCGATAAGTTTGCTAAGACTATTGGTCGCACGATCAATCGCAAGTTGCGCAAATTGCGTCTAAAAAGAAGGGAAAAGGCGATTGTGAAACTCTATGTGGAATTCCGGGGCCATATGGATAAGAAGACTGATACTGGGCCGAAGGATCTCGATGAGCGAAGGCTAAAGGCGGTGCATGAGGACCTTGCCTGGAGGATAGAGGCAGATTTGAAGACGCAGAAGCTCCATGATCGGTTAAAATTCTCTTATTCTATGCAATCCAGTTACTCGCCCGAGGGATCAGGCCATCCTGTAAGTTCAAAAAATCCTGGTAAGAACCGTCGGGTTGAGGTTTGCATACTTGGTTGGATAGTCAGAACAATGTGAACTTGATCCATAGATCGGCGGTGAGTGTCTCATCCATCGGGACAGCCTTTGTTAGTCCAGTGAGTTTCGGGCATAGGTTGGCAGCTTCGAAAGGCACAGGAGGTTTTGTGTACCTCAATACCGGCGCAGAATTTGGGAAGACTCCAATGCTGCACGGCCCTATTTCCGGCCTGCTCGGTGAAGACGTCGATTCGAAAAAAATACTCAATGACTTTCTCAATCAAGTTCGCCGGCAGCCTCAAAGTTTCAAGAAACTCCTCTTGACTGTCGCCTTGCACCCAAAGCCCGAGGACAGCGTTATCTGGGAGAAGCAGACTTTTACATTTGGTAAAGAGACTAGGTATCTCGTTGATGAGATCCTGATGTCAGACGTATCAACAGCGTTCATCTTAACTGTGCTTAAGCGGTACAGCTATTTCAGCTTCAGCCGGCAAATCAAAGACGAGGCGCATTTGCAGCTTAAGATTATTCTCGCCACTCAGAATTTGGACAAAGTGGTACTCCAGCCATTTTTATACGACCCATTATTATTACCGATATCTGGCGGGGGGCTGCCCTACAAGGAACTTTCCAGGTTAGCCCGACATTTCGCACAAAATATGTTGCCGGGGGATCTTGTGCAACGGATCATGAATACCGATGCCTCCGAGGCGCACTTTGCCTATCTTGGGAGTTATCTCCGCAGCCACGCTGAGGCGTTGCAAAAAAAGGATCCCCACTTCAAAAACCAAGTAGAGATAGCACGCAAGTGGCAGCGGGAACAGGAACAAAGGAGAAAACAGTCACGAGCAGGACTCGGCCAGTCCGAACAACAGCCCCAGGTAACTCCTCATGGCGATGTGGTCGGGCCGTGGCTTTGTCAAGGGATGACGTCGGGTGGAATCATTCGGCCGGACGAGGGTGGGCGTGTGATAGGCCTAAAGGTAAAATTCCGACGCGCTTTTGAAGATTTTCGTCGCGAGGTACAACGGGCGGTTGAAAGAGTGGTCACAGCTCCTCGTGTTGTGAGCAAGTTTATGACAGCGAATGAAAACCTTCTCAAGATGCACCACAAACAAATGCTTGTCGAGAAGGTTCCAGACAACGCCCCCGTACGGCTGTTCGGAACGTTCTTTTATGAGGCGACGGGTTGCATTTGGAGTGTGGTTAAACTCACGTTTCCGCCTGAGCGGACGCGGTGGGAGCGCATATCGCCCAACATACCACCATCGAAATTGCTTCGGTTGATTCGGCCGTTTCCTTGGAGATGACAGAAGAGAGACCCATGTACATAAGAACAGGAAATCCGCTAGAGCCGGGGCGGGCAATGTGGTCCGACGGTCTGGCCGAGCATTCCAGCTTTCGTTCCGCTGAGGACCGTGTTGCCGAAAAAGGTTTTGAGGTGGTGCTGGCCGTGCTGGCAGGCCCCTCTCCTTGGCAGGAGTACATTCGTGAAAACCTTCGCATAGCTCGACAGAACCTGCCCCATCGCCCCTTTCGAATCGTAAGCAGCAAGGAGTTCGCCCAAACCATGCAAACGCTGGGAAGAGGCGGCGACATGGCTCACACCCCCGGCGTGACCGACAAGCGCACCGGCATCCTTACCATGCAAGAGTTTTTCGGGGTAAATTCGCGCGCTACATTCCTCGGCGCGGCGCTCCACGAGGCAGTTCACTGGGTTTCTCATCCAGCGGGACGAGGAGGGAAATCCCACAGCACGGCATGGCCTATCTTAGGAGAGGGCCTCCTTGAAGGTCTCGTCGAGTGCATCACCAGGGAAATCCTCTCCGCGCAAGGCATTGCCCAGGCGCGGCCAGACCGGCGCGGTCACCTGCAGCGGGTGCCTGTCGCGCGAGAGTTACTCAGGAAGCATGGCACGCCCCTTCTTGCCCAGGTCCTTTTCGCGGGCGATTATCGCGAGTTCTTGATGCTCATGAACCGTACCTACTCCCCGGCGGGCTGGATGGAAATCGGGAGACTGACCACCGCCAACGATCCCGTCCGAGCCATTCAGAGGATGAATGAGCTACGCGCGGTGGAAGAGCAGCGGCGGCCCAAGCCAAAAGTACGCGAGTTTCAATGGATTTTCAGATAGCGTCAACTTACAGGTGAATACGATGCCAACTATTTCTATCACATCAAACGACGGCAAGCTCAACTCTTCCTCTGCGGTTCTGGAGGTAAGTGCCACAAACCCGGAATATAACCAACCCGTGTTGCGGATCAAACAAGCCGGTCAACACGGCGGCGCGGCCTCGATCAGGATCGATGACCCGAATCCTGACATCGAGTTTGTCGAGACCGACCTCGCGGGCGCTGATCCTGGCGCCGGTAAGTTCGAGATTGCCGTTCAGGCAGACAGGCTCCAGATCAATGGCCGCAACACTAGCAACACTGCCTTCGAGACTATCATCGTGTTTCAGCGGCTGGGAACAGGAGGCAATATTGGCATCCGAGCAGCTAAAAATAAGGACTTTGGCGGAGGGCAAGGTGTCATCGCGATTGCAAATGCTTCTGCTGCCCCGACGGTGAATCCCTCGAGCGGTGGGATTTTGTATGTCGAGGCCGGTGCACTCAAATATCGAGGATCGAGCGGGACAGTGACAGTTCTCGCGCCAGCCTAGGGTATAACCTTCTTCGAAGTAGAGGTGGAAGATGAGCAACGAAACAAGAGATTCTGGTCGTCAGGTGTCTTCTCCTGCACCAAGTCCCTATCCCTTCATCTGGCCGCTCAGCAAGAGTCCCACCACGCCAGACGAAATGAATACGTCCTTCGGTTCGCGCATCGACGCTGATCGCTGGGATTTTCATGACGGCATCGACTTACCTGCTACCGTTGGCACCCCGGTCCATGCCATGGCGGGTGGTTCTGTGCATCGCGCTGGGCCGGCGGATAAAACGGGGCCAGGTCAGGGTTTCGGCTCAACTCATGTCATCCTCAAAGTCTGCGATCCGAGCGATGGCAAGAATGACCTGTTCCTTGTCTATCTGCACCTTGACAGCATCGCGGCGGGCGTAATCCCAGGCGCACAGGTGCATCAGGGTGACGTAATCGGCGCGGTCGGTCAGGAAGACGCGACCTATCCCCATCTGCATTTCGAGTTCAGGAAAGGCGGGCCACAAGAACGTCGCAGTGTCCACCCGCTGCACTATCTACCCTACAACAATACGGCGAACGTTAGGCAGCTCCGTTTGGATCGCTGCAATTTCTACCGCGACGATGGCGAGAAACGAATAGTGAGGCTTAGCTTTACCGTCCGGAACCGCCGAGAAGGCGATGTACAGGCTGTTCATGTGGAATTGAAGCGCGACGGTGTCACAACCCGGGAATTTCACGTCGACTTCGATGACCGGGAGACCATCAATAGTGACAAAGGAGATGAACGGGCGTTTAAGAACGGAATCGCCGTGGAAGGCTACCAGAAGTCTAATCTGAAGGGAGAGGGATTGAACGATCTGCACTATGGCGTGCTGGTCGAGAACATTGCATCGACAGACGATTCCGTGAAAATTCGAGTCCAGGATGTTAAGAACGAGAAACCGAAAAGTGCTGAATTCCCTCTGCCCACAATCGAAGAGGGCAATAACCCCGTCAACAGTCGCGAAGGTTTTGAAGGCCAGACATTTCCACCGCAGGGTTGGGAATTGCATCTCCTGCCGGGCAATGTCTGCCGGCCGGATCAAGCCGCCGCTCTCACAGATTCACGGGGCCTACTCTGTCAGGACCTCCAGAGTGTGCAAGGGACACTGATCCGCGCAGGGCTGCGCTTCGCCTTGCCCGTCAGCCGCAAGCCTGTCCGCCCCATGTCCTGGCGTCTGAGGGCAGATATCAAGCCAGCGGAATTGGAGATGGACGAAGGGCTGGCAATTCATCCTTTGGCTTTTTTGATAGGCGATGAGTTGGTGGCCGCCGCCTGCCTGCGGAAGATCAGGAACGACGAATTTTTTACGGGTGTTCTGATTCGAAGCGCGGATGGATTATTCAGGGAAAAAATTGATGTGGACGAGGGAAAAATTGTTCGAAATGTCACGGCCAGGTGGGAGCTTGATCTGATCAGGTTAGGCACCCGGCAAACGACTGTCGTTTTGCGACTGAACAACAACGTGGTGGCTCGCATCAACGGCGACACCAATCGCGTCGAGCCCGATGCCGGATGCGCAGGGATCTTGCATAGGCACAGCGGGTTACAGATAACTCTGCACATTGATCAATTACGCCTGACGGAAGCGCCGCGGTAGTGGGCAGGGAAAGCGGGGAACGGAGCGAAACACTGTGTTTGCAGCGCAGTCGATCATTTTGGCGGGACTACGTATGTCGCGCTGACCTGGGAAGTAGCCTGCTTGAAGGAGGAAATGAAAGGTGAGTAACGAAACAAGAGCCTCTCGTCAAAAAGTATCTACTAACGCTCAAGGCGCCTGTCACTTTATCTGGCCCGTTAGCAAGAGCCCCGTCGCAGGTGGGATGACCACGTTCTACGATCCATGCCTCGACCTTGATTGCTGGAACAGTATTTTGGAATCGGAGTGAAACTTTCTTCTTTTAATGAAAATGGATAAGGAACGATATTCCACAATTTTAAATTGCCAAAGGCATTTCGTAGTACCAACGATGAGCGCATTATCCGCCATTCTCGTTTACGACCGCGACACGCTTTTTGGAGAGGCGCTACAGAATTTTCTCTTTGCTGCAGGATTTTCCAGCGTAGACGTTGCGACAACGGTGCAAGAAGCCTTGGGAAAATTACGGCGCAAGCACTATAACAATATATTAATCGATCTTTCGCCAAAGCGGTCCTGCGAACGGCGATGGGGGACGGTCATTCGGCGGCGGCAGGCTGGGGCAAAGATCATATTCCTCATAAAAGCCGCTGACCAGCCATTTATTCAGGAAGGTGCGTTTGACCTTGTGATTAAAGAGTACGTCTTCTCATCCTTGTTGGAATTAATCTAACCTCCTGTTAAAGAAAAGGAACTTTTAAAGAATACAATTCGTAACTAATTGATTTTAAAGAGGGTCAAAATTCAGGAAACAGGGATTTTGGATATTATTCAAAAGTCCCTGTAACATAATTTTTTCGTATCCCCCTGAAAAAGCAAAAGGTGGCAGGAGTGAAGGGAAAAACAAGCGCTTTGAAGGAGGAGTGTAATCATGACTCACAAATCCAACCTTTATTATGCTTTTTTTAATAAAGCAGGCATTCCCATTTTCGTCATTCACCCTACGACGAAAACTGTGGCGGAGGCAAACACCCAGGCGATGGAATATTCCGGCTATCGAATCGAAGAGCTTAAAGGGCTTGCAATCGATCGCCTCTTTCTATTTCAAAACGGTGGGGAGGCATTGTTTGAGAGGGACAAGCCCGTTTTGGATGGTTGGGTGCTGCTCAAGAAAAACGGCGGGCGCGTTACCGTGAACCTCACGACAACCTGGGTCGATTGGAACTCGCTGAGCTATCTTTTTATTATGGTTCCCAAACCCGATGGCAAAATGTCGCATGGCGACGAAGCTGAGGGTGAACAAGCCGCAATTTGGCAAGAAGCCATTAACTTCCCGACAATCATCGGCCACAGCGAGAAGATTCGCGACGTTTGCCGACTTATCGGTTCGGTTGCAAAAAGTGACGCAACCGTTTTGATCCAAGGCGAAAGTGGAACGGGCAAAGAGATCGTCGCGAACGCCATTCAGGCCCACAGCCTTCGCTGCCAGAATCCTTTCGTCAAGGTGAATTGTGCGGCGCTTACAGAAACCCTTTTAGAAAGCGAGCTTTTCGGCCATGTGAAGGGTGCCTTCACGGGCGCCATCCGGGACCGCCGCGGGCGTTTCAAGCAAGCCGATCGCGGCACGATCCTTCTGGATGAGATCGGCAGCATGTCTCTCGCCGCGCAATCCAAGTTGCTGCGTGTCTTGCAGGAGCGGGAGTTTGAGCCTGTTGGCAGTTCAATGCCGACCTCTGTGGATGTGCGGGTACTTGCCTCAACTAATACCGATTTGCGCAAAGCCGTCACGGAAGGCAAGTTTCGGGAGGATCTCTATTACCGTCTGAATGTTTTTATGATTTCACTCCCGCCGTTGCGTGAGCGGAAAGAAGACATCCCGCTTCTAGCCAAGCACTTTCTTAAGCGATACGCCCAGGCGATCGGTAAAAAACTTTCTTCTCTCACGCCGGAAACTCTCACACTCTTGCTCCAACATGACTGGCCCGGTAATGCGAGGGAGCTCGAAAACGCGATCGAACATGCCGTCATCGTTGAGAACGGATCAACCATCTCTCCATCAAGTCTACCCATAAACTTGGCAAAACCTGGCGTGATGGCAAGCACACATGAGGCTGCCATAGAACAGGGTTTAAGAGTAAAACTTACGCTGCTTGAAAAAGAAATCATCCTGGAAGCGCTTGTGCGCGCGAACGGGATCATGCGGCGGGCCGCGACCATGCTTCAGGTCGATCCCAGAAATCTGCCCTATCTCCTGCGCAAGCACCATTTAAGGGAAACCATGACGCACCACTGACGAAGGATGAGTGACGTACGGTACCGGACCACACCGCCCCGGCGAACCGTAGGAAAGATTCTTCAGCCCGCTGCTCTCAGCCAATGGCCCCTCCCTCTGGGATTCCAAGGAAAACTCCAGGCCTCCATCCCAGTTCGGAAGACCTGGCAAAGGTGTTGGAATGGATAGGAGCCGATACCTATTCGTTTACTCCCGAAGGGGAGATCGTGTTTCCATAAGAAATCAGAAGCGATAACCTTAAGAAGCTAGTATGATCATTGCCATGCTGAGCCCCTTCGACTCCGCTCAGGGCAGGCCCACGAAGCATCGAGCTGAGCCTAGGCCTGGTTGGGCTGGGTTCAGATCCTTCACTGCACGTGGAGATTTTTCTTCAGCGGCTTTCTGGAATTTGATAAGATAAAGAAGACCCTATCCTCATAAGGAATCGATTAGTTATGTCTTATTTCCTATTGCAACCTCACACGAGTGTACACACGTCCTTTATCAATCCCCTCTCCCCGGTCATGTTGACTCTCCTTCTTGTATTCCTCACAGCGTGCGGCGGTCCCCTGGTAGGGGTGACCGTGGTTGATGAACGCACGGCCTTGGAAAACCAGGTGCTGGGCACGTATCAAGAACTCAATCAGCAAGTCATGCTGGTGGCGTCGGTTCGCTATATCGATCCGAAGGGGAAATTGAAACAGACCCAGGAACTTCCTCCAGGGAAAAAAGACGTCGTGCGTGCCCTCCAACGAGTGTCCTTCAACAAAGATGACCTCAATCGCTATAAATCCCTGGGAATTATCGGAGAAAATAATGAAGGTGGCATCACCCTCCTGGAGCCGGAAAAAGTCCAACCCGACGATCGAGCGTTTGTTGAGAACTTAATTAAGGAGGAGAATGAGGATCGTCTCGCCATCATGAGCCGGATCATTGAGACCAACGAGACCCTGACACCCTCAGAATTACCACGGGTCCACAAAATGTTTGCCGCACTCAATCGGGATAAAGCGCTCAAGGGAGAACGAATCCAACTGGACAATGGGACATGGACTCAAAAAGACGCCACACACTAGCTCAACACTACACGATGCGAGGTAATCCTCTTTCTCACCCTTCCCAAGATGCCCAAGAGAGAACATCAGGAAGAAGAGAGAGAAAATCATTTCAGTTTTACGGAGCCCTATGGTGCTTTATGGGCTTCTCGGGTTTGGTAGGAGTCTTGTGCTCCTCCCTACCCGCTCTCGCTGCGACACCTGAACGCCTGACCACTCACCCTGCCCTGGATTATCAACCGTCTGTCTCCATGGATGGACAGACGCTTGCCTTCGTGTCTGCCCGTTCCGGCAGTCTGGATATCTGGGTCCAAACCCTCAAGAGTTCCGCCCTTACCCTTCCCCGACAAATGACCACCCACCCGGCCAGTGATCAGGAACCAGCCTTGAACCGGGATGGCACCCGACTCTTATATGTGTCGCATAAATCCGATCCCCGCGGTGATGTGTACCTCCTGGATCTGATTACCCGTGAGGAGCAACGCCTGACGGATTTAACCAGCGGCGATGGTTCTCCTCAGTGGGATCAAGAAGGACAGGGATTTTTCTATCTCAAAAGCGACCCGCTTCACAACACCTCCGCCATCTACCGGAAATCCTTTTCGAACCAGTCTGAAGAATTGGTCGTATCCCATGCCACCAGCTTTTCCGTGAATGGTCAGGGACAGCTCCTGTATTCCAATGGTGCTCATCTAACTTTATTGAATCTCCAGGACAACAGCTCCACCTCATTCGACCAGGACGGGAATGTCCTGGATCTCTGGCCTGCCTTGGACCACCACCCCGTTGACCTCATCACGACTCGCCCCCTGGTGTTTACCCGATATGACCGGGACACTAATGATGACGGGCTGGTTGATACCGATGATGAATCGTCCATTTGGATGAGACTTTGGGACCCGCAACAGGCTCAACTCCAAAGACTCTATCGGATCACTCCGTCGCACAAATTTCACATTTACCCTGCCGTGTCGGGGGATTTTCTCTATTACTCCGATCTGAAAGCCGGAGATATTTTCCGGATGGACATCCCCGCGTTTCTCAGGGATTACGTCGACCTCGATCACGCCAAAACGCTGGCCGCCTCGTATCAGGATCACGGGCAACTGGATCTCGCGCTCTTGGTCCTGGGAAATATTTCTCACAATCTGTTGTCACAACAACCTCCTGACGCACGAGCGGAATTTGATTTTTCCCTCGCCGAGACACAGACACAGGAAGGAAATTTTCTTGCGGCCCGCGAATCCTTGGAGCCCTACACAAGCCAACCAGGACGGACCGGCGCGTTGGCCCGGATACATACCATCGTCTTACGGGTCCAGGAGCAGTCTCAGAACATCAGCTCGGCGGCTAGACGCCGGCTGGTCACCACAGGCGCGTCTGATCTCCTCACCATCGGGCAGGAGCACCGGGACATGGATGAGGTGTACGGTCAAGCCCTGATTGAAGCCGGACGGCTCTACCTCTATGCGGACGATCCCCTTACAGCCTTGGAGTACCTCGTTAAAGTCGAAGACCTGCGCAACAAAGAGATTCGGGCCAAGGGTCTCTTCACCAGAGGGGAAGCCTATCGGATTCTAGGAGACGCCCCCAATGTAATCCGCGTATTCGTGGATGTCATCCGATTATTTGGCGAGCGTTCCTCCTGGGGCAAACGTGCTATCCAAAAGGTCGTGATGCTCTCCCAGCAAGGTGAAACCGAACGTGAGCGCATCACGGCCTTGAACAGGATCATCCCTCAGCATCCTGACCTTCCCGTCTTGATCGCCACCGCCCGCTTAACCATCGCCGATCTCTATCACGAACAGGGAGAACAACTGTCCGCTCTGGAAACTCTGGATTTCATTGTCTCGGTTCCCGACCTTCCCAACGAACTAGTCATCCAAGCCTATCGAAAAAAGGCCACAATCCTTTCAGAATCGGAACGGTACCAGGAAGCCGCGGATACCTATGCCGCCTTGAGTCAATTTCCCGGAGAGAATCAGACTGAACTCGAAGGAACCAAAAGCCTTCTCATTTTGCAATTGGTAAAAAAAGCCTTGAAAGACCGGAAGGTGGGGGAGACCCGCATCGCCGCCAAATCGCTGAAACACCTCATCGACCAATATCCCGAATCCGTGGAAGCCCATCGGGCCTATATTGAAACCAAAGTCATGCTCAAAGACACGGCGGAGGTCCAGGCCTGGTATACCACTTTAGTCAAGACCCATCCAGATCACGCGGTCTATCAGTATGGCCAGGCCCTGGCGTTGTCCTATGCCGAACCGCCCGACCTCCCGTTCGTGATCCGCCTCCTCCAACGTGCCATGAAAAAAGATCCCGCTATGGGGTATGTCCACCAAACCCTGGGATGGGCCTACGAACAAACCGAACGAACGTCCGGCAACAAAGGATTCCTTGAGAAGGCCGAGCAGGAGTATCGCATCGCATTGGAGATCAACGATGCCGGTCGCTTTCCCGACGTGGAATCCCAGCTGCTCCTGAATTTAGGGAATACCTACCTGGCTCTCTCGAACGCCCGTGAAGCCTATCGGCATTACCGGCAACGGGAAGAACAATACGCTCCGTCCGGTGAAACCATCACGGAATGGCTCTATCGCAAAAATTATGGAGAAGCCTGTTTTAAAGCAGGGCGCACCGAGGAATCGTTGGTCCAATATCAGTTGGCGTTACGGAACGTGCCTCCCGAGCAGCCAAACCTGCAGGCCGAAATCCTGGAACGCATGGGATTGTCCCATCAGGACATCGGACAATATGCCAAAGCCATCGAAGCATTCTCCCGGGCCTTGATCCTCAACCGTGAGTTAGGGCAGGAACAAAATGTCACATTGCTTCAGAGAAATATCGGGGTCAACCTGTTTAATCTGAGCCGCGCCAGCGAATCCGGTGGACGCGAGGAACTCAAACAGGCTTTGGGCAGTTACTTTACCAGCCTGGACCACCTCACCACAGGCGGCGGGAAAACTTTTTCCAAAGGACCAGGCCTGTTCAATGTGAATGTGGCCCTCAATGAAGGCGGGTCTCAAGCGGCCAGCGGGTTCGATCGGATGGGCGAACAAAAGCTCATGTTCAGTTATATCGCCAGCACCTATGAGCAACTAGACGAACCGGGTCCCGCTCGAGATTTTTATCGCAAAAAACTCGCTCTCCTCAATCAGGTGGCGCCGGCTACTCAGGATGCGGCAGCTCTGACAGAAAAAGCCATTGTCCTGAATCGACTGGGCGTGCTTTCCCACCAATTAGATGAACCTGAGCAGGCGATGGAGTCCTTTCGTCAATCCTTGAACGACACCCGGACGTTGAATATCCCATTCGGGACCAGCGTCAACATCTATAACCTGTCGACATTGGCCGTCGAAAGCCTCTTACAAGGCCACACCCCGGACCACAGCCTGGTGGAGGCCATCACCTCGGGCATTCAGGATCTCCAGCAACGAAACTATGAAGACCGCAATCTGTTCTTCACCCTCACCAACACCGCCATGCTCCTGTCCCTTCTTCCCGAACCATCGCCGGACCAACGCCTCAAGCCGGCTGAGGCCGTCCAACGCATGCATGAGCAGTTCACCACCAGGACACTTCCGTGGTCGTTTTATCAAAAGGCCGATTCGCTCCTACAGAAGCCGGCCCTATTTTCAGATTCTGAACGTCTGCCCGCTCAATTTCTGGTGAAGTTGAACCAGGCCGAATTGGCACGAACATCGGATCAGGCTCAGGTCTATCTCCGGATTCAGGACGACTTACTCAAACTGGTGGACGACCGGCAATCGCCCAATAGCTGGCTGTGGTATCTATCTCAAGCCGAAGAGGTCGCTGATCCCCTCATTCGGAAGAAGTTTCTCACCCAATCCGTTGAGGCCGTCCTTCGTTTCCCCGCGCAAACCGACCCCCCAACGGGTCAGACCAACACCTGGCCCGCATACGAACGTCTGATTCAGCTCTCGATTGACCAATTGATTGAAGAAGGCCGGCCCGACGACGCCTTTACGGTGGCGGAGCAATTGAGCATTCGACAAATGACCAGCGCCGTCTATGAAGCCCTTGGAGAGGACGTCTTCCTCAAAGGCTTGGGAGACTATGAACCTGAGTTACAATCGTTGCTCGGGGAACTCCGGCAAGCCAGAACTCACGGGAACGTCGCGGCCATTGAGGAACTGGCTCCTGCTCTCCAGGACACACTCTATGCCCTGTTTGAAGAATTTCCCTGGGCCACCGCCTCCTTCTGGGCCTATCCTCCGACCAGGGACCTGATATTTTTGGGAGTTGACGCGCAACACCCCTACCTGAAAATTCTCAAAGGGATCCAGGGCTATCATGGCTTTGTTCATAATGGGGATACGCTCCATTACAGTCCTCTGGTGGTCACAGAAAAAGGGGTCACGGGGGATAAAGAATTTCACAAACGGCTCAAACAATCGGCCTCCGCCTATGTGGCGATGCCACAGGAACTGGAATCCAGCCTTCCTTCACTGACGCTCGATCAGAAACCGCTCACGTGGGTCAGCAACTTCTATGATTTCTTGAATGGCTATCATCAGCGCAGCCTCTTTTTTTCTCACATCACCACCCCAAACACATTTCTCCCTTCCACGCCTTCGAGTGCGGGAGAAATTCCATTTGTCCTCCAACAATTTAGCGGGGTCGAGGCTCACGACCATCCGCTGGCCACCCACACCAACATTGCCGCGTTTATAAAAAATCCGGAGAGGTTCGCCTTTGAGGTACAGGAAGCTCAGAATGTTCGAGAATTTGTTTCCGTGCTCGATTTTGCCGGCAGTCAACATCATTCGATCCTGCTCTTCGGCGGTATCCCCTCCTCGTCGCCTTCCCCATGGGTGCTGATTTCCTCTCTCCTGCGCGCCGGGTTTCCTCATGTCATCGTGAGCCGGACACCGATCGATTCACAAACCGCCACCAGATTTCTGAATCAATATCTCACGCATCTCAATACGCTTCCTCCCGATGAAGCCGTCATGGCCGCATCAAAGGATATCTGGGGACCGGACACGGGACACCTATCCTTTCCGCCACTATGGATTTGCCGGCATGGGTCCGGACGAACGTCAGGAATATGCCGCCTCCATCTACGACCAGGAAGTGGCAGAGGCCATTCACGCATTTGAGACGAAAGACTTTCCTTCCTCCCTCCTGCACATCGAACATGCACTCGCCCTTATCGAGTATGCAAAAAGACGACAGGACTTCAAGGAACTCATCACCCTGGCCGTCGAAACCGCCTTTGAAGTCAACGATTATGAAAAGGGGATCTTCTTTCAACAGAAGCTACTGGATTCCCTCACACCGGCAACCCCTACCAGCGAGCGAGCCGAGGCGGAATATCGATTGGGCATCCTGCATTCCCGTCTCGAACATTTCGACATCGCCGTGAAGCACCTCGAACAGGCCAACCAGATCTGGGAACAGGGCGACGAGCTTGATCGCCTCGCAGAAGGCATGGCCACATTGGGCATTGTCCGTGAAAACATGGGTGCCTATTCGGAAGCCCTGGAACAATTCAACCAGTCGTTTTCCCTCTATCAGGAAATCGGGGAAATGGGCCACACGGCGTTTCAATACCGTCGAATCGGGCGTATTTATTACCTTCGATTGGGCCGGTACGAGAAAGCCCGGGAAAACTTTCTGGCCGCTCTGAAGCTGTATCAGGAACAAGGCGGTCCGCAGGGAGAAGCCGAAACGCTGTATGAAGTGGGACTGACCTATGAAAAAGTCGGCCTGTTCGACCAGGCCGCGGAACGCTACCACCAAGCCCTGTCCATTGCGAAGGAATTAGATGACCCCAAGCTCCTCACGACGGGCGACCTCTACCTTGCCAATGTGGCCTGGTTCCAAGGGAACTATCAAACGGCCTTTCAACTCTTAACCCAGGCAGACAAAAAAGCCGAACAGGCCAATGACCCGCAATTACGTATTATGGTGAAAAATACCCGCGGGCTGATCTACTGGACACTCAATGACACCGACAAAGGACTCGTCCATTTACAGGACGCGGTCACGCTCAGCCGGTCTTCCAATATTCAAACCGAGTTAGCCTCTTCACTGAACAATCTTGGCTTGATCTACCGGCAACGGGGCGACCATGCCACCGCGCTGGACTATTTTCAACAGGCGAAAACGCTAGACGAGTCCCTCAAAAGCCAATGGGGTTTAGGCTACGACCATCGGAATATTGGGATCTCCTTACTGGCCCTGGGACAGTTGGAAGAAGCCGAAGGGCATTTCCTCAAAGCCGAGCAGATCAGCGCCGAGATCAACAATGTCATCAATTGGGTCAAGGCCTTGTTAGAACTGGGCAATGTCAATAAGGCTCTGCTGCGACCCGAACAGGCCCTTGGCTATTACGAGCGGGCGCATGAGATCTCTCAGCGGTACGGCATCAAGGAAGTGGAATGGCGCGCGGCAGCGGGCAAGGCCACGCTGTTGAGGGAGGAGGGAAAGCTCCCGGACGCCCTGACCTGGTTTACCAAAGGCGTCGAGGTGGTGGAAGGCATGCGGGCCGCTCTAAAAATCGATGAACTCCGCAATAGTTTCCAGAGGAACAAACTGGATCTGTACCGGGACATCATCACCCTGCTCATCACGATGAACCGGACCGATGACGCCTTTAACTTTTTAGAACGCTCCCGATCCAGAAGTTTTATCGACCTGCTGGGTAACCAAAAGCTTTCGTTCAAAAACCAAGGTGATCAGGAAACCTGGACAAAAATCAACACGATGGCTTCCACGGTGAATTCGCTCAAATCGGAACTGGGATCGTATGAGGAGCCGCCTGCCGACCTTCAGGAACGGTATCGCAATACAAAGGCCCTGTATGAAGAGGCCATCCTGGAGGTTAAACAACAGAATCCAGGTCTCAGCAGTTTTGTTTCCGTGGATCCGCTCAATCTGGAGGGCGTGCAACAGCTCCTGGCGCCTCGGGTGGGACTGCTCACCTACTTTTTGACAAAAGACCAGCTCTACCTGTGGCTCATCACGAAAGAGCGAACCATCTTTAAAACGGTTTCAGCGAAGGAGGAAGACCTCACCCGCCTGGTGACCCGCTATCGGCAACTCGTTCAGCACCTGGATCCGGTTGATGATGAATTACAGAAACTCTATGTGTCTCTGATTCAACCTGTTGAACCGGACATCAAAAACCTGGAGTATTTGGGAATTATTCCCGATGGCCCTTTACACTTTCTCTCCTTCGCCGCACTCAAACACGGTCCGGCTTATCTGGTGGATGAGATTCCGCTCTTTTACGCACCCTCGGCTAGTGTCTTCCAATTCACCTTTGCCAGACGTCAGGCTGTCAAGAATGACAAAGTCCTCGCGATCGGAAATCCGGATTTAGGAAATTTCAATTACGATCTTCCACTGGCCGAATTAGAGGCCCAAAGCATCAAATGGAATTATCCCAATATGGATATTCTGACCGGAACGAAAGCCACGAAAGAATGGGTGGTGAAGAATATCTCCCGATATGGCATCATCCATTTAGCGGCCCACGGGGAATTCGATGAGGGCAATCCACTGTTGTCTTCACTCTGGCTGGCTTCAGAAAACCCGGAAAACCGCCGACTGACCGTCAAGGAGATTTTCGGTTTGGAATTGAACGCGGACCTGGTGACGTTAAGCGCCTGCCAAACGGGCCTGGGTAAACTGGAAGCCGGAGAGCTCATCGGCCTGAATCGCGCATTTGTCTATGCCGGCACCCATGCCCTGGTGTCCGCCCTGTGGCGGGTAGATGATCTCTCCACCTCGGTGCTCATGAAACATTTTTACCGGAATTACGTCATGGCGAATAAAGCGAAAAGTTTGCGACAAGCACAACTCCTCGTCAAAAAAGATTTTCCTCACCCATCATATTGGGCCGGGTTCAGCTTAATCGGAGACTATCAGTAATGGGAGTGTTGAAAAAAGCCGCCACCGGCGTTCTCGCCCCTTTGTCATGCTCACGTACCCACATGTACGCTCCGCGTGCCAACAAAGGTTACGCCTACCGGACGTGGCAAGCAATACTGCGGCCTTCCCTTCGAGGGGCCTCAGGACAGGACTGGACGGCCTTTTTGAACCCTCCCTCATTAGTTTCACTTGTCACACTCATGATATAGCGGTGATTAAAACAAGGTGAAAATCTGAATATTCAATTGTCCTTAAATCACGCCCTATTCTCACGCTGAAAGGGGGCCTCATGCCAGACCGTATCGCTCGAGTTATCTTCGGAGTCGTCTTCCTCACGTTGGCTGCCTGGATGTTTCCAACAACTAATTGGGCGGCCACACTTTACGCCAAACAGGATGACGTCAAAGTTAATGCGGAGAAATCTCCGACCTCTGCGGTCATCGCCACCCTGGCGCTGGGAGATGCCGTCACCGTGCTAGCCGAAGAAGGTCGACTCGCCAAAGTCAAAACGACCACAGGAAAAACCGGCTGGGTGTTTAAATTCCGGCTGACAGAAGAGAAGCCTTCCACGGGTGGTGGCGGGCTTGGCCTCTCAGACCTCACGGGTCGAAAGACCTTTGCCGCCCGTGAATCCAGGGCGGGAGGCAGTATTCGAGGCCTCAAAGAATCCACCGAACAATATGCCAAAGCCAAAAATATTAAGCAGGAACACCGCGATGCCGTGGATCGCATGGAAGCCTTTTCCCTTCCACCGGATGAATTGATGCAGTTCAAAAAAGTTGGGAACTTAGGAGAATTTTCAGGAGGTGTCCAATGAATAGAGTCAGAACCGTCGTAGGTCTTGGCATCCTGTGTCTCGTCTTTCCTAGCATGGGGTTCAGTGGGTTCTTTGACGACCTGCTGGCACCGGCGCCCAAAAAGCAACAATCTTCACCGGCTCAAAATAAATCCACCGAAGAATCCCCTGATTTAATTCAGGGTCTGGGCGAGGCATTTGGCATCAAAAAAAATAAAATCGATCTGTTCAAAAAAGGGGTCGGCGTCGCCCAGGCCTTGGAACCAATCGGACTGGAAGAAGAAATCACGTTAGGAGAGGCCGTCGCGGTCGAAGCGTTCAGCCGGTTCGGCGGTGAATATTCCAATCCAGACTGGACGCGCTATATCAATCTGGTGGGAAAGACGGTGGCTGAGGTATCGGACCGGCCGACCCTGAACTACCATTTCGCCATTCTCAATAGTCCGGATCAGAATGCGTTTGCCGCTCCCGGTGGCTATATCTTCATCACCGTCGGCCTCCTGAAGACGCTAGAACAACGAAGCCGAGTTAGCCGGCGTGCTGGCCCATGAGGTTGCGCATGTCACCAAACAACACATGCTGGAAACCATTCGCCGGGGAGCCCTGATGGGCAGTGTCTCGGAACTGACCCTCACCGCCATGAAAAAGGATCCGGCAATGTTCTCCAGTGTCATCGATGAAATGACCGACCTCTTGTTCACGAAAGGTCTGGACAAAGACAAAGAATTTGAAGCCGACGTGGTTGGCGTAGACTATGCCTACCGGGCAGGCTATAACCCGCAAGGACTGGAAGATTATCTGCAGACATTGGCCAAAGAAGAAGGGCATGTGGAGTCCAAGTTTTTCACCACGCATCCTTCCACCACCCTCCGCATCTCCAAAATCGATACGCTCTTAAAAGATTATTCCGACATCAAAAATCTGCCGTTTCTCACGGAGCGCTTTCACCAATACGTGAA
>CAWDGE010000001.1:0-204232 GCA_963801755.1 uncultured Nitrospirales bacterium | reverse complement strand
TGAACTGGTGGCATAATCATTGGGGGCTATTCATGAGTTTCTTCCAAAAGGGCATTATTTTGGCGGGCGGTTCAGGTACGCGCCTGTACCCGATGACCAAAGTGGTGAGCAAGCAACTCTTGCCGGTATACGATAAGCCAATGATCTATTATCCCCTGTCGGTGCTGATGATTGCCGGTACACGCCAGGTTCTGGTAATTTCAACTCCCACCGATATTGAAGGGTTTAAACAGTTGTTAGGTGATGGAGGGCAATTCGGAATTTCCATTACATATGCTATTCAGCCAACACCCGGTGGACTAGCTCAGGCTTTTTTGATTGGTCGAGAATTTATTGGCAATGATCATGTGGCGTTGATTTTGGGAGATAACTTATATTTTGGACAAGGCTTTCAAGAGAAGCTAGACCGAGCCGTGTCACGGGAGCACGGCGCCACAATTTTTACCTATGGTGTGAAGGATCCGCAACGATATGGGGTAGCGGAGTTTAATCAACAGGGAAGAGTAATTTCCCTGGAAGAGAAACCTCAAAGACCTCGTTCAAATTCAGCGGTTACAGGCTTATACTTCTTCGATAATCAGGTGGTAACTATTGCCGAAAACCTCAAGCCTTCGGCCCGGGGTGAGTTAGAAATTACGGATGTCAATTTAGATTATTGGGGGCGAGGTCAACTCTATGCAGAACATTTTGGCCGTGGCTTTGCTTGGCTTGATATGGGAACTGAAGCCTCCCTGCTAGAGGCCACCAATTTTGTTGAAGTTGTGCAGTCCCGGCAAGGCATGCGGATCGCCTGTATCGAAGAAGTGGCCTATCGAAAAGGGTTTATTTCAGCGGAGCAATTAGATGCTCTTGCCACTCCGCTCAAGAGTGATTATGGCAAGTATTTGCAAGATGATATTGTAAAACAAGAAATTGCCAACACGAGTTAAAGCAAACGCAAAGAAAATTTTCGAAAAGGGCTTTTCCTATAAATGGAGAAATGAAAATGGAAAAGAAAATACCATTCAATAAACCGTTTGTCGCTGGAAAAGAGCTTTATTATATAGCACAAGCAGTGACAATGGGGAATTTAGCTGGTGATGGGTATTTCACTCAGCAATGTTCGCGTTTATTAGAAGAACGATTTGGTATACACAAAGTCCTTATGACTCCTTCTTGTACCGCAGCGCTCGAAATGGCGGCAATACTCTGTGAGCTTGGACCAGGAGATGAGGTGATTCTTCCTTCTTATACGTTTGTTTCCTGCGCCAATGCGCTAGTAAGAGTTGGGGCGAAGCCTGTCTTTGTGGATGTGAGGGAAGACACGCTTAATATCAATGAAAATCTTATTGAGAGGGCTATTACCAATAAGACCAAAGCAATTTTGGCTGTTCATTATGCCGGGATTGGGTGCGAAATGGACCGAATAATGGCTATTGCTAAAAAGCATAACCTTTTGGTCATGGAAGATGCGGCTCAAGGTGTTGGGGCATATTATAACGGGCGAGCATTAGGTTCGATTGGACATTTGGGTACCTACAGTTTTCATGAGACGAAAAATTATATTTGTGGTGAAGGGGGGGCACTCTGCATCAACGAACCGGGAATGATTAGGCGGGCCGAGATTATTCGGGACAAGGGGACGAATCGAAGTGAATTCTTTAGAGGGGAGGTTGATAAGTACACATGGGTTGATATCGGATCCTCCTATGTCCCCAGTGAACTCGCTTGTGCATTCCTGTATGCACAATTGGAAATGATGAGTGTGATTTCCGAACGCCGGAAGAATATTTACAAGCAGTATCGAACCCTATTGAAACCCTTACAGATACAGGGACTCCTAAGCCTTCCGCATATTCCTGAAGACTGTGAGAGTAATTACCATATGTTTTACATTATTCTTCCTGACAGAGAGATTCGGGATGGCCTAATGGCCTTTTTGAAACAAAACGGTATTCAGTCTGTTTTTCATTTCATTCCTTTACATACTTCTCCAATGGGCCAAAGTTTCGGATATCACGAAGGAGACCTTCCTATCACCGAACAATTTAGTGGACGTCTTTTGCGACTTCCATTCTATTATGAAATGACTGAAACGGAATTGGAGAGAGTTGTTCGTATATTGCAAACCTTCTGGGAATCAAAAATTCATAAAGCAAATAAGGCAATCACGTTAGTAGCTACTGTCAAATAGTAAATAGAAAATGGGAGGAAATATCGCAAAGCCTTCTCGTCTATGCCTACTGGAATTTCTAATCAAGGGAATTTTGGCAATGTGAATATTGGAATTTTTTGAAATTGATCCCTTCTTCATGCAAACACCCTATTCCTCTATATGACCCAAGTTGCCATCATCCAGTCTTGCTTTATTCCCTGGAAAGGCTATTTTGACATCATTAATGATGTCAATATTTTTATCTTTCTTGACGACACGCAATATACTACTAGGGATTGGCGCAATCGAAATCGAATAAAAATGTCCAATGGGGAGTCTAAATGGCTAGTGCTTCCGGTCTTGGGGGGTCGCAACCAATTAATTTGTGAAGCATTAATCGATAACTCCCAATCATGGAGGAAAAAACATTTAACTACATTGAAGCATAGCTATGGGAAAGCCCCGTATTTTGAATTATATTTTCCTTCCCTCGAAAAAATTTTTGAAGAGCCCAATCTATATCTCTCGGAATTGAATCGCAAGCTTACCTGCCAATTATCAGAGTGGCTGGGAATCAATACCAAATTTGTCAATTCTGTCGATCTTGGAGTGGGGGGGGATAAGGATGATAAACTCATAGCATTAGTGAAAGCCGTAGGGGGGCTGGGTTATGTGTCTGGACCTTCAGCGAAAGCCTACATTGTTCCTGAGAAATTTGCAGACGCAAAAATTTCGTTGCGATTTCACGATTATTCTGGATATCCCGAATATCCCCAAATTTCAGATCCCTTTGATCACTACGTTTCTGTTCTGGATTTATTATTCATGGTAGGGCCGTCGGCTGGGGATTATATTTGGGGCTCCCGGCGTATGAAAATAAATAACTAATTAATGCACCTTCAGTCGCAACCTCGTGTTTTTATAGTTTGCCACGGAAAATAGTGTAGTCTTGTTCATGGTTAGTGGGTCAGGTTCCCTAGGGAAATTTAAGAAAAAACGGAAGAGCATATTGAGTGGAGTTTCTTTTAAAATTAATGGTGCATAAGGGCATGAGGTCGGTGGGTGATCAGGTATGAAAGAATTTCAACTCAAGTCTGATAAAATTTTAGATGATAGGCAAAAAGAGTTTATTGTGAGGTATCTCAAAGAGAGCCTAAATATCGAGTCAATAACTTTTACCGAATCCCAAATATGTGTACTGTATAAGGAAAGTATTCATCAGGTTGAATTACAAAAATCCATTGATCAGGCGATCTTTATTTCAAAAAGTATTAATAAAGAGATAATTTTTGAAAATCGACCTTCTATTCAATTTGGGGGTGACCCCCAGCCTGAACTGGAAAAAATCAAGGATGTTATAAGGATCGCAGATGGGTTTTTCGCCTTTCAGGGTTTATTTTTGAAGGTGTTTCATGCAATAAATCGACAAATTAAAAGAACGGCTGATGAATTAAATGCTATTGAACAAGAATATCCGACAGTTTGGCCAATAGATCTCTATAAAAAAATAAACTATTTTTTTGAGTTCCCTCAACAGGTCATTTTGTGTGCTACAGTAAAAAATGAATTTGAGGTACGGAAAAAATTTGCTGAGAAATATTCTAAAGACAAACCCTATACTACCATTGAAATGGATTCTCTTTTTGAGAAATCCAGCTATGGGCTTGAGTCTGCAGTCTGCGACTGTTGTTATTATAGCTTGGCAGGAACGCGTGATCAGCCAAATGCGTTTTACACCTGCTACAATAAAGTGTTTCGAAATGAAAATTCACCAACGAAGCAATTAGATCGACTCACCAATTTCACCGTCCGGGATATCATGTTTGTTGGGGAAAAGAGGTTTGCTCTTGAGAGTCGCCAGATACTCATAGATAAACTTTCCGAATTCTTATCTTCCTTGCATTTGAATTGTAAAATCGAAACTGCCAATGATCCATTTTTCATGAATAAGGCGGCCATGAAATCGGTTTTTCAAAATTCGAATAATTTAAAATATGAGCTTCTTGCCGCTATCCCGCATCAAAAAAAAGATCTTGCAGTTGGATCGATTAATTACCATATGGATATGTTCTCTAGCGCTTTTGAAATTAAAGTTCCTAGTGGTTCTCTCGCCCATTCAGGTTGTATCGGCATTGGCATGGAAAGGTTAGCCTTCGCATTATATTGCCAACATGGGGTGGAAGTTTCCTGTTGGCCTGAGAAAGTGAGAAGCTTCCTGGAAGTTTCTTAGCCGGAAACCATATTTAGGCAATTCTATTCCTGGAATAAGCCTTCAAATAAAAATTTGAGATGTTCTGCATTATAAAAGAGAGAAGTATGGTTCCCGTTGATAAAAAAAATTTGACCTATGAACTAGAGAAAAACTGGAATTTTTGAAATGAACTCAAACGGAGTGGATAAAATAGAAATATTTTGGAAAATTTTTGAAAGTGTTATGGGTGGGCCCATGGATAGACAGTGTCATAGCGTCATTTCACTTGAAGCATGGGATTCTCTAACTCATGTTGAATTAATTTTTGAATTAGAACGAGAGCTGGATATTGAATTCTCCCAAGATGATATTGCCAAGCTTTATTCTAGTACCGATGCTATCATCAAATTTATCAATAGCAACTCATAGAAAGAAATGGAATCGTTAGTAATTTATGGGGCGGGGAAATTAGGCAAGCAAGTCTATTATCATGTCAAAAACTATCATTCTCATTCCACGCGAATAATAGGATTTTTGGATGATACCATTCAGAAGGGGGAAAGAATTATTGATGATGCGTGTTGCTTGGGTGGGTTTCAATCAGGCAATTTTCTTGAAAAATTCCCACCTGATCAGGTAAAGATTGTCTTTGCAATAGGGTATAGCAATATGGAGGGGAGGTATTTAGCCTACCTGAAAACCGTCAAGCAGGGCTATGGTTTATTTCAAGTAATTCATCCGGAAGCTTATATTGAAAGCAATACAAGATTGGGACAAGGTGTCATTATTATGGCTCGGGCGGTAATCGACCAAGGCGTAACTTTAGGGGCCGTCTGTTATGTTGATATTGGAGTCGTAGTTGGAGAAGATTGTTCTATTGGGGATAATAATTTTTTAGCTGCTTCTTGTGTGCTTGGGGGAAATGTCAGACTTGGGAAGAATAACTTTCTGGGATTAAACTCAACAGTGGTAAATGATGTGGAATTGGGGGATAATCTTACGGTCAATGCACAAACGCTAATTCATAAAAACTATGGAAGTGACCTTCAAATTATTGAAATTCATAAAGTAAGGGCTTCATCTCCCTTGAAAATATAGGTGTAAATCAAAAGTTCTTCCTTGGTTGAGCGTTCCCGTCCCCCTCTTTCAATTCCTCAAGAATAAACGAGCACAAAAGGTATTCTTTTTACATAACTTTAAAGAGGGTTGCAAAAGCACCAATTCGACCGTTCAGAGTATCTAAGTCGAGGGGAAGGTGGGGATCAATATCTTCAACACCATGGACCGTGCGTCCATCATAGGCCAAGAATATCGCCGAGACCAAAGTAATCTTCCAACATAATTCGCTCTCCATCCTTCTCAACAAATGCTCCACCATCTCGAAAGTCTTTGCCTTTTGTGGTCATTGTTAGAATTAATTGATAATACTCGGCGGTGGCTTTGTCTGTGATACCACTGGTCACATAGTCTGTATGCTTCCGGAAAAAACCACCGCCAGTAGGGTATTGGTGAATTCGTGCGGCAGTCCAGAGGCCATTGGGTTCAATTTCTGTGGTAGCAAAATCAAGTGGTAGTCCAGCAATGACATTTCGTACTTTTGCGAGCCTGATAAATACATCTCGCATATTGTATATATCTTCTTCCCAAATGGGATTATAGAAGGCTCGAAATAGTCTGGCATCATCATTCGACCGCGAACGCGATTCACCGCCGATATTCAATTTTTGGAAATTCGTTCGAACGCGGTCAGGGCTTTGGCCCACACCTGGATGATCATTTTTTTTTGAAAAACGTGAGGCAAGGAGTTTCAATGATATTTCAATTTCCTCCGGGGAGACAATTCCTCGAATGCATGCAAAACTATTTCGTTCCATGGCTTTATTGAATTCTGCCAATGGAATTTGCGAAGGGGAATTAACAGAGAAAATATTCTCTTGGAATCTTTGTTTCATGAGGTGCAAGCCTCCCAGGTAGGATGAATTTTAGGATCCACAAGTATAGTTCTCATTGTCTTCTCTCTTCTAGTACATTGTCCGAATGAAATAATTTCCATTTTGCAAAATAGAATTGTATTGTAAAACTTCTCGCCGCCAATCGGAAACTTGAAAGTGGATGTTGATAACGTACTCACAAAATGTTGTCAAATCAAAGAGATTATTTCGCTGATTTTCAGATTAATGGTTACTAAGAAAATCTTTGAAATGGATAACGAAAAACAATAGAGAGTTGGTTATTCATTCCTTAGTATGGAGTTGGAAGGGAGATTTTGTTAGTTTTTTTCTCTATGAGTAACACCATAAGTGAAAAATGAGAAAAAGCTAACGCTCATAGTATAATCAACAATATTCATCTTGACTAGGTGTTTGAAATCGCTAGAGCCTTTCTCTGTGCCTACTTCTCAGGATAAGGTTGGATTATGAGCATTACGTAACTTAATTCAAAAGTGTGTGAAAATCAGGTAGGGTCCTTTTCTCCTGGTAGAATGTTAATAGGTTTGTGGGGACAGCTCATAGGTGTTGATCTTCCCCCAGGATATCGGACACCGAGTTAAGAATTCTATAATGATTCGCAATGAGGTGGAAGATGAAACAATCACGCAGGCATCACAGTCCGGAATTTAAGCGAGAAGCCGTCTCCTTAGTGGTGGAGCATGGCTACAGTTGTGCCGCTGCTGGACGCAGTTTAGGGGTGAGTGGCACGTTGGTCAGGCGTTGGAAGGTCGAACTGGGAGGGCCGAAGGGGGAAGCCTTTCCCGGCAACGGGCACCGGACGGCCGAGCAGCAGCGGATTCATGCCCTTGAAACGGAGAATCGTCGGTTGCGGATGGAGCGAGAAATCTTAAAAAAAGCCACGGCCTTCTTTGCCAAGGACCACTCATGAGGTATCCATTCATCGATGAGCACAAGAAGGCCTGGCCAGTCACTCTCATGTGTGGCGTATTAGGTGTCTCCCGAAGTGGCTATTATGCCTGGGCAGAGCGGGATCTGAGCGCCTGTCTGCTTTCGAATATCATGCTGGATAGGCGGATCCGCGAGATCTTTTCTATGCATCGGCAACGATATGGAGCGCCCCGAATCGCCAAGGCTCTCCATGATGCGGGCATCATGTGCAGCGAAAATCGCGTGGCGCGACGCATGCGCGCGCTGGGACTGCAAGCGATTCAGGCCAAGAAATTCAAGGTGACCACCGACTCGACGCACTCACAACCGGTCGCCCCCGATCTGATCGAGCAGGACTTTCGCGCAGCGGCGCCTAATCAGAAATGGACCAGCGACATCAGCTCTGTCTGGACCGACGAAGGATGGCTGTATCTCGCCGTGGTGATGGACCGGTATTCACGAGCTATCGTCAGGTGGTCAATGGACCGACAGATGACACACCAATTGGTGTGCGATGCACTCACCATGGCCTTGTTCCGTCGCGGCTTTCCCAAGAACACGATCATTCATTCGGATCGGGGCAGCCAATATGGTTCACAGCGCTATCAGCAATTGATCAGGAACAATAGTCTATGCGGGAGCATGGGGCGCAGAGCCACCTGCGATGATAATGCCGTCACGGAGAGCTTTTTCCACACGCTAAAAGTCGAACTGGTTCACCCCGAGCGGTACGTGACGCGGCGTAGAGCCCAATCCAGTATCTTTGCATACATCGAAACGTATTATAATCGGCAGAGACAACACTCTGCGATTGGGCATCAGATCCCGATGGTAGTCGAGAAGACAGCTTAACCCTGTGTCCGATGTGATGGGGGAAGATCAGTGTATCGAAACTCTGGAAAAAATCAAGGGTAATGGCAATACTGTAAAAGCTACCTAAAAAAATACCCCAACAATCCTGATAATTAATGAATCGGTAATTTGCTGGTTAGGATAACCAAACTACGAACAGGGGAAAGAAAGAGGTTTTGATTTTGAAAATTCTCCCCAATATTGTAAAGATTTCTAGACATCTCAAATCGTACGAGATTGAAGCATTCTCTGACTGCCCAATTTGTGGGACTTCTGTCGAAAGGCCCGTCGTGGGACTATTACAATCCGATCCTACCATTAGCTTGCGGAAGTGCCCCCGATGTTATGTGGTAAGTGCTTCACATTTTCCCACACAGGAATATTTGGCTGATTATTACAAAGATACGTTTAGTCAATTTTATGGCCTTTATAACCAAGCTGAGGAAATGGATATTACCTTTAGCTCGCCCGAAAGGTTTGTGCGACATTTAGGCAGAGTGATTTGTTTTGACAATTTTAGTAATTATTCATCCGTGAAGATCCTTGATTTCGGTGGAGGTGACGGGACTCTAGGATTAATGCTTGCTCGAAAAATTCGTGAGGGAATACCCATAACCTTAACTATTATTGATTATGGGGAGTCAAAAGTTGATCCAAAAGATAACCAAATAGAGGTAATAAAAAAGAATAGTCTTGATAGCATTGAGGGTGGAGCTGATCTGGTAATTGCTAGCGCATCTCTTGAGCATGTCCAACATGTTGAATCAGTAATTAAAAAATTAGTGGGATTATTGAATCCTGGAGGATTTTTTTATGCAAGGACTCCTTACATTATGCCCATGAAGAAATGGGTAAACTCTATTGATTTTGGTTATCCTGCCCATATTCATGATATGGGCGCCGATTTCTGGAATAAATTCCCAGAAATTTTTGACGAAAACTTAACTATTCTTAAATCCAGGCCGTCAATTGTACAGCTTACTTTTAAAACCAATGCGTTACGCTGCATTCTTGCTCATTTGTTAAAACTCCCTGCTAAAATTGAATGTGCACTTTTCCCAAAAAAGAAATTTTTACTTTGGTCTTTTGTTGGCGGCTGGGAAATATTTTTAAGGAAAAGAAGCATCTAACGCTGTCTCCCAAACGTGGACCGGTCGGCGGATCAAGAAAATTGAAACTGGCAAGTCCCTAGTAAAGGGTCCAGTCGAAAATGGAAATAGTTCCAATTATTTCAGTTGTCATTCCTGTTTACATGGCGGAGGAATGTCTGCCGGAGCTTGATCAGCGTCTTCATGAAACATTAATGAAAATGCAGATTGAGTATGAAGTGATATATGTAGAGGATTGTGGTACTGATGACTCTTGGAAAAAAATTGTTTCATGTGCAGCGTTAAATAAACGAGTTAAAGGTTTCCAACTCAGCCGGAATTTTGGACAACATCATGCCATTACTGCAGGGCTTGATCATGCCAAAGGACATTGGGTCGTTGTTATGGATTGTGACTTACAAGATCAACCAGAAGAGATTCCCCGGCTCTATGCTAAGGCAATTGAGGGATTTGATATTGTGGTTTTTCGAAGGGTTAATCGGGAAGAGCCCTATTTGAAGCAGATTGCGGCAAAAACCTTTTACAGAATTTTTAGTTATTTAGCTGGGTTTCATTTTGATGGACGAGTGAGAAATTACCGCATAATGTCTTCCAAGGTTTTGAGGGCATTTTGCTCCATGCGGGAGCAGTTGCGGTCTTTTGGACCATTAATGCATTGGTTAGGGTTCAAGGTTGAGTATATTTCTATTCCTGACTCTAAGCGATTTGCTGGAAAAAGTACATATACTTACAGGAAAATGTTGAAGCTGGCAATGGATATTTTGGTGGCATATTCGGATAAACCCTTGAAACTGTCAATACAATTTGGCTTTATTTGTTTAACGGGCGCCTTCCTGTTTGGAAGTTATATATTTCTTGAGGCACTTTTTTCTGGATCTTTCAGTCCTGGATGGAGCAGTACGATTGTCTCAATTTACTTTATTGGTGGAGTTATTATTGCCAATTTAGGAATAATTGGTATTTATTTGGGGAAATTATTCGATGAAACTAGAAAGCGACCTTTATATATTATTGCACAAGAAACCAAGGAGATTGATGGGGAAATTATTTTGGAAAATTCCGCAACCAAACGTTTAGGTTGGGATTAGTGATTAAATTCATTGGTAATGTTATGTATAAATAAACACCTAGTTTTTTGCTGAAACTTATTATAGGGAGGAATCTCATGAAACAAGTTGCTCAATTTTTCTTCATATTAGTAATTTGTGAAGTCTTTTTGATTCCTATTCCAGCCATGGCATACCTCGATCCAGGAAGTGGGAGTATGCTACTTCAGTTGTTGCTTGGGGGAACGGCAGGGTTAATTCTTGTCATAAAACTCTATTGGCAATCGTTGGTCAGTTTTTTTAAACCCAAAAAAGAAGACGAATCCGTTTCAAACAATAAGGAAGAAAAATGAAGCCTTGCATTGATCCTGTGTCAGTCGCTGGTTCATTTCGTGATCCAAGTGGACGGGTGTATCGCCATGGAGACCGGATTTTCCGCACTGTGACTAATGAATTTTCCTCAGAATTTGATTTTGTAGAATCTAGTGGATTTTTTCAAAAGGTTTGCAAGGAAAAACTCGTTTTATCTTATGAGCATGTATCACCAGAATTGCTTGTGGGAATTGGAAGGGAAAACAAGTATGTATTGGAAGCTCCATTACTTCCAATGGTTTCATTTCCTTATGAATGGTCATTCTCTGCTCTTAAGGAAGCAGCCCTCCTTCATTTGAAGATTCAATTAATGGCCCTTGATTTTGAAATTACCATGTCTGATGCTTCTGCGTATAATGTCCAATTTCACGGGTCTTGTCCAATTTTTATTGATCATTTGTCTTTTCGAAGGTACAGAGTAGGTGAAATTTGGGATGGACATCGCCAGTTTTCTGAACAATTTTTAAATCCGCTCTTATTAAGGGCATTTTTTGGAATAACTCATAATGCATGGTATCGCGGGACCCAAGAAGGAATTGCTACTGCAGATTTAAAGCGGTTTTTGCGGTGGCACCATTATTTTAATTGGAAAGTTCTTACCCATATAGTACTTCCTGACATTTTCCATCAATCAACATTGAATAATTCACTTTCTATAGAAAAAAATACGCTGTCCCAGGCTGGTTTGCCTAAGAAGGTCTTTCGTGGAATGCTTGAGAAGTTGCAGTCTTGGATTAAACAATTAACTCCTGTAGACACTGGGAAAACAGTATGGACGGATTATGCAAAGGAGCATAGTTATTCTTTAAAAGAAGTTGATATAAAAAAACAATTTATTCGAGAATTTGTTCAAGCTTCTTGTCCGCAAATTCTTTGGGATATTGGTTGTAATAGTGGAGATTATTCTGTAACTGCTTTGGAATCTGGTGCAAAGTATGTGGTTGGTTTTGACTTTGACCAAGGAGCATTAGATGCTGGTTTTGCCAGGGCTCAACAAGCCCGTCTTCCTTTCCAATTATTATTTTTAGATGCAGCAAACCCATCACCCAATCAGGGTTGGAGAGGAGAAGAACGTCCTAGCCTTAAGGCCAGAGCTAATGCGGATGCTTTGATTGCTTTAGCTTTAATCCACCATTTGGCTATCGCCCGAAACATTCCCCTCAATGAAGTTTTAGATTGGCTAATGGAGTTGGCCCCCCAAGGTATTATCGAATTTGTTCCTAAGCAAGACCCTATGGTACAAAAACTCTTGGCTTTCCGGGAGGATATCTTTCCTTTTTATACAGAGGAATCTTGCTTAGAATTTATCCGGGGACGGGCACAAATACTAAAAACTATAAAAACTTCAAAAAGTGACCGTGTTTTGATTTGGTATAGTTTGAATAAAATATCCCCTGGCGTTAAAAGTGAATAGTTCCTCCTTCCTCTCTGGTAAAGAATTCATCAAAAATAGTTTTTGGGAATTTGAAAGGCGGTTATTGCCGTTCTTGATAATTCTAACTCCCTATCTGTTTTTCATTTATGAGCATGAAACAAATTGGAAAGCAGAAAGCGTATGGGGGGTTGGAGTAATTCTATGCGCTCTTGCTTTCCTTTGTTCTTTGGTTGGATGGTGGGGAGGGAAAGTTGTTGAGGCGATTATTACGGCAAGTCTAATTACATTATTTTTTATCGATTTCCAATCAGACTGGTTAAGGGCGTTTTCCTGGGTAAGGCTACTTGGAACAATAGCAAGCATTGTAGTCTTTATGAGTATTTTGAGAGAAAATTCTCACAAAATTATAGGGCTTGTTTTCATTGTCTTTTTTGCTGTGACCTTGGGGCAATTAGCTTTCTCGAATATTACATTACAACCAAAAGGGGTGCCGATTGCAAGGTCCATCAATGGGGACCTTCCGACACGAATCATTCATATTATTCTTGATGCCCATATCGGTATTGAAGGGATGCTTTCTAATACTCTTGAAGCATCACCGATAAAAGAAAGAGTGAAAAATTTTTATCAAAACTATGGATTTCAAGTCTTTGGAGGAGCCTATAGCCACTTTTACCTAACAAAAAACTCAATCCGTTATATGTTTAATTATTCTGAGCATTCGGATACAAGAATCTTGTCGAAATCTAATAATAATGGGGAAAGATTTGAACTTAGTGAAAATGAGTATTTCAATGATCTGGCAAGTCTGGGTTATGGCATCAATGTTTGGCAGTCAAGTCATCTCGACTATTGTCGAAGTGATGTGAAGATAATTGATACCTGCTCCAGCTATCTCCTTTGGGATCATCAAGGATTGGAAGATGTTGGAATACCTTTATTTGATCGCATAATGTTGCTTATGGGGTCTTTTGTTAAGCCATCCTATATATTATCTCATTGGGCCAAATATCAGTATGACAAAAGAGCCTTTCCATTGGCGGCGCAAATGGGAATTGCCTTGCCTCAATGGTCATGGGGTAAACTTATACATCCATGGACATTAAATTCCTTGAAGGCTCTGGATCAGGTGTGGAAAGAGATTTTGGGATTACCAAAAGGTAGCGTTCTGTTTGCCCATTTGATGCTTCCCCATCAACCTTTTGCGCTTAATGCAGATTGTTCAGTAAGGTCAAATGTCAAGCATTGGGGCGTGGAAGTTAGAGGTGGAGCGAAGGATGAGAATTTCCGGCAGTATTACGAACAGCTTACTTGTGTTTATAGTAAGTTGGAAAGTCTTTTCACGGAGATGCAGCAAAAAGGTATCTTTGAAAATTCCCTTATCATTATTCATGGTGATCATGGATCAAGAGTGACAATGAATGGTACCACTGTTGAAAATAGTGGTCTGGTTACCCCGGATGATTTACTAAATGCCTATTCTGCTTTGTTTGCGGTGAAACTTCCCAATGTTCCTGGCGGTTATGATTCCCAAATTCTTCCTCTAGAGCATTTGTTAAAGGGGGTGGTTAGGGACTATCTCATGAATGGAAAAGATTTGGAATTCCAATCTTCTCCTTCCTTTGTGTATTTTCATTATCAAGACTTTCGCAAGGTTGGGGATGAACATGAACAATTACCATTTTCTTTTCCTGATGGCGGACCCATTGATATTAAAGCCGTACCCTGAAAGAAAATGGCTACACTGAAATTCTAAAAAGAATTATAAAACTACCTGGTCAAATGGTGGCTGACCATAATTAGGCAGTACACAGACAATTTGTTGAATGAAGGTATGCATTATTTGCCTCAATCTACGGAATAGCATTTATTTAATTCTTGAAAAGAAATCGAACTGTAGCAGGCAAAATATCTTGAAAGGTCCTTTATATTCATGCTTGATATTTTCAGGTGGTACTCTTTTTCTTTAAAAGAGTACTTCTGGGACCATATAAGGTTTGAGAAATAAATATGAAGGAACGTATTGCAACGGAGAGGACCTTCCTATTCTTTTAATTTCCCTGGTTGTTTCTCCTCTACATGCTCAAATATTTAATCGTAATTTAAGACACTGTCGGTATTGTGAAAGGTTAAGCATGAGTTATTTTTACATCTTCCTCACCATTGCTTTCACAGTGTATGGGCAGATTGTGCTGAAATGGCAGGTTATTGGTGCAGGTGCCTTTCCCCAAACTTTTTCTGAGAAAATGTTTTTTCTAGCGAGGCTGCTGCTCAATCCATGGGTCATGAGTGGGTTCTTTGCCGCTTTCCTTGCCGCGTTGACGTGGATGGCAGCAATGACAAAATTGGACTTGAGTCATGCGTATCCATTCATGAGCCTTAACTTTGTACTCGTTATTATTTTGAGCAGTTTGCTATTTCAAGAGACAATCACCCCGCTCAAAATTATGGGTTTGGGGTTGATTATTCTGGGTATTGTTGTTGGGAGCCGAGGTTGAAGATTTACAATTTGTGCGAAGAAATATTTTACGATTTTGGTTATAGGTGCTCTTTGTGTTTCACCATAACATAAGTAGGTGGAAGAATTTATTCGCTTTTTTCCGAAAAGATCACAGTTTGAGTGAAGGGTTCCAGTCCAGCCATTTTGCGAAGCTGGTAGATGCGCAAGTGGAAAACTTTTGGATTCGCTCACGCAATTTGCTCATAACCTGGGCTGTAAGCTTCCACGTGGCGGGTACTTAACGGATAGGCGCCAGACCAGCGAATACCCATCAGAATAACTTCAGGTGGGAACCGTGCGCCTTTGAAATTCACCGCCATCGTCTCGCTCCCTTCGTTCATCGTAAAATTGGGAGGACGATCATACCTCAACGTGACTCAATTGAAAATTGCGACAGAACCGTGCCAATACATTCTAGCTTACTGCCCAGGTCAAAAGCTTCATAAGTGGGATGGGTGGAGGACCTGGGCTGCCTTTTCTGGAACAGAGGTCTACGACCACGGCGAGGTATACCCAGCCTTCCTGGGTCCACACGTATGTGACGTCAGCCGCGTAGACTTGATCGGGCTGTGACACAGAAAACTGGCGCTGCAGCAAATTGTCAAACACCGGGTGGTTGTGTTTGCTGTTCGTCGTCACTGTGTATTTCTTGCGGTGACGCACCGCCACACCCGCTTCCCGCATCAATTTTCCTGACCTTATTGCGGCTCACCGCATAGCCCAGACCGTTCAGCGCTTGCTTCATACGGCGGCTCCCATAGCTATGATCACTCAACTCATCGTTTGCCTTGATCCATTCGAGCATGTCCCGATGCTCACCACCCTCTCGTGTATTGGCCATCTGACGCCGGTAGTGGTCATAACATGACCGGCTCACACCCAGTACCTGACACAGCAGGCGAATCGGATAGGTATTCTTCTGTTGGGTGATCAACGAATATTTCACTTCGTTTCTGCTGCAAAGAATACCGTCGCTTTTTTTAAGATTTCTTTCTCCATCTTCAGGCGCGTATTTTCCACTTTGAGCCGGCGAAGTTCTTCCTGTTCGCCTGTCAATCGACCATGGCCTCGAAAGGCCTGGCCCTCGCCAGCTTGAGCCTCTTTGACCCACTGCCCCAGCAGAGGGGCATGAATACTCAGGCTTCGGGCTGCCTCAGCGCAGCTCTAGCCCTGATCGGCGACGAGACTCACGGCATCCATTTTGAATTCTTTGGAATATTTCTTTCGTGTGGTCAGCATTGATCACCTCCGTTAAGTGGATTATCCCTTAACTAGTGTAGTGTTTCACGCTGTTCTTGTCTTATTCAGGGCCTTTCGGGCCCGAGTAACTTTTTCCATGATCGTTTCCACCGTGGCGGTCCAGACGAATGGTTTCGGCGCAGCATTGTGGTGTTTGATGTACTCCTCAATGGCTTGAATCAATTCCGGCACGTTTCGGAACACTCCGCGGCGGATCCGTTTGGTAGTGAGTTCGCCGAAGAAACGTTCGACCATATTGAGCCAAGAGCTGCTCGTGGGCGTGAAATGCAGGTGGAACCGAGGATGCCGCTTGAGCCACCGCTGCACCTTGGGGTGCTTGTGGGTGGCATCATTGTCGGCGATGAGATGCAGGGGCTTGTCCTTTGGCGTCTGGTCATCAATCAACCGCAAGAATTGCAGCCATTCCGTGTGGCGATGGTGCGGGAGACACGTGGAGATGACTTTCCCTTCAGCGACATTCAGGGCCGCAAACAAGGTGGTGGTGCCATGCCGCTTATAATCATGCGTCATCGTCCCACAGCGGCCCTTCTTCAGCGGGAGCCCGGGTTGCGTGCGATCAAGGGCTTGAATTTGCCACTTCTCGTCGATACTGAGGACGAGGGCATGCTCCGGGGGATTCCGATACAGCCCCACCACGTCATCGAGTTTCTCAAGGAATTGTGGGTCCTTGCTGAGTTTGAACGTCCGCACCAAGTGTGGTTTGAGCCCATGGACTTTCCAGACGCGATGCACCAAGGTGGGGTTGGTGTCGAGGTGCTGGGCTAATGTGCGGAGCGACCAGTGGGTGGCCGCCCGAGGCGAGGTTTTCGTTGTGGTCTGCACAATGCGAGCTTCAAGGGCCTGCCGGGACTGCGGCGGACGCCCTCCGCGCGGAGCGTCCTGGACAATGCCGGCCAGTCGGTGGGTCGCGAAGCGCTGCCGCCACAGGCCCACCGTCTGGCGACTGGTGCCCAAGACGGTGGCAATATGCCGATTTTCTTGCCGGTCAGCGGCCAACAGAACAATCTTGGCCCGGAGCACCAAACGAGAGGGCGTCCGCCGGCCTCGAGCCCACTGCTGTAATTGAGTGCGTTCAGCATCAGCCAGGTAAAGGGAAGGGGCCATGCGCATGAGAATCTTCTCCTGTTTCCGAGAAGATAACCCTGGTATTCGATAAGTCAAGATATTTATGAAACACTATACTAGGTGGTATCAATCTATTAGACCACGTCACCCCCAGTACGCTCGCAATTGGGGTTTGCTTGTGAGCCGTTTTCAATAAGGCGTAAATTTGATACCGTTGTTCGCGGGATAGCTGTGTGTAGCCGCTCATGTGTGCTCCTCTTACTTTGGTCGGTGAGACAAGCCCACGATGCTAGCGCAGCTGTCCTGCCAAACCAAGTGTGTGAGTTGCACTTACAAGTTGAATCCAAGATGCATCCAGATGATAGTCGCTTCAAATTGGTCGGCAGTGGTTGGACGAGCCTGAGACGCACTAAGGAGTTCGCCACGGCCAACGTCAATTTCGTCTTCTAAGGTCAAGGTGATGGATTGGCCGGCCACGGCCAAATCCACATCTCCATCAAAAGTCACGATCCGCGCAACTTTGCGGGTTTGTCCGGAGGATGGCGCAACAAGCGTATCGCCGGGATGCACCGTTCCACTGGCAATGGTCCCCGAGAATCCCCGAAAATCCAAGTTGGGGCGGTTGATCCACTGCACCGGCAGGCGAAACGGCTTTTGAGTTACATCGCAACGAATGTCCACAGTCTCTACCCATAGTAGTGAGACCCCTATACCAGTCGGTATTCAGGCTTGGATGAAAGACATTGTCGCCCTTGAGAGCGGAAACGGGAATGCACACCACTTTATCAAACTGCAAATTTTTGATAAAGTGTTCATAATCCCTCTTGTCCAAAACAAGATATGACGTTGGGCCGTCCAGCGGTTTACGGTCACGGTGCATTGTCCAAGACACTGTTACCTGACCGAAGGAGGCCCAACGTGACGACATCATGCAGCATGTTCAGTCAAATTCTCAAGCTCATTCCCCGCACCGCCTTTCAATCTCTCGTTCAGCAAACCGGCGCCGAGGCCCGCAGCAAAGGCCTGTCGAGTTGGGGTCAGTTCGTGGCCATGCTCTTTTGCCAACTGGGGCGAGCCCATTCCCTACGGGAGATCGAGGGAGGGCTGAAGAGCTGCGAGGGCAAGCTCGTCCATCTGGGCATCGAGACTCCCGCTCGTTCGTCGGTGTCCTACGCGAATGCGCACCGGCCCTGGGAGCTATTCGAGCAGGTATTCTACGGCCTCTATGAGCAAGTCGCGGCCCAGGTCACCGGCAACCGGAAGTTTCGCTTCAAGAATAAGCTCGTCAGGCTGGATGCCACCGTCATTGACCTGTGTCTCTCGTTGTACGACTGGGCCAAGTTTCGGCGCACCAAAGGGGCGGTGAAGGTACACTTGGTGCTGGATCATGATGGCTATCTGCCCTGCTTCGGCCTCATCACAAACGGTAAGGTGCAAGATGTGACGGTGGCCCATCAGCTCGCTTTCACCTCTGGTACCATGGTCGTTGATGATAATGATTACCGCCTCTTCGCCGAATGGACTGAGGCCGAGGTCTTTTTTGTCACGCGCTTAAAGGCCAATGCGCAATTTGAGGTGGTGGAGGAGCATGAGCCTCCGCCGCACCGCCGCATCCTCAAAGTCCAGACCATTCGGTTGATCGGGAGCGGGGGCCCGGAGAAGTGCCCGCACGTACTCCGGCGCATTGAAGCGATGCGCGAAGATACCGGCGACATCTTAGTCTTCCTGACCAATCATCACGGCTTGGGCGCCAGCACCATTGCCGCCGTCTACAAAGAGCGGTGGCAGATTGAACGGTTCTTCAAAGCCCTCAACCAGAATCTGAAGAGCAAGCCGTTTGTGGGCACCTCGGCCAATGCCGTGAAGACCCAGATCTGGACGGCCCTGATTTCGTTGCTCCTGCTGCGCTACCTGCAATTGACCTCTCGCTTCAACTGGAGCTTGGCCAATCTGGTGGCGCTGTTGCGCATGAATCTCTTCACCCATCGGGACCTCATGGCCTGGCTTGCTGAACCCTTCGGCACACCGCCGGAGCCGCAGAGTACGGCGCAAACATCCATGGCACTCGGGTGATCTTGGACAGCAGAGGGGGCACGTTTATGAACTTCGCACAAAATCCGTCCAAAACCCGCTTCAGTGTAGCAGCTTATCAGCCGGGTTTCGGCTGTTTTGGACAGCAGTGACCTCGGATGGAATCTGTGGTTGGGGAGGCAACATGAATTCGTACCGAGAAGAACTCTGGTTTCAGACCAAAGAACGAAGGGAATATCGGAATATTACCTCTCAGGTGGAACGTGTGGTACAACAGAGTGGAATTCAAGAGGGATTTGTTCTGGTGAATGCTATGCATATCACCGCGAGTGTCTACATTAATGACGACGAACCTGGGTTGTTACATGATTATGAACAGTTTCTTGAGCGTCTGGTTCCGCAGACGGGAACTTACCGGCACAACCTAACCGGAGAGGACAATGGTGACGCTCATATCAAACGTCAAATCATGGGCCGGGAAGTTGTCGTGGCTATCACCAATGGACGCTTGGACTTTGGTCCCTGGGAACAAATTTTTTACGCGGAATTTGATGGCAGGCGTCGCAAGCGGGTGTTGGTGAAGGTCATCGGAGAGTAGTGAGTTGGCAAACGGGTTCCAGTCATGTGAAAATACCTTGGAAATTTTGATGATTTGCCTTTTTTGAAGTTTTTTTACCTTCGCCTGGAATCGTTTACACATATGAATGCAATGTCTAGTTGGTATCGCCCTGATCCTCTCACTCGGGATTTAATTCATCTCATTAATGCCCGCCGGCACGAACATGGGGATCCCAGTTTAGCCATTGAAGTATTGCAGGCGTTACTCGATCAGGACCGCGAACATGAGGTGCTCACCGTTCTTGCAGCTCTAGACGAAAGTATGGCGGAGTGGTTATTCGATTTGTTGGCGGAAGCGGCCAGCTCGTGTCTGATGGAGGATGAGAGCGAAGACAGTGAGCAGTATGGGATTCTTGCCTCATTTGAATTATCACTCCAAGCCAATCTGGAGTTTCCTTTGAAATTGAAAATTGATCCTGTGGAAACGGCGGATTTGCTCCGGAGACATCTGCATGTCCCGCCAGAGGCGGTGATTACCGTTGAGCCAAGGCTTCTTACCGATTCCACCCTTGGAATTTTTAAGCCTGCAGAAGATTCACGACCATATTTCCAACCTGGCTGATGGACAGCCACGTCAGACGATTGCGGCAAGGCTTCATCCACCCGTTGAAGCCACCGCATTTTTATTTTTTGAAATTCTTGGCGTTCCTGATACCACATTGCCGGAAGCTCTTTCCGAGGACGACTGTCAGGCAATAATGGATCATCTGGTGAATCAATGTCCCGAAGTGGCCAAGGCCCCTCAATTATTGGAGGCTCCTAATTACGCGGCCTATGCCTTGTATGATGCACAAAACGCGGTTCGTCTTCATCGATTAGCTGATGAAACTGCTGCGGTGTGGCATGACCTGGAAGGCCCGGTTCGAAGTCGAACCGTCGTGCATCTGCATACTCAATGCGGGAATGGCGTGTATATGCCCGTGTGGACCGATCTGTTTGATCCGGATCTTCCTGAAGACCATGGACCGATTTGGACGTCTCCGGATGTGTGGGTGTTTACGGCAGATTTGCCAATTGAATGGCCTGGGGAATTGTTAACCAATCGCCTGCTGGCTGAGGGCTGTACGCGATTTGAAAATCACATTGTGGAAGCCACGGACAATTAAAAAATCGTCATGGGGCCTCGTTCATTTTTATGGGGTGGTACCGGCCAGCCGCCTGACGTAAGTGGTCGATCAACTTGGGAGGAACTCGTAACGAACCACGCCCCGTTCCGACCGAAATCTCAGGCTTCAAGGCGCCGTGAAAATCACTGCCTCCTGTCATGAGCAGGTCAAATTTCCTGGCCAAGTTGAGATTAATAGAAATTTGCCGAGCGGAAAAGGTTCCATAGAAGACTTCAAGCCCTCGTAATCCCTGGTCAACCAACGTCTGGCATGAGGTCTCCGTTTTATCGGCACCCAATCCCTCCCAATAGGGATGAGCAAGTATTGGAATGCCGCCGGCGTCAGTGATCCACGTCATGATTTCGGCTGCCTCAGGGACAATTCGTCGAACATAGGCTGCACCTCTGACCCCCAGGAAGCGATCGAAAGCTTCTTTCATCCCCTTTACGTAGCCTTTTTCAATTAATATCTGTGCGATGTGTGGGCGACCGATGGTTCCGCTTCCGGCAACATGCTCCACTTCAGCGAGAGAAACCTCCACATGGAGGGTGTGGAGCCGGTCAAGGATGTGGTGAAGGCGATCAAAGCGTGTCGCGCGAAGCTGCTCGAGCCGGGTTTGAAACTCAGGATCAGCGAGATCAATGAAATACCCGAGCATATGCGTTTCCCGCCCTTGAAACTCTGTACTTAATTCAATACCGGGTATGATTTCAACCGGGAGATGTTGAGCGGCCTCCATGGCTTCCGGGAGGCCCTCAGTCGTGTCATGGTCGGTTACCGCTAGGATGCTTACCCCTTGTTGATGAGCAAGCTCCACGAGTGCGGTGGGAGACACGCTCCCGTCCGAGAAGTGGGTGTGGGTATGAAGGTCGATACGGCTCATAAGATTTGCGCTTTACGGTTTGCGTGCCAAAATTTGTGCAGTAAACGCCCGTCCTGAAGAGCCTGCATGGTCCCCTTCGTCGTAATGGAGAATTCTGAGCCCTTGAAGAAGCGTGAGCAATTCATTGGTTTCAAGACAGAACTCTTTTCGGCGTGGGTGTTGTCGATGGATATGGTTGTCCAGAATAAAGGTTTCATACATGATGACGCCACCGGATTTAAGAGCCTTAATGAGTTGGGGGAAAAGCGGCCGGTACAGGTAGAAGAAGACGAGAATAACATCATACATGGCTGTGCCTAAGTTCGGGGGATGTTGCGGATTCACTTCTAAATCTATGTATTCGGTTGTTATCGAGGACAGGCCGGCTTCTTGGGCTTGTGCCTGAAGCTCATGTAGCGCGTCGCCATCACGATCGATTCCATGAACGGGAAACCCTTGGGAAGCCAGATACATCGCATGACGACCTCGTCCCGTTGCCACATCCAACACTGTACCGTGAGGAAGTCGGGAGATATGGTCTACCAGAAAGGGAGCAGGATGCATGGGATCGGTTGAGGCGGTTGGTTGGCGTGACCGGATCAACTGAACCCCGACTGACCCCTCAATCCTCTTCAACGGAGGGCGGGTTTTTCTGATCCATATTTTGAGACGGGTAATGGGAAATTCATGAAACAGGGTTTGGCAGATTTTCTCCGCCATTGTTTCAATCAGGGAAAAGGCCTGCCCTTCCCCAATGTCCTGAATTCGTTGCGTGATTGTTCCATAATCGACCGTATCGGATAATTCATCGCTCTGAAAGGCCGATTGATTGGGGCATCGGAAGTTGAGATCGACCAGGAGGGGTTGAGGTTGCTGTCTTTCCTTTTCAGTGACCCCACATCGTGCGGACAACTGGATACCTTTGACGACGATAGATGAGGGCATGGGCCATTATGTCAGAACTTCCTCGTCGTGTGCATGTGATTTTTGAAATGAGGCGATTCGTAGTCCGGATCGTGTTCCGGAATAGAGGGTTTTCGTCGGTTCCATTCAGGAGAGGTTGATGAAATTCGGGAAATGGATTGACCTACAGCGTGGGATTTGCTGGAACGCTCGACCGAGCCTGCTGTGGGTCATCGGTTTCCTCGTTCTGCATGGCTCGTGTGAATGGGGTGGTCCATCCACCATCATTGTGACTGCTGAGGAATTTCGATTTAGTCCTACCCGGATTGAATGGGAATCCGACCAGCCTCTTCGACTTCTGATTCGGAATCAGGGACGTGAACGCCATGTGTTTCACAGTCAGGAATTGTTTGGTTCGGAGGCTGACGTCCAATGGCATCAGCCAAGGGTTGCGCTGCAGGAAGCCAATGCGGTTGTGCTTGAGTCGGGTCAATCTATTGAGTTGTTTTTCACTGCATCTGCCGGTCTCTATCCCTTTCGATGTTGGATAAAAGGGCATACCGGGATGGAGGGTACGATCCTCATTAAAGATTTTTCCTCAAGCTAATGGCGGCTGTCTTGATGAAATCACGAAAGGACCGTCAGGAAACCGAAAAGCCAAGGATTTTCACGTTGGCGTTATGTCGGATATTGCGAAGCCCAAAGGACTGAGGGACTTCAATAATCGAAAGATTTTTGGATATTCGAATAGAGACGAGGGAAAGAATGCTTGCTGGTGTCAGGGAGTCACCAGCAAGCGATGTTTTATTTGCCTGGGACAGCGTCAATGGAGGTTCTGGCCTTGGCGTCTCGTTCGCAACTCGTCGTGGCAATCATGCGTTGGCCATCAGTAGCATCACTAGGAATCCGTGAAGTACAGGCTTCAAGCGTGTCGCCTTGCGTGCCGGTAGAGACTCGAGTCGGTCCTGTCGTGACGGGTGTAGCTTCAGCGTTTGACGATGGTGAAGCTGGTGAAGCTGCAGAGCCACTTGCACCAGTTGCGCCGCCATTCATCTCAGCGCAGCCCATGGTCAAGGTTGCGAGGCCGATGGAAGCATAGAGGAACAGTGTAGAAAATGGTTTCATTGGTCGAACCCCTCCTCAATGGATAAACAAGTGGCGAAATATACTAGAGATTCCAGAAAAAAACAAGGTGCGGAGGTCAAAATCTTCTGTACTGATTCTCTTCTGCATATGAGTCGTTTCCAAATCTGATAATCTTGACTGGTATAGGGTTTATTGCTAACGTAAAATTTTCCTTCCTACGCGCAGAAAACGGACGGAATTATTCATGGCTTACCTCATTGCTCGGCTGTTCCAGGGTCAAGTGTTGTGACCTTTCAAGACATTATTCTCTCCCTTCATCAGTTTTGGAAATCCCACCACTGCATTTTGACTCAGCCGTATGACACTGAAAAAGGGGCTGGGACGTTTAATCCGGCAACGTTTCTTCGCGCGATCGGCCCTGAGCCTTGGCGTGCGGCATATATTGAACCGTGTCGAAGACCAACCGATGGCCGATACGGGGATAATCCGAATCGCCTTCAGCATTACTTCCAATATCAGGTGGTGCTGAAACCGGCTCCTGCGGATTCGCAAGATCTGTATCTCCAAAGCCTCGCCCATTTAGGGTTAGATCCCTACCAACACGATATTCAATTTCTTCAAGATGACTGGGAGTCTCCCACGTTAGGGGCCTGGGGGTTGGGATGGGAGGTCCGGTTGGATGGGATGGAGATCACGCAATTTACCTACTTTCAAGAGATCGGGGGATTGGAGCTAGATCCGGTCACGGTTGAGTTAACCTATGGGCTGGAACGCATTGCCATGTATCTGCAACAAGTCGACAACGTGTATGACCTGATGTGGACAGAAAACGTTCGATACGGAGAACTCTATCATGAGTCCGAAGTCCAGTTTTCGGTCTATAACTTTGAGGCGGCGGATGTGGATTTGATTCAGACCGGCTTTGATCGCTACGAAAAGGAATGCCAACAGTTACTGGAGCATCCACGGGGACTGGTGTTACCGGCCTACGATTGCTGCATGAAGTGTTCTCACCTCTTTAATTTGTTGGATGCCAGAGGAGCGATCAGTGTGGCTCAACGGACAGGCTATATCGGAAGGGTTCGAAACCTTGCCAGGAAATGTGCGCAAGCCTATCTTGGTCAACGGGAGCAGATGGGTTTCCCACTCTTACGGCAGGTGGCGGCTTCCACCCGTCCTCATAGAAAACAAAAGATCAACTGAATCGATGCCCCGATGCGGGGCTGTGGCAAGTACGCCTATGGCACCATCCAGAACAACCCGCAAAAATATAAGAGCCAAGTCTGTCTCGAAATCTCAGCCAAAGACTGTCCCTTTTTTGTTAGAAATTGGGACGGAAGAATTGCCGTCGGCTGTTATTCCTCAGGCATTGGAAGACCTTGCAAATCTTGGGCAACGGCTCTTTGCGGACAGCCGGTTGGAGTATGAGTCTTTGAGGACCGTTGGTACGCCACGGCGCTTAGCCTTGCTGGTCAAAGGGGTGCACCCACAGCAAGCTTCCCTGACTCAGGAAATATTAGGCCCCCCAGTCTCTGCAGCCTTAGATGCTTCGGGACAGCCCACCAAGGCAGCCTTGGGGTTTGCCAAATCTCAAGGGGTGCCGGTTGACCAACTTCGTATTAAAGATACGCCCAAAGGGGCCTACATGGCGGTCGAATCGCATCAGCGAGGTCAGTCGGCCAAGGGGGTGATCACGGAGGCGCTTCCGCAGACCTTAAATAAATTGGTCTTTCCGAAAGCGATGCGCTGGAATGCCTCGCGGGCAAAATTTGGTCGTCCAATTCGCTGGGTGGTCGCGCTATTGGGAGTTGAATCCCTCACCATAGAATTTGCGGGAATTCAATCCAGCGCCATGACGAAAGGGCATCGATTTTATCGAGCGAAAGGAAAAAAGTCGGGACAGGCGCTTCCGCTCATCACCGCCAACAATTATATCGAGACCATGAAGCGACTGGGAGTTCTGGTTGATCCTGAAGAGCGTCGGAACCTCATTACGCAACAAGTCTCTGATTTGGCTAAGTCGGCGAAAGGCCAGGTGGATCCATTGTACCGGGATGAGCTGATTGAAACAGCGGTCTTCGGTGTGGAATACCCTCACGCCATTCTCGGAACGTTTCAGAAAGAATTTCTAGCGGTTCCCAAACCAGTATTGATCTCATCGATGAAAGAGCATCAAGGGTTTTTCTCACTGATGACAAAGGATGGCGCGCTCCTGCCAAAATTTATTGCGGTGACGAATATGCCCTGGGGAAATACTCCGCTCATGACCAAAGGGAATGAACGCGTTCTGGCAGCTCGCCTGAGTGACGCTCAATATTTCTTTACAGAGGACTCGAAACGCCCACTACATGAACGAGTGTCGGCGTTAGAAGGCGTTCTGTTGCATCACAAGTTGGGCACTGTTCGTCAAAAAGTGGATCGGGTGGGGCATCTGGTTGGTTGGATGGCTGAGCAGATCGGCCGAAAGGATTTTGACGAGATGTGCCGACGTGCCGCTCTACTGGCCAAGGCGGATTTGACGACCGGAATGGTTGGTGAGTTTCCGACCCTGCAAGGGGTCATGGGGGAGGAATATGCCAGGCATGATGGCGAATCTGCTGAGGTGTGTCGCGCCATTGGTGAACAGTATTTCCCGCGGTTTCCAGATGACCCAATACCGACCAGTCTGCCTGGGGTCCTACTCGCCGTGGCCGATCGGTGTGATTCCATTGTGGCTTTTTTTGCGGCCGGAATGTCCCCGTCCGGCTCGGAAGATCCGTTGGGGTTACGTCGAGCCGCTTACGGGTTGGTGCGGATAATCGCCGAAACGCCACTCCGACTGAATGTCACCTCCATTGTGAATCAAGCGCTGCGGATCTTAGATGGACAGGGTGGGAAGGTGCGTGGCATCCCTCAAACCGGTTCGGATGTTGTGGCGTTCATTCTTGACCGGTTTCGGTTCTATGGCAGGCAACACCTGGGCTTACGGGAAGATATTATGGAAGCGGTCCTCCACGTACCCAAGGCGATGGACTGTGATATGGCTGATTTGGTCGCACGCATGCAGGCCTTGGAAGCCATGGTGCCTCAGCCGGATTTTGATCCGCTGATGATCGGTTTTAAGCGGGCTCACCGAATTGTCGAAAAAGAACAATGGACTAACGCGCAGGCCATGCCTGAACAGTTTGTCCATGAATCGGAGCGTCGGCTGTTTCAGGCCTTGGGGGTGATGCAACAGCACGTCTGCGATTCAGTGAATGACCGGAATTACGGGAAAGCCCTTCACTCGTTGTTGGAACTCAAGGGCCCAATTGATGAGTTCTTCGGAGCTGTGATGGTCAATGATTCCGACCCACAGACACGGGCCAATCGCCTTTCCCTATTAAAGGCGACGGATGACCTGTTTCTCACGGTAGCCGATTTGTCCTGTCTGCAATCGGCAAGTGGATAACAGTCTTTAGAAGAGGATTCCTGGACCCCGTCGTGGAAGCGAGACGGTCATGGGAAGGAACATCCGATGGGGGGTAGTACGGACGGGGGAGAGAGCCCAAAGATTTCACGACGCCTGAAACGCTTTACCCTGGTCGTGACGGTAGCCCTTATTATTGTCTGCAATGCCTTAATCCTGACCGGTCTTTGGGTGAGCGGAGTTGATTTGGAAAAAATCTTATCAAAATCGGAACTTTATGATCCGGTGAATGGGCATTGTGTCCAGGTCACCTGGTTAAAGGTTGTGGGCGTGGACGGGTTGGTAAAGGTCTGCTCCGAATGGCTTGATTTCTCCGATATCTCAGGTGAAACGCATCTGTTGCCGGAAGGAGGAACCCTGGCCATGGGGCCGGATGGCAATCTGTATGTCTCCGGGAATCCGACTGAGAATTACCGATTGATTGCGCTCATGATTTTTGCCATAGTTGTCATAATATCCGGCATGTGGACAAAGCAAATGTTGATAGCCAAATATCAGGACAGTCTTCAATCTGTAAATCATCATTCAACCTAAATGCTTGTGTATCCCACCTTTGTTCTGACAGCCAGCTCACATATTCATATTCATACACCACGCCTGTCTCAGGCATCTCTGAAAAAAAAGACTGTTGCCCGTGAGGGTCTCCTTACAACCGGGAGAATGATCGGGAGAAGAATGCCAGGCATTCAGTCTTCTCCTGTGAGGACGTCTTTTTTTTCGAGGGGCCGGTGGGTCGGGTAAAGGAGAGCGAAGAAATGCGGCACAAAAAATATGTCTATTTCTTTGGCGGCGGCAAAGCTGAAGGATCCGGCAACATGAAAGAACTCTTAGGAGGGAAAGGGTCGGGATTGGCCGAAATGACCAACCTGAAAATTTCCGTTCCTTCAGGATTCACGATTACCACCGAGGCTTGTGTGGAATATTTTCATTCAAAAAAACGCTTTCCAGCCGGGATGTGGGATCAAGCGCTGAATGGCCTGCGGCAGGTTGAAAAAACCATGAAGGCCAGACTCGGCGATCCGGACAATCCGTTGCTGGTGTCGGTACGGTCAGGGGCACGAGCGTCGATGCCCGGTATGATGGATACGGTGTTGAATCTCGGCCTCAACCAACAAACGGTACAGGGTTTAGGCAAAAAGACAGGCAATCAACGGTTTGCCGTGGATGCGTACCGGCGTTTCATCACCATGTTTGGCAGCGTGGTGATGGGCATTCCCCGTGAGCGGTTTGAACATACCCTGGATGCCATGAAACAGGCGCATGGAGTCAAGCACGATACCGATTTGACTGAACAGGCCTTGGCAGAGTTAGTGGTGCAATATCAGCAATTGGTCAAAACCGAGACGGCTCGAGACTTTCCGCAAGATCCCTTTGAACAACTTCGGATGGCGGTGGACGCGGTGTTTGATTCCTGGTTTGGGGATCGTGCCGTGACGTATCGCCGGCTTTACGATATCCCTGATGAATGGGGAACGGCTGTGAATGTCCAGTCCATGGTGTTCGGCAACATGGGGGACACCAGCGGGACGGGGGTAGCCTTTACCCGAAACCCAGCGAACGGCGTCCCTGTCTTTTTTGGCGAGTGTTTGTTGAATGCCCAGGGCGAGGATGTCGTGGCCGGGATTCGAACTCCTATGCCCGTGGTGGCGTTACAAGATGCGTTGCCGGGAGCATATAAGGATCTTATCAAGACCCAGCGCACTCTGGAAAAACATTACCGGGACATGCTCGATCTGGAATTCACAATCCAAGAGGGTAAATTGTTTATGTTGCAAACCCGGGTTGGAAAACGGACCGGCATCGCTGCGGTTCGGATTGCCGTGGATATGGTTCGTCAGGGGCTCATCGACCGGAGAGAAGCGGTGAAGCGGGTCGCACCCGAACAACTCTCTCAATATCTATACCCCATCTTTGAAAGCAGTGATGAAGCCAAATTTCAGTCTGTTGGTAAGGGACTTCCGGCGGGTCCGGGAGCGGCGGCTGGTCATATTGCTCTCACTCCGGATCAAGCCGTGGCCATGAAGGCCAAGGGGAAACGTGCCATTCTGGTCCGTCATGAAACAAGTCCTGATGATATTCAGGGGATGCATGCAGCGGAAGGATTTCTAACGGCCAAGGGCGGGATGACCTCGCATGCAGCCGTGGTGGCCCGTCAGATGGGAAAAGTCTGTATCGCCGGTTGTGATGCCGTGGAGGTCCTGCCAAATGGAAAGGTCCAGTTTGGGTCCATGGTTCTGTCCGAAGGAGACTTTCTCTCCTTGAACGGGTTTACCGGACAAGTTTACGCAGGAGACATTCCCGTGGTGGATTCCGAAGTGATCCAGGTGATTCAAGGGAAAATGGATCAAAAAGATTCCGAAAAATATCAGTATTTTTCCACGATTTTAAAATGGGCCGATGCATTCAGAGTACTTAGAATTCGATCCAATGCAGACATTCCGGAGCAGGCGCACATTGCGCGAGGGTTTGGGGCCGAGGGCATCGGCCTCTGCCGGACGGAGCACATGTTCTTTGCCGAAGACCGGGTACCCATCATGCAGCAGATGATTCTGGCATCTTCCAGAGAAGAAAGGGAGCTGTATTTAGAGCAACTTCTTCCCCTTCAACGTCAGGATTTTATCGGACTCTATCGGGAAATGAAGGGATTTCCCGTCACGATTCGCTTACTCGATCCTCCCCTCCATGAGTTTTTACCCAAACGCGAACATCTCCTGGTTGAAATCGCGAAGTTGGAAGTGACCAATGGAGATCCTCAAGTCATTCAGGAGAAACAACGGATACTGGATCGAGTCGAAGAGTTGCATGAGTATAATCCGATGCTGGGTCTTCGTGGATGTCGGCTTGGGATTACCATGCCGGAAATTACGCGCATGCAGGTTCAGGCGATTTTTGAAGCGGCTTGTGAAGTTGCGCGCGAAGGTAAGAAGATTGTGCCGGAGATTATGATTCCGTTGGTGGGAATGCCGTCAGAGATGAAAGCCCAAAAGGAACTGATTCAAGAAGTGGCTCAAAAGACCATGGCGGAATATGGCATGAAGTTGAATTACTTGATCGGCACCATGATCGAGCTGCCTCGTGCGGCGGTGACGGCTGGGCGAATCGCCGAGCATGCTGAATTCTTTTCCTTTGGGACCAATGATCTGACGCAAACGACATTCGGGTTTTCTCGCGATGATGCAGGACCCTATATCGGGTTTTATCTGGATCGCCAGGACCGGTGTCCGGTCTGTCAACGGACCAACGTGGATTGGAAGAAAATGGTGTGCCGGATGTGTAAGGCCACGATCGACAAAAAAGCCGAAAATATTTTGGACGCCGATCCTTTTGCCGTGTTGGATCAAGAAGGGGTTGGCGCCTTAATGAAATGGGCGATTCAGGAAGGGCGGAAGACTCGCCCGTTAATTAAACTTGGAATCTGCGGAGAGCATGGTGGTGAACCAAGTTCCGTGGCCTTTTGTCATGAATTAGGACTCAATTATGTGAGCTGTTCGCCTTACCGTGTGGCCATCGCGCGGCTCGCTGCGGCTCAAGCGGCATTGGCCGTGCTCGAACGTGAGGAGAGTCAGCGTCAGCCTCGATCAACGCCTGGCAATATCAGCACACCCCGAACCGTGGCGAGCAAATCCGGTCCCCCCAAAACGGGTAAAAAAGCGCCATCAAAAAAAACGACAGGGGAAAAAGTCACGACCAAGAAAGTCGTGGCCAAGAAGAGCCCTGCCACAAAGAAGCCGGCGGCGAAGAGCACAGTGAAGAAGAATGTCGTGACGAAGACAAAGAGCAAAAAGAGTACATCTAAGAAAACAGCTTCTCCCTCTCCTACACCTAAAAAACCGACTGCGGCTGCTAAAAGGCGGTGACGTCCGTCCCATCAGATGACACCTTCATGAAGCGAGCTCTTTCCCTCGCAGCCAAAGGGAAAGGGCGTACGAGTCCCAATCCCATGGTAGGGGCTGTGATCGTCAGGGATGGGCAGATCGTCGGAGAAGCCTTTCATCGTCAGTCCGGCGAACCTCATGCAGAAATATTAGCGCTCCATAAAGCGGGCCCTCGAGCCCGAGGGGGCGTCCTCTATGTGACGTTAGAACCCTGTTGCCATACTAACAAGCGTACGCCTCCCTGTGTCCCCCTCCTTATTCAGTCCGGGCTAGAGCGGATATGCGTGGCGATGATCGATCCCAATCCACAGGTCAATGGACGCGGGCTTCAAAAACTCAAGCACGCGAATATCCCCGTGTCGGTTGGGGTGTGTGAACAGGATGCCCGGCATTTAAATGAGGTCTATGCCTATTGGATCACGACCGGACGCCCGTTGGTCATCCTCAAAGGGGCCATGACGTTGGATGGAAAATTGGCGACCGCCACCGGTGAGTCACGGTGGATCACAGGCGAACAGGCACGCCGGGACGTTCATCGTCTGCGAAACCGAATGGATGCTATTCTGGTGGGAGTCGGAACGGTCATTGCCGACGATCCTGAATTGTCGGCCAGAGGAAAAACGATGACAAACAGACGTGTGGGACGGCAACCGGTGAGAGTCGTTCTGGATAGCCGATTGCGCATTCCCTCTAATGCCAAGGTTTTGCAATGGGTGGGTGAGCAGCCCACCATCCTGTGCACGACCACACAGGCTCCCCTCCAAAAAATCGAACGCTTTAGAAAACGTGGTATTCAGGTGTGGGTCTTGCCCGAGCAAGCCGGACGAGTCTCCTTGAAAGCCTGTCTTGCTCGATTAGGGGAGCAAGGTCTCACTTCGGTCCTCATTGAAGGCGGCGCGACGGTTAATGCTGCTGCGCTTCAACAGGGACTGGTGAATCAGGTAAGATTGTATATGGCTCCAATTCTGCTTGGTGGGCAGGATGCCATTGGCCTCATCGGCGGGCAGTCGCCGAAAAAGCTTAATCGGGCATGGCCACTCGCTGATTGTCAACTCAAGAAGCTTGGGAAGGACTGGCTTGTCACGGGAACAATTGAGCCACGACGTTGAGAGTCTGCTTTGTCATTGGAGATCTCAGGTTGACGGTGTCTGCTATCTATTACCATAAACATACTTCAATCGTGTGCTGCACGGAGAACCGGGGAGAGCGCCCTCATGACCAATCTCAATGAAGTCGACGAGCAGGATTTAGCATTAGCAGTAGATCTCTTAGAAAACCCCAGCTTTGCCGCCAAAGTCACGAATCTCATCGGGGGGCCGGTCGAAAGGGCTATCACCATGCTGCCCGAGGGATTCTCCAACAAACTTCTGGCGACCACGCAAAAGGCCTTGAGCAAAGCGTTAGATCTGGCCGTTTCCAGTATTGATGAACGGTATCGGGGTGAACCTGCCAATGGGGCTCACCGGGTATTAACGACGGTCAGTGGTGCAATCGGGGGAGCGATGGGACTCATGGCATTGAGTGTAGAATTGCCAATCTCTACGACGCTGATGTTGCGGTCTATTGCCGATATCGCGAGAAGTGAGGGAGAACCTATTATGGAGGCTGGGAGCAAGCTGGCCTGTTTGGAGGTGTTCGCCATGGGTGGCACCAGTAAAGAGGATGACGGGGCGGAAACGGGATATTTTGCGGTGAGGGCCGCGTTGGCGGGTGCAATGACCGAAGCGGGCAAGTATCTGCTTGAACGTGGCTTGACGGGGTCAGGCGCTCCGGCATTGGTCCGATTTCTGTCTGAAATTGCTTCACGATACAGTATTCAAGTGTCAGAGAAAGCTGCCGCCCAGGCAATCCCGTTATTGGGGGCAGCAGGGGGTGCCACCATCAATTTGCTGTTTATGGATCATTTCCAAAATATGGCGCGGGGTCATTTTATCGTCCGGCGATTGGAACGTACTCATGGCAAAGAGGCCGTGAAGGACGCGTATCGCCAATTCGCCGTCAGGAATTAGATCCGTCGCTTTCCGGTTCGTCATACCCGCCGGTTGTGAGCGGGTATCCATCTGAATGAATTCCAAGGAAATAGCCTTGGGGATAGGTAGGATCATACAGAATTTATGATTCTGTCCTTACAGTTTTAAGATGTGTGTTGGGAATCTCTGTTGGGGATTGCCCGTCAAAACGCGTTGAGAGAGGAACGCATGACAATGGTGCATCCAACTCAGGGGTCATAGGGATTTTCCGTGATGCCGGGTTTCGCCCCATAGCTGTTAAGCTAAGGGGACAGAAACCTTTCAAAGAGCGCTGGCTTGGCGCTTTTTTTGTGCTATATTACCGCTAGCATTATAGAGGCTATCGGTTTAACCAGGAGGTCCCCATGACGAGAGAAGCACGCACCCTGCAACGCATTAAGGCTCAGCTGATTGACCTCGGCCCCGTCCTGCCGGGGAGCCTGAGCACCCAATGGAATGTCTGCGGCACTACCGGGTGTCAGTGTAAAGACCCTCAGGAGCCGAAGAAGCATGGGCCTTACCATCAATTGAGCTTCACCGTGGCCGGCAAGAGTTCCACCCTGTTTATTCCCAAGAAGGATCTGGCGGAGGTCCGGCGGCGGCTCAAACGGTATCAGCGTCTGAAAACGTTGATGACCGACTGGGTCCAGGCCGAGGTCGCGCTGGCTCGCTGCCAGGGCTTCGGGAGCCGAGCATGAGGGCCGCCCTGTTCGGGGTGTTGGAGGGGTTTAAAAAAAACGCCTCAATGGGCTGGCTAAGGAAACGGGGTTCGCTCAACGCCAAGGCGTGCTTCAGCCGTATGACTTCCTGGTGCTGATGACCCTCGGACAATTCGGGATGAAGCCTCCGTCGCTGGGGGGGATGGTGGGGGCTCTGAAAGCCCGCATGAGTCGGGAAGCCCTGCATCAGCGGTTTACGGCCTCTGCCGCTCAGTTTCTCAAGCGCTGCTTGCACACGATCTTGCACCAGAAGTTCCAGCGGGCGGGGATACGCACGCTCTTGCTGCGGCCTTTCGGCCGCGTGTTGCTGGTTGATAGTTCGAGTTGGGATGTCAGCCCCAAGCTGCAGAAGGTCTGGCCTGGGGCCGGCGGGAATGCCTCCCCAGCTAATTGCAAGATCCAAGTCGCCTATGACTACAAGCAGGGAGAACTGATCTTCCTGGAGACCACCGCTGGGACGGTGCCAGATAATCGCGACACGGATCGGCTGCCCGCTCTCCTCAACCGGCAGGATCTCGTGCTCATGGACCAAGGCTATTTCAAGCTGCGCACTCTGAACGCCATCATGGCCCGCGACGCGTATTTTTTAACCCGGTTCATGGTGGGCACCACGGTCGAAGTGGCCCAGACCGGCGCGCGCCTCGAGCTTGACCGCTTCTTGGCCCAGGGGCCCGTCCTGACCCGGGAGATCCAGGTACGCCTGGGCCAGGGGCCTCAGCAAACCCCTCCCTGCCGCCTCGTGTGCTTGCGCGTGAGTCCCCAGATAGCCCGGCAACGGCGGCGGCGCGTCAAGGCTCACGCCCAGCAACAAGGCCGGACCGCTCGGACCTCGACTCTGACGTGGTGTGACTGGACGCTTTTCATCACGAATGTGCCTGAAGCCTGGTTGCCCCTCGATATGGTGCGAGCCTTGTATAGCCTGCGCTGGCAGATCGAGTTGGTGTTCAAACAATTCAAATCGATTCTTCAGGTGCACCACTCGACGACCGGCAATGAACATCGAGTGCGCTGTGAACTCTATGGCAAATGGATTGCGGCGGTGTTGGTCCATCGTATTCATACGTGGGCCAACCAAGCCCGGTGGCTGACCGCGGGGCAAGAGATCAGCCTCGAGAAGTTGTACCAGCGACTCCAGGAGCGGGCCTTTCAGCTCGCACAGCAGTTGATCATCTCGTTCAGCCAAGGGAGGGCCCACCTCATTCGTGAACTCGAGCCGTTACTCCGGCACTGTCCCAAACAGTCCCAACGATCCCGAATGACGACCTTAGAAATGCTGGAAGCCCGAGTCGACCCCAAATTGTCTCCCAGCAAGGGCCCTTCTTAGCTTAACAGCTATGGGTTTCGCCCCGGCAGGCGAGGTTTTGCCTGATGCGTCTCGAAGAGCGCGACTATTGTTGTGGAGGCAAAAGGTCCCAAAACCAGTACCGCCCCGTCTGGCTTTATTAGATGGGACGGACACAAGCTGAGAAAGACGGACCAACTCGTTCCGCTCAAACAAGGTCCTCCAACTGATAAGAGCATCCCTCCCTTGGGCCAGCCGGCAGGCGTCGGACCATGAGAAACTTATCTTTTAGGGACTCATTTGAAAGAACATGAACCCGCAAGTATGATCCGATATTTGGGAGGGGTCGATCCATGATAGTAACGATTCCATTCGGGTTGTTCCTGCCGGAGAGAAATTGGTCAAGCGATTTATAAAAATCGATAAATTGACGACCGCCATGGGAACAAGGGATGATCTTCCTCGCGCGTACCGATTTGGCTATGGTGTCCTGGATGCCAATCTGAACAGCATAAAAGATCCCGGCGAGAAAAAAGTCTATTTCGAGTTCAGCGATTACTCTACTCCGTATATCTTCTACGAAAACCCCGCATAAGCTCCGTTTTCTTCTCCTTTTGAAGCTTTCAGGCCTTTTCACCGTCGATTATGTCTCTGTGCCCTTGGGAATGTCCGGTGGAATATGAGAGGATTAGACAACGAATTCTCAATGATCTGAAAAATTCCATTGTCTAAATTGGAAGGGTGATATTTCTGTTGTACGGTATAAAAAATTTCCTAGTGCTGTTTACATCCCTGGTGCTGTGTCTGGTGGCTCTGCAGAGTTGGGCTCATTCACTTCCGGAAGCGGCAGGAGACCAAACCGCCCAGACTTCTGATCGGGACTTGTTCTCCTTGGTGAAAGAATATGTGGAGGAAGACTCTCCGGAAAAAGCCAAAGAGCTGTTAGCTGACATTCAACATAGCCTGAAGCCAACGTTGAATCAATTTCAAAACTTCTTCAGCAGCCCCGCCAATATGAGATGCAACCGGTTGGTGCTCAACCCCGACGATCTATACGAGTGAGAGGGGAGGTTACCGAGTATGCCTTGTATGTTCCTCCTTCCTATTCACCCGAACAGCCTTATGCCCTAATCCTCTGTTTACATGGGGCAGGGTTTACCGGTGAAGCCTATCTGGATCGCTGGATTCCACGTCTGGGTGAGAAATACATTCTGGCTTGTCCGTCGGTGACCATGGGGTCATGGTGGACCAGATACGGCGAGGAACTGGTGTTGAAGGTCTTACATGAGGTTCAAAAGGACTACCATATAGATCAGGATCGGATCTTTCTCACCGGTATGTCCAATGGCGGGATTGGAACCTGGATTATCGGGATGCATCATGCGGATCGCTTTGCGGGTATCGCGCCGATGGCCAGCGGTATTGATGATGTGCTGTTTCCATTCGTCGAAAACTTGGCCCACACGCCCGTCTATGTCATTCACGGTGCGGCGGATCAGGTCATGCCCGTGCAGTTGAGTCGCGATTTGGTGAAAGAGATGGAGCGTCGCGGCATTCCTTATCATTACCAGGAGCATACCTGGACGCATCCCCATGCGGGAGGGCATTTCTTTCCCAAGCAAAGCCTGCCGGAACTGATCACCTGGTTCGATGGGCAACAACGAGACTCATTGCCACGAACCATCTCGTTGGTTCGGGATGCCACCCATCTTACGCCATTCTCGTGGGTGCGTATCGATATGACGGATCAGATTGCCGCCTTTACCGAAAACCTGATTGACAGTCGTGATGAATTTATTACGGGAGGGGTGTACGCTAAATTGCACGCCCAAGTCACAGCTTCCAACAAGATCGTGGTGAGTACCAATCGTATTCGCCGCTTTACCCTGTTTTTGAATCAGGATCTGGTGGATTTTTCCAAGCCCATCATCGTGGAAACGAATGGGAAGGTATCTTACGAAGGCCTGGTCGAGCCTCGCATCGAAACGCTTCTACAGGAAGTCCGGTTCCGCTCCGACACCGACACTCTCTTCCCCGCCAAACTCACCATCGATGTACCGTCTACCAAAATCATTAATGAGAAGTAGGGCCTGATCAAAAATCCACGCACCTGCGCGGGAACCGAAAAGGTGGGTGATGATAAAAGGCAATCTGAAACACGAAAGAAATGAATAGGAGGAAACCCGCATGCTGAACATTTGGGTTTCCTGCCCGGGTTGATTGAAAATTTCGCTTGTGGTCTTGAGAAAAGGCCTTAGCGTGCTCTCTGACGATTGTCTTTTTGCGGGACGAGAAACACGTTATCTTGAATCTCCCGGTCGATGGTGGTATTCCGCCTTATGATATCGGCTAAGGTGGTCTCTTCCAGTTTTTTAATTTCAAAAGTAGGAAACGCATTGAGATAAAAAAACCGGTCTCCGTCCCGCAAACGTTCGAACTGATCCACCAGAATGGTATAAAATAAATTCCCCACTAACGCGCCACGTCGGTGCTCTTCGGAGACCCCTCCCATCCACAAATCCACAAATTCGACACTGCCATATGCGGATTCCAGCCGTTGCTGTACTTCACGATTTTTGGTGATGTCCCCAAAAGACACGGCGGGTGGGAGGCCGAAGGCCAGCCGGGCATCATTGTAGCTTGCAAGTCCGTGATCCCGTCCCCGTTGAAGATTGAGTGAGGCCAGGTCGAATCCTCCTGCTCCAGGGAGGCCGAAGAGGAAATTCCTTACGTCGTCGATGATATAGTTGTCGACCTCTTGCGCGCGATTGTTCGCGAGCCCTCGAAGTAACGGGTCAATCCCTCCTTCATTGATGAGACGCCCTGGAGCAAAAAATGCCTCTCGCAAGGGTAAATGTCCTTCCCGGATCGGCTTTCCATCTTTATCCAGTCGGAATAATACCGGTGAGAGCAGAGTATGACCCACCCGATAGGCAGCCGTGCTGAACTCATTGCCAATTCCTGGATTGACCCCTCGGTTGTACCCGGTGTATGGCTTCAGGGCATTGGGTCCGAGGAGAACGGGGAGAAATTCCTTATAGGTGATGACCTGGATCAACGCCCCGACCCAGATCCTTGCGGCTTCATAAATGGCATCCTCGCTTAATCGAGCGGCACCATCATGGATTAGGTCGGCTAGACGATTATGTTCCCGCATGAACAGAGTATGCATGGTCATAAGTCCCACTTGCTCATTGGCTCGCACATCTCCCGCCACAAATAGGGTAGGAGCGGGACCGCCCGCGTTAGGTAGGCCGTTGGTATTGAATGGCAACAGATTGCCCTGGCTGGTTTTCAGCCGGCCTGTTCCGTCATTGGCTCTAAGGTCCGCGGCACGGACGGGGTCGGAGCCATACACCATCGATGCGTCGATAAACGCTGTAATTTGGTTCATTTGCTGCCGTGGATTCTTGGAAGTGGTCCCGGTACCCGGATCATAGACGGAACGGTTCAAAAATATTTGTTGTGTTCCTGTTGATTGCGGATCGAAGTCAGGATCCCCTGTTGGAATTTGGATATGGAAGGGTTCGAGGGGGTTTGCCCCCTCGGTCAGGTCGATATCGTGATCGATAAATTGGCCCCATTGCCAGATAAAGTCCGAGGCCGATTTTTCGTTGTAGATTGGTTTGTCTTGGGCGGCTACCGTATTGGAGATGTCACGGACATTTGGCCGGTTGTAGCCGGCAGGCGTCCAGCTACCATTTTCGTAATCCGGTTTAACCTGCCGGAGCAATTGGCTATTGACGCTTCCCCAGGCAGGGTTTTCCACATTATTGTTCCTGCCATCAATGGCTCTGATCTCAGGATTGTTCTTCCCATTATCGGATCTGGTCTCGGGATTGTCCCTGCTGTCACCGTGTCTGCGGTCGAGATGGTCCCTGCCAGCATTGGGTCTGTTGTTTTGTGCGAACGTTTCGGGTAAAAGGGTTCCAATGAGGGCGATCAGCAAGCTGCCTGCCAAAACGGATCTGTGTCCATGCCGGGACTGGTTTTTTGTTCTGGAATGTGCGATTCACGCACTGATCCTCTGGAAATGATTCATGGTATGAAAAGTGGCTTTCCCCATTTGGGTTGCTTGAGTAGGAAAAGAGGGACTTGAAAAATTTAGGGAACCCGGATGAAAAAACGGAGGACGATTAGTGGATTAATGGAAAAACCAAATGTACCCCAGTCGTGGAAATAAATCCAGTAAGGGTAAAACTAGTACTGAGCGTTGATTTCAGCGAAGTGATGGGAAGATTCGGCGTTTGAGTCGTGGAAAATAGTGATGGAGGTCTGAATAAAATTATGCCTGGCCCAAAACCTTCGACCGAAATCCTGCCTTGCTTTGGGGGGATAGCCCCGTTTGGCTGGCAGTTGAATGATCTTTCTCGCCTTACTACGTTAGCGGTTTTGATTGTTTGGGCACCTACGGTTTGTTACTTGTTTCAAAGGTTTTTGAATTTAGGTGAATTGGGGGGGGATGCCTTGTTTCAGGAAAGCCCCCAACCACATGCCAACCAGGAGAAGGATACCCAGGTAACTGCCCGTATCACGGAACCAACTGGAATGTTCATGAAATTCAAGAACCTCGAGTTGGGTGGGCGTGACAAAACGCCCACGAATCGAAACGATAGCTGAGTGATCCAGAATTTCTTTCGTGGTGCTGATTTCTTCACCATTAAATAGACCAATCATATCGCCTGCGGGAGATTTCACATAGGATGGTCGATCCAATTCCAGAGGACGTCCTGGACGAGCCTCCGTTTCTTTAAGTGTTCGGACGAAATGGTTATCGGCGTGTCGAGGTCCTTCGATAAGGACGAAAGGCAGTGCGAAATACAGGATGAGTAATGACGCCGATATCGCCACGTTGAAGGGAGACAGGGGCGGGAATGGGAGAGGCTGTGAAATTCCCTTTCGCCATTGCCATCCTATATAGAGTAAGCCACCCCCGGTCATGATATAGGTTGGAAGACTTTCCGGCCAAAATAACCCCACATTCCATAAGTCCCATGACAGTGGAGCAAAGAGATGGACGCCATTGGCCCATTTGGTTTGAAGCGCATCAAGCACGAGGTGAAGGAGGACGTTGACTCCGAGAATCATGAACACGGCTCTAGGCGTTTTTGAAAGGAAGGCCAAGGCCCCGCATAACATTAACGTGACGAACAAGGACGCTTGGGCGATACAGTAGAGTCGAATGGTATAAGGATCACTTCCCGGCAGGATTCCCACCAGGACTCTTTGGAAGATCCATGGGATGTCCGGAAGCAAACAACCCAGGCACACCAGTTTAGGGTCGATCCCAGGTTTGACGGCCTGATTCAGAAGGCCTTGCACTCCGATATGGGCTAAGGTGTTAGGCACGTCTTCCTTTCAACAAAGAATAGGGCATGTATCGGCAAAACGTGTCGCTCACCATAATCGTCACCGATGTTCATTCTCCATGAGAGTGTTTCTTAGGATTAAACCGAATTCAAGGCTCTGGCCTTAGAGTTTTATGATTTTAGGGAATCCATCATGGGGTTTGCCAGAAAAAAGCATTAGTCATTGGCAGGATCCCACTCTTGCACCGAACTTTAGTGTTAACCTGGTTTTCTGTGCTCAGTTTCGCCCCGGCTGGTCCAGGGAAGACGAACTTTTCAGGAACTTACAGGAAAGAGACAGGAACCATATATTTTGTATAGTTCGTTTCTAAGGCCAGGAAGGTTTCAGGTGCAGGCCTAATCTTTGCTCTGCCTGACCTTCCGACTAAATTCGTGTGAAGTTGGCCGCATCGATTAATTTGCAAAACAGATTGATGAGTTTCATCTCGTCCAGGGAACCGGGAGGAGTGCCGGCGATTCGGGGATCCGCAATGACCACGGCAAGACATTGCGCTCTGGAGATGGCCACATTTACCCGGTTGCGGTCAAGGATAAAGGCCAGTCCGCGTGAACCGTATTCACCGTAACTGGAACAGAGAGAAAGAATGCAGACAGGAGCTTCCTGCCCTTGAAATTTGTCAACGCTTCCGACGCGTGCGCCGTCGGGAAGTGCGACCTGAAGGGCGCGGACCTGGGCGTTGTAGGGGGCGATAAAAAGAAAGTCCTTCAGGGCCAGCGGTTTGGTGATCCCATCTTTGTCGGTGTAGAGACGTCCATGGAGTTCATGGTACATCGCGGTGACCCGTTCAAGCTCTTCATCACTTTGTTGAATGTTGCCATCGTGCTCCACGCCGCTGAAGAGGATCCCGCTTTCGCAGGTGATGAGGCCGTTGGCACCTGGTGGGACGATGATCCGCTGCCGGGCGCAGTCGGGATGGGATCCAAGTCGGCCCTCATACATGCTCTCCGAGATGAAGCGGCAGACGGCCGGATGCATACGGCGCGATTCCCTGAGGAAAAGCCCATAGGCTGGAGGCACCACGGCATGCATGATAGGGGAGTCGGGTTGGCTGGCCTCCATGTCCTTGAGCGCATACTGGAGGACGGAAAGACCGGCATCGCCGGGATGGGAGCCTTGCACCGGTTGTTCGAGTTGCATCTGATCCCCGAGGAGAACAAGGTTCCTCGCGCATCGAGCCATCGCCATGGCGTTGGCCAGTGCCACCTGTCCGGCTTCATCAATGAACAAGAAATCGAGTGCACCTTCCCACTCAGGCCTGGTAAAGAGCCAAGCCGTTCCGCCGACAATGCCGCCGGTGTAGGACTGGTGCGCGGAGGTGGTGTCTTTGAGGTATTGCAAACCGGGGTTGCAGGTAAACAAGGAATCATCGGCGTCCCCTCCAACTTTTATTCCGTGGAGCTGAGAACCACTCTCTTTAGCGGCGTCGCCGCAGGCGGTGAGAAGATTGATCACGGCCTTGTGACTGTTGGATGCGACACCGACTTTTTTGCCGGAAGCGAGAAGTCTCGTGATGACCTGTGAGGCGGTGAACGTCTTTCCCGTGCCGGGAGGCCCCTGGATGACCAGGCATCCACCGGCCATCGATCCGGCAATCCGTTTGGCGGCTTCGGTTGGGGTTTCACCCGCTTGTTGCAGCGGTGTGACGGGTGGCACACGGTTCAACAGGGCGGCCACGGGGGCATCAAGGTTGTGTGAAAGCTGCCTGGCCACCACTTCCGTTAGCGCAAGCTGGATGGCCGTTGCCGACACATGTTCATCCGGAAGCAGTGAGCCCTTCTGAGGAAATATGCCTGCACATTTTTCGATTAGACCCTTCTTGCCAATCTTGAGAGCCAGTCTCCCTGCGGATACATCCAGCTTCAAGAGGGTGAATTTTGCATTCAGGTTATGGGTGAACATCACTTTGGATGTATCCCCGGCGGCGAGTTTGCACTCTTGCGAGGGGTCGAAATGGTATTCTTGTACAAGCGAAAGTTTTTCGGGCATGGGAGATCCAACGGCGTGAATCCCCTCGATGCAGGCCTGGTCGTCGCGGAGTTCTTCGGCAGTCGCTGTGGCGCGGTCAAACATGCGCCACCACATGGGCTTTTCTTCCCGGCGATGAAAGTCGATCACATCAGCCAAGCACCACGGAGATGGCATCTCCTTGCGTGCGAAGCGATGCAGCGGTCTCCAATCGCGCCACGACCTCCGGGGGCAATTCTTTTGGCGCCGCCGGAGCCGGGTCGGAATCCTGGGTCACCGCAGTGATCTGATGTTCGCACGATCACTTGCCGCAACCACTGCAGCAACTCTGCCGTGGACTCGCAATCGTCCTGGTTGTAGTCGCGGATGTCCTTCAGGATGGGGCTGTGATTCCAATCATCCGGCTGTTGGCTTTCGATCCACCGGGCGTATTGCACAATTGAGTCAGCCGCGGTGGCAACCTCGGTGGCCCGTTTCGGTCGGTAGAGGCGCTCGACCGTCTTGAGAGAGTAGCTGTCCTCGCCGAGGCGCAGGCCGTGACGGACGATCTGAAAGAGATCAACAAACACCTCGTTCCGGAGCAGCGCATCCACCTCGTCCTGCCGGGTATCGTGGCGGGTGCTCAATCGCCGCACCGCGCTGACCTCATAGGGGGCGTAATGGTAGATGTGCATGTCGGGGTTGTGCTGCCATCGGTTGAACACCCAGTCCACGAAGCCTTCGAAGGCGAGCCGTTCCTCATCTCGGTCGTGTGCCCACCAGTCCGTGAAGTTAAATAAATCTGCCTGAGTGTTTCGCGTGCAGACGCCAAACAGGTATTCCAGGCCGCCGGCCACAAGCGGATAACCCTCCATGTCGAAGAAGACATCCGCCTGATGGTCTCGCGGAAGAGCGGCGAGGCCCACAGGTTCGCCATTCGCACCAATGGAAGGCAGGACTTCATAGCGCGGCGGGGCATCGGGATTTCCAATCCGGTCGGACCGGGTCTGGCACTGCAGACCTGCCTGAGCCACGAGCTTCTCCAGTGAGTCGGTGGCTAGTTTGCGAATGGACTTGCCTGACGCCGCAGAGAGGTCGGCGACTGTGGCGATGCCACCTTTCTTCAGTTTTTTGATCTGACCCACGGTGATTCCAGCCACCTGCACGAGATGGTCCGTGTCCTGAAAGAATTTTTCGGCATGGGAAGTCCAGCGGCCGTGGTCGGTTCGAGGAAGTGGCTCTGGACGATCGGTAATGTTCCCGGTGAAACCGTTCTGCATGGTCAGGAAATTCGCTGCGATGCGACGGTAGTAGTGAATGAAGTCCTCAATCCGAAACTCAACTCTATCCTTGGTACCGAGGATGAGCCCAAATTGTTCGGGCATTGCAGCGCCGGTGACGGCGGCGAGCAACTCCGAATAGCAACAAAGCTGAATGGCATAATAGGGCTTGGGCGAGCGGGCCAGTTTCGTATCCCACACCTGATACCGTCCGGTTTCATCGAGCATAAGAAAGTCGGCAAACCCTGCGAACGGCTCATGCTCCAAAAACGCCTGATAAATAATGGGGACTTTTGTGTTGATAGCGGAGAGGGTCGTTGTCCGGGCAATGTCATGATTGGTTCTTGAAATCTCGACCACGTTGGCACCGGATGATTTGAACTCATCGAGTACCGCGCGCTCGTGCTGCGCGCCGGTCTGCGCGATCAGTTGTCCATCCTCGGTTTCCTCATCAGGCGAAACGGCGCCGGGATTCTCCAAGGCGTATCGGTCCATCCAGGACGCGAACGGTGAGGCCAGATAGCGGATGAGATCGCTCGGTGAAAACACCAGGTGGCCTGAGTGGTCTTTCTTCATGTGCGGGGAACAGCTTCAGTCTGCGGGTTGCAATGATCGCCGGAACAGTCCGCAAGAATGACGAGGAAGAACGGATACATAAAACCGGGCGATGGGAACGCCCATATCTTAAGCGTTGGTGCGGGAATCTTCAAGGAATTCATCATCTACAAAACGTCGAGTTCACAATTTCAGGATTTAGCGCAAGATGTCGTGGCTCAATTCGCCTTTCCCCAAGTGATCATCCTAAGTCCATGACGAAGGATCTGTGCCCAGGTGAAGCAGCCTGGGATCAGTGTGATTCTTCGCTTTTTTTTCGGGATGCTATGCTTATTCAAGCCGCATGCGTTTCATTGATTCTGCACCATTCACAAGACCGTTTCTAACCGAGGAAACCCTAGTTTGTATAAATCATATACCTTGTTCAAAAAAAGGTTGAATCAAGTCATTTTTAAAAATTTCAAGAACCAACAAGCCTTTTTTCAATCTCAAGATCAGTTGTTGGATATTTTTCTATAAGTTTAACCAAATCGTTCTGATCGATTAATTCAACCTTGTTAATGTGGCCTGATTGATTGCGTCATGGTTGAAAAACTGGTTGGTAACACAACATTTTTCAAAAGAAACTCCTGGGTGCTTTGCCTGGTATGCCGCTTGACCTGCCACAACTTCCTTTATTGCATCCCACCCCATTTTTTTCCCTTCTTCCAACGAACTCTTTATTTGAAATAAAATCCCGGTGCTGCCAGAAATTGCGACTAAATCTACTCCTCCATCCCCGCTTTTCTTTAGTCCTTTAGTCCGATAGCACATGAACCCCTTCTTTTCCCACAACAAAGAACAAAAAATCTCAAAGGCATCTGGTGTCATCCCTGTCACATATGAGATGGTAACGGGCTTGGCCTCCATAACTACAGTATTATCCACACCCGGAAGTCCAGAAAAGTCTGCCGCAGATAATTCGCCAGTACCATTTAACATCTCCCTAGAAAGGTCTCTTTTAATTTCCAAAAGCCAATCAAGTTTTTTTTCAAATGTCTCAAAGTTGGGATCAACTATGGTTGGGCAGTAAACAAATACATCCTTGTTTTGACCAATACGGTATGCCCGATCTGTGGCCTGATCTTCTTTCGCTGGATTCCAGGCACGCGTATAGTGAATGACATGGTTGGCAGCTTGAATATTCAGCCCAAATCCGGCGACAAAAGGCGAAAGAATAAGGACAGAAAACCCCGGCTTTTCCTGAAAACTATCGATTTTCCTTTGTCGGTTAGATGCATTTTGGGGGGATGCGGAGGTGTCCCCATTAATAATATCCGGCATTATTTTAAAATTTTCATAAATGTAGGACTGTATGGCCCGTTGAATCGGATGTGATTCCGTAAAAATTAATGCTTTATCTCCCTAGTTCCTTAATTTTTCTTAACTGCTCAATAAGCCACCCAATCTTGGGAGACTTTTTCTTATAATCCTCAAAAGGTTCAACAGCGGTTCTTGATTGCCCCAGTGGATGAGGGTCGGCGCAAACCATCCTAAGTTGGTGGAGTAGACCTAAAGATTATGTGCACTCTGGGATTTATAAAGATCAATAACGCGGCTATACAGAGCCTTTTGAAATGCGGAGATGGGTAGCCGGATAGGAGGATCATCAGATTTTTTTTTGGGAAGGTCTTTAGCCACTTCGTCCTTTGTCCGGCGGATAAGTTGAGGTTCGATGAGTTTACGAAGTTCCTCAACTCTTAGCTTTTGCTCTTCAGTTTTGGCTTCAATGGGGCGTCGATAGCGAGAACCGAAATTGTTGAGTGAATCCAAAAGCCCTGGTTGAAAGAAGTCAAATAAACACCATAAGTCGGCGAGTGAATTCTCCACCGGAGTTCCAGTACAGGCTATTTTAAAGTCAACCTGCTGTTTTTTTGCAGCCCGAGTAACCATGGCATTGGCATTTTTGATTTTCTGAGCTTCGTCACAGACCATTATGCTCCAATGCTCAGAGGCCAAGGAAAATTCAAGATCTCGCAAGGTTTCATAGGTTGTCAGGATAAGGTTAGCATCGCCCCGCCAGTTGGGTCTTAAAAATCGGGTTAGGCCCTGAGCCATAAGTTGATCATCAATTTCATCAGGTCGTGCTCTTTTTTCGCAGAGCGTCTCTCCATATAGAGTTTCAATCTTGAGGGCCGATGGCAGAAAAAATTTCTGTAGTTCCATCTTCCAATTTTCTAGTAATGAAACTGGAGCGACAATAAGGGCTGGGCTGAGTTGAGGGTTTTCCTCGAAGCATCGTACAATTAAGGCTAGGATTTGTAAGGTCTTTCCAAGTCCCATATCATCTGCGAGGAGGACTCCGCGACAGTCCTGAGGCGCAACTGCGTATAGCTGTTGCAACCAAGCAAGTCCTTGGAGCTGGTAATCTTTGAGTTTTACCTCTGGTTTTAGGGCATTGGGAAGTTTTGGGGGTATATCTAGGTTCCTGGCGCATGCTATGCGCTCACGTTTTTCAATGTGGTCTAATCTCCCAACATTGGACTTAAGGACCAGGGAAAGTTTCAATGGTTTCGATCTCTTGAGAGTCATCCTTGGATGGTGGGTGGAAGTCTTTATTATTTATGTCCTTATAGGCTTTTCCTAAATCAAATATGATTTGTTCAGCTTCCATTAGAGGAACCGGTTTGTGAATGCCCGGGAATGTGACAGAAGATTTTTCTTCGGTTTTAGCTCGGGCAATTGTTTCTTCCATTTCTCGAATTTCTTTAGGGGTAAGAGCAATGCCGATATAATCACCAGTTTCTTCATCCGACCAAAATACTCCCACGTTGATATTGTCAGGGAACCACCCATCATCATCTTTTTGTTTGGCAATATAAGGGGAGTAATACGTTTCTTCCTGACCGATTTTTTCTATTCGTCTACTATACAAGGATAAGTTGTAAACATTTGATAGACGAACTGTCTTTCTTGGACGAACCCATTCCGCCAAAGCCTCTCGCAACTTCTGACATTCCTCATCGGCATCGCCAAGCAGCTCAAGATCCCAGCCTTCCCATGCACAGCATTGCATGCCCCGAAAGATTTTTCCCTCTAGTTCTCGAATAAATAATCTAAGATTGTCCGGCCCTTTAAAAGAATATGTTTCTGATACAACTGTGCCCTTCTGTTCAGACTGAATAAGGAGCGACACTCCACAAGCGCCAAGATCATCCCATTCCACTTGTGTGGTAAAGCGATGAAAAAAGATCCCGGCCTCTTCGCGGGCATCTTCAAAATCTTTTTCTTCAATGACCTCATTTGCTATTTCCCCTAGCAGGGAAAACGGATTTCTCAGAAAAGCTTCGGCACGTCTCCCCGCTATTCTTCTCCCTGGCCATTTCTTCACTTCTTCCAATACTTTTTTAATAGAAGGCTTAATTAAAACCTGTACAATGCCTTCACCTTCAGGAATGTCATATCGATCTTGTACTTGATTGTATCCATCAAAACTTGCCAGCCATTTCTGGGGGGAACCATCAAATTCAGGCATTACCTCGACCACCTTTGTTTCCTGGAATTCACTTTTCCTCATTTGAAATTTTAAATTTTGCGGATCTAACACAACTGTACGGCGTAAAAAATTATCAAGGCCAGCCTTGGCAGAAATTGCGAGTTGTCGAATTTTTGCCCAATGGCGTCTATTAAGATTACTTGTTTTTTGAGTGGATGTGATAGATCGGAAAGACTCCAACCCAACCATCAATAACCAAGTTTTTTCAGGAAGGAGAAAGTATTCTCCATTGAAATTCGCAAGGCCTCCAGTTAATTGCGGCACAAGTCTCACAGGGGTTCCTTCACTGTGTCTCCAATCAGCGATGCGGATGGAAAATTCAGAATCGGTGAGTCCACCAGAGCTAGTTAAGTTTGGCACAATGGGTTTAATTGGCGGCAAGTCAAGCAGAGCCAAACTTGATCCATGTTCGGGAAGACTCATTAATCGATAGACAGTTTCCCATGATAGCCTTAGAGCATTGTCCAGGAATTTTCCGAAACCCTCTTCCTCAAGTTGTGATAAGTAGGCTACAAGCTCGGCGTGTTGCCCAAACTTACCCAATTGATCTAACCAGCGCGTGGTGGGTGGATCGAGCCTTTCATTGGGGGCATAAGCAATCCCCTCCGAATTAAATGACCGAACAAGAAGAATGTTATTTGGCATCTCCGATTTCCTAAGGGCAGAAACTCTTTTAAGTTATTTATACCACCAACCTTTGCCTGGTTTTCTTTTAAAGTCCCATATTTCAAGCTGAGATCTTATAACGAAATAATTAGGATCAGGCGTGATCCATAGATTCCCACCATTACTGCGATAATCGACCACTTTAAGGTTGAACTTTCTAGCAAACTGCATTAACTCTTCCATAGTAAATTTTGCTCTTTGCGAATCCTCCACCTTTTTTTGTTTTTCTCGGTAATGGCCAAAACGCCTTCTATCAGAAATAGGAGTTCTTAATACACCAATTCTTGCTGTTGCATCCGGATAGACACCCAAATTTTCTAATTCTTTTTCGCATGCATATTCCCATATATTGGGCCTATCTCTGTGTTCTAATCTAAATCGACAGCCTGCCGATGCGTCGTTTTTCAATTGGCTTCTATCGCCCATTAATATAAGAGCATCTAGTTGAAAGGGAACATTGTGTTTATCAAAACAAAAACAAGCGTTTCCGGTCTGACCAAACTCTACGATTACATATTGGCCCAGGATCATTATAAATGCATTATTCCTGACCGCTCCTCCTCGTTCCAGCCTAGCCAGTCGTCCTTCGTTGCCTCGTCGCATTTCCACGTAATCTTCATCAGTTGACGAATAGGCATATTTCCCCAGAACAAAATAAGCATCAGAGATTTGATCAAGGTAGCGCATCCAAAATTCCAAACGGCGTCTATCCTGCTCCGCCGCGCGGTCTTCTGAAAAAAGATCAAAAAAGATTCGTAAATCCTTGCCGATCAGCCATCTCAGCGCCATTCCTTTCACATCTGGGTCCACTAGACCCCATCCGGAGCTTGAGGCAAGCTTGGGATTGCCCCATCTGTGAAGAGACAAGCTAAGAAGCTCCTCATTTTCACTCGTATCCTGTGATTGATGGTACCTGCTTAAAATACCTTTCAAACCCTCATCGGCGTAGAGTGCGTTATCCCACAATAGTTTGCACAGTCGAGGAAGGTAGGATTTAAATTGAGAATCGTCAGTAGCACAAGCACAATCTACCTGTACACGAATCAACTCAGTCTCAAACCAGCTTCCCTGGGGTATGACTGTATCTTTTAAGTCCTTGATGGGTTGGTCGTCGCCCATCAAAGCGGCTTGGGCATATGGTTGACATGGGTTAGCATCAAATATATTCAGATTTTCGTTAATGACCATCATCCATGCTGGCCTGAGAGTTTTTTGAAAAAAATTGACTCAAAAGTTTCCTGAAGAAATGCGAATAGTTTTTCCCAATTTACCTTTCCTATTGCATTAGTAGTAAAAGGCCCTGGATAATTTAAATAGCTTGCGAGTAGTCCCCGCCATATGCTCCCGGATAAGAAGCGAGGTTCATGCAGAATATTCAAGCATTCGGAAAAAGGGCGGTCTCTTTCAATGAAGGGAGGGTTTTGGCTGTAGGACATGGCTAGCCCCCAGGCAATTAGCCTGGCCTGGCGGGGATTGTGAATGTTTCTATCCTTTAGAAAGTTATTAAAGACTTGTTGAATCTGGTCAACGGGTGGGCGTGAGTTAGTTTGACCATCAAACGAAGCTCTTAGACGTTCCGAAATCTTCGTAAGAGGCCCTATGTCTCCAAATGCTTTTTGGTAAGAATAAAAGTCATCTACAATCCCCTGCAAGGATTTTGTAAGTTCTAAAAGGCTTCCTTCCTTTTCAATTTCATACGGCATTTACAATTCACACCTCCCTAGATTAGGGGGGTGTTCTGGGAAGTCTTCAACCCCAGGCTTTCTCCGCTTCGAGTAAAAATTCCAGTTTAAGCTCAATCCTTCGACTCTCCTCGTGAGTATTTTTTACTGAGTTAGAAGAAAAGCCTCCTACCAAAAATAATTTTTGTATATCGGTTCGATCCTGCTGGGTTAAAAAAACTTTTTGTCATTATCAGGCTCCAAGAGTACACAAAGAACCTGGTGACTCCTATTTAAACTCAACTTGACGTTGTGAAGATAGGTCCCGGTAGGATCTGTATATCCCTCAATAATGACCCGTTTAAACCAATCTTTTCCACAGGGTTGTCGTGCGACAGTAAGTAGCTTTTTTGTAAATTGACGGAGGTGGATGGCAGTTTTTGATGCCACCGCGAATTCATTTAAATCAAACTTCGCTTGAGGTCCAAAGTCCACAATTTTACGGTCGAGGTCAAATTTCACTCCAGGAAAATCTTTTGCGACTTCCTTTGCAACGTTTTCAATTTCCAGGAGGCAGATGTTAATTTCCTCTATTCGTAATTTTTCTTCCTGCTCTTTTTCGGTAACTGTTTTTGTTACCGCCAATAAAGTTACGCTCATTACTACAAGAAATAACACCATAAGTGAGGTCATCATATCGGCGTAAGAGATCCAAAAAGGCTTTTCTGCTTCATCCTTGGCTTTCTTCTTGGATCTAATTGAGATGCCAAACATTCAAGAAGGCTCTTTTTTATTTAGGCTGTTGAGGGAGCTGTGACAGGTATTCACCGAGTTCTTGGATGGTGAAACCAAGCATTTCAACTGCTTGTGACAAAGAAACATCAAATTGCGTGCGGGAATGGTCCAGTGCTTTGGTCGTATTTTTAGAAAATTCTCAAATGAAGTTGTTAGAACATTGGATACGTTGTTGAGATAATGCTCCGTTTGCTCTTGAGTGGTATTAAAGGTTTCCGCAGCCGCTTCGAGCTGGGCAATCAATTCTTTTGATACTCCCGCTTCTCTTTTGGCGGTTTCGATCAGAGTGTGTATCGAATCAATTGAATTAGTTAGTTCACTTCGGGTCTTGTCATAAGCGGCCACAGATAGCTGGACGGTTTTTGATGCCTCCTCCATGCTTTTTGCTGTGGTTGAAAGGATTCCGGAAACTTGGTTGGCCTTTTCAAAGACTTCAACCATGCCCTGGCCAGCTTTCGAGAAATCGGAAGAAGAAATATAAAGAGTATCAGCGGCATTATTCAGTTTATCCACTGATTCTATCGTAATATTTCGAATGGCATGAATGGATTCTTGCATAGCCTGAATGACCGCTGTGGTTTGAGCCATGAGCTCAGTAATTTGACCGCCCAAATCATCCACTGCAATTTGTGCTCTTCCTGCGATGGTCTCTTGCTGCCGAATGAATTCCTCTCCCGCCCGTGATTGTTGCGCAGATAAATTGTCAATGACATGCCCTACCTTTTGGTTCAATGTCTCTATTGACGCATGAACCTTTTCAGATGTTTCTGTTTGAGATTTTGAAATTAATTCCCCGATTTGTTCTACAAATTGCCGCATTTGTGTGTTCATTTCCTTTTGGCGCTGTTCGGCTTGTTCCATTACCCGAAGAAGTTGACTGTTCATGGCTTCTCCGGCTTTTTGCCCCGCATTGGCCAAGGTGTCCGCCAAGTCTGCAAAACGATCCCGTGTGTCACGCATAGATATGGAAGTTTCCTGCATTAACCCAGTAAGATGGCCAATCTGCGCTCCAAAAACCTCATCCAGCTTAGTCATGAAACCAGCAATAATGTCTGCCAGTGTTTTTTGAACGGCTTCACCTTGGTTTTGGTTGGCATGCTGAACAATGTGAGTAAGAGCCTCCATTGGTTTCTGAAGACTGTTACTAATTGAATCGCTAATACCTTTGGCCATTGCTTGGTGGCTGACTTGCGTCTCTTGGATCTGCCGCTCTATGAGATTGCTCATCATTTCCTTGAGATCACCAACCAAACTATCTTTTAATTGGATGGTTTGGGTTGTGGTTTCCTCGGAAGCTTTTACCAGCTTTGCCAGATACTCTTCTCCCACCCCTGATATATACATACTGTCAATCGTCTGGCAAAGAGAATCCACTTGTTTAGATCTGTTGGTGATTATTAATTTTTCTATGAAAGTGACCACCATGGCCAACCCAATGGCTACCGCCGAAATGTAAAAGGCATGGGAAACACTTTTTATTAATATGCCAAGGAATTTAGGTGCCTTTGTTGGATCAAGGATTGGATTATAGGCCTCTAGCCCAGTTATAAGGCCATAAAACGTCCCAATTATTCCCAGACCCGTAAAAATGCCCGGTAAATGTTTAAAAAAATCTGTGCGTAAAGGAATATCAATTAATGTTTCGGTATTAAAAAATGCCTCTGCCCGCACTGTGGAGCGATATCCATTAACTATCTCTTTTTCTCCCACAATGCTTTTTTGGGGATGCAGAGTTTCGGAATATTCTTCCCAAAGATGCTTATAAAGTCTGTCTTGCATTGCCTTTTCCTGGACAATGTCGGGGCCTACAAATCCAAAAGAACTTTCTGCTTCAATCTTGAGGCGTTTTAGAATTAGGTTAATCCTGGAAATGGTTCTTTTGGATTTGAGGGGAAGGAAGATAAAACCAATACACGAAGGCAAGGGACAAGCTGGCAAGCAACAATGTAATACTAAGGAGGAAAGGGTATTGTGGTAAATCTCGGAAAAATTGAACGATGCCCATAAGTAGACTTTATTTAGAAAAAATAATTTAAACGCAATTGGAACCTGGCCTAACAAGCATATTATTAATCAAGCTTGGTGATCTCTATCTCGCCTTTATCTAATCCTTTCGAATAGTCATGAGCCACGTATTTTATTAATCATTTAGTCCTCTGGCCATGCTACCCAACCCTTTACAAAAAGTACAGAAATTTTGTTCATGAATTTTGGTGGTGAGGAGCTTAACTAACAAGGATGGATTCCCGATTGAAAATGTCGGGAATGACGAACCCGGATGGGTTCCTGATTGCGATCAGGGGGAATGAGGGACAGGGTTGAGAGCCCTTGCGAATGATCTGTGGCTAGTTTGAAGGTGTCATGGCTTGGTGAGATCTTTCGATTCCCTCAGGACAACGTCTCTCTGTTCTTCCTACATGTGTTCATCTCTGACCGTGCATTGGATAAGGTATGCCTGATTGAGTTTAGAAATTGCTAAATAAAAATGAGGAAAAATTCCTGTGTCGGCGGAGGTGGTCAAGCGGGCTCACTTAAAGTCTTTATTTGGATTGATTGTATGCAGCATGTGTAACCGAATCTAGATACCACCCCCTGGTAATGCCTAGCATTTCTCCTATTTCAGAGACTGTGTAAAAGAATGAGAAAGCCAGGTTGTATTCCTGCATTTGGTACCGAGGCGAACGTGAATTGAGCTTGATGGAAAGCCAGTCTTGGCTTACACTTGCTGGTATGCAGAATAATCCAACTCCTTCCTCATCTCATGGCCTCAAAATTTTACCGGCCTATACGGGTTTGAATACAGTTGAGGCGATTCTTCAAGTCCCCCGGGCCAGACGGTTGCTTTGGTTGGAAATTCTTTTTAACGATCAACTTGACCGCAAGCCCTGGCAGAATCTCCCTGAGGTTCAGGATGCCTTTCAGAAAACTTGCCAGTGGTTCACCACGTCGTATCGGTGTTTGATTCAATCCGTGTTGCCTCGGGTGTCCCTTCGGCTCGACAACGGAAAAATTGATCAACGAGACTATCGGACGTTTGCGGAGGCCCTTCAATTTTTAGCTCCTAGCTCTTCCTCCACCTAAAAGTATTTCCGAATAATTTCCCACAGATTTGAACGCATCATCCTACTACCTGGTTACGGTTCGTTTGTTTTGTATTGCCGGGTTTCGGCCCGGCAGCCGAGCTATTTTTGGGCGGCAAAAGTAGCCAAAACCCGTGACGCCCTCCCTGGCCAAATCTGAGAAGGCGGACGCGAGCTTGGGGAGGGCAGCCCAACTCGCTACGCTCAGACAAGGGCTTCCGGTGAATGAGAGCGTCCGCCTCGGGCCAGGGGGCAGGCGTCGGGGCAGGGAAGGTGGAGACTCGTAGGAGTATGGATATTCTCCATCGCCTTACACTGTTTGATTGAGATTTGTTGCCGAGGGTGATTGTTTTGACAGCGACGATAAGGACTTTGGCGACAAGCATCTCTTAGATTTCATTATTTTTTGAGCACATGATTCCCCTCCTTGGCCATGATTGGCATGTTTGAGCGTTGCCGGGTTTCGCCCCGGCAGGCGAGGCCCTTTTGTTTCGGCAAAATGGCCCAAAACCATTGACGCCCCGTCTGGCCTCATTAGAGAGGACGGACGCTAGCTTGCGGAGGGCGGACCAACTCGCCCCGCTCAAACAAGGCCCGCCAGCAGATGAGAGCGTCCCTCCTTGGGCCAGACGGCAGGCGTCGGGCTCAAGAAAGTTGCGAGTGAGGGGTTAAGAATATCTTGATTGAGGATTTCTATGAGGATAGGGGCGGCTTGCCACAATGTTGCTCACGGAGGGCGAGGGCTTCGGGCATCCATTCTTCGAACTGTTTAATGCGGGTCCCGTGGCTGGGGTGAGTGGACATGAATTCGGCCGGCTGTTCGCCTTTGCTGACTTCTCCCATACGCTCCCAGAGTCTTGGCGCTTCCGTGGGATCGAAACAGGCCCGAGCGACAAACAGCAGGCCCATGTAATCGGCTTCCGACTCGTGGTCGCGGGAAAAGGGGAGGAGCACGCCATATTGTGCGCCGACTCCCAATGCGCCCATGACCATTCTCTGTGTGTCGTAATCCATATCGCCGACGGCCACCGTCGCGGCTATCGTGCCCATCTGGACTAATTTTTGATGAGCCATGCGTTCGGCGCCATGACGCGCAATGGCATGCGCGATTTCATGGCCCATGACGACGGCTAATCCGCTTTGATTTTCGGCCACCGGAATGAGTCCGGTATACACGGCGGTTTTCCCCCCCGGTAAGGCAAAGGCATTGGCCTGTTGAGAGTCAATGACATTAAATTCCCATTGCGAATCCCGGATCCACATCGGCTGCCGCGTTTGCCAGACGGCGCCCGATGGTTCTGACCAGATCCACGACCTGCCCTTCAGGAATGACCTTCGATTGACTGAGAATTTCCTGATAGGACTGGAGCCCCAAGGACATTTCCTGCTCATGAGTCATGTCCACCAACTGGGAACGGCCCGTCACTGGAACAGTTTCTTGGTTCGAGACATAAAAATACAGTCCGTATATTGCGAATAAGACGAGCGGGATGAGCCGCATTTTCCAACTCATCCGTGCACGGGATTGTCCGCCTATTACCCTATTTCTCCCAAATAATCCGAATCCCATTGACTGTGTTCTCCGGGGGCTTAATCAAACGCTATCGCTAATAAAGTTTTGCGGTAAAATATACATGGCGAGACTGTGAAAGCTTACTGCAAACAATCCAAGAAGAGGCTAGCGTTGATAATTCTGAAATCAGCATGCGTGTATTCTGCATGATGGTCACCTTGGAAAGGGAGAGACGATGAATGCTGAGGCATCTCAAATCGCGGTTTCACCGCGAAAGTTTAGTGGGAAACAGGTTATTCTTTTTGTCGGGCTTGTGGTGTTGGCCACGGCGTTGGGTGTCGTATGGTGGATGAACCAGTACGTGTATGCCACGATGTTTCAACCAACCCGACTGGCTGAGTCGGAACAGCAGGTCCTGAATGCCAAGATGGCTCACTTGCTTCCGACCACCGATTCCGCTTCTTCATCCCTGTCCCAACCTTCCCCGTCCACAGCAGACCTTCCTCTTGAGCCGGTGCCGTATTCTGAAAAGGATGCGAATCGACAGATTCAGTTAACTGAGCGGGAGGTGAATGCCTTGATTGCCAAGGATTCATATATGGCCAGACATGTGGCTGTTGATATGGCGGATGACCTCGTCAGTGTCCAACTTGTGGTCCCGATTAATCACGAGATGCCCATCGTGGGTGGAAAGATGCTGAAGCTCGATTTTGGACTGGCGCTGAGTTATGCCAATGGAAGGCCGGTGGTGGCGATGCGCGGGATCAGTCTGGGCGGAATTCCGCTTCCCAGTGCCTGGTGGGGAGATATTAAAAATACCAACCTGGTGGAGGAATTTGGTGGCTCAGGCGGGTTTTGGGATCAATTTTCGAAGGGTGTGGAAGACATGAAAATTCAGGATGGTCAATTGTCTGTCTTGTTGAAAGAGTAGCCGTCCCCATCACGAGTGCAGGCCTGTTCCTTCGCCTGGAACATGCTTGATTTTCAAACATCTCAGTAACCTATCCTCTCTCTTTGACTTTCGTGCAGCGCCGAGCGAAGGGGCTCCTTCCACCCGATGCTGTTCACCTCCATCCGTTTGGGTTGAAGTGCTCCATCCCTGATTGGGGTTTCTGTTCTCCGCTTGATGCCTTTTTCTGTCCCCGTCTCCCTTGTTGTTTTGTAATCCATCGTTGATCCTTGAGATGGTCTTTCCCCTTTTCCTGTTCCATTTCCGGGCAGTTGGTAGATTCTGAGCGTTCATGTTTTTGGCGATACAGTCGGCGGATCTCCATGTCCTGGTAGGAGTCGGAGCATTGACCGTGGAATGAGAGGGCGGGTTTTATTGGTCCGTGGGATCTCCCGGAATTACCAGGCACGTCATAGGCGGGATGGCCGCCCAATACAGGGCTTGGGCTTCAACAGGATCAAGTGAGAGCACCAGGTATTGGTGGGACCCTCCCCAGGTGGCAATTCTGGCTGTGACCCGTCGCCCCCAGCCGGCTATTTGGTGCCCCATGTTTGCCCAAAAGGAGGGGAGGTGAGGCGGTTGTACCAGAATGGTCAGGGATTCTTGAAAGGTGAGCTCATAACGGTTGGGCATATTGTTGACGGTTAGAGGAGTGATGGGATCTTCGGGTGGAGACTCCGGAGAGGAATCTGATGGAGGGGAAATGGGCATGGGGGAGACCGAGGGGTTTTTCGCCTGGAGGTGAAGCACGGTTGAGTTGGTGAGAGGGGCTCCGATCCACTCGGAGCCTGTCAGGGGAAATGTTCGCAGGGGGATGCCACGGGCTTTGAGCAGGACGATGTTCTTGTCGGTATCGACGATGACATAGAGGGATTTGGTTTGTGCCATTTTCAGCTCTTGTTCAACGGGATGAGAGGAGGTTTTCGGTTGAGCCCCGCTCTGGGAAGAACAGGCTTCTCCCAGGACAAGCATGAGGAGAAGCATCCACACCAAATAAGTGCCGGCCGGTTGGAGAGTCCAGTGGGTGAAGGAAGATTTGAGGCGCTTCAATAGATGATCAGGGTCGTGCCAAGGGGCACGTGGTGAAAGACATATTCAAGCGGTTCATCTCCAAGTCTGATGCAGCCATGGGTAACGTTGGTGCCCAGCATTCGCGTATACAACGTGCCATGGATGAAATAGCCATTGCCGAATCCGAGGGCGTAGTCCCCCAGCACCCCGGTTTCAATCCGGTCTTTGGGTTTGGTTGGAATGGGTTGTCCTTCTTCAATGAAGGCCCAATCGGGTTTGTTCCATGCCGGATTTTTCATTTTACTGGAAATGGTAAAGACCCCACGCGGGGTATCGAACACCCATCCGTTGCCGGGATTGCGGGGATCTTGCAACCGCGCCCCGCTGCCGGTTGAGGCCACGGCACTGTAGAGGATTCGATTGCTCTTTCGAAGGGACACCCGGTTTTGAGCCGTATCGACCACGAGGTAGAGGCCCTTTGGTGCTGTGGCGAGGAGGCCGGGGGCGGAAGGATAATACGGGATGTTTTCTTCCTCGGGTTTGGTCGTCACCGGGACCACGGTTGTGGTGCGCTTTGGAGCGGGTGGAGATGAGGCCCCCACTGTCGTTGTCAAAACGACAAGCAGGCTCACCAGAAGGGTCAGGCGTGAGTGGGGGGTCATGAAGGATGTCATTCTATTCTGTGCTGGTGAATGAGGCTGCAAGGGTGGGGAGGGTGTGCCACCGTTCATTCCGTTCCTGAATATGTGCTTCCATCTGGAGTAAGGAGTTTACGACGTCATTGTCCTGGTTCAGTGCCCCTACAATGGTGACAGGTGTTCCGACTTTTGCCCGGTCAAAGACGTCATCCATGGTTGAATTCTGCAAAGCAACACAGCCGCTGGTGGCATCTTCGTTATTAGGACCTTGCCCATGAATTTCAATCAGACTGCCGATGGACCGATCTTCTGGAACCAGGCCATTGGCTTGTGCATCCTGGAAGCGCTTTTGGTGGGCCACCGTGGGGTAATCTAATAATAAGGCTTTGTAGTATTTGGTCCCCGATCCATCCTTTTTGTGTATCACATGAAATTGGCCTTCCGGCGTAGCGCCGTCGCCCTCGTAGAGCTTGTCTGCCAATCCTGAAAATCCCACGCGTGCCGGATAGTCGGCAATGATGCGGCCACGTTGGTAGACGAGTAGGCGGCGAGGAGCCTTGAGCACAATGACCGCTGTCCCGGCTGTCTCGTTTGATCGTTGAATGGTGTCAGTGACCCATTGTTCCCAGAGCCTAATTTGGACATCGTTTCTGTAGCGATTCATCTGAGCAAGGGCATGGGTTTCCACGCGGCGAAGATGCTCAAGGGCCTGTTCTCCCGCTGCTCGTGCCTGCCGGTATTGTCCCTGTTCTAATCGCAAGGAACTTTCTTGTAACAGTCCCTCTGCTCGGGAAAGCGCCAGCATGTCGTCTTCCAGATCGAACAGGTGGGACAGTTCACGCAATCGCGTGAGGTGTGCCTGTTCGGGTTGAAGGAGTTGATTCACCTCCGAGCGAAGCGCTGTAATCTTTTGGCGAGAGGCTTCAATCAGCAGGGTGCCTTCTTCCACCAGTTGTTGATACCTCTGGTTGAAGGTCTCGCCATCGCCCTTTGTCCACCAGTGATTGGCTTCCTTCCGCCACTGAGAACGGAGTTCCAGCACATGTTGATGAAATTGTTGGTAACGATCAGGAAATAGGGCTTCTGCGCCGTTGGCGCGGGCTTGTCGGTCCAGATCTTCGACCAGAGAGGGAAAGGCCTCGGGATATCCTGTGTGTCCCCACCAGGCAAACGCCAACGCTGGAAGCAGGGCCAGAATGAGCGTCATCATCCAGTGCCGAGGCCAGGCCGACCGAAACCTGATGGGCGGAGTGATTATATTCTTCTCCATCACGAAACTTGTCGCTTTGCGGCAAGCAGTTTGGCAGAGATAATCTGTGCTTGAATTCGAGTGGCATAAGATTCAACGGAATGGGAGGTGGTCATCACGTCGATGAAGTGTTCTTGAGTCATAATGGATTCGATTTCGGCTAGGAGCATTTCGGTATCCTGAAAGGCTTGTAGGAGTTGGTCCAACTCCCCGTGATCAGGTGCGGAAGTGGAAGCGTCTGCCAGAAGAGCACGAACGTCTTGAAGATGCTGTTTGGCAAACGCAAGAGCCACCTCGGCATTCGCTTTACTCTCTTTTTTATTGGCGATGGCTTCCATTTTGGCTTGCGTCGCGTTGTTGAAGACTCCTGACAACATCGTGATAGCAGGATCATAATTTCGAAAGAGCGGTACCCGATCTCCCTGTTGATCCAGGTTTTGCTTGACCTGTTGATACGCCGTTTCTGCTTCAGTGAATCTCTCAATCGCGTAATGTTCGGCTTCTGCCATTCTCGCGTCTTCAAGGGCTTGGGTGGCCGCATTCCATTGGGAGATAGGTGGTTCTGCGCAACCGGTCAAGAGCAGCCAAATCAGAAAAAGTGTATGTTTGTAGTGGAGAAGGGCAACGTTTCGAGGCATGGATTCATTGGTGGATTTCCATCCAGCAATGTTGAGTTGGATTCTTTCTGTCACGATTATTGGGCCATCCTTTTAAGTCGGGAAGGTCGTTCTTCTCAAAGGGGAAGAGGGGCCGAATCTTTCCGGCCCCTCTTGTCGTTCGCCCGCATCAAAACCTGAACAGGTGGGGCCTTTTCCTCAATGGTAAAAGGTCGGAAGTTGCAGGTAGTGGGTATCGTCAGGATACCTATTTGCTCATTGGCTTTTTGGCCGGATTTTGCTGTGGTCTAGCAGGGCTAGGGGCGGCCGTAGGTTTCCCGATTGGCATACCCTTTTTGGGATCTTTTGGATTGGATTGGTTCACAGTAGCACCTCCTTTAAAGGTTAGGTAAGCCGTCATGGCTTACTACTCGGAGATATAAAAGCAAAGGTAATGCCAGTTTTTGATCTGTCGTGCAGGAGTAATTTCTGGATTTTTTGGGAATAAGTCGATGAAATTTCTCGAAGAAACATGATGCGAAGAGACATCCTGTCCAGGGAAAGAATTCTTGTCCAAATTTCCTGGAAATTTTTGTTACGATTGGGAGTCGCCTTTTGAAATTTTTTTCTGCGTTTCGAGGGAGTGTTGGGAATAACTTCTGGCTGGTAATCCAAGCCTTGAACCAGCCTTTAGCATTCTGTTGCCGGAGCTGGATGAGACCTGGTATGGCACGTACGGGGGACGATTAATTCGTCCATGAAACCCTAGGGGCTCAATGCCTCTTAAGGTAATTGGCGCTGTAAATATTGGGCCGCGGCATTCAAGGCCCGGCTCAGCAGTTCAGGCCCGGCCCAGGTTCGGGTGGTTTGGCTTTCACGGGCTTTGGCCCAGTCCAGTGCGAAGGGGAGGGGAATGAGGCGAATCGGGCCCTGGTAACAATCTGCCCACAGTTTGCTCAGGACCGTACCGATTCGAAACGGGGCGGGTATGAGATTGACGGGATTCTGTATCACGTCTTGGCAAAGTTCCGCAGGGGACGTGACCAGCAATTCCCGACAGGCGGAGGGCCGCTGTTCATAGATGGAGCAAATTTCGTCTTCCAGAAATGGACAGGGCATTCGAAGCGCATAGTACGCGCGATTAAGCGGTTCCAATTCTTCATCGGTCCCTTGATCTTCGGAAAAAGCCAAACGTTGCAACCCATCCTCCAGGCCCGCTTCACGTAAGGTCTTTTGAGCCGCCTGAAATCGCTCAAGCAATCGCTCTTTTTGGGGAGAAGGGAGTGCCTCAACAACCGACAGGAGCGCAAAGGCCTCAGGTGGGGCTATGGGAATCATCATGCGACAGCAGGCGGCACAGCCTTTTTGGCAGGAAATGGTGGCACCGGTTCTAGTGGTGTTGTCGATGGTCAGCTGGTGAGCTTGTTCTCCGAGGGATCGCATGAGAGGGAGAATATCGGTAATGGGAATGAATCCGGTAGGTACCGAAACCGACGCGGTCAGATTTCCGGCAGGGGTTTGAATATCCAGGTTGTACGATTCGTGAGGTCCGGAGGTATTCATGGGAAAATCTTATGAAGGAACAATCAACTAAATAGATTAGGTTCTTAGGCGTCATTGCCCGGCCGTGACATGCACTGGCGGTGAGCCGGAGATTGAATTGTAGAAGAAACCGTATGTGGAGAAAAAGCTGATGGCTTGGGTTCAACCGACATGCCGGGGAGGGCATAATTTTCTGCATTACGCCATTCCAAGAGAATCATGAGTTTTACAAGATACCCGGACTTTTTCCTTGAGAGTTTTAATTCTGAGGTAGAAGAATTCAAATACAAGTGGCGAATTCAACCCCCATAAGTGCACCACTGGTTCGTCCTGCTCTACTTGGTTGAGTCAACTGCGTGAACACTTCCCACGGGGTTTGAAACCCCAAGCATTTGCGGGGGCGCTGATTCATGGTCTCCACGGCGGCGAAGACCTCCTCCTTCGACACCTTGTCCAGCCGCCTCCCCTTGGGGAAATATTGTCGTAGCCACCCATGACTCTTCTCATTGAAGCCTCGTTCCCAACTGTGATAGGGGCGGGCAAAGAAGCCCTGGCAGTCTCACGCCTTGGCAATGGTGGCATGCCCACTGAACTCTCGGCCATTGTCATACGTGATGGTGTGGATCCAGTCCTTCCATGCCCCTAAGAGGAAAGTGATGGCCTGGGTCGTCAACTCGGCGGTTTTGCGCCAGATGGGGAGCGCCAGAACAAGCCGGGTCCGCCGTTCCGCCAACGTCACAATCGCTCCTTGGTGGTCCTTGCCGATGATCAAATCGGCCTCCCAATCCCCCACTCGCGACCGAGTGGCCCCCACGACGGGACGGTCCGCACTATCCACTCGTCCTGGGATGATTTCACGATAATCCTTGGCGCCATCGCGGTTGCGCCGGGGCTTCGCTTGGTGACGCAAGCCGCGAGAGAGCTGTCGGCCGTGTTGCTTCTCCTTGAGCACGAACCGATACACCGTTTCTGGGCTGACCGAGACGCCCTGCTCCAAACGTCACCGCCCACAAACTTGCTCTGGGCTCCATCGGGCGTGGAGCTTCTCGTGGATATACGCCCTCACCGTCTCCGTCAGTTTCACGGCTTTGGCCTTCTCCTGATGTCGGTGCTCAGCCCGGTGCTGGGCTTGGTGGTAGCGAGAGCCTTTCTGGCCGGTATTCCGTTGGAGTTCGCGACTCAGGGTCGTGTGGGACCGCCCCATCCCCTTCGCAATTTCCCGAAGGGATGTCGGTTGCTTGTTCATGGTAGACAAATGGTAGCGTTCTTCCTGGGTCAGCTGCGTATAACGCTGTTTCATCTTGGCACCTCCTCCTTTGAGTTGGCCCAGGATTCTACCAACGGGCTAACGGGTGAGGTGGTGCACTTATTATGTGAACTCAAGAGTCCTTCTACTTCAAATGCCCTTCTTTTAGCCAGCGGGGCTGACACCAGGCACAGTTATAGCATAGTCTGATCGTGGTTAGGGATTGAAGATCTCTTTTTTCTTAACCAGTTCTCCCCTTAAGGCATAAAAAACGCATCTTGGAAAGGAAAGTCGAATCACAACTATGCTTGAACGTGTACTGGATCGTTCAGTATTTCGGACGAAACGTTTACTGAGCCACCCGAGCTCCGAGGATTCCCATGAATTAGGGTTAAGACGGGATCTAACTGTGTGGCATTTAGTCGCGCTTGGGATTGGCGCCATTATTGGGACCGGGGTGTTTGTCTTAATAGGAACTGCCACGGTCGGCAATTCCCATCGACCGGGTGCGGGGCCCGGCATCATCCTGTCCTTTTTGTGTTCGGGAATGGTCTGCGCGCTGGCTGCGCTCTGTTATGCGGAATTTGCCTCTATGATTCCAGTGGCCGGCAGCGCGTATTCCTACACCTATGCCACGTTGGGAGAATTGATCGCCTGGTTAGTGGGGTGGAATCTGATATTGGAATATGGCGTGGCAAGTGCGGCTGTGGCAATTGGCTGGTCCGGGTATTTTGTCAATGTTCTCAAGTTGGTGGGAATTGAACTGCCGGATCTGCTGGCTCATGCTCCAGAAGCAGGCCGCGGTGGCCTGATTAATCTTCCGGCTGTAGTCGTCTGCCTTGTGATGATGGGACTACTTTTGATGGGAACCAAGCGAAGTGCACAGATCACCGGTGTGATTGTGGTCGTGAAACTTTTCGTCATTCTTTTCTTTCTGGCTGTTGGAGCAGGAGGGGTGAACGCCGAGAATTGGACCCCGTTTCTTCCTAATGGGCTATCCGGCGTCGGAGCAGCCGCAGCCATTGTGTTTTTTGCGTATGTGGGTTTCGATGCGGTCTCGACGGCGGCCGAAGAAGCTCGAAACCCCCAGCAGGACATTCCTCGGGCTATCTTGATATCCTTGGCATTCTGCACGCTTATTTATATCTCCGTGGCAGTCGTTCTGACGGGGTTAGTCCCTGTAACAACCATTGATGTTCATGCACCTGTGGCAGACGCTCTCAGCCGAGCAGGATACCGGTGGGGCGCAGCCCTTGTTGCCGTTGGGGCTTTGGCCGGGATTACTGGCGTATTACTTGTCATGATGCTCGGGCAAATCCGGATCTTCTTTGCGATGTCTCGGGATGGTCTCCTCAGTCCTCGCCTGGCCACGATTCATTCCAGGTATCATACTCCGTCCCTGTCCACCATCCTGACTGGATCAGGGGTCGCGCTTCTCGCTGGGTTTATCCCCATCGGAGAAGCCGCTGATATGACGAATATTGGAACCCTTTTCGCGTTTTGTCTTGTCTGCCTTGGCGTGCTGTGGCTCCGTGCCACCCAACCGGAGCATCCACGGCCGTTCCGGCTTCCCTGGATGCCCTGGATCCCCGTGTTGGGAACACTATCGTGTTTTGGGCTTATGCTCTTTCTCCCCTCACTTACCTGGATTCGTTTTGGGGCGTGGACATGTATCGGACTCCTGGTCTATGCCTTCTATGGCCATCGCCACAGCCGGTTGGCCACCCCTCACGAAAATATTTCGAGATTCACATAGCGGTTAATGGTTCTTCGCCTTGGTCATGATTTTATCGGTCCAGGCTAACAAAACGGCTGAGCCTAAAAAGGTCAGATGGATGATGATTTGCCATTGAATGTGTTCAGTTGGCACATTGGCAATATTGACGAAGGCCTTGAGTAAATGAATGCTGGAGATGCCAATCAACGAAGCCGCTAATTTCACCTTGATGGTTCCCGGGTCGATATGGCTGAGCCAATCCGGTCGATCAGGATGACTCTCCAGACTTATTTTACTGACAAAGGTCGCATACCCTCCGATGACGACCATGGTGAGCAGATTGGCCACCATGGTGATATCCACCAGGGTGAGGATTCCTAACATAAACACGGTTTCGGTGAGGTCGCCAATTTCGTGTACCATGTGCCACAGTTCGGTCAGAAATTTCCAGGCATAGAGCAGTTCAGCGATAATCAATCCACCATATAATGGTGCTTGTATCCACCGGCTGGCAAAAATGCCCATTTCGAATGCGTGTTCAATCCAATGGGGAATGTCTTCGGGGTTGGAACCGATGGGAGAAGCCGGTGAAGTCGGGGATTGGGACATGAAAACCTCCTTTGAAAAAATAATGAATGAACGCGTAAGGCTCTCCAGTCCGTCTGGGAGCATGACCGTGTTGGGAACGCATGCGAAAAATGCTCTTTAATCCTTAAAAGAGTGACCGTTTTCGAAGAATTTGATGTGAAAAAAGAGAGGAAGGCACATCATTCCACGTTGATATATTACAGGTGGTAGGAAAGAAATTTTATGAGTGAGGTGGAATGAGCCACATCAGTGCGGGAGGTGGGCAAGCAAGGAATTGAAACAAGAGAATGGAATTCTTTTCTTGAACGTGGTGGTTAGTCTGTCAAATATACTGGGAGCGCTCAAATCAGATCAAGTTTTTCTAAAACGTTCCCCGGTGAGGACTCCTCCTTTCATTTCAGGTGGTGTCGGCCACCGACATGTCAGACGGTGGCCGATATACCCCTACGCTCTCCCAAACGCCATGCCAGGTATTTTCCCTAGAAAATCAGCGTCACTGAGAACTGTAAGATGCGTCCGGTATCCAGCTTCTCTTTATCCTGAACCGTGAGTGACCATTTTCCCTTTGGATTTTTGCCTACTAATGCCAGGAGGCCCGGTGTCGTGGTGACATCGTAGGTGGTGCGGATATTGTCTGTACCGCCTCCGATGCGATTGTGGAGCAGAATGGGCGATACTCCTGTTGAATTGGGCGGGACCACCTTGATGATCAAATCACCGATATAGGAATGTTCAATGTCCACTCCGATCTTGACGGAGGTGAGTAGGGTGGTCTCGGCCACTTGAACAAAGAGTCGTGAAGTTTGAAGATCGCGAATGGGAATGATAGCGGTGGAGGTATGAACGGTGGTGGGAGTCGGAATGGCTGGTGCAGCCAATTCTACGGCGCGTTTGGCATTGATCCGTCCATACCCATATAAGTTGCTATGGCCGTTGGTGTCATATTTTCCAGCACTTGGATCGATTTGATCACATGAGCGCCTGAGGAGATCTTTGACTTCATCCCATCGCAGTGAGGGGTTGCGAGCAAGAATGAGGGCGGCCACTCCTGCGACACCGGGACAGGCGCTTGATGTACCACCAAAATCGTTGACATAATTGCCTGCCGCATCGCCTCGACTGACTTGTCCGGGATTATATCCTGCAGATGCCGAGCGATCGGTGGTCCAGATTCCCGGGATGGGGAGAACGGTATCGTTGCTGGGAAAGGTACACCAAATGGCCTTGCCGAAATCGCTATAGGCACTCTTTTTCTCTTTGGCGTGGCAGGCTGCCACCGCAATTACTTTTTCATAGCTGGCATATCCATCATTATCGACACTTTCGTTGCCGTTTCCGGCGGCCCAGGTGATCAAACAGCCTTTCCCGTTGCGTCCATTGGCGACGGCCCAATCTATGGCAAGGCGAGTGGAATCCGGCAGGGGAACCACGGTGTGATGGAGGGGATCGCGGGGGTCCCACCAGGCGCCATCCTCTGGCCCCCAGCTACAGGAAATGACATCCGCGCCATGTTGCGCGGCCCAGATAAATGCATCAGCCTCGGCTTGTGAGCCTAACGGGGATACATAGCGGATGGCCATCAATCGAGCTTTGGGAGCGACCCCGGCGGCACCATGAAAACCGTTGCCGGTGGCAACGCCTGCACAGGCGGTTCCATGATTATCCCGGCTGCCGGGTCGAGGATCGTCAGTGGCGCGTGTCACATCGCGAGGAGCGAGAAGTTTTCCGGAACTGGCAAACTCTTCGTGATCAAGATCCATCCCGTCATCGATGATCGCGACAGTGATATTTTCTCCTTCACTAAGTGCCCAGGCGGCCTCCACATTGGCATGGGCATCATAAACCGTTCCATCAATCGTGGTCTTTTTCAGGTGCCACTGTTGTGGAAACGCCGTGCGCCATCCCATTTGTCTGACAAGTTCAGGGTGGCAGAGCTCTACATGGTTATGCCGCAAGAGATTTTCGGCAATGGCAAATACCTCTTGCCCTGTGCCCTCTGGCGCCTCAACAAAGAAGGTATTGCGAGCATATTCCAGCACCCGTTTGATTCCGAGTCCGGAGGCTTTCAAAATTTTCCGACAATTGGATTCGGCCAGGTCATCATCAAATTTAGCAAAAAGATTTTCGGTGTACAGCACCGGTTTTTTTGATTGAGGATCGACCAGGACCCGTCCGGCAAATTGTACGTCTTTTACGGATTTTATGGTGGTGCGGATGGCTCCTCGCGTACTCGCGCGTCGAACGTTTTGGGGATAGCGAAAGATTTCCACGCCGGCATGTTGAAACCGGTGCACCGGCTCAAGATCGTCCAGGGCTTGCCGAGCTCGAGGCGACTGCGCTGCAGCTTCCAACGGTCGACGACTCTGAGTTCGCACGACGACGAGCTCTTCATCGGTTTTCAGTCTGAACGATTTCCCGTTTTGTCCTCCATAACGAAATGACAGCATGGGTGTTCTCCTTCTGTTTAAATTGGCAATAATGCTTGGACTTGCTCCACATTCCTTCGTAGAATGGCTAATGGCATTGAACGATCCGCTTTCTCACTTTCCCCTAAGGATGACGGTAGAAGCCCAAGCGGTATCCCGTGCCTATGTTCGGGAATCGAACTGTTTTGCGGTTCATGGGCCGGTCCCTCCCGCTCTGACTACGTCGGTGTTGTACTCTTTTGATGATCCGGTTATCAACGTCTGCCGAGGGGAGGCCTCTGTATTGTCGGCCCTTCCTGCCAATCTCACACTGACACCGGTCTATCGTCTTGAGCCCAATGGGCCGCAAGGAGTGCCGTCCGGCAAGGTGTTTATTCGTTTCCAGTCCCAGGTCCCCGTCGAGGGCCGGCAACAAGAATTAGAGGCATGTGGTTTCTCAATTCGTGAATCACTTTCCTATGCCCCTCATGCCGCATGGCTTCGGAGTCGTGATGGAAATATTGCCACGGCGCTTAATGACATTGCAAAGCTGCGTGATCTAAATGACATCGAGCTGGTTGAACCGCAGATGTTGATGCGGCGGGTGCAGCGGTTATCGGACGATTCCCCATCGAATCCACCACCTGAAGGGATTTCCTCCGACTGATCCTATCGGTTTCTGACCGTCAGGGAATCTGTAGGGAGAGCGATTCGTTGTCGGGTATGGTCGGTGATGTTGCCGAGGGCTTTCACCACCCAATTGTCTGGTTGTAGGGCTCCGACGACGGTCACCGGAGTCCCTTCTTTAACCAGATGAAAGACGGCATCCATATCTGCATTGTGTAAGCCAATGCAGCCATTCGTCGTACTGTTTCCATTAGGTTGTTGTCCGTGAATTTCAATGAGCCCTCCGATGCCGCGGTGACCGGTCAGGCGTCCCGTGAGCTTGGCTTCCTGAAAGCGTCGACGATGCTCGTTGGTCGGATAATTGAGTAAGAGGGCTTTATGGAATTTGGTGAATCCAGGTCCTTTCTTTCGCAGGATGCGAAACTGTCCCTCCGGTGTCGCGCCATCGCCTTCCTGCAACTTGTCCTGAAGTCCTGAAAAGCCGAGATCAATGGAAAAACGGCGCAGCGGTTTTCCATACTGATAGAGCACGAGCTGGCGTGAGGCTTTGAGGACAACGATGGCCGTGCCGCCTGTCCTTGAAGACCAATCCACGGTGTTGGTGACCCAATGGTTCCACTTGGCAAGTTGTGAGGCGCTGCCATACCGTTCCATTTGGGAAATGGCTTGCGACTCGATGGGTACAAGAGATTCTCTTGCCTGTCTAAGAAGAATATGAGCATGACTGTCGCGGTCTTGCCCGAGTCGAGAGGCCACCTGGTTCAGTAACCCCTCTGTCACCGAGAGTGCGCGCAGAAATCGTCGAACATCAAATATACCCGTTAACGCCCGTAACCGGGTTACTTGCCGACGTTCCGATTCCAATGCGGTTGTCAGATGCTGGTGTCGAGTGGATTTTTGGTGTTTGGAGACTTCAAGAAGGGTAGAGCCTTCTCGCAGCAGGCTTTGGTAGGTTGCCTGAAGCGCATGGGTGTCGGCTGTTGGCCACCAACGCGCTTGCTCTTTTCTCCATTGCTTCCGAAGATCGGTGATGCCTTGATGAAATGCGCGATATCGTTCCAGGGAATAGGCTTCCGCGTCGTGGCTCCAAACCTGGTGGTCGAGCGATTCAAGCTGAGGTGGGAAGATTTGGGGAAGGCGATCTGCCTTCCACCAGGCCACAATCAGGAAAGACAACAGGATGAGGGCTCCAGCCGCCAGCCAAACGACCGGTCGTTTGGCTGGTTGTCGGCCAGAGCCCCACCCACTCATGAATTATGCCTTTTTGTGTTTTACGGTCTTCTGAATAGCCTGCGCGACCTGTTCATTCACGCGGGCGGCTAGGGCTTGAACGGATTCGGCTTTTGCCCTTACCCCTATATAGTCTTCCGCTGTCATAATGGCGTCAATTTCAGCCAATGTGGTTTCTGCAGCTTGTAGGTCTCCCCGTAAGGCTTGCAGGTCGGCCTGGGTACCCTTGCCCGTTGGCGCGTGGGCCAACTGATTTCTGGCTTCCTCTAATGAGGTTTTGGCTAGTACCACGGCCCCTTCCGCTTTGGTTTTCGCCAATTGCTTGCTTGCGATGGATTCGGTTTTGGCTTTTTCCGCATCCGCTACGACCTTCACTAGGATGGCATTTGCCACTTCATAGTTGCGTGTCAGCATAAAGGCCTCGTCTTGCGCAGCGATTTCTTCCTGCGCTTTTTGATATTCGTCCTCAGCAACACGTAAGGATTCAGGAGCATATTCCTCCGCACCGGCCTGCTTGGCCGCCTGAAGGGCTTGCAAGGCCGAGTCAGTTCCTTGGATGGGTTTTTCGGCGCAGGCCAGAAGCATGGTGCCGAATAACAATACGAGAGCCCCCGTTTTAATTGATTGAATCATGTTTCTCATGTTTGTCACCTTCCTCCTTCATGATTGAGAGAGAACATTCTCTCCCCGTTGGTTATGGTTGTATGGGCCTGGTCGGCGATAAACGAAAGGGGCGAATTCCCTCCCCTCGTTTACGAATCCCACTGACTTATCTGAAAAGCACAGCGTTGGTTTGTCCCTGGAATGCTTGGGTAAGACATTTCAGATACGAGGAGCGTGAGTTCTTTTATTCACTTCCTGTTTCCTGAGCGGCTTTTTCTTCAAGCACATAAATTAAAGAGCAAAGAGGATGCCATGAAATTGTGACTATAAAAGAGGAGTATGAGAAGTATAGCCGGCAAAAAGAACAACTTTTGAATGAAAAGTCAGGAAAAGGGCTGAACAATGCGTGAGTACCCATGGACATCATGTCTGAGTAAAGAAACTTTGTCCGTGAATTTCTCTATAAAGAAGTAAGTAGAAAAATAAAACCATAGGACCTGGCTAAGACGCATGGAAGTTTTTCTGATCATTGTGAAATTGGTTTAGGAAGATTTAATGTCCCGAGGAAGCGGCTCGTTGGACTTCCGCTCAGTGCAAGCCCTATTCGAACGAAAGTCTTATCTTTCCCGTAAAACTTCCAAGGGAAGAAGGAAAAGAGAGGAGAGGCTTAGGGGCAGAAATTAGGTTCAGCCTAAAAGCACGATGAGGGCCAGAATGATCAACTCCGTGGTTGGAGGTGTTTGGCTATTTCAGCCTTTAAGGAGTGAGGCATGACATACTCGTGGAGATGGGGTGCGAATAAGCGAAAGATGCGGACGGGTAAGCTGCTCGTGAAACTGAAATCGCCCGATTGCGGACCTGACACCTGGGCGGTAATGGTTCCAAAAAAACGATTGTCGATGAGAAACACAAATGTGGCAGTTCGGGAGATCGGGCGCGATTGAATCAAACGATAGCCTCGCTCATACACTTTTTGGCGATGATCCCCGGTTCCGGTTTTCCCACCGATCGAGATGTTTATGCCCTCTGTGGGTGCTAAAGCGCCTTTCGCGCCGATCGCCGTTCCATGTTCCACCACTTCTACGAGTTCCTGACGGAGAATTTGAGCGACGAGCGGAGTCAAAACTTGTTCCTGGTCTGGTTCTTGAAGTGCGACGAGTGTTTCAAATGGGGTTCCTTCCGCAAAGTGCAGTTGCCGAATCGTCACCGTGGGGTTTTTTCTTCCCTCGTTAACCAGAATACCCATGAGTTCGGTCAACGCCGCCGGGCGATCGGCGGAGCTGCCAATTGCGGTAGCTAACGACGGGACCAAGGTTGCAAATGGATATCCGACCCGTTTCCAGGCTTTGTGGATTTCCATGAATGCCTCTTGTTCCAGAATAAGTCGAATCCGACTATCCTGTGCGGCTTTTCGATGGGTCTTAAATAACCAGTCGTAAACCTCCACCAACTCCTGCTCCGCGGCTTTGGCGAGTTCGGATTTACTGGTATTGGGGTGTTGCCGGAGGAAGGCAACCGTCCACAGTTCAAGTGGATGGATGCGGGCCACATAGCCCCGATCAGCGAGGCTGAGCACCCGGGGATCTGTCTGAGCAAAAAGCCGGTTGGCTAGCTCGGGGGAGACCGTGATGTTTGGAAATGTCTGTCGCAGAGATGTGGTGATGGCCTGGACGTCCTTCTCAGGTTCGATGGAGCGCAGGAGGACACTTAGTCGGAGAGGTGTGAGCCGTGCTTGGGAAAGGACCAGCTGCCAGGCTTCTTCCGGCGTCAGGCCTTTGTATTTGTCGTAGAAACGATAAAGAAATATTCGACCTTCTTGTTGGGCGAATTTCTGTAAATATTGCCGGCGTATGGGGTTGAGGGGGTCTTTGAGGACCATCGCAGTCGATCCGGGAATGGCGAGAGTGTGGTATTGGACCAGGTCACGCATTAAGCGGATAAAGACCAAATTCACGGAGTGATGAAAAGCTTCTCGGACAGTAAATAGTTTTCCATTGTCCGTCCTGTTGAAATTGGCAAAAGTGTGAAGTCCCGCCTCCAGTCCAAAACCGTTCGGTCGGACTCCCTGAATACTGGCGATCGAGGGCGGCTTGAAGCAGACTAGAAAGGGATTGATCAGGCGCAGTTAGGAAATAGGTCACTGCCCATCGGCTAAGGGGGTCCAGTCGATTGCTGGTTCGAGCTCCAAGAGCTTTTGCGGGGATTGTCCCTGCGTACGCGTGATAGAGACGTTCAATGGTTTCCAGATAGGTGACCAAGGTACGTAGTTTGGCAGTCGAGCCCAAATCCATTTTTGATCCTTGATTCATATCCAAGGGTTGATTGAGGGTGTCGGTCTGGACTCGAAGGAGATTGCCGTGAGGGGTTCGCTCATACAGGGTCAGGCTATAAATTATGTCCTCCAGATTTCCTTGAGCAAGCAGATGAGGCTGAGTCAGTTTGAGTCTGTCACGAAGGCGGGATCTGCCAGGTGCTGCAGGAGGGTGGTCGCCCGGAATTGGAGACGCGATCCAGGGTGGTGTCCGCGGTGATGTCCAGATGGTCCAGGGCATACAGACTCGGAACCCCTAATAAATTTTGCAAATGGGCGCGTATGAAATTTGGTGCTTTTTGATCCTGGAACGAGGGGTGGTTTAGAATACGTTGATGTTGGCGGAGCAAAAACCAAGGGATAAATGAGTGCGAGGTCCCGTAAGGCTGGGGAAATTATGCCGGCGTTTGTCAGGAGGCGAAGGTAGGTATTGGTTTTTTCGTTCAGCGCATCAATATGTGCCAGGTAATACGAGGGTCGCCTGCAGAGCGAGGAAGAGACTGACTCCCTTTTTATATGTGGCCGCGGCAAAGGCCAATTTTCCCAATGACGTCGGGTCGGAACCAGCGAGAGCCTGGTTAAACCGGTTGAGAGTCCATGTGAAACCAGGCCGATAATCCATCACCGAATCCATGGATTTCCCCGCACCTCGTATACCCGCCGAGCGGGAACGAATTCATATAATCCATGATCAAATGTTTTTGAGCGTCCTTGCGTGCGTACGTCGTCGTGATAAATCCGCAGACTGGCGGCCGTTACTTGTTTGGCTTTTTCAAGAATGGAGGAGGATTGGCCTCCGGGAGAATGGCGGAATTTCTCCAATTGCGTGGCCAAAGTACTTCCACCGGGAACGTTCTGGTCGTTTTTCACCAACCGGATGCCTTGCGTGAGGAATGCTTGCCCTAACCGGTCCCATTCTACGGCCGGATTGGCATAGGGACAGCAGGGATCTAGTAATTCTCGATTTTCAATGAAAAGAAGGGTTTGAACCAACAAAGGGGGAATCGCTTCAAAATTGGGAAATACTTGCTTGGGGTCAGTATGGTGAAACAGGTCCTGTCCATGACTATCCACAATATGTAACCCGCCCTGAGCCTTTTCCCGGTAGATGGGAGAGATTCCCAGATCGGAGATGGTCGTGAGTTCAGCCGATGGATGGGCTTGCGCCTGAATCACGAATCCTTTCTTCTGGAGGTTCGATAGGATAACGGGGAGTCGGGTATACCCGCGACGTTCGTCCAAGGGGCCTGATGATGGAAACACTGTGAGTGTCGAGGGCCCGGGTTTTACTTGGTACGTTAGTTGAGCGGAAATTGTATGAAATAGATGGGATTGCAACCAGGAAGTGCTCAGTTCAAACATCCCCCAGCCTAAAAAGGTCAATGCGGCGAGGAAGACAATATGTGTGGTTTGGTACGGAGGACTAAGGCATTGAACGAGGCGACCCAGAGTTCGCCATTTCTCGATTTGCCTGGAATTACCAGGGGTGCTTTCCGCGCCCACCCAAGGGTGTGCAGGGGGAAAGGTCAGGGCTTTCCTTGATAGAAAAATGGATGTCAGAAATGTAGCCGGTTTACGGAAAGGCCCGGTCTGCATGTAAAAGAGCATGGACATGTGATAACTGAAGGCAACCCATCCTAGCCAAGTTTTTCGAAATACAATTGTGCAAAAAATGTACGAAGGCTTCATAGATTTCATAATCTGGCAGAGAGGCTAAGAGCGAAAACAGAGGCGGTTACTTTGATTGAAAAAAGTGAATTGGCGAGCCAAGTTATTAAATTTTCGTCTGGGTGAACTTGAAAATTGTGAGCCAGGATGCTTCCAGTTGTTGGTGGATGTGTTTGTCCAATCCGGACAGGTTGTCCAGGTGACAAGCCAAGTTGTGGACGGAAGGCAATAGTTTGTGAAAAGTGAAGACGGTGCTTTGGAAAAGAAAAAGCCAGATTTTCCTGCATTGGATTCCGAATGGGGAATACCCAATCTACTTTCACACAATGCGTGTTCTCCCATTGAGAGCGAGCCTTCTGGGTTTCATGCTTATGGGCAATTATTCGCGTAGGGATTTCGAGCGACCTCATCCTGTACATAGGCGGGAGAAAGTGGGCAATAACCTGTTTTGGGGGGGACTGTGTAGGGAGTGAGGCTGAATCTTTTTTCTCGGACTCTTTGGGGAAATCTGAGGAAGAAAAAGGGATGACCCACGGAAATTCCGTGGGTCAAGCGATGAACTTGGAACAGGGGGAAACTATCCGACGAGTGCGACGACTGGTTTCTGCAAAGACCGGTGGTTGTGCTTTCGGAGTTTAGTCCATTTGCCGGTAGTAGAAGGAGCTAACTCCAAGGTTGGCTTGGTAGCGTGTGCGGGCTGGCTTTTACCAGTAAGACTATCCTCCAACAGTTGGAGTTCCTTGAGATGGGACTGGTGTTGTTCCAATTCCCAAGCCACCGCTTTTGAGAGTTGCGCCACCTGTCTGCGTAATTGGTTCATGGCGTGCTCATGTTGTAATAATTCGCTTTTGCGAGCGAGGCTTATGTATCGGCTATCTACATACATCATTGATTGATCCCTCCATGTGTTGAAGACTGACACTTTCAATGAATTGATGAATCCGTTTGCCCGTTGCTTTATTAGGCAAAAGCAAACGTGTTGCCACATTCAGTCTTCCTGAGAATTTGACACGTAAAGCCTTGATGATTCAATGAATTTTTATGAATAAATATCCAATTACTGTATGTCCAATTCACGAGATGAGCGAAAACGGTCACTGTTTTTTACCATGAGCACAAAACCATCCAGTTATTGGTAAGCATCGAAAGAGGTTTGACTCTATCTTAGGTAAAACGCCAAGAACATGGGGAAAAAAATCCGACAAAAGGGTATTCAGAATTCTTTCTATTCTGATACAGGTTGGCACATTCTCCTGGATGACTCATCTTTAGATAGTTCACGTGCTAATTTTTTCCGGTCTTGTTGCTTTTTATGCTTTTTCAATGATGTTATGTCGTTGAAAGCCTTTTATTCAGAATGAAAAATGATCTGGGCAATAATATTGAATATGATAGGGTTTTAGTTGTTATAGTTTGTTTTTGTAATGGAAGGGAGGCGTGTGCTTTCTAGTCAATCCTTTAATTTGATTTCGCAAGGATTAGTTGCGAAATTGATCCACCGATATTCTGAATGTTTGGGCCAGAACTCCATACGAGCCAGATAGTATCTTCCAACGATTGAATTTGTAGTTATCAATCCCCCAAAAACCAAAGACTTTAGGAAATCCATTGAAATCTGAATGGTTACAAAATGGTTGAATTCAGTCTGAGCATTGATTGAATGGCAAATCCCCAAATCATTTACCAGAAGGAGGGTATGTCCATTAAAAAACTATCTTCAGCACAATTCCGCCTGCAATTGTTGCATATCATGGCTCAGAAGCATCATTGGGCATGGCCGCAGTTCGTCGGGCCATCCATGTCCAAACTGCAACTCAAAATTCATTTCCAGCAGGAATATGCGTCATATGTTCGGGACTTCCCGGTATTTCTGGCGCGTATTCATGGGCAAAACCCTCCGTTAGAAGTCCGAAAAATGTTAGCCGAAAATATCTATGAAGAAGATACCGGGATGCTATCATTGGGGACTTCACATCCTGAACTCTTTTTGAGAATGATGGAAGGGTTAGGGTTTCGCTCACGCGAGTTTGTGAAGATTCAGTTGTTGCCAGCTACCCAGCGCTATCGGTCATGGTTGGAGCGGATTTCTACTGGTTCAGATTGGATTCTAGGAGCAGCCGTTTTGACGATCTTTGTCGAAGGCAGCGTCAATGATAGCCAGGAACTCCTCCATCCGGTTAAATCGAAGGCTCCCCGACATATTCACGAAAAGATCAAACATCATCCACTGGTCAAGCATCAGGGGGTTTCTCCCCAGGCCATGGATCTTATTCGAGCCCATCAAATGGTGGAGACAGGTCATCGTCATGATGCCTATGCGATGGTGGTTCACTATGCCGGCACTCGTTCCCATCAAGATGAAATTCTGGCCGCGATTGAAAAAACATTGGATCTTTGGCTTCGCTATCGTGATGGAGTTGCCCGTGTATGTGGATTAAAGAAAAACGAGGGTAAAATTTGCTGAGGCGACGAGCAGTTTCACTTTTTACAGTGAAGATTGATGAAGAACCGGAGCATTTTTAATCTGGATCTTTTTTGGCATTTCCTCCACAATAGACTTTTCCAATTTGGAGCGGGAGGGAAATGACATGGCCACGATTGGGCAATTCATGACACGGAATCTGAGTTTTGTGACTGAAGATGCCAGCATTCAGGAAGCGGCTACACACATGTATATGAGGCGGATTGGGTCCTTGTTGGTCAAACAGGAGTCTGAATTTTCTGGAATTGTGACCGAAACGGATGTAGTGCGTGCGGTAGCTGAACAACCTGCCCAGATTGAACGCTTGAAGGTGAAGGAACTGATGTCCAGCCCCATCATAACAGTAGACCGGAATATGTCTGTTCATTATGCCCGGGATCTTATGGCCGATCGAAAAATTCGCCACTTGGCCGTCACCGGAGAAAATGGAGAAATCGTTGGAATTATATCGGTGCGAGACCTTTTAGCCTACTTTAAAACCGTAGCGAAGGAACTGAAAACTTCTGAAGAGGATAAGTGAACCTGACCATAGCTGATCAGGGATAGTATTGAATCCCTGAAATGATTACTGGTGATGAGGTATTTCTGGCAAGCTTACTCAATTATTGCTGCTTCGGCTTGTTGAATCAGGAGGGACAGACGCTCTTCTTCTTGTCGAATGCGCGTTATCCGTTGTTCAATCCAGGGGCCGATGTGTTCTTTTTTTGATTTGGCTTGACCCTCCAAGACCGCAATTTCTTCTCGAATCGCTTCACGCTGCTCTTTTAATGCCTCTATTTGTGCCATCGCGTCGGCTTTGTCAAAGATCAATGATTCGGGACTCCCCACAGAATTTTCTTCTACATGGGGCAATTCTGAGGTTTGAGGCGGCAAGACTCGAATGCCATCCTCCAGCCGGCGTTGATTCATGACGACAGGGGAAACAATTTCGATTCCTGCACCATGCAGCGTGGTGAGCATCTTTGCGCGAAGGTTGGACCGTGCACTGAGTAGTTGTTTGACCTCACTTAAAAATCCAGAGACTCGATAGGTCACGGAATAATCCCCGAGCTCCATAATGTGGACAAACGGATCTTTGAGTTTGGCCGCGAGAGCGGCTTCCGCTAATAGTTTTTCAATGGTCTGATGAGAAATGTCATATCCTAACGACACCGTGGCGGAGACAATCGTACCGGAGGAACGAAGCACGGTAATCGGGTGAGAAACTAAAAATAAGTTGGGAAGAGTTGTGAGATCGCGTTCCTCCGTTTGTATTTCCGTGTGAAACAAGCCCCGTTCTGTGACTCGCCCGAATTGATTTTCCACGCGAAGGAAATCACCTAACCGAAAACTTTGCATGCCACGCAACATAAAGCCCGCCAAGGCATTGGAGACGAAGGTCGTGGAAGAAAGGGTGATCACCGCGGTGATCAACAGCGCCAATAGCTGAAAGAGTTCTTTGTGTGTTTCTTTGTCGAGAGGAAGGGCCAGGAGAATAAGAACAACCCCAATGCCCACCAGCAGCAACATCCCCACACGGGCTGAAAATCGGTCTTCCTCCTTCAACCCGCCATTTCGGCGAAAGAAGAACCAATGAGCCACCCATAAACCTGTACTGACCAGTGCGAAGACCAATAAAATTGGGAGAAAGATCGGGAGGGTATTAAAAAAATGGTCAAGGAACGTCATAATGTTAAGAACAGAGAATTCCACATTATGCCCGAATTCGCGGGGAGGATAAAGCTCAAAGGGCAAAAGAATGAGCAAGAGGAGCCTACAGAGGAGGCTATGCCCAAAAACCCCCTCCTCGGGTTCCTGTCTCCGTCCTGATCAGCGTGTGTAAGCCTATTCCTCGAGACCACACAAACAATAAGGTAGGACAATTTCAAGCAAACCAGTCGAGATGTCGTGCTGCTAGGGCATCGGCCACGGCGGTAGTTAATTTTTTCCGATCGACCGGCTTGACCAAGTAATCGGTTATTCCTTGTTTCATGAGCTGCGTGGCCAGATCGATATCGGGAAACCCGGTTAGGACGATCAACGGCACGCTGGGGTATTCCCGTTGAAAATATTTTATGGCTTCAATGCCATTGATATTGGGCATCCGAATATCCGTGATAATGACATTAATGACCATTGGATGCTCTCCTTCGTTGAGGATGCGGATAGCTTGCGCGCCGTCTTCCGCGTCCACCACGTAGTAGCCGTCTTTTTCCAAGGCCATTCGAACAACTTTGCGAATGGCGCCTTCATCATCAACGACCAGTACTCCGCCCCGATAGCTCTGGCCGGAAAACATTCCTGCTGTTCGTTGGGTGGTGTCAGGTAAGTAGCTTGTGTTCATTGCGAATCCTCCTTGAAGTCTCGTATGAAGTTACATGAAATTCATCCGCCAAAAAAATCAGCTGAATCCTTCTGTATTGAATGAAGTCTTGATAACCATCAGTAACTTGCAACCAGTGTGCCTTGATGGGCTGATAAGGGAGGGTGGGGCTGTTTTGGAAAATAGTCCTGAAAAACAATAGAAAAAAGGAAATGACTGATTGGGGTTTGAATGAACAGGGAGCAGCGAGGATCAATGGAAATGTCTACAGATGTTTCACGTCGCACTCATCGTAGACATATTGATTGTATGGAATAGCATGAGAAGCCGGAGGAAATGAATTCGAGTCAATTGCACCTGTGTCAATGTGTTCTCCAATATTTTGGGTTCGTTGCGATATGGCTTGAGGACGAAAATGTGGGTGGGATCACATAATGGGCTTACGTGCAATGACGGAGGTGGTGGAGTGGTACAACGCCCAATGGGTGGAGTCCTGTGAGAGGCTGACATACTGTTGAATGTCTTCTGATGAGCATAAGCCGGTTTTGCAATATTCCTGTTCGAGTACTAGAACAGATTCCTCCATCACCTTAGCCATTGGCGAATTTCCAAGACATAGATGCATGAGTGATTGGGATCTTACGATATGAAATCCTGATTCTTCTAGTGTATGCGGAAGTCTGAGCGCATAGGCCGGATCTAATCCGACATTGATGAACATCTGGGAAATGGCCCGGTTTACCCTTCCTTGCGAAGTCTCTTGCTCCCAGTCTGTCAATGTCGTTGAGGTGAAGTCCGGTTCTTCGAAGATCGCCCAGCCTCCCGGCTTGAGGAGAGAGCACAATTTTGTCAGAATGGCTCCCTCCTCTTGATTATGAATCAGGACATACCGGCTATGAAGGAGATCAAAGGATTGTTCTAAGGGGACATCAAGGAAGGAGCCTTGGTGAATCTGAACATGCGGAGAATCATCATGGTGGAGATACCTGGTTTTCTTGTCGACACCCACAGCCAGTCCCGTCGGTCCCACCCGATTTCCCAGCCAACGCAAGATGGACCCTGCACCGGCGCCCAACTCCAGACATTGCCACCCCGGTTGAATCCCTGTTTCCTCCAATAGACTGATAGTGGTTGGATCGTTCGCGGCTTCAACTAATTGTAATCGTTGAAATTCCCGTTCCTCGTTTGTGTTGTCGAAAATATACTGATTCATTACTCTTCCTCTGCTGCCGGTTGTTTCATGATGTTCAAGGCCGCATGGCATCCAGCCAAATACCCTGTCGCCCATGCCCATTGAAAGTTAAATCCGCCAATGCGGCCATCGCAATCCAATATTTCTCCAATCACATAGAGTCCAGGCATGTGGCGAGAGCCCATGGAATGAGGGGATATTTCTTCAAGGGGGATTCCTCCGGCCGTGACTTCGGCAAAGTTCCATCCCCGTGATCCGATGACGGGAAGAGCAAGGTTAGTGAGTGTCTGGACCAGATTCCGGCGAGCCGCTTTGGACAGGAGGTTAACGGGAGTGTCAGAAAGAGTAGGATCTTGGATGCCCACCAGCATAGTGGCCACACGCGTGGGTAACTGCTCGGCTAACAGCGTGGGGAGGAGTTTTCGTCCGGGGAGGGAGGCTGACTGGATAAGCCATTTCTCCACATCTTGGTTGGTGAGTTGAGGAATGGAATGGAGATGAAGACGGACAGCTTCTCCTTGCGCGGCTGCGCGAACCCAAACCCGGCTGGTATCTAAGACCACCGGTCCACTGATGCCGAAATGTGTCCACAACAAGCTGCCGGTGCATCGATCGAAGGTTTTTCCTGCAACGGTGGTTGTCAGCGTCACCTCATGAGCAATGCCGGAAAGGGTGGCATGGAAAAACGAGGGCTCAAGGAGAAAAGGCACCAAGGCGGGATAGGTGGCGGTGACGGTATGGCCCAACTGTTGGGCCAACCGCCAACCTGATCCATCGGATCCGGTTTTGGGAAGAGACCGGCCACCAGTCGCGAGAATGACCCGTTTGGCTCGAAGCGTTCCCTGGGAATGTTGGATCAAGAACTTCTCACCTTCCTTGGTCAGGTCTCGAACGAGGTGTTGAGTCAAAAGGGAAACGCCCAGTGTCTCAGACCGCTTGAGGAGCCCATCGAGGACTGTTCGGGCTTTATTGCTCACCGGAAACAGTTTGCCCGTGGCTTCGGTATGTAACGGGACCCCCAAAGAACTAAACCAGCGAACGGTGGCCTGTTCGTCGAAGCGTCGAAGAACCCGGTCAATCACCTTTCTGTTCCCGTGGAAGTCGGAAGCGGTGACCCGTTGATTGGTGACATTGCAGCGTCCCCCACCAGAAACCAGGATTTTGGCCCCGATGGTTTTGGCACTGTCCAAAAGAGCAATAGAAAGATTCGGATTTGTCTCCGCCGCAAAAATGCCGGCCGCCAGCCCTGCTGCTCCTGCGCCGATGATGGCGATATCGATGTCTGACGGCATAGGCAACGTTTGGAGCAAGGGAGGATCTATCCGGGTTGGGAGTCCGACGATTTACCAAACAAGACGACGTTCTTGTGCAAATAGATGATCTCGCCTCCCCATCGTGAGCTTAGGCAAGCCCAGGTCGCGTGTGAAAAAAAGCAGACATGCGTGGGATCTTTGATGTAATACCAATCCAGAAACGGGCGATCGGGTGGTGCCAGTTGGGTCATGATTCCCAAGATGCCATTGGGTTTCAGTCGGGCCCATAACCGGTCCAATTCCTGTCCGGGATGGTGCAGATGCTCGGCCACTTCCGTGGTTGTGATGAAATCATAGGTTTGTTCCAGGGCAGCAGGATTGTACGCATAAAAGGGGTCGTAAATCGACATGGAATGTCCGGATTCTTGAAGCATGAGAGAGAGGGTTGGACCCGGACCAGCCCCAAAATCCAATCCGGAACTATTGGGTCTCAGCCGTTCCTGGAGTGGTTCGGCTAACTGGTGTAAAAACTTTCGATAGCCCGGATCTTCAGAATTGTTCTCGTGGTGGTCGTACTGTTCTTTTTCCTCGTTGGGTGATACGTAATAGGCGGGCGGAACGAAAATCAGCCGACAGTGTCCGCAGGAAAAGTACGGCCGACAACGGTCGTTTCCCACTAACGTGGATTCCGGTTTGAAGCACAGTGGGCAGGTATGAGAAATGGCGAGGTGTCCTCTGCGTGAGGATTCAGGATGAACAAGGAGTGAGATTATAAGAAATGTCCGGCCGGGCTTGGATAATCTTTTCGGCTTGATGTTGGGCGGTAAAGCATTCCCGGACAATTCCAACACAGTCTTCTTTAATGGAAAATCGCTTGGTTTCATCCACTTCCCAGCCTAAGTGACGAAGCGGCTTTGTGGGAGCATTCGAGGACGTGCTGACGGAGAAGTTAAGGGTGGCGGTGTGCCATAAGGCATAGTGGTCAGGGATGATCAGATCAGGCGGTTGCCCCGGACGTTGGGAATAATCGTGATCCGAGGTTGGGATGTTCCAGACAGCACGGGCAATCTGAGATGTCTTCATGACAGGTCTCCGCGTTCATTCGTTGATTCCAGTGGGGGACGGGTGGTGAACCAGGCCTGTGACATTTATTGATTCCTTCCATCGGCACAAGCGATACAGAGGGGGGCGGTGGGATCCACGTCCAATCGTTTTCTGGAAATTTCTTCCTCGCACCTCAAACGCCAGCCGAATTTGCTGTTTTCGAGACGTTGGAGGGCTGATTCGATCCGCTGCAATTGAATGTGTCGACGTTGTTGAGCGGCTTGAGCCATCGCTTGTTGTTGGAGGGCATCCATTCGTGAAACGCGCCCGATCGCGGTTTGGTCCAGTTCCACCGGTTGGGCTGCTTCCTGCCCGGTGGAGGATACGGCCAACAATTCTCTCTGGAGGGTCAGGAGCGTTGATCGAAAATGGTCGTAATGAGAAGTTGGCTGTGCCATGAGGGCAAGAATCACAGAGGACTATGTGTCTCTTGTCGTATAAAATGGTTACGAGAGAACGGGCCTAGGACACTATTGGATTTGGGCGATGGTGGAAGCAATGTACCCCAGCCAGACCGTGAAAGGCCAATGGTCGACAAAAGGGAATAAGAACAATCTTTCAACAGGGAGAGTATATGGAAAAATTATTGAAAGGGTTGATCACGTTTCAGGAAGAGGTGTTTTTAAAAAAGAAAGAGTTATTCACTGGGTTGTCCGGTCATCAAAAACCAAGAGCCGTATTTGTGACCTGCTCAGATTCCCGGATCGATCCCACCTTGCTCACTCAAACCGAACCGGGGGATTTGTTTATCATTCGAAATGCAGGGAATTTAATTCCGACCTATGGCGCGGCTATCGGGGGCAGTACGGCCTCAATTGAATATGGAATCTCTGTCCTTCAAGTAAAAGATATTATCGTTTGCGGACATACGGATTGCGGTGCCATGGAAGCCTTGTTGCATCAGGAAAAACTTCAGGAGCTTCCTGCCGTCAAAGCCTGGCTGCAACATGCAGAGACCACCATGCGAATTATGAAAGATCTATACGCGCATTTGCAGGGCGATGAGTTATTTGCCGCCACCATACGGGAAAATGTGTTAGTTCAACTCGACCATCTTAAGACGCATCCGGCGATTGCAACAGGGTTGCGTCGGGGGAATTTGCGACTGCATGGATGGGTCTATTCCATCGGGACGGGTGAGGTGTGGGTGTATGACTGGGAGAAAAAATGTTTCATTGATCCCAGAGAAAAGATGGAACCAACCATTATTTGATCACGTTTTCTTGACCTCGTTCAGCATTCACCGGCCATTTTCGGTCGAATGTTGGAGGTGGGAGGAATGGGGTCTCCTTTGGTTTACGCAGAAAAGATCGGGGATTTCCGTATTGTGCCAGTGAAGATTAACCCATGCCAGGGTTTTCTGATTCGGTTCATGGAATGGATATGAACCATCGTGGATCTGCAGGTGCATGCCTTCCTTCGTGGGAACGTCATGCCTCAGTCTGAGGGAGTGAGCGGGAACTCGTCAGTCAGGATTGCATGACTAAATGCAGCCACCGGGAATTGGGTTTTAAACAGATGATGATACCTAAAGGTAGATGGCATAGGTGAATACCTTACTTGGATTTCAGGTTGGAACGTGTATTCTTGCAGATTGTTTGGGGTGGTTGGCCCGAATTGATTAATGGTGTGAGCCATCTCCAATTCGAGCCACCCTGATAGATGTGATGAAATCCCTTGACCAACTTACTGGATGGTCATCCACGCGTTATTTTGGCCACCGTTTCCATTCCTGAGTTTTTGAATCAAACCACCATTGGGGGCCACTTAAATAGATTTTTTTATGGCATTCTAATGATTCCTGTTTTTTATTGGTGGGCCTTTCTTTCCATTCGTTATCTTTTGAATCAAACCACCAGTCCGATCCATTAGTGTTCAGATATTGATGTTCTTCGAGGGACCAATGAGTTTTTTGTGCGGGCCATTCTCTCCACATATTATTTTGGGAGTCAAACCACCAGTCCGGGTGTTGAAGATATAACAGTTTATGCCCCTCTATGGTGATTCTCCCATCATTGTCCCATAAGTCGGCATGTTGTTGACAAAAATCATTGGTTTTGACGTTGCTCTGAGCCATCCCCTGCGCGGCAAAGGTGCTACTGATTAAAAGCATAATGACTGTAATAATTCCATATTTTTTCATTGGCAGACTCCTACTTTGAGCACGCGGATAAATTAAATAATAATATGGTTCATTCACGCCCTTCTTCCTTCTCCGATTTGATGGAGAGGCAATCCAGAGCAGGCCTTTATCTGGAATATTTAGAAGGGATGATGAATTACTTTCATTGTAATGAAACGAGTGGAGTCCGACAATAGGGATAATTTTGTTAGAGAAACCCGGATTATGTCCAAAGGAAAAGTCCTGGTTCCATAACACACCTGGGGGGAAGGGCTTCTGTTCGTTTGGAAAGAATGGATGGTTATTAAATGTAGGAGCAAGTTCTGGGACTTAAGGACGGTCTTTAGATCAGAAGGTATTTTTCTCAAGAAAACCGTAAGAAATTTCTTTGTTCACAATCATAGGGCATAGGGGTAAAATATCTTTCACGCGTGTCAGGGTGTTGTGATCCGTGTGGTGAAATACCTCCGGGCGCCCCGTAATCTGTAATTGGGTATCTTCCTTATAGCTGAACTTTCCGGGCTCATGATATGGTTAACGTCACCTCATACCGAACGGTTTTCATCACTTCATCTAAGAAGGGATTGGAAAGAATGCCGTACACTGCCGACCCGACCTCAGCGGCCATGTGAAACTCTTTCGCGTCAGCGTTTGCCGTTCCTCCGGCATTCACCGCCATGCCTCGAGGGATCATAAAGCATCGCATCACGTGTTTCCTCTCGGCATCCCACAACCAATAGCCCATTTCTTCGTGAAACGGCTGTTCCTGAATCAGCGGTCAGGCGACGGTGGAATACCGAAGTCCATAGAGAACCTGTTGTCCGTTGACCGCAGGGCCCAGGGGTGTGAAGGTTATTCGTTCTCGGTAATGTGTTTCCCGGGCACTCTGATTGGAATGTGAAATGTCGATTCCCTGATTGCCTTCTCAGGTTCCGGCGAGGGAAGGTAAGGGGCCTAAGTGCGCGACGATTTCGGTGTGATCTGAATGAGATGCCGGGGACTCAATCATGGGAACAGGCTCCTTTCAGGCAAATATGAGCATAAAGAGTCATGCAAATAGGTCGGATTTATGGCAGGGGACTCTACCAAATCCTGCAAATGGTTCCTACGGTTACTTTAAGCCCACCATATTCGCATTGACTGCATCCAACGTATACCGTGAATGGCCAGGCCTGCTAATTTGGGGACGCTGAGTTGCATGGGTTTTGTTTCCAAGGATCGAAGGACATAGGCCGCAGCTTGATCGGTGGTCATCATCAGTGGCTTCCAGGACGCCTTGGGCAGCTTCGTATCCACAAACCCAAAACGAATATTGGTCACGTACACACCCTGCGATCGGAGCCTTAATCCCATGGAAACTAAATAATTGCTAAAGCCGGCCTTCGATGCCGTATAGGCAGGGGAATCGGCGTTGTAAAAATCATCGGCGAGACTTGATAGGCCGATGAAGTGTCCCTGTCCTCGCTCAAGCCAGCCTGGGGCGAGGGCGGCCAGGGTTCGCACCATTGACGTGAAATTCACGTCAACGACGCGGGCCTCCTGTGAGAGATCAGGCAGTGTCAACCGCGAGCCAATGGCCGCGCAAAATATGCAAGCGTCAAAAGGTCCTTCTTCGGCAAGAAGAGTTTGTAGAACCTGCGGATACTCGGGAGTGGCGATATCCTGTACGATATGCCGTGGGCCATCCGGATCTAGTGGACTGGGACTTCTTGAAAGTCCGACGACGTGTTCACCACGGGCGATAAGCGCACGGGTCACTGCCGCTCCGATTCCATCAGAATTGCCGATCAGGAGAATCTTCCGTGTCATCCAAAGGCCAACTGAGATGATGGCTAAAGCCTCAATGCTGACATGAAAAAGTTCGTAAGTGAAGAGGGAGAAATCAGCAAGGCACTGACCTGTACATTTTAAGAAGGGTTGGCTAGGATGATGTGCCAACCGGGACAATTTCAAACCTTCCCTCATGAAAAAGAAAATTACGGTGTTTGTGTCCTATGCCCGCGCCAATCGTGATCTGGCGACCCGATTTTTGAAAAAGTTTAAAGAGCAGGCTGCGCCCTCCAAACAGTATCACTATACCTTCTGGCGGGATAACGATATCCTGGTAGGCGAAAAATGGCACGAAGAAATTCAACACGCCGTGGGAGAGTGCGACGTGGGATTGGTCCTGGTGAGCCCTGCGTTTCTCGGGTCACAATATATTCAGGATCACGAACTTCCTAAATTTGTGAAGGGTGGAGATAGGCCGGTCATCCCGGTCATGTTGCAACCCATCGATTGGGAACGCCATGACCTGAAAGGTTTACTACAGACGCAAATCTTCCGGCTGGATCGCCCGCGTTTTGCCTCGCCTAAAGCCTACGGGGAATGTTCGGGTTCTCATCGTGATCAATTTGCGTTGGAATTGTTTCGTCAGGTCGAATCCCGTTTGGATAAAGTTGTGACCAAATAATCCATGGGAGGACGGAGAATTCAGGCCCAATCCCTAGGACAGATATTTCTATTATTCAAGGTAGAGCAAAAAGAAATCCTATGACTGAACCCACGATCATCTGTCCACAGTGCAAAACGGAAATCAAACTGACTGAATCGCTCGCTGCTCCTCTTCTGGAAGCCACGAAGCGGGACTTTGAGCAACGACTGGCTCAAAAAGATGCTGATGCGGCCAAGCGGGATGCGGCGTTGCGTGAGCGCGAAGCTGTGCTGGCCAAATCTCAGGAAACGTTCGAAGAGCAAGTGGCTGACAAACTGAAACTCGAACGCGGCAAAATTGTGGCGGAAGAAGCCAGAAAAGCCAGGCTGGCCCTCTCGAATGATCTCGACCAGAAATCTAAAGAGCTACTTGAGATTCAAGGCATACTTAAACTAAAGGATGAAAAGCTTGCGGAAGCCCAAAAAGTCCAAGCCGATCTACTCCGTAAGCAACGGGAACTGGATGACGCCAAACGCGAATTGGATCTCACCGTGGAAAAGCGGGTCCAGGAAGGACTCACCGCCACGCGGGATCAGGCCAAAAAAGAAGCCGAAGAAGGGCTCAAATTTAAAGTCATGGAGAAAGAGCAGACCATCGCTTCCATGCAAAAACAAATTGAAGAACTCAAGCGTCGTGCTGAACAGGGGTCCCAACAACTTCAGGGCGAAGTGCAGGAGCTCGAACTCGAAGCGATGCTCACCTCAAAATTCCCCCTGGATCAGATTCAACCCGTGGCAAAAGGCGAGCATGGCGGCGATGTGCTGCACCGAGTCGCCAGCTCATTCGGCCAAGCCTGCGGGACCATCTTGTGGGAATCGAAGAGAACCAAAAACTGGAGTGATGGCTGGCTCATCAAGGTACGCGAGGATCAGCGGCAGGCCAAAGCTGAAATCGCGATCATTGTCAGCCAAGCCCTACCCAAAGAAGTGGAAACATTCGAATTCATCGACGGCGTCTGGGTCACCCATCCCAAAGTCGCCCTGCCCCTGGCTATTGCCATGCGTAATACCCTCATGGAGGTGGCTGGCGCCCGTCAGGCCTCGGAAGGGCAGCAAACCAAAATGGAAATGGTTTATCAGTATTTGATGGGTCCGCGCTTCCGTCAACGGGTGCAAGCAATCGTTGAGGGGTTTTCCTCGATGAAAGAGGACCTTGATAAGGAGCGGAAAGTCATCATGAAGCAATGGGCAAAACGTGAAGAACAAATTGATCGGGTGATGATGGCGACTGTGGGCATGTATGGGGACCTTCAAGGCATCGCAGGGAAAACTTTACAGGAAATTGAAGGGCTGGAACTCCAGGCCTTAGATGCCCCGAAGGACGAATCCGACGGAAAATTGTTGTAAAGACTTCCGCCTCTGCTTCCGCCAAATTAAGCAAATTCCGCCAATTTAAGCAAAGGCTTGGTCTTAGCACGATCAAGCCCGTATCGACTCATTCTCTGGAGTCTTACAGCCAGGGACCACAATTCTCCTGAGTCATTGTGGTATCCATCGACATTTCTCCCCTTTTCATCAACCCATGTTTTCCGGCCTTCTATAGGCTTTGCCTTCGGTTCCAGGGGACTAGCCTTTCCGGTAATAGGTTTGTCCTGTAAAGCCAAATCGGGATCATGCGTAAAGTATGGTTTCGCGCTCTTTCATTTGGCTATCTGAAATTTTCGTCTCCCGAGATCCGACGCCTGCCGTCCGGCCCTCTGGGTGGACGCTCTGATGATCCGGCGAGCCTTGTTTGAGCGCAGCGAGTTGGCTCGCCCTCCCGTGACTTGCGTCCATCGCATGTAATAAGGCCGGACGGGGGGTCAATGGTTTTGGCTACTTTTGCCGGAACAAAAGTGGCTCGGCTGCCGGGCCGAAACCCGGCAACACAGACAATTACGGTGATACGGGAGTTTTGTAAAAAGGAGCGACTCATTCACCAACCAACCCTTCTAAGCTGGAAAATCTCAAGATTAATTTACGATGAGCATGATATTGCTGTAAGGCTAGAACCATAAATCCTATATGATCCCCAAATCGCTTCCTTTAAAAAATGATCATTGCTGGATGGATGGAAGAGGTTCCGTTCCACTGTCGTACCGATTGTGGCCTCACACCACACGACACAGGTTTGGGGAAATTTGTCCATCTGCGTTGTCTAAGGAGTGATGCAAATTGCCTCACTTTCATGATTGAAAAATGAAAACATTAGAAAAGTACCATTTTAATATTGGCACGCAATTTGGAAAGACTTATGGAGACAGGGCAAAAGCCGAGTCTATATCATCAAACAAGGAGACAGTCCTGATGCAAATATTGAGGCAAAAGATTCAATCGAAAGCCTGGATTATCGTCGCAACGGTTTCCTTCGCCTGTGCTTCGGTTTGGGCGGGGAGTGCCGGGGATCTCCAGCCCCGGGTCCCATCCGATCGCATGGAACAGGCTCTGTCCTTTACCAATCCTTTCACCCCCACAGAGGAATTTATTGCGAGTGGAAAAAAATTATATGAAGGCAAGGCCTGGTGCGCCTTTTGCCATGGCTGGGAGGGGACAGGGGCACAGACCGCGGGTCGAACCTTTCCCTCTGATATCAAGATGCCGACCAATTTTGCGGATGCCGCCTGGCAGGCGGCCAGAAGTGACGGGGAGCTTTTCTGGGTTCTGATTCATGGGAGTCATGGCACCGATATGGTGGCGTATATGCCGCAGTATATTACGGATAAGGAGGCCTGGCAGATCATTGCCTATCTTCGAACGTTTAGAAGAACATAATGGGGCTGTTGAAAAAATCCGCCAACGGCGTTCTCGTCATTTTTCCGTGCTCACGTACTGGAAGTACGCTCTGCGCGCAAAAATGACTGCGGCCTTGCTGGACGAACTTTTTTGAACCGCCCCGAGGCCTCTGATAGGCAACGTGCCTGTGGGTCAATATGCCCTTGGAAACAATCATTATTCAACACTCCCATAATGGCGTTTCTCTACCTTATCAGCAGAGGCGCGAAGAGCCCGGGATGTGCCTGGGGCGCCCGTGATGCCTATAGAAATATCGAACCGATATCCTTAATGTCAGCGGAACCTCCTCGACGTGATTTTTCGTTCAAGTTATTCAAGTTAAAGGAGTGTCAGGCTTCATTTAGTGGTTGCAAAGATTCATTGAAAGGAAGGCAGAAGGAGGCATGATGAGACAGACATTTCCATGGACAAGTGGATTTATCCTGGCGCTGGCGGTGTGTGGATCACCGGTGTCGGCGCAAGAACATGGGCATCAACAGATGATGATGCCGCGCGTCCCTGCGGACAAGCTGGCTGAAGCCAAAGGCCTGAAGAGCCCGTTGCCGTACTCACCGGAAACCGTCGAACAAGGCAAGACCATCTATGAGGGCAAGGGGACGTGTGTCAATTGTCACGGGGTGAGTGGCCGAGGCGATGGCCCAGGTGCTGCGACCCTCAATCCCCCGCCTAGGGTGTTCCGGTCACATGGGTTTTGGAAGCATCGGTCTGAAGGGGAAATTTTTTGGGTGATCAAATATGGATCGCCGGGGACCGGGATGATTCCCTTTGGTGGAATGCTTTCGGATGAAGAGATCTGGACCGTGATGCAATATGAGCAAAGTTTTTCCGGAGGATCACATGGCGGAGGGAGAGGTAATGAAGGTGGAGGGCGACACCGCGGAGAGGGGATGATGAAATACGGCAATACCCAGGAAGGGCATGGTACGGAATCCGGAGCCATGGCTGACCAACAAACTGGACCCGGTGGTGAGGTCAAGGACAAGACGGCGAAAGCCAAATCTGCCTTGATCGGGATTATCGAGGCCATTGCTGCAGCCAACACACATGTGCCAGGAACGGTGTTAGAAGCTGAGTTTGAAGCAGAGGAGAATCAGGTTTTTTGGGAAGTAGAGATTGCCACCGAGGATGGCAAACTTATGGAAATCAAGGTGGATGCCCAAACAGGCGCGATTCTCTCATCTGAAGAAAAAACCCCGAAAGACGGCAAGAAACCCATGCGACATGGAAAAGGCAGAATGCATCAAGAGTCGAAAGCCGAAGATGGGCATATGGGTAGTGGCGGCATGGAAGGTGGACATATGGGTGAAGGGAATATGGGTGGTGGAGGCATGAACGGACAGAAGCAGGAATAGCCTGTGGCAAGCTGGAAGATGATAAAGGAATACCTGCACATCAAGACGAAGGGGGAATTGAAAATTTCCAGAATAGATCGTCTTGCTAGACCTAGAATCATAAATGGGGCGGAACTCCTAACCTGGATACTCCTCGGAATAGTTTTGCCCGCAGGAGCGACTCAACTGCCAGGTGGGGGAGATCAGATCGTGAAATCTGCCTGTGGAGGCTGCCATCGAACCGAGGGAAAGCCGATGCCCCGCTCCACGAAACAAGCGCCCGACTTGATCTGGTCGGGTAATAAATATCAACGAGACTGGTTAGTGGCCTGGCTCCAAAATCCAAAGGAAAAACTCTACCCGGTCGGTTACGATTTCAAGTTTAAACGTAAGGGGCGGCATCTTGCCCTCTCACCCGGAGAGGCAGAAAAGGTGGCTGATTTCTTGGGCACCTTGAAAGATGTGAGAATCACTGAAGGCATCATGAAACCGGGCACCTCGGCAGAACTCGCCAGGGGGGAGCAACTCTACCGTGAACATGTCTGTCAAAATTGCCATTGGACGCCGGCAGATAACCGGCATGGCTATACGGGTGGGACGTCCAGTACGACTTTTGTCAATATGGGGAATCGTCTCCAGGCGGATTGGGTCTATCGCTTCAATCTGAACCCAAATGACTTTGTTCCAGGGAGTGGAGCCTATATTCCCAATCCCTCGCTTCCGGATACGGATATCTATGCGATCACGGTGTACATGATGACCTTCAAATAATCATAACAGGAATTCTGCAGGAGGGTGACAGATGATCAGACGGTTCAATTTGGTGAAACATGGAAACCCTAGGAAGGGTGCTTGGGTACTCTTCGTGGGGCTTGCCGTAGGAATCATGATGGCCGGTCTTGCTGTGGCCAATGCCGGGGATATCGAAAAAGGCAAAACGTTGTATCGACAGACCTGCGGGCATTGTCATGGATTAGACGGGAAGGGTGATGGAGAATTGGGCGGATACTTAAACCCTCCTCCCGCCAACCTGGCCAGTGAGAAAACCCAGTCCAAGTCAGACGCCGAACTTAAAGAGGTGATCATGAACGGGAGATCAGGCACGGCTATGGTGGGATTTAAAGAAACGATGAAGGAAGATCAATTCAGTGATCTCTTTGCCTATCTCCGTTCGCTGAAACCGTAAGAGTTGGTTGTAGCCATTTGGTCAGCCAACGCTAAGCTGAATGGTTTTGGCCATTTGGCGGCCACTTTATAATAAAGGAGAGAGGCATGAAGCGGGGAATGGTCGGGGCTGGAATGACTATGGCTGCGTTAATGTTATGGTCGAGCGTTGGTTTTACGAGCGCAGAGACCGATCATCCAGCCGCACACAAGCCGGAACATGAAATGTCGAAGGCCTCGTTGCCAAAGCGCATGGCGTTGGATCTTCCCCAGGCCGCTCAAGAGGGTCTGAAGTTGACCATGCGTGAGCATCTCGAAGCCATTGATGCCATCGTGGGCGCATTAGGGCGAGAAGACTTTGCCAGGGCCGCTATCCTGACAAATGAGGAGCTAGGTTTCCCGAAACACCATGTGGCCATGCAACGAGAGCAGGGTGCCACCTTCCCGCCTGAATACCATGAGCTGGCCATGGCGCATCATCAAGCTGCAGAAGCCATGGGCGAAATGATCCCGACCAAAGACCTCAAGCAGATTCTCCCTCTCCTTCAGCAGACCATCCATGCTTGCGTGAAATGCCATCAAACCTTTCGCCTGCCGGATTCAAGTGTGAAAAATTAGATATCACAACCCCAAAAGTGGACAGATCATTTGTCCCTGCAGTAGACCCTAATCGGGTTGCCATTCTGAGCCCACGGCGAAGAATCTGTGTCCAGCTTGAGAAGCCCCAGGGCGCAGAGTGATCCTTCGTTTCAGTGAGGATGACATGGCTTTCCAGGATTTGTGGTGTTCCTGAAAAGCATAGCATTCCTTCGAAATTGTCTCACACTTGTAGCTTGAAATTTAACCATTGAGGCAAGAGCGTGTGATGATTATTGTTTCTCTTTCGAGTAAAGGCTAGAATTCATCCCTTAATTTCTCATGCCTACAGAGTGTTGGCAGGTATCTTTCCACAACCCTCCCACAAGTGACCCGCTTTCATGACGAATACCCATTACGGATATGCCATCCTGGCTAGTCTTCTTGCGGCCGGGGTCACGACCACAGGGCTCTATGTCATTCGTCGATTTGGAACATGGGGACAATACAATGCCACCTATTTTTCCTGTTTCGCTGCAGGCGTGCTGATTTCAGTGTCCTTCCTCCATATCATTCCTCATGCCTTCCACATGAACGAGCAGGCGCCGGTGTATTTGCTGGCGGGCTATCTGGCCTTTCACCTGATCAACCGCTTCATTCATGCCTATGTCTGCGATAGCACTCCTGATACGGCCATTGGACTGATTCCCCTGCTCGGGATCGGCCTGCATTCGACCCTGGACGGGGTGGTGTATGCCATCACGTTTAGCGTCAGTGTCTTAACCGGAACGTTAGCGGGTATTGGTATGGTCCTGCATGAGTTTCCGGAAGGGATCGTCACCTATGTGCTGTTACTTCGCAGCGGGTTCTCTCCGAAAAAGTCATGGGTATTGGCCTTTTTGGCTGCGGCTCTCACCACACCGGTTGGGACATTGTTGGCAATCCCCATGATCCATCAGATCAATGAGTCATTCCTGGGTGCGCTGCTGGCGGTTTCAGCCGGGGCGTTCGTGTATGTGGGAGCCACGCACCTTCTGCCCTTAGCCGAGCGAGAAGACCGTCCCTACAGTCTGGCGGCAATGGGAGGCGGCGTTCTGGTCGCCCTCGGCATCATCCTAACTCACGGCTAATTCCCCCAAAAAACCCATGTCGACCTTGTTGTGAGGCCAGCAATCGGCTCGATTGCCAGTTCAATCTGGGCTTTATTCATCAGCTTAACTACGCGTTTAAGTAGACCAGAGTGCCGTCACAACAACTGGCGGTATTAATTAGGGTAGCAAAACGAACTGAAGAAGAGTCCCGCCAAAGCCATACCGCCTTGGATAAGACGGACAACTGGCAGGACAAATATTTCAAAGGGGATTTTTTACCAACTAGGCCAGTTCTTCATTCTTTGTGTATAAAAGTTAAAATCTCTCATAATTTATAGACTTCTTGAAATTTCCGATTAAAAGCCAATTTCCTGAATCGGTTGTTCTGGGGGTAACCCTGTCCAAGCCACGCTCATTAATTCCGAGGTCCAAGTCTACGAATGAGGTCGTCAGCTAATGGCATCAAGTAGTGGGATAGAACCTCGTGATTTAGCGGTTTGAGCATTCTGGGCATGATTAATGGATCCTTAACCCTCCTTAAGCGGATTGCGAAATCAAGAATGCCCTCTTCTCGATCGAAAGCCGCTTCTTTTTCACGTGCCCTGCCAATTAAAAAATCAAGGCTATAGTTGGACTCTGTTAAAATAAAGTACAGATCGACAAAATCCTTTGGTTCATGGGGGCCTCTACTCAAAATGGTGCATACCTTATTGACGGCGATATCTTCGAAGGAATCAATAATTGCCGTAGCACGGATTGAAGCTGGAGCCATCATGGCAGTTGCATCTCTGTTGAACTCGATCTTAAGTGGCGCACTTTTCTTCTCGGGTAAATAAACAGACAACGTCATGATCTCATCAAATCGACGTTGGATTTCAATTTGAAGTCCTAAAAATTCAAGATCCTCCAAAAAGCGTTTGAAATCTTCCTTCAAGTTTCCCGATTTTCTGGTATGGAAATCCAGATCATCGGAATACCGATGTTGCAAATAAAACTCGGCAAGTGCTGTCCCGCCAGTGAGATAAAAGCCTCTTTCTCCCAGGCCCTTATCAAATAGCCCAATGAGCACTTCTTTCTGGAATGGAGTCAGAACCTTACGTTCCATGCCGCCAAACCGGTAAGGCCTGTTCCAGCATTGTTCGCCTTTTTTCAGGGAGGTCAACTTGAGTTAGAGCGTATTCAATGTCATCAACCGTCAAGAGGCGACGAATATCTTCCCACTTTGCAAACTTAAGGACTCTCCCAATTGCCCAATGCCGTAGGTCAGAATCCTTGTCTTTGATGTGACGGACCAAATGGTTGACGTCCATGTCGTATTCCCAAACAACTTGGCTTGAAATCTCCATTCCGAGCTGATCGAAAACCTCTTGAAGCCAAACTCTGAAACTCGGCGGTGTGGTAGGTTCTTGTAGAATACGTTCAACCTCGCGTTTTTGCTTTTTATAATGTTCGGACATTGGACCATAGATAAACCCGCCCATTTGTTTGATTCCAGATAGAAGATGGCTATGGAGTTTTGCATCATCTGGATAAAGTCGATGTAGACCAGAAGCAAGGTTCCAAAAATTGTTATTTGCTGTCGTCATCCAACTTGCAATAATTCTCGCAAGTTCAACATCTCCTTTGGCAAGATCAAGTAATATATTTTTTTCCTGAATTTGGTCGATTAATTCTTTCATTCGAAAGGAAAGGTGGAAATTGACAAGATCATCATTTTTGGCCGCTAGGAGGACTATCTTAAGAAGTCTTTGGGGATCATACCTGTGCAAGGATTTCCAGAACTGCTCTCCACCATCAATTGAGAAAGGATCCCATAGATTTTTTGTGTGCCCGATTTCATCGATGAAACGTTCACGAATGAGGAATTTCTCCAGTAACCGGAAGCCTTGCTCCGGATCAATTTCCGATAATTGTCCAGCAACCTGGTCAAAATGCCAGGCTTCGGTGGATGACTTCTGGTGACCTTCCGTAAGGCAAAGCCAGGCGAACTCCTTCAAGCTGTTATTCAGAGGTTTCTGATAGTAAAGCCAGGTATCAATTAGGTTAATTGCCGAGTATGTGAATTGAAAGTTATCTCCTACAATGACCTTTAGAAGTTCTTCGAATTGTTCTTGATTGAAACTTTTTACCCTCCCTCTGTCTTCGAGCATGGCCGCCGCAAATTCTGGATCTGTACGATGGTTTAAAAGTTGGTTCTGTATGCGTTTAACGCCCTGAGAGCTTGGACCGATTCTATTGGTGGCCTCCACAATAGCATCTCCGTTCACTACTCTTAAATTGGCAAGCTCATCGAGCTTGTTTTCCGCCTCAAATTGATCGCTTTGTGCCCATCCCTCAAAATACGAAGAAAAAGCCCCAATTGCTCCAATTCCCTTTGAGTCTTGGGCGATTTCCACAATTTTGTTGAGAAAGTCATAATTCACATCCCTTTTTCCTAGAAACAAGAAGAAATAGCGGTATTCAATTCCGGAAGAAGTTAAAAGCCATTTAATCAGATCTGGTGAAAGAAGATTTGGGTTTTGGATTGCCTCAGCTGCCATTTTATCCAATTCTGATTTGGTTTTTTCCGTGTCTTTGGATAGGCGAGGCCCTTTCTTACCTGCCCACTGTCTTAACCGGACCTCAAAAGAAGAGTTTTCAAGCTCATGCACGATTTGGCCTAGTTCTGCAATATATTGGTTAAATTCTTCCTTTCGGTCGGCAGGAAAATTAGGCTTGGCTAACTGAAGGACAAGGGAACTCCTAGTTGAGATTATTTCTGAATGAACCCTTGATACATCTATCCCGCTTTGACTAGACAAAGCCCAATTCTTCAAGATTCGAAAATATTCAATTCCTTCTTTTGGGGATCCTTGGATTGCTATTTCCCTAACAGCTTTGGGAAGGGATCTTTTTGCCTCCAAGGAACCTTCCCCTTCCTCTTTGGCAATTGCGAATAAAAATTTTACGAGCATACGAAGATAAGTCCAAACGTCTTCATAGGTAAGACTAGGGCTGCTATCCGGTGGGATTAAACCTGAAGTAGGCCTTTGAGTGAAAATCAGATCTCTTTTAAGTGCTCCTTTGATTACCTCAACGGCCAATTTCCCTCTTTTCGTAAAACCATTCTGTCTTGAGATGAAATCCTCGATAAGTGTTGCACGTTCTTCTAAAGGTAGAGGCATCTGGGGATGGAAGGGGTGAAAGCATTGCTTAAGTAGGCCAGTGGCATTGTTTGAATAATTTTCATTCTCTGCTTCTGCCAACAACCACAAAAGTTGGAGGGCTTTTCTACTTGTCTTATTTCGGAATAAAAGTTGTTCCAAGGTATGCACGAGCGCCCTTCGTTCAAAACCTCGAATTTGAGAACGCTCTTCTATTGAGGCATCCCGAATACCTTTTTCAAGGATGGGTAAAAGTCTCCCCGGAACACTCCCGGAAACAAGAGTGATCAAATGTGCCCGTTTAAGCATTGAATCCAAATCACCCAGGGGACCCCCTGAAGAAAATATTTCATTCCAAAATGCCTCGACTTCGGTACCATTAGCCACCGTCAGATTGACAAGTCGCTTGAGAAATCGAATTTGTCCAGGAGGATTTAACTGGGCAAATAGGCTAAACATTTCCCCGAGATTCCCTTGAAGCAGTTGACCTGTCAGGTAATTAGCCAGCAAAGGGATAGTGATCTGCGCGAATGAACCACCTCTCTTGGCTATACCAGCCGCTTCAAGTTGATTAAGATGTGAAAGAGCTGTGTGGGTTGTCCATCCCTCCCCAAACAGTTGGCAAATTGTTTCTATCTCTAATTTGTGTGGCCCTTGAATGCCAATGTGCTCTAAAACTGAAAACAATTGTGCACATTTTAGAGCTTCGGGACCAAGTTCAACTCTGATCCGCCTTTCAAATTCCTTTCCAACTGCTTCGGAAAAATTAGGGGAGATTTCACGCAATTGGTTCCCAATGCTAACGGCGGCAAGGATTATTCCGGGGATGCCTCCAGCCTGATTAACGATCCAGTCTTCGATTTCAAAATCTAGGGAGGGAGAAGCTGATTTGAGAAGGATATGTGCGTCTTCATCAGATAACTGCTCAAGGTGATGTGTCTGAACTCGTTCGTCTACGCCATATGACGGAAAAGAAATAGAATTTGGTGCAGGTAAGGTGATCAAGACTTTCAATGAGGGTAGGGTAAGAACCTCAGCCAATAAAGATCCGAGACATTCTGGGTCTGGATCTTCGACAATGCAAACGACTTCTCCCTTGGATGAGACAAGGGCCCTGTAATCATTCAGCTCCATGGACCGTGGGTCAAGAGTTACAACTACTTCGTGCGGGCGGTGGGCTGTTGCCTCAAGGGCCAGACGGCTTTTCCCCATATCGTGAGGACCTGTCAAAACAACGACACGCACCCTCTGGTCATCAACCAATGTCTTCAGTTCATTGAGTTCGTTTCCCCGTCCAATAAGTTGGACGTTTGCACCAAACAATTTTTGTGAACGGTGGGACCTAATCGCTTCTTCCCAGGTTTTAAATGAGAGCGGTGTGAAATAGGCAGCTCGAAGATGTGGATGGTTGTTGAGGAAGGCCGCAAGCTCTGCCGCCCCTATAATCTCGACATGGATTTTGGATTCTTCGCTATAGTTTTTGAGAATACTTTCTTTGATTTCAGCTTTATCCTTTGATAACAGGTCAACGTTCACGAAAAGCACGTACCGATCAGGATGCCGATTGTGGCGGTTGACTATTTCATTGATTGCGCCTTCTTTTTTCTCCCCCTTTAGCGAAGATTTTAGGTTTGAAATAATGTGTTTTCGGTCCTGGGCAAGAAGGTCCCGTTTTTTATACTGGAACACATTCCACCCAGGACCCAAAATTGGTGTAGGAATAGAGAAATCGTGCTTAGGCAGATCAAGTGTCCATTCAGCATCAATGCCACCATCCTTGGCATTCACGCGATTGGTAAAACTAGGAAGAGAAGTGCAGGTCCGTCCTGAAACTGCCCAAGCCAAGGCATCGCACATGGCCGCGAATCGTTCGGGGGGCCACTGGCTGGTCACTTGTTCCAATTCACGTGCCTCAATTGGCTGTCCTATTAAAAGGGCCATTATATTTACTACCCATTCCATTCATCCCCGTGCTTTGCACGGGGATGAATGGAATCCTTTTTAGGGGATTTGGGGGACAGATTCCCCCAAGTTATCGTAGTTAAGGTTTTTAAGAAGCCCCGCCCTTTGGGCGGGGAGTTTCACTCATAGAGTGTTAATGGTTTTTATTCCTTCGATTATACCTTTTATTGTCCGATTAGAAAGGTTTTCCACTTAAATAAATTTATCTAACTCCAGGATTTCCAAGGAGTTTGAACCAAGTTTTTCTTCCCTCCGGCTGACCTCCTAGAACGGGAATAACAGCACTTTTCATTTTAGAAAAAGAGAAGGTGACGAAGTTGGATAGGGTAGACAAGGAGGTTTTCCATGAAGACGACATTGAGTTTACTTATGATCGGGTTACTGGTTTTTTCGTTCCTTGGACCAGTTTATGCGGAACGCTATGTGGTGTTGAACGGGCAGCGTTGTCAGTTCTATATATAGGGCATGGTCTTAGCGGTGTCTCAAAATGTCGCCGGAGGAATCTTCCTGAACCCTCCGGTGAAAATAGGGCAAGACCAATGATATTGACTTTTGATGCATCGCGCTCATAAAGAAGGCAAAGCTTGAGTTTACCTGGATTGGCAATAAGCACTGGCCGAAGATGGAGCTGTGCATCTTGCTAGAGGACCGAGAGAATTCTCTCCATTCAGCGCAAGAGGCCTCGCCCCTGACCTGTTCGACAACTGGCTGATATGTAACGTTCCCTGTGTATAAAAACATTAGGGCCCTATTGGCCTGGCAAAGAAGGTTAAACAGAGGTGTGCCATGATTCGATCGCAAACATTGGAAGTGTTGACTCGTATCAGGCCAGATTTGGCCAAGCGATTTGGTGTTGTTCGGTTGGCTTTGTTTGGCTCTGCTGCCCGTGACGAAGCCCGGCTAGCCAGTGATGTCGATATCGTGGTGGCGTTCGATGGTCCGGCCACTTCACAGAGGTATTTTGGTGTACAGTTCTCTTTGGAGGATGCTCTTGGCTGTCCGGTTGATCTGGTGACTGAAAAAGCTCTTCGGCCCGAATTGCGTCCTTTTATTGAACAGGAGGCGGTGGATGTCTGATCGGGAATTGTATTTTAACTCTACAATATGATTGCCTTTGCGCGAAAATCCTTTGCCTGAAGTTGTTCAGGCCAAGCGACTGGATTCGGTCGTTGTACTCTTTGTCCTTCTTTCCTTTCGATATTTGAATAGGGTGTCGTGGTAAAATTGCCCACAACGATTCCCCTTGCGTTTGGTATTTCTCGCCCAGAAAAAAATGCATGCATATGACAATGCCGAATAATCGTGTTCGGAATCCTCTCCGGATCGGACATAGGGGTGCGGCAGGACGTGCGCCGGAGAATACGCTGGCTGCTCTGGAACTGGCGATTGAATATGGTGTCGATATGGTTGAGTTTGATGTCCGGCGATCGGCTGATGGAGCCCTGGTGCTTCTTCATGATGATTCGGTCGACCGGACGACAAATGGGGAGGGAAGGATTGATGAATTGTCGCTAAGTGTACTTCGGGAATTGGATGCGGGAGGGGGCGATAGGATTCCTCTCCTTGAAGAAGCTCTCGCCTGTCTCAGTGGACGGGCAGGTGTCATGATTGAACTAAAAGTGAGGGGAATCGCCGCTGATGTTTGTGCGAAAGTGCAGTCGTCTGACTATCAGGGGATAGTGATTTATGCTTCGTTTTTTCATGAAGAACTGTTAATCGTGAGAAGGTTGATGGGAGATGCTCTCACGTTGGCGTTATTCGAAGACGCGCCTATACATTCCACGGCTTTTGCCATTGAGGCCCAAACGACTCATGCGGGATTGGCGTTGGACATTGTGACGCCTGCTCTTGTGCAGGCGCTTCAGGATCAAGGCATCAAGGTGTTTGTCTTTACCGTAGACGAAGGAGACGATATTGCACGAATGAAGCTGCTGGGAGCCGATGGGATTATTTCTAACTTCCCCGACCGGCTCTAGCCCGTCTTGCGCCAAATAGCGTTTTCAAAAAAACTCTGTTTCTCCTAGTTTGGCACCAAAAAATCGTACTGACCCACCAAGCCATCCGACATCTCTCCGGATGTGTCGGGCGCATAGTCCACTATCACCCTCTCTAGATCTATTGTTGTGAGCCCGGCATCCAGAATGACCACATCCATGGGCAGTAATTCCTGGTTCAGTTCATTGTTGGGGATTTGGTCGCCACGGAAATAGAGCTGTGTGACCAGTTTCGGATGCCCTGGCGGTAACAGTTGAAAGTGCAGGTGGGAAGGACGGTACAGTTTGGCTTCCAGGTCGATGGGGTAAAAGCCCGGCACGATGGTTTTGAACCAATAGTCTCCCTGCTCATTGGTGACCGCTCGTCCCCAGTATTGAAAATACGCATCGTAGGTCCGGTGAATGATTTCACCGGTCGTGGGATGGGGGAAATTCAACATGCCGTCATCCCCTTTGTGGTTATATCGGCCGGAGGCCGAGGCACTCCACATGATGACCACGGTGTGAGGTATTGCCTTGCCGGTTTTTGCGCTCAGGACTTTTCCGCTCAGATAAATGACCTGCCCTTTGGCTTTTCCCCTGCGGCCTTTGACAAACGTGAGATCCTGATCGTTCGCCTGACTAATGGGAATGCCAAGGGCGTGGTTTTCGCGAATGGCATCTATTGGGTCTCCCTCGTCGGGGAAGAAGGGCCCCAGGGTTTGGGGTGGAGTTGGCTCCTTGAGTATTGCTGCAAGGCTGGAGGAGCCAATGAGGCCTCCAGCTAACAAGCCGAAGATGCCCATTCCCCGCCTTAAGAGGGTTCTTCTGGACAAGCGATGAGGATCTATTGTCATATGGATTCCTTCTCCAAATATGGAAGTGGCAAAATTATGGCAGATGTATGGCTGATGGCGTACGGGTGACAACTCCGGAAAATGTCCTGGCTGTTCATTTCTGCGGTCATTTTTTTATATATTCTCCACACTTTCCATTTTCTCATGATGAAGGGTGCAGGCTTTACTTTAAAGGTGAAGGGAATGTGCGGTATGTTGTCCCATGATAAGGAAAGATTTCACTATTTCAATTGGCTGCGGCTATTTCCGGTTTTTCAGATGAAATCTTTTCTCTCTATTGGCGAATTCTTGATCCTTTCGCTTTGTCTTTTGCCGTGACTGAGCCATTTTGCAAAATATGTGTTGGAGCATGGCCGCTCAAGGATCATTTTCTTGTCGATTGTGGTCTGACCAGCGCGTTTGTGTTTGAGGACCAGTTTTTTGCCGGCTGGACGGTGTTGGTGTTGAAGGACCATGTGTCCGAACTGTTTGATTTATCCAGAGTTGCACGTGGCATGTTGATCGAGGAAGTTACCCACGTGGCGCAGACACTAGCACAGGTTTTTGACGCGAAGAAAATCAACTATGAACTGCTCGGCAATCAGGTTCCTCACCTACACTGGCATTTGATACCAAGGCTCAAGACCGATCCCGACCCGTTGAAGCCAGTGTGGTGTGTGCCGCATGAGCCCGTAAGCCTTCCCGCTGAACAACTGGCCGAACGCATTCACCTTCTTCGGTCGGTTTTGCGCATCGATCTCAATCAACCTGTCTAGTCTTCTCAGCCTAGCGAGAGCGAATTTCAGCCAATCTTATCGACGGTCCCGTGCTGATCCTCTGTTGTCCTTCCGTCCTCCGTCGCTTCGAAATCTTCGGTTGGAGGCAGGTATGTCAGGAAGATGCGGATTCCGGCTCCAGTGAATCGATGAGAAATTGCGGTGGCGCCGGGGGACTGGTTTCGAGCTGTTTATATTGGCAGGGAGGAATGTCATCCTTCAGCCGCCTCAGGAGCGTAGGAACTTTCATCTTGGGAGGGATATCGCACAACCAGACGTGCATGCCGGTTTCCAATTCTTCAAAGTGTCGTTTCAAAGTAAATCCTGGTTTTTCCATGAAATAGGCGGAAAGAAATCCTGTGATGCCCTGTACGACCCAGGAATGTTCTTTCACATATCGATAGCTGACCCGAATCTCCACCACTTCAAGCATGTTTTGAGTCCCCTATGCCGTGCGTTTTCTCTTTTTGATGGTCCTACCCTACCAATTATGTCCTCTATTAGGAAATTGAGAAAAATCATCGGGAATTCTTCCACTTTTGTGTTGCCTGCCATGCTTTGCCTTGTACCTCTTCAGTTTCCGTCATGTCCGACCGTTGTTGTCGGGTCTCCATCTTGATCCCTGTCTCTCCATTTGAGTCCCTAACACCGAAGGTCTTAGAGGTATTTATCCCATTTTACTTAAGACGGGAATGTCGTAAGGCTATGCTTTACCAACATCGGTGAGGTCGATGGAGGATGGGACAGATTGAGATATGTGGTAACGTTTCCGAGAGCAGGATGGGAAGCAGGAATGCCGAAGGGATAGGGAAGGAGGGACGGATATGCACCTGGTAGTGAATAGATCCGTCCCCCACTCTCAGTTAGGACTTAATCGTGTTTTTCGTCCTTGTCATGTTTGCCTTTTTTGTCACAATCTTTGCCATGCTTTTCTTTGTATTCCTTCATTTTTTCTTCCCGTTCCTCCTGCATTTCCTTCCACTTTTTTTGTTGTTCAGGAGTCAGTTCAGCTTCAATTTTTGCCATGGCCTGTTGGCGCATTTCTTTCATTTGTTGATGAAGCCCCTCCATCTTCTGGTGTTTTTCCTCAATGATGGGGAGGATCTTGTCCTGTTGCTCCTGCGTGAGCGAAAGCTTCTCCGTGAGTTTCTCCAGATGGGCCTTTGGATCATGCCCGTAACCTTGGCCATCTCCATCGGCCCAGACCGAAGCACCAAAAAGACTCAAGGTGGCGGTCAGCATGATAAGCCCCATCATGCGCGAGACAGTTTGGATTGTTCCCTCATGGATCATGTGGCGTTGACTTGTCTGATTCATTCCTACCTCCTGTGTGAAAACCAGTAATTGAAAGGGTTAGCCTTCTAGTATATCAAATGAAAGAGTGTCTGTGCTTTGCCTGAAGCTATAGAATGCAAGAGTAAGGAAAAATTCTTAAACCTTGTTTTTCTAATTGTGTTGGAGGCCCTCATTTGACTGTTTAGGATCCTTTCTGAGGGAAAGATGACGCTTTTGTTAAATAAAACGCCGGCAGTTTGTAGTCTGACACGCACAGGGCAGTTCCCCGTTGTGGTGTGAGTCGCCATAGTCGAGGGTGAGTTCGGTTCCAGCCTTGATCGGATGCAAAGCATAAAATTCTGCCCGTTCTCCAATAATTCTCATGAAGGTATTGGGTGTGCAGGAATGGTTGATGAAACGAAATCCACCAGGTTCCTTTGCTCCGTCGATGGCTTTGCCATTATTCACTTCCACAATGGCAATCCACTTTTGGATTTTCGCCCGCCTTCGTCCTTCTCGTTGCGTAATGCGTTCCCCTTCATACTCGCCGATTTTTTGTCTGGGTCGCAATGTCACCTTGGTGAATAAGCCACGGCCCTCAATGACACTAGGTTTGACTGCCATCGGAACGGGCCATTTGGCCTTGCAGGTCGACGCTCTATGAGTTGGGGGCATGCGCAGATGAAAAAAATACGTTGGAAAATTTCTAGGGAAATGAATTTCAGGAAACTGTACAAAATGGGAAGTTGGTGAGGCAAGGATGGAGGAGAGATGAGGCGAAAAGAAAGACGGCAGCTGTTTTCCGGCGTAGGTGATTCACTCGATCGGAGGAACCGGCAATAGGGCTGATCATTGGTAGAGCCACGGCGAGCTTACAGAGACTGCATCAAGGTCAATCGCCGCCCAGGAAAGCATCCTCATCATGTTCCGGCATGAGATCCTCTTCTTCTTCGATGCCTAACCCGCCTTGAAACGATTCCCGGATAGCGACCACGTGTTGGTGCGATGGAGTGCCTTCAATCTGCTTCCCAAATCGATCGAGGAACTGATCGCAGAGGTCCAGTCCAAGTTGAAAATATCGGGGCAGGGGGCCTTCCGTGACTTGCTGCCAGGTAATGTAAATGAGGAACTCCTGCAGGTGTTGGGCCTGTGGAAGCTGGGCTCCCAATTCCTGAATGGTATCAAATGCGCGCTTGGCTTGTGGTCCTTGATCGGTGGAAAATATCGCTTCCGCTTCTAAAATGTCCGATTCAAGATCCCCAAGTTCCCCTTCTTCCTCAGCTTGTTGAAGAGCTTGCAGAGCAGCGATGGCTGGATCGAAATTCATGGGAAAGGCCTTTGTCTGTGAATATGAGATATCCGAACCTCGAAGGAGTGTAGCAGATCTCTGACAAGTTTGCGTATCCAAAATCGGGCAAGCGACAAACGAAATCTTTACAGGAACAAAACTCTCTATCCGGAGCGTAATGGGGTCAGGTAAGTTACCATTTGAGGAGGGAAGGGGCTCAATGGTGGATGCACAACCCGGTGAACCATATCAGTCGTGGAAAGTGTTCTGCGGGGCCCGACTGGACTATGTGAGGGCATTGGCTGAGACGGTGGAACAGAGTTTTCTCCAGCGGGATACGACTCATCAGACGTTCTGTGGTTGTATCGATTGGCATTCCAGTGTCCACGGCGCCTACGCGTTATTAACGGCTTCGCGGCTGACGAGTGAACCCAGGTTGGCTAGAGTTGTAGATGCGGCGATGGCACCCGAATGTCTGGAGGAGGAGTTAGCTTCCCTCAAACGGGGCGACTTGGATCATGAATTGCCATATGGTTTTGCATGGTTTCTTAAGCTTGCGCATGAGCGTGAACAAGGCTGTGAGAAATATGATCTTCAACCGTTAGCCACGGAGATCGCATTGCGTGTGAGACGCTGGCTCTTTTCCTTGTCCGATGAGAATCTTGTGCATCATGCGCAACGTCGAGAATACGGAAATCTTTCCTGGCCGCTGTTGAATCTCTGGCATTGGGGGAAATGGAAACAGGATTCTGATTTACTGAAAGAACTGGCAAATTTTACGCGAATCCGCCTGTTGCCGATTGATCAGGAATGCCCTGCTTCTCTTGACCAGGCAACGAATGAGTTTTTTTCGGCAGCGCTTCAGCGATGCCGGGCACTGCTCACAATACTGCCACCTGAAGACTCTTCGAAATGGCTGGAGTCTCATAAGCATGAAAGCGGAAGTCTTTCTCCTCTGACCATGTTTCCTACCACTCATTCAGCCGGCCTGAACTTTAGTCGGAGTTGGGGCCTGTGGACCGTCTATCAGCATACGAAAGATCCGGCATTCCGTGATCTGCACGTGAACCATATCACGACGCATATGGAGTTGCCGCAGTATTGGCGGGATGACTATCGAAAGTATGGGCATTGGGTGCCCCAATTCGGTATTTATGCGATTGCGTTAAGCTTCGAGGAGGGGCCGATTTAACACTACAGTCCTTTTCTTAATAACAGGAAAACTGCGGTTATAAGCCAACACCAATTTTTGCCAATGCTGATTCAGGAGAGATGAGGTTTCGTTGTAATCCGAGGCTCTTGGTATCCAACCCCATGGCGAGGCCCAGCAGTTGCGGAAGATGGAGGATCGGGAGATCAATGGAAGCCTGTTCCTGGCTGGCGGCATTGGTCTGCATGCCGTCGAGGTTGAGATGGCAGAGCGGGCAGGGGGTGACCATGATATCCGCTCCGTGTGATTGGGCATCACGGGTATGGGTAGCGACCATGGTGAGCGAGTTTTTTTTGTTGATGGTCAAAATGGGAAACCCGCAGCATCGGGTTTTCCCTGGAAAGTCTACAACCTCCGCCCCTAAAATTTCGATGATCCGTTCAAGAGATTTTCCCCGATCAGGATGCCGGTCGAATTCGAGCGCATCGGTCGGTCGTTGAATGTAGCACCCATAAAATGGCGCGGCACGAAGACCGGATAAGGGACGGGTGATGTGTCGTCGCAAAGTTTCCTCGCCCACGTCTTCCAGGAGAATCCACAGAAAATGCTTGATCGTGGTTGTTCCACGATAGGTTAATCCTTCCTCTCGGAGGAAGCCGTTAATTTCCTGAAGATAATGTGGTTGAGTGGTGAAACGATGGTTCGCTTGACTCATCACGCCCTGGCAGGTACTACAGATGGTCATGATGGGGAGGTCTTGTTGTTCAGCCAGAGCAAAGGTGCGGGCATTGAGCAGATCGCCCAGCCGCAGATCTTTTTCCTGCAACACCCCCGCACCGGTGCATGAGGCCGTTGTCATTTCCGCGAGATTGATTCCGAGTTTGGGATAGACCTGCATGACGGATTGATACAATTCGGGGCAGGCTCCCTTGGAAACACAACCGGGAAAGAAGGCGTATTTCATTTTTCTATGCCTCCTTCCCTTGTTTTGATGCGTCCCGTAAAGCGGGACTGTTACTGACAAGGGGGAGGGAAAATAATTTCCCGGGAATGGATGCTGTCAGTGCGGATGTCATCGTTTAATCCTGACCTGTTTAAAGAGCCGTTGAATATGTTGGATGCCGGCGATCGGGCGGTGAAGCGGACCCGATAGGGGTACTTTGCCTTTCAGTACCGATTGAATGACCATGGGGATCATGCTGAGGAGTCGGCCAATATTTTTAAGGCCGAAGGTTCTGATCGCTAGCATGGGTTCGTCCAGAATGCCTTTATGTTTGATAATGTCGGTAAAGACTTCGGCATGGCGGGAACCGCAGGTTGATGGAACTTTTTCAGCCAGGCCTTTTGCCCGCAACGCCATGATTCGGTCCATCGGTCCGACCCCTTTGGGGCAGACCTGAATACATTCCATACAACGTGTGCAATCCCACATACCTCCCGGTTGATTGAGCTGTTCGAGTCGATGGGTTGTTGCTGCATCCCTCGGGTCGGCCACGAACCGATAGGCTTTCGCCAGGGCGGCAGGCCCGACGAAAGTCTTGTCGACCTCCAAGACTGTGCAGTCGGAGACGCAGACGCCACACATGATACAGCTCATGACCCCGGAGAGGTGGCTCATGGACTCCGGTGAGGCCGTGTATTCGGCCGTGGGAGGTAGTCCTTGGGGTTGGAGCCATGGCTGAATCTGTCGAATCTTTGACCAGAATGGCGCCATGTCGGTGACCAGATCTTTAATGACCGGCATGTTATTCATGGGTTCAACCTGAATCGTTCCACCTTCCGATGCGACCGAAATCATTTTGGTTTTGCAGGCCAGTGTGGCGTGCCCGTTTATTCGCATGCCGCAAGATCCGCAAATGGCTCCGCGACAGGAACAACGGAGTGTTAAGGAGTCATCAATGGTTTCTCGAATTTTAATGAGTCCATCGAGGACACTGTCGGAAGGATCAATTTCCAGATCATATTCCTGATAGTACGAGGAGGGACGATCGTGTTCAGGATTAAAGCGACGTATGCGAAGAGTGGTATGCATCAGTAGTAGTGATTCCTCGGCTTGTGCTTACAGTATATCTCCTTTAAGCCCTTAACGAGGGGCTCCCAGCCCTTAGACGGTTCTGAAGAGGAGATGAAGGGCCTGTTGACTCCCTTAATAGACGCGGACTTGGGGTTGCCATTGCGTAATCCGCACCCGTAAGTACTCGACGTGTGGAGGACCATCGGGTTTATGATACAGCAAGACATGTTTGAGCCAGTGCTCGTCGTCCCGATCAAGATAATCCGTCCGGAAATGGGCCCCACGGCTTTCCTGTCTGGTGAGCGCACCGACAATAATGGCCTCCGCACAGTCCAACATAAACCCCAGTTCCAGCGCCGCGATCAATCCGGTATTAAACACCTGCCCTTTATCCTGAATGGTGAGGTCCGGCCAACGTCTCCTAAGTGTGGTGATATGGTGGAGTGCGGTCTCCATGCCTTCTTCCTCACGAAAGACCGAAACATACCGGTTCATGGTGGTGCCCATCTCCAGGCGCAACGCGGCCGCTCGTTCGCCCGGTCCTTTCCGTGACACGATGGCGGCCACCAGATGTTGGTCTGCGCCCATCGCGCTTTCTGGAATGGTGGGTGGAGGGATCGTGTTGGCATACTCGGCGGCACATGTTCCTGCCCGTCGGCCAAACACCACGGTGTCCAACAGAGAGTTCGCGCCCAGCCGGTTGCCACCATGCAAGCTCACGCAGGCAGTTTCTCCTGCAGCGAAAAGACCTGGCACGCCGGCCCATTGGCCCTGGACATCCCAACATCGACCTTCTGTGTCGGTTTTGATGCCCCCCATTTGATAATGCATGCCCGGCCGGATGGGTAACGGCTCTTCGGCTAAATCGATATTGGCAAATGTTTTGGCTTCGGCGTAGATTTGTCCCAGACGATCCTGAAGGAAGGCTCGTCCCAAATGCCGGCAGTCGAGCAAGACACAGCCTTTGATGCCACGCCCCTCATTAATTTCAATTTGTTCCGCCCGGGAGACGACATCCCGTGAAGCCAACTCCAGCATATTGGGCGCATAGCGTTCCATGAAACGCTCGCCCTTGCTATTGAGAAGATAGGCCCCTTCTCCCCTGGCGGCTTCTGTAATCAAGAGGCCCTTCCCCTTCAGCGTCGTCGGGTGATATTGCACCATTTCCATATCCATTAATGGTGCGCCAGCCCGGTAGGCCACGGCCATGCCATCGCCCGTACAAATCAGGGCATTGGTGCTGGGTTCGTACACCCGCCCTAAGCCGCCTGTGGCCATGATCACGGCTTTGGCTCGAAATAGCGCGAATGTTCCTGTGCGAATTTCAAAGCCCACCACTCCCGCACACCGTCCCTGGTCGTCTTTTACGAGGGAGGTCACAAACCATTCTTCATAGACGGGAATTTTAGCCTGCATGGTTTGTTCATACAGCACGTGAAGCATTGCCTGCCCGGTAAAGTCTGACACGAAAAACGTTCGTGCGCGTTTCTGTCCACCGAATCGGCGTGTACCGAGGCGGCCTTCTTCATTTCGGTTAAAGATCACTCCCATATGTTCCAAGGCGATAATATCCTGGCCGGCTTCTTGAGCGAGGACCTCAACGGCGTCCTGGTCGCTCAGATAATCACTGCCTTTCACCGTTTCGAAGGCATGGTCTTCCCAGTGGTCCCCCCGGTCGGTCAGGGCGGCGTTAATGCCGCCTTGCGCGGCATTGGAATGACTACGCACGGGATGGACTTTGGTCAGAAGGGCGACAGATGCCCCTTGGTTATGCGCGGCAATAGCGGCCCTCATCCCGGCCAGACCGGCACCAATGACGAGCACATCATAAGAAAAGGAGGAGTTCATCATTCTCAAGTACAGATGCGTGGCACTGTGGGATTCGGGTAGGGAGGCCGCCAGCCGGGTTCGTGGCCCGACTAGGTGGAAAAATTCTCACGGGTCTCCACTGATTGATAAGAACGATGGCGGGGACCTTCATAAATCTGGTCAGGCCGGAACAAGTGATTATCTTGATATTGTTCAAAACAGTGCGCTAACCACCCGGCCACCCTGGCCATCGCAAAGACAGGAGTAAATAAATCGGTATCGATACCCATACGATGGTAAATGATGCCGGAGTAAAAATCCACGTTGGGCCGAATGCCTTTGGGTCCCACTCGTTTTTCCATTTCCTGCTCAACCGCCCTGGCTAGGGCAAATAAGGAATTGCCATCCGGTCGAGTATCCAATTGTTGTGCGAACTCTTGTAACACGTGAGCGCGGGGGTCCTTCACCTTATATATCCGATGACCGAACCCCATAATCTTTTGCTTTAACGAAAATTTGTGGTCCAGAAATGCCGGAATGGCTTCAATGGTCGCAATCTCCTCCAGCATGTGAATGACGGCTTCATTGGCGCCGCCATGCAGCGGGCCTTCTAACGTGCCAATGGCTGAGGCGATCACTGTAAACGGATCGGCCAGTGTGGAGGCTGTTACCAGTCCACTAAATGTCGAGGCGTTCATCGTGTGTTCGGCATGGAGAATCAAGCAGATATCAAACATCCTGGCAATGTCCGGGGCAGGGACTTTTTCGGTGAGCATGTACAAAAAATTTTCGGCGAAGGAAAGGTCGTCACGTGGTTGAATCTGCTCATCGCCATGACGGAGGCGGGCAAACCCTGCGACGATGGTGGGGAGTTTGGCGATGAGGCGGACGGCGGTCCAATACCGGGTGGTGTCATCCCGGACATCGGGTACCGGGTAAAACATGCCCAGAGCGGCCACCGCCGCTTGCAAGGCATCCATCGGGTGTCCATGCTCGGGGAGGCATTTCAGTAGATCGGTGATGCGATATTTAATCCGGCGATGGTGAGTGAGATCCTCGTGAAACCTGGCGAGTTCTGCTCGGGTTGGAAGCCGGTTGAATAATAATAAAAACGCCGTTTCGGTGAAGCTGCTTCGGGTTGCAAGTTCCTCAATAGGGATACCGCGATATTCCAGAATCCCCTGGACCCCATCCACATAACTAATTGTTGATTTCGCCGCAGGAACGCCTGCTAAGCCTGGCAAATAATCTTCCATGTCACCTTCTCTCTCTATTTGATGGCACATCCGTATGTTTGCGAATAATTGAGTATACCGTGCTCGTGCTCTCCACCCCAACTTTCCTCGAAATTTTGCTATACTTCTTGGCAAATCACGATGACCCGAAGTATTGGCCGTGAGAAAGACGTCTATCATTCGTTCTCGTTTGGTTTAACTTTTAAATTCAAGAAAGGGGATTTGAGTATGCAGGGTTTCAAAAACTTCATGATGGTCGTGGGATTGGTGGCTCTTGTCACGGGGGGGACAGGGAGATTGGCAGGAGCTGACCCCGGGAGTGATCATAATCTACATGGAAAGCTGCCTCATGCGGGAATGGGGTATGGGAATGGCGATCATGAGGGTATGGGTCGGAATGGAGGTCCTTCAACCTTGGCCATGAAGGAGCAGTTGGGACTTTCCTATGAGCAAGTGAATCAGTTGCGTCCGCTTGAGCTGGAGTACCGGAAGACCATGATTCAGAATGGGGCCGATTTACGGGTTGCCATGATGGATTTGGGGATGTTCACGGATGCGAAGAAAACGGACATGGCCGCGATTGCCGGCAAGGTCGATGAAATTAGTCTGTTGCAAAAAAAGATGATGATGTATCGTGTCAAGGTCCTTCTGAAAGTCAAAGAGGTGTTGTCTCCTGAGCAATATGAGCAATTCCGATCACGGCTGCGTGCGCAAATGGAGGGGATGGCCCATCATGGAGGGGAAAAACAAGAAGGGGAGGAACACCATGGCGAGTATCCAGATAAATCTCATGGCCATGATGGTGAGATTGAGAAACACCATCCCTGACCATCGAGGGTTCCTCTCGATGGGATTACCTTCGATTTCTTGCGACCTGAGAGTAAGTATTGAGATTTGAGGTCATTGAGCATTCCTATTAAGCCATCCTACACAAAGGCCTCTTTTTCTCATTGGGAGAAGAGACCTTTCGTTTTTCCTGTATCCTCCACGCTGCATTTTTCTCCCTACAGGGTTTTAGAGGAAGTTGTAGGGGATTGCCTGCACATCTTGATGTGCTACTTTGTGCACATTGCCGGAGGAGGATCTCTAACCACTTGATGTTGTTCATAAAAAAACCTATGTGAGGGTAGGGAATGAGCCTTGCAACATCATATTGGAAAGGTAAGCAACGAAACACGATAAGGTACCTCGTCGCATTTTTTAGATGTGGAAGGAGGTTGTCATGAAATCATTGACTAAATTTAGTGTTTTGATATTCGTGATGGGTTGTCAGGGAGTTATGCTGGGTTTTGCCATGGAGGGGGAACCGTCGGCTCAAACACCTGAGGTTCGACAGGAATTGCAGACGAATTCGCCGACAACAACGGCACGGTATAGGAATGTGGAAGGGAGGCTTCAGGCCATTCAGGGAGATATGTTTATCATCGAAGGGGCGTCAGCAGAACAACAGGTTAAAATCCAGGTAGGGAAAGATACCGCCTTTCCCAATGGGCAAAAAGAAATCGGTCAACCCGTTAATGCCCTGGTCTCGGTCCAGGATGGACATGCATTGATTATTCAATAACAGGCAGCTCGGGATTTCGCTGCCCTGGGCTGAAGCTATGAGGTAGAAACTTATGGGGAGAGAGCATCGGGGAGGGATTTAATGATTCTCCACGATGCCATGAATGCGGGAAGGGTGAACATTTCAGAATTATTCACTTTGTCACTTGGGGGAGTCACGGTGTGTGGTTCGAAGTGTTCGTCCTTCCGCTAATTTATGGTTGATTAGGTGCATGGTAACAAATTATTGGAGAGAAGGCCAATGATGAAATGTGAAACGTGCTATCTAGAGTATACGGCTTTTGATTTTGTCACTTTGCGTAACCTTTGCGAACATGTGTATTTGGATTCCCTCGCCCAGAAGCAGAATCCCTCATTATTGAAGTCAGAGAAGCCTGTTTCCCGGTTGAACATACATCAACCGGTCTGACCAGGGCCGCAGGCCTTGCAGATCGAAAGGCTTGGGACATAAGGGGGAATGGGTTTTAGGAGCAGGACCGCCCGTGTGTTTGCTCTTCTGCGTGGTAGGAACTCCGAACAAGGGGGCCGGACTCCACATGCTGAAATCCTAAGGCCATTCCTTCCTGTTTGAATTCCTCAAACTCCTCCGGAGTATAGTATCGCGAAACCGCCGCATGCTGAAGAGTCGGCTGAAGGTATTGGCCGATGGTCAGAATGTCACACTCTACTTCTCGAAGATCCCGCATCACCTGCCGGATTTCATCGTTTGATTCGCCTAAACCTGCCATCAGTCCGGATTTAGTTCGTCCTCCCATGGTTTTGGCCCATTGAAGAACCTGGAGCGATCGCTGGTATTTCCCCTGTGGACGAATTGAGGGGAAGAGACGAGGGACGCTCTCAATATTATGGTTCAAAATATCCGGCTTGGCCTGCATCACTCTTTCCAGATCAGTCTGCTGGCCCTGAAAATCCGGAATCAACACTTCGACGGTGCATGCCGGATTTTCATGGCGGATTCGTTGAATGGTCTCCGCAAATAGTCCGGCCCCCCCATCGGGGAGATCGTCTCGGTTGACCGAGGTCACCACTGCATGCCGGAGTTTTAGGAGTTTGACGGCATCCGCCACCCGTTGAGGCTCTTCTCGGTCGACTGCGGACGGGCGTCCCGTGGTCACTGAGCAGTAATGGCAACGCCTGGTGCAAATATCTCCAAGGATGAGAAACGTGGCCGTCCGATTATTCCAACATTCCCAAATATTCGGACATCGTGCCTCTTCACAAATGGTATGCAGTCGATGCGTTTCCATCAGTTGACGGATTTCCTGGTAATGGGGTCCCGGTCGGAAACGGACTTTGAACCAGGAAGGGAGGGTTCTTCTTCGGGAGGGCGTTGCGGAAGAAGAGACGGGAGTTATTTCTGAAGTAGGGATGAATGTCATGAGCCTCTTGGAATTTATGATAACCTGTGAATATGTCCTGAAAGGGCGTTGCGTAGGGCTGCACCCAACACGCATATCCCATTCTAACATGTGAGTATAGGGATGCCTACTTTCTCGAAAAGATCTGCCTGAGGTTGGTGGAGCGAGGGGAACCTTGTAAGCTATAAGGGGTGAAGTCAGCGAAAGATTGGCAGATGGGCAATCCGGTCATCAGGTCATGCGGGCTCATCAATCATAGGAGAGAAGTGGTTGGCCCAATCAATGGCTTTCAAATAGAAATTTCGAATCGTGCCAGGGGAGAGTTGGAATGTTTTGAGTTGCAACCACTCCCCCTTTTCATAAGCTTTCACGCTACTCAACGCCGCTCCCATTGTTCCCTTCTCCAGTATTAAGGCTTCACGAATGTCGTCCGGGAGCGGGAGGTTAGCGACAAGTTTTTCCATGGAAGATCCGTACAAGGCTTCTAAGACCGACAGGAGACCCATGGTGAAATACTTTTCTGGAGAATCGGCGCCAAGTTGTTGCCCTAAGCTCTCACACATTTTCGCTCGCACCAAGGCAATCACCAGTATTTCCATGGGCTGGTCCTTTCCAATGGCCATAACAATGAGAGAGGCCCATGTGCGTATCCGGTCGATGCCCACCATACAGGCAGCTTGCTCAATTGACTCCACTCGCCTGGGAAGTCCGACAGAGGCCGAATTCACAAATCGAAGAATCTTGTAGCTCAACGACAGATCGTTTCGGATAAACTCGACCAGACATTCAAAGGAGATATTCGGGTCCTGAATTTTTCCTAATAATTCCAGGAGGGCTACACGATTCCCGGGGATTTCGTGCCCGCGGACAATATCAGGGCGATAAAAGAAGAACCCTTGAAAATAGAAAATCCCAAGTTGTTTGCAGGCCTCAAAGGTCTCTCGTGTTTCCACTTTTTCGGCGAGAAGTCGTGCGCGGTAATCCCGAAGCGGTCGGGTCTCGTGTTGTAATTGTTCGGGGCTTTTTCCTAAGACATCGATTTTCACAATATCCGCCAATTCCAGAAACGGTCGAAAGCGATCATTGAAGACAAAATCATCCAAGGCAATGGTATAGCCTTGCTGAGAGAGGTCGGCTATGGCTTCAATCACTCGTTGGGTGGGTTCCACCGTCTCCAATATTTCCAAAACCACGCGGTTTTTGGGGAGGGCTTCACAATGTCTGTCTAATAAAAATTGTGTGGGAATATTCAAAAAAGCCAGGTGGGTTCCCACCACATGTTCCAGGCCAATATCGAGGTAGGTATTTAAGAGGACCTGGGCTGTGGCGATTTCTTCATCATGGATAATTGCCGAGTCGCATTCACAGTCTCGGTACAGCACCTCATAGCCAATTGTCTTCAAATTCGGACCTAAAATCGGCTGGCGGCCGACGAAGATATTCCCGTAATTGGCAATGCCGGTATTCATGGTTAGAGGCGAAGATTGGGAGTTATAAGGTGTCTAGAAATGAGGGGCATGTGTGTGGTAATACCGATTTTTCTCATCCGAGATTTCCAAGCTGCTAGAGGTCTCCTGTCATCATTATCGGCATTTCCCAGGAAAGAATTGAGAAATCATTTAAATGCATTGAAGTCCAAGCAAGAAAGCCGAAGTCGTTAAATGGGATCTGGCAATTCCCATTTTAATTATGCTCACTCTCCAGGATTCCGATGACTTTCGGTTTGCTCAGATCGTTGAACCTATCTGACGCTCCAGACAGTTTTTGTGAGTGGTTCCCAGGCTTTTTTGTGGTATGGATGTCATGAGAAGATGGAAATTCCATCTCTATTCAGTGACTTTCTTGGCATCCCCCAGGATTAATAGGAGGGAGCTTGGGTTTATCGGAAAAACAGTCTAATAGGATGTCAGAAGATGGTAGCTGAGAGAACGGGAGTTGATGGCCAGAAGATAAATTCGAGCTATGCCGCCAAGGGTCTATACTTTGACTGAAGAGCATTTCGCCTGGAACATGGGAGCCAGGGCCTCCACCCTTATGGGTCGGCTAAAGAAATACCCCTGGTAATGGTCGCAATTCAGAGTGGTGAGAAGATCGAGTTGCTCCTGATGCTCCACCCCTTCCGCGACGACGGTCAGGGAAAACTCATGCGCCAAATAAATCATGGCGGAGACCAAAGCTCGGGCTTCAGGATTGTGGGTAATATCAGTCAGGAAGGAGCGGTCGATCTTCAACTCGTGAATGGGAAAACGTTTTAAATAGCTGAGAGAGGAGTAGCCTGTCCCGAAGTCATCCATAGAGATCTTTGGCCCCAAGGCCATCAGGTGGTTCAAGGTCTCCACGGCCTGCTCAGCGTTTCCCATTAACAGGCTTTCCGTCAGCTCGAGTGTCAAATGCTTTGCATCGACTCCCTTGCTCTGTAAGGTCTCCCTCACCAAATCCACCAGATAGCCGTCATTGAATTGTTTCGCCGATACATTCACCGCGACCTGAATCCATATCCCCTGAGCCTGCCAGCGTGCCAATTGTGCACAGGCTTCTTTGAGCACCCATTCCCCCAAAGGGATGATCAGGCCGGTCTCCTCAGCTAAGGGAATGAATTGATCCGGAAAGATAAGCGTGCCGTCCGGTTTCTGCCACCGAACCAGCGCTTCGACCCCGACAATGTGACCGCTCTTCACTTCAATCTTCGGCTGATAATACAACAGCAGTTGGTTTTCTTCGATTGCATGGCGCAAGTCTGCCTCCATTCGCAGGAGCTCCAGGCTTTGAGAATTGAGTTCGCTCGAATAAAAATTGAACCCCCCCTTTCCATGAAAGGTGGCCTGGTTGCTCGCGCCAACCGCGCATTGGATAAGGGTGGTCAAATCTTCGGCATCGGCAGGAAAACTTGCAATACCGATACTTGGGGAAATGTAGACCTCGGTCCCATCGGCATTGAACGGAGATTCCATGACCTTCAGAATACGGGAGGCTAACTTCGTCGCATGTTCTGCATGAGCCATCGTCGGACACAATAACGAGAATTCATCCCCATCCACGCGAAACAGGCTATCCAATTCACTCGAATCGGGTACTCCTCGCCCAAACACATCCGATCGGCGCATGCATGAACTCATCCGCTCCGCGATCTGTGTGATGAGCTGATCTGAAATTTCCGGGCCGAAGGTATTGGAGAGGCGCTTAAACTGATTGAGTGTGATATGCAACAACACCAGGTTCTCGTGATGGCGTTCCGCTCGCTGTATAAACCATGCCAATCGGTCAAGAAACAAACTCCGGTTCGGCAATTTCGTCAAAGCATCATAGTAGGCAAGTTGGTTCTGATAGGCTCGGGCAGCCAGCGTGTTGCGAACCCGGAGTTTCAACTCACTGGGATCGACCGGCTTGGCCAGGAAATCTGTGGCACCCCGGTCGAGGGCCTGGAGTTTGGTCTCTGCGTCGGAGGAAGAGGTCAGGATAATGACAGGAAGATGTTTCAGCTTGGGATGGTCCCTCACCTGCTTCAGGATTTCGAATCCTGGGACGTTCGGCATCATTAGATCAAGCAATAGAATATCTGGTCGATGTTCCTCAATTTGTTCCATGGCCAGATAGGAATCCTCCACGAGCACAAAATGTTGATAATCAGCATCTTCCAGATAGGCGCGCATGATCTCCATCGTCGTCGCTTCATCGTCGACCATCATGATTGTGGCTTGAGTCAGCGTGGTTTCATCGCATCCCAATTCTTTAAGAACGGGTTTAGCCAAAAGCAGTCCGTCGTTATTTTGTGATTGGAATGCTTTCTGATCTGCCTGTTCTGTTTTCATTACACGATGATTTCTAAGTGTGAAAGGGCAGCATCTCGGTCTTCAGACCAAGATTGTTCTTGTACTTCTATGAAGATTTTTCGGTCTTTCAACAGTGAAAATGAAGTAAAAAAAAGTGAATATTCAGGCAAAATGGTGGCCGACTGTGTATGGAAGCCTTGGGGCCATCTGAAAGTCGTTGAGCTGGGTCAGGGGGGGAGGTCTCATCCCATTGAAAGGCCTGCCGAGGCCTTATCCGACAGGATTTCAGGGAACTTCTACTTCTAATTTTGCCTTTGGGGTGTCCCGATCCCCATAAGCCATTCGTGTCGCCAGAAGGTGAAGGTGATGAAGGTGTCGTTCGATGGCTGGTAGGTCGGCACCCTTGGCTGCGGCTTCAAGTTCGATCGCCGGCTTGTTCAGCATATCGAACCCCACGGTGCCACCCGCACCCTTCAGCCAATGAGCCAGTTTGGCCAAGGCCTCCATATCCCGATTCGAATAGGCGGCATCCATCGCGTGCAGTTGTTCGTCCAGGCGGCCTACAAAACGTGCAATCACGTTGGCGAATTTCGGATTGGTCGACCCTAACTTGGAAACAATGGGTGAGGAATCCTCCGCCTGTGAGGCTTGATGTGGCAAGAACTCCGGCAGGACGGATTTCCTGGACGATTCAGCTACTGGTTGACCATGGAGCAACTGGGCCAATTTTGCTAGGAAACGATCGATGTCGACGGGTTTGGTCAGATAGTCGAAATATCCGGCATCAAATAACTCCTGCTCGAAGCCCTTCATGGCGTTGGCGGTGAGCGCGAGAATAGGGATCTGCAGGCCTCTGTCGCGTAATGTGCGAGTGGCGGTGAACCCGTCCATCTCAGGCATCTGCACGTCCATGAGAATGATGTCGTAATCGGTGGCAGTGGCCATTTCAACTCCCACCCGGCCATTACCCGCTTCGTCGATGGTCAGACCATAATCCTCCAGGACCACCTTCACGAATTCTCGGTTTTCCGGGCCATCGTCTACGACCAGGATCCTTGCCGATGGAAAGTCCCAGTTGGTGTGTTCCTGCGTCATGACGGAATCGACCACCGCTACGGCCTGCTCGGGTGTCACCCAGGCCACCTCCAACGCGCTGCCGCCATCCAGGATAATTCTAAACACACTGCCCACCCCGGCCTTACTTTCCACCGTAATATCCCCCCCAAGGCCCGCCCGAACTTTCGGCTGATAGATAATCCAAGGCCGGTTCCACCAAACTTCCGGGTTACCGATGCATCGGCCTGGACAAAATCTTCAAAAATACGGCGAGTGGCTTCCGGATTCATTCCGATACCGGTGTCCGCGACATCGATATGAAATTGGAGTGTGTCTCCGGCCACTTGCTTGGCGTGCGCGGTCACTGTGACCCCGCCGCGCTCAGTGAATTTCACCGCGTTACCCACGAGGTTGGTGATAATCTGACGTATCCGGCCCGGGTCGCCGAAAATGGTCTCCGGGACGTCATCCCGTACCTTAACCTCGAGTTCAATGCCTTTCTCATGAGCTTTGACACCCAGGACCCTGACAACCTCCATGATCACGAGATAGGGATTGAATCGTACCCGTTCGATCTCAAGACGACCCGACTCGACCTTCGAGAGATCCAGAATATCGTTAATGAGGTCAAGCAAATGTTTCCCGCTGGAATGGATGATCTCGAGGTGTTTACGGGTTTCAACAGAGTCACGTCCGAATCCACGTTTGAGCAGTTCTGTGAAACCCAAGATCGCATTCATCGGCGTGCGGATCTCATGGCTCATATTGGCCAGGAAGGCACTCTTGGCCTGGTTGGCCGCAACCGCCTCCTCTTTGGACTTCAGTAACTCGAATTCAGCTTCTTCCAATTGCGTGACGTCGTCAAAGCTGACCAGGACACCGACATTTTTAGCTCCGCTGCCAAGGATAGGGGAGCAGTTAATCATGAACGTCAGCCGTGTGCCGTCGGGCAGAGTCAATCGGACGCGTTCATTCTTTTGAGCCTCTCCCGAATTCAATGCGACATGCCAGGGGTGCGTCCCCGTTGCTAACGGATGGCCTTCGATGTCAGACCACGGAAACGCTCCGACTGGCCGACCTAAGAGTGCCTCAGGCGTCGTGGTCAATAAGGTGGCGAAGGCCCGATTGGCAAGCATGATTTGCTCTTTGTTGTCCAGTACCAGGAGCCCTTCTGCCATGGTATCCAGAGCGGATCGCACACGTTCAGGAACAGCCTGCGAGGGATCGAGTTGCTTCAACATTTTCCCCAAATACAGATAAAAGCCGATAAAACACATCAGGGCCACGAACAGCAGCAGTTGTGTCTGTTGCCCGGTGAAAATCCCTATCCAGCCTTCCTCACTTAGCGGTGTGAATCGCAATTCGACTTGACCCCATTTATATTCCCCTTCCCAAATGGCGACCGTCACCTGGGTATTAGAAGAATAGTCCGAATCGTCGTCCCGCCAATGTTGCTCATGGTCGCCAATCGTGACCAGCCAAAGCCCTGATTCCATTCGCAATCCGGCAGACAACAGGTCTGGGTTACGGTCCACGACCAATTGCAAAATTCCCTCCAAGCGGTCAACGTCATCCTGGGTAATCAGGATCGTGCTATTGGCGGCGATGGACTCGGCCAAGGCCGCACGCCCATGGCGAACCGCTCCGGTACGGTCTGGCATCAGACCAAACAAGCTTGCCGTCAGTAACACACTGATAAGGAGACTGACCTGGCCGAAGGCCAGACGAGATTTTGTCGAGAGAATGTTCATCGCTTTTGCCATTTGAACCACCGGGCTCGAGGGGCCTTAGCGGGGTCCCCGGTCTTCTCCTCAGCTATTTCGGGAGATGCCGTGGGTTTCTCAAACAGGGATTCCACTGAATCGCCTTCAACACCTTTTAGCCCCTTTTGTCGCTTCTTCTTCGCTGCCGAATCGAGCACTAATAGCGGATTCACAAACTGCCAGGCCGGCACCGATGAGAGCAGTGCCGTCAATAGCACCCCACTGCGAAGGAGCCAGACGACATAGCCGATCGACAACCCGGAGGGTACGGCAATGCTGGATGCCAAATAGGTTTGTTCGGTGGCGGCGACCTCCTGAACATCGTCGCGGACGCGATCCAGGTCCTGAAGGAATCCTGATCGGTGCAGTAACGATCGGATTTCATCCTTGAATGCCGTGATTTCAATCGGCTTCTTTAGCAAACCCCATATGTCACTGACCATCTCTACGATTCCCGTGCGTTCTCCATCCTGTTCCTTAGTGGGGAAATTGTGGTGTCCTAGGGTATTTTCCGTATCTGAATCTCTGGTATCAGTGATCGTGGAACCCTGACCGCCGTCAGGTATATTTCCTGGCGAGCTGGGATCAAGACTTCCCCCATTGGCTGGTGACTGGTCTTCAGAATTCTCTTCGCCGGGATCTCCCGGGACCGGATCTGGTGAAGGCGGAGAGTCCGGCGGCGGTGGAATGAAAATCTGCGGCGGAACATTGGCTTGGGTAACTGTGACGGCAATGGCCTGCGTATCGACGGCAGTGCCGTCGGAGGCCCGGACGATCACTTCATAGATATTGTTGCCACCCGCATCGCCCGGGGTTAGGAAGTCAGGAGCCGTGATGAACCTGATGGTCCCGGTCGTCGGGTCGATGCTGAAGAGCGCTGCATCGGCACCCCCGACAATGCTGTAAATCAGTGTCGCGCCTTCGGCATCGATGGCATCAACATCGGTGACGCGGGTGGTGCCGGTGATGATAGACACATTGGCGCTGGCACCGCCTCCATTCGAAGTAATGATCGGTGCATCGTTGACCGGAGTCACCGTCAAACTCACCGTTACCGTATTCGAGGTGGCACCGGCTAGGTCACGGATCGTGTATGTGAAACTATCCGTGAGGGTTTCCGAGCCATCATGCGTGTAATCCACTGTTCCATTCGCATTCACGCTGGTGATGGTGCCGTTCGTGGGACCTGAGACAATGGTGATACTGGTCAGGTCCAGGCCGTCATCGAGATCGAGATCATTTCCGGTCAGGTTAAGAGTAGTGGATGAACCCTCGTTTACCACAAGACTGTCGGGAAGGGCTATTGGAGGATTGTTGATGGCGTTGATGTTCACCGCGATGGATCCCGTATCGTTGAGTGCGCCGCCGTTGCCCTGACCACCGGCGTTGCCGTCGGAGAAAGTGAAATCGATCCGTACGCTGGCTGGCGGGTTGCTGCTGCTATTGGCATAGGTGATCTGCTGCAACGCGCTGTTGACCAGGGCCGAGGTGGCGTTGCTGTTGAAGGTGAGAACCAGCGTGCCGCCACTGTTGGTGGTGACCGTACCGATGGTGGTAATGCCCACCATCAGGTTCCCGCTTTCTATCAGAGGAACGAGTGTGCCGCTGCCATTGAACAGGTCATCCGAATTGGTTCCTCCGTTGCGGGTAAGAGTCAGTATCGCGCCATTGTAATTATGGGCGCCATCCAGTTCGGTGTCGGCAATGGTCGCGTTGTTATCCAGCACTACAGGAACACTGCCTTCAATAAAGATGGGTGCGTTGTCCAGACCATTGAATACAGGGGGGTCGTTAGCGGGCGTGATGGTGAGGGTGAACACCCCGGTCGCGGGTACGGCCCCGTTCTCGCCGCCGTCTGCCAGGGAAAAACTGAAGCTGTCGGTGGTGGTCTCACTGCCGTTGTGATCGTAGGTCAGGCGATTGGTATCGATATAGTCCTGGGTGAAGGTATCGTTTAGGCCGAGTGCGGTGCCGGAAAGGCGCAGGGTGCCGTTGGTCGGGATGGCGGTGACGGTGTAGGTCAGGCCGGTGCCGGCATCATCCGGGTCTCCTTCGTTGAGCATGGCCGTGGTCAGCACGTTGCCGGTGGAGGCTTCATTGATCGTGGTCCCCGTGTTGGTGGCGACCTGGGGTGCATCATTGACGGGCGTGATGGTGAGGGTGAACACCCCGGTCGCGGGTACGGCCCCATAGCTGTTAAGCTAAGGGGACAGAAACCTTTCAAAGAGCGCTGGCTTGGCGCTTTTTTTGTGCTATATTACCGCTAGCATTATAGAGGCTATCGGTTTAACCAGGAGGTCCCCATGACGAGAGAAGCACGCACCCTGCAACGCATTAAGGCTCAGCTGATTGACCTCGGCCCCGTCCTGCCGGGGAGCCTGAGCACCCAATGGAATGTCTGCGGCACTACCGGGTGTCAGTGTAAAGACCCTCAGGAGCCGAAGAAGCATGGGCCTTACCATCAATTGAGCTTCACCGTGGCCGGCAAGAGTTCCACCCTGTTTATTCCCAAGAAGGATCTGGCGGAGGTCCGGCGGCGGCTCAAACGGTATCAGCGTCTGAAAACGTTGATGACCGACTGGGTCCAGGCCGAGGTCGCGCTGGCTCGCTGCCAGGGCTTCGGGAGCCGAGCATGAGGGCCGCCCTGTTCGGGGTGTTGGAGGGGTTTAAAAAAAACGCCTCAATGGGCTGGCTAAGGAAACGGGGTTCGCTCAACGCCAAGGCGTGCTTCAGCCGTATGACTTCCTGGTGCTGATGACCCTCGGACAATTCGGGATGAAGCCTCCGTCGCTGGGGGGGATGGTGGGGGCTCTGAAAGCCCGCATGAGTCGGGAAGCCCTGCATCAGCGGTTTACGGCCTCTGCCGCTCAGTTTCTCAAGCGCTGCTTGCACACGATCTTGCACCAGAAGTTCCAGCGGGCGGGGATACGCACGCTCTTGCTGCGGCCTTTCGGCCGCGTGTTGCTGGTTGATAGTTCGAGTTGGGATGTCAGCCCCAAGCTGCAGAAGGTCTGGCCTGGGGCCGGCGGGAATGCCTCCCCAGCTAATTGCAAGATCCAAGTCGCCTATGACTACAAGCAGGGAGAACTGATCTTCCTGGAGACCACCGCTGGGACGGTGCCAGATAATCGCGACACGGATCGGCTGCCCGCTCTCCTCAACCGGCAGGATCTCGTGCTCATGGACCAAGGCTATTTCAAGCTGCGCACTCTGAACGCCATCATGGCCCGCGACGCGTATTTTTTAACCCGGTTCATGGTGGGCACCACGGTCGAAGTGGCCCAGACCGGCGCGCGCCTCGAGCTTGACCGCTTCTTGGCCCAGGGGCCCGTCCTGACCCGGGAGATCCAGGTACGCCTGGGCCAGGGGCCTCAGCAAACCCCTCCCTGCCGCCTCGTGTGCTTGCGCGTGAGTCCCCAGATAGCCCGGCAACGGCGGCGGCGCGTCAAGGCTCACGCCCAGCAACAAGGCCGGACCGCTCGGACCTCGACTCTGACGTGGTGTGACTGGACGCTTTTCATCACGAATGTGCCTGAAGCCTGGTTGCCCCTCGATATGGTGCGAGCCTTGTATAGCCTGCGCTGGCAGATCGAGTTGGTGTTCAAACAATTCAAATCGATTCTTCAGGTGCACCACTCGACGACCGGCAATGAACATCGAGTGCGCTGTGAACTCTATGGCAAATGGATTGCGGCGGTGTTGGTCCATCGTATTCATACGTGGGCCAACCAAGCCCGGTGGCTGACCGCGGGGCAAGAGAGCAGCCTCGAGAAGTTGTACCAGCGACTCCAGGAGCGGGCCTTTCAGCTCGCACAGCAGTTGATCATCTCGTTCAGCCAAGGGAGGGCCCACCTCATTCGTGAACTCGAGCCGTTACTCCGGCACTGTACCAAACAGTCCCAACGATCCCGAATGACGACCTTAGAAATGCTGGAAGCCCGAGTCGACCCCAAATTGTCTCCCAGCAAGGGCCCTTCTTAGCTTAACAGCTATGGGGGGCGACCCGGCTTGTGCGGATTGTCCCCGACTTCGGCTCCCTCTTGATGCCCATAGAGCGGCTTGACCGTCACGTCCACATCCAAGATCCAGGGTTCGCTGAGTAACGGTTCGTAGCCCTGCAGGAGATGCGTTTGGAGCCACTGGGTCCTGGCAGCCTCGTCAAGCGTCCCCAAGGCTCGGCGCACTGAATCTTCACTGCACACTGTGCGCATGCCCAACAACGCCGGATTAACGCCATCGGTCCGAATCGTCGTGAGATGGGCATACCGATGATGTACCCGAGAGAATCGACAAGAAGAGTGTCCCGAGGACATCGATCGCCTGCGGGGCATTGGGACTGTGGTAGGTCAACGGACACTCCCGCACCCACGGGGCAAACAAGTCTGCCGTTTTGAGGAATTCGATAAAAAAAGGTGATTGGCCCAAGGGGGGCACAGCTGCTTGGGGATCCCATTCGACATGAATGCGGCCCCCATACGTGTCGACGGGAAGCGGCCCAGAAGGGAGTCGAGGAGCTTCACCCACAGGGTGAACGGTTGGGGAAGGAGAAGAAGTCTTCATAGCCGCTACCATATAGGCCATCCCTCATTTCGGGCAAACCCCAACTGCCGGATTTAGGATGATAAATCTGAAACGTAAACCAATACGAGACACATAGGGTGGAGAGTATTCGATCTCTACCGCCTCCGTCGCCAGTTTGATACGTGTCTAAAAGAAGGCTATTTGGAAGGTGATATCTAACGGTCTTTTGATATCTAGTGGTTGATTGGTTTTTGTGGGAATAGGAAATTGCCTTTTTGAATTGATAATTAATCCACGTGTCGGCATTCTTCCTTGTACCTTCTGCCATGCAGACCTTTCTCCCCTTTATCCTGCTACGGGTTGGTGTGCTTCTTTCATGAGGTCTAACATGCTGGCGAGCTGCTTGCCCGCTTCCACCATGCATTCTTTCAGACCTTCCTCATCCAGACCTGTTAATTTCCATGCTTCAGGAGCCACCAGGTGTTTCCATTGAGCGTGACCATTGGGTGCTTGAAACCCTTCCGTGAGTGCGCTGGCCATATTGAGGAGCGCGGCCTCAAAGGCGTGATCGTTGGTGCCGGATGGATTGTTTTGATACCGGATTGCGGTCCCGAAATTTTTGGGGAGTTGCCATTCCTCAATGAGTGTCTGGCCCACTTCGCAAAAATCAAACCCCAATATCCGTTGTTCTACGATATGAGTGGGAATCCCATTCTTGGCGGACTCCCGTAACACCTGTTCCGATTGTTCGGGGAGTTGCTCATAGAGAATTAGGTGTCCGATATCTCTCAATAAACCCTCCACAAACATCCGTTCACTATCGACCAGGAAACACTTTCTTGCTAATTCCCGTGCAACCAGTCCACTAAAGAAGCTGTTTGACCAAAATACGCTCATACTCATCACGTGTTGGTTGAGGCCGGAGAAAGTTTTGGTGACTGAGATGGCAAGCGTCAAATCATGTAGGGGTTGCATGCCGAGAATTCCAACAGCCCGAGAAATGGTCTCGACTTTTCGGGGCATCGCGTAAAATGCACTATTCACTAACTTGAGGACGGCGACGGTCATGCCAGGATCAATGCTGATCGCTCTGGACAGATCGGCCATGGTGGATTCCGGATTATCGATGACCTTTTTGACTTGTAAATAAACTTCCGGGAGCGTAAAAATTTTCGTGCAATTTTTTACTATTTCTTCGGCGGTCAACATGATGGTCCCTTCTGATGCAGTTCTGGTCTTCAATGGCCAAAACCTTTACCTTGTCCCCTTTCTTGTAGTTCTCGGACATCTCCCTGGGGTACTTAATAAGAATCCTTTTCCGTTCCGAATCGGTTGTCGGGCCATTCAACTTATTGGGGGCGGGCTCCAAATGGGTTTTGCATGGAGAACGTCGGAGGGAACCTGTCCATCCCTTGTCAGATCAGGCTTTGTTCATGCTGGTGAAGGAACAAGGAGTATGAGAGAAACGATCAGGAACGATCGGGGGTATGAGAGGCGGAGGGTTGGATCGATGCTGAAATTTTTTTATGGATGCGATTTCTGCCCCATGTGATGATGGCAAATGAGAGGCCCAGGGCGAGGGGCACAAAGATCCCAGAGGCTAATTCATACTTGTCTAGCCAACCGAGTTCGTGTAGAGCCTTAAAGACATAGTTGGCCAGGCCACTCACATAATAGGCAATCACGATCACGGAGAGGCCCTCTACGGTGTGTTGCAAGACGACTTGGCTTTTTGTGGTCTTATCCAAGCTGGCCAGGAGATTCACGTTTTGATCTTGTTGCGCCAAATTTTGCTCTTGTAAGAGTAGTTCCACCTTGGTGCGGAGGACCGCAATGGTGCCCTCAAAGTCCTGCTCTAAGGCCTGGATGCGGGTGAGTAATTGCTGATATCCATCGGACACCCCTGTAATTTTCCATTGAAAATAATCGATGAGCGTTCGACCGTAGGGTAGGGGATGTTCCTGAAGGGCCAGGGTATTACTGTGCACAATCCGATCGTAGGGGACCGAAGCCGAAAGGCGATAACGCAGCGAAGCGGTCAACCGCCCCACTTCAAGAAAATCATGGGTTAACGCCTCCAACCACTGTTGAAGGGTACTATGTGTCGCCCGGTTAAGTTCTTTCGTAATTAGGGTCCGTTGATAGAGCTGACGCTGTTCGAAGATTTGAACCTGATCGACCGACCGGGAGAAGGCTGGATAGGGCAGTAAAATCAGATGCGTATAATTTTCAAGTGTGGTCAAAATCGTAATCAGTCTGGCTAGTTTTTGGCGTAGTAAAACAGGATCAGGCGCCCAAATGAGATATCGTTCTCGATCATGTTCGTCGGGAGTAAAGCTGGTGGCAACGGAGATGTCCTCCCCCAAAACCTTGCTGGCATACATTTGTGGTCCGGGAAGAAGGGTCCCCAATTCCTCCTGGTCATAAGTACCCGCAGGGATGACCAACAGATCCAACGCGTTCACTTGGATGCCCAACGGAGAAAAGGGAAACACATATCCGGGAAATCCCAACGGTCCGAATCCTAATGGTTGGGTCGCGTCCGAGGGGATATGCCAAATCTGGTAGCTGTAATATTCTGTGTGGGCTTCCCAAATGGCAATGAGTTTGTCCCCATTCGTTCCTTTTTTGACTCCAAATCCAACCTTATCTTCCAGGACAATGTGAGAAGATTCGATCTCCAAACAATTAAGCAGTTGTTGGAATTCTTTTCGACTTTGGGGGCGTTCACTGGCCGGGTTCGCCATGCGATACGCTGTGTGATGCACATGGGCGGGAACATCCAACCAGCCTTCCAAATATCTTTCCTGCGCCTTATGCATTTGGCGAAGAATTCCTTTCCCTGGGGATCCGGGTTTTAATTTCATGGGTGGGCTAAGACTTGCGACTGGAATCGTAAATGGAAGGATTGGGTACTCATTTGAAGAGAGTTCTACCCTACCTGATAGGTCTCAGGCAAGAGGAGAATAGGAGAGAAGGGTGTTACGGGTATGAGGGGTGTTTGGATGGGGTTCAAAGGGAATGATTCCAAGAACCGATGGTGGTCATGCTGAGGCGAGTTGAGCCTGAATCCAGTCGCATAGACGATTTTCGGCCCAAAATGGATCCTCATATTTATGGTGCTGTTGAAAAAACCCGCAATGGCCCCCATGAGCAGGCGCCTCAAGCTGGATGAAGGGATTAGAGTGGAGATTGGGGTCGGCAAACATGGGGTAGGGGATAAACGGGTCGTCTTGGGCCGTGATAACGAGGGTCGGAATGGTGATTGAAGACAGCGTATTACGAGCGGCGCTTTGTTCGTAATAGTCTGCGGCATCTCGATACCCTCCGTCTGGAGCGGTAAAGATCTCATCAAATTCCCACATTGTCCGTATACGAGAGAGGTGTGAGAGATCCCACCGACCTGGGAATAATTGTGATTTTTTTCGTAATTTCGCGGTTAGGCTTTTGAGAAAATAGCGATGATAGAGCCAATTTGAGGGATGTTGCAGTGCGCGTACGCAGGCTGCGGGCTGGATGTTGGGACAGACGGCTGCGACTCCACGAAGGGAGGGGACGGTGGTTCCCTGCTCGCCGGCTAATTTGAGTGTGAGATTTCCTCCCATGGAATACCCGACGAGCCAGACCGCAGTGCAGCCATCCTCTTCGGTAATTTCTTGAATAATCCTGGCGTAATCCTGACTGAGCCCATTGTGATATAGCGTGGGAGTGAGATGTTCAGATCCGCCACAATTTCGTTGATTGATGCGAATGCTATTCCACCCTGCATCCCAACATTTTCTGGCAAGACCCCGCATGTAGTGTGATTCGGTGCATCCTTCGAGGCCATGAATCATCAGGATGGTGGGGCGTTGTGAGGGTGAGGGTTGCCAGTGACATTTTGTAAGAAGGCCCACCTCGGGGGAGACCTGAAAAATACGGACTTGTGTGGGCATTCCGGATGGAAAACTTCCGCGGGGCCACCAACGTGGGAGAAGGGTCATACGGTGAGGGCCATCTACCCATGGGTGTGGAATAAATGGTTTGGAGGGCCACAAACAATGATTAAGCATGTGTGAACGGAATGAGGCTTGCGGTGAGGGCTATTCGGTTCTCTCTCATGTTTGAGATACCAAAATTTCAGCGTGTGAGACAAGTCTGGATATGGGAATTGTCCGAGACTGGTCCATCAGGTGGCTGTGTGGTTATCTTGAACGGGGAGGGTCCATTTGACAGGGTACGGGAACTTTCGGTAGACCACCTCAGGATTTTATAAATTGTCGGCTAATCTTGTTTGGCCGTACTCTGGCAATCTTTACCGCAGAATCGTGGAAGTGTACATGAAAAAACCAAAGTCCTCAAAAACTTCAGGAAGCCGGGAAACGTTTCTCATTTTTATAGTGGTGGCCTGCGGGATTATGGCGACGCTTTCAGTGAATCTATTCAATCACACGGCATCGGACCCTAGTGAAGCCCGCGTGGGAGCATCCACTAGTATGGACCAACGGCAATCCCCTTCCGAGAAGGTCCGGTCTGTGGAACTTACCGATGTGCCACTGTCCACAGGTACCGAGCCGCTGGAAAATTTGTTTGTGCAATCCGGCTGTGCGGTGTGTCATACCATTCCAGGTATTGCCCCGGCTCTGGGGCGTGAGGGCCCAAGGTTAGTCTTAGGGTCGAATGGACCGCTTCGATTGGCAGACCCCCAATATCAAGGGACGGCGACAACCGTTCGTGAATATGTCCAGGAATCAATTTTGAATCCAGGCGCGTATGTGGTGTCCGGATATTCCGATCGAGTCATGCCCCGGTGGTATGGGAAGCGGCTCAATGCGTTGGCGTTGGATCGTATGGCAGAGTATTTAGAAAATGTGAAGGAGTAAAAGCCCCGGTCAGCGTCAAACCACGTGAATGTCTGAGTTTGTCTATTGAAGGCCTATTCTATCCAAACCCCTTGGAGAAGGTAAGTTGCCACAGTGATGGTTGTTCAACGGTACGAATGCCTGACATCGTGAAGGGTTTTGTCTGTGAGGGCATTGGGGTTGGAACCGAAACCGAATAACACGCCCATGTTGAAATGGTCGGTATTCACCCGATTTGGTAAATCAATATCCTGAAAGGTGAAGATGAGGGTGCTTGCCAGGGACAGATTCCGACTGATTTTGAATTCCGCAGTTGCACCGAAGGGGAAGGTAAGATTGACGTTGTCATTGTCTTTGTCCCGACTGGCTTGGTTGTAGATCCGCATAGACAACTCCTAATCCAGTAAAGGAACAGACTGGAATGTGACACCGGCCGATTCTGGCGAAGGTGACTTGAGTGAGGTCTACGGGTTAAGAAATCAGGAGTTGTGGGCCAACAGAAATTAAGAATCCAGACAATAGTCTCCATGGAACCGGAGCGTGAACACGGTCTCCTAAGTGGTATACGCCAAGAAGCCGATATCTGTTCCAGTCTCGCACTGGTTTTCTGCCCGTACGGAAGGACTGCTCACGGAGAGAGCAAAAAGTAGGGCTAACAGGGCAACGATAGTTTTTATCCACTTATCGACCATCATGTCTGATCTCCCCTCACTGGTTGAAAGGGTTGTGTGAGCGGTGGGATTCACCCCCAACTTATATCGGAATCATCCTTTTATCATCCGTGTTGACGATGCGTCTTAGCTTAAGCTTCCTTTCACAAAAAACCCTACCCCCTCCCTCTTCCCTGGATCCTGATGGTACGACATCGACCACCTGAATGCACAAGAAAAAGAGGAAGATGAGATCTTTACCCCTCTCCTACCTGCCGTTCTCAGTACGAGCTGGAAACTGTGGGAGGGTGTTAGGCACTATTAGCGATGTGAATTAAGGAAAGCCTCTTTAATGTTTCGCGGTATCCTCTACCATCTTTTCGGTACTTTCCATTGCCTCATCGATGGCTTCTCCGGTTTTCTCGGCAGCATTGTCCATGGATTCCCCTGTGCTTTCCATGGCGCCTTTGACCGATTCCGTTGTTTTTTCGACTGCTTGATCAACGGTCTTTCCAGCCTTTTCGGCAGGACCCTCTGTTTCACCGCACCCTGATAGAGAAGCTATCAGTCCAAATGCACAAACAAGACTCAGCCCTAATAAGGGGAATCGAATCATAGCAGAAACCTCCTGTGTAAATTGGGAAACACGTGCTTGTCCATCCTTTTGGTCACTCGTTCCAGTGGGGTCTTAGGGTCAGGAGAACGGTGTTGAATGGGATACGAGGACCGTCCATGCGTGAATGAACTTAATCTATTGTACTATAATTTGAAGAAAGATCAATGAACAGTAGGTAATTTGTTTTACGTAAATGGCTTGTATGACCGGGGACCTGATTGAACCAGACAAATTCAGGGACGGCTCCAGTTCAGGAAATTTGGCGTTTTGGATGAGGGCTTCCTGATGAAGGGTTGTGATGTTGTCTGTCGGTATGACGTGATATGACCCTGTTCATGGGAAGGTAGTGCGTTTCGTGTTTTTTGTCTTAACTTTTTTGAATAACTGTCGATAAGACTAGTACGTTTCCTTGGGATATTAAGTAGAAACCAACAATTTTTCGGTTGAGGTTGTTATGGCAAAACCAGTTGGAAAACTTCGAAAAATAAATTTAAGTGAAGTGTGGGGAAATGAGGCCGACGGGTTTGCCTCGTGGCTTCAGCAAGAGGAAATTTTAGACATTTTGGGGGAGACGATTGAGCGTGCCCTCAAGCCGGCGGGAGGTGACATTCCTCTCAGTATTTTGGCTGGAGGCGTCCTCGCCAAAGATGCGAGGACTGGGAGTTACGTGATTGTGCTGGGTCATTTGGAGGGGATTGACCCCGACGCTCTGGGTAAACTGATTATGTATGCTGCAGGCCTCGATGCGAAGACTGTGGTGTGTGTGGCCCAGGCCATTTCTCCGGAAATTCGCCAAACCTTGGATTGGCTGAATGGAGTTTCCCGTGATGAAGTGAAATTCTATGGGGCTGAACTCGAACTATGGCGCATTGATGATTCCGTCCCTGCTCCCAACTTTCACCTCGTTTGTCAGCCAAACCTGTGGGCCAGACAATTGAAAAACGGCAAGGAAGAGGGTGGGGAATCGAAAGCTGCGAAGGGATCTGAGTTCTCTGAATTGAACGCGAACAGTGAAGAAGGCTCGAAAGGGACAAAAGAAAAAGGCCCAGCTCCACAAGGAAAGCCGGCAACGGTAGGCAAGGATGGAGTCTCCGTGCGTCAGAATTTTGTGTATACCAAAACCTTCTCCTAAAATACGGTTTCGATCCGTCCGCTGTTGGCTTTTTTTAAAATCTCCCTCATCCCCAATGAGCGACAGGGAATGGGTCTCCTGAAGAACGTTGGAGTGCTCTTCATTTCCTGTCATCCTTACCGTGCCGCAATGCACGGAATTTTATTTGAATCCACAGTATTAATCTCTCAATCCTGTGGTATTGGCTTGCCAATTTGTCCCCCGAAGTCGGATTTGCCTCTGCGCCATAAACAGGGGATTCCTAATCCTTTCCTGGGATCTGAACCAAGAGAAGACTCCAGATTGAGATCCTCATTTTCTTTCTAGCCGACATGCCTGAATTTCCGAGAGTCCCGAGGCTCATGCCTTCACTGTCTTGATCCGGTCTGACGGGTTTTGGTAACCATAAGGGATCGAATATTGCATTGCTTGTGTTGAGAGTTGGCGCGACTCATGCTAGCGTGGGGGCAACTGTACTCTCCACGCCTGGCGAATAACCCACAGGTCGTTTGGAAAAGTTGTTTGGAAAGGACGTCCTCTGACCTTTTCGGACATTCTCTATGCCTAGAAACGGGAATCAAACAGACCGGGTCCTGTTTTTGAAAATGCGAGTCGCTGGAAATTTTTGTATTTAATATTCTGAAAGCTTGTTAACTATGTCGTCACTAAACCAACATTCTCCCATTGACTTTATCAGGGCAAAGGTTTCTGCAGATCTGGAAAGCCAGGCTATTGGCAAACGAGTGCATACCCGTTTTCCTCCCGAGCCCAATGGACATTTACATATTGGCCATGCGAAATCCATTTGTTTGAATTTTGGCATTGCCCAGGAATTCGGTGGTCTGTGTAATCTTCGTTTCGATGATACGAATCCGACCAAGGAGAACATGGAATATGTCTCTTCAATTCAGGAAGATGTCCGGTGGTTGGGCTTTGATTGGGATGATCGCCTCTTTTTTGCCTCAGACTATTTTGAGCAGCTGTATCAATTTGCGGTGCGACTGATTCAAACCGGCCATGCCTATGTGGATAGTTTAACGGCCGAGGAAATCCGGGTTTTTCGAGGGACCCTGACGGAGCAAGGGAAGAATAGCCCGCACAGGAACCGCACCATTGAAGAAAGTTTGGCCTTATTTACTCGAATGCGGGCCGGAGAATTTGAGGATGGGGACCATGTGTTGCGGGCCAAAATTGATATGGCCTCTCCTAATATTAATCTACGAGATCCTGCCTTGTATCGTATCCGACATGCCACTCACTATCGGACGGGTGATGACTGGTGCATCTATCCGACCTATGATTTTGCGCATCCGCTCTCGGATTCGTTGGAGGGCATTACTCATTCGTTATGTACGCTTGAGTTTGAGGATCACCGGCCCTTATATGATTGGCTGCTTCGGGTGTGTGATGTCTCGTGCTATCCCCAGCAAATTGAATTCGCCCGTTTGAATCTCGGGCATACCGTAATGAGTAAACGCAAGCTTCATCAGTTGGTGGAAGAGAAGCATGTGAACGGGTGGGGGGACCCCCGGCTGCCCACCTTGAAAGGCCTTCGGCGTCGAGGCTACACGCCTGAGGCGATTCGAAATTTTTGTGAGCGTGTGGGGGTGGCGAAGCGTGACAGTGTGATAGAAATGGCTCTGTTGGAGCATGCCATTCGGGAAGATTTGAACCGGTTGGCGCCACGGGTGATGGCGGTATTGCATCCTCTGAAGGTCATTATTGAAAATTATCCGGTTGGGCAGGTTGAGGTCTTAGAGGCTATCAATAATCCTGAGGATCCCACCCAGGGCAAACGGGAAATTGCTTTTTCTCGTGAGCTGTATATTGAACAAGACGATTTCCGGGAAGATCCACCTGAAAAGTTTTTTCGCTTATCTCCAGGGCAGGAAGTACGCCTTCGCTACGCGTATATTATTCGCTGTGTCGGTGTTGAGAAAGATCCAGAAACCGGGAAAGTGATGACTCTACGATGTACCTTCGATCCTGATACGAAAAGTGGTGGGAGTCAATCAAGTCGAAAGGTAAAAGGGACTCTCCACTGGGTCTCAGCTCAGCATGCCCTTCCTGCCGAAGTGCGACTGTATGAGGCCTTGTTGACTCACATGAACCCCGGTTCGGGGGGTGAGCCGGATGACCTTCACCATCTGCTCAATCCACATTCCTTGACCGTGCTGTCTGATTGCCAGGTCGAACCCGGTCTCAGAGAAGCGCCATCAGGTAGTCGGTTTCAGTTTGAGCGGCAGGGATATTTTTGCCTGGATCCAGATTCTACTCAGGAACGGTTAGTGTTTAACCGAACGGTGCCTCTTCGAGATACATGGGCGAAAATTGATAAGAAGTGAGAACTCTTTCAGCAGGAATTCAACCCCGATGTATAGGTGTTGAGAATAGCCAACAATTGAGTCTCCTCGTCCGGTGTTGAAAACCTCCATGCCCCTACCGGAATATCCAAGGTCAATGGACCGATTTGTACTCGTTTGAGATCGAGAACTTTGAGTGGCGTGTGAAATTTTGGATCTTTCAGGGCATGAAAGATTCGACGGAGATGCCGGTTTTTCCCCTCTCGTAAAACGACCTCTAGTTGTGTTTTTGGTCCGACTTCTCTTTTCTTTGTAATCCTGTGGACTTTTAAAGTTCCGATAGCGGTGAATACTCCCTGTACCACGCGGGATAGGTCATCGTCTGAAATTCTTCCTCGGATCTCAACCTCATACGTTTTTTCGCATCCGCCTGGCTCTGTGAGCCGGTTAACCATTGTTCCATTTTGAGTAAAGAGCAGGAGACCACGGGAGTCTTTGTCCAGTCGGCCGATTGGTACCCATCCTTCCTGCAAAAGAAGAGGCGGTAGGACATGATAAACCGTTTTTCTTTCCCTCTCATCCTTTCGAGTCACCAGATACCCTTTTGGCTTATGGAACAGAATGACGGTGGTTCGTGTCAGACGAGAAGGCGCTGCTTCTGTGACAGATTTCTGTAAGTCAGCCATTGTTGATTTTTTGGTTAAATCGACAGCTAGGAAGGAATTCGAGATCCTTGGTGGTTCTTGTCGTAAGAAGCTCACATGCCTACTTCTGTTCTAAGATGTTGATTTTTTGAGAAAAAAATTTTTCTATGGATCGTTTTTGGTTTTCTGCTCCGATCCAGGCTAAACTAATAAGGGATGTGCAAATCAACTGGATTCCATTTTTTTGTAAACTTTTTCTAGATTTTGGTGTTTTGTTTGAAAAATAGATGAAAATAAAGGAATAGAAAGTCTTGCCCATTGTTTTGTAGAATTTTTGGAGTTATTTTCTTTAAAGAGAGGGTATGTTTTTTTAGGCATCTAGTAAAGACCTGTAAAAACTCTGCCGATACAGAGAGTATTGGCAGGAATGAAGAACCGCTATCCTGGGGGTCTTCGACATGTTAGGGAAAATTTGTTTTGTCTTGGCCATGGTTGCTTTAGCTTGTTGTGTGACGGTGCTCTCCTGGTTTGGATGGGTCCATGGAGTGTCTTGGTCAAGGCGCAAAACCTGTTCTCCTCATCATGAGTAAAAATCCCTCAGCTTGTCTCCCGACACCTGCCTCTTTTGTTCGTATCGAAGTTTGAGAACCGACACATTTTTTGACCGGGTTATCAGTATTCCTGAGTGCTTGCGGGTTTGAGGTTGGTTGCTGGAATGTCGCGTAAGCCGGGACTGACTGTCTTTGGCTATCTTCGTACCCGGCAAGTACCGAATATCCCGCGATCCATCATTAAAATACTCCCGCACAGGAGGCCCTGCAAGATGTCTAGCAGTAAACGACCGCCCAAGGAAACACACCGGCATTCCCAAGTGTTAGGGACAGCTCCCAACTGGCAGCTTGAGGATACCTATCCTTGCCCCCAGAGTTTAAACGATACATTTTGGCGGTGGGAGTTTCTCCGTCGGCGTTCAGATTACCGGAAGGATTGGGAACAACATTACTTGCAAACATATGATTTTGATCTGTCCTGTGCCAAAGATCCTCAGTATCCCACCAGGTATCGCAAAAAAGTTTTTTCGCCGGATCATCCGGCGTTTAAAGCTCGAATGCCGAATTCATTAGAGAAATACCATCTCAGTGGGCTTCCCAATCCCTCCATTGCGAAACCCTGGATGTTGTCATTTGATTCGAATTACGGTCGGATCTATTTCGGCCAGGGACCGGATTGGCTGGGGGGAGGTGAAGAGGTCACCTTGTGTTTGTCGGAATGGCGAATGGCGGCCGTGTTTGATCTGAAAAAGCCCTTGTCGGGGCAAATTGAAAAAGTTAAGGCAGATCTTATGGAATGGCAAAAACATCAAGTGGGTCGAAGTCTCGAACGGCGAAAATGTCGTGATGAATGGCCAATGTATCTTCGCGTGTTGGATGCGGTGGATCTGGGTGTGCCGTTTCATGAAATCGGACGAACTTTATTCAATTTTCACGATGATGAAATATGCGAAGCGCGAGCCAATCAATTGTATAAACGTGCCTGTCAAATCAGTGTGCATTTTCCTGTGTAAGGGGTTCAAGGTTAAGGGAGCCTTTCAAAGTATGCGAATTGAATCAGGTGTGGAGTGGTGGAAATCTGAAAATTTCAGGATGTACATGGGGGAAGGAACCGTACAATGAGCAAATTAATTGAGGCCTTAAATCGTTTACAGTCCGTGAGAACAGAAGAGGGTCTGCTTTCCTCCCCTTCCTCGCTCAATAACTCACGTCCGGACGAGTCGGAATGTGTGCAACAACATCAGCCAGATTCGAAGCCATGGCCAAAGAAAAATATTCACTCCGAGGAAAGTCCACGATTTAATCTGGCTCTCCGCGAATGGCTGGACATCCTTCACGATGAATATCTTGGGAATTTCGTCCGTGAGGGGGGAGGAACGGTCAAATTTGCCGTGTTCCCTGATGAAGACGTATTGAAAACCTGCCAACAGGAATTAGAGGGACTGGCCAAACGTGAAGGATATGTGTTGGCAAAAGTCGACGCGCGATTCACAAAAGCCCACATGGTCGAGCGACTGTTTCAGAAAATTGCAAAACAAATAGATTGGGATGAACTCGCCTATCGGTTTCTCCAACGGTTGCTCGAAGAGCATGGGTATCAAATTCCTTCAGACCGGCAAGAATTCTCGTTGCGGCAGGTTGCGATGGTGAATGAACGGAAGGAGCCGATGCTCCGCCGGGATATTCAAACATGGATGGAAAAATCGATTGAAGGTGATTCAGGCCTGTGCCGTGAATTTCGCATGGCGATGATCCGGCTGTGCATGTCTCAGTTGGATGCCGGCGATTCTGATCGTGTTTTGGCCACAGCCGTGAAAGAGTGGTTGTGTGGAGACCTGCGGCTGGTGACTGGAGTCAAAAAGGCTCTCATTTATCAAAAAATCTCGCGTCATAATGCACGGTACATGCTGTCTTCTTTAACACGCTGGCTTCGATTATCCGGACAGGGAGGCCTCATTCTCTCACTCGATATTTCCCGGTATTTTCTGAAAAAGGATGACTTGCCGAATGATGGCTCTCTGTCATTTTCTCCTTCAGCCACCATAGATTTGTATGAATTGCTTCGTCAATTTATTGATTCCGCTGATGAGATGGAAGGGTTGCTTATGGTCGTCTTGTCCCCACAAGAGTTTCTGACCGATTCCCGCCGTGGCGTGGATCGATACGAGGCATTGAAGCTGCGAGTGTGGGATGACGTTCGTCCGAAACACCGCCAAAATCCATTGGCGTCTTTGGTCCGGATTCAAGATCAACATGAGCTGGTTCCTGAGGGAGAGACCGATTCTTTCACCGGAATGCCGGGGAGAATGGCGCCTGATGGAGAAGCCCGTCGTGTCATTGAAGGTCTGCGTGCTGGGGTTCCGAACCGGCATGTGGTGATGACGCTCGGATGTCTTCAGCCTGAGGTGGAGGGACGGTTTCGGCGGTTATTAGAAGCTACACAGCAAAATATTACTACGGGTTCGTGCCCTCGTGGCATGGTGATCGAGGGCGAGTTTGGCAGTGGGAAGTCGCATATTCTGGAGTATCTCCAAAATCTGGCGTTGGATGCCAATTTCATTTGCAGCAGGATTGTGATCAGTAAGGAGACGCCTCTATATCACCCTGTCCGTCTATATTATTCCGCGATCGAGGCTGCCGTGATTCCTGATAAGCGGGGGGAAGTGTTTTCAGAAATTGCCGGTCAATGTGATGTCTGGGCACCGCGCTATAAGGATCTTGTAACGTGGGTGAATGATCCGGAGAGTCAGATTGATGCCAGGTTTGCGGCGACGTTGATGCTGTATGAACGATTGAGCTCCGATATGGAGTTGGGTCACCGAATGACTCGATTTTGGACGGGAGACCCCATAGGGGTAGGCGATTTGAAAAAGTACCTGCAAGAGGCCGGGTTTGGAGAGCGGTATGCGTTTGGAAAGATTTCGGCTGCAGAATTGGCGCTTCAGCGCTTTCAGTTTGCGGCTCGCCTGATGCAAGCTGCGGGATATGCCGGATGGATTTTGCTGGTCGATGAAGCCGAGCTGATTGGCCGATATTCGGTGAATCAGCGCGCGAAATCCTATGCCGAAGTGGCCCGCCTCATGAATCTAGATGGCGGTCCTACTCTCCCTGGATTGGGCACTGTGCTGGCATTAACCAATGACTTTCGAGAAGAGGTCTTAGAGAAAAAAGGTGACAAGGTGAAACTCTTGGAGAAACTTCGAGCCAAGGACACTGAGGCCGAACGGATGTTAGCCGACAAGGCGGAGAAAGGCATGGGCTTATTGGAGTCCCAACGAATTCCCCTCGGACAGCCACCGAACAACATTATTCAAGAAGCCTATCAGACGATTCGATCGCTTCACCTGAAAGGGCATGGGTGGCGTATGTGGGAAAATGCGGCAAATGATCCGGCCCAAATAGTCCCAGGAACCAGTATGCGGAAATATGTGAAGAGTTGGGTGACGCATTGGGACTCACTTCGTTTCTATCCCGGAGAAGAGTGTGAAATTGAAACCTCGACATGGAAACCTTCTTGTGTCGACCAAGTAGACCTCCAGGAGGAGGATGTCCAGGAAGAAAGGCATGTGGGCCGTTTTGCATCGGATCCCGAGTCGGTCACTGGGGAAACGCCTGAAGACCAGGAATTCGTTGCCCATGGGATTCGAAATGTGCCTGATTCCTCTACTAATCTTCCCCAGTCTCCGTTGTAAGGTTCTGGCCTTTTGGCGGAACTCCTCGCTTTCATGATATTGTGAAATCTTCACGAAAGGGTTGCTCCCTTTCGTGATGACTTTCTGCTGTACTTTCCCAGGAAATGATCTGTATGTAGTTGAGTATGATCGGATGGGCCTTTCGCTTTCTCCCAGCTTTCCTGCCCATGTCAGACACTTTGCATACATGTTTATTTTGAAACACTCGTCGTTTCGTGGTTGCTAACTCGCCGGGTCTCCTCACACCTTCTTCTCCCTTCCACACGATTTTCCGCATGTGGTGGCCCTTGGCAGCGAGTTGGATGCTCATGGGCCTCGAGTTTCCTCTGGTGACGGCTACGGTTTCCCGCCTCGTTGATCCGGAGATCCATTTAGCGGCTTATGGTGGGGTGGTTTTTCCTCTCTCCCTGATGATCGAAGCGCCTGTAATTATGATTCTGGTTGCGTCAACCGCATTATGTAAGGATTGGTTAGCCTACCGGCTTATTCGCAATTTCATTGTGGTCTTGGGAAGTATTCTGACAGTCATTCATATTGTGGTGGCCTTTACCCCCGTGTATGGAATCCTCGTACAGGACGTGTTGGGAGTTCCCGAGGTTATTGTGGAACCGGCTAGAATAGGTCTCCAATGCATGACGCCTTGGACACTCTCCATTGCGGTGAGGAGGTTTTTTCAGGGAGTGGTTATTCGTGCAGGGCAGACCCGCTTGATTGGTTTTGGAACGTTGGTTCGATTATTTGTGAGTAGTGGCGTTCTACTTGGAGGATTAGCCATATCCAGTTTTCCCGGGATTGTTGTTGCAACCGTCGCCATGGCCTCTGGGGCGATGGTCGAGGCTGGCTTTATTCTTATTTTTGTGCGTCCAATCCTCCGCAATCTTAAGGCGAGCTCGGCGCATTCTTCGCCTCTCACGTTGAAGCGACTAGGCGTTTTCTATTGGCCACTCGCCTTTACTCCACTGATTTCCCTTGCGAATTTACCGATTCTGAGTGCAGCCATCAGTCGGATGCCGCACGCTATAGAGTCCTTGGCTGTATGGCCAGTATTAGGAGGGCTCTCGTTTGTATTTCGAAGTGGCGGCTTGGCGATGCAGGAGGTGGTTGTCTCCCTGTATGACCGGCCACACTTTGAGGTCCCTCTGAAGAGATTTGTGGCAATGATTTCAGTGTGTACGAGCGGAATGCTTTTCATCATTGCCGCGACCCCGCTCTCCATTCTTTGGTTTGAATGGGGCGCCGCTCTGACACCTGAGCTGACCGTGTTGGCTTCGACGGCGCTCTGGCTTATGGTGATTTTTCCTGCCATGAGTCCATGGGAAAGTTTTTTTCAAGGCAAATTCGTGCATCGTGGAATGACTGGGTTTATTACTCAAGCTGTCTGTTTGTATTTGACTGGAAGTTCCATCTTCTTATTGGTCGGAGTTCTTTATAGGCAAGTGACCGGATTATATGTGGGGTTAGCTGCGATGCTTACCGGTTTAGGAATTCAACTATGGTGGCTATGGAGGAACAGTCGAAGGTTCGATCACCACTCACAAAATACTTAAAAAGTTACCGTAGGGGTGTCACCGTTTGTTCCAGATTCAGTCAGGTTGCCCACAGGTTCATCAGAGAGTGGGTGAGGAAAACAGTGAATGCTCATCCCTGCATATTGAATGGTTCGACCTTCATGCCGGAAACGAAACCATTTCTGAGTTTATTTCATAAGCCATTGTTTTTATGTATAAAAAATAACATAAGGCAATTTAAATGGAGAAGGAACGTAAATTGCTCGTAATCCGGATGTAAGCATTGTGTTTTGTTCAATGGTAACGGGTATTTTAATTTTATTTGTGAATGACTTATGGTTAACTCAATGAATAGAATTTTGGTGATTGATGATGATATTCAGGTGAGGGAGTCCCTTTCTCTTTCTTTGGAAACGGCCGGGTATACGGTCATGGCCGCACGGTCCTGTGAGGAAGGCCTCCAAAATCATGAAAATTTCCAAGCGTCCCTGATTATTATGGATGTGGTGGCAATGGAAGAGAGAGAAGACGAACTCATTGGGCCTGTTTCTGGGCCATCTCCTAGTATTCCGATGATCACCCTGACGGGAAATATTCCCGCATCTGGTGGAACGATGAAGGGACCTCACCAAATATTCCAGCCGATCTGTACCCTGCAAAAACCCTTTACTGTTGATGAGCTTCTCCAAACCGTGCAAAGAGCTTTGGTACATTAAGTCAACTTTTCTTCCGCTCCTGCTCCATTTTCATAACAGTCATTTATCCCTTTGGTTCGAATCAGCCTTTGGGTAAGAAAGTTGGGTGATTAATCGTTTGGAGGTTCGAAGTGTCCTGGAGGTCTCGACCCCCATGGGACAGTGGTGGGGCGTACCTGTTTGAAAAGGCTTTGGAGGTTGACCTGAGCAGCACGAATTAATTTGGGATCACCGTGGTGAAGCAGGCTTGTGAGTAAGACGAAGAGGTCCTGGTAGTCACGGCTTGTTTGGATAATTCGTTGAAACAGCGGATTGGGAGAAGTCGTGTTCGGTAGTTCCGGATTATCCTCGTCCGGGTCGTTCCATAATCGTAGAAGGGTCCGCGGATCATTATGGAGCCAGGCTTCAGGCACATTCAACGAGTGGGCAATTAAAGTTATAATGGACAACGGTGGGTCCCAGTTTCCCTTTTGGAAATCCTGTAAGTTCGTTAGGGGCACTCCCGTTTGTTGGCTAAGGTCGGCCAGAGAGAGTCCTCTTGTTTGACACCAATGACCCAAATGTTGATGAATGGACATGATTCGATCATAGGAAAATGTTCGTTAGCCTGTCCATCATCAATTTCTGCCGCACCCTAGCCTGCCTCACCTGCTATAATCGTGAGGATCACGATGACGAAGCCACCAGTGCCCCTCAATGCCTCCAAGGATTCCGGGATCTCTTACTGGATTAGTCCAAGTCCAGTTGGCCGCCTTCTATTGATGGGAAACTCCGATGGGTTGCAGGCCCTGCAATTTCAGGATGGAGCCCACCCCCTCGCCATTCAACCGACCTGGACAAAATCGCCTGAGCCGTTTCGCGCTGTGCTGGAGCAACTGAATGAATACTTTGACGGTTCCCGTACACGGTTTCAGATCACATTGAATCTGCAAGGGACCCCCTTTCAACGTCATGTGTGGAAGAATCTCCAACGCATTCCCTATGGCCGAACGGTGTCGTATGGGGAAATTGCCAGGCAGGTTGGCAGCCCGAACGCCTCACGGGCCGTGGGGGCCGCAAATGGCCAAAACCCTGTCTCTATAATCGTGCCATGCCATCGTGTCATCGGAGCGAATGGCCACCTGGTGGGCTACGGCGGCGGGCTACCCATAAAAACCGCCTTATTGGCATTAGAACGGTCGAGGCATTAAAACCCCTGTCATTTTCGCCCGATCACTTACCTCAAGCCTGGAATAGTAGATTTGACTCCATGCTCATCCTTTGCCCCGTTATTTTGTCCAATTGATTATTGGAAATGCCTGTGCGAAATCGGGCATGACAGAAAAGCAGTGGGGCCTCACTGGCCTTCAGGCAGAGCAAAATAATTCCCACCACATCTCTTTGGCCACTGTCAATTTTGATTGGGCCACTTCATCTCGGTCGACGGTTAGGATGAATAAAAGGACGGAGGCTTTTGGGTGGGGACGACGGCGGAATGGGTTTGCACGGTGACTGCTTGGATATCCTTGACGTATCGAGTTAACGATTCATGGATGACAGGGAAGGCCAGATGCTTCCAGGGAATGTCGGCTAAGGTGACTAGTTGGACATCCAGGCTTTCGGTGCCGGGTTTGAAGTTCAGATTTTGTAAATGTGCCCGGTAGACCACGTAGACCTGAGAAACATGTGGAAGGCTAAAAATACCAAATAAGCTATGGATGCTGATTTCCGCGTGCGCTTCCTCCAGGGTTTCCCGGGCAGCCGCCTCTTCGGTGCTCTCACCTAATTCCATAAATCCAGCCGGAAAAGTCCAGAGCCCTAACCGTGGCTCGATGGCCCGTCGGCATAGGAGGATTTTATCTTCCCATTCAGGAATACTGCCCGCCACTATTTTGGGGTTTTCATAGTGGATGATATGGCAGGATGGACAGACGGCCCTGAGAAGGGTTTCGCCTGAAGGAATTTTTTCTTCAACTACGGTTCCGCATTGAGCACAGTATTTGATGTTGTTGGGCAAGGTGATAGATCTGAATTTAGATGAACAGGTTGTTGAGCGAGATATCGGAGCGTGTTTCACGATCTGAAAGACCTTGGTTGTGTGGGCCTTTCTTTATCATACTCTGTCTCGCCTGTAATTCAATGTCGTGTTTTAGGATGAACCTTTCCTTTATGGGGAGCATATCCCAGTCGTGTTTTGAAGGGAAGGGGTTCAATTGTCTGCCTGGATTGTGAACCCTCGTATTCCTTTGGTAAGGTTGGCATCTGCATGTGTCTTCTTGCAACCCTGACAAATCTCGGATCGCGTGAGAACTGATTGGAGCGAATGGCATGAGTACGAATGATCGGCAAATTATTTTTTCTTTGGTGGGTGTGGGACGCATTCATCCCCCGAAAAAACAGGTCTTGAAAGATATCTACCTCTCATTTTTTTACGGGGCCAAAATCGGGGTTTTGGGGTTGAATGGATCGGGAAAGAGTACGCTTCTCAGGATTATTGCCGGCCTGGATACCAATTATATCGGGAAAATTACCTTCTCGAAGGGATATTCCATAGGCCTTTTTGAACAGGAGCCCTATTTGGAGCCAGGAAAAACAGTGAAGGAAGTCGTTGAAGAAGGGCGGGCAGAGGTTGCCAAGCTGCTCCGAGATTACGAAGAGATCAGTCAAGCCTTTTCGGGAGATGTGAGTCCTGAAGAGATGGAAAAGTTACTTGAGCAGCAGGGGAGACTGCAAGAGCAAATCGAGGCGGTCAATGGGTGGGAATTGGAGCATCAATTGGAGATCGCCATGGATGCCCTCCGCTGTCCACCACCGGATACTAAAGTTGACCTCTTATCCGGCGGCGAACGTCGGAGGGTGGCTTTGTGCCGATTGCTGATCCAAGAACCCGATATCTTGCTGCTTGACGAGCCCACAAATCACCTAGATGCGGAGACGGTGGGATGGTTGGAGCAGCACCTTCAGGAATATAAGGGCACGGTGATTGCGGTAACCCATGACCGGTATTTTTTAGATAATGTGGCTGGTTGGATTCTGGAGTTGGACCGTGGGCAAGGTATTCCTTTCCAGGGCAACTATACTTCATGGTTAGAGCAGAAACAAGCGAGACTGGCGCAGGAAGAAAGGTCCGAGTCGAAACGACAGAAAACCCTGGAGCGGGAATTGGAATGGATTCGCATGTCTCCCAAAGGCCGTCAGGCTAAGGGGAAAGCCCGCGTGACGAAGTATGAACAATTAGTGAGTGAAGAGCAGAGCCAACAAACTGACGATTTGGAGATTTATATTCCTTCTGGCCCACGGCTTGGGGATGTCGTGGTGGAAGCCTCCAATCTCTCAAAGAGCTATGGGGATTGTCTGCTGTTTGATAATCTCTCGTTTTCTTTGCCCAAAGGCGGGATTGTTGGTGTGATCGGGCCAAATGGGGCGGGAAAGTCCACCCTGTTTAAAATCATTGCCGGGTTGGTTAATCCGGATACGGGCGATCTGATTTTGGGTGAAACGGTGACATTGGGCTATGTAGATCAGAATCGCGAGATTGATGGCAATCTGAACGTCTGGGAATGTATTTCTGATGGAAAAGAAACCGTCGCATTAGGAAAAATGGAGGTGAATTCGCGAGGCTATGTGTCACGGTTTAATTTTTCCGGGTCTGATCAACAAAAAATGGTGAAGGATTTATCCGGTGGAGAACGCAACCGGGTGCATTTAGCCCGTACCCTGAAAGAGGGTGCCAATCTTTTATTGCTGGATGAACCGACGAACGATTTGGATGTCAACACTCTGCGGGCCTTAGAAGAGGGCTTGAATCATTTCGGGGGGTGTGCGGTGATCAGCAGTCATGACCGATGGTTTCTGGATCGTGTTGCTACCCATATCTTAGCCTTTGAAGGGAACAGCCAGGTGAGTTGGTATGAAGGCAATTACAGTGAATATGAGGCTAATCGCAAAAAACGCCTAGGGAAAGCTGCTGAACGTCCCCATCAAATCAGATACAGAAAACTGACCAAATTCTGATGGATTGAGGATGCCAAAAGAGCCTGTCAATATGCCGTCTTCCTCAGAGAAGACTCCTCCTGTTTCAAAATTGAGCGGGAAGTGGAGTTCAGTCATGATTGCGAGGGTCATAGGGATTCTGTGTGTCGCCGTAGGGTTTATGCTGGGTATTCATGGATTAGAACATCCTGACACTCCTATGCTTTCGACCGCCTTAGGGATGATTGCGACAGGCTTAATCGCACAAGTGTTTGCATTAGTGAAGGCCTGTTTTGTGGGTTCACAAGGCAAGGGGTGATGGCTGAATCATCCGGTGGTGGGACCCCTCATCGACTTGTTGTGAATCTATTTTTTTCATGTGTGGGTCTCATGCTCTGCCTGGGACTCGTGGCCTGTTCTCACTGGCGTGATAGCTATTTTGACAATGGCGTGGGGGTATTAACGCAGTCGGATATCAAAGCGAAGTTGGGAAAACCTCATATGGTCAAAGATCCATTGCTTTCGGACGAGACCACCTGGACATACAGGTTTGCCATGTCTGAAAGTGAATTGGATCCGTCTGGAGTAAAAGCCTTAGGCAAGCAGGCTGAAAACTTGATGGGTGGGGCTCAAGGTGGTCCTCGTGAAAAAGTATTTTGTTTTATGTATATTTTGACCTTTGATAAAGAGGGGATCTTGCGCCATTGGGAGCGGGAGATTTGCCAAATTCCCAAACCCCCCGATCCGTTCCAAAGCGGAATTTCCGGCTAGGCGTGGTTCATTTCAGGGAAGTGAGCAAGAGATCCTCAAGGTGGTGATGTGAATCCTTTCACAAGAGAATTGATGGGATCAATCGTATGAGCGTTCATAAGAGTGGGGCTTTTATTCAGCAATGTTTCTCCGTACACCCGCTGTGCCTGAATGTTAAACTTGTTTCTCCCCCGCGAATTGTTGGGGTGCTTTGTACGAATTGTCTAATGCGCCATCGTTTAACGCTTCCCGAGGCGTTGGTGTCATCAGAAGAGACTACCGGAATCGATAGCCATGGACTGCTTCGGCTTCAAGAATGTGTCCGGAGCCATCCCAAAGATGTCCGGGTCAGCTTGGTCCATATTGAACAGTCTGCCGTAGAATTCAGATGTGGATCCTGTCATCGTAACTATGTGTTGGATGTGGCCCTATTTGAGACCCATCAATCCTGACTGATCTTTTTTTTTACAAGTGGCTCCCGTCCCTTTTCAACTTCTTTTCTGTTAGCCCACACCTGTTTTCCTAAGAGGAGTGTCCTCTGAGAAGGGTCGAACGGAAGACTATCCTGATGGGGGTATTCAACAAATCTTTTTCTGGCCTTTCCCCTTGCGCATTTCCGGGTACACAGGTCCTTCTGATTTTTTGTCGTCTCAGGACGTTTGCCATTCTGACCGTAGACCTGATCCCTGCAAAGTCGTAGTCTATGGGAAATGAGGCATCAGGAGCCATGAGACAGGCTTAATAGATCAGGAATTGTGAGGGGGATGGAGAGACGAAGGATTGGATGAATCACAGGCAGCGCCACACATGTGTGGCGCTGCCTCATTTTTTTCCGAAGCTCTAGCGGTTGGGTTGCGGGGTGAAGCGTAGATAGGGTTTCACCGCACGATGACCTTTCGGAAATAGCGCAGGGATTTCTGCATCCGTCACAGCCGGCGTGATGATACAATCCTCTCCGTCTTTCCAATTTGCCGGTGTGGCAACTTTATGCTTGGCGGTTAGTTGCAGTGAGTCAACCACACGAAGAATTTCGTTGAAATTCCTGCCAGTTGAGGCGGGATAGGTGAGGGTTAATTTGACCTTTTTATCTGGTCCAATCACGAATACCGAGCGAACGGTCATATTATCGAGGGCATTGGGATGAATCATATCGTAGAGGTTCGCGACTTTTTTTTCGGGGTCGGCAATAATGGGATAACTCACCGTGCAGTGTTGAGTTTCATTAATGTCCTTGATCCAACCTTTATGGGAGTCGAGCGGATCCACGCTGATAGCCAACACCTTCACGTTTCGTTTTTTAAACTCTTCCGTCATGTTCGCCATGGTTCCCAATTCCGTGGTGCACACCGGAGTGAAATCCTTGGGATGTGAAAAGAGTATGCCCCATCCGTTCCCAAGCCATTCATGGAAATTTACGGTGCCTTCCGTCGTTTCTGCTGTAAAATTTGGTGCTTCATCTCCCAGACGTATTGCCATAATATTTCGCTCCCATTATGAATAAAGTGAATAATACATCTCTCCGGTATACAAACCCCCGAGAAAATTTGTTGGCACTTATAGGGAATTTTCTCAAAAAACAGAGGTATTTTAGTGTAAGACAGTTCCCATTATTTGGTCAACTTTGGTCAAGATGCGCTATCGTAAACCCGTTTAATGGGAGACATGGCCTTTCTCCCCATCCCTCGTCATTTAGGGATAGAAACGTAAAAAGGAGTACAAGAGGTTATGGCTGAATCATCATTTCAGGTCGCGATTATCATGGGCAGCAAATCGGATTGGGACACTATGCGGTTAGCCGGTGAGACCCTCACCAAGCTGCATATTACCCATGAAAGTCGGGTCCTTTCCCCGCATAGGGCTCCGGATGCGTTGGTGGAGTATATTAGTGAGGCAGAATTTCGTGGAGTGCAGGTTTACATTGCCGGAGCTGGGGGGGGCACCCATTTAGCCGGGGTAATTGCAGCGAAAACCCAATTGCCGGTGTTGGGTGTCCCGATGCAATCAAAGGCCCTGCAAGGCCTCGACTCTCTCTTATCAATTGTTCAAATGCCCAAAGGTATTCCTGTAGGAACCCTGGCGATAGGGAGCGCGGGTGCGGTGAATGCGGCGTTGTTGGCTGCTGCAATTTTAGCATTGGCAGATGGTTCCCTCTCCAAACGGTTGCAAGCTTATCGAGAGGAACAAACGCGTGCGGTGTTGGCAGAACAGTTGTGAGCGTTGGTGGAGAATGACCCAGATGCTTTGCGAAACAAGATGTATGACCGGCATGGTGCTTGATGAGGCGAATTCACAGGAGGCTCCAGATCCGGAATCATGGATTTTGTGTCCGGCTGCCCAATTGGACTTTTACAAGGCCACCCACTTCGGTATTCGGAGAGATGGGCACTGCGATGTAATCGCCTGTCTCGTATCCGAACGGGGAAGACATTCTGTCTGTCCAGACGAGTTACCGGTAATCTCCTAACGTTTTGATGGTCGTGGCGTCTGTTTCAGTTTTTTTCCTCGTCGATCCATTCAAATCGGAAGACTTGTTTTCCTTCTATTTCAATTTTCTCCCTAAACATCTTTGCCGGTCTGGCCCAAAGGCCGCATTCGCCATAGAGTGCCCGGTAGACCACGAGGTCTTCTTCTGTTTCTGAATGTTTTGCGACGCCAATGACTTGGTATTCTTTCCCTTTATAGTGACGATATCTACCGGGTTGAATAATCGTCAGGCTCTGGTCTTGAGGCGGCTGTGGTATGTTCATAAGATGTATGGGTGTTTTTCTGTTCGAATGGTGTCCCTACCGGCTACGAAGTGCCTTGCAGAAGGTCCGATCGTCATTGGTTAGGCCTGTGAGTGGTATTGGCGATATGCATAGAGGGCGATACTTCCTGCGACTGTCGCATTTAACGGGATGGCTGGATGGATTTGAGGTATACATAGGCGTTCAGAAAACTGAAAGGGTGGAACACCTATGCCCTCCTCTCCAATAAGCAGTCGAACATGTTTAGACCATTTCACCGTAGACATATTCGTCCCGTGCAAATCTAATGCGGTAATCCATTGCAATGTTTCCGGGGCATCCAGGTCGGTAATGGAGTCTGCCCATTGTAAGGACTGGACAAACACAGCGCCGCTACTGGCACGAATGACCTTCGGGTGGAAGGGGTGAACGGCTTCCTGAAGCAATACGACCGTTCGCACGTCAAACGCTCGACAGCACCGGAGTAGGGCCCCCAGGTTCCCAGGGTCTCCAATCGGGCATAGGACTTCCAATCCATTGGGGGGCCGGCTCAGATCTCCACGAGACATTTCTGGGACGCCGCAGACCAGGAGCGGTTCTTTCGTTCCAAACACGTCCAACTCCTGAAACAGCGAATGGGACAATTCATATTGGACGGCCTGAAAAGGGAGGTCATCTCTGGAGATCCACGATGGCGGAAGTAAAATTTCGTGGACAGTCACTCCGGAATTCGTTCCGATTTCTCTTCGGAGTTTATTCCCGGAAACGAGGCAGAGGCGATGCCGTTTAATCCCATGAGAGTCAAGTAATGATACCCATCGCTTGAAGTGAGAGTTTTGTCTGCTGGAAATCGGGTGTTGTTGATTCACAAGGCTGTAGGAAAAATAGTAGTGAACGAGTAAACGGGGGATCAAGGAATCCCTTTAGGCCTACTGTTTGTAGGTATTGGGAGAGAGCATACCAAAAAGTGACTCAAGAGACCTAGAGTAAATGCCGATAACTGAATCAAACAGTTACCCCCGCTCTCCCCATGCATTCGTTGGATCGTTCACCGAAACAAACATAGGCAGAAGTGAATTGAAGAGGAGGAAGACATGTTAGGATCTTGGTCCATTGGGAAAAAAGATCAATTTGATACTGGGTCCCAAAAAGAGCAGGACGCAAATGGGTCTAGGGCGGCAGAGATATCAGGAGAGTCCGACAAGGCGGTAGAATCTTTAGCCAGGGTCTTGCGGTGTCTAGGCCGTCATGCGTTTGAACTAGACCAACTCTCGGAAGAGGATATAGAAAAGGAGTTTGAACGGTGGGCGAGACATGTGTTGGTGGGTGCCCAGATCGACGACGATACCAACAAACGCGAGGCAGGCCCACGCCGTGATTGGGGGGCACTCACTCAATTCGTCAATGGGCATCGTCAACAGGAAAAATCTTATGTAACACGCAATCTTCAAGATATGCGAAATGTTCTTTGCGAATTTACCAATATCATGGGACGCGCATTTGTGGAGGATCAGGAAACTGATCAAAAAGTGACGACCCATCTGGTCCAATTTCGTTCGGTCACCGAGGAAGGTTCATTCCAAGATGTGAAGCAGGCCTTATTGGCTGTGGTTGAAGGCATCAGTGCTCTTGTGGATGAACGAAAGGAACGTCAGCAGCAACGGGTGGAAAGTCTCGGAGAAAAATTGCGGGTTGTTGAGGAGGAATTGGGAGGTGCACGAAAGTTAATGACTTTGGATGCTCTGACCCAGCTGTATAACCGCGGAGCGTTGGATCTTCAATTAGAACGAACGGTCAGCGTGAGTTTTTTCTCTGGGACGTCGACCTGTATTTTGATGGTTGATGTCGATCATTTTAAGCTCGTGAACGATACCTATGGCCATCCGGCTGGCGATGTGGTGTTACAGCAGCTGGCGAAACGTCTGGTGTCGACCTTTCCCAGAAAGACTGATTTTATTGCCAGATATGGAGGGGAGGAGTTTTGTGTCTTGCTTCAGGGAGCTGGGTGGGAACTGAGCCAACGACTGGGCGAGCGGTTACTGGATGCCATTAGAGCAGAGGGATTTACTTACCAAGATATGATTATTCCCGTCACGGCATCGATCGGTTTGGCGGAGTTACTTCCCGGTGAAACCGTGCTCTCATGGCTGGAACGTGCAGATCGTGCGTTATATCGGGCAAAAGAAAATGGCAGGAATCAATTGTGTTCGGCGACTGAGATGACCGGAGCGGGGTAGAAATCCTGAGTAAGAACGGTTGGTGTTGGCGTTCGTTAGCTGAATAACGGGGGATTAATGGAGTTCAGTTGTCGTAAGGCTAATTGATGGATCTGTGCCATGTCTTCGAAGTTTCCCATCCGGCTATGGAAAAAACTCGCAAGTTTGGGGATACCGGTCATGATGTGACCAAGGATTGGTTCCCAATCTTCGGGTTGTACGGTTAAGCGACCTTGGCTGTTCTTGCGGGCCGTGGCAATGGCGTCTTCGGTATCGGGGTTATCCAGATGTCCGCGATGATGCCGGAGAGTGCAACCGTATCCACCAGTGATTGAAAGTCAAGCGGAGTCTCAAATAATTCTGGTGTATGGCTATAAAGAATGGCCACTTGAAACTCCTCAGGAAGTTGCCAATGCTGGGCTAGCCAGGCTCCTACCTGTGAATGGTCAATTCCTAAGTGTTCAAGTTCATACTGGTGTAATGTGGCATGATTGTCCTGATTGTGATCATGGAGTTTGGCAATTTCCTTTGAAGCCACCTCGTTTAATGCCAAAAGTCCGATATCCTGAAGCAGGCCACCAAGAAACATGAGTTCTACGTCCGGAAAGACGAAGTGTTCTGCAATGGCACGAGCTGCCACGCTGGCCAGAATGGATCGCCGCCAAAATTTTACATGGTCAATCCCGGATGTTGAGACCTCTTTCATGTCTTTAATTAAACGATAAAAGCAAAAAGACAGAGCCAGATTGGCGATCGTTGAAAATCCAAGCAAGGTCACGGCCTGTCCGATGCTGGTAACCTTGTGTCGAGCCCCACCGTAATATCCCGAATTAGCCATAAATAAGATTTGAGCTGCCATTCCGGGATCCTGGCTTATGATCGTGGCTAATTCTGAGGCATTCGTTTCTTCATTTTGGCACATTTTGAGAATGGTCGAGGCTAGTGGAGATAGGATAGGCAGGGATTTGCAGCCTTTAATCCTCTCAAATATTGTGGAAGCCTCTTTGTCCTGAACGGGATTTATTGGAAGGGATAGTTGCATGAATGAATCCTAGTGAAATGAAGGTAGAAAGCGATGTTTAGCACATCTTTGCTTGCCTCTTTAATGTCTTTCCTTTTTTCGGTCAAAACCGGTCAGGGCTTAAGCAGGTTTCTGCGATAGATTCATTTGGAAATATGGGTTGATGACGTACCTGTGCTTTTTATGAGGCTTAGTTACTGACCTAAAAATTCTGGCCTATATTCCAATCCCACACGAAAGGTCAAGGGCGGCGATGGGAATCCGGCAAACTGTTCATAGGAGGCATTGGTGACGTTTTCGAGAGCTGCATAGCAACTCCATTCAGGGAAGGGATGGTAATTGAGCGTGATGTCTGCCTTGGTGAATCCTCCTACTCGTGTGGTTTGGGTTGGAACTTGAAAATCAAAACTGGAACCGACCCATGTGACTTGGCTTTTGACATTGATGGTCGAAGAAAGCCTCATCGCAACGCCAAGCCATCCGCGCCATTTGGGGCGGTTTCTCAGTGGAGCTCCTGTTTCCGTCACCCGAGTGGTGAGGTGGGTGAGACTAGACTGAAAGGAAACAAGAGGGATTGGCGTAAATGACAGTGAAATATTCCAACCCTGGGTTACCGCCTCATCAATATTGGCAAGGCGAATAATGCCTTGATTGAGGAGTTCTGGATCAAGGTCAATAAGGTTCCTGAACCGGTTGTGGAAGTATTCTATTGTAGCCGTAAATCTTTCCTCGTAAGTGTCATAGTCCATGCCGAGATCCCACCCGATGCTGGTTTCGGGTTGTAAGGAAGGGTTCCCGATCAAGGGGTCACCTAAGCTGGATAAGCTGGGCAATTTGAATCCTTTGCCATAACCTCCACGAATCCGCATTGAGGGTAAAAGTTGATAACTCGCTCCAATCCTGGGGCTGATCTTCGGCTGAAATCCTTGTGAGATATCTGCACGAATACCGGAATTCACGGTCAGTTTTTCCCACCAGACCGATGTTAGTTCGGCAAAGGTTCCACCGAGTGTTCGCCGAATGGCAAAGTCATCTGGTTGGTCAGAGGAGCCTCCGAAGGAACTCAAGTCTTGCGTCCCCTTCCGTCTTCCCCGTTCATAAGTCAACTGTTCACCAAGTGAAAACTTCCATTGGGGGCTGATGGTCCAGGTTGTCGTCATACGTGTTTGAAAACGGGTATAGAGGGTTTCAAAGTCAGCCGGTGGCAGGGCAAAGAGGGTTGGAGTCGCAAGAAATTCCCGGGTTTGACACGTTTTGAAGTCTCCGAGTCCCGCTCAAAAATACCTGATGGTGCCAACCAGAAGGAATGTGATAAGAGGCGGATAACCCCGTCAGGAATTCTTGTGTCTTTCGTCGTTCGGTTTCCCGGAGCAGGGCAAGTTGTGAACCACCACTGCCTTCTGGAAAACTCCGGACCGTTGAATCTGTATATTGCCCGTTTAATTGAATATCAAAGTTGTGATCTGTCTGTATGGAAAAATTCCATCCAGCCGAGTCCATCAAAAATGAATCTTTCTCGATTTGCTCTCCATTTTGGGTGTGTGATATCGAAATATTGGTGGACAATGGTCCAACAGATCCTCCAGTTTGAAAAAGCCCTTTGAGATAATCGAATCGACCGCCCTCCCCCAGTAGGCGAAGAGAGGGAGCCGTTGAAGCAGATTTGGTAATGAAATTGACTGCGCCAGCCATAGCTTCAGACCCATAAAATGCGGAGAGAGGCCCTCGAACGATTTCTACTCGATCGATCCGATCAATGGGAATGGTGGAAAGATCAACTGATCCCCCTCGCTGGTTTGTTGAGTCATTCATGGGGATACCATCAATCATAATCAAGGTGAAGTTGGGATCGGCCCCTCGGAGATACAGGGAGCTGGTTCCACTTCGCCCGCCCATTTCATCGGTATGAAGTCCTGGAACTTGTTGGAGGATGGTGGTGACCCGATTGGGCTGAAGTGGGGCAATCTGTTCAGCGTTGAGGGTTGTAATGCTTTGAGTTGATTGGTGGGGTTGGGTGGGTTGGGCGGAGCCTGTGACAATCACCGTTTCAAGGGTCGTAACTGAAGTTTCCTGGGCTTGTACCGGGTTGGAAAGCAACATCCTGAGGGCTGAAAGACTCGCCAAGAGAATTATACCTGGGAATGGCGGGAAATGGATCCGCATTATACAATGGCATTCCGGTGGGTACTGAATTTTGCTTGACAGACCGGCACTGCGGTTCTCGCTGGCTAGGATCTATAGGAAATTTCAATGCTTGTCCACTTCTTACAGATGGAAGTTTGTTCATGAACAAATCCGAATTTCGAACTGAGCCATTGGCGACGGCTTCCATGCCATCCGGAGTGGTGTATTTAGTTGTCAATGAAGGCGCTGAGCGATTTAGTTACTATGGCATGCGGTCCATTCTTGTGGTGTTTATGACCGGGATGTTACTGAATACCCAGGGAAATTTAGATCCCATGGGTGAGGCAGAAGCGAAAAGTTATTTCCATCTGTTTGCCTCGGCAGTGTATTTTTTCCCTTTTTTGGGGGCAATCTTGGCCGATGCTTTTTTGGGGAAATATAAAACGATCATTCTTCTTTCTCTCGTGTATTGTGGTGGTCACGTCGTATTGGCTTTAAATCACACCCGATTAGGCCTACTTGTTGGATTGACTTTGATTGCGATCGGCTCTGGGGGAATTAAGCCCTGTGTGTCAGCTAATTTAGGGGATCAGTTTGGTCTTGCCAATGGGCATCTATTAACCAAGGCCTTTGCCTGGTTTTACTTCGCCATCAATGTCGGAGCTTTTGGGTCCGTGATGGTCACACCCTGGCTGTTGAAACATTATGGCCCGGGCCTGGCATTTGGGGTGCCTGGCATCCTGATGTTTGTGGCGACCGTCATTTTTTGGTTTGGCCGGACACACTATGTACATATTCCTCCTGACTGGTCAGGTGTGCTTCAGGCCCTTTCGAGTCGACGGGCATGGCGAGCGATTGGGAAGTTGGCGGGTATTTATGTGTTTGTGGCCTTTTTTTGGTCCCTTTATGACCAAACCGCGTCAGCGTGGGTTCTTCAAGCTCAACATATGGATCGGGTCTGGATGGGTGTTGAATGGTTGCCATCGCAAATTCAGGCAGTAAATCCCGTCATGATAATGATGTTTATTCCATTGTTTACCTATGTGGTCTATCCGGTTTTGAATAGAATGGTTCTCCTCACATCATCTCGAAAAATGGGCATGGGATTTTTTATGACGGTTGGGGCGTTTCTAATCTCAGCCTATATTGAGCAACAAATTGATTTAGGGATGGAGCCGGCGATTGGCTGGCAGTTATTGGCCTTCGTGGTGATCACGGCTGCGGAAGTCATGGTGTCTATAACCTGTCTCGAATTTTCCTATACCCAGGCTCCACTCAAACTCAAATCGCTGCTGATGGGCTTATTTTTGCTCTCAGTGTCCTTAGGAAACGGGTTTACCGCCTTCGTGAATTATTGGATTCAGAATGCAGATGGGACGGTTGCCTTGACCGGCCCCCATTACTATTGGTTTTTTGCCGGGGTCATGTTTCTTGTGGCCTGCCTGTTTCTCCTGGTGGCGAAAGGTTACCAGGAAGAAGCATATTTGCAGGACACAGGTCAGGGATGATCTGCCCAGAGCTTCAAGTCTCTCGCCCTTCCAGACATTAACAATCCTCACGTTCCTTCCTCATACCGTTGAGGAGGTGAATATTCTCCCCCTTCCTGTAAACCAGGGCCCTACGAACGACCCTATAACGATCTGATGGAGATTCAAGCTTTAACAAGGAGGAGGGGAAATCTACAAAAACGGAAGAAACGATGGAGGACAGGTCATTAAAGAATCAAGGCAATTTTCTATTTTGACTAAGATACAGAACTTGATTCACCCGAAAGGCCTGGTTGTAGTGGCCGGATTGAATATACTGAGAATGAAAACACCGTCCATCAAACATCATCAACCTGTTTGGGCGCATCTCAATAAGATTCAGTAATTCCCAATATTCATTTCCGTCGTTGATATACCTATTGTCCCGACAAGCGAAAAGTGGATTGAAAATCATGCTATTTTGGAAGTTTTCATATCCTTCCGGGCTGGTAAAAAATTCGTCGCTCAGTTCCAGCTGGTTCGCAAGCTGTCGGATCGTCGCGTCCGGTATCGGTGGTACCCGTTCGAGACCTGACGGTCGATGGCGATATAACCCGGTTCCACCCGCACAAGAATCTGCAGGATTTAGGTAAACCATGGCGGTGATGTCCTGATCGATGTGTGGTTGTCGTTGCCCGACGTTTAGCTGGTAGTTGCCAGTCTTGATGCCTTGAAAGACGACTGGTTGGGGAGAAAAAAATGGGAAGAGAGGGCATCCCCAAAGGGCGCTTAGAGATTCCACAAGTTCTCGGTGCTCATGATTGAGTCGGGCTCGAATGCCAGGAAAATTCCCCACGATTTCGAAGCGGTCGGTATAGGGGAGGCTCAACGCGATTTTGAGGATTTCCTCAGGGTATTGATAGAAATTATCCACGATCACGACCTGATGTTGTCCCAGTCCTACGCGCTGAATTGATAATGTTTGGTGCGGATTGAGGGCGAGAAGATCCGAGCGAATGTAATTGGACATAGAGTCCCTATTGGTATTCGGCTAGGATGACGTTAAAAAAACGGGCCTATAGTGAACCTTGTTTCAGGAGGAGTCAAGGGCTTTACATAAAATTGTCCTGGAGAGAGGACGATTACCATACGAGGACAGCCACGAATTGAGAGGAGTCTGGAGACATGGGAGCTATATATAGAAACGTATTATAGCAGATTCGAATGGCCTTTCCTCAGCCGGTGTCCGACCGAGTCCATGATTCCTATTTTATTCATAGCATCATGAGGGCCGTTGAAGCCGTGGATGCCATGAAGAGTGAGCGACCTATCCTCGGTGAGCGTGGTGAATTGGATTATGACACGACCAGGCGAAGGCGGTTAGCTGAAAAGGGCAGCAGTGTGGAGGCTGCCACTCAAGAGTAAGTTCAGTATTGTTCGGGGCTCACCGTATGGGGGCACCCGCGGACACAGCAAAATGTTGTCCCCCCCCTGTCACGATCTCTTCTTTAATTGGTGTGTTGCTCGCTTCCCTCTATAGCCGAATTTGGCGCGGGATGAATATAGTCATCGGGTGGTTTAGCCGAGTTCCATGGAGCATGGGATTCGTGAAGATGCGGTGGTGTTTGCAAGCGATAGCAGTCATTATTGTCGTTAAAATATTGCAGGATGGTTGGAGTTGGGGAGTCATAATCTTATAACCATTCCCACCGCCATTCACAATGAGATCGATCTCAAAGTGCTTCGGAAGCAAGCTGTGCAGGCCTTACAAGTGGGCCGAAAAATTGTCAGCATGATTGCCACGCTGGGGACAACAGATGCATTCGGGCTAGATGATCTCCAAGGTATGGTAACGTTGCGGAATGAACTCCTCCAGGAGATTTCTCTGCCTTATTGCCCCATATTCATGCGGATGCAGTAATTGGATGGGCCTTGTCCATCTTTACTGACTATCCCTTTGAAGTGAATCCATTAGGGTTCCGTCCGCGGACTGTGCGAGCCTTGGCTGGGGTCTGCAAAAAAAATTCGACATCTGTCTCTGGCAGATTCGATTGGAATTGATTTTCATAAGCCAGGGTTTGTCCCCTATATTTCAAGCTTAATTCTCGTTCAACAAAAATAAGATCTCGATTTGCTACAACGTCAGATCAGATGCCCTATCTTTAGCAATTTGGTGTGCAGCGGCCAGGCATGTATACCTTGGAGACATCGCGATCGGGTGGGGGTAGTGCTTTGCTGCACAGGCAAACTTGAAATTGTTCGGAAAAGAAGGGTTGCGAGTAATCTTTGGCCATATTGTAGAAATGGCGCAACTCCTGAGGGAGCACATGGAGAGTCATGAGTGTATGACGTTGGTCAACCGGGATAACTTTGGTCCCGCCACTCTCTTTCGGGTGTATCCCGAAGGGGTGGACACATTCCAGGTAAAGGAGGCAGAGATGCATGATGTCGAGTTCCATGACATTCTGTTACAACACAATGCGTTCAATCGGAAGGTTTTTGATTTTGTGCATCAGGAAGGCATGGCCGGGCGTGGAGTAATAATCTCATTGACCGATTGTTACCGTTACACTGATTATGGAGAACCAATCCTGGCCTTGAAATCATTTATTCTTTCGCCCTTTGTCGATGAAAATAATGTGGAAGCGGTGGTGAATAAGGTATTAGAGGCCAGAAAGTTGCTGACGTTTCCTAACTGAATGAAGAGGTAAACCGAAAAAACACATAATCGCTCGCTGCGAGGTTTGCCAATGGTTGTCAGTGGTGATCATTCCTGATAATTTTTTGTTAATAGTTGAGGAAAATTAGGTGTTAAAGAGTACCGCCAGAGAGTGAGTCAAGAAGCAACGGTGCATAAATTCGGCTCTCGACAGCTAAAATTCCCCGATCTCGAAATCCATGATAGGTAAGCGTGATTTCGGTTTCTGGTCCGCGCCATGTGTACTGTTGATTTAATCCCCGGATCATGGATCCATACGGATCGTTAGATTTTCCAAATTCATTTTCCAGATACTGCAAGAGAGAATTATGGATAGCTACTCCTTCGTAATGGAAGAGGGCTCGAACATATTTTCCATCTATGGTATAGAGTTTGACGGATTCCAACTCAATGGATCCGACCTGAGGTGCTCCGAGGTTAAACGTATAGATTAGCAAGGAATTAAGAGAGTCGATTTGCTTTAAATCTGAGCGATCCTGGAGAGAATGGCCCCAGAAGCTGCCGAAAAAACCTTTGGGATCATTTTCAATTGGCGTAGCACTTAAGGCAGGCGTCCACGGGAACAGGCAGAAGCAAATTACGAGAAGTATTCTAAGGCTGCTTGTACGATAGGGGCGGGCAAATGATTGGAGTCTTATGGTCATGCCAGACGCTACCACGCCCAGAGGATGAAGACAATGGAAAAGGATTTCTTCCTAGTGGACTGTAACAACTAGATTGGTAGAAAAAATGTGCACCACGAATCGGAAAGATGTTAAATGCATACCATCCAGGCTCAGCCATCTTAGTATCGAGCACTACTAATTCGTCCGTTACAGGCCACTAGTTGTTGGGGGGGGCACATAGCAAACACAAAGATAGTTGAGGGCATACAATGGGGGAGTGGGTCAGAACGCGTGAAAGGCAGGTTGGAGTGCAGGTAGATGAATTGTTGAGTGGGAGGAAGTCTTTCCGTTGAGGATGCCATCCTTTCCGGTTTCTTCAGCATTTAACATTATCCACTTGTCAGGATTATGCATGATGGCTCGGACCAATTGAGTATGGAGCGCGTGTCCTGCGCATTTTGCGAAGAAATGACCGATAACGGGAATTCCTAATAGCGAGAGGTCGCCAATGAGATCGAGAACTTTATGGCGAACGCATTCGTCCGAAAAGCGTAGGTCATCATCATTGACCAATCCGGTATCAGAAAAGACTACCGTATTGTGTAGTGACCCCCCGAGTCCCAGTCCTCGTGACCATAAAAATTCGACTTCTTTTCGAAAGGCAAATGTGCGGGCTCCGGCAATATTTTTGCCATACTCATGAGGCGTACAAAAATGGTGGTATTCTTGTTGTTGTATAAGGGGATGAGGGAAATCAATGTTATAGGTTATTTGGGGGAGTGCCGAGGGAAGAACACTGATGGATCGGTGGTCGTCTTCCACCGTGATTGGTTGAACAATTTTAAGGTATTTGCGTGGTTCATCCTGGGTGAGTATACCGCTTTGGTAAACCATGTCGACAAATGGTGTGGCACTTCCATCTGCTGCGGGGATTTCGCTGCCAAGCAATTCCACGTAAGCATTATCGATTTCCAGGCCTGCTAGTGCACTTAACACATGCTCAACCGTCTGGATGTCAAAGTCACCTTCTTGAAGTGTAGTGCAATGATCTGTTTTGCCCAAAAATGAAATGCCAGCTGGGCATGATTGAATCTGATCAGATACATGCTTCACAAAGACCACTCCGGTGTTAACCGGAGCTGGGTGAATGGCGATTGAGGCAGGGTTGCCAGAATGCAGACCAATGCCAGATAAAAATGAGGAGGTTTCGAGTGTTTGTTGATGACGCATAAGGGACAGGTAATCTTGAGAATTCATCATGCAAAATTTATACTACTTGAGGATTTAGAGAAAGGCAGTGTTTTTAGTGACAAATTAATCTTTTTGTTTCTGAGTGTTGCAGAAACCAAACAAATGTATACTATTTTCACTAAATAGCTATTAGTGATTAAGAGGGGGAGGGTCGGAATGAGATGTGTGAATTGTTCGCTCAGAAGGGGATTCTTGTGATTTTGTTGAAAAATTTTCAAGGAAACGATGCGATTCAGGCGCATCAGCTAAAGCCGTATAAGGAGAGAGAGCTAATTGTTCAATGATTCCCCGGTGTTTTTTTTGTAGGCCAGATGCTAGGAAAATTTCCTGAAAAACTGCCCATTTTTTTGTCGAATCTTGTAAAAGTCCCTGACAGAATCCTTCAGGTCTTGTTCTGAGAGTATTGGAAAAATGTTGGACGGCTTTTTCAATGCTGTGATAGGGAGGGGCCAAATTCAGATAGGTGTAGAATTCTTGAAGGTGGCCTCTGAATTCTTGTCGAAGTTTGAAAATAGTGTCTGATGGCAACAAGGGCGCTGGTCTTTACGCATAGATGACACAGGAATTGAGTTATCCTGATGTTAAAGCGGTGAATAGTCCATTGACAAGTCCCTGCCTGAAATGACAGATCCAATGGAAGAAATAGTAGAGTACAAGGGGTAATTAGGGAAAGAATGCAGAAGTTATTTACTTAATGGAAAATAACAAATCCCTCATAGCAGGTTCCTTTAACTTTTGAAGGGCTTTGGCTTCAATTTGGCGAACACGTTCACGGGTAACTGACATACTTTGGCCGACCTCTTCAAGAGTCCAGGGTTCGTCTTGGCCAATGCCAAAACGGAGGCGAATCACCATTTGTTCCCTTGGAGTCAGTGAATTCAAAACCCGTTCGACTTGTTGGTTCGTTTCCTGGCGTGAGACAGGTCCATCTGGGGTCAAAGTTCCCATATCAGGAATGAAGTCTGTGAGAAAGGTTTCTCCATCTCCAACCGGAGTTTCTAGCGATATGGGATCCTGAAAGGCTTGAATGGTGTCATGAACTTTTTCCACACTCAGTTTGAGTGCTTCCCCGATGTCATCCAACTGAACTGGGCGGGCATACTGTTGTGTTAATCGCTTTGAGGCGCGAGCAATTTTATTGGAGATTTCATTTAAATGAACAGGGACGCGAATGGTTCTGGATTGGTCAGCGAGTGATCGTGTAATCCCTTGTCGAATCCACCACGTGGCATAAGTGCTGAACTTAAACCCTTTGCGATATTGAAATCGTTCTGCCGCCTTCATGAGTCCAATATTGCCTTCTTGGACTAAGTCCAAAAAGGCCAGTCCATGACCCGTATATCGTTTCGCGATATCCACAACCAGGCGAAGATTTCGCTGAACGAGTTCGGATTTCGCTTTTTCTAGTTGGAATTTGGCTTTCTGAAGTTGCTGGCAGAGATCATGAATGGATGAGTGTACTGAGGGATAGGTTTGGCCTAAGTCCAACAGGACAGATTTTAATTTTTTAATTGCTGGAGCCGAAAGGCCGCTTAAGGCAAATGTTTCTTTGAGCAGAGCAATAGTCTCTTCCCTTTCTGGTCCCTTCTTTAATGGCTGTGTGAGATGAAGGCTCTGCTTGATAATGAGCCGGATTGCTCTGGATGCTTGGTCAATTTCCTTCGCCAATTCGATCTCAGAATCCTTATTGAGAAGAGGCCGACTGCCAAATGATCGGAAGTATAATGATTCGAGAGCCGGCCCGAATCCCGCAGGCTTGATCCCCTCAGTTTTGACGGTAGCGAGTTCGGTCTCTGTGGGCTCATCCAAAACAGTTTGGTTTTCCATAATAGTTTCCCTGGAGGTTCATGTGTTCAGATGACCTATTAGTTCACCAACGAGGTGAACCTTAGATAATGCTTTTAAAGCAAAAAACAAGCCAATAATAGAATCCAGGCCCTCCACCCATCAATGCAAAGCAACTCAATGCCATATTTTGAAATGTTGGGTTTCCGTCATTGTGACGGTTTGGTCAGAGCCTCTCATTTCATGAAATGGAAAACAATTTGAAACAAAAGGATAAAACTGTCATCTGTGGAATTTTCCCAATCTAATAATAAGAAGATAGTTTAGCTATTGAACAAATCGGTATCCCATCGAATTCCCTGGATAGTGCAAAAGGGGAAAAACTAGAAATTTACAAGTGAGAGAAGGATTCGGAAGGAAAAAGTGCAGAGCTAATTGACAGAACTGTTATAATTCTTACACGTTATTGCAAAAACGGTCTAAATCCTCTTCTCGGCCAATCATAACCAGCACATCACCTTTTTCAATGACGTCATCGGGTTTTGGTGTGAAATTAAAGATTTCTTCTTTCATCATACGTCCTTTGACCATTCTGGTAACTTGTTTTTTTATCCCAATCACATTCAAGTTATGCTGTCCGCGTAATTTAACATCCTCGAGGCTTAACCCAGACAAGCTCTCTGAAACGGATACTTCCTCCACACTAAAGCCTGGAGCCAATTCCAAGTATTCGAGTACGCTCGGTGAGACTAGTCGGTGTGCAAGACGGATGGCCGCATCCCGTTCAGGATAAATGACCTCATCGACTCCCAGGTTCATTAAAATTTTCCCCTGGATTGGGGCCACGGCTTTGGCCACAATAGATTTTACCCCCATTTCCTTGAGGGTTTGAACGATAAGGATGCTGGCTTCAATGTTTTCACCGATACTGACGACTGCCACATCGACGTTTTGCGCACTGACCGCTTTTAACGCTCGTTCATCAGTCGCATCGCATTGGACGGCAAAGGTTGCAATGTCACTGATCGCCTGGATTTTTTCCTCATCCTTGTCGATGGCAAGTACTTCGCATCCCTTGGTGACCAATCCTTGTGCCACGCTATAGCCGAAGCGCCCAAGGCCGATGACTGTGAAAAGGCGTTTCATAATAGATTAGGTCACGACTATCGTTCTCGCTACGCGACTACTCCTGTGTTAAGAGCAGCAAAAAAATGTTGTGGTAAAGGGAACCCTTCTGATCCGTTTTAGAACTGCAGCTCGGTTTTTTGTATGTTGAGAACATACGCACAACGCTGGCACTTTCAAGGTTAAAGGATCTGATCAATTGGAAAAATTCGTTGCGTTAGGTATGTAACGACTGAAGTTATTTAATCATACGTCTGAACGCGGAGGGTGTCAAGAATATTCAAATTGAAATGTCGACGGGCGGTCTGGTCAGTTTCCTCATGAAGTCTCCACCATTATGATGGGTATCAAATTTGAGAAACGCCTTGCTAGAATGCGTCCCTTATGAAAAATTTTCAATCTGGAGAACGGGTTCATTTAATCGACAAGAAAGAACGGCCGTATGCCGTCACACTTAAAGCCGGAGAAATCTTCCAACATAGTGGAGACCGAATTGCCCATGATGACATTATTGGAAAACCGGATGGTACTGTGGTCCAGTTTTCCAATGGAAAGTTAATGGTTGCCGTTCATCCAACGTTAGCTGAGTATACCTTGAAAATGCCTCGAGGAGCTCAGGTAATTTATCCCAAAGATTTGGCAGTCATTCCAATGTGGGCTGATATTTATCCAGGTGCCAGAGTCTTTGAGGCTGGTGTGGGATCGGGAGCCTTAACCATGGCTCTTCTGCGTGCGGTGGGGGATCGAGGGTGTGTGGTGAGCTATGAAATGCGAGAGGATTTTGCGGCTACCGCCACGAAAAACATCGAACGGTTTATGGGAAAGGTGCCCAACCATTTTCTTCAGATTCGTGATGCCTATGAAGGTATCGAGATTGGGGAAGGGACGTCTTCCTGGATGTTTGATCGAGTAGTATTGGATCTTCCAGAGCCTTGGAGGGTAGTTCCTCATGCCGCCCGGGCATTACGGTCGGGGGGGCTATATCTGAGTTATGTGCCGACGGTGCCGCAGGTCATGCAAACGGTACAGGCTTTGGAGCAGAGCCGTGTTTTCACCATGGTTCAAAATTTTGAAACGTTGTTGCGGACTTGGAATATTAAAGGCCGAAGTGTCCGACCTGACCACCGTATGGTTGCCCATTCAGGTTTTATTACCGTGGCCAGAAAAGTTGAAAAAAATATTTGGCAACCTGAGCAATCGAACGCGATCGAACTTGCCTTTCAGTCAGAGGATCATCTCATCAAGGAGGATGAATATACCGGCAATGGATTAGATTTTCCCTGAGCCCCTGTGGGCCAACCAGCAAGAGGTCTTCACCGTGGTGGGTCCCGTAAAAACGATCCTCATTGCCGATGATGAGGAAGATCTTAGGCTGCTGGTCCAAGTTACTCTCGAACACCCCTCCTATCGGATTCTCACCGCAGTTGATGGTTGCGCGGCCATGGATGCCGTTTACACCCATATTCCCGACCTGTTGATTCTCGACTGGATGATGCCGGGTCTAAATGGCTGTGAGGTGGTGCGAAAGATTCACCTATGCTCCGATACGGCCAGAATTCCAATTGTTATGTTAACCGCGAAAGATGGGCTTGATGCACGTGAGCAGATGGCTTCCCTTAACCTTGCAGGGTATTTGGTCAAGCCATTTAGCCCCTTAGAGTTGATTCAAAAAGTTCGTGAGGTACTTGCCCAATGAGGGAGGATAAACCTGAGGAAGATGGGATTCCTCCTTCATTCTTAATGACGAATTCAAAGGTAGAAGTTTCCCAAGAATCTGCCACAGGGAAACTCCAGGCGGCACGCTCGCAGCTTATGGCCTATGCCAAAGATCTCAAACAGATGTTGGAGCAGGAAGGTCAGAAAACTCAACAGCTTAAAAAAGCACATGCCCAAATGCTTGCCTATGCCCGAGATCTTAAGCTGTCATTGGAGGCAGAGCAACAGAAAAATGGTGAATTGGAGCAGGCTTATGCCGACACCATTCTTCGCTTAGCCCGTGCATCACGCTATAAGGATGAGGAAACCGGCGCACACATAAATCGCTTAAGCCATTACTCGCAATCGCTTGCCTTGGCTATTGGCTGGAATCAGTCACGCGCTCGTTGTTTATTCGCAGTCGCGCCCATGCATGATGTGGGGAAAATTGGGGTTCCGGATGCCGTTCTGGGCAAGCAGGGGCCATTGACGGAAGAAGAATGGGAGTTGATTAAGCAGCATCCATTGTTGGGAGCGAGTCTACTGGATGGCTCGACTTCTTCTTTGCTAGAGATGGCCAAGGAAGTCGCGTTGACTCACCATGAACGTTGGGATGGAAGTGGGTATCCTCGAGGTCTGAAGGGAACACAGATTCCCATAACAGGACGGATTGTGATGCTGTGTGACCTTTATGATGCCTTGCGGAGCCGAAGGCCATATAAATCAGCGTTTACGCATGCGAAGACATGTGACATCATTTTAAACGGAAATGACAGGACAAAGCCGACACATTTTGATCCAGATCTATTGGAAGCCTTTCGGGAGATGCACCAGGACTTTAACGGTATCTATTCCACCGTGGCCGAAACCTAATATTCTTGGGAAAGGCCGGTTCAAATCTATTTAGGCTGTTCGATTGGATATCTGGCTTCCTCCCAGGCATTCATACTTCCTTCCACATTATAAACATGCTGATAGCCCAACTCCATTAAGGTTTCAGCAGCAATATTGCTGCGGTGTCCAGATTGACAGTAAACCACAATGTGCTGATCAAGGTTCGCGTGTAGCTCGCGGTGTCGTCCTTGCATTTCTCGAAAATCAATATTGAAATCTGTTCCGGGAATAAAGCCACTGGTATGTTCGTCAGGACTCCGGACATCAATGAGAATAAACCCTTTCTGTGCTGGATTAGATGCTTTATCTAATCCTGCTTTGAGTTGTTGAACCGTTAAGAGATAGGGTTCCGCTGTCACGATGGTAGCATTCCAGCATCCTAGGACAAGCAAGGCGATTCCCAAAGAAAATATTGGACGTTTCATTGTATTCCTCCGTGATGTTGGGAGCGGCTCCCCTTGATTGAAATTTTCGAGTATATCATTTTGGCAAGTTGGTGAATGTTGTTCCCAAGGATTATCCGACAATCCTTACGATATAATTGTATGGTTGATCAGAAAAGACGGTCAAGCGAGGCATCTGGATCAGGTCGGCGGTAGGTGAAATGATGATTGATCAAAGGTATACGAGCTTGTGCTAGGAAAGAGGGTGCCGCCTGGATAACGCAGTAAAAACAGGGTAGGGCTTAAAGTCGTGTTGGAAATCTTCCCCAGGACTTACAGGGGAGGAGTCGCTTGGATTAAGTCCGCCAAGGTCAGAAGAGGGAGCAATTCAATGCCCATGTGTGCCAGATGGTTTTTCCCTTCATCTTCAGATCGATCCACAACCACTAACCCATGAGTCACAATTAAGCCCTGGGCGCGAGCTGATTCGGCGGCCTTAACCAATGAGCCGCCCGTTGTTAAAACATCGTCGACCACTAGAGCTGTTTCACCGGGATGAAGGGTGCCTTCAATTAATTTACCTAATCCATGATCCTTAGGTTGTTTGCGCACGACGAACGTTCGCCATTCCCGCTGTGGATCGGCCCTATAGCCAAAGTCTGAAATACCGGTGGCCAGGGGAATCGCTCCGATTTCCAGACCGCCAATGAGTGTGAAATCTAAAGATTTAAGCAGCTGATAGGCTAATTGAGCCACAAGGTGACGTGACCGCGGGTGAGCCAATACAATACGACAGTCTACATAATAGGGACTAGTGTTTCCTGAGGCGAGGCGAAAGCCATCTTGCTGATTCCACTTGAATGCTTCCAACTGATGGAAAGCCTGAATGAGAGCATTTTTAGCCATGGGAAGTTCAGAAATATCCTGGTTGAGTCGTAAGCGGATTCCTTCTACCATTACGACTTCCTGCTCTGCAACCGGACACGGGAAAGATTATGGTGCTGAAATGGGCATTTTAGTGTGGAATGGTATTTCCGTAGAGTAAGACAAGTCTTGGCGATGAAAGTTGAGAGGTCCAACGTCCAAAAGAAGCTTAGCGTGAAGGAGCGTATTGAATGTTTAAAGTGAAAAAACGTCCATTAAAAAAGGAGAAGCCTCCGGTTCTCTATAACATTCTAGAGAACTATACCGATTATGACCCACCTGGAAATGTGATGGTCTGTGGAATGACGGAACTGGAAGATTTGGAGATGCATGCACGAGTCCTGTCCGAAAGTTATAATATTCCTCTTGAAGCCCTAACAGCCGTGCTTCAAGACGGAGGGATTTATCTCTATCCGCATGAAGGAACACTGGTCACAAAAGGTGCGTTTGTCTGTCGTCTTGACCCTAATGGTAAAGACCCTAAGCACACGTGGGTCATGGATCTTGAGCAATATGCGGCGGCCGAGCGCATGCGTCAAAGTTATGGTGTGACGTTGCAAGAAGCCATGGAACGGGTTTTTTATCGAGGACTTCCTCAGGAATTACAGGATCGGTTGCGGCAAAAAAATTTAGGAATTGATTTGACAAAAGCCGATTCGGGTATCTCGTGTGGTGCAGATATTCAATTTATTGACTTCAGGAAAGATTGGTCTCTTCATTTTAAACGCAAATGCGTCATGCCTGATGGACGATTGATTGAGACCAGTGGCCTCCATGATTTTGCGGAACTGCATGGGATCAGCGTAGATGAGACCCGTACGTTGTTTGATCACGGGGGAACTGTTGCTCTGAAAGATGGTGGAGGCCTTGCGTGTCAGATCATCAATGGCCAGCCCTCCGTGGCCCGCTTTAACTCACGGCAATTCAGTAAAGCCAAAGCTCTCGCCAAGGAAAAAGAGCTTCATTTGTTGGACGCCTTAAGTGAAGTGGCTTATCAAGATCCTGTCTTGATGCGAGCCCTCCGTCGTGCAGAAAGTCCCTCTTTTTAAATATTCCTTGATTTGCCTGTGAGGAACGTTTCGAAACCGGATTCGCTGCGGAGATAACTGTCACCAACATTGCATCGAAGTGTCATCATTCCATTTCCTGCATGTTCTTTCCCTGATCTATTCCCAACCAATCGAATCGTAACCGCGTTCTGAAAGACATCGATTGACGAACGCCTGGTGGGCGGGTGTTGGTTGTGAGGCCTGGAATAAGCCACGGATAAGTCCAACGGTGGCACCTGTCGCGGCTCCTATGGCTGCTCCAATACCAACTCCTCCTCGGATAGCCCCACTGACTGCACCGACGGCACCCCCTGCTCCAGCTCCAACAGCAGTATTCCCGGCCGCTGTGGACACATCGTGTTCCGGGACATAATCATCTGCAAGCTGTTGGCATTCCTCAATATCCTTTTCGGCTTGATCGGGGCCAACCTGTTGGAGATGGTCGTTGGGATAGAGGACCGGGCGAGGGCCTGAACATCCCAAGGCCAAAACGAAGCCAAGACAGAGGCTGAGTAAGAATGAAAATGACTGAAAATGGGAATGGGGCATGCTGCTGTGCTCCTTTATTATGGTAAATCTTGTCTTTAATGAGAGAGGGTGTTTGGTGGCCGAACAAATCTGGCGCTTAGACGCGCGAACCACTTTTTAGGGATGAATCGAGTTAGCCAGTGAATTGCAAATCCTTGCCACCCAATTGTCACGAGGGTGTGATGGAACTTCAGTGCATTCAGTGATGTTTGCACGACATCGTGCGGAGTATGAGGGGGAGAAATATGGCGGGGACAATGCCCCGCTGTCTGGTGAAAATCGGTTTCGGTATAGCCGGGACAGCACACCTGGATGGTCACCCCACTTTCCCTGACCTCCATCGCCACGGCTTCAGAAAAAGATATGATGAATGCTTTGGTTGCCGCGTATTCGGCCATATAGGGAATCGGGAAAAACCCGGCCACGGAGGCTACATTAATAATTACACCCTTCCTTTGATTCATCATATCCGGAAGGAACAGTCTGGTGCTTTCTGTGATTACATGAATATGGACTTGTAACATGTCTTGGATGGTTGGGAGCGGCATGCCTGCAAACAAGCCGTACAGTCCAAAGCCGGCATTGTTGACGAGCAACGACACATGAGGCCGATATGATTGAGCCAAACTGTGAAGTGTTTCAGCCGCGTGAGGACTGGCCAAATCCAGCAGTTCCGTCCAGACTTGAACAGGGGAGGTCTTTTGAATTTCTTTGGACAATTGATTCAGACGGGATTGATCTCGGGCAACCAAAAGGAGGTCATATCCCTGAGCCGCTAGGGCTTTCGCATATTCTGCTCCAATCCCCCGTGAGGCTCCTGTGATTATAGCAAATGGTGAGGTGTTTCCCATAAGTCCGGTTTGAAGAAATGGTTTAACAATAGAAGGCTCTCTTCTGGCGGGTCAACTATGGGGAAAACAAGAAACTCTTACCATTACAAAAAACCTGGTGTGTTTTAAATTAGCCATTCTCCTAAAAAATGCCAGAAATTATTAAGAATTTTCCGGTATGTGCCGAATGAGCCATGTATGCACCAATCAATCGGTTGTTGAAGCCGATTGTCCGGATTCCTTACTAACCAAAGGACTCGAAAGCTACCCATGAGTGCTGAAGGAATTGTTAACACGTTAGAAGCCGGTAGTGTGACCACGGCAACTGGTGTACTTGAATTACCGGATGTCTCCTCATCTTCGAAGGGTGTTTTAAAAAACATCAATTTGGAGCAGGCTTTGGCTGATATTGAAGAGCAAGCCGGAGGATTAGTAAAAACGACGAAGCAGGTGATGGCCTCGTTTAAAAAAATTAAAGATGCCGCAAAAGTAGGCGATTTGGTCAATCTTCGAAAATTATTAGAGGAAGGCAAAGAGGTGACACTGAGTTTGGGTTGTGACTTTGTGAAAACCCAGGAACGTCTAAATTTTGATGAAGCCGGGTACCTTGAGGGCAAAGCTTTTCGCCAGGAACTTCTCACTACTGCCAGGCAGATGGGTGTCAATCTCTATGAACACGATGGGTATTTGTTTTCCTATCCAGTCCTATTGCGTATTCTCCACAAAGAACGTGCGGTCGCCATTGACCGAATGCGAGAAAATCGCCTCCGTCCTTCGGTCTTGGTCAAACGATTAAAGGAAGTTCAAAATAAACCCCTTCGATTTAAACCACACACGTTTCTTGAGATGGTCTTTACGGCCTATTCCATTGTGGTGGCGGGTCGAGGGAAGCACCTCATTGGCAAAGGAACGGTAATTCCACTTTTGGAACTGTATCAACTCCTTACGCTCCTTCCGTGGCAGGCCAGTGAATACACTAGACAAGAATTTGGCCGGGATGTCTATTTATTGGATAAAAGTGGAACCATTACCACCAAAAACAATCATCGGGCAAACTTTCATGCTAGTACCGGCGTGCGGGATGCCACCAAGACATTAACCGTAATTGCGCAAGGGGGACGGGAGAAAACCTATTATGGAATTTCCTTTGTTCAGGCGGGATGAGCGGGTCGGGATTGTATTTAAGTTTCCCTAGGGTGAGCCGAGAAGACGAACTAGATTAACAGGATATTGAGGAAAAATTTATGTCTCCACAGGAATGGTTGAACGTTCTGAAATCCGCCTATCTTCAAGAGTTTATTCGTCGGGGAGGATCGGCCGTCAAATTTGCGGTTGTGGAGAAGGCTCAGAACACCAAGGCTGTGAGTGTTGGAGTGGGGGACCTGTCACGGGAGCAGGGCTTTGTCACGATTCACGCAGATTCTCGTTGTACGAAGGTTCAACTCATTGATCTCCTGTTTAAAGAAATGGCCAGACAAATCGATTGGGATGCCTTGGCGTTTGAGTATGTCCAAAAACTTTTCCGAGAACATCAATGGAAGATTCCTGACCGGCGGGAGGAATGTTGCTGGTCTTCGGTGGCCTCTCTCAATAGTTGCGATGAATCCATGATGCAGCGAGAAATGAACGCATGGTTGGAAGGGACCTTGTTCCAAGATTTTCACATGAGTCGGGAATTTCGATTGGCCATGATACAGTTGTGTTTAGCCCAGTTGGAATTACCTGACAGTCCGTCTAAAGAGTCCGCAGTCATCAAGGCCTGGCTTCGAGGCGAGCTGAAACAAATGGCCACTCTCAGAAAATTATTGATTTTTGAAAAGGTCACCCGCAGTAATGCGCGCGACCTTATTGCGTCCTTGGCTCATTGGACTCGCCTGGCTGGGAAACCCGGTATGGTCCTGACCATCGATATTTCAGCCTTTACAGGCGGCAAAGAAGCCGGGGCGACCTCCCTGAACTATTCGCCCTCTGCTGTTATGGATGCATATGAGATGCTGAGACAATTTATTGATGGCAGCGATGAAATTGAAGGGCTATTGGTCGTGGTTGTCACCTCACAAGCCTTTCTCTCGGATCAACGGTTGGGTCTGAATCGGTATGAAGCCTTAAAGCTTCGAATTTGGGATGATGTCCGGGATAAAACCCGTCAAAATCCCTTTGCACCGATGGTCAGATTGACCGACCAGACCGCAGTCTTTGCCGAGAGCAATCTACTGGCCAGAGTGGGAAACCGAAAAGAAGATGTGCAGCATCAACGGGTCATTGAATCCTTGCGGGCAGGTGTCCCGAGTCCGGGAGTGGTCCAAGCGCTGGGATGTCCGCAGCCGATGGTCAGATCCAAATTTCAACAGATGTTGCAGGACGCTCAGGCCAGCATTCATAAGGGTTGGACCACAAAAGGGATGTTGATTGAAGGAGGATTTGGGACGGGGAAATCACATTTACTGGAATCCTTGAGACATATGGCATTGGAATCCAGATTCGTGTGTAGCAAGGTCGTAATAAGTAAGGAAACACCTCTTTATAGCCCCGCATTGATGTTTCGATCTGCCATTGAGTCTGCTGAAATTCCCGAAAAACGAGGAGATGTTTTGGCCGAGGTGGCAGCGGAGTTGAATTTTAAGAGTCCCCAATACGCGAATTTTTATGAATGGGTCCATCGGCAGGGCGGAGAAATTGATGGGCGCTTTGCGGCCTCGGTGTTTCTGTACGAACGCATGGTGAATGACCCGGAATTAAGTCACCGGATCATTCGATTTTGGGCTGGGGATCCGTTGACCGATGCTGAAATCAAGCGATATCTCAAATCCTGTGATGCGAGTTTTTCCTATCGATTTGAACGAGTCTCACCCATGGAGATGGCGTTGCAACGTTTTAAATTTGTTTCACGACTCATGATTGCGGCGGGATATTCTGGTTGGATTTTACTGATCGACGAGGCAGAAATTATTGGCAGGTATTCCTTTAAGCAACGAGCCCAGTCCTATGCGGAATTAGCCAGGTGGTTGGGCCGACTGGAAGCTTCCAGCTTTGCAGATCTCGGCTATAAATCCGGATTGGCGGCGGTGATGGCGCTCACGGATGATTTTCAAAGTGCGATTCTGGATGAAAAGGGTGATCGGGAAAAAGTGCCAGAAAAGCTTCGAGAATCGGGATCGGAAACTGATTTGGTGCTGTCCCGCCAAGCGGAACAGGGAATGCGGCTCATTGAATGCGAACGCATACCCTTGGTCGGTCCCTATGACCAGCTTGTGGAAGAAATCTACCATAAAATTCGTTTCATTCATGGCGCGGCGTATGGGTGGGAACCACCTCAGGTCCCAACAATTGAGCGATTATCCAGCACTCGGATGCGTGAATATGTCAAAGGTTGGATTACCGAATGGGATTTGACGCGTCTTGATCCAACACTAAAAGTCGAAATTGAATTAACGGAAATTCGACAAGATTATTCGGAAGATTCTGAATTAGAAGGGGATCAGGAAGACAGGCTTCACCCGGCACTCTCCGAGTCGAACTAGTTTGGGTCCTGACCAAAATGGCTGTCATCGGAAAATTTGAGCATGATAACCACCAGATTCGAATCCATGTTTCGAACATGGGGCAACACGTTTTTTCAGCATAGCTCTCTGTCTTTTCGTCAGTCTGTAAAACCAATCTGCGTATGCATGTGACTTTCTAACCTGTGAAGGATACGAGCAATGGAGTTACGACCTCAAGAATGGTTTCATACGCTTCGGCAAGAATACCTTCAACGATTTATTGGGCAAGGAGGCTCCTCGGTCAAGTTTGTGGTGACAGATTCTGACTCGGGTAGAGTGGACAACCAGAACCAATTGGCTACCTTGGCTCAACAGGAGGGATATGCGTGCATCTCAGTTGATGCCAAAGACACCAAAATTCATATGATGGATAAGTTTTTTCATCAGATTGCTCGTCGAATCCCATGGGATGATTTGGCCTCACAATTCGTTTGTCGACTTCTTCAGGAAAATGGGTACCAGATCCCGGAAAACAAGGAGGAATTTTGCATGGCCGGAGTGGCCCGGATGAATGAACGGGCGGAACCCTTACTGCGGCGAGATTTAAATAGTTGGTTAGAGCGGGCTATCTATCGAGATACGCAGATGTGCCAGGAATTTCGTATGGCCATGATCCGATTGTGTTTGGGTCAAATGGACTCTGGCTCAGAAGTCCCCTTTATGACCGAACCGGTTAAGTCGTGGCTGGGCGGGGAGATTCGTCAAATTTCAGCTCTCAAAGAAGCCCTTATTTTTCAGAAAATTAATCGGACAAATGCTCGGTATATGTTTATTTCGTTATGCCGTTGGTTACGGTTAGTCGGGAAAACAGGGTTAGTCGTGTCCCTGGACTTGAGTCGATGTTTGCTCAATAAGAAACCGGATTCTCCTGAAGGCTTGTATTATGGCGTCTCGACCACGTTAGATGCCTACGAAATGCTTCGTCAGTTTATTGATGGGACGGATGAATTGGAAAGTTTCTTGATGGTGGTCCACGTGCCGCAAGAATTTTTGACTGATGATCGTCGAGGACTCAATCGATATGAGGCGTTGAAATTGCGGATTTGGGATGAGGTCCGTGACCGCCAATACCAAAACCCATTGGGGGCATTGATTCGTCTTGGATCTCAACAAGCCGGTGATTCCCACGATACCGGAAAAAAAGAATACACTGATCGGCCGGCGATGGCTAATGGTGATGTTGGACATCAACGCGCCATGGAAGCCTTGCGATCCGGAGTGCCGAATCGTGATGTCGTGCAGGTGTTTGGAAGCCACCAGCCGGATTTGGAAGGCAAATTCAGAAGGCTGCTACAACAGATGGAGGCGAACGTTCCTCAGGACATCCCTACCAAGGGTATTGTCATTGAAGGAGGGTTTGGCAGTGGGAAGTCCCATCTTCTTCATGCGTTGCAACAGGTGGCGTTGGAGAAGAACTTTGTCTGTAGTCCTATTGTGATCAGTAAGGAAACGCCATTTTACAATGGGGTGCCCCTCTTTCGTGCAGCCATCAACAATGCCGTGGTTCCCGGTAAACATGGCGATGCTCTGACCGAAATAGCCGGTGAACTTAATTTCCAGAGCCCGCACTATGCCGATCTGTATGATTGGGTCCATCGAAAGGACCAGGGGTGCGATTCCCGGTTTGCTGCCAGCCTGTATCTCTATGAGCGGATGATCAATGACCCGGAGCTGAGTCATCGCATGATCCGGTATTGGGCGGGAGATCCTATAAGTAATAGCCAACTCAACAAATATCTCCAGGGGTGTCCGCCGGAAACCCCGTATGTGTTCAATAAAATTTCCAGTCAGGATTTGGCTCTGCACCGGTTCCAATTTGTTTCGGGCTTGATGGTGGCTGCGGGCTATAAAGGGTGGATTTTACTCATTGATGAAGCGGAGATCATCGGGCGGTACTCCTTTAAACAACGGATTAAGTCCTATATGGAAGTGGCACGGTGGATGGGGGTGCTAGCCGACCATACCTGTCCGGCTATTGGGGCAATTGTGGCTTTGACCGATGATTTTCAAAGCGTGGTTATGGAAGAAAAACAGGATTCTCAGAAAATTGAGCAGATGTGTCAGGAGGAATCGACGGATGAAGCTCATGTGCAAGCATTACAGGCGGTCCAGGGTATTCGGCTCATCGAACAAGAGGGCGAACCATTAATTCGTCCCTATGAATCAATGGTGGATGCATTGTATGAGCGGCTTCGGGCGCTTCATGGATCGGCCTATAGCTGGACTCCGCCACCCGTTTCAGCTGTAGAAAAATTATCCAGTACCCGGATGCGCGAGTATGTGCGTGGGTGGATTACGGAATGGGACTTGCGACGATTGTACCCTGAAGCTCAACTAGACATTGAGATTCTTGATGTTCGGCAAACGTATGAGGAGGATCAGGACCTGGAACTTACGATGGCCGATGACACCGACTCTGGAAAGGTATCAGAATCGGAAGAATGCTTGATGGCTGTCGCCTTACAAAATCAAGCTCCCGTGTGAGTGGGGGTGCCAGTTGGGAGGGGTCCACAGTATTTTACAGGGCCATCCTCTCGTCGAGGAATGAGTGGCTTAATGTAGTAGCGTGAGGGGCGGGTTGCCTTCCAACTGGCCGGCTTCTTTCAGCGTTTGGGCCTTTGCTCGCGATGAATATTGGCTCCTAGTGCAAAACATTGGGAGCCGTCTTACCCTATTTGGTTTCCCTTTTTTCCCCTCAATCCCTTCCAGATTTAACCAGGTTTGATTATTTGATGTGTCAGCCAAGATTGGGTGTGCGAGGGCGAAAGTTTCAGATGGAATAATAGGATGCCCCTCCCAGGTTATGGGTGGAGAACGAACCTGTACAGGATATCAGGTGATATCCACCGGTGGCCTCTGATGTCTTCGCCTCCTCCCTCTCATATTGATGATCCGAAATCATATCATTGATCGGATTTGTACCCATAATGATCCGAACAGTTGGAGTGACATACGGGGGCGGATTCAGGCGCAACCCCCTGGGGAGAAATCGCAAGCCAAAATTTTTGGGGCCACGGGGGTGAAGGAGGGCTCTCATTGGTGCGGTGCTTAATTTTGTTGGTAATGATCCGATAGCGTAAGTCAGAGGACCGCCCTCGAAATGGGAGGGGTTTGAAAAGCCTGAATTGGGAAAAGGAAAGACCTTTGTCTGTATCTGAGGTGACGCCTCGTAAAGAATTGCCATTGTCGGTTTTGGGACTGTGGCGCACCTGTGTGAATAGGATCCTGGAAGCCATGGAACTCCTATACCAGCATACGATTTTGGTGTTAACCGTGCTCTTTGGGTTCTGCCTCATCGTGATTTATTTGCACATTTCCCAATTGAAAACCCAAATGGTGACGGTTATGGCCTTTCGGGGATCCGAGATCTATACCCGGGCATTGAATGAGATGCGGATTTGGTACACCGTCGAGGTGGTTCAACGCCTTCATGACCAGGGAATCGAGGCATCCGAAGGGTATCGAGACCATCAAGGAGAAATCCCTCTCCCAGCGACTCTAAGCCGGGATCTAGGTCGTCGATTGGTGGCTGGGCGACCAGGCGAACGATTGGAGTTACTGAGCCCCTATCCGTTTCACCATGGAGAGAAATCAGGGGGACTCATGGATAGCTTCCAGGAAGAGGCCTGGGAATTTTTCACGCAATATCCGGATTCGGATGAGCCATTTTATCGGTTTGAACAAGTCGATGGGCGTGAGTCCCTCCGTTTTGCGAAGCCTGATCGGATGCAGAAGGAATGTGTGGAATGTCATAACAGACATCCGGATAGTCCGAAGCGTGATTGGCAGATCGGTCAAGTTGGCGGCTTGTTGGAGGTTGTGTATCCCATTAATTCGGTAGAGACAATAATGGGCATGAGTTGGCAGGGGACCTATGGATTGATGGGGATGTTGGTCGTTATTTGGATGGGGGGATTCTGGTTAGTCGTGTTAAAGCTCGGACGTGTAGCAAGCGAATTGGAAGAGGAAGTTCGAGACCGAACCGGCGCGCTGCAAAGTGTCAATAAACATTTGGAATTAGAGATTCATGACCGCCAATTGGCCGAAGATACCCTTCGGCAGGCGAAAGATAATCTGGAAAAGCGAGTCCGGGAGCGAACGGGGAAGTTGGCTGCCTCAAATGCGGAACTCATTCGGGAAGTGGCAGAGCGAAAGCGGGCGGAGGAGGACATACGCAAACTCAATTCCCAATTGGTTCAGCGTTCGGCGCAACTCGAGGCGAGTAATAAAGAACTTGAAGCGTTTAGTTATTCGGTCTCGCATGACTTGCGTGCACCGTTGCGGGGAATCGATGGGTTTAGCCAGGCCGTGCTGGAAGACTATGATGATAAGCTTGATGAGTCAGGGCGAAGTTATTTGCGTAGGGTGCGGACTGCCAGCCAACGAATGTCCCAGCTTATCGATGCCATGCTCAATCTGGCCCGGTTGACTCGAGCTGAAATCCATACCCAGAGCTTTGATATGAGTGCCGTAGTCCGGGCAGTTCTTGCAGACTTTCAAAAGATGGAACCGGACCGGCAGGTAGAATGTATTGTGGCCAATAACGTATTCGCCACCGCTGACCCACAATTGCTTCGGGCGGTTTTAGAGAATTTGCTAGGTAACGCCTGGAAGTTTAGCCAGCAACAAGCCCACCCCCGTATCGAATTTGGTTATGGACAATACAAAGGGCAGGCCGCCTACTTTGTCACCGACAATGGGGCGGGTTTTGATATGACCTATGTCCATAAACTCTTCGGGGCGTTTCAACGGCTTCATGCCTATACTGAATATCCGGGAGTGGGTGTGGGCCTGGCGACAGTGCATCGTATAATTCAACGGCATGGCGGTCAAATTTGGGCAGAGGGAGTGGTGGGCGAAGGCGCAACCTTTCATTTTACGTTGTAAGGGAAACAAAGGAGGAGAAAATGACGAACAAAGCAATTCTGCTAGTGGAAGATCATCCCGATGATGAAGAGCTGACGATGCGGGCGCTCAAGAAAAACAATATAAAAAATGAAGTCGTGGTGGCCCGTGATGGCGTGGAGGCGTTGGAATATTTATTTGGAACCGGAGCTCATGCCGGTCGTGATTTAAGCCACATGCCTCAAATTATCCTGTTGGATCTCAAGCTCCCCAAGATTGATGGGCTGGAAGTGCTTCGACGCTTGCGAGCTGATGACCGGACAAAGTTTCTCCCGGTGGTTGTTCTCACGTCGTCCAAGGAAGAGCAGGACATTGTGAAAAGTTATCAACTTGGAGCCAATAGTTATGTTCGCAAGCCAGTGGACTTTCAAGAGTTCTCTCAGGCGGTTCAAAACCTTGGGCTCTATTGGCTGATTTTAAATGAATCGGCACCGGAAAGGGTGTGATACATGTAAGGGACGTACGGTTACCAACCTGGGAGGGGGCGTCTGGTTGCCTTGCCAGAATCCGAGGGATGTTCCAGTCAATTCTGGTCTCGTATAATGAACAACCTCCTCAATAGATTTGGAATGTTTCCGCTCTCATTTTGTCTGTCAAAGGTTCCAACAGGTGTCAACTTTCCAGTGACTTTAAACAGGAAAGAGATGCCCGTCCACCGCGCAACCTGCCTAGTTTTCTGAGTCCAGCCTTCTGGACCTTGGATCTCTTATCTTTTGTTTTCACAAGCTTTTTTCTTCTCTATCTTATCCGGTACGATCCCCGGCATATCCCTTGCTCAAGGCAATAGATACTAATCTTCCTACCATTCTTTCCAAGGAGGGGGCCATGAGACGAATGCTCGCATGGGATATACCTGAATCCGTTATGACACAGGAACAAGCATGGAAACCAAAACGAAAATATATGGTTGAAAACGTTGGCCTGGTAACCCACCGTGCGTCAAAAGGCAGTGTGACCGGTGTGACCTGTTGTGCCAAATGTAGTAGTGAGGTCAAAGTCTTTGTTTCTCCAAGACGAAATCCCCATTCCAGTAAATTAGGACGTGCGGTCTCGTTGAAGGATCATGATCTGTGCCGGCGGTGTTGGCGAAAATTGATGCATCAACAACGGAAAACGGGGGTGGTGACACTGCCCATTTCCTTCTTTGTGAGAGAGGAAAGTCTCCGACCTCGCCTGCTGGTGCCTATAATTGCTTCCGTGCCCAAACAAGCTTCCTAATCCTCGACACGAAGAGAGGGTAAGGAATAGGGGAAACAGCTCAACACTCAATGATATGGGGCACTTGGTCTCCCACCAGGAAGTTCAGTTGGAGGAGGCAGTCGCCGCGACTTGACTCTGTTGAATGAATGTTTTGGCAAGGGAAACATTTTGATACACGACCTTCAACGCCAGGTTCCCGAACGGGCGGCGTACGACCTTCAATAATACCTGTCCCTCTTCAAAACCCAAATTCAGCTCGTTTTGCTTTCCAGCAAGAAACGATTGCTTGGTCGGTTCGGTGAGGTCCTGTGTGAGGTGATAACTATCTCCTAAGATAATCTGTAACTGCTGGAACCATTCTTCGGTGAATTGCCCCATATCGATGGTAATCTTTGCCAGTTTCCCGATCGGTTCCGGTGTGCCAGGGACTTTGTCGGGTAAGTAGGTTAATTCCAAATATCGATTTTTATCGGTAAGTTCATAGAGGCATTCCGTCGAGCTTCTGCAGGCAGGTAACGCGGATACGTCTTGTTCCGTCATGCCAAATTTTAAGTCGCGGAAGCCATCAATTCCGGGTTCTGCCAACCCTGGAGTTCCAGATAGGAGGAGGGAAGCATAGGCGAGGAGAGAACAGGCGCGTATGCATAGGATGCTGGATAGTAGTTTCATGACTTCAGGTTCCTTAATCGTGAAGAGAGAAAAATAAAGAAAAAAGGCCTACCTAGGGGATATGGGCCGTTCTGCATGGGTGGTTCACCATAACAAACCTTTCCTGAAAAAGGCGATGATGCCCTGCAAGAGGTCTAACAGATTAAGGCAATAGTCTTTTTTGGAGTACACAGGAAGGAAATTTTTGACCGGGAGCTGTAAGGAAATGAGCTCCCAAGGTCGAGAATGAAAAGGCCTGTGTCAGCATTTATTGAGCAGGATTACCTTAAAAATTCTGCATAATAAAAGCAATTAAGGATATCGGGAAAAATTTCGTGGGTGTTGAGGAGTGCGATCTTTTCTCGTTCGGATGTTCAGAAGTAGGTGCCTTAAGAAATTGTTTTATCCTTCAAGGAATGAGTCGACCAATATTCATCGAATAGTGTAAATGTGAAAGCGTGAAGCTTACCCTGTAACCATTCTACCTCTTCCTTTACTTTAAGTATCTTGTCCTCTGGAGGATCCACACCTGGAATGCTCTCAAGAACCTTTCGATATTCATTAAGTCTTCGTCGGCCACTAGCAACAGGAGTACATCTCACGCGACTGGATCAGCTGCATCAAACCAATCCTTAATCTCGAATTTTCATAATTTGTCATCGGGATGACTTTGAAACGGGTTCATTCCACACCATTAAGCAACAGAGGTAAGGGATCTATTAGATACATTTTCAGGGCTTGTGCAAGTAATTCTTTGCTACTCATTAGACGCCCTTCTCATGTACTTTTGAGACTAAATATATGATCCGTGCCATCTGTCCGGGTTGGTTTTATCCATGGTCTGGAGGAATCTTAGCGAGAGGGTTGAACTATGGCAATGTACTTCAGAACCGCATGTATGCGATGTCGCTAGGAATGATTCATTACTGGCCTACCGTTTTTTAATCCCTCGAGTAGGCCGAGCTTGGAGAGGATCGTCGGGCCAGAAGTGTTTGGGGTAGCGGCCCTTCAATTCCTTTTTAACCGCTTGATATCCGGTGGCCCAAAAACTTGTGAGGTCCTGGGTGACCTGAACGGGGCGTCTTGCCGGAGAGAGCAGATGAATGAGAACGGGCACTTTGCCGCTGACCAAACGTGGCGTGTCGCATTGTCCGAATATTTCCTGGAGGCGGACAGCCAGAACGGGAATCTCTCCTGACAGATAATCCAAAGGAATGTGGGATCCTGTGGGCACGTTGAGATGGGTGGGCGCCAGGGTGTCGAGCGTTCGCCGTTGTTCCGGAGAGAGGAGTGCTTGAAGCGGCCAGGCAAGATCGATCTGTTTCAGCTGATTGAGCCTTGAGAGATTGGTGAGATAGGGGCCAAGCCACTGGTTCAATGTGTGAAGCAGTGTGTCATCCGAGACGTCCGGCCAGGCAGATCCCGGTTCCGTGACGCGACGCAAAAATTGGACGCGCGCCTGCCAGTTTCTGAGAGTGGGGGTCCAGGGCAAACAGGAGAGGCCCCTGTGTCGAAGGCCTTCGAGAAGGACGGTCAACACCAAATCAGGATCGGGATCGGGAAGGCGGCTTACCTCCAGAATGAGTTCTCCCAATCGTCGTTGCCTGATGGATCGGACCGCTTGCGTTGATCCATCCCACATCACAGAATCCGTTGACTGTATGAGATCCCCGCAATGCGTAATTAGATCTTCACGTGAAATCGGGACAGCCATATAGATGAGTGCCGTTGCTGGCGCGCCGTTAAGGTCTGCGATGACGAGCCATTCTTCATGCTCCAATGGATCCGGGTGATGGAATCTTGCGCTTCGCCCATTGGCCAGCCGGTATCGTCTTGCCTCATTTGATTGTCGTTGAGCGATCCGGTCGGGGTAGGCCAACGCCAGGAGCGCACCCATCTGATTAATCTGCTGTTTGGGGACATGTCGAGGAGTCGTGATGTGAAGCGTCCGTTGCCATGTCTGAGAGACTTGGCGAATACGTTTGATGGTTCCCCTATCCAAGGATCCGGTATCCCTCTGGGCATGGGCGCCAGCATAGAGCACATCAAACCTGGTGCGAAGATCGGCCTGCTCTCGTGCGGTGGATCCCTTGAACAGGTCTCGTTCGCTTAAGAATGCGGCGAGGTCACATGCCAAGGCTCCAGCTCCCAGCCCCTTTCCCTTCAGAACCATATGCGCAAGCCGCGGGTGCATGGGGAGGTCGGCCATAGACCGGCCATGATCGGTAATGTGGCCCTGGGCATCGAATGCGCCAAGGGAGTGAAGAAGCTGTCGTGCCTGAGTCATGGCCCCCGAAGGTGGAGGATCCAGCCAGAGCAATTCCTGTGGATCATGAATTCCCCATTGAGCCAATTCCAACGCAAGAGAGGTCAGGTCCGTATCCAAAATTTCCGGTGCGGTGCGCGGGGTAAAGGAGTGCTGCTCGGCCTCAGACCAGAACCGCACACACAGACCGGGTTCCAGGCGCCCCGCACGCCCGCGACGCTGTTCGGCCGATTGTTGTGAGACCGTGAGGGTGGTTAGCCGGCTCATTCCGCTGCGTGAATCAAAACGGGGCACGCGCATGAGTCCGGTATCGACGACGAGGCGAATGCCTTCGATGGTCAGACTGGATTCGGCAATGTTGGTGGATAAGACCACTTTTCGCCATCCGGCAGGCGGCGGCAGAATGGCCTGGTCCTGGGCGTGCGTGGACAGATCACCGAACAGCGGAGCGATAAGGATCTGTGGGCCAAGCGGAAGTTTCGACAAAAATTGCTCCACTTGCCGGATTTCTCCGGCACCCGGAAGAAAGATCAGGAGGTTGCCCGGTTCCGTCTTCAGCAGACGATGAATGGTCTGTGCCACCTGTCTGGCGAAATTTTTGAGATCAGGTTTTCCGACGTAGCGGGTTTCGACGGGAAACATCTTGCCCTCGCAGGTGATCACTGGAGCCTGTTTCAATTGTTGCGAAATGGCTGCAATATCCAGTGTGGCCGACATGATCAAAAGACGAAGGTCTTCTCGAAATACCTTCTGGGATTCCAGACAAAAGGCCAGACCCAAATCGGCTTGCAGGCTGCGTTCATGGAATTCATCAAAGATGACCAGGCCGTAGTTCTGTAAGGACGGATCATGTTGAAGTATTCTCGTGAGAATGCCTTCGGTTACCACCTCCAGTTTGGTATTCGGGCTGATTTTGGTATCCAACCGGGTTCGGTATCCAACGGTGGTGCCGACGGCTTCATCCAGGAGATCAGACATGCGGCGTGCGGCTGCACGCGCAGCCAACCGTCGGGGCTCCAGCATGATGATGGTCTTGGGAATCAGCCACGGTTCATGGAGAAGGGCCAGCGGGATCTGTGTCGTTTTCCCCGCGCCAGGCTGTGCGGAGAGGAGAACGATGCGGTGTTGCCTCAGCGTCTGTAGTAATTGAGGAACGACGGCATCAATAGGATAGAATTGGCTGTTCATGTGGGATTAGGAGAAGATGGAATAATATGGATCATAGTTTCTGAGCAGGCAGCACAGCTCTCCTGTTGCATTGGGAATTTACCTGAAAAGACCAGGGGGGAGCATCTCTTTCATATTTGTGTGAATGGCCTTATCATATTACAGAAATTCGAGGTACACTGAATTATTCAAAAAGATTGCTCTCAATTGTCAGTTGTCCGGGATGCTCTTGAGCGAAAAAAATTGGCGTGAAGGTGACTAATTCAATCGGGAGGAAATGAAGCAATGGGGACAGGCACGAAGGGGAAAGTTGGCGCCGGTATGTGCGGGATGATGGGACTGTTCATGATTGCCTCAATCGGGATGGGGAGTGAGCCTGGATTTGATTCCTCATTAGGAATGATCACGGTGGATAGTCATAGGGTTCCGGATATTGGCCCGCTTCCGACGGCAGTCCCCACACCACCGGCTAATCTGAATTATGCCGCAAAAATCTCGTTGGGCAAGCAGCTCTACTTTGATGGACGGTTATCCCAAAACAATGCGATCTCTTGCGCCTTTTGTCATAACCCCGTTGCGGGATTTGCCGATCCCAACCAAACATCGGTGGGCGTTGGAGGGTTGCGAGGAGGCCGGCAATCGCCAACTGTCTACAACACGGCATTTAATCCCTTCCAATTTTGGGACGGGAGAGCCGGGTCATTAGAAGAACAAGCCATCGGACCGATCCACAATCCCGTTGAAATGGCGGAAACCCATGAAAATGTGGTGGTCAAACTCGGCAAGATCAAAGGTTATCGCGAGCAATTCCAATCCGCCCTGGGAACCGATGTGAATATTCAGGGAATCGCGGAAGCGATAGCCGCCTATGAACGGACGATTATCTCCACCAATTCGGCTTTTGACAAATTTGTTTTAGGTGATCCCAAAGCGATGGGCGAAGACGCGCAACGTGGGATGGACGTGTTTAAGGGAAAAGGCCGGTGCATCCTGTGTCACAACGATTCTAATTTTACGGATAACCAGTTTCACAACCTCGGCGTGCCGCAGGTAGGACCGATGAAAGAAGATTTGGGCCGGTATTATGTGACCCTTCGAGAACGCGATAAAGGAGCATTTAAAACTCCAACGCTTCGAAGCATTACTGAATCCGCCCCGTATATGCATGACGGCGCTTTTAAAACATTAGAGGAAGTTGTCGACTTTTTCGATAAAGGAGGGAATGCGAATCCCCAGTTGAGTTTGTTGATGAAACCACTGGGATTGACGCCACAAGAGAAAACTGACCTTATTGCCTTCATGAACGCATTGACCGGCGAACCGATTCCGTTTGAGTTTCCAACGTTACCAGAATAAATCAGACTAAAAGGGAAATGGGTGGATACTCGTTTCTATGTTCGTATGGCGATGGTGTGCTCATACTGTTTGTGGGAAAAGTGTTGGTAGATGGTCCCACTGCCCATATGGAATTTTGGGAAAATCTGTATCGGACCTATCGCCTGAATTGTCACGGGGCGAAAGGTCTGGATGATGGTCTGGTGGCGGATAGCCATGACGCCATGGCTTGCCGGCCTCAGACTGAAGACAGTCCAGAAAAAACCAGAGAAAGAATTATTAAGGATTATTCAAGATGGAAAGCCGGGGACTACCATACCCTGTTGGAAGTGAGAGTGATCCGAGCAGTACAGACGGAATGTCCTAGCCTATCTACAAGGAAATTCCAATGGGCTGAGAGTAACCCAGACAATCGGCCCGGAAGTGGGGAGTGGATTACACATTAGCGCAGGCTGTCTATAAAGGCTTGACTAATTTCCCCTCTGGCCACTTCGGTGACAGGTCCCTTCATGGTGATGTTGTATTGAGGATCGACGGTAATATCCAATGTTCCTCCAGGGGAGTTTACCCGTACGGGGCTTTTGACTAATCCCAATCTTACTCCGGCACAGGCAGCCGCACAGGCAGAGGATCCCGAGGCTTGTGTTTCTCCCGCACCCCGTTCCCAAATCAAAATAGAAATGGCCCGAGGCCCGGTCGGAACGGCCAGTTGGACATTGGTTCGTTTCGGGAAAATAATATGGTTTTCCAGTTCAGGGCCGATTTCCAGAAGGTCCTGGCGGGTCCATTGTTCTTCCTGTTTCCTATACACCACGCAATGCGGATTGCCGACGCTGACACCAGTAAAACGGAGAGATTGGCCTGCCGCCTTAACCGGCTGTTGAATCAATTCCGGCACTCGTAAGGTGCAGGGGAGAGAGATGGGTTGAAACGAGGCTCGTCCCATGTCAACTGTGGCTCCATTCACGTATCCATGACCGTTGAGTTCCAAATGGATCTCAACCAGGCCGCCCTTGGTTTCTACGGTAAAGTGTTTTTTCCTCGTTTGCTTGGTGTGGTACAGATAGCAGCCGAAAATCCGCAGTCCATTCCCGGACTTTTCCGCCTCGCTCCCGTCAGGGTTGTATATGCGCAGACCAAAGTCGGCTTTTTTGGAAGGGCCGAGTGCCAGGATGCCGTCACTTCCCACTCCCCAATGCCGGTCACAGAGAGCCCGGATGGTCCGCGGTGTTAATTTAAAAGACATTTTGGCTGGGTCGAGGGCAATATAGTCATTCCCCAAGCCATGTCCTTTGAAAAAATTGTTGTTCATGCCTGCTCCACAATGGGATGGACTGCTATCGGGTGATTGGCCCTGCCACCAAGGCTTTTTCCCGGCTGGACGGTAGGGCCTGAATTATACGTAAAAATGATGAAAGAGGAAAGCACTTAAGAGGAGAAAACGCCTAAGTGGTCAAAATCTTATTGCGAGTAGGGCAGACATCTGCCTGATAGATACTCAAGCCGGTTATTCTGAAAATAGAAGGCGCAGCCAGGAGTGTTCGCCAGGCTCCCCAAGCCGATTTTGGAAAGATTGTTGAGAAAGGCCTGAGTAGGAGGTGTCCAGGATAGGGTCTGGTTAATGCTTATCCGAGCAAGTCGAACAATCCATTTGTTCACAAGCCTTGCGGGTTGAAACGGGGAGAAGGGCCATAAGCCTCGCCGCCACGGTTTAGTGAGGGCGAGGCCAAAAAATCAGGGGAAAAATTAGAAGAAGGCGGAGCTCATTGAGCCTTCTTGGACAGGTTGCGAGCCGACCGACGTTCGTTGTCGGTGAGGTAGCGCTTACGCAGGCGTACATTTTTTGGAGTCACTTCGACCAGTTCATCATCTTCGATGAATTCCAAGGCAAATTCCAGGGTCATTTCCCGTGGCGGAATGAGGTGAATGGCTTCATCGGTTCCAGACGCTCGAATATTGGTGAGTTTCTTCTCGCGAAGGGCATTCACAACGAGGTCGTTGCCTTTGTTGTTGACCCCAACCAGCATGCCCTCGTAAATATCGACTCCAGGATGGAGAAAAATTTCTCCCCGGTCTTGAAGACCCCAGAGGCCATAGGCCACGGCTTGTCCAGGACCATGAGCAATGAGGACTCCAGTCGAACGATGAGGAATCTCTCCTTTAAAGGGCTGGTATTCATAGAAAATTTGTGACATGACTCCGCTTCCTCTGGTCATCCTCAATAATTCACCGCGAAATCCCAAAAGGGCACGCGAGGCAATGTGGAATTCCATGCGGACAGTGCCGACCGCGCTGATCCGCAGGTCTTTCATTTCGGCTTTCCGGCTGCCGAGCGCTTCGATGACCGAACCCTGATAACCGGGGTCCACCTCAATGACCACGAGTTCGACGGGTTCCAGAGTTTCGCCGTCCATCTCTTTGTAAATAACTTTGGGCGGGGATACTTCTACTTCAAACCCTTCCCGACGCATGGTTTCGATTAAAATGGACAAATGGAGTTCGCCTCGTCCCGAAACGGTAAATCGCTCGCCACCGTCGGCCTCCTCCACTTTAATGCCCACATTCATCATGGCTTCGTGAGCCAGGCGCTCCCGAATGTGTCGCGACGTGAGAAAGCGCCCCCCGTCTTTTCCGGCCAAGGGGCTGGTATTATGAGAGAAGTTCATGGAGATGGTTGGTTCATCAACGTTGACAGTTGGTAAGGCTGTCGGGTTTTGAGGAGAGGCTAAGGTTTCTCCCACCCGTACGTCTTGATGTCCGGCCAGGGAAATAATGTCCCCAGCTTGAGCGGAATCAGTTTCGACGCGGGTGAGACCCTGATAGGCCAGGAGCTTGGTGACCTTGCCTCGGGAAATGGTGCCATCCCGTTTGACGGCGACGATCTGATTGCCCACTTCAATCATGCCATGGACAATCCGTCCCACAGCCACACGACCGATATAGGAGTCATATTCCAACATGGTTACAAGCATTTGAAACGGTTGCTCAGGATCAGCCACTGGCGGCAGGACCCGATGGATGATGGTGTCCAATAAGGGCTTCATGTCGACGGCAGGATCACTCAGATCCAGGGTGGACCGTCCTTCTTTGCCGGAGGCGTACACAATGGGGAAATCTAATTGTTCGTCGGTCGCGTTGAGTTCACAAAACAAATCAAAAGTCTGATTCACGATTTCTTCAGGCCTGGCGCTGGGGCGATCGATCTTGTTGATCACCACGATGGGTTTGAGATGCAGTTCCAATGATTTTTTAAGGACGAATTTGGTTTGGGGCATCGGGCCATCAAAGGCGTCCACGAGCAAGAGCACGCCGTCCACCATTCGCAGAATTCGTTCGACTTCACTGCCAAAGTCGGCATGGCCTGGCGTATCAACGAGATTGATGCGGGTATCTTTATAGAGGAGGGACGCATTTTTCGAAAAAATGGTAATCCCACGTTCTTTCTCCAATGGATTCGAATCCATAATGACGGTTTCGCCTTCTTTGAATATATGCGCGCCGGTTTGCCTCAGCAGGGCGTCGACTAAAGTTGTTTTGCCATGATCGACGTGAGCGATGATGGCGACGTTGCGGAGGTCTTTTCGTCGTTTTTGATTCGGCATGACAGTCGGTTCCTTTGTTAGGGGCAACCGGACGCAGCACGGACGACATTGTCCATTGCTGAGGTTGCGTATCGAGGCCGGTCTGAGGAGGTTTAGGCTACGGCACCGGCCAGAACAGCCGGAGAATGGCTTGGACCCTGCAAGACGGTCGATTCTTACAAAACCGTACAGGAAGATCAGTTCTAATGCAACTGGTTTTCCTTGACCTCATTGCAGGATTTCCTTTACGGTAAGGCAGCTTCAGGAGACTCCTTTTTTTCCCCTCTACTTAAATTTTCTGTTCTCCCACCTTTTAAGAGGTTATCTATGCGCCCACGTCGGGTGATGATTTTGGATCTGGCTACCAAAGGTCCCACAAATTCTCTCTTTGCAAGAGGCATGAATCAAATTCTGGCGAACATAATGCCGCAGGCGATTTGCGGGTTTGTTCGGTGCCGCGGCAATGCACACTGCCTGAGAGCGGTCGAAATGGCGAGGCGAAAGAGAAAGGCGCGTCGATGAAGTTATCGAAACGTTTACTGGCAAAACCGTTCTATAATTGGCTCTACCGTATGCGTGGCTGGGACGAGGTCGCCACGAATAATTATGGCTTTTCCCCAGTGAGTTCGCTCGTGGAAGGAGAGGCAGGGGCAGAACAGTATCAAATCCAAATGTACCAAAGCCTGATCGAATTCGGCGGATTAGAGAAGTGGCATGAGTATTCCCTCTTGGAGATCGGATGCGGGCGAGGCGGCGGACTGCGTCATGTGGTGAAATTGTTCAGACCGAAGGAAATCACCGGTTTTGATGCTTCGAAAGCGGCGACCGAATTTTGCAAGCAAGCTCAGATTCGATTTCCTTACCCCATTTCCTACCACTGCGGAGACGCTCACAGTCTGCCGTTCGAGTCAAAACGGTTTGACGTGGTAATCAATGTCGAGGCCAGCCACCTTTATGCAGATCTGGGCAGGTTTTTTAAGGAAGTGGCTCGGGTCCTCAAACCCGAGGGTGTTTGCTTGTTGGCGGACTACCGCAAAACCAATAAACGTAGCCGAGCCATGGAGACATTCTACAAACAGGCAACAGAGGCCGGCTTCATCGTCCAGGCAGAGCGAGATATTACGAGCAACGTGACCGAAGCTTGCCGGTTGGATGGAGACCGGCGCGCCGAATTAATACGTATTGCGCCGAGACTGGTGCAACCCTATCTACGCGATTACTGCGCGATTCCAGGAACCCGAAAGTATGACAAGTTTCTCAGAAACCGGAGGTACTACTTTTTTATTATATTGGGAAAATCAGCACAATCTTTGCCGGATGGTCGCCACGGTCTGGCGAACATTAGTCCTGTGGGCATATAGTGTCCCAACTTGCTTTTGGATTTGTGACTGGGGAAGAGGTCAGCGCATTTCGACCTCTCCCGTTGGGTCCTTCTTTCCGAACGAATTCCGCTTCCGCTTTTACTTTCCTTGCCGTCACCATACAACGCAACCGCATTCCTGGTAGGAACGAATCGAAAGGATAACAGGCAATGAGGAGAAGAGCCGTAACTTCAGAGCGCGGTTTCAAGGTATGAAGTTCGACTGCCGAAGACGTCGATATCTTCCACCGCTTTTACGAAATCGGATTTTGCAAGGACGTTCCAGTCCAATCCCACCTTACGAAACTGATAGGCCAAGGGTTCTCCCTCATGCGCGACGAGTTGGCTCGGCGGGCCTCTCGTCTTTTATCCAACTATTTTTACCTCCCCTCATGGTGTTGGACTTTAGTTGACAAACCTTTAGAATTAATTTACCTTAAAAAATTCTAGATTCCCCTTCGCTTTTCCCCCTCTAAATTAAGCACGCCATTTTAACACACTTTCTCCTTCTCCTCCGGAGGTTTCTATGCGCTCACTTCGAGTGACTATTCTGGATCTTGTCACCAAGGGTCCCACGAAATCCCTCTATACCCGCGTGATGAATCCAAATCTGGCGAGCATTATGCCGCAGGTCGTCGGGGTGTGGTGTGAGGAATTGGGCCATCAGGTGCGCTTTGTGTGCTACACCGGCCGAGAAGATCTCCACCAGGAATTGCTGAACGAGACGGATATTGTGTTTATCGGGGCCTTTACCCGATCGGCGTTGACCGCCTATGCCATTAGTAATATGTATCGCTCTCGCGGAGCCGTGACGGTGATAGGCGGGCCACATGCGCGCAGCTATCCGCAAGATGCCGCCAAGTATTTCGACTATGTGGTGGGGTTTACCGACAAAACCCTGATTCAGGATATTCTGGTGGATTGTGCGCAGCATCGTCCTCTTGGGGTCCAGCTCGCCGCGGCTCGACAGCCGACCGAGTTGCCGGGAGTCAAGGAACGGTGGAAATTCATCGAGCCGACCATCGCCAAAGCTCCCACATCCTTTAAAATGGTGCCCATGATCGGCAGCATGGGGTGTCCCTATACCTGCGGGTTTTGTGTGGACGCCAATGTTGATTATCAGCCCTTGTCATTTGACCAGATCAGCGAGGATCTCAAATTTCTTCGGACAAAGTTGAAGCGACCGATTGTGGCCTGGCACGACCCGAATTTCGGGGTCCGGTTTGAGGAGTATATGAGGGCAATCGAAACGGCGATTCCCCCCAATAGTATCGACTTTGTTGCAGAAAGTACGCTGTCGCTTCTGTCCGAGCCCCATCTCAAGCGATTACGCGCAAATGGATTCAAGGCGATTTTGCCGGGCATTGAGTCGTGGTATGACATGGGAGAAAAATCCAGGACGGGCCGCCATACCGGACAGGAAAAAGTGAAGCAGGTGGCGGATCATATCAATTTGATCCTTCGCTATATCCCCTATGTCCAGGTCAATTTTGTGTTGGGAATGGATTCAGATCGAGGGACCTGAGCCCTTTGAACTCACCAAGCAATTTTTGGATCTCGCCCCAGGGGCTTTTCCGGCGTTTAACCTGATTACGGCATTTGGTCAATCGGCCCCCTTTAACCGGGAATTGCAACGGGAAGGGCGGGTGCTGCCATTTCCCTTTCATTTTCTCGATAACCTTCACTCGATGAATGTGCGTCCCAAGCATTATGCCTGGCCGGAATTTTATGATCATGTCGTGGATCTGTCGCAGCACGCGTTTTCCTGGCCGATGATTGCGAAGCGTGCGATGGTGAATCGGGGCTGGACTCCGAGATGGTTGAATTTCATTCGGTCGGTGTCGAGTGGGTTCGGCCAGATATATCACCACACGAAAATCCGAAGATTAATGGATACGGATCTGTCGGTCCGGAATTTTCTGGAAGGGGAAACCGCAGTACTTCCAAATTTCTATGCCAGAAAAATCCGTGGAAAACTCGGTCCACTCTACGACCTGCTCCCTGAAGGGGCGACGATGCACGACCATCATTCGTATCTGCACTCCTATCAGGAACCCACTCCCTCGCTTGTTGAGGTGGGGCCACTTCCGGAATTGGTGCATTAAAGCCCTGAATCCACTTCATCGGTCCAGGAGAAGAACGGCTCCTGCCAGCAGGGTTTGCACTATCCTTTTCCTACTCTGCCCTATTCCTGATTCACGCCGGAATAGAAAAGTCTTCAGGGTTCTCACGAACCCTCGGCTCATTGACACCGGGAGCAGTTCGCCTCGTTATCGCCGAATAAGGCAACAGTGTGCCTGGCGGGTGTATCGCTTGCTTCATCGAATTACGTTGATGTAAAACCGTCGCATTGTTATGGCTCTTCCAATCCGGATGTGCCTTTGATGAGGTGGCCATTCCGGTAATAAATTGTTTGCAGGGGCCTGGGGGTACCGAGTCGGGGATCGGACGAAGTATCTCACTGAAGGGATACTCTTTTCGATCTCGCGAACAAGAGAGGATCGACAAGTGATCAATGCCTATGCCTTACAGGATGGAAAGTTCCAGGCTTTGCCCGTCCCGGAGATTTCGAATACTTTGCACGTGCCCGTGTGGATTGATCTCACCGCTCCCACGGACGACGAGCGGCAAATGGTTGAGACTCTGTACGAGCAGCCTCTCCCTACTAGCAAGGAGGTGCGGGAAATTGAAGCCAGTGCCCGCGTCAATGAAGGAGAGGATAGCCTTCATATCTATTCCTTCTTTTTTCAGGAAGAAGATCATCGTGCCACCACGAGGGCGGTGGCCTTTACGATCAAAGACAATTGTATCATCAGCTTACACGATCATCCCATCCCGTTGTTTCGTCTGTTGCGGCGGAGAGCCCGACATGAATTGGATCTGATCCGGGATCCATTGTCGGTTCTCCTGGCTTTGTTTGAACTGAAAATTGAACATCTGGCCGACCAATTGGAAGCCACACATTTGGCTTTGGAGACCATCAGTCAAACGGTACTGGCGAAAGAGGGCCGGAATCTACAGGGGGCGATCGATTCCCTGACCAGGCAGGAAGATGGCAATGGGAAGGTGCGGTTGTGTTTAATGGATACCCAACGTGCCTTAGCCTTCCTCCAGCGTCGAGGGCGTGGGGATGAAACGGTACGCGATTGGATTCGAGAAATTTTACGTGATATCGATTCCCTCCTGCCGCATAACACCTTTCTGTTTGAAAAAGTCAATTTTTTAATGAATGCGGCAATGGGGCTCATTAATATTGAGCAAAATCAAATTATCAAGATCTTTTCCATTGCAGCCGTGGTGTTTCTGCCTCCCACCTTAATTGCGAGCATCTATGGGATGAATTTTGATGTGATGCCGGAACTGCATTGGTGGTGGGGGTATCCCCTGGCCCTGTGCGCCATGGTGTTATCCGGAATCGCTCCGTATTGGTACTTTAAGCGGAAGGGGTGGTTGTGAGGGATAAAGGGGTTTGAGCGTCTCCGGTATGGCAAACGATAAAAATAGCTGTCCAGGATATCTTCTTAATTGGCTGACGGACGAGTCGACGGCAGGTCCTGGCGAGGTGGTTCATTAACCAAACCATACAGACGAACGGGATTGCTAAAGACTGTCGCGACGTCCTTGACGTTGTGACGGACACCAAGCACAATAGCCTCCCACATCACCAGACAGGACGCGCACCGTCGCCGCACGGCGCGCCCACAATCCACACCCTTTGCGTGTGAGGAGGACCCGATGTATCGACCGCATGCCTTGTGGATGTGCGCGCTGCTCCTCGCCGGATGTTCATCAAACATCAAGGACACGGATTTACTCTCAAGCAACAGTGTCATCCTGCCGCCGGCCACCGCGAAAACCGTCTTCGTACAAAACCGCAATTCATCCGACAATCAAGCCGTGACCCTGAGCGACCTCGGCTCTCGCTTAGGCGCCAAAGGGTATCAGATCGTGCAGGATCCGAACACGGCGGCCTTTGTGATCCTGACGAACATCGTCTATTGCAACCAGACCAAAGTCGAACTGCCCGTTGAAGAAATGGTCGCGGGCGGGTATGGCTCGGGAATCGGCTCTTCGATCATGGGCGGGTTGCATGGATTGACGGGCATCGCGAGCATGGCCGGTCCGCAGGGAGCGATCATCGGCACCGGCGCCTCGATGGGGCTCGACGTCATCAGCGGCATCGGGAGTGCGGTCGGCGGGATGTTCGGCGGTTCTTCGGAGCCCGATGCCAACGAAAATATCAATTATGCCTGTGTCGCCGATCTCCAGATAACCCAACATCAAATGTCCGGCAGTTCCCTCCCTAATATCCAATCGGTTTCGACGCTGTCTTCTGGTGTGTACCAGACCAGACTGGCGGCCAGCATCCATCAGAAAACACTCGACGAACCCGAAGCGACACCGTTGTTGCAGCAGAAGCTCAGCGCGGCGGTAGCCGGGCATTTTTGATGTCGGCTATGAGGATCACCATGACCAGACGACTGTTGCTCCTTTCTCTGATCCTGACGGCAACCGGATGCAGCAACGTGCTACGGTCGGGGTTAATGAATGACACGTCGATTCTCCTTCCGCCGAATAATGAAAAAACGATCTATGTGGAGGCTCGCAACACGTCTGAAAATCAGAATGTGACACCGACGGATCTCGCCACCCGATTGAAGGCGAAGGGCTATCAGGTGCTGTCCGACCCACAACAAGCGGCCTATTGGCTGCAGACGCAGATCGTCTATTGTCATAAGGCCGGGGACCATGTGACACCGGAAACCGTGGCGAAATCCGGATTCGGGTCCGGACTCGGCAGTGGCGGCACTCCCTTGCACACCGCAGTCGGCACAGGCGCAAACGACATGATGAATGGTCTGGTAGGGGCCATGGGAGGCAAGACCGGGAATTTGGGATCCATGGGGGGGATGCCGGACATCAATGCCATGATGGCCCAAGCCATGCGCGGTGGCGGGATGGGACAGCCCCCGCCGAAGCCGGAAGGCATTACCTATCTCTGTGTGGCGGATGTGTTAGTGACGGAATGGGAAAAAAGCGCACAGTTGGCCGCCGTGCTGCCTAAAGCATATAAAATGCGGTCGGTCGCCCATGTGCTGCAGAAAGACGTGAACGTGGAGGAAGCCACACCGATTCTGAAAGAAAAATTTACCACCGGTATCACGGGACCGTTCTAGTTCCCTGTTTGACGAGTTGAGTGCGAGCAGGCTTCCGAGGACGGGTGGGTTCACCCAGCACCTTCAGCTCATCGGTCTGTTCGGGTTGATGGTAAATCGCGTGCGGCTGATGGCCGCTCGGCCAGTTGTTGGGCAAGACGGCGACCGACCTGCCAGCGCCGCTGCCGATGACCTTTTTCATGATCCTCCCGGGTGTTAGATGCGATTGACGCCGTCTGCGGCATCGACCGGTCGGCGACAGCGTCGCGGACTGCGAATAGGAAGCCTCTTTTTAGAAAAGTACGTCTCGCCGTAGCGGTCTGACTTCATGTCGCGGTCCTTAGTTTGGGAATTAGCCTTCGAACTGGTGATAGACCTTGGCGACCACCTTCCAGTCGCCGTCGATCTTGATCAGCGTCAGGTAGTCGTTATAGTCAGCCCCGATGGCGTCATTTTCCATGTCCACACGCACGACTGCCGTGGTCGGCGTGATGGCCAGAACGTCCAGACGTGTGGTGATCTCCGGCGCCTTGCCATTCTTGCTCACGAAGTCGAACAAGTTGGCAATCGGACCACCCAGCAGTTCACCATGGGTGAAACCATACATGACGGCATCCTTGTGGAACGCTTCTGCGACACCCTCGACGCTGCCGATGCGCAGGCCGTCGACATACTTCTCGGCGACGGCGATGACAGCGTTGTATTCCTGGGTCGAAACGGCCTTGATATTCTTGCTCATGATTTTTCCTTTCTCCGACAGAGGGACGGTTTACGCTTGGTGGTATTGGTCTTATTTTTGAAACATTGTTAGCCATAGGTAAGTTTATCATGACGGAAATAGATGGTACTTTACCCGATTAAACACCTTACAAAGTAGTTCATCCACTCGAAAAGATTGGGAGGTGCGCCATGCCAGTTACCTTAATTAACGTATTTTCAGTCCCGAATGGCAAAGAAGATGAATTCGTAAAGTGGTGGCAGGACGTGAAGCTCAATATCACCAAGCAACAGGGGTTTATTAGCGGAAAGTTTCATAAAAGCGTCAAGCCAGAGAGCAAATTCAACTTCATTAATGTCGCGATATGGGAAAACGAAGACCTTTACTGGAAAGCGTATGAAAAGAGCGCGGCGCCAATGAAGTCGAAATTAGAGCACATGGGCGCTGAAATGGTTCCTGCTCTCTATAGCGTCGCTTTCGAGTACTAATTCAAACGATACCAGTACCAAGCCGGCATTCAGAAGGATTCAGGAAAAAACCATGGGGCCGAGAAATTATCCACGCTCTTTACTTTCTGTCATTTTTTACCACTGCAGCCATGAAGCAGTAAAACCGAGCAAACGTACCAACCATCCGTATGTCAGGCCTGACGCGGTCCTGATCACGGGAACAGCGGGGGAAAGCACGGGAGACATGGTCTGCGAGTGTCGTCCCCATTCGTTGACCACTAAAACCAATCGGAATTCCTGATGAGTCTCTCTCCCTTCCACCTTGCAATCCCCGTTTACGACCTCCCTGCAGCCCGACGCTTCTATGGTGAAGTGGTTGGACTGGAAGAGGGGCGCTCCAGTATCCATTGGGTTGACTTCAATTTCTACGGTCACCAGTTGGTGATCCACGAACACCCCAAGACGGCCTCCCAGAATCACGCGCACACTAACCCCGTCGATGGCCATGACGTGCCGATTCCACACTTCGGAATCGTGCTCGAATGGCCGCAATGGGAAGCACTGGCCGAGCGTCTGAAGTCGTGTGGCACCAAGTTCGTGATTGAGCCCTACGTCCGATTCAAAGGCGAGGTCGGCGAACAGGCCACCCTGTTCCTGCTCGACCCCTGTGGCAACGCCCTAGAGTTCAAGGCATTCAAGGACATCGGCCAACTTTTTGCCAAGTGAATCGCTCCAGGTGTAGTGGACAGCCCTGGCCTGACCGTGACCGACCGGTGTTGGTGTGCGGTGGCCGTTCAAACGGCCGGTTTTACGAAGACTCGGACGCCCGCTTGTGTCCGTAAAATCAGGAGAAGACCACGCGTAATACTCTGTTATGGGGCTTTTCCTGTCTCTAGCGCCGACATGACCTCTGAAGTCATCTGATCTGCCATAACCACATACCGCAACGGTCCTCCCGGTACGAGAGCGTCAAAAGGATAGCAGGTGATAAGGACAAGGCGGTTATTAAATTGATGATTGAACAGCTTGTCGGTTCGACTATCCAAGACTGCTATGTCTTCCACCGTATATCCGATCCAATTTCCCTGAATCGTCTGCAATAAAAGCGTCCCTCTCTTTTGTACGTCACGCAAAAATGAAAAATGTGTATCCCGATGTCCGCTCACCACGAGCATCCCGGGTTCGCCTGGCCGCAGACCTCCAGCAAGCTGTCCGGGTCCAAAAGCTAATGATCGCCCGCTGGCATCGGCCAGAATGATTTGGTCGATGCCGTGTTGCGGAACGAGCAGTCGTCCGACCGGCCAGGTGTCGGCCCATGGCCATGGCTTGGCCGGCTGCTGGGTCTTGAGTGTCCTGGCCCACGCATGTTGCAAAAGTAATTGCGCGGCCGAAGCTTTCACGGGAATCCACAGTCCCTGACCGATGAACCAGATTCCGAAGACCACCAAGACCCAGGCCAACACCCGACCCATGTGACCTTTCACGGTTGTGCGGGCTGTGGTCGTGAACAAAGCCATCCCATCCAGAGCATCAAAGTTCCCAACAGAAGATAGAGCGCGGCAGGTGTGGCGGTTTGCGGCCAGCCAAATATCGCTTCGTACTGCATGCCATGCGGAAGATTGGTCTTCATAGCATGAGATTGCAGCGGTTGGTGTTCGGGGCGGGCGGGAACCGTTTCCACGGCCACCAGGCTTGTGTACTTGCTCACGAGATGGTGACGGAGCGCGACGTCGATGACGGCGTGTCGTCGTTCGCCCTCCCGGTCAGGTTGAGTCGACGGGATATGGTGATCCATGAGTTGCGAAATTTTTTGTCTGGCCCAATGCACGGCAATGCCCTTGCGGGAAAGGCCGGATGACAGAGGAATCACCCTGTTCCAGGATTCGGTCCCGTGTGTGCCGGACACCGTGAAACGGTCGGGGAGGTTCGTCGTTTGAAACGCGATCATGAGCGGTTCGCCCGCATACACATCAGGAAGCCGAGCAGGAAGGAGATCCCATGTTCCCTCGGTGAAACCGTCAATCGCGAGATTCAAAAAGGCGGGTTGTTCCAGTTTCACAAACAGGCGATGCATTTTGTCCTGCACCTCCTGCCCGGTGCCAATATAGGTAAAGGTGCCGCGTCCGTATTGCGCGGCCTTGCGCATGAAATATCCATTGGGGGCGGAGCCGATGCCGACGGGAAAGAAGCGAGTCCTGCCGAGCAGGCGGTGAAGAGTCGCGAAGAGTTCCTCCTCATTGCCGATCAACCCGTCGGTCATAAAAATGACCTGCCTGAGAGCAGCCTGGTCTTCCTGATGCGCCAGGGCCTGGACGACAGCCGGAAGCATTTCCGTGCCTCCATCGGCTTGAAGCCCATTCACATAGGACAATGCAAGCCGAACCGAACGGGGATCCACCGGCCTGGCTTGCGGGAATAATTGTTTGGTGATGGAATTAAACTGAATGATGTTGAAGCGGTCTTTGGGAGTCAGTCGTGACACGGCCAGTGCGAGGGCGGCTTTGGCTTGCACGAGGGACGCCCCGGCCATAGACCCGGAGGTATCAATAACAAAGATGACTTCACGCGGCAGGTCACCCGGTCCGGTTTCCGCCTCCTGGGGTGGAAGAAAAAACAGCATGCCGTAGGAGTCGCCGTCGTGTTCTTCCAGAAACAGCGTCGTTTGGGTTTCATGGGAGGATTTCGGCGTCCAAATCAATTCGAAGTCTCGATCTGCAAAGATGGACCGTTCGGCCAATGTAATGTGCGTGTTTCCACTGGCGTTGGTTTCAAAGCGAATGGGGTGAGTAGGGGATTCCACGCGATCAAGGAAGAAACCGGGAGCCAGGTCGATCTGAAGCGTGAGGGGATTGATGGGGTCTTCGCCGGGATGTTGAACCGGCGGAGTAATCCGTGACGCATCGGGAACCTGGTCGGTGTTGACCGCCCATCCCGCGCCGGGTGCTTGTGGCCGGGCTTCGCTTGAAGAAAGGGGAGTCCCAGGGATATAGCGGGGACCGACGACCATCGGAAACCTAAGAGAAAACCGGCCCTGTTCGTACCGGACCGTATCTTGATATTCAATCTCCACCATGATGGGTTCACCCGGTGCGAGATTTGCCACGGACGCGGTAAACACATTGGGTCGTTCCTGCTCCAGTAAACTGGTGCGCTGTCCCTTGCGCTTGGCCTGTTCAAACGTGTTCTTGGCTTCGGCCCGCTCTTGAATCATCCCTTCAATCACCCGCTTGCCGATCCGCATGCGCAGGTGGTCCACGGCGGCGTGTTCCGGTAAAGGAAAGACATAGATGCCCTCGGCCCATTCGGCACTGGGATTGTGGAAGGTCTGCGAGACGATGGTGCGTACGATCAATCCGCTGATGGTGGTGGTGACATTGGTGGAGACGGTGGGGGCGGGGAGGGTTGGTCCTCCCGACATGGGGCGAATCATCAAGCCCGGTTGTATGTCCGGTCCGGTCTTGTGAGAGGGTGCCGTGACTTCAGGTTCCAGTGGTTGGGCAATAACGGGAGGAAGGCCCAGGCAATCCACCACACTGCCGGTGAGCCAAAACGCGAGAGGCAGAAGAAGTTGCTTCCAGTAATTCATACCGGCTCCTTTATTGTCGTGAGAGGTGATTTCTAAAACTGGCCGTTAGGGCGGGCCCGGGCTGACCCACAGCATGGTGGGTCAACCCAGGGTGAGAGCGTTAGGGAAGGGACTCGACTGTGACGAGCGGATCGGAAGAGACAGATTCTTCTTGAATTTCCTCCTGCATGGGGACTTCAGTATCCGTAGGGACGATGTATGGTTCGTCAGTTGTCAGAACCAGTTCTTCCGCGGCCGAGCTGTCTGTGTTGGCAGGAGCCATCGACAGTTGGTGGTCTTCTCCTTCTGATGGTGAAGCCGGAAGCAAGGCCACATGTGCCCGCCGGTTTTGTTCAAAACATTCCGGCGTTTCTTCCTGGCAGATCGATCCGTCTTTTCCCAAGGTGTCCACCTGGACGTCGTCCTCAGCCACGCCAAGTGACATCAGGTAGGTTTTGACGGACTGGGCTCGCTTGAGCCCCAGCGCACGGTTATAGGTGTCCGGCCCTTGAGCGTCGGTATGTCCTACGATGCGAATGGTGCCGGTCCATCCGTCCGGCCTATTCTCCATCCGGATTTTGATGGTGTCCTTTGCCTCGTCGGATAAGGTCCACTCATTAAACGCGAAATAGACATCCGTCTCTGCCATCGGCGGGTTCTCACCAGGGCTGGTGGTAGGGATGATCGTATTGGTCAAGGTCCCTTCCGCCGAAGACTGGCTCAATGCCATGGGTTCGTAAGAAGCCGGTTGCAATTCGGTGGAGGTAAATGCACTGGCCATTTGTGCCTTCTCGATTCCCTGAGAAGCCGTGGCAGGCAGGGGTGCTTCCTCGGAATACATCAAGAGGCCGCCAATCCCGAAGACCAGGATGAGTAAGCCGGAGGCCAGATAAATAATCTCCTTGGTGTCCGATGGACCGGCTTCGGTCTCAGAGGGTGGGGTCTCAGTGTGATGCTGTGATGCGGGTGGCTGAGAAATTTTCACGTTCATGGCTGTCTCCCTCGTGAAGTCGTTAAGTAGTCGTTGGTATTTCTGGTCGTCTTGTTTCGCGAACTCATTTGAAAATCCGCCCTTTGGCACCTTTGAATATTCACCTCCTTTCCGGTTGCGAATGCGATTGTTGAAACCGTCCTATCGCAAGGGGCTTGCCATGACGGCGAAATGAAAAAGATGTTGTTAAACAATGGCTTATGCGCTGTGTGGGGTTGTTCGGATTTGCGGGGATTGCGGGGACGCATGAGTGGATGCGGGGATATCCCCGCATCGGGGGCCAAGGAGAATAAACCGGAGGCTTTAACCTTTGGTCATTGCTAAGGTCTTAAGAGGGCAATCTTTTCTTTGCAGATCCCCCGCCTTTGTAAGGCGGGGCTAGGGGAGGTAGAGTCTTTTAATTATTTTTTCTCCTCGTTCGTCAGCCATTCAGTATCTGGAAGGTTTGCCGGGTTTCGTCCCGGCAGCCGAGCTATTGCTTGCTGCGTCCCGACGGGCGCCTCCTTTGTTGTGGAGGCAAAAGTGGGCAAAACCATTGACGCCCCGCCCGCCTTATCAGATTGCTCGGACGCGCAGAAAGGGGAGACGGGCTAACTCGCGGGGCTCACACAAGCCCGTCGACAAGAGCGTCCGATCCTGGGACGGGCGGCAGGCGTCGGACCAGGGGAACAACCTCAGACCTCAACCCTTGGTCCTAGCTACGATCTCAAGAGGGCAATCCTTTCTTTGAAAATTCCCCGCCTTTGTAAGGCGGGGTTAGGGGAGGTAGAGTTTTCCCCTTCACACAAGACACCGGCAAACCATGAGCCGGAATAAGGACCATGACCGTTTCTTGGTCATACCTGTCGTCTTAGTGTCGGCGTGATGTTCTGTGTTGCCGGGTGTCGGCCCGGCAGCCGAGCCACTTTGGTTTCGGTCAAAGTGGCGAAACCCATTGACACCCCGCCCGGTCTCATCAGAGTGATCGGACGCGACGTAGGGGGAGACGGGGCTAACTCGCGGGGCTCACACAAGCCCGTCAAGAACAAGAGCGTCCGATCATGGGGCCGGGCGGCAGGCGTCGGAGTTCTCAACTAAATTGTCATTCTGAGCCCCTTCGACTCCGCTTGTATGGTGTCTACAGCTCATTTTTTGAGAAGCTAAAAGGAACTTGGGTCGAGGGACATCGACTGACATCTGCCGCCCGGCGGACAGACTCCCTGAGACCTCTCCCCACCCACACCTCAAACGTCGATGAGGAATCTCGCGGCAGGGATGCTGACCGCCGATTTACCCGCAAGCTCACGTTGGTGTGTGCCACCCCAGCGTCATTCATTCATTTCTTTCTAGGAGGCGACGATGATGCAACCCGTTCTGAACATCGGCGTGGATGTGGCTAAAGACGCCGTCGTGGTGGCGTGCGCCGAGCGAAGCTTTCCGGTCCAGAGTGTTCCCAATCAGCGGGCCCCGTTGCGGGCTTGGCTGAAATCCCTCCCCGCCGGTAGCCGCATCGGCTTGGAATCCACCGGCGCCTATCACGAATTACTGGCGGACCTGGCGCAGGCCCAAGGCCATACCGTCTTCCTCCTCAATCCATTGGACACTCGGCATTACGCCAAGGCCATGGGCACTCGGGCCAAAACCGACCGGGTGGATGCGGAGGTGATCGCCCGACTCATCGCACAAGAGCACACGCGCTTGCGGCCCTACACGCCTCCTACCGCCACTCAACGCAAGCTCGATCGGCTCATTCGACGGCGCGCCACGATCGTCCGCCTCAAAGGCACGCTCAAGCAGACGATGCGCCATCTGGCGGCTTTGCCGCCGAACTCAAGGCCGTGAGGGGCAAAGTGGATCCGTTGATTGCCAAGATTGATGCGACCATGGCTGTCATGGCGGCCAGTTCGCCCCAACACCAGGAGGCCCAACAACGGGTGGAAACCATTGTGGGCGTCGGGCCCTTGGTGGGCATCAGCTTGACCACTACGTTGGAGCGCGTGCCGTTCCGCAAGGCGGATGCGTTCGTCGCCTTCATGGGCTTGGATCCGCGGCCCCGCCGAGTTGCGCCGTTTGCTGTTGAACGCCGCGATGTCCGCCATCAAAACCAAAGTCTGGAAACCGATCTACGAATAGTCTCGCACTCAAGCCTGGAGCACGACCGCCTCGTTGGTGATCATTGCTCGCAAAATTGCTCGAGCCGCTTGGTCCATTCATCACTACCGCACAACCTTTAATCCAGAACGGATTACAAAATGCTTGACATAAACCATAGAATCTCAGGGCAGGCTCCGCGAAGAATCTGTGCCCAGCCCACCGACGGTGTTCAGGGGACTGGGCATTGATTGACAGTACCTACATGATGTCTTACATTGTCATACATGAAGTCTACATCCCTGACTATTCGACTGGATAAAGAACTAGAGCGGCTACTCGACAAAGCCAGTCGCCAATCAGGTAAATCCCGCAGCACGTTGGCCCGTGAAGCACTTGCCCGCCATTTGCGCCTTGTGCAATTCGAGTCTTTGCGCAAAAAGACCATGCCGTTTGCGGAAGCGCGGGGCTATCTTTCGGATGAAGATCTCTTTCGCGATATTTCCTGATGCGGGTGTTCCTGGATACCAATGTGCTAGCAAGCGCATTTGGTACACGCGGCCTGTGTGCGGATGTGCTGAGAGAAGTCCTGGTTGCTCACGATTTACTGGTTTCCGATATTTTGTTCCAGGAATTGGAACGCGTCCTACATCAGAAATTTCAAATTCCCTCCTCGGTACTCTCTGAAATACTTTCCTTATTACAACAGGATTCGGTGCACTGTCAGGTTGGTACTCTCCCGGTTGTTCCCATCAAGGATCAAGACGATTTACCTATATTGTCCTACGCCATAGAGGGCCAGGCTGAAGTCTTTGTAACCGGAGACAAGGAACTGTTGGCCTTAGAGCATATTGGAACGCTTCTGATTCTCTCCCCACGTGCCTTTTGGGAACACCTCAAAGGAAGTTAGAAAAAGCAGGGGCTAACACTTCTGCTCTCATGTCGGCGTGAGGTTCTTTGTTGCTGGGTTTGGCCCCCGCGCGACGACCCACTTTTGTTTCGGCAAAAGTGGGCAAAACCATGTGTGCCGAGCATGTCTAACAGCTCGAGGGTGAAAGTCCCTTTCACAACCTGATGGAGGTGAAGTGATAGCGAAGCGCAAGGGCGTCTCCGCGAGGAGGGGTCTGAAGGAAGCGTGGAGCAAAGGCGCGAGCCGATGAACAAGAACCGGATAGAGGCATACGGTGTCGGACGAGTTGGCACGTGATCAACGAAGTCCATATCCATCAAGGGCACTGGTTGGTAAATCCGGCGGTTGTGCGCTGAAAGCGGTTAGGCTTACCTCGGGAGATCTGCTGCTTGTCTCGATCAAGACTGACTCGGGAGTAATCCGGGTGACCGAGCGGCAGAAGTCAGCAGAGGGCATAGTAGTCCGGTAGGGATGAAGGCCCGAACCGTGCGGAGTGGTCTGTAAACGGCGGAACTCATGAGCGACAAGCGGCTGAATAACCAGGTAACTCTGGCCTTCCCGACAGAGGATATGGGTGAAGCCCTAAGGGCTGACGAGGAAGTGTCGAATCGCTTGCGGCGAACCGCGCAGTCGAAAGCCCGGCGAGAGGTGACCAGTTGCGAGAAGTCTCTACTGGTTAGCCGGTCGCTTAACCCGCCGAACCGCCGTATACGGATCCGTATGTACGGTGGTGTGACAGGGAAAGCGGGTGACCGCCTACCTATGTCGATTGTTGGCCGTGTTGTGGCCCTTCGGGTTCCCTGTGCGGTTCGCCGACCCCGGCGGCGCACAAACTCGCTACGCTCAGCAATACGCAGAAGAG